>NZ_VSDQ01000559.1:0-767 GCF_008085455.1 Seonamhaeicola marinus | reverse complement strand
GAAGTAGATTATGAACCCTACCAAAATACAGGCTCTTTTGTAATTTATGAATCTGGTGAATACACGGTAACAGTAACAGACAGTAACGGTTGTGTTGCAACTGCAACAAGATATTTTGAGTACATTGATATTTGTGTACCTAACTATTTTGTACCAGCTAATGGCGGTTGGGGTCCTGGTTGTGTTACACAATACAAAAACTTAACCTTTGATATTTTTGATAGATACGGACGCAAAATAGCTACCTTAAATGTAAACGATACGTGGGATGGAACTTATAATGGTAAAGAATTACCAACAGGTGATTACTGGTATTTAGTTAAGTTAAATGACCCAAGAGACGATAGAACTTTTGTAGGCAACTTTACATTATATAGATAGTTTTAAAAAACAAAAAAACATGCAAAAATTATTTACATATCTGTGCTTTTTACTAGTAACATTTACTTACGCACAAGAGCTTAACTTACCAGTTTTTACGCAGTACTTGGCGGATAATAACTTTGTTATTTCGCCAACTTATGCAGGTATTGGCGATAATGTAAAGCTAAGAGCTAATGGGTTAACACAATGGGTTGGTATTAAAAATGCCCCAGATAACCAATCATTTTATGGTGATGTTAGAATAGCCGATAGGTCTGGTATTGGTTTGTCATTATATAATGATAGAAATGGTAATACAATACAAACGGGTGCTAAGTTTTCGTTTGCACACCATTTAGTGTTAGACTATTATGCAAAAATGTACTTGTCATTAGGTATTTCAT
>NZ_VSDQ01000091.1:0-755 GCF_008085455.1 Seonamhaeicola marinus | reverse complement strand
TGATGTTAATGAGGAATTGTTTGATTTTCAGCGTAAATATTTTGATAAATCTGTTTACGGCAACCAAATAACGCAACATTTGGGTGATGCTTTAAATATTATTCCTGAGTTGGATGTTATGTTTGATTTAATTTTTATTGATGCTGATAAGGATAACTACCCTAATTATTACAATATTATTGTTGACAAATTAAATAGTGGCGGTGTTATTTTATCTGATAATGTGCTTTGGAGTGGAAAGGTTATTGAATCGTTAGATGCTAAAGATACTTCAACCAAGGCGTTATTAGAGTACAATAGCTTGTTAAAGGAAGACCCCAGATTAGATACTGTTATTTTGCCTATTAGAGATGGCTTAACTATTAGCCGTAAGCGTTAGGGATTGTAGTGGCATCCTTTTTTTGAGGTACGATAAAAAAGATATAACGAAAAGCCCGACCCGATAGGGTAACGCCCACAAAAATGAATGCTAAAATTTACGTTTTATAGAGCCTGTAAAATCTTCTAAATCGTCTTTTACTTTGTCTAATTCTTTTTTTACATCATTGGTTACGCTGGTATCTATGCCATGATTTTCGGCACTTTTTGTTATTTCGTGCTTAATGTCATTGGTGGCATCTTTAAGTGTGCGCATGCCTTTACCTAAACCGCGTGCTATTTCTGGCAGCTTATCTGCGCCAAAAACCATTACCATCACAAATAGAATGAGTACTATTTCTGGGCCACTTATAAATAAAAATGTTGTTTGATAGATC
>NZ_VSDQ01000895.1:0-751 GCF_008085455.1 Seonamhaeicola marinus | reverse complement strand
AGGTTTACAATAAATTTTAAAGCTAATGGTGGCAAATTCTTGTATTGTGAAGATTTAAATGAAGTTTATGAAAACCTAGATCTTATAATTGAAGAGAATAAATGGCAACAAAAAAAAGTATTACTGTTAGATGAGCAATTAACTGATAAGTTTAAAAACTCTAGCATTAATGCATCAAGATTAATTAGTGAATCTGAATTTTTTCTAACCACTTGCGAAAATCTAATTGCCAATGATGGTTCTTTACTTATTTCATCAAAACAAATATTTGAAAAAAAACTACCCGAACTCCCTTTTAACTTTGTAGTTTTTGCTACTACAAGCCAAATTGTTGAAAATATTGGTGAAGGATTACGAGGTATAAAATCAAAAAACCGTCAAAAAATTCCAACCAACATTACAACCATCAAGCATTTTAAATCTAGCGAAGAAAAAGACTTTTTAAGTTACGGCAGTAGCGCAAAAAATTTATACTTACTACTTTTAGAAGATTTATAAATGAAAGAAATGCTTACCAGAGGGCTTTCAGGCCTCGTATATATTGGTTTACTTATTGGCTGTATGCAAAATAAGCATGCTTTAATAATTTTATTTTTTGTTTTTGGACTTATAACATTAGCCGAATTTAAAAAACTCATTCAACTTAAAAGCATCATCCCTTTTATTATTTTTGTAATAATGTACTTTGTATTTGTATACTGGAAACTAATACTAAATACACGCTTTGGTTTAGATGAGGCCACACAAATAC
>NZ_VSDQ01000278.1:0-750 GCF_008085455.1 Seonamhaeicola marinus | reverse complement strand
ATATCATCCATATGCTTTTGGAATAAAGGACGCATGATATCTTTTAACTCTTCAGATAATTCAAAAGCTTTAATTTTTGCAGGGTTTGAAAGTCTGTCCATCATGTTTGTAATACCACCGTATTTTAAACCTTCAGTAACAGTTTCCCAACCGTATTGAATTAATTTTGAAGCGTAACCTGGCTCAATACCTTTTTCAACCATTTTATCAAAACATAAAATAGAACCTGTTTGTAATAAACCACAAAGAATTGTTTGCTCACCCATTAAATCACTTTTTACCTCAGCAACAAAAGACGATTCTAGTACACCTGCTCTATCTCCACCTGTTGCAACAGCATAAGCTTTTGCTTGGGCTAAACCTTTACCTTCAGGGTCATTTTCTGGGTGAACTGCAATAAGTGTTGGCACCCCAAAACCTCTTTTGTATTCTTCGCGTACCTCAGAACCTGGTGATTTTGGCGCACACATAATTACGGTAAGGTCTTCACGAATTTGCATACCTTCTTCAACAATATTAAAACCATGAGAATATGCTAAAGTTGCTCCTTTTTTCATTAATGGCATTACAGCGTTAACAACATTTGTGTGCTGCTTATCTGGTGTTAGGTTTAAAACCAAATCGGCTGTTGGAATTAATTCTTCATAAGTACCAACTGTAAAACCGTTTTCAGTAGCATTTACGAATGATGCGCGCTTTTCTTTTATTGCTGCCTCACGTAATGTGTAAGAAATATCTAACCCAGAATCT
>NZ_VSDQ01000616.1:0-4471 GCF_008085455.1 Seonamhaeicola marinus | reverse complement strand
TAAGATGCAATCCTTTAGAATAGCTACGCATTATATAGATTGCCATGAATCTCATCACCAAAAAACACTTTTAAAAAGATTGAGTAGTGAAAGCCCGACCCGAAAGTATGGAGGGAAACGCCGAAATAAAAATTATACCTATATATATATTGTATGAGTTTATATAGTGTATTATCTTTGCGCCTGATTTTAATTATTATTATGATAGATATTACTTTACCAGATGGTAGTGTAAAAACGTTTGAAGAAAACGTTACACCAATGGATGTTGCTAAAAGTATTAGCGAAGGGTTAGCTAGAAATGTGATTTCGGCAAGTTTTAATGGCACAACCGTTGAAACAGCCACCCCTTTAACAACCAATGGTTCTTTAGTTTTATACACATGGAGAGATAAAGAGGGAAAGACTGCTTTTTGGCATTCTAGTGCGCATGTATTGGCTCAAGCTCTTGAAGAATTGTATCCTGGTATTAAGCTTACTATAGGTCCTGCTATTGAAAATGGATTTTATTATGATGTTGATTTTGGTGAGCATGTAGTATCTGATAAAGATTTTAAGGCTATTGAAAATAAAATGTTGGAGATTGCTCGTGGCAAACATGAGTTTAAAATGAGATCTGCAACAAAGGCTGAGGCATTAGATTTATACAAAGACAATGAGTTTAAGACTGAACTTATTGAAAATTTAGAGGATGGTACCATTACTTTCTGTGATCATAGTACATTCACAGATTTGTGTAGAGGTGGTCACATACCTAATACTGGTATTATTAAAGCTGTTAAGGTATTAAGTGTTGCTGGTGCCTATTGGCGTGGTGACGAAACTAAACCTCAGTTAACTCGTGTTTATGGTATATCTTTTCCTAAACAAAAAGAGCTTACTGAATATTTACATTTATTAGAAGAAGCGAAAAAACGTGATCATAGAAAGCTTGGAAAAGAATTAGGCTTGTTTACGTTTTCTCAAAAAGTGGGACAAGGTCTACCTTTATGGTTACCTAAAGGTGCTGCTTTACGTGAGCGCTTGGAAAATTTCTTGAAAAAGGCTCAGAAAAAAGCTGGTTACGAAATGGTGGTTTCTCCACATATTGGACAAAAAGAGCTTTATGTTACTTCTGGTCATTATGCTAAATATGGAGAGGATAGTTTTCAACCTATTAATACGCCTAAAGATGATGAAGAGTTCTTATTAAAACCAATGAACTGTCCGCATCACTGTGAAATTTATAATAGCTTCCAATGGAGTTATAAAGATTTACCTATTCGTTATGCGGAATTTGGTACTGTTTATAGATATGAACAGAGTGGAGAGTTACATGGTTTAACGCGTGTTAGAGGGTTTACTCAAGATGATGCTCATATTTTTTGTACGCCTGAACAATTAGATGAAGAGTTTAAAAATGTTATTGATTTAGTACTTTATGTATTTAAATCTTTAGGCTTTGATAACTTTACTGCACAGGTATCTGTAAGGGATTCTAAAAATCCTGACAAATATATTGGTGATCCGGTAAACTGGGAAAAAGCTGAACGTGCTATTATTAATGCAGCGGCAGATAAAGGTTTAGATTATGTAATTGAAGAAGGCGAAGCCGCTTTTTATGGGCCAAAGCTTGATTTTATGGTTAAAGACGCCTTAGGTAGACAATGGCAACTTGGTACAATACAAGCTGATTATAACTTGCCTGAGCGATTTGATTTAACTTACAAAGGTAGCGACAATGAGCTGCACCGCCCTATAATGATTCATAGAGCGCCTTTTGGTAGTTTAGAACGTTTCGTTGCTATATTATTGGAACATACCGGTGGTAATTTCCCAATTTGGTTAATGCCAACACAGTGTATTATATTGTCGCTCAGCGAGAAATATGAAAAATACTCTGAAAAAGTTTTAAATTTGCTAGAAAATGCCGAAATTCGCGCCCTTGTAGACCATAGAAACGAAACTATTGGCAAAAAAATTAGGGAAGCAGAAATGCAAAAATACCCTTTTATGCTAATAATCGGTGAGCAAGAAGAAAAAGAAAACAAAATAACTGTGCGCAAGCATGGTGGAGAAGACTTAGGAATGATAAGTATTGAGGACTTCTCTAAAATTATTGAAGAAGAGATAAATAAAACGTTAAAACCGTTCTAAAGAAATAAAGTTTAATTAAAAATTTATAAGCCATAGCAATTAGAAGAAGAAGACAGCCTCAAAGAGTTATTAAAGAAGACAAACACAGAATTAACTCTAAAATAACATCGCCAAAAGTACGCCTTGTTGGTGATAATGTTGAAGTTGGTATTTACAATACACGTCAAGCCTTAGGAATAGCCGAAGAACAAGGATTAGATCTTGTTGAGATTTCGCCGAAAGCGGATCCGCCTGTATGTAAAGTTATGGATTATAAAAAGTTTCTTTATGAACAAAAGAAACGTGATAAGGCTTTAAAGGCAAAAGCTAGTAAGGTAGTCATTAAGGAAATTAGATTTGGACCACAAACTGATGACCATGATTACCAATTTAAAAAGAAACATGCGGAAAAGTTCTTACAAGAGGGTGCTAAGTTAAAGGCTTTCGTTTTCTTTAAAGGACGTTCCATTATATTTAAGGAGCAAGGACAAATCTTGTTATTACGTTTAGCTCAAGATTTAGAGGAATTTGGTAAAGTAGAACAAATGCCAAAACTCGAAGGGAAACGTATGACTATGTTTATTGCGCCTAAAAAAGAAAAGAAATAAGATACTGAATCAAGTTCAGCACAAAAAATTAAGCGAGATAATTAAAACTAGGAGAAGAAGATGCCTAAAATGAAAACTAAATCTAGTGCCAAAAAACGTTTTAAATTAACGGGTACTGGTAAGATTAAAAGAAAGCACGCTTTTAAAAGTCATATTTTGACTAAAAAATCTAAAAAGCGTAAGCTTGCGTTAACTCATGATACTTTAGTACACAAGAGTGACGAAGATAACATTAAAACAATGTTACGTTTAAAGTAACCTGTTTTAATTGGTTAAAACAAATTGTATAACCCTGGAGTCTGGCCAATACAAAGATTCTGAAATACTGAAATAAATTCAGCACAAGTAAGTTCGGAACGCCAGCTACAAAACATTAAAAATTATGCCAAGATCAGTAAATTCTGTAGCTAAAAGAGCTAGAAGAAAAAAGATTATTAAACAAGCAAAAGGTTACTTTGGAAGACGTAAAAACGTTTGGACAGTAGCTAAAAATGCGGTTGACAGAGCGATGCAATACTCGTACAGAGACCGTAAAAATAAAAAGAGAACATTCCGTGCTTTATGGATTACACGTATAAATGCAGGTGCTAGAGAACACGGATTATCATATTCTCAATTTATGGGGAAATTAAAAGCTAATAATATTGAGTTAAACCGTAAGGTTTTAGCTGATTTAGCTATGAATAACCCTGAAGCTTTTAAAGCAGTAGTTGACAAAGTAAAATAAGGCGCTTAGCCTATTGTAAAACATATATCTCGTTTAATAAAAAATCCGATTCTTAGTTGAATCGGATTTTTTTTTTTAATTCTATTTGTTGCTTAGAGAATTTACCAATAAGGTATCATTTCTTAAATAATTCAGGAACAACATGCTGTTTTACCTCTGCAGTAATCATAAAACTATAAACTTAAAAGTCTTAATCTTCTTTGTTACTTTCCCCTTATTATTGGAAATTTTAATAGTTCTACAGGACAGATTATAATCTTTAATTCTTTATAATACGTTTGGTAAACTCGCCATTTTGTGTCTTTAATTTAAACAAGTATATTCCTGTATTCAATTTTGAAATATTTACTTCTCCAATAACACTGTCTATTCTTTGTTTTAATAATAAACGCCCATTTAAATCAAGTACTTCTAAATCTAATTCTAGCAATTTTATGTTTTTAATAAAAATAGTAGAACTAGCTGGGTTTGGATAGAAGCTAACTGTTTTTAATACTTGGTTGGAAGTTTCGCTTAACGTTGAAGAAACAATAACTTCTATTTCTATTGCTTCACTTTCACATCCATTTGCATTGACGCTGGATACCCAATATGATGTATTTCCTACTTCATTAGTGCTTGGAGTCGGTGCTGTTGTATCTCCAACGCCTCCCTTAATAGTATCAATAGTATACCATATTAATCCTGTTGCATTTGCTCCTAAAGTCGCTGTTAACTGACTAGCCGTATCTCCTTGATTATATGTTATAGGCGTAGTTACTGTTGGAACTCCAACTACCAAAGGTTCAGTAATTATTACAGAGGCAAAGGCTTCACAACCATTCGCATCTGTTACTGTAATATCGTATGTTCCTGGGTGCAAATCAGAAATGCTCTGAGTCGTTTCACCATTATCCCAATCATAGGTATATGGGGCAACTCCACCCGAAACTCCAACTGTGGCACTTCCATCTGATAAACCGTTACAACTTACATTTGTTTGAGAACTTATCGATGCACTTAAAACGGTAGGTTGGGTAAT
>NZ_VSDQ01000115.1:0-747 GCF_008085455.1 Seonamhaeicola marinus | reverse complement strand
ACCACTGGGCAGGTGTACATTCAAAAAAGTCAGTTAGGTGGTGGTAGCCCCATGATAAGAGGTTTTTCAACAAACCGCCTTTTAATTACTGTAGATGGTATTAGAATGAACAATGCTATTTTTAGAGGTGGCAACCTACAAAATGTTATTTCTATTGATCCGTTTTCAATTGAAAACACCGAGGTAACTTTAGGCGCAGGCTCTGTAATTTATGGTAGTGATGCCGTTGGTGGCGTTATGAGTTTTTACACCCAAAAACCTAAACTATCATATACAGACTCGTTACTTTTTAAAGCCAATATAATTTTAAGATACGCCTCAGCAAATAATGAAAACACAGGCCATTTCAATATTAATTTAGGTTACAAAAAATGGGCCTTTTTAACCAGTGCCAGCTATACAGATTTTGATGATTTACGTATGGGTGCTCATGGCCCTTCAGATTATTTGCGTCCAGAATTTGTTTTAACTACCAATAACACAGACCAAGTTATTGCCAACACAAACCCTAAAGAACAAAAATATACTGGATACAATCAACTTAACTTAATGCAAAAAGTGCGCTATCAGCCCTATAAAAACATAAGTTTTGATTTAGGTTTGTATTACACCACAACATCAGATATCCCAAGATACGATAGGTTAATACGTTACCGAGACAACACGCTACGTTCGGCAGAATGGTATTACGGGCCTCAAAACTGGTTTATGTCTAATTTAAACATTACCAAACTTAGTAGCAGCTCA
>NZ_VSDQ01000291.1:0-740 GCF_008085455.1 Seonamhaeicola marinus | reverse complement strand
TTTTTTAGTGCTTCAATATTAATGTTGAAATCATCTTCATTAACATCAACCAAAACAGGTGTTAAATTTAAAAGCGCAATAACTTCAACAGTTGCTGCAAAAGTAAAATTGGCAGTAATAACCTCATCTCCTGGTTTTAAACCAAGCCCCATCATGGCTATTTGCAAAGCATCAGTACCATTAGCACATGGTATTACATGTTTTACACCAAGGTAGGTTTCTAAATTCTTTTGAAATTCATGAACTTTCGGTCCGTTTATAAATGATGTGGTTTCAATTACTTGCTGTATAGAAGGGTTTACAACGTCTTTTATAGCGTTATACTGACCTTTGAGGTCTACCATTTGAATCTTCTTCATCTGAAAAAATTAGAACTCTTTTTTTGAGTTTTTACACTACGAAATTACAAAAAATCATATAGGTAAACCAATGAAATTACGTAAAGAAATGTATTTTAGCAACAAACAAATAATATTGGGTTTTCTTTATAACATTGGTATCAGTTTAGCGGGGTTTGCCTTAAAATGTTTAACACCTTTTAATGATAAAATTAAACTTGGTGTAAACGGCCGCAAACAAACTTTTAATGTGCTTAAAACACATTTAAATAATGAAGATAAAACACTTTGGTTTCATTGCGCTTCATTGGGCGAATATGAACAGGGTCTTCCGGTTTTTAAAGAACTTAGAAACTACCATAAAAATCACAAAATTGTACTAAGTTTTTTTTCACCATCGGG
>NZ_VSDQ01000170.1:0-739 GCF_008085455.1 Seonamhaeicola marinus | reverse complement strand
TTGTACTTTTTAATGAATCTGTAGCTTTTGCTATACCATTAATAATAATTTCATTTTGGCTAGCATCAACATCAAAAGCTAAGTAGTTAGTAAATGTTTTTAAGTTTAGTTTGGGTTCTAAAGAAAAGTGATTAACAAAGGTTGTATCTGCTTTTAAAATTACTGAGCATGTTTTGTTATCACTTAAAGTGCTGTAAACTTTCTTTAAATTAGTGTTGGTTTTAAAAGTATTAAAAACAGCATCAATAATAGGTTTTGATGATGATGCAAAAAGAACACTATCAATTACTGTACTGTAAAATACGTTATTGTTTAAAGTAGATTTTACAATGGTTTTATTTTTATACGTTAATGTTTCTTTGGTGTAATTTTTTAAAGAATCGGTTTTAAATAACGTAGAATCTTGTTTGGTTATAAAACTGTATTGTATGCTGTCATTTTTATCTTTTGAAAAACAAATTAAAGCAGTGTTGTTGGGTTTTAAAACAGATGTGTTTTTTAAGGTTTCTTCTAAACTTAAATAGGTTTTACTTTTTGAAAGTGTTTTTAAGAAATGATTATTGTTAATTGTATTTTTAAGACTTTCAAAATTTGAAGTTTTAATTATTATATCACTGTTTTTTGGTGCAAAATCAATAAGTTCAGTACGTTTTTTTGTTGGGTTTGAGCAATTAAATAAGGTTAGTACTGCAATAAATATTATAGCGTAGGGTTTCATGAACAAATTAATTTTATGTAA
>NZ_VSDQ01000138.1:0-732 GCF_008085455.1 Seonamhaeicola marinus | reverse complement strand
TTACAGCAGGTTATCCAAGCTTAAATGATACCGTTTCTATAATTCAAGACCTTGAAAAAAATGGTGTTGATATGATTGAAATTGGCCTACCTTTTAGTGACCCATTAGCCGATGGGCCAACCATTCAAGATAGCTCAACGCAAGCCTTAAAAAATGGTATGACAACTGAAGTGCTTTTCAACCAGTTAAAAGACATTCGTAAAACGGTAAATATTCCATTAATAATTATGGGATACTTTAACCCTATGCTACAATACGGTGTTGAAGCGTTTTGTAAAAAATGTAAAGAAATTGGTATTGATGGTTTAATAATACCCGATTTACCAGTTGATGTTTACCATGAAGAATACCAAGCAACATTTGAAAAATATGGCTTAATAAACGTATTTTTAATAACACCACAAACTAGTGATGAACGTATTCGTTTCATAGACTCTGTATCTAACGGTTTTATTTACATGGTAAGTAGTGCTAGTACAACTGGTGCAAAATCTGGCTTTGGTAATGAGCAAGCAGCGTATTTTGAGCGTATTAATAGCTTAAATTTAAAAAATCCGCAAATTGTAGGTTTTGGTATAAGTAATAATAGCACTTTTAAAGCCGCAACAAAATATGCTAAGGGCGCCATAATTGGTAGTGCTTTTGTGAAACATATTACCGCTAACAACGCACAAAATATTGATGCGTTTGTAAATTCAATTTTAAAATAAAACACAAAAATAATGGCTAAAA
>NZ_VSDQ01000311.1:0-729 GCF_008085455.1 Seonamhaeicola marinus | reverse complement strand
CTTGGTGAAGAAACAGGCCGATACTTGTTTAGAATTGTAGCTTTAAAAGAAATTTTATCTAATCCTGGTAAATACGGTTTCAATTTTAGAGAAAAAGATTTATATACCAACATTCCAACCTATAAAGTAGAAGTTGATACAGCTGTAACAGATTTTTCAAAGTTTGCCGAAAAGTTTGGCATAAACTATAAAATTTTAAAGTTGCATAACCCTTGGCTTCGCGAAAAGCATTTAAATAATAAATCTAGAAAGCTTTATCATATAGATATTCCAAAAGAAGGTTACTACCAATAATATGTTAGAATACATAAAACACAACTGGTGGAGTATTCTAATTATATTTAATTATTTAGTTGCGGCATCAGCTGTAATTACTGTAATACTTAAAAATTTAAACCCAACAAAAACACTATCCTACATTGTAGTTTTAGTGTTTTTTCCTTTTTTGGGTCTTATTGTTTATTATTTATTTGGGCAAGAATACCGTAAAAACAAAATATTTAGTAAAAAAGGTATAGTAAATAAAAATGTAATAAAAACAGTAAATAAAGAATTAGAGTTAAGCCAAAATCAATTTAATAAAATAGAAAATTATTTAGATGAAAAAGTAAAATTAGTTAAGTTGTTGCATAGCAATGAAAATGAACTTTTAACCTTAAATAATGATATTGAAATTATAATAAATGGTAATGATAAATTTGAAAAATTATTAGCTGATATTAATCAAGC
>NZ_VSDQ01000495.1:0-726 GCF_008085455.1 Seonamhaeicola marinus | reverse complement strand
TGTGGCAATGGCAAAAATTTTGGTAAATAATCATGAAAATTAGCTACAGTTTCTGTTAATGTTCCTTTTGCTTGTTCACCTAAATAATACTTCTGTGCGTACATACCAATTAAAATAATAAGCTCTACGTTTTTTAACTCATCAAACAACGGTTTGTGCCATTTGGGTGCACATTCGGGTCTTGGTGGTAAATCGCCCGTTTTTCCTTTTCCTGGATAGCAAAACCCCATAGGTATTATGGCAAATTTAGCCTCATCATAAAACGTTTTATTATTTACACCCAGCCATTTTCGAAGTTGCTTACCACTAGCATCATCCCAAGGTATACCTGAGGCATGTACCTTAGTTCCTGGTGCTTGCCCAATGATTACAATTTTAGATTTTTTATGTGCAGAAACTACAGGTCTTGGACCTAATAACAAATGTGCTTTACAAATAGTACATTGGGCTATTTCTTGAAGAAGCTGCTGCATTTTTTGTTTTTTAATTCTAATCATTTAGAATATAATGGAAGAAGCATTTTTTCTTTTTAATAAGTGTCTTCTTCCTCAATATTTAAATGACAGATTATTTCTTCTTTAAAGCTGGTTTTTCAAAATTTAAACCTTCAAAACCAGTGCTCATAAAGTTTCTAATATTTTGGTGGCCTGTACCATTAACATCTTTTAAAACATCATTAAAATAGTATTGACCAAAACAAGCTAAGGTTTCTTCTTTAGTTAGGGT
>NZ_VSDQ01000822.1:0-723 GCF_008085455.1 Seonamhaeicola marinus | reverse complement strand
TGTCATGGTTGCTCCAACTAATAATCCGCCATTAGATCCGCCACTAATAGCTAAGTAATCAGATGATGTGTACTTATTTTCAATTAAATATTCGCCTGCAGCAATAAAATCATCAAACACATTTTGTTTTTGCATTTGTGTGCCGGCATCGTGCCATTTTTTACCATATTCACCACCGCCACGTAAATTAGGTACAGCATAAATACCACCTTGCTCCATCCAAACGGCCATTGTAATTTTAAAAGATGGGTTTAAACTAACGTTAAAGCCTCCGTAACCATATAGTATAGTTGGGTTTTTACCGTTTAATTTTAAACCTTTTTTGTGTGTAATTATCATTGGTACTTTTGTGCTATCTTTTGATGTGTAGAATATTTGATTACTCACATAATCATTGCTATTAAAAGCTATGGCAGGTTTCCAATAAAGAGTTACTTCGCCAGTTTCTAAATTAAGTTTGTAAATACTTGATGGTGTATTGTAGTTGGTAAAAGCAAAATAGTCAATATTTTCATCTTTTTTACTACCAAAACCACCAACACTACCAATACCCGGAAGTGTAATTTCTCTAATTAGTTTTCCATTATAATCATACTGTTTTACTTGTGAAACCGCATCAACCATATATTCTGCAATAAAATAGTTTCCAGAAGTTGAAACTGATAAAACATTGTTTGTTTCAGGAATAATATCTTCCCAGTTTTCAGGAGTTGGGTTAGCAAC
>NZ_VSDQ01000883.1:0-1930 GCF_008085455.1 Seonamhaeicola marinus | reverse complement strand
TGCTCAAGATGCAAACAGGGCAGATAAATTTACCATTAAATGGCAAGATTTTTATGTAGATGTTTCTAAAAACAGAATTACTGAAGAAACATTTAAATATTTATTAGAATTAGCTGATGATGTTAAGCTTAAAGAAGCAATACAAAGTCAGTTCTCAGGAGAAAAAATTAATAAAACCGAAGGTAGAGCCGTATTACACACCGCTTTAAGAGCTCTAAAAACTGCCGTTGTAAATGTTGATGGTGTTAATGTAATACCTGAAGTTTATAGCGTTAGAGAAAAAATAGAGGCTTTTACCAATAAAGTGGTAAGTGGTTCAAAAAAAGGGTATACAGGTAAAGCGTTTACGCATGTTGTAAACATTGGTATTGGCGGATCAGATTTAGGGCCAGCCATGGTTGTAGATTCGCTTCAGTATTACAAAAACCATTTAACAACTTATTTTGTAAGTAATGTTGATGGTGATCATGTAAATGAAGTAATTAAAAAATTAAACCCTGAAACTACTTTATTTGTGGTAGTTTCTAAAACGTTTACCACACAAGAAACCTTATCAAATGCCAACACCATAAAAGAATGGTTTTTACAATCGGCATCACAAGATGATATAGCAAAACACTTTGTAGCAGTATCAACTAATTTAGAAGCGGTTAAAAATTTTGGTATAGCTTCAGAAAATATTTTCCCAATGTGGGATTGGGTTGGTGGTCGTTTTTCATTATGGAGCGCCGTTGGGCTTTCAATAAGTTTGGCAGTTGGTTATAATAATTATGCTAGTTTATTAGAAGGTGCTCATGAAATGGATGAGCATTTTAAAAATGAAGATTTTGCATCAAACATTCCGGTGGTTTTAGGTTTAATAAGTATTTGGTATAATAACTTTTTTAAAGCTGAAAGTGAAGCTGTAATTGCATATTCGCAGTATTTAAATCAATTTGCTACCTATTTGCAACAAGGCATTATGGAAAGTAATGGAAAAAGTGTTGATAGAAATGGTAATTTTATAGATTACCAAACAGGTACATTAATTTGGGGAGAACCCGGTACAAACTCGCAACATGCATTTTTTCAGCTAATTCACCAAGGAACCAAACTAATACCAGCTGATTTTATTGGGTTTGCAAAATCATTACACGGTAATCAAGACCACCAAGATAAATTAATATCAAACTTTTTAGCACAAACTGAAGCCTTACTTAACGGTAAAACAAAAGAACAAGTAGAAGACGAAGGAACTTCAGAAACTATTTTGCCTTTTAAAATATTTGAAGGAAATAAACCAACAAACACAATTTTTGTAGAAAAATTAACACCTAAAAGTCTTGGAAAGCTAATAGCCATGTACGAACACAAGATTTTTGTACAAGGTATTATTTGGAATATTTTTAGTTACGATCAGTTTGGAGTTGAACTAGGAAAACAGTTGGCAACAAAAATTTTACATGAATTTAACAATTTGGTAACAAACAATCATGATTCTTCAACTGTTAATTTACTGACATATTACAAAAATATGAAGTAAAAAAAATACATTCTCATAATATTTACTTAAAAAAAGGTGCTAATTTTAATAGGTTAGTGTCTTTTTTGCTTTAAAACTGTTATAGTTTTCTTAATATTTTCTTAATATTAAAACCTTACTCAAGAAGTAATTTTGCAAGACTAATTAAAAAAATTAATCTTTTTAAAAATTATGAGAAGAATTACTCAAAATTTAATAGTTGCTGTAGCACTTTTAGTGTCTGCCGTAGCTATGGCACAAAGTACCATTAGTGGTACTATTTTGGAAGCGGGAAGTAACATTCCGTTACCAGGAGCAAATGTTGTTGAAAAAGGTACTACAAACGGTGTAGTAACAGATTTTGATGGAAATTTTACTATCAACACAAAATCTAACTCAGGTGAATTGGTAATATCTTTTATAGGGTAT
>NZ_VSDQ01000273.1:0-719 GCF_008085455.1 Seonamhaeicola marinus | reverse complement strand
TTGTGGGTATCAGATTTAAAAAGCACATTAAAACTGGTTAAACTACCGTAAATTCTTGTAATGTACTGTTGCAAGTCTACTTTTTGTTGTGCATCTAAATCACTAGCATTTATGCGTTGTTCCATAACACGCAATCTATCTCTAACCATTGTTATTTTATGAAAAAATTTATCAATAGGTAACTCATAAGGTTTTAAACTATCATCAGCTGGTTGTAAAATAAGTGTTCCTCCTTTGTACTTATCGGCAATTGCAACAACTTCGGTAGCGTCACTCCATTTCTTTAAAATATTAACCAAGCTTGTTTCAACATCTAAAAAACTAACAGTATCAACATCATCATGCGCTGCTTCAATAACATCAAAATCACTATTTAAATCAATAGTTTCTAATCCATTTTCAATAAATGTAACCCAATAATGTTGTGATGTAACATTGGTTATTACTCCTTTTCCGTATTCAGCATGGTTTATTCTAGAGCCAATTCCTAATAATTTCATATATCTATGTATTTAGTTCAAAATGTAACATCAAAAATAAAATAACCTTTATAATAGCAAAATAGTTAGTACTTTATTTTAACGCTTTTTAATTTCTTAATAAAACGTTAAATTTTTAAAAATAACATTAAAATAACAACCCCTTAATTTAGGTGGTTTAAAACTAGGTTTATCAAAAAAAGAACACAACAACATTCACAAAAAGCACCTTGAAAAACA
>NZ_VSDQ01000701.1:0-715 GCF_008085455.1 Seonamhaeicola marinus | reverse complement strand
GTAGTGGCCTAACAACCCCTTTTAACTCCATATTTAAAAGCGTGCTTGATACTTTAAAAATGGGTAAATTGCAGTTAAGCGCAATAATATCTAACTGCTCTTTATTATTATTTTTCAGGTAATTATAAATTGTCTTTTCAGTAGCATCAAGCTCTACAAAAAGTTGTTTTTGCACAGGCGCAGGTTTTTGCTCATTTTCAAGTTGCCAGTTTAATAAATATGGCACATCTAAAGGGTTGGTAAGCATGTGTGCCTTTTGGTATTTTATTAAGTTATTGCAGCCTATACTTTGGGCATCGGTAACTCTGCCCGGAACCGCAAAAACATCACGGTTGTATGAGTTTGCAATATCGGCAGTTACTAAGCTTCCTCCTTTTTCGGCAGATTCAATAACTATAGTGGCTTCACTTAATCCGGCAATAACTCTATTACGTTTTAAAAAGTTATTTCTATCAAAAGTATCAGTACTCCAAAAATCAGAAAAGAAACCGCCATTTTTTTCCACTTCCGTCATATATTTTTTGTGTACTTTGGGGTAAATTTGATTAAAACCATGTGCTAAACACGCTACCGTTTGTAAATTATTTTTAATAGCAGCTTTATGTGCTGTAATATCTGTGCCGTAAGCAAAACCAGATATAATTACGGGGTTGTATGGCTTAAGGGTTTCAACTAAACGCTCACAAAATTCAATACCTTTAGTCGTTATTTTTCG
>NZ_VSDQ01000863.1:0-712 GCF_008085455.1 Seonamhaeicola marinus | reverse complement strand
TAAAAATATTACGGTTGTTGATCCTGATAACCGTCTTTTAATTGATTCAAATTTTGATGGCCTTTTTGAAACGGGTATCACACAACTTTCAGGCTCTGAAATTCATTTCAGAATAAACCCTGCGGCCAATGGCAACACACCATTTCATTTTTTTGCAAATAGTGTTAACGGTTTTTCATTCAAACATCAACTTCAAAATATAAATACAGCCTCTACTTTTTCTGCTAACATATCGCTTACATGTTTTAAAAATGATAACGATAATGATGGTATTAAAGATGAATTAGATTTAGATAGTGATAATGACGGTATTCCTGATATTATTGAGCGTTCTGGCTCCATTGTAACACCATCTGGAAATGATGTTAATAATGATGGATTAGATGATGTTTTCGACTTTTTTCCAGCACCTATTGACACTGATAATGATGGCGTTATGGATTTTTATGATTTAGATAGTGATAACGATGGCATTTCAGATTTAGTTGAAACTGGGCAATTAGGCACACTATCTGACACTAATTTTGATGGTGTTGAAGATGGCCCAACATATGGTATTAATGGTTGGGCAGATGCCGCCGAAACATCACCCGATAGTAATACCATAGGTTATACTTTAAATGATTTTGATGCAGATACTATATTTTCATACATTGATGCAGATAGTGATGGCGATGGCTGTAGCGATGTTATTGAAGCTGGTTTTTCTGAT
>NZ_VSDQ01000718.1:169900-794228 GCF_008085455.1 Seonamhaeicola marinus | reverse complement strand
GTAGGCGCTGTAGCAGTTACCGAACACTGACCAGTTAAATCTGGTAACACTGGAGATGTAGGGGTTTCATCATCATTAACAGTAACTGTTTGTTCGCAAGAAGCTGTATTACCCGCAGAATCTTCTACAATCCAAACAACCGTAGTGTTGCCTAATCCAAATTCAAAGGTTGCAGGGTCAATTGTGTTACTATTTACTTGAGCAATTACCGAAGCGACTGTACAATTGTCTCCTGTAACAGGAGAGCCTAAATTGACTGTCGTTGAACAATTGCCATTACCATCATCTGAAGTACCCGCAGTAACATTACTAGGACAAGTAATTGTTGGGTTAGTAGTATCTCTTATTTGAATTATTTGTTGTACGCTGCTGGTATTTCCACAGTCATCAGTAGCGCTATAAGTTCTTGTAATTTCTATTAATGTAGGTGTATTAGAAGTTATAACATCTATATATGTTATGCTTTCTATAGTACCATTATCTGAAGCCGTATAACCTGTGGTAACATATGTATCCTTAATGTCGGATGATGTTGAAGCACTATAAGGATATCTGGCATTTATAGCTGTAATAGATGTTTCATCACAACCTTCTAACTCCAAAGGAGTTGGAGCTGTGATTATTGGAGCTTCGTTTACATAATCTACATAGTCAATACCAATAATAATTGGTGCTGGGATAGGTGCACCTGTACATACTCCTGTAGTTTCGTAGCCTTGTATTAGCTCTGTTTCAAATTCTTCTCCTGAAATGGCTCCCTCACCTTTTAAGGTACCACTTATGGCAACAGTGGGTTGGAAATTAGTATCTCCTAATACTGTACAATCCGTGGTTACTGTTATTTTAAATCCTAAATTTGCAAGAACTGTATTCGGATCTGCAGGAATAGGCAATGTGCCTAAATCCCAAACTATAGAACCATTTACGCCTTCATTTGGATCATAAACAGGTACGTTTGTAGTCGTTAAAGGAGGATTTACACTAGATGTAATAGTTACATTGTTTGGATCTATAGATACAGGTAAGGGAATAGTAAGTTCGGCATTGTTAATTTCTTCTGTACCAGTATTTCTAATAGCAATTTCAAAATCTGCGTTTTCTCCTGGCTCTAAATTGTTATTTGTAGGTCCTGGAGGAGCACCGTTAATTGAAGTGTTAGCTATTACAATTTCTGGATCTGGAACGAAAGCATCAACCGCAAAAACTAAATTAAAAATAGCAAAACCATCACTACCTGATCCATATCTAAATGAAGTAGATGTTTGACCATTCGCAATTATACTATTTCCTGCATTTGGAATATCAATTGTTAAGATATCAACACCAGTATTGTTTACTAAATTAGGCGTTCTTGAATTACCACCAGTTTCAATACTTGATGTGAAAAAGTTGTTTGTTGCACCATTTATGGTGTTTTCAAGACTTTGATAAGTTCCTGTATTTTGTATTTCAATTTCAAGAAAATCAGAAACAAAGTTAGGCTCACCTTCACCAGCCATTACACCAAGTTTTACATTTACAGGTCCATTCAGTGAAGCTGTAAATCCGCTGGCGTTGAATGAGAACGTTTCGGTACCATTGTTTCCACTTACAAAAGCATGACCATCAAAAACGGTGATGTCTCTCCAATCTAATTGTGGGTTTTCGTATACAACAACCATTCCCCATCCACCAGATAAACCATCGGGAGTTTGAGACCCTTCAGTTAAAGCCATATCTGCAACAAAATACTCACCAACGCCATTAGTTCTTACAAACTGAGTAACATCGGCATATGCCGTATAAAGATTAATGTCAATATCTTCAGGAAAATATAGTTCTGCTCCAGTAAGGGAGGTATTTGCATCTACTACTTGATAGGTAGTATTAACTGGACCTTTTAAAAGAATTTTGCGTTTATCCAAAGATTTAGTAACACCATTTTTAGTAACGTTAAAAGTATTAGGGTCATTATCTCCATCAAGATTGGCATCTGCTCCTGTATCTGCTTTACCAAACCAATAAATTCCTGCAAATACGACATTGGAACAACTAGGTATTGCTCCATTTTCAGTTGAAAAGTTCAATTCAGCCGAAGATGAATTAAATGTGTTGCTATCACCATCAATATCTACATATATCATATTATTGGTGTTAGGCGTGTTATCCGAATAATTCAACAATGTAAGATTGGTGTTCCCCATCATGGCGAAATCACCTTTAACACTATACGTTGTTACCGTTGGAGTTAATTCAGAAGCTCTTGGAGAAAAAGGAACTCTTACTTGGGCCGAAATTGAATTCAAACTCGAAATAACCAAAAAAACAAATAACATCAATTTTATTAGATGTTTTTTAGAGCAGGTTGTGATTTGGTATAACTTTTTCATATGAAAATATTTTAGGAAGCAAAGTATTGCTGAAACAATATCAATAAGTTAATTTTATTTAGACTATATTTTTACTTTATAGTTAATTGTATAATTCATTTTAGCTTATGTAGTTTTCATTTATATTGATAACACAAAGCAACATTAGTGTTAGAAAAACAAACACTAAAATTAAACAGTAATAAAGTTTTTGAGGGGAAAAACAGTGAGGGATCAGTACCGTAAAACAATACCTTTTGTACATTTAAAATTAGATTTGGGGTCATAATTTGTTGTATTTATAGGTACCACAAAAAAAACAAGATGTAATAAGCTGCTCAAAAATACGTGTTATATCACTTATAAATTCGATTAACAGTATAACTGTAACACTTAATCGGTTTTTAGTTGTTTTTTAACGATAGTAATATTTAACCATATATTTCTTTGATTATTAACTTAATTACTGTAATATTTTATTTATTCTTTTAATTTTACGAAGCAAATAAATTGAATTTAAACGATAAAAACAACTATTTATCGATAAAAAAAGCGTTTAATCGGGTATGAAAAGACTAATTATAATAAGACACGCAAAATCATCGTGGGAATTTGATGTCATTGATCACGAAAGGCCTTTGAAGAATAGAGGTATTAGTGATGCTCATTTGGTATCAAAACATTTAAAACAAATGAACTTAAGTGTTGATAAAATACTATCTAGCGATGCGGTTAGAACAAAGTTAACCGCCGATATTTTCGTGAAAAACCTTGGTTTGGAAACATTAGATATAGAGTTCAAGTACAAGTTATATGATTTTGAAGGACGAGATTTGTTGGAAACAGTCAAAAATTGTGATAACACTATAAACACATTAATGATTTTTGGTCATAATCATGCTATTACTGCATTTGTTAATACTTATGGCGATAAGTTTATTGATAATGTTCCTACCAGCGGCGCTGTTATTTTGGATTTCAATATAACTAATTGGAATAGGTTGACTAAAGGGAAGACAGAGGCTTGTATTTTTCCAAGGGATTTTAAAGTCTGATAATTTGTAGGAAAGTTTCTTTTTTCGAAAAAAAGTTAAAATAAATCGATAAAATGATTGTTTTTTACGTTAAAATGTATAAATTAGCGCACTAGAACCACAAATCTATTAGAATGAAAACTAAATCAATCCTACTTAGTTTTAGCTTTTTATTAATGGCAGGTATTTGTTTTGCCCAAAAAAATAAGAATGCAAGAAGTATTATTAGCGATAAAGTAGCAATTAAGAAATACCATAGTAAGGAAGAACTAGACAGGAAACAAAAAGGAGAACTTTTAGTGCTTTATGTTGAAAGAATTGAAAGTCTAGTAAAGCTTATGCCATATATTGCTTTTGCCACTAAACCTGGGGTAACGTTGACTACATTAGGTATACCCAATGATAATGAGAATAGAAAGGTGCTTGATGCTCAATTTGAAGCAACCGATGAATTTCTAGAGCAAAATGAGCAATTTCAAAAACGGATTTTACCTTATTCCGATACGGATGATTTAATTGCTGCTATTTTATTTTATGAAGACACCTTAAAAGCGCTTCATGAGTATAGCGAATTTCATTGATAAGAATAATTATAACATATATTAGGAAGGAGTTGTTTTACAACTCCTTTTTTATTTCAAAAAAACAAATAAATAATTTATTTTAAATATGCATTTCGTCGAAAATATTTAATATTTCGTCTTGGTTGAGTGGTGTTTCGTCGAATTATTTTGTATTTCGTGGATTTTGAGCTATATTTGAGACCTATTAAAGAATGTACCAAATTCTACTGTATTAATCATTAATTATTGATTATGAAAACTATTAAAATCTTAACCTATCTATTACTATTGGTTACCGCCAATGTATTTGCTCAACAAGAAAAAGGAATTGTTGGGAACAACAATTGGTTAGACAATTGGACAGAATTCCAGCCTAATCAAAACAATTACCGAGAGCCTACTCAAATTATCTCTGGTAATATTACAGAAAATACAAACTTATACAAAAGAGACACGTATTTATTAGTAGGTGATGTATTTGTTATAAATAATGCAACACTTACTATTGAGCCAGGAACTGTGATTTTAGCGGATTATACTTCTAAGGCGTCTTTAACAATATCTAAAGGATCTAAGCTTATTGCTAGAGGAACTGAAACAGACCCAATCGTTTTCTCTTCAAATAGAAGTGTAAGGCATGCAGGAGACTGGGGCGGAATTACTTTATTAGGTGATGCTCCTTTAAATAAATTTGGAAATGGATCTGTAGCTAATCTTCATTACAATCTTAGCCCTGAAAATTACATAAATGTAAACTATGGAGGTGATAATACCTGTAGTAATTCTGGTGTATTAAAATATGTTCGAATTGAATATGCTGGTAAAAGAATTAGAGGTGTAGGATATTTAAATGGATTACTTCTAGCTGGTGTTGGAAATGAGACAGTTTTAGATAATATAATGATAAGTTACTGCGCCGGAGATGCATACGAACTGTGGGGTGGTGAAGTAACTTTAAATCAGGTAGTTTCGTATAGAACAAGTAGTAACGATTTTAAGTTTAACTATGGTGTTCAATGTAAATTGAATAATTCTTTAGCTATTCGTTCCCCATATTCTTCTGGAAGCGATGGTTCTAGATGTTTAAAGGTAATGTCTTACGATAAGAAAGAAGAAGTAGATTTTTCTAAGAATGGTACACAGGTAATTGCAAAGAATCTTACTATGTTAAATGATAGTAAAGATTTACAGGCCAATATGGATATGGGACTTATTAATGAAGCCGTTTATGTTGGTATAGGAGCTACACTAGATATGAATAAAAGCGTTATATCTGGGTTTAATCCAGCCGTAATTTTAGATGATCGTATAGTGATTAATCAAGAAAGTCTAGAAAAAGTTAAGTTCACGGATATGTATTTTAACAATTGTAATGGAAACATTTTTGTTGAAAATAATAGTAATAACGATGATTTAGAAAATTGGTATGGTAATGCTGCCTTTTTTAACGTGTATTCGAAGAGTAACAACTTAGAAACCTTCATCGATATTGAAAATCAAAGAAGACCAGATTATAGATTAAGAATAAATAAAATTATTGCCACTAATATAGATTCTGATATCGATGAGTAACTAAGTTGCTTGGATTGATAATTTAGTGGAAAGAAACCATTGTTTAATGAAGAATTTCACGTTAATAACACTAATGCTTTGTGCGTTTACCTTATCATCGGTAAATGCACAAGTTGTTATTGGTAAACCCAATTTAGGATTTACACAAGCTTGTGCAAGTGAATCTTTTAACACCTATAATGTTACCTTTGTATTTTCTCCTCCAGCTGCTTTAACGGGTTCTAATCAGTTTATAATTGAGCTTTCAGATGAAACGGGAGATTTTGCAACACCAACCGTAATTTATTCATCTCCAGCTGGTAGTGTAACCACATCTCCGGCAACACTTACATTTTCTTTACCAACAACTATTGCGGGTGAAGCTTTTAAAATTCGGATAAAAAGTACATCTCCAGCTGCAACAAGTTCTAGCTCTGATTCTTTTGCTGCGTATTATAAAATTCAAGATACACCGTTTACTATCAATAATTTAATAGAGTCAGCTGTTTTTTGTTCTGGTGATAGTTATCTTTTAACAATAGATAACCCCGGTGGACCTATGAATGATTCACCTCTTCAATACCCTTCTTTAACTTTTAATTGGTTTAAGGAAACGAGTGAAACAACATCTGTGTTTGTAGCCTCAGGGCAGAGCTTAGAGGTTACTGAGGCAGGAACATATTTTGCCGAAACTAATTATGGAACTTGTACTTCAAATTCGTTTTCCAATAAAGTAGTTATTACAGAAGCTGCTTCATCCGAAACCAATACTTCGATAAGTTCTTCACTAGGAAACCCGTATTGTCATGAAATTGGACCTACAATTTTAAGTTCAATACAAGGAGAGAGCTATCAGTGGTTTAAAGACGGTGAGCAGATTAATGGTGCAACAGATCAAATGTATGAAACTAATGAAGCAGGAGCCTATTCTGTTATAGTGGATTTAGGGGATTGTTCGGCAACAGCTTTGATAGATTTAGAAAATAGTGGATTTAATAGTAGTATAGATGTTGCGGAAATAAATGAATTAGAGGAAGGAGAAACTTTAACAGCAACGGTTACAACAACGGCTATTAGCCCACAATTTCAATGGTTTAAAGATGAAGTTACTATTGCTGGAGAAACCAACAGTAGTTTAGATATTACAGCGTCTGGAAATTACAAAGTCATTATTACTCAAAATATAGGATGTAGTTCTACAAAAGAATTTGTGTTTAGGGTAACGGAGCAGTTTCCTAATGTAGAAAAAATCCCAAATATTGTTAGTCCTAATGGAGATAATATTAATGATACTTGGATAATACCTAAAGAATTTACTAGCGGTTCTGAAACCCAAGTTATGATTATTAATTCTCAAGGGAAAACTGTGTTAAATACAAATGATTACCAAAATAACTGGCCTGAGAATCTGTCTTTTAAAGATGTTAATCCAGTTTATTTCTATATAATAACCCCAAAAAACTCTCAAACACGTAAAGGATCTATTACTGTTGTAAAGTAAAATGAGCAAATACCTACTATATGTGATTTTATTTCTTAGTCTTTCGAGAATATCATACTCTCAAGAGAATGGTGTTGTTGCGTTAGATTTACCTGTTCGAAATTCTCTAAAATTTAATAGACATGTTGTAAACCCAACATTTAGTTTTGTAAGAGAGCAGAATAAGTACATTAGTTTTAGTAATAAAAGACAGTGGATGCAATTTGAAAATGCACCACAAGCTTATTTGTTTGGTTTTTCAGGTAGGATAAAAGAAAATATTGGAGCTGGTGTAAGTTTGTTTCAGCAAGATTTCGGTGTGCAAACAACTTTTGGTGGAATTTTAAACTTTGCATATAATGCGGTAATAAATAGAGAGAATAATTTAACATTTGGTTTAAACATTGGAGCCTATCAAAGTAGTATAAATGAAGGGAATGTTATTTCGAATTTTCCGGACCCAGCGCTTCAAAATTTACCAAAAAACCTCTTACTTACGGTTAATCCGGGAATTAATTATGGAACCGAATTTTTCGATTTTGGTGTGTCCGTAAATAACTTAGTTTCCTATAATTTTAATACCTCAAAACTTATTGAAGACAACCCAGAACTAGGTTATCAAGCTCATATCATGTATACTGGGTATATGGATAGCAGAGGTTTTTTTGATGAGGCTAAGTTTTCCTCATTAATTACTGCTGAATTAAAAGAAGAAACAACAGTTTTTTCTGGTTTGGCAATGTTAAGTATTCCCAAAGGTCTTTGGGGGCAAATAGGTTACAATACACTTTATGGTGCTTCTGCCGGATTAGGTATTAATATAAGTGAACAAATAGCCGTAGAATATAACTTTGAAAAATCTTTAGGAGAATTATCAGGTTTTGGTAGCTCTCATGAATTTACTTTGGCCTACAGGTTTAAAAATAACAGTAGATATTTGTATAATGGTGATGATGAAGAAAAATCGGTATTTGCAACTAAAAGAAGAAAAAGAAGTGTAGCAAAACGTAATACTTCAAACAATAAAACGAGAACACCAGACAGAAGAAAAATTGCAAATACAAATAATAATGATACTCCAGTAGCTTCTGATAAACCAAAGGATAATGTTGCTGAAGATTCAACAACCCAAACAGAAGTAGTAGAAAATAAAACATCCCAAAGCGAAGAAGAAAGCAGAATACAAGAAGCAACTAATGAAGCTGAAAGAATAGAGAAAGATAGACTTGAGGCTCAAGCAGAAAAAGAAAAAAAGGAGGCAGAAGAGAAGGCTAGATTAGAAGAAGAGAGAAAAGCTCGTATTGAAGCTGAAAGACAAAAAGCGGCGGCAGAAGAAAAAGCTAGATTGGAAGCTGAACGAATTAAAAATGAAGAATTAGAAAGAGCTAAAAAAGAAGCTGAAGCAAAAGAAGAAGAGAGAATTAGAGCTGAGTTGTTAAAGAAAAAACAAGAAGAGGAAGAAAAGGCAAGAATTGAAGCTGAAAGACAAAAAGCAGAAGCAGAAGAAAAAGCAAGATTGGAAGCTGAAAGAATTCGAAACGAAGAATTAGAGCAAGCTAAAATAGAAGAAGAGGCAAGAAGAAGAGCGGAGGAGGCTCAAGCACAGCAACTACCTGAAGTTGACGAAGAAACGGCGGAGTCTATAAATGATTTGAATAAAACCGCTGAAGCATCTAATAATTCTCAAAAGGACTTAATTAAGAAATTAACGGAAAAAGTAGCTATTAAGCAAAAAGACCTCGATGATCTTAAAGAAGAAAATGATTTAAGTGAACAAGGTATTGTTGTTGCGCCTAAGGCATTTAAGAGTGTAACAGCTGAAAATGCTGAAATTGAAAACCTTAAAGAAAGGTTGGATAAAGTCATTGAGGAACAACGCATAAAAATTGAAGAGTTAGAGGCTATTTATATTACTAGAAAGCGCAAAGTACGGGATGATAAAGATCCTCTAAATGCGGCATACTTAAAAGCGATTAATGAATTAAAGGAGCAGCAGTTAACCGCAATAAAGACTAAATCTGATTTGGAAGCCTCTTTGGTAACCATTAAGGCAGCAACAGAAGAAGAAAGAAAACGAAGAATTAAGCGTGCGGCTTATGATAATCAAAAAGATAGATTTAATAAGGATAGTTTAGCTCTTGCTAGAATTAAGAAATTTACTGAAGAAAGTACTGAAAAACTAACTGAATCGGACTTTGATTTTGGTGAAGAACGAAATAATAGCAACATTGAAATCGTCAAAAATGTTAGTCACTCCGAAAGTGGTTATTACATGGTTATTGCTGTACATGATAGCGAAGCTAAAAGAGATGAATTCTTGAAGAAAATGGTAGCTTCAGGAAGAAAGGATGTGAATTTCTTCTTTGATGTGAACTCCAATAAATACTTTATTTATTACGATAAATTTGACAATATCGGTCAAGCCCAAAGGTCATTACAAAATAAGGAGAATGAACCTTATAATGCAAAAATGTCAATAGTTAAGATTGAAAACTAGTAGTTTTTTGATTTCTGTATCTGTATTCAAAATATTACAATAAAGGCTATTTTTACGTTAATCGGTGTTAAAATATGGTTGAAATGCATAAAAAATGAATTTTCGCTTCATTCTTTAATTTAAAATCACGATATTTACTTCGATTAAAAGTTGTTTGTTTAGTTAAACAGCAAATTGGTTATTAATTAACTTACAAATAACTTCAATTGCAATATTTCTTTTAACGCCCCTTAAAAGAGGTAAAAATAACCGCCCATGAAAAAAACTACTTATGTTAACTATAGCATATGCGCTATACTTCTTTTATTGGGAGTGCAAATGTTTGCCCAAAATTATGTGCCCTTTGCTCCAAGATTTAATCAAGATTTAAAAGGAGATATTGTTTTAATAGGAAATAATATTCTAGGTCCTGATAATAACGCATTTAATAATGGTTCTACTTACAACCACACTGTTGATATGCGTTATATTGATATAGATAGTGATGCTTCAACGTTTAGTTCATCTAGTGCAGATTTAGAAATTGCAAACCCAAACTGTTATCAAATAATTCATGCGGGTTTATATTGGAGTGCGGTTAACAGAGGAACAGCTCCTATTGATCAAGTTAGATTTAGGGGACCATCAGGAGGGTATCAAGATGTAACAGGAACAATAGTTTTTGACGCGGGTACAACCTCAGTCGATGGAGGAGATAGCTTCCCATATGCATGTTATGCCGATGTTACAAGTATTGTAACAGGTTTAACCAATAATTTAGGTACTTATACAATTGCCAATGTTTCTTCAGCAGAAGGAAGAAGTCAAGATGCTGGGAATTATACAGGACAATCCGCAGGTTGGTCATTATTTATAGTTTATGAAGATCCTACTGTACCTGGAAAATCCATTACAAGTTTTGATGGTTTTAGTGCCATTAGCGTACCAGGAGGAAATCCAGCACTAGATATACCAGTTTCAGGATTTAGAACTTTACCTGCACCACAACCTGTTAGAGCAAATTTTGCCTTTGCTACTTTAGAGGGTGATAGTCCAATCTTAGGAGACGGATTACGATTAAACGGCTTATCTTTATCTACAACAGATAGACCTGTTAGTAATTTCTTTAATAGTTCTGTTACACAATTAAGTGCGCTTCCAGTAAATAATAGAGTGCCAAATAGCACTAATACATTAGGTTTTGATACTGGTATCATGGCGGTTCCTAACCCAGGAAATGGTGTTATTGCGAATGATGCTACCTCAGCCACAGTAAGATTAGAAACTTCAGGAGATACTTTCTTTCCATATTTCTTTGCTTTGGCAGTTGATATTATTGAACCTAATATTGTCTTAACCAAAATAGTAGAAGATACCTCAGGTTCAAATATTGGAGGGCAAACCGTTAACTTAGGTGATGAACTTAATTACATAATTGGTTTTCAAAACACAGGAAATGATAATGCTACTAATTTAACAATAAGAGATGTTTTACCTGTAAATATTGTATTTAACTATCCTGCAGATATCGTTTCTTTACCTCCAGGAGTAACCATTCAGAGTTATAATGCTGCAACCAGAGAAATAATTTTTGATGTAGATAACTCTGTTGTTGAAGAGTTTGATCCAGCACTAGAGATTAGATTTAGAGTAGAAGTTGTATCCAGTTGTAGTTTACTTGATGATGCCTGCGCAAACGTAATTAGTAATCAAGCTTTCGCTACTTATACTGGAACATTAAACCCCACCTTTACCATATCTGATGACCCAAGTATTAACAACAATACAGGATGTTTACTAACACCTGCGGCGACAAACTTCTTATCAGACCTAAACTGTGAGTTTCGAGAGGAAGTTATTTTATGTGGTGATACTGTTGAACTTACTGCTGGATCTGGATATGATTCGTATTCATGGTCTTCAGATCCTTCCGGAACACCGGTTATTGGAACAGGGCAAACACTAACAGTGAATGCAATTGGAACTTATTATGTTCACAATACAGCTATAGCCCCTTGTCAATCCATAGATCAAATATTTGATGTTATTACGTACGGAGCAGGAGTTCCTAATCCAGTAATACCATTCGCTGATCAGGTAGTTACTTGTCCTAATGACGGAAAAGAATTGCCTAATTTCTTTTTATGTGGTGGAAATGACACGCGAATCATTCAAACGGGTATTACAGATACCTCATCAATGATTTGGGAAAGACTTGATGAGTCTAGTTGTTCTGCAGTTATCAATGCTGATTGTGCTAATGAGGACGCTTCTTGTGTTTGGAATCAAGTAGCAACTGGTCCTGATTATACTATAGATTCAGCTGGACAATATCGATTAACACTTAACTATACAGGAGGGTGTTTTAATCAATATTATTTTAATGTTTATGAGAATGTTTTAGTACCAACGGTAACAACTACAGATATTATTTGTTCAACACCAGGAGAAATAACTGTTGGGGGCGTGCCAAGTGGTTATGAATATAGTATAGACGGCGTTAACTATCAAAACAGTAATATCATTTCGGTTACAACTGGAGGTATTTATACTGTTTATGTAAGACAAATAGGTGTTTCACCTAATCCTTGTATTTTCCAAGTGCCAGATGTACAAATTAGAGAAAGAAACTTTTCGGTATCTACAACAATAAATCAACCTTTATGTAATGGAGATTTAGGTAATATCATTTTGGCAGCAAACGATGTTAGGCCTCAATATTTCTTTTCCATTTATCAAGGAGCTACACTTGTAAATAGTGTAGGACCTATCAGTCCTAATAATTATACTTTTAGTAATTTAAATGCAGGTACTTATACTATTAATGTTTCAACAGAAGATGGCTGTACTTTTACAGATGATATTGAGATAATAGAACCTCCTTTATTAACTGCTACTGCGGCTGTTACACAACCATTAACCTGTAGTGATGGCGAGATAACTGTTTATCCGCAAGGAGGAACAGCGCCTTATTTCTATTTTGTTAACAGTACTACGGTATTTCAAACGGTACCAACTATAGATGTTACAACAGGGGGAACCTTTAATATTACGGTTATAGATTCTAATAACTGTTCTACAAGCGTATCAATTGATATTGATGCAATTCCTCAACCTGACTTTAACATTTTAAGTACAGATATATTGTGTGCAGATAATCCCAATAGTGGTGCTATTGACATTAATGTAACAAACGCAAACGGAAATACATTAAGGTATAGTATTGATAATGGCGTAACATATTCTAGTTCTTCGGCATTTACCGGATTATCTGCAGGAACATATGAGGTGGTAATTGAATATACTTATGGTACAGATGTTTGTCTAACTACACCTCAATCTATTACCATTGATACCGTTGATCCATTAGATGGAACTGCAACAGTTACAACACCTTATACATGTACATCACCAGGTGAAATTACAGTTTCTGGTGTTACAGGAGGAACTTTACCTTATGAATACAGTATTGACGGTGTAAATTACAGGGTATCAAATAGTTTTCCTGGATTAAGAAATGGGACATTTACCGTATACATTAGAGACGCTAATGGTTGTATATTCATAATAGATCCGGTGGTAATTGATCCATTAAATCCTCCGTCAGATTTAGACTTCAGTCATACAGCATTAACATGTCCGACTAATACAGCAACAGTTACATTAACTGCATCAGGAGGTGTGGCACCGTTAGAGTATCAAATTGTTTCGCCTAGTGGCGCGGCTACCTCATATCAGGCAAGTAATACTTTTGCAGGTTTATCTCCTGGAACTTACACGTTTAGGGTAAGAGATGATTATAACTGTGAATATACAGAGTCTTATACCATAGATCCATTGCCATCTATTTCGGTAGTGGGACAGGTAACTGAAAATGTTAGTTGTTTTGGTGCTGCAGACGGGGAAGCAAATTTTGTAGTTTCAAATACAACTAGCTTTACATATACAATTAATGGTGGAACATCAAATACCGGTACTTCTCCAATTAACTTGACTGGGTTATCAGCAGGAAATTATACAATTGTAATTACCGATACTGTTACAAATTGTACGGCAACAGAAACAGTTACGGTAGATACTCCTTCAGCAGCATTATCAGTTTCAACTTCTACTAATGCTTTAACATGTATTTCTGGAGGAAGTGTTACAGTTACAGCTACTGGTGGATGGGGTAATTATACCTATGAATTAGAACAACCTGACACTTCGGTTTTAGGACCGCAAACGAACAATACGTTTTCTAATTTAACTCAGGCAGGAACATATACTGTTACGGTTACAGATGCTAACAACTGTGTAGAAACTGCAACTTTTAATCTTACAACACCAACTAATCCAACCGCAACAATTGATGCAGCTTCAGATTATTGTTATGATCCAGTAAATGGTGCTACTTTGGTTGTGTCGGCTTCAGGAGGTTTACCGCCTTACGAATACAATATTAATGGAGGTGCATTCAATACTAGTAATACATTCACAGGTTTAACTCCGGGCAATTATACAATTGTAGTAAGGGATGCAAATGGTTGTGATGTTACAATAGCAACGCAAACCATTGAGCCGCAATTACAATTAGATGCTACATTAATTAAAGGATTAGATTGTTCAGCAACTCCCGATGGTTCAATTTCTATAACTCCTAATGGAGGAACAGCACCTTACACCTTCGAAGTTAATTACAATGGAGGAGGCTTTACAACTATCACAGGAACTGTTTCACCATATACAGCTTCGGCAGATGGAACATATGAATTTAGAGTAACAGATAGTCAAGGTTGTGTTGCGCAGTCCACAGTAGTTGTTAACCCATTAACTAATCCTACTGCTACTGTTACTGCCGTTAATCCTACTTGTGATGGAGATACGAATGGCTCTGTTCAAATTATACCATCAGGAGGCGTAGGCCCCTATGAATTTAGTTTTAATGGTAGTGGGTTTAGTACAACATCTTTATATGGTACTTTAGCGGCTGGAACCTATAATTATCAGGTAAGAGACGCTAACGAATGTGTTTTTAGTGGTTCAGTTACTTTAACAGCACCTTCTGCTTTAACAACTTCAACAAGTGCAACACCATTTAGTTGTAGTGTTACTAATATTTCGCAACCATCTGTAATAACGGTAACAGTTCCTACCACAGGAACGGCGCCATATCAATATAGTTTTAATGGTTCTGGATTTAGTGCTACTAACACGTTTACCGTTAATGATAATGGTAGCAATCAAACTATAAATTATACAGTAAGAGATGCGCAAGGATGTACATTTACAGATTCAGTTACAATTACTGCATTAGCACCTCCTACAGATTTAACCTTTACAGCAAGTACGGTTACTTGTTCTGCAACAACTAGTAACGTAACAGCAGTTGCTACAGGAGGGGTTGGCACATTAACTTATGAAATAATATTACCAGCAGCTTCTGCAACATCAAATACAACTGGAAACTTTACAGGTTTAGCTCCGGACACATATGTGTTTAGAGTTACCGATGCCAATGGGTGTTATTACGAAGAATCTTTAATAATAGATCCTGTTATTAATTTAGGTGTTATTGGTGCGTTAATTAGTGATGTAAGTTGTAATGGTGGAAATGATGGAGCTGTAACATTTACAGTATCAGATTTTGGAAGTACTTATAGTTACACCATAAATGGAGGAACAACTATTACAGGGCAAACTTCTTCAACAATAGCACTAACAGCATTAACAGCTAATACTTACACTATAGTTGTAACAGATGAAGCAACCAATTGTACGGATACTGTGGCGGTTACTGTTTCAGAACCTTCAACGCCTTTGTCTTTTTCAGCTTCATCAACAAATGTGTTCTGTACTAATGATGAATCACAAATTACAGTTACTGCAACTGGAGGAACCCCAAATTATAGATTTGCGGCAGTAGTTTCTGGTGCTCCAGCTCCTTTAGCAGGTGCTTACACATCAACAAATACGATTACTGTAGATACGAATTCAGGAACAGATCTTGTTTGGGATGTCTACGTTAGAGATATAAACGATTGTGAATTTATGCAATCGGTTACTATTACAAGTGATGGTTTACCAACTTTAAATCCTATAGCCACACAGTGTTATGACGGAACTGATTTCAATGTAACTTTATCAGGAACAGTTTCAGTTGGTACTGCAGAATACAGCATGGGTAGTGGTTATCAAGCAAGTCCAACATTTACAATTACCGGACCTGGAACGTACACTTTTACAATACGTGATGGAAATGGTTGTACTGCAACACAGTCATTGGTGGTTGAGCCAAGTTTATTGGTAAGTGCTTTGCTAACAAAAGATTTAACATGTTCGGTTCCAATGGATGCTACAATAGATGTAACAATTTCAGGAGGAACAGGTACATATACTAGCTACGAAGTATCAACGGATGGTGGTACAACATATAATCCAGTGCTACCAACGCCAGTAGGAGCTTCATTTACATATACAACATCCATAGCAGGAACATACCAGTTTAGAATTACGGATTCCAATTCTTGTCAAGAGGAAACTAATGGTATAACGGTTTCTGCACCTGTAAATCCAAGTATTACTAGTATAACTCAAATAGCAGATGTATTATGTAGTGGAGAATCTACAGCAGCAATAGATATTGTTTATGATAATACACAAGGTGTCCCACCTTTTACTATAAATGTAAATAATGATACAACAAGTACGGATTATGGAACTCAAACTAGTGGACTTCCAGCTGGCACATATACTATTACTTTAACAGACGGAAATGGTTGTACAGATACCGATACAATTACAATTAGTGAACCAAACCCTATTTCAATGTCCCATTCTGTAACTCCAATTACCTGTGGTGTAGGAGGTGTATCTTTAGGGGAAATTATAATAAACTCTGTTTCAGGTGGCACACCAAATTACAGTTATCATGTTACAGGGGTAAATGGATATGATGTTGAATTAACTAACCAGACGGGAGCATCAGCTGTTTTTCAAGTTGTGGATTTTGGTTTATATGAAATAATTATAACAGATGCCAACGGCTGTACCTATTTAGAACAAAATATTTTAGTAGCTTCTCCACCAGACGATTTAGATATTGTAGTGACCTCTCCACCAGCAGACTGTTCAACCGGTGGTTCTGCAACAGTTAGTATTGGTGCAGCAACTACTTTAACGGGAACAGGACCTTTCTATTTTGCAATTTATACAGGACCAGGAATGGTTTGGGATGGCATAGTTGGTGGATCTGCTATATGGCAATTAGGAACAGGAAGTCCAGCTTCAACAACTTTTACTAATTTAATTCCAGGTGCAACCTATACCTTTATAGTTTATGATGACGATACTAATTGTTACTATTTTGAGCAATCTACGCTTCCAGTACCTACCAATTCTACTTTAACAACAAGTGCTCTTGTTTCAAACAACATAACTTGTACAGGCAGTGCAGATGGAAATGTGAGTTTTGATATTAATAGTACATATGGAATTGGAACACCTGTTACGTACGAGATTTTTGAGTCACTTTCATTAACAACTACGGGTATAACAGGGTCTGGAACAGTACCTGCAAATGGTACGCTATCTGTAACAAACTTAGGTCCGTTGCCTTTTGGAGATTATATTGTTGTTGTAACTGAAACTGGTAGTGCAACGAATGCAGGATGTAGTGTAGCTACAACGAACTTTCAGATTACGGAATCTGCAATTTTATTAACAGTAACGGCAGATGCTACAAGAAATGAAAACTGTAATGAATTAGGTATAATTACGGTTACAGCACAACATGGAACTGGGCCTTATGAGTATCAGGCAGTAACTTCAGGTTCTGGGACACCAGCTACTTGGGTAAGTACTAATTCTTTTGACTTAGCCGCTGGTACTTATGACCTTTATGTAAGAGATGCATATGGATGTATTCAATTTGATACAGAAACAGTAATAAGAGATGCTGATCCTACTTTAGCGCCAATTTCACAACAATGTTTTAATGGAACTCCAATTAGTGTAACACTTTCTGGTACGGTATCAGTTGGTCCAGCTTCATACAGCATGGGAGGCGCATTCCAAAGTAGCCCAACATTCTCTATTACAACATCGGGTACATATACATTTACAATACAAGATGCTAATGGATGTACAGCAACACAAAACTTAGTAGTGGAGCCACAATTAGAACTATTAGCAACTTTAACCAAAGATTTAGATTGTACCGTAACTCCAGATGCCTCAATTACATTTACTGCAACTGGTGGAACAGGTACATATACCACTTTTGAAGTAGATTATAATGGAGGCGGCTTTGTTCCTACTGGAGGTTCACCATACACAGCAACAGCCGCGGGAACATATCAATTTAGAGTTACAGATAGTCAAGGCTGTATTGCTGTATCAAATATTATAACTGTAGATCCTTTAGTGAACCCAACCGCTTCAGAAACGCATATTGATGTAAGTTGTAATGGAGGTAACGATGGCAGTATTACAGTTACAGCATCAGGAGGAGTTGGTCCTTATGAATATAGTATTGATAACGGCGCTACTTTTGTTACTACTAATGTGTTTACAGGCTTAACAGCGGCAGGAAGTCCTTATAATGTTGTTGTGAGAGATAGTAAAAGTTGTACTTCTGTTGCCATTCCGGTAACTATAGATGAGCCTACAGTTGTAACTGCAGGATTAGTATTAACTCAAGGTCTAACTTGTGGAACTTCAAATTCAACACAAGCAGCTATATTAACAGCTACAGGATCTAATGGAACGCCTCCATATATGTATAGTTTTAATGGAGGAGCATTTACATCAACAAATACATTTACAACTAATACAGCTGGTCTAGTATCAGTTGTTGTAAGAGATGCTAATGGGTGTTTAAGCGTTGCAGCAACAGAGACGGTTCCTGCTTTAGACCCACCAACAGATTTATCATTTGTATCAACTCCAATTACTTGTACAAGCACTACAAGTACAGTAACATTAACTGCCACAAACGGCGTAGCTCCTCTTAGTTATGAAATTTTAGCTCCTGCTAGTGCAATAACTTCTAATACCACGGGAATATTTGCAGGTTTAGCTCCAGATACGTATGTATTTAGAGTTACAGATGCCAATAATTGTTATTATGACGAAGCTTATACCGTAGATCCAGTAACAAACATTGCAGTAATTGGAAATTTAGATAATAACGTAAACTGTAATGGAGGAAATGACGGAGAAGTAACATTTACAGTTTCTGGTTTTTCAACAACCTATAGTTATACTATTAATGGAGGAACACCTGTTACAGGCGCATCAGCATCAACAATTCCTTTAACTGGTTTAGTGGCCAACACATATACGATAATTGTAACTGATGATGCAACTGATTGTACTGCTACGGTTGATGTAATCGTAACAGAACCAAGTTTATTAGCACTTACAGAAACATCAAATGTAAATGCAAACTGTAATATTGGTTCGCAAGTAACAGTTACGGCAAGCGGAGGAACTGCACCATATACGTATGCTTTTGTTCAGGATGGTACAACTCCAACAGCTGGGGATTATACTACAAGTGATTCACGAGTTTTAGATCCAGCAGTAGATACAGATTGGGATGTTTATGTACTAGATGCCAATGGGTGTCCTTTTATGATTGATGTCATAATTGATACAGATCCTTTACCATCTGCAACTGTTCCAACTTTTGCTGCCAACCAGTGTGACTTAACTGGACCATATACCTTTACTGTTACTAGTCCAACAGGAATTGCTCCTTTTGATTACAGTATTGATGGCGGATTGTCCTACCAAACTAGTCCAACATTCTCCGTAGTCACTCCGGGAACTTATACAGTTACCATAAGAGATGGAAATGGGTGTACTACGAATTTACCAACTACTATAGATATTTATACAGGATTAGATATTGCTGCTGCCATTACAACATTACCTTCATGTAGTAATGATGATGGAGAGGTTACTGTTACAGGTTCTGGAGGAACAGGTACTTACTCTTATAGTATTAGCCCAAGTACCGGAATTACACTGACTGGTAATACATTTTCTGGATTGGCTTCAGGAACGAATTACACTATTACACTAACAGACATAACCACGTCTTGTACTACAGACACCACTGTGATTTTAGATGCTGCAACACCAGTAACATTTACTACCTCAGTTACTGATGTATCTTGTACTTCTGGAAATGATGGTACCATTACTGTTAACTTACCAGCTAGTAATGATAACCCTGTGTATACATATGAAATAATTGCACCTATTACAGTAGGACCACAAGCTTCCAATATATTCCAAGGTTTAAGTGCCGATACATATACAGTTCGTGTAACTTCTGGAAGAAATTGTTTCTTAACTAGAGATGTTGTTGTTGGAGAGCCCGCACTATTAACTGTTTCAGGTTCTGCAACCGATTATTCTTGTACAGCATTAAATGTGGTGAACACCTCTGCACTTACCATTTCAGAAGTAGGAGGGACGGCACCATTTACTTATAGTATAGATGGAAGTAATTATTTTAGTTCAAACATCTTTGATATTATTGACACAGGAAGTGTACAGAACATAAATATTTACGTAAGAGATGCTAACAATTGTATAGCTTCTAATACAGTAACCATAAACCCACTACCAACTTTAACTGCTGCCGCGGTAATAGCTGCAACTCCAATTGATTGTAATAATACAGGAACTGTGAGCATTAGCGTAACAGGTGGTTCGGGTAATTTCTCTTACCAAATGTTGCCTAGTGGAACACCGCAAGCTTCAAACGTCTTTAATATTACCGACCCTGGAGATTACTTTTTCCAAGTAAATGATTTAACAACTGGTTGTACAATTACTACAGCAGCATTTACTGTTGCTCCGTACCAAACAATTGATGCTGTGGCTACAACCACAACAGATATTACTTGTTTAGGAGATAATAATGGTACTTTTGAACTTAATGTAACAGGATATTCCGGAAATTATACATATGAAGTATATGATAGTAATAGTGGATTATCAGTAATAGCGGCAACACCTGCCAATACATCAACAAATCCTTTGACTATTTCAGGTTTAGCTGGAGGTAACTATTATGTTGAAGTAATTGAAACCGATAGTCCGTTCTGTAGTGTGATTTCTAACACGTTTACAATTGACTCACCTTCAGATCCTTTAGATGTTATTGCTACAGAAACATCAAGTGTAACCTGTGATAATAACATAGGAACGATAACAGCCGTAGCAACTGGAGGTTGGGGAACTTATGAGTACGAACTTACAGGAGCCGCAACTGTAGCTTATTCAACTAATGCTACATTTACAAATTTATCAGCTGGTTCGTATACTGTAAACGTACGTGATGCTGCTGGGTGTATAGATTCATATAATATTACATTAGACCTACCAGCACCAATTAATGCTACGGCTATAGCAACGCCATCTACATTAAATTGTTTTGGAGATGATAATGCAACAATAACAGTTAATACGGTTACTGGCGGACAGGGTAGTAATTACAGTTATACCTTGAATATGGTTACACCAACGGCAAGTGCTTCTGGTCCGCAATCCTCTAATATTTTTACAAATTTAGGTCCGGGAACTTACACTGTCACTATTACAGATGGTTATAATTGTTCATTTACAACTCCGTATATTGTAATAACAGAGCCAAATCAAATTCAGGCTTCTTTAGTTAGAGCTTCGGGGCTAACGTGTACAACGGATGCTACATTAACACTTAGTGCAACAGGAGGAACAGGTATTTATGAGTATAGTGATTCAGATAGTTTTACTACAATTTTAGGTACGTTTACATCGTCTACTACGTTTTCCGTTACTCCAGGCGACTATATGTATTACGTAAGAGATGCTAATGGATGTGTGTCCTCAATATCTAATCAGATAAGCGTTGATCCTTTACCGACATTAACTTTAGATTTAGATACATCTAATGCGAGTATTAATTGTGCGGGTGATACAACAGGAGTAATTGTAGCGACAGCGCAAGGAGGTATGGGAAGTTATGTGTACACTTTACAAGATACTATGGGTAACGCCATACCAGCAACACAAAATAGCCCAGGAGTATTTACAGAACTAGCCCAGGGGGATTATAGAGTATATGTAGAAAGTGGAGATTGCGTATTTACATCTGCAACTATTAATATAACAGAACCTAGTCTTCCTCTACAAGTAAACTTTAATACTTCGGATGTCACCTGTAGTGGAGAGAATAATGGTATTCTTGAAATCATTGCAACTGGAGGCACAGGAGTTGTTAAATATGCTATTTCGCCTCAATTAAATCAATTTTTTGATGACGCCATTTTTGAAGATTTAGCGCCAGGTAATTACCAAGCACTTGTGCAAGATGAGTTAGGTTGTTTTGTTTTATTCGATTTTACAATCAACGAACCGGCACCGGTATTAATCACTATTGTTCCTAATTCAATAGTTCCAGAAGTTTGCGAAGGAGATATGGACGGAGAGTTTAGTATTGATATCTCTGGAGGTACATTACCATATAGCGTAGCTTTAGATGATGTTAATGGCACTTACACCACAGGAGGTGCTACTCAAACTTTATTTGATTTTACCAATTTAAGCGGTGGAGACCATATTGTTTACATAAGCGATGCAGAAGGATGTACTTCTGAATGGAATATCACTTTTCCAGAATCAGTTCTTTTAGATCCTCAGGTTAGCATTGAGTACTGTACAGATGTTGCAGATGCTACTAGCAACAGTGTAACGGTTTCCATTGATGCTAGTGTTAATCCTGCCGATGTAGATTATTCTTTAGATGGTGTTAATTTTCAAGCAAGCAATGTATTTGTAGATGTAGCACCTGGTTTAAACAGAACAATTACAGTAAGGCATACAAATGGCTGTGAACAAGTTGTTGTATTTGATGTTAATCAATATAACCCGTTACAAATTGCACTTAGTGATGGTGGCTTAAATGAAATAGAGGCACAAGCTACAGGAGGATCCGGACCTTACGAATATGCCGTACAACGCGTTAACGAAATAGACTTTGAACCATATCAAGATACTGGAACATTTATAATTTATGAATCAGGAGAATATACAGTTACCGTTACAGATAGTAATGGATGTGTGGCCACTGCCACCAGATATTTTGAATATATAGATGTGTGTATTCCTAATTACTACACTCCTGCGAGTGGAACTGATGGTTGGGGACCAGGTTGTACGTCTCAATATCAAAATCTCACTGTGGACATTTTTGATAGATACGGAAGAGTAATAGCAACATTAAAAGTAAATCAGAAATGGGATGGTAATTATAATGGTAGACCTTTACCTTCTGGTGATTACTGGTACGTACTTAAGTTAAACGACCCTAGAGATGATAGAAATTTTGTTGGTCACTTTACACTATATAGATAGTTTATAAAATAGAATAAGATGCAAAAAGCCCTCTCATATATAACGTTTTTACTGGTTGTGTTTTCAAGCTATGCGCAAGAGCTAAATTTACCAGTATACACACAGTATTTAGCCGATAATAATTTTGTAATCTCACCCACATATGCTGGTATTGGAGATAACGTAAAGATTAGAGCTAACGGATTAAGTCAATGGGTAGGCATAAAAAATGCGCCAGAAAATCAATCTTTTTACGGCGATGTAAGGATTGCGAATAGAACCGGAATTGGAGCTTCCTTTTATAATGACAGCAATGGTAACACGCATCAATTAGGCGCAAAGTTTTCCTTTGCACATCACTTAGTATTAGATTATTATGCCAAGATGTATTTATCCTTAGGTATCTCTTATAACTTAAATACCATAAGATTTGATATTGGTAATTTTACAAATGGAAATGATACGCCTGTAACGCTACCCTCAAGTTTAACAGATGCAACAACAACGAATCATAATTTTGATGTAGGTGCATTATTTAGGCTTAAAGGTTACTTTATGAGTTTAAATGTAAATAATATTTTAAGTAAAGATTTTGATGAATTTATAAAAGGTAGCGAGCCAGAATTACTCTTAAACTATCAGGTTTATACAGGTTATACATTTTTAGGAGCTAAAAACTCTGGGCTTGAGTTTGAGCCTTCAATATTTTATCAAATGTTTACTAGTGATAAACGCTCCTCTACAGATGTTAATTTTAAGGTAAGAAAGTACAATAGAAACGAAGATTATATTTGGGCTGGTATTTCTTATAGGTTTTTAAATGATCAGTTTTTTAAACCATTAAACATAGGACCAATGGCCGGATTCAAGAAATCTGCATTCTATTTTGGGTATTCTTATCAAATAACTACCAATGGTTTGTCTACATACAATTCTGGAACTCATATGATTACAATAGGAATAGACTTCTTACAAGGTATAAGTAATTGTCCATGTACTCAAGATCCTGTTCATCATTAGTACAATAATTTAATAGATTTTTAAAGGCGTAGACCCTTTTTTTAAAGTGTAAATAAATATATTTGTTAGGAATATATCCTGACACCTATGATTACTACAGAAACTTCTAAAAATACTTATTTAAATAGAGAAATAAGCTGGTTACAATTTAATGGAAGAGTTTTACAAGAAGCTTCAGATGAAAGGGTGCCACTTATTGAAAGGCTAAGGTTTTTAGGTATTTTCTCAAATAACTTAGATGAATTTTTTAAAGTGCGTTACGCTACTGTAAAGCGTATCGTTGAAGCTAAAAAGGGTGGTAAGAATCAGTTAGGAGGTATCAAGGCTAAGGAGCTCTTAGATATCATTACCCAAATTGTTATTGAACAACAAACAGAAAGCATTAGAGTTTTAAATGAAATAGATGCCAGATTAAAGGAAGAAAATATTTATGTAATAGATGAGACTGAAGTTGATAGTTCTCAACATGAATTTATTAAAGAATATTACTTTAAAAATGTTAGTTCTGCATTGGTTACTATTGTTCTGAACGATTTGGTTGAACTTCCAAACCTTAAGGATAGCGCAGCGTATTTGGCAGTAAAGATGCAAATGAAAGATGAGACCAATCAGTTTGCATTAATAGAAATACCTAAGGGAGTAGATCGTTTTATTGTTCTTCCTAGACAAAACGGGCATAATTATATCATTATGTATGATGATTTGTTAAGATATTGTTTAAATGATATTTTCAGCATTTTTGATTATGATTCTATTTCTGCTCACATGATTAAAATTACCAGAGATGCAGAATTAGATTTTGATGGCGATCTAAGTAAAAGTTTTATTGAAAAACTATCTGATAGTGTTAAACACCGTGAAATTAGTGATCCTGTTCGTTTTGTTTACGATAAAACAATAGATGGCGACACTTTGGAGTACTTAATGCAAAAAATGAACATCGTAAATACAGATAGTATTATTCCAGGTGGGCGTTACCATAATAAGAGAGATTACATGAGTTTCCCAAGTTTAGGGAGAACAGATTTAATGTATGACAAAATAAGACCATTAGAGGTTAAAGGACTGAGTTTAAGACACAGTTTATTTAAAGCTATAAAAGAAAAGGATTATATGGTGCATGCGCCGTATCAAACTTTTGATTATGTTGTAAAGTTTCTTAAAGAAGCTGCAATAGACCCCAAGGTTACAACTATAAAAATTACGATTTATAGACTAGCGCAGATTTCGCATGTTGCAAGTGCTCTTATTAATGCTGCCATTAATGGAAAATCTGTTACGGTAGTTATAGAATTACGAGCTAGATTTGATGAAGAAGCCAATATTCACTACGCAAACCTTATGAAAAAGGAAGGTGTTAATCTAATGTTTGGTGTTCCAGGTCTTAAAGTACATAGCAAAATGTGTGTAATTGAACGTGAAGAGGGGAAAAAACTTAAACGTTACGGATTTATAAGTACAGGAAACTTTAATGAATCAACTGCAAAGATATATACAGACTATACCTTATTTACCTATAATCAGCCAATCCTAAAAGAAGTTAACAAAGTTTTTAACTTCTTTGAGAGTAGTTATAGGGTGTATTCCTATAAGCACCTTATTGTATCTCCAAATTATACCGAAAAAAGAGTATTTCAATTAATTGATGAACAAATTGAACGCAGTAAAAGAGGAGAAGAAGGTTACATTAGAGTTAAGATGAATAGCATATCTAACTACGCTATGGTAGACAAGCTATACGAAGCTAGTAATGAAGGCGTGAAAATAGATATGATTGTAAGAGGTATTTGTTGTTTAATCCCTGGAATTGAAGGAATGAGTGAAAATATTGATGTTATTAGTGTTGTTGATAAATTTTTAGAGCACCCAAGGGTTTATATCTTTGGAAGAGGAGAAGACGCTAAAGTTTTTATATCTTCAGCAGACTGGATGACTCGAAACATTCATAATAGGGTAGAGGTAAGTTGTCCTATTTATGATGAAGACATTAAAAATGAAATTTTAGACACATTTAATATGTGTTGGAGTGATAATGTTAAAGCCAGATTAATAAATACTCCAAACGAAAATGAATACAGAAAAAATGATAATCCAGAAGTAAGATCTCAAGAAGCGATTTACGATTATTATTTAGATAAGCTTAAAGACTAATATGCTTTCAATAAAAAAATACGCAGCAATTGACATTGGATCAAATGCTGTTAGACTACTTATATCTAATATTATTGAAGAACAGGGTAAACCTGTAAAATTCAAAAAGAACTCCTTGGTACGTGTACCAATTCGTTTGGGGGCGGATGTGTTTATTAACAATAGAATTTCTGAGGAAAACAAAGAACGCATGGTTGAAACTATGTTAGCATTTAGATTACTCATGAAATCTCATAAAGTAGTAAAGTATAAAGCCTGCGCGACTTCCGCTATGAGAGAATCAGAAAATGGGAGTGAAGTTGTGGATTCTGTTCTAAAGGAAGCAGGTATTAAAATAGATGTTATTGGAGGAGCAGAAGAGGCAGAAATTATTGCAGCAACAGACTTAAATAAGTTTATTAACCCTAATAAAACATATTTATATGTGGATGTTGGTGGAGGTAGTACCGAATTTACCGTTATTAGAAGTGGAGAAAAACGAGCTTCAAAATCCTTTAAAATAGGAACAGTTCGCTTACTGAATAATCAAGTTAAAGATGGCACTTGGGAAAAACTTGAAGCCTGGATTAAAAAGCACACTTCAAATTACGATAAGGTAAGAGTATTGGGTTCGGGAGGAAATATAAATAAAATTTTTAAGGTATCTGGCAAAGCCGAAGGTAAGCCATTAACTTACTTTTATTTAACAAGTTATTACAAAACACTTCAAAGCTATACTTACGAAGAACGCATTACTGAATTAGAACTTAATCAGGATAGAGCAGATGTTATAATTCCAGCCATGAGAATTTACCTTTCGGCCATGAAATGGAGTAACTCCAAGCATATATACGTGCCAAAGATTGGTCTTGCCGATGGTATTATAAAAAGCATATACTATGATACTGTTTCTAGTATTACACAGTAAAATTTTGCACTTTACCCTGTAAAATACAGGTTTTTAATAATATAACATATATTCGTACTCGTATAATTAACTTTAATTATCAGCCCAAATTTATTACTTATGAAAAAAATATTACTTTTTACATTACTACTTGTGCTTTCTTTTGGCGCATTTTCTCAAGAAGAATCTAAGACAATTCCAGTTGATACCTTAAAACAAAAAAAAGAAGGTTTTGTTTTTAAAGGGGTTAAATGGGGTGTAAGAGGAGGATATAACATCTCGAATTTAGATTTTGAAGATGGCTCATCTGCTAATATTCCTAATAAACATAGAAATAGCGTATATATTGGTTTTTTTGCAAATATTGGCTTGTCTAGAACTATATCTTTAAACCCAGAATTACAGTTTTCTGCTGAAGGTGCTAATGATGAAAGATTACACCTAGATTTTATTCAAGCTCCTGTTTTATTAAGATTTAGATTAAGTGAAAAAATTCACGTTGCTGCTGGACCACAAGCAGGTTTAAAAGTGCATAAGTACGAGGACGGCATGAAGAACATAACATATTCAGCCGTTGGTGGTGTTGAATATAAAATTACTCATGTATTATTCGCCGAAGCCAGATATACTTATGGTATTAGTAATGTATTTGATGAAGATACTGGAATTTCCGCAAGAAATACAAATATACAATTAGGTATAGGATATAAATTCTAACCGTGTACGGTTTCCTTTTTACCTAAATCAGACATAATTTTAGCTTCATATTCAAGAAGTTGTTGCCATTTAGCATCAACTTCTTTTTTTTCGCCATATTGTCTGGCAAAACCTAAAAACATAGTATAATGGTTTGCTTCACTAACCATCAGATTTCTGTAGAAAGTAGCCAACTCTTTGTCTTCCAGTTCTTCAGAAAGTAATCTAAATCGTTCGCAACTTCGGGCTTCAATTAAAGCGGCATACAATAATCTATGAACTAATTGCGTGGTTCTGCTACCACCTTTAGGAAAGAATTTCATAAGTTGTATAACGTACTCGTCTTTTCTATCTCTTCCGAGTGTCCAACCCCGTTCAAGTATTTTATCATGTACCATTTTAAAATGGCTGATTTCTTCCTTTACTAGAGCAACCATTTCCTGAACAAGCTCTGTGTATTCAGGGAAACTCACAATTAAAGAAATAGCAGTACTCGTTGCCTTTTGCTCACAAAATGCATGATCTGTTAGAATCTCTTCAATATTTTTCTCTACAATATTTACCCATCTTGGGTCTGTTGGTAATTTAAGTCCTAGCATTTCTATCTATCTCATTTACATTAAACCTTCCATTTTCATCAATTGTTATTATATACTCAGGACAATTATGAGTTCTTGGAACGCATCGGGAAGTTACTAATACAACTTTATTTGTTTCAAGCGACTTTAGTTCTTCTATATAAACATCATTATTTATATAATCAAGATCTTGCGCATTAATACTTCCTAAATTATTAGAAAAAAACTGGTTGTTAAATCTTTGGTTAAAAATTAGCTTATCATTTTTAAAAACAGTAACATCTGAAACCACTTCTCTAAAATAGAGCTTAACCGACTCTGAATCAGTTTTAAAAGACTGCAAAACGGAATTGGACATATCTGTATATGTCTTTATTTTTATGTTATATCCATTACTTAAAAGTGTATCCGTCTCCGTGATTATATCGTACTCTGGTATGTATTGAACTAGCTCTATGGGTTCAAGGGAATCTTTGTATTTTGTGATAGATTCTTTTAGTAAATCGTTTTTATATTTTCGGCTATCGCAACTACATAATCCTACAAACACAGCTAAAAGGACTACTGGTATTTTTAATAAAAGATTTTTAAACATTTAAATTAAAAGTTTTTCTTAATAATTCAATATTCGGATTTTTCTCTTTAAGTTTTTCAAACTTTTCGATTGAAGTGTAAGCATATTTCTTTTCCATGACTTCATTAACCTCAATAGATAAGTCAATATCATAATTATTAAGCGTCTTTCTAATATAACCTAATAAATTATATTGATTGCGCTCCACTTCAACTTTGTTTGTAGCATTAGGAAACTCCAAATGAATGGTTGTTTCTTTTAGTTTTGGAGTATCTATAGATAAAATGGAAGCTAAATTTCGTTGTCCTTTTTCTATTAAAAGATCAACATAGGTATTCCAAGTTTTTAGTAATTCTTCTTCTGTAAATGGTTCCTTTGGCAGATCTTCTTCGTCTACCACTACTTCCATTTGTTTTATTTGATGTTCTTTTTTTGCTTTTAAACTGCTAAGAGATAAACCTGATCTTCTTTTTGTGTCTTTATTTAAAACAATCTTGGGAGTTCCAGTGTTTAATTGATTATTAGGTACTTTTTTTGCCTCCGTACTTTTTTCTTCGTTAACGGTATCTTCCTTTTTGGGAACATTAACCGGAACAGGAGTAATACCTTTCTTTTTAAAATAGGAAGCTGGAATTATGTAATGTTTGCTATTTTTTTTTTCTCCATCAAAAGTGATAGAGGCAAGCTGCATAAGGCATAATTCAACCAGAAGTCTTTGGTTTTTACTGGTTTTGTATTTTAGGTCGCAATCGTTAGCTAAATTAATACCTTGAATTAGAAATTCTCTAGAGGCCTTTCTGGATTGCTCCAGATATTTCATTTTGGTTTGTTCGCCAACTTCTAAGAGTTCTATAGTATTTTCAGTTTTACTTACTAATAAGTCCCTAAAATGAGATGCTAAACCAGCAATATAATGATGGCCATCAAAGCCTTTAGATAATGTTTTATTGAATAATAGTAATAGTTCAGGTATTTTATTCTCTAAAATAAGGTCTGTGCTTTCAAAATAAGTTTCGTAATCAAGAACATTGAGATTTTCCGTAACCGCTTGTCTGGTTAAATTTTTTCCAGAAAAGCTAACAACGCGATCAAAAATAGAAAGTGCATCTCTCATGGCACCATCGGCTTTCTGAGCTATAATATGTAAGGCATCATCCTCAGCTGTTATACCTTGTTCTTCAGCAATATATTTTAAATATTCCTTTGCATCCGTTACCGTAATTCGCTTAAAATCAAAAATTTGGCAACGGGACAAAATAGTTGGAATAATTTTATGTTTTTCGGTGGTAGCTAAAATGAATATGCAATGTTTAGGCGGCTCTTCTAAAGTCTTTAAAAAGGCATTAAACGCGGCTTGGGAAAGCATATGAACCTCGTCAATGATATACACTTTGTATTTTCCAACTTGAGGAGGAATTCTAACTTGATCCGTTAAATTTCTTATATCATCAACAGAGTTATTAGAGGCAGCATCTAACTCAAAAATATTAAAGGCAAAATCTTCTTCGGTTTCATTGCCATCACTATTAATCATTTTAGCTAAAATACGAGCACAACTTGTTTTTCCAACACCTCTTGGACCTGTAAATAAAAGTGCTTGAGCTAAATGGTTATTTTCAATGGCATTCAGCAAAGTATTGGTAATAGCCTTTTGCCCTACAACATCTTTAAAAGACTGTGGTCTGTACTTTCTGGCCGATACTACAAAGTGTTCCATTGAAAAATATTAGTATAACAAAGTTAAAAATTCAATGCTTAAATAAGAATTGATAAGCTATATTTTGAAATGAGTTATTAACAATTTGTTTATTTTTGCGCTCAAGTAAATCGCCTTATCGCTGCGTTTTAAACGTGGAGGAAAGTCCGAACACCGTAGTGCAATATAGTGGTTAATGGCCACCAGTTGTAAAATTAGGAAAAGTGCAACAGAAAGTATGTACAGGTAATGCTGTAGTGAAATCAGGTAAACTCTATATGGTGCAATGTTATGTATACCAACGTTTAAGGGTTGCACGCCCAATGTTGGAGGGTAGACAGCTAAAGTGTATTGGTAACAATGCACTCAGATAAATGATAAGGGCTTTTGAACTATTTTAGATATTCTGAAACAAGTTCGGAATGCACAGAATTCGGCTTATAGATTTACTTAAATATACAAAACCCTTCTTTAAACTAAAGAAGGGTTTTTGAGTTAAAAAAAGGGTTGGTTATTGGCTTATTCTACTTTTTTTGGAGCATAGGATAGGTCTGGTCTCATCATTCCTGAATATTCTTCCATTCTACTAATATAATTTAAAACTTTATTAAAAGTCTCATACCTATCTGGACCAAGTACCTCTTGATTTTCTTTAGCCCGCTTAGCACTATCTAATTCGTCTATAGCCGGTACAGAAACTAAATAATGACTTTCCATATTTCCAATACCACTTTGGTATACATTATAATACTCTTTAGAACCTTTACTCTCAAACATGTCTCTTACCGCCTTCATACCTTCTTTAACTTTGTCGGCATTTTTTGGAGTATAATACATTAAGAACCATTTACGATAATTTAGATCTGACATATCAGTTCCTTCTGGTGCTTTATAACTAAGCTCATCAACACTATGCATAAAGTAACTACCATAGGAACTACAGGATTTGTCCATACGATTAAACATGTCTTCCCATTTATCTCCCATGGCTTCTTTCATATCAGAAAAAGGCCGTTTATCCATTTCCGCCATGTTTTCAATAGGTACAATATAGTAATAGGTAAAGTCATTTCTCATTGCAGACATCCAGCTGGTTTGAACATTATTTTCTACACTTGCAGCTTGGAATTCTTTTACTACCTTTTCATATTCTGTTGCTTTTGATGGCTTAACATTATCTTGATTAATAAAGTAAGTCTGCTGCCCATAAGAAAGTGAGGTAAGGAATAGGGCGTAAGTAATTAAAATGAAGGTTGTTTTTAAGTTTTTCATTTGTAAAAATGTTATTAGGTTGGTTAATTAAATCATACCTTCAGAATTGTAGCATATATTGCTTAACTACATCTGTATAGAGCGAGTAAAAAGTTGTAATTCATATAAATTAGTTTATGGTTATTGCATTACTCAAAACCATAAGCATAAGTACAGAAACTCAAATATTTCTGAAGTAAAAGAGAAGTAATAATAGAGTTAGGAACTCTTAGGGATTTATCTAAGATACTGAAAAAAAGCCAATTAATACAGTTTGTTTAACTTTCAGTTAATTCAAAAAAGCTAAAAACACAACCTCCATAACTCTTAGAATAACTAAAATGATTTAAGTCTGAAAGGTCTGTATGTTTAGAATGTTCAATGATTAGTACACCTTCTTCGTTTAAAAGTTGGTTTTTAAAAACAAGTTCTACAATGGTAGAAAATTGCTCATTACTAAAGTCGTAAGGGGGGTCTGCAAAAACAACATCAGACGTCACGGTAGCTTTTTCTAAAAATTTGAATACATCCGACTTTATAGTCTGTATTGGCATTTCAAATTCATCAGCAGTTTTATTAATAAACTTAATACAGCCAAAGTTTTGATCTACACATGTAATGTTTTCTGTTCCTCTAGAGGCAAATTCATAACTAATATTACCTGTTCCGGCAAATAAATCTAAAACTGAAATATCTTCAAAATAATACAAGTTATTTAAGATGTTGAATAGGGATTCCTTGGCCATGTCTGTTGTTGGTCTCACAGGAAGGTTTCTGGGAGCAACAATTTTTCGTCTCTTATAAGTACCAGAAATTATACGCATTAAAAGCTTTTTATTAGGGAGAAGTTAGAAAAATCGGTCTTAGTAGATGTTTTGTAATTATAAATATCCTTTCTTGATCCGAACGCTACATTTCTAATGTATTTATAAGCTATTTTATACAAATCATTACTCTTTTCAATATCACCAATAAAAACCAACTCAAAAACCTCAGGATTTAACTTTAATTGTTCAGCAGTGAATAAGAGGTAATAAATGAAATCTTCTTTGGTAACGTAATCAAATGAATTGTAAAATAATAGTTGAGATTTATCCAAGGTAATTAATTCGAAATGTGTTTTGTTAACATTAACATACATTTTAACCGTTTCCGAATTCTTCTCTAATTGGAGAATAGATTCAATGAGAACGGTAGAAACATGCTTAAATGTAAAAGAACCGAACTTGTCATAAATGTAATTATTAATGTTTACATAAGGTACGTATACACAAACACTATCTCCTAAGGAAGATTCATCATAACAGATATAATCTGTTTTTAAGATTTTAGAATTAAATTTTAAATAATCTGCTAAGGCTTCTTCATTAAACAAAGGCTTAGGTACGAGCGTAGAAAGCTCATTATCATGTATTACTGTTACATTAGTAAAGTTACCCTGCAGTTCTTCTTCCAAACTAAAAATCTCTTTAATTCTATCTAAGAGCTCTAAAGGATTTAATTTTCTATCAAAATCAAATTGCTTTAGTGCTATAATAGTATTGGTATCTGAGTCTAGTACAGAAAAAGAAAGTCCATTCAAACCAATTTGAATGGACAGTTGTTGATTAGTTAGTTTACTAGTTATATTACTCGTTAGAGCCATATGTCTTCGGCCAATTTCCAGTTGTATTTACTTCTTCCATAGATCCAACTTTTAATTTGTCTCCATTTACACCATCTACAGATACAACTTGGTTCTCTTGGATGATTAAATCTCTATTTTGGTCATCTAAAATAACGTTCTTTTTTACTGAAGCTTCAAAAACAGGAATGTTAATTCCGTTTTGTTGAATAAATCCAGCCTGCATTTTAAATTTTTCTCCTTCTTTACCTACAGGTACATTCATCATAGTTTTATATCTATCCGAATTCTTGAATAAAGAATCTTTAACAGACTCAAATCCTAAAGTATCGATAACTATGATCTCTTTAGTCATTTCAACACCATAACGTTTTGTCATTTCTTCATCTGGAATAGTAGAATCTTTACGCTGTGTAATTGTAAATTCAGCAGTATCTATGAATTTTACTAAACCATCAAAGTCCTTAGCAAATTTTCCTGTTACAGTTTTGTGTGCTAATTGTGCGTCTCTAATATCAATTAAACTTTCAATTACTTTGGCATAACGCTTTTTCTTCACTTTGTTAAATTGAATTGGCTCGTAGATAGACATGTAAGTCTGGTAGCCTAAAAATATAATTAAAGCCCAAAGAGCTATGGTTACAAAAGGCTTAGCTTTTGCTGGAATAAATTTATCTATTAATTTAACTAGTAATACAGTTAAGAGAATAACACCAACTGCAATAAGAATAAATGTTAACATTGTTGTTTTAATTAAAAGTTATCAAAGGTCTCTCGCAAATCTACAATTTTTTTTTAATCGTTAAAACACCTAGCTAATAAAAATCCTTTCTATATTTGAATAATTTTTTTTCGTTATATTTTTTAATGACCTCTTCAGAATTTTATTCTCTTATAAAACAGCAATTTCCGTTTCAACCTACCTTAAAACAGGAGGTGGTTTTACAACAATTGTCGGACTTTATTTTTAGCAAATCCACCAATGCTTTGTACGTTTTAAAGGGATATGCAGGTACAGGAAAAACTACAATTGTTGGAACTATTGTTTCTAATTTGTGGAAAGCAAAAAAAAGTGCAGTATTAATGGCTCCAACGGGTAGGGCCGCTAAAGTTATTGCAAACTATTCAAAGAAGGAGGCCTTCACTATTCATAAAAAAATATATTTTCCTAAAAAAGAGAGAGGGGGAGGTGTAAAGTTTGTTTTGCAACCTAACAAGCACAAAAACACGATTTTCATCGTAGATGAGGCTTCTATGATACCAGATACTCCTGGCGAATCAAAACTTTTTGAAAACGGCTCTTTACTAGATGATTTAATGCAATATGTGTATTCTGGTCATCAATGCAAATTACTTTTAATAGGCGATACAGCGCAATTACCACCAGTAAAATTAGATATTAGTCCAGCTTTAGATGAGAACAAAATAAGTCTTAACTATAATAAGGATGTTAGTAAAATGGAATTGGATGAAGTCGTTAGACAGGAATTCGATTCTGGAATTTTAGCAAATGCAACTGTTTTACGAGAAGCACTCTCAAATGAGATTTATGACTATTTTAAGTTTGATTTAAATGGTTTTAAGGATATTGTTAGGCTGGTTGATGGTTATGATATCATGAATGCCATTAATGGAGCTTACAGTGATTTAGGTAATGAAGAAACCGCTATAATTGTGAGAAGTAACAAACGTGCTAATCTTTATAACCAACAAATACGCAGTAGAATATTGTTTAATGAAAATGAGCTTTCTGCAGGAGACTATCTAATGGTTGTAAAAAACAATTATTTCTGGATTAAACCCAATACAGAAGCTGGTTTTATTGCTAATGGTGATATTATTGAAGTATTAGAAATTTTTAGAATTGAAGAACTCTACGGTTTTAGGTTTGCATCGGTAAAAATAAGAATGGTAGACTATCCCAAAATGCGACCTTTTGAAACCGTACTACTTTTAGATACTATACATGCAGAAACGCCATCACTTTCTTATGAAGATTCTAATAGGTTATACCAAGAAGTTGCTAAGGACTTTGAGAATGAGAGCAATTATAAAAAATTCTTAAAAATAAAGGCCAATAAACACTTTAATGCTCTGCAAGTTAAGTTTTCTTATGCTATTACTTGTCATAAATCGCAAGGAGGCCAATGGAATACTGTTTTTGTTGAACAACCGTATTTACCAGACGGTATTAACAAAGATTATCTAAGATGGTTATATACAGCAGTAACAAGAGCTAAAGAAAAATTGTATCTTATTGGTTTTAAAGACGATTTTTTTGAGATAGAGTAAACTAGAAAAGTATTTCTTGAAGTTTAGTAAATATGAATCCGGAAACAATTATTAGCATATGCCTTGGCATTGGTCTATCCGCTTCGGTAGGTTTTAGAGTATTTGTACCATTATTTGCCCTAAGTTTAGCAGCCCATTTTGATTATTGGGCATTAAACGAATCTTGGCAATGGATAGGGAGCACAACTGCACTTATTACTTTAGGCGCTGCTACCTTAGTAGAAATAACAGCATACTTTATTCCATACATTGATAATTTACTAGATACTATCGCGGTTCCGCTTGCTGGAATAGCTGGAACTATCGTAATGTTATCTACTGTGGCCAATTTAGATCCTGCAATAACTTGGTCTTTAGCCATTATAGCTGGAGGAGGAACTGCAGCAGCCGTGGCAGGAACGTCAAGTACAACTCGTTTAGCGTCTACCGCAACTACAGCCGGAGTAGGAAATCCTATTGTATCTATTATTGAAACTGGAACATCTATAATTATGTCCATCATTTCTGTTGTTCTGCCGTATCTGGCAATTATTTTGGTTATAATACTCCTTTTCGTTGTTTTTAAATTGTTCAAAAAGTTTAAGAAGGGCATCTCAAAACCTGAATAAATTTGTGTTACTTTTGAATTACTATAGACTAACTAACCATGAGAATAATTTCAATGATTCCTGCGCGTTATAGCGCAACTAGGTTTCCTGGTAAACTAATGCAAGATCTTAACGGTAAATCAGTGATTCTAAGAACTTATGAAGCTACCGTTGCAAGTAATTTGTTTGATGATGTATATGTGGTAACAGACAGTAATGTAATTTTTGAGGAAATAGAAAACAACGGAGGTAAGGCCATTATGAGCATTAAAGAACATAGTTCTGGAAGTGATAGAATTGCCGAAGCTGTTGAACATATGGACGTAGATGTGGTCATAAATGTTCAAGGAGATGAACCTTTCACTGATAAAGAGTCGCTTGAAAAACTAATTGAGGTTTTTAAGAAAGATGATAAAAAAGAGGTTGATTTGGCGTCATTAATGGTTCATATTACAGATAAAGATGAAATTAATAATCCTAATACCGTAAAGGTCATCATAGATACTTTTGATTTTGCTTTATATTTCTCTAGAAGTCCAATACCATATGCTAGAGATGAAAATGTTAATGTGAAATATTACAAACACAAAGGCGTTTATGCGTTTAGAAAAGAAGCCTTGTTAGATTTTTACAAATTACCTATGTTAACTTTAGAGGCTTCTGAAAAATTGGAGCAATTAAGGTATTTAGAGTACGGAAAACGAATAAAAATGGTGGAAACAGATATACAAGGTATAGAAATTGATACACCAGAAGATTTAGAACGCGCAAAAAAAGCATGGAGATGAGTTACCAAAATATAAAAGTTATTGGCTTTGATGCCGATGATACACTTTGGGTTAATGAAACCTATTTTAGGGAAGCAGAAAATGAGTTTTGTAAATTATTATCAGATTATGAAACACCTAATAAAATAGATCAGGAACTGTTTAAGATGGAAATGGCCAACTTGGGTCTGTATGGTTATGGCATTAAAGCTTTTGTTTTATCTATGGTAGAATCTGCATTGGAACTTTCAAATTATAATGTATCTCACAAAACCCTTGAGCGTATATTAAATATAGGGAAGGATATGTTAAATAAGCCAGTGGAATTGTTGGATGGTGTAGAAGAGGTGTTAAAAGTACTTTCAACGAAGTACAAAGTAATATTAGCTACCAAAGGAGATTTGCTAGATCAGGAGCGAAAACTTGAAAAATCTGGCTTAACAGAATATTTTCATCATATTGAAGTTTTAAGTGATAAAAAAGAGGCCAATTATTCAAAACTTTTAAAGTTTTTAGATGTAGAACCTTCAGAATTTTTGATGATTGGAAATTCCTTAAAATCTGATGTGTTACCGCTTGTAAACTTAAAGGCTAATGCTGTTCATGTGCCTTTTCATACAACATGGGCGCATGAGGAAGTTACAGAAAAGGAAACTAATGGAAAAGACTATAAAACAATTGGTTCGTTAAGAGAACTTTTAAAGCTGCTGGATTAGTGAAGATTATTGATATAGAAAATTGGAATAGAAAAGCACATTATAATCATTTTATGGGATTAAAAGACCCATACTTTGCGGTAACTATTCCATTCAATGTAACAAAAGCCTATACGTTTTCAAAAGATAATAATATAAGCTTTTTTGCAAAATACCTACACGATTGTATTAGGGCAATTAATGCTGTTGAAAACTTAAAATATAGAATTGAAGATGACAAGGTTGTGGCATATGATGTTATTCATGCTTCCGCTACCATAATGCGAAGTGATAATACTTATGGATTTTCTTTTATCGATTTTGATGAGGACTTGAATACATTTATTCAAAATATTGAAAAAGAAAAACAACGGATAGAACATAGTAAGGATTTGTACCCACCTAAAAATGGTCTGGATTGCATTCATTGTTCTGCAATGCCGTGGTTATATTATACCGGGCATAAAGAACCTGTATCTGGAGCTTTGGAGTCCGTACCTAAAGTATCATTTAGTAAGGCCATTAAAAAAGGAACAGAATTAAGTATGAATGTTTCCATAAATGTAAACCACGCACTTGCAGATGGTTATCATGTTGGTGAATTTTCTGAGAAATTTCAACACTTTTTGGTTCAGTAACATTTAAAATAGTATTATTTTTACATTTGAAAAAGAAGTATAGTAGATGAGTTATAAAAACTTTCCAATGGTGCCAAGAGTTATTTTTGGCAGAGGTAGTTTCAATCAGTTAAGCGAAATTTTAGCCCCAAAACGCTTAAATATAAATGCTCCGTTTATATTTTTAGTTGATGATGTCTTTAAGGCTAATTCTTGGCTAACTTCTAGAATCCCGTTGTCCTATGACGATAAGATTATCTATGTATCTGCTGCTGAAGAACCTAAAACAAGTCAGGTTGATAGCTTAGTAGAAAATATAATTTTAAATACAAAAGAAAGACCTTCAGGTATTATTGGAATAGGAGGAGGTACATTACTTGATTTAGCTAAAGCTGTTGCTATAATGTTGACCAATGAAGGTGAGGCCAAAGATTATCAAGGATGGGATTTAGTAAAAAATGAAGCAGTGTATCATGTAGGCATTCCAACAATTTCTGGTACAGGCGCAGAAGTGTCTAGAACCACAGTACTTACTGGTCCTGATAGAAAATTAGGAATTAATTCAGATTATACACCCTTCGATCAAGTTATCTTAGATTCAGAGTTAACTAAAAAAGTTCCTACTGAGCAGTGGTTTTATACAGGAATGGATTGTTATATTCATTGCATAGAATCTTTAGAGGGTACTTATTTAAATACGTTTAGTCAAAGCTATGGGGAAATGGCTCTTGAGTTATGTAAAGAAGTCTTTTTGGATGAAGAAGGTTTAAAACAATCAGATTCTGAAGAAAAATTAATGATGGCTTCATGGCATGGAGGAATGAGCATAGTGTATTCGCAAGTGGGTATAGCACATGCTATGAGTTATGGTCTTTCTTATTTGTTGGGAACTAAACATGGTATTGGGAACTGTATTGTTTTTGATCAGCTAGAAGAGTTTTATCCTGAAGGAGTTAAGCTATTTAAGCAGATGAAAGAGAAACATGGTATTGAATTACCTAAAGGAATATGTTCTGAATTGAGTGAGGCAGATCTAAACAAGATGATTGATATCGCTTTTGATTTAGCACCGTTATGGGAAAATGCTTTAGGAAAGAACTGGCAAAAAATTATGACTCGAGATAAGCTAAAAGAGTTGTATCTAAAAATGTAAATGCAATGGTTGGCCAAATTTATCTACCATAAAATATTAGGCTGGAAAGTTGTAGGTAATATAAATTTCTCAAAAGATAAAGTAAAGAAAGCTGTAATTATAGCAGCTCCTCATACCAGTTGGCACGATTTCTATATTGGTATCCTATTACGTTCTGTTTTAGGCATTCAAACAAATTTTATTGGTAAAAAAAGTTTATTTCGATTTCCTTTTGGTTGGTTCTTTAGAACGCTTGGCGGTGCTCCAGTAGATAGATTTAACAATGAAAATAAAGTACAAGCCATTGCAAAAATGTTTAAGAAACGTGATGAGTTTAGAATAGCTATGGCTCCAGAGGGAACTAGAAAAAAGGTGGAGAAGTTCAGAACTGGGTTTTACTTTATAGCAAAAGAAGCAAAAGTTCCTATTATCATGTTTACTTTGGATTTTGAGAATAAACAAAATAAAATTTCAGCACCGTTTTATCCAACAGATAATATGGAGGCAGATTTCAATTTTATTTATAACTTTTATAAGGGCGTAAAAGGAAAAATTAAAGCCTATTCATAAAATATGGCATAAATATTGTAACATAAAAATTAAAATGTACTAGTAAATGAAACATAAAGTAAACAAGTTTTGTCACTAAAAAGAAACATCAACTAATACACTAAAGCGAAAAAGCTATTTCTCTCGAAATAGCTTTTTTTCTTAATAGATTTATTTTCCAACGTTTATTTTATTTCCTTTAAAGCATTATCAATTAGCATTCTTAAATGCTGCTTATGAGCTCTAGAGGTAATGTTCCCCGTGTTTCCGGCCATTGTTCTAATGCGCTTTAAATTATATAATGCCATAGATTTTGAAGGACTGGTAAATTTATCTTTTTGTTTACCCGTAAGCATTTGTATTAATCTACTTGTATATTCTATTTGTAGATTTTGCCTAAAACTATTTACGTTACCATAAATATCTACATTAAAAATGGCAGCATTAAGATCTGTCATAAACAGTGACAACTTATACTCATTACCATACAATTCGGAATCTGTAATACGTTGTAATGTATTAGGATGAAGTAGATGACTCAGAACATTTTTTTGATAGGCTAATACCTGATTGTGAATTTTAGGATCTTCTGGTCCTTTAAAAAAATCAAAACCACGTCTTTGCATTGCTAAGTAGTTATATAAATCTTTTGGGGCGTTAAAGGCATTGGGAGCAAAGACATAGTCTTTTAGAGCTTTCATAGCTCGTTTTTGATCTTTTATGCTAACGGGAGTATAAGGCTGTGTTACTCCTAGTTGTCCAACCATAGCTCTGTCTAAATAAACGCCTCCAATGTATCTTGAAATTATGGAAGCAGCTCCAGCTTTCTGTCCACTTAGTACACTATAAACACGTCTTAGTTCTTCATAAGATTGCCCTTCCTTTAAAAACTTTTCCTTAGCGGTTTTCATAAGGTTTGTAGATAATTCTATTCTATCTATAGCATATTGAATAGCATCATTTGATTGATCATTTGTGTTTACTCTAGGATCTATTGCTTTACCTGGAGAGCGCATGTCATCTGCGTCATTTCCAAAAATTAACTCAGGCTCTGTAGATCTATTCAATAGTTCTATTTTTTCCGTATCAGTCTTAAAAGGCGTATAACCAAATTGAATTGCCCAAACATCGTAAGGTCCTACAGCCACGTCATCATACTGTCCTTGTTTACTTCTATCTTTTGTTATGTTTAACGTTGCATAATCCATAACCGAAGCCGTTAAACATTTTCCTTTAATAAACTCCGGATCAGACAGCTGTTCTGGTGAAAATAATTGACTTGCTTTCATATTATGATTTAAGCCCAGTGTATGACCAACTTCATGCATAATTAAAGCAAGCATAGACTCTTTTTTAATGCGCTCCATTTCCAAATCTGAAGCACCGCTTGCACTAGCCACAGCATTTGCAAACATAATGTCTTGGTGCATTGCTTCTCCAAAAGTGCAATATTCATGTCCGTGATGACTTATGTTTTTACCGTTTTCGAATGGAGCCTCAAGATGAGCTAATTCGTAAACTTTATCATAAAACACACGGTTTGTAAAATGTACATATTCTAACATAATATCTGCTCCTAAAATTTGGCCTGTTCTTGGGTTTACAAAACTTGGGCCATAACCACCAAAAGGAGGGTTAGGAGAGGAGGTCCATCTTAATACATTATATCGAATGTCACCAGCATCCCACTCAGCATCATCTGGTTGTTGTTTAACCACTATAGCATTTTTAAAACCGGCTTTTTCAAAAGCTTTATTCCATTGTAAAACACCTTCCTTAATAGTTTCTCTCCATTCTAAAGGCGTAGAGTTTTCCATCCACCAAACAATCGGTTCAACAGGTTCAGATAATTGTGCTTCAGGATTTTTTTTCTTTAAATGCCATCGGTGCACTAAGTCTCTATATGGTGTTGTTGATGTAGATGTTTGATCATCTACTTGAGTAGTAAAATATCCAACTCTTGGGTCGTCGTATCGAGGCACATAATCATTTTTAGGCATTTCTATTAAGCTATGAAACACTTTTATGCTCACATTCCTACCATCAGCTACCGCATTTGAACCTCTGCTTAAAGTAGAAGGTTTGGAATACACATACTCCACTTTAATATTGGTGTTCTTTGGGTAATTTTTTATCTCACGTATTTTAGTTTTACTCTTACTTAAAATACCAAGTTTAAACGAAAAAGGTGAGCCTCCAGGCCTTGATGAAGGCTTTATTTGCGAGAAGGTTTCTCTTAAAAACAAATCGTTTGCTTTAATTAAGTATAGCCCCTTCTTTTTGTCGTGAATTTCAATTTTTATACTAGCCATATTTCCTTGGCTCATATTGGCTTCTGCCGATTTGGAAATAGGATTGTTTGAGTCAAAATAAAAGGAGGTGTTTTGCGCAACAAATTCTATCTTATCAAAATATTTTTCAATTTTAAACACTTTAGAACCTCTATACGAACCTCTGTTTGCCCTGGCATCAACGACACCATCAGCGATTTGACTAAAGTAAATGTATTCTTTCCCAATTTGATCTTCAGAAATTACCATTTGGAGAGAACCTGTAATTGTATCTTGATAAATTGTAAAAAGTCCTTCTATCTTTTTACTTTTCTTTACTAAACTGGAAATAGTTTTTTTCTTAGGTGTTTTCGGCTTTGGAGGAACTATTGCAGCAACAGCGTCTTTTTTTCTCTTTTTCTTTTTCTGGCCAGAAGCATTTTGTGGCAACATTATACAAATGAGCATTATAGCTATTAGTATAAGTCTAATAGATTGCCTAAATGTTTTATTCATAATAGAAGTTAAATTTTAGTAGTAGTTTGATAAAATATTGAAAAATGATACCAAATTTAACTATTGACTTACAGAATTGTCACAATAAAATGTTAAAGGATAGTATTTTATAAGTTGTAACTTGTCTATAACTTCCCAAGAATCTTATCCATTACCCAATTGGTATGAAGCGCTGATTTGCCTGTAGATGGGTGCATGTAGTTGTTAAAGATGAGTTCATCTCTCATACCCTCCACATGAAATTGCTGAATGTGTTTAGGATTTTCAATAGTTACAGATTCGTTTTCGTTTTCAGAAGTAAACACTAATGGCTTTTCGTGAAAGACAGCAAATTCTATTCTACCTTTATTTCCGTAAATAGTCACTTTGTCCATATGACTATCTGAGGCAAAATTCCAAGTTCCGCTACCAGTAACGTCATTTTCATGAATCCAACTGGCGGTAATAGCATCTTTAGCTGTGTAATAGCCTTGTTGATTTGTGGCGAAACCTTTGGCATCTTTAATATCACCCAACAAAAAAGAGAAAAGATCCAGGCCATGGCTTGCTAAATCATCGAAATATCCTCCAGGGGCTATTTTATAATCCGTTCTCCAATTATAGCGTCCCGATTTATCAATATCACTAGCAGGCTTACTTTGGTGCCAGGAAATATGCCTAACCTTCCCAATTTTTCCATTATCTATCCAATCCTTAAGTTTTTTAAAACGAGGTAATGAGCGTCTGTAGTACGCTACGAATAATGGAAGGTTTTTGTCTTTAAACGTGTTATATATCTCTAGGCTTTCACTGTAAGATGGTGACATTGGTTTTTCAATACAGCAAATTTTACCAGCCTTAGCAACTTTTAAAGCATAATATTTGTGGGAATCTGGTGGTGTTGCAATATAAACAGCATCTACCTCTGCATCATTAATTAATGCTTCTGCATCTGTATAATACTTTTTAACTTGATGACGTTTAGTATAATCTTTTGCTTTAGCTTCATTACGCCTCATTACAGCTACTAATTCAAAACCTTGAGTAAGTTTGTATGGAGGTCCACTTTTAATTTCAGTGACATTACCGCAGCCAATAATGCCCCATTTAATTATTTTTTTTGGGTTTAAAGTGTGTTCCATCTAATGTGTTGGATTGAAAAATTATTCTGCCTCTACCATAGAATGATATACATTTTGCACATCATCGTCTTCTTCAAGTTTTTCCAATAGTTTTTCTACATCAGCAACTTTTTCAGCATCTAAAGGCTTTGTAACTTGAGGAATGCGTTCAAACCCAGAAGATAAAATTTCTATGTTATTTTCTTCTAAATAAGCCTGTATTTTACCAAAACTTTCAAAAGGCGCGTAAATCATAACACTGTTTACTTCATTACCATCGGCATCCTCATCTGTGTCTTCGAAGATTTCTTCAACACCAAAATCAATAAGTTCTAATTCTAATTCTTCTAAATCTAGGTTTTCACCTTTAATTTTAAAGTTGCATGTATGATCAAACATAAAAACAACAGAACCGGAAGTTCCTAAACTTCCATCACATTTATTAAAATAGCTTCTAACGTTAGCAACAGTACGTGTATTGTTATCTGTAGCGGTTTCAACCAAAATGGCTATACCATGAGGGGCATAACCTTCAAAAATAACTTCTTTATAGTCGCCTTGACTTTTATCACTAGCACGTTTAATAGCACGTTCTATATTGTCTTTAGGCATATTTACAGACTTAGCATTCTGTATAACGGCTCTTAAACGCGAATTACTATCAGGGTCTGGTCCACCTTCTTTTACTGCCATAACAATATCTTTACCAATTCGTGTAAAGGCTTTACTCATTGCAGACCAACGTTTCATTTTTCTTGCTTTTCTAAATTCAAAAGCTCTTCCCATAATACTATCTAGTTAAAAAGTTACAAAGTGTTTAAAGTGCTCTAAAGTTCAAATTTCTTTAGAAGCATGGCAAATTTAAAAAATAATTGCATTTATAAGTGTTATCTGAAACTATCTTAAAATTATTCGTCAATAGGCTCAACAATGGCTTCAATAGCTTCAGCTAGATTAAAGTCTTTTTCGGTAACGCCATCAACATCATGTGTAGAAAGTGAAATTGTAAGTACGTTGTATACGTTACTCCAGTTAGGGTGATGGTTAAGGGCTTCACACTCAAAGGCTATTCTGCTCATAGCACTAAAACAATCTTTGAAGTTTTCAAATTCAAACTCAGCGTGAATGGCATTGTCAAAGTATTCCCAGTCTGGGAAGCGCAATAATCTTTTTTCTATGTCTTGAGATGAGAGTTTACTCATGTAACATCTAATTTTTGGTTTAAGTTTCTTTACTAAAAATAAGTAAATTAGGGGACTAAATCAATTATTTTTTTAAATCTTCCAGTACTTCCATACTATAAATTTGTAGATGTTTTGGAAGTTTGTTGGATTTTGGCAATACAGCCAAGTAACGTTCATCATTTGTAGTATAAACACGCTTTAATATGGCTTGTTTTGTTGAAATGATTTCAATCATTTCTTTAATAAAATCGTCATGGTGAACTAAATCGTTACTTCCTAAATGAAAAATACCGTATTTATTTCTATTAACGATATAGTGCACTTGTTGGGCAAGCTTATCATAATTGGTAACATTCATAACTAAATTAGGAAATACTTCTACGGGTTCATTTTCTTTTATATTTTCAAGTATTTCGATCTCCCTGGGAGACTTTGCTCCAAAAACCATCGGTAATCTTAATATGGCTACGTTCTTCTTAGGAAGACGGAGTAACATGTTTTCTATTTTTATTTTAAAATGCCCATATACACTATTACTAAGCGTTTTATCATCTTCATAACTAGGATATTTACTATAGGCATCAAAAACGTTTGCAGAGGATAAAAATAGCAGTCTAATTTTTTTAGAAAAGACGTATTCACTTAGGTGTTCATGTAAAAGGACTTGTTTAGAGAAGTCGCCTCTAAGGGCAGATATTACAATTGAAGGTTTTACTATATCTAAAATCTCATAAATGTCATCTTCCTCAAAATTATAGTTGAAAAACTTATGATTCTTTTCAAGTTCTTTTTTTGGAGTTCTAAAGGTGCCGTAAGTATTAAAGTATGCACATAACTCTCTATAAATAATACCACCTATAAAACCACTGACTCCGAGTATGAGTATTCTATCTTTTTTCTCCTTCATTTTCAAACTACACTAAAACTTTAACTAACCTTTATAAAACGGAAGTTTAACTACAATGGCAGGAATTGCTTTTTTTCTTATTTGTATATTTATTTTGCTATCTATATCAGCAAAAACTTTTGGAACATAACCTAAACCAATACCAATACCTAGGCTTGGAGACATAGTGCCGGAAGTTACATTGCCTATTCTATTACCATTACCATCAACAATATCATAGCCTTGCCTTGGAATACCTCTTTCATCTAATTTAAAAGCTACAAGTTTACGTTCCAAACCACGTTCTTTTTCTGCCTTTAGAGCTTCAGAATTGGTAAATTCTTTGGTAAATTTAGTAATCCACCCTAAACCTGCTTCAATAGGAGAGGTGGTATCATCTATATCATTTCCGTATAAGCAATATCCCATTTCTAAGCGTAAGGTATCTCTAGCGGCAAGACCAATGGGTTTTATACCAAAATCGGCACCAGCTTCAAATACTTTATCCCAGATTTGTTTTACCTCGGAGTTTTTACAGTAGATTTCAAAACCACCACTTCCAGTATATCCAGTGGCCGAAATTATAACATGCTCAATGCCCGCAAAATCACCTACAATAAAATTATAGAACTTAATTGCAGACAAATCATGACTGCTTAAAGGCTGCATAGCTTCTACCGCCTTTGGCCCTTGAATAGCAAGTAGCGAATAATCGTCACTTAAATTGCGCATTGTTGCTCCAACATCGTTTCGGTCTGAAATCCATTTCCAATCTTTCTCAATATTACTAGCGTTAACAACGAGCAAATACGTGTTTTCTTTTACTCTGTAAACAATTAAATCATCCACAATGCCCCCAGTTTCATTGGGTAAACAACTGTATTGCGCTTTTCCTATAGTTAGTTTAGAGGCATCATTACTTGTTACTTTTTGAATTAAATCTAAAGCCTGTTCTCCTTCAATTAAAAACTCACCCATATGAGATACATCAAAAACACCAACAGCATTTCTAACTGTTTCATGCTCACTATTTACGCCTTCATATTGTACGGGCATATTAAAGCCTGCAAAGGGTACCATTTTAGCTCCAAGCGCTTCATGTGTTGATGTTAATGCAGTATTTTTCATATTTGACTGTAGATAATTAAATTTTGAGTAGCAAATCTACATAATTTCGTAAAATTCTAATTAGTAAAACCAAAATAAAAATCCCCTAAATCAAAAAAGAAATAAGGGATTTTTATTTAATCTATGTTAAATACTATCCGTTTAATAGAAACGCTTTTAAATCTTCATAAGTTGAAATTTTCACAGCTACTTTTTCTTTACCCATTACTTCTTGTATTTGCTCAGGTAAAGGTTGTTTCTCTTTAATCACGTCTTCAACCACATCTAAAAATTTAGTGGGGTGGGCCGTTTCTAAGAATACGCAATGAGCTTCAGGATTGGTTTCTAAATAGGCCTTACTACCTAAATAACCGACAGCACCGTGTGGATCTGCTACATAATTATAGTTATTGTAAATTTCTAACATAGCATCTCTGGTTACTTCATCTGTAAACCAATATGAAGACACATTTTCTTTTAAAGTTTCAAACTTGTTTTTATAGATTTCTTGAATTCTAATAAAATTACTAGGCGCCCCAACATCCATTGCATTACTTATGGTTTGAATGGATGGCTTTGGCTCATATAAAGCAGTTTCTAAATAACGTGTTACGACATTATTGGCATTATTAGATGCTATAAAATGTTTTACAGGCAGTCCTAATTGTTGAGCCATCATACCAGCACACACATTACCAAAATTGCCACTTGGTACTGAGAATACGATATCATTATATTTTTTGTATATCTGTTTATAGGCAAATACAAAATAGAATAACTGCGGTAACCAACGGGCAACATTAATAGAATTTGCAGACGTCAACTGCATTTCATTGGTTAAACTTTCATCTAAAAATGCAGTTTTCACCATAGCTTGGCAATCATCAAAGGTACCATTAACTTCTAAGGCCTTGATGTTTTGGCCAAGCGTAGTTAATTGCTTCTCTTGAATGTCGCTTACTTTTCCGCTTGGATAAAGTATCACAACATTTACACCCTTAACTCCTAAAAAGCCATTAGCAACCGCTCCTCCAGTATCACCTGAAGTAGCAACTAGAACAGTTACTTCATTGTCATTATCTTTATTAAAATAGCCTAAACAACGTGCCATAAACCTAGCGCCAACATCTTTAAACGCCATGGTTGGTCCGTGAAATAATTCTAATGTAGAAATATTGTCATTTAATTGCACTACGGGAAACTCAAAAGACAAGGTTTCTTCAACAATAGTTTTAAGAACATCCTCTGGAATTTCAGGAGATACAAATTGTTTAATGGTTTTAAATGCTATTTCCGTATTAGAAAGATTATCCAAGTTTTTGAAGAAATCTTCAGATAAAGGTGTTATACTTTCAGGAAAATACAAGCCTTTGTCGGGCGCTAGTCCTTTAACAACAGCATTTTCAAATGTTGAATCTGGCGCTTGTTTATTTAGAGAGTAGTAGTTCATTTTATTTAGTTAAGGATTTTAATTCCTTTTGAATTTATTTTAGAAACATGAATATCATATTCAATGCCTGTTTTAGAATAGATGGCTTCAATAGCCGCTTTTACCTCATTTGCTCTTTCTAAGCCTTTGCACAACGAGAAAATAGACGGTCCAGAACCGGAGATACCGGAACCTACGGCCCCGGCATGTATGGCAGCTTCCTTAACTTCTTGGAAATGAGGTATAAGTTTACTTCTATGAGGTTCTACAATAACATCGTGCAAAGCACTTTTTATAACCTCATAATCACCCGAATGTAATCCATGTACTAATCCTCCAAGATTTGCCCATTGTTTTATAGCATCTTGTAGCGCAACTTCTGTAGGCAATAATCCTCTGGCATCAGCAGTTTTAATTTCTATTTGGGGATGAATAATTGTAGCGTATAAATCCTCTGGAAATGGTATTTCTAGAATCTGTAAAGGAGACACACTTTTTGCTAATATAAATCCGCCAAAAATGGCAGGTCCAATATTATCGGCATGTTCACATTTGCTGATAAAAGCTTCGCCTTTCATTGCAAATTCGGTTAATTGTGTTTTATTGAAAGGTCTATTTAACAACTCATTCATACCAAAAACACTACCAACAGCACTAGCTGCACTACTACCTATACCGCTTCCAGGTTTAATTTTTTTATAGATTTCTATTTCAAAGCCAAAATCTAAATCCAAGGCATTGTACATGGCTAAGGCCGAAATACCAGCAACATTTTTGTCGGCTTCGTATGGCAAATCAAAACCCTCTATTTTGGTGATACGGATACCTTTTTGGTCTACTTTTCTAATAACCATTTCGTCTCCAACATTATCAAGGCAAAACCCCATAACGTCAAAACCACAAGATACATTAGCAACCGTACCCGGAGAAAATATTTTTATTTCGTTCATCTTTTCAATTAAATAACTTTCGGCTGCACTAGAGCAAGAAATTTCACTTTCCTTATGAATTTCCATAGTAATTAATCATTAGCTAATCTTATAATATCCGCAAATAAGCCAGAAGCAGTTACATCTGCTCCTGCACCTGCACCTTTAATAATCATAGGTTGTTTAGGGTAGCGTTCTGTATAAAACATTACGATATTATCACTTCCTTCTAAATTATAAAATGGATGACCCACAGGAATTTCTTGTAAACTAACACTAGCCTTACCATTATCAAACTTGGCTACATATTTTAATTGACAATCATTAGCTTTCGCAGAAGCATATAATGCCTGATAATGTGCTTCATCTTCAATTAAAGTTTGATAGAAATCATCAACAGTATCACTTTTTAATCCAGATTCTGAAAGGAATGACGTATTTTCAATATCTTCTAAATTCATTTCAACACCACTTTCTCTAGCTAAAATTAAAATCTTTCTAGCTACATCCACACCGCTTAAATCTATTCTAGGATCAGGTTCTGTATAACCTTCAGCTGCGGCTTGTTTTACTATATCATAGAATTTTGTGGTATCGTTAAAGTTGTTAAATACGAAATTTAAGCTGCCCGATAAAACGGCTTGAATAGAGTTAATCTTATCACCCGAAGCTACTAAATTGCTTAAAGTATCAATAACAGGGAGTCCTGCGCCAACATTAGTTTCAAATAAGAAAGGTGCATTGTACTTTAAAGATAAACGCTTTAATTCTTTATAATTTGAATATTCACTTGAGCATGCAATTTTATTACAAGCTACAACCGAAATACTTTCTCGTAAATACTGGGCATATAAGTCTGCTACATCTTTATTGGCAGTAACGTCTACAAAAATACTATTACGCAGGTTTAATGCTTTGGCTTTCTCAAAGAAACCTTGTAATGAAGCTTGTTCGCCATCGGCTAATTGCTCTTTCCAAGATTTTAAATCCAATCCACCATCATCAAATATCATTTTTCTAGAATTTGATAATCCAACAACACGTAGTTTTATTTTAAGATTTTCTTTTAAATATTTACGTTGTTGTTTTATTTGCTCAACTAAGCGCTCACCAACATTACCAACACCTGTAATGAATACATTTAGTTGTTTGGTTTTAGCCTCAAAGAACTGCTCGTGTAATACATTCAATGCCTTTTTAACATCATTATCGGCTATAACAACAGAGATATTCTTTTCTGAAGCACCTTGAGCAATAGCACGAACATTTACATTATTTCTACCTAAAGCACTGAATAATTTTCCACTAATACCTTGATGGTTTTGCATATTATCTCCAACAAGAGCTACAATTGATAAATCTTCTTCAACAATGATTGGTTCTATTTTATTTAAAGCTATTTCATTCTCAAATGTGGTATCAATAGCTTCTTTTGCTGCCTGTGCATCTTTAATATCAATTCCTAAACAAATTGAATGCTCAGAAGAGGCCTGAGTAATTAAAATAATATTTATTTTTTCTTGTGATAGCGTTTCAAACAAACGTTTCGAAAACCCTGGAATACCAACCATACCACTTCCTTCAAGAGTTAAAAGCGCAATATTTCCTATGTTGCTTATACCTTTAACAGGATTCCCTCCATTAGCCGCATTATTAGAAATAATAGTACCAACAGCTTCTGGTTCAAGGGTGTTTTTAATATGAATAGGAATTTCAAGACTTAAAACGGGTTGTACCGTTGGTGGATATAGTACCTTAGCCCCAAAATGGGATAATTCCATAGCTTCCTGATATGAAATTTCATTAATAGGGTAGGCCTGTTTTACCATTTTAGGGTTAGTAGTAAACATACCACTCACATCGGTCCAAATTTCCAATTGTTCTACTTTTAAAGCTGCGGCTATTATAGCCGCTGTAAAGTCAGATCCTCCGCGCCCGAGTGTGGTTTGCTCTCCGTTTATAGATTTAGATACAAACCCAGGAAGTATAGTTATTTGTTGACTAGCAGACTTAAAATAGTCTTGGATATTTTTATTTGTAATACTATAATTAACTTCAGCCTTAGTGAAGTTAGAATTGGTAATTACAAGCTCTTGGGAGTTCTTTCTTTCTGCAGACAACTTTCTACTCTTCATCGTTTCTGCAATAATAAATGATGATAAAAGTTCTCCAAAACTTACTAGTTTATCGGATGTTTTTGGAGATAATTCATTGATTAAAAAGATACCATCTAATAAACTCTTAAGTTCGCCTAAGCGTTCTTCAACAAATGCAATTACCTCTTGGTTGTTATTTGGAATTAATTCCTTTATAATATTAAAATGACTTTCTTTTATGGTATTGAAAACCTCTAAAAATGTTTCGTCTTTATTTTGAGCTTTTTTTCCAGCCAATAATAGTTTATCCGTAATACCTCCAACAGCAGACACCACGCAAGCAACAGCTCCAGATTTAGAATAATCTTCTAATATATTTATAACGTTATTTATGTTTTTTGAAGAACCTACAGACGTTCCTCCAAATTTTAAAACCTTCATTTTTTAATGAATTGATAATTGAAAATAATTTTTAAAAAGTGGTCTTAAATTAACCACATAATAGCCCGAAGTATATATAATTAACAACCCCAAAGGGTAGTTGTGTTTGTTGTAGTACCCAAAAAAGAAGCTGTTCTTTTTGAGAAAAAAGAATTTAAATTTTCTGTATTTTGGTTTAAATGATTCATTATAGCTATTATAATATTACTCAAAAGTATTACATTTAGCCAAATTAAAAAACTAATACATTTTTTTTGTGTTATTCTTAGGTTGAAGCTTTTTTATTTTAAGAAATTCAACGTATTCTCAAAAGAATTAAAAAATCAATAAACTAAAAAGATTAATGAAGATATTCTCTAAGGAACAGATATATGAAGGTGATAAATTAACCGCAACCAGACAGAAGATTACATCTACAGAATTAATGGAGCGCGCGGGAATTCAAATATTTAATTGGATGCATATGCGTATGCAAGGTGCACAAGTACCTGTACATGTATTTTGTGGTATAGGTAATAATGGGGGCGATGGATTGGTATTGGCAAGACACTTAATAACGCATGGTTATAATGTAAAAACTTATGTGGTTAATTATAGTGACAAACGCTCTAAGGATTTTTTGATAAACTACGATAGAATTAAAGGGGTTACAAAAGAATGGCCAACTTTAATGACTTGTGAAGAGGATTTTCCTGAAATACACCCAGATGACATAATTGTAGATGCTGTTTTTGGGATTGGATTAAACCGCCCGGTAGTTGATTGGGTAAAAGCACTTTTTGTACATTTTAGAAAGACTAAAGCATTTACGCTTTCAATAGATATTCCTTCGGGATTGCAAACTAATCAGGTTCCCCAGAATGAAAATGATGTTGTTTGGGCTGGATATACGTTAAGCTTTGCGTCTCCAAAATTATTATTCTTTTTGCCTGATACTGCAAAGTATACGGTACAATGGGAAGTATTGGATATTGGCTTGGACCCAGAGTTTTTACATACAACAAATACAGAGGTTGAGTTAATTGGAAAGTATGAAGTATTACCTATGTATGTTCCTCGTCAAAAGTTTTCGCATAAGGGTGAATTCGGACATAGTTTAATTATTGGTGGAAGCTATGGGAAAATAGGTGCAGTAACCTTAGCTAGTAGAGGCGCTTTATCTGCTGGCGCTGGCTTGGTGTCTGCTTTTGTTCCTAAATGTGGTTACAATGTATTGCAATCATCATTCCCAGAAGCAATGGTAATGACTGATGTGGATGACACAATTATTAGTGATATTAAATACAGTATTGAGCCAACTGTTATTGGTTTTGGAATAGGCGCAGGAACTAATACAAAAACGATAAACGCTTTTGAGGCTTTTTTAAAGGAGAATAAAACACCATTAGTAATTGATGCAGATGGCCTAAACATATTAGCAAAAAAGAAAGCTTTACTAAAATTATTACCTGAAAATACCATTTTAACACCACACCCTAAGGAACTACAACGATTGGTAGGTGAATGGAATGACGATTTTGATAAGCTAGAAAAAGTAAAAGCATTTTCTAAAAAGCATAAACTTATTATCGTAGTTAAAGGTTTTAATACAATTACGGTAATGCAGGATAAACTTTATATAAATACCACTGGAAACCCAGGATTGTCAACGGCGGGAACAGGCGATGTTTTATTTGGAGTTATTACTGGGTTAATATCTCAGGGATACAATCCTTTAGTGGCTGCTATATTTGGTGTGTACTTGCATGGAAAATCGGCAGACATCGCTGTTGAGGACTATGGTTACCAAAGTTTAATTGCTAGTCATGTAATTGATTATTTGGGTGAGGCTTACATTGATTTATTTAAGCAGCCTGAACAACAACAAGAGCCGCAAGAGGTGGAAGAAGAAGGGCAAAGGGCTTAATAAGGCTCTTTTCCTTTTGAAGGGGTGTTATGTTACTTCAAAGTAGACTAGACTACTCTATAACTTCCTGACTTATTTCTAAAGCAGCTTCAATTTCAATATCCTCTCCATTATTGATAGCCACAATAAAGGCGTCTTTAAAGCCAAGAGCTTTAAGATCTTCTTTTAGGGCTGATGCTTCTTTGTACGTAGTAAAGCTACCTACAGTATAAATGTATGTTCCGTTTGAAGTTCTCTTTTTAATAACTTCAGAGTCTGTCTCTTCAAGACTAGCAATGTTAAATTTCTTAAATGCCCCAATTTGAACACTATAGCTTAGGCCTAATTTAGGTAAGCTATGTTTAACTTCATTATTACTTTCAGCAGTTTCTTCGGTTTCTATTGGCGCTATTTTACTGGCTAACTGTTCTGAATTTATTGATTTATCATTAGTATAAAAGGTGTATACAAGCCCCAATGCCATTAGTATGATAACAGCAGTTAATACTTTTCTAATAAAAAGGGCTTTTTCTAATTTTCCTGATTCATTTTTAAGCTGTTCAGCAGCCAGGTCTAAATCTTTTTCTCCTTTTTCAATTAGCTTATGTAGATCAACTAGATTCTTTTCTTCAATAAAAGGCATCTTTTACAACGTAATTTTTAATTAATGAGAGGTTACGTAACTTGTTTGGGGAAGTTTAGTTGGTATACAAAGATACAGAATTGCAAAATTCTAACAAACAATAAAAAAGCCCCTTTTAAGAGGGGCTTTTTTATAAAATATATTTCGAGTTTATATATTTAGTTCATTAAACAGCTCAATAAGTTTTGGACTTGATGGTCTTGGTGCATTGGCGTTAACCACATTACCATTTGGGTCTATTAATATAAACCTTGGGATACCTCTAATTTCAAAGCCCTGAACAAAGTCAGATTCCCAAGCTTTATCAGAGAACAATTGTGTACCACCCATTTCTAAATCAGCTATCATCTTTCGCCATCCTTCTTTAGAAGCGGCAAATTTCTCTTCTTGAGTTTCACCTTTAAATCCTCTACCATTATCAACAGAAATACTTACGAATTCAATGTTTTTACCTTCGTAATTATGCTCTACTTCCTTTAAAAAAGGAATTTCTCTTTTACATGGCCCACACCAAGTAGCCCAAACATCTACATAAACATATTTACCTTTTAAATCACTTAGAGACGTAGTCCCTCCTTTATAATTTTCGTAGTTGACAAAAGTAGGGGATGGTTGGCCTACAAATTTTTCAAACTGACTTGCCATAGCTTTTTGTTGATTGTAAATAGCTAACAAGCCTTCTTCCATTTTTTCTAAGTTTAAATTTTCATTGGCAACAATGATAGAATCCAAATTTTTACTATTGTTCAAAAGCTCAGAAAAACTCACCTTTATTTCGGAAATTTTTGCCTTAAACTTATCTTCTTCAAGATCTAACAATCCTGGTGTAAGTGAAGCCTCCTCTAATAATGTCTTTTTTGCAAGATAGTTACTGCTCTCAGCACCTTCGCCTGTATAAGCAATAGTTTCATCAAATTCTTTTGTGTCTAGTGTTAAATTAATATTGTAACCATTTTTAAGGAATAGGTTGGTTGATTCATTTCCGTCAAAAAGATTATAAACACCAGCTTTAACCTTTAGCGTATCTGAAAATGATCCGTCTTCATTTAAAGGAATAGTCTTAGAAAATTCTCTTGTTCTAATAACTATATTGTCACCATACTTATTAGTTATTTTTCCTGAAAGCGTTACGTAGTCTTTTGGTTCAGCTTTACAAGAAGCTAAAACAATGGCAATTGCTATTAAAAGTAATTTTTTCATTTTTAAGATTTCAATTATCGGTCAAAAATAAGGATTTGATTAGGTTTGAATGTTAATTTTTGTCTTTTATTAACATTTATAGGAAGTAGAAATTAGAGGGTATAAATAAGTTGGTTATAATCTACCTTATGCGGAATGATATCTAATTTCAAAAGTTTATTTTGAACTTCATTTATAGTTTCTTTATCAATAAGTTCCTGAGACCACTCTGTTAAACTTAGCCATTCTTGTACATCTTCAAGTTGTTGTTCATACCTATTAGCAATGGTTTTATCAATACTTGGAATGTGTTTAAAATCTGCAGTGGTGTTATTTATTATTTCTAATATCGTCTTTAAAGTTGCTTCATCTGATGCAATAAAATCTTCTCTAACAGCTATTACAAAGCAAGGCCAAGGGGATGGGCAATTTCCAACACTTCTAAACGTACCATCATCTACTAATGGTTTTGTGGTGAATTTTTCCCAAAGAAAATAATCGGCATCGCCATTTGTTAAGCCTTCAACGGCACCATCTAGATTTTTAATGACTTCAAAATCCAAATCTTTTTCCTGATTCCAATCATTATTCTCGGCATTTATATAGGCCATTAAATGCGACCCAGAACCATATCGACTAATGGCTGCTTTAGTACCTTTAAGGTCTGCTATTTTAGTATAATTAGATTTAGCAGCAACATGGATACCCCAAATAAGTGGAGATTCCACAAATGTTTGTACAATTTTACTTGGGTTACCAGCTATAATATCTTTTATTATTCCTTCTGTAAGGATTACTGCAATATCAATTTCTTTTTCTCTTAAAGCCTTGCACATGGCACCTGTTCCTCCATGATAATCATGCCATCTTAAGTTAATGTTTTCTTCCTTGTATTCACCATTTTTAAGTGTTAAGTACCATGCTAAGTTAAAATGCTCTGGAACACCACCAATGTTTACTTTCTTCATTAATCTGTTATGTTTTCTGCTATTTTATCTAAAGTATAGATAATAAGGTTTTCAACTGCTTTTCCTGGATTCTCGCTAAAATTACCTGTTGCTCTATTAGCAATTATTGCATTCAATGATACTGCATTATGACCTAGTAATTTACTAAGCCCATAAATAGCGGAAGTTTCCATTTCTAAGTTGGTAACTTTAATACCATTAAAATCGAAAGTATCCATACTATTATTAAGCTTTGGGTCTTGCACAGGCAATCTTAAAACACGCCCCTGAGGCCCGTAAAAACCACCAGCTGTAGCAGTCATTCCTTTAAATGTTTTGTCACTTTCAAGCTTCTTTTCTAGTGCGGCACTGTTTTTAATAACTATTGGGGTAGATTTATTAGAATCCCAATTTGTTTTCTGAATGAAGGCTGCTTCAATATCCAGGTTTCTAATACCGTCAATGACATAATAATGTAGCATACCGTTTAAATCCAGACCATATTCACTTAATACAAAAGCATCAACCGGAATATCAGCCTGTAAAGACCCCGAAGTACCAACTCTGATGATATTTAAACTGGTAGTTTGCTCTTTAGGTTGCCTTGTTTGTAAGTTTATATTAACAAGCGCATCCAATTCATTTAAAACAATATCAATATTATCAGGCCCTATACCTGTTGAAAGCACTGAAATGCGTTTGTTTTTATAATAGCCTGTATGTGTCTTAAATTCTCTTTTTTGAGTTTCAAATTCAATGGAGTCAAAATGTTTGGAAATTTTATCAACTCTATTTTGATCACCAACAAAAATAATAGTGTTGGCAATGTTTTCTGGTTTTAAATTAAGATGATACACACTACCATCTGGATTTAAAATTAATTCAGATTCTTTAATTGTCATTTCATATTGTTTTTACAAGTTTGTTTTCTTGTTTACTAAATTGAAAATCCATTTTTTTTGAAGCACCAAAAACCATAGCATCATTTATTTCATTTGAAAAATTATGTTGTTCTAAAAGGGCTTCGTATCCTTTTTTATTGAGTGTTATTTCTTTTTCTGTTTCTGTAAAGAAGGCAGATAATTGATTAATAATTCTTTCTAACTGTAAATCCCCAAATCCATAAAAACCTTGATAATTAAGGGCGTAACCTAATAAATGGTGCTTAGATTTTATAACATTTTTATCTATAATTTCTAAAATGTTAGCTTCTAATGTACTTAATCCACTTTTGCTATTTGGAAATCTTTTTAAATGCGCTTTAAGGCAATTGCTCAAATAATCGAACGAGGAGCTTTTTACAATATAAGGTTTAAAAAGATTATGATTATTCCCGTTATAAATATCCCAAAGTGTTTGAGACATTTTAATATCACTTTCTTTTAATAAAATACGTTTATTGTAGTGAGCATTTAGTTGGCCAGGAGTTAATTCACCCAAACCCTTAAGGTTTTGACTACCTTTTACTCTGCCGCTACAAACCAGATATAAAGGTAGTTCTATGTTCTTTTGCTTAATTAAACTAATTACAGCTATGAGGTTGATATGACAAAATAAATCATATTCAAACCAAAGCACAATTTCTGAATATTTTTCGTGAGTATCTAGCTTTCCAATTTCTTCTTTAAATGCATTTTCATCTATTTCAATGTCATAGAAATCATTTAGAAAGCGAGATCTCTTATTTAGAAATTCATCGGAATCTATTTTTATTGTTGTAGGACCTTCGCATAACATTTCATGCCAGGTTAAAATATCTCCTTTATATCCGAGTTCCTCAAGATAACTGGTTAATACGCCTCCGTTTGTAATATGTAATTGCGTTTTACTCATTAACCTCCTACGCGCTTTACTTTAAACCCCTTATCCTTTAAAATCTGCATAATTTTATCGCGATAATCACCTTGTATGATTATTTTATCATCTTTAAAACTTCCACCCACGCTTAGTGTTTTCTTTATATCCTTAGCGAGTATTTTAAAGTCTTCGGTAGCACCAGTATAACCTTCTAGTATAGTTATTGGCTTGCCTTTACGCTTTTCATATTTGCAAATTATAGGATCATCTTGTAGCCACAAATTGTCACCTTCGTTTATTTGCTCTGCAGGTTCTTCGGAAATGTGATCCGGGAATAAGTTTTTTAATTGGTCTTGTAAATCCATATTAGCCCCTTTTAATCTCCCCAAAGGGAAGAAACTCTAATTGGGTATTTTGAGTTTTTGTTTACAAATTAATTCATTTTTAATTCCTTCCCTTTAGGAAGGTTAGGATGGGCTTTTCTACTTTTTAATAAGTCCTAGTTCAATTAAACGTTCCGTTAAAAATTCACCAGCAGTAATATCTTCAAACTGTTTAGGATTGTTATCGTCTACACAACTATTAAGCACATTTAATTTCATATCGCTAATGGGATGCATGAAAAAAGGAATAGAATATCTTGAGGTGCCCCATAATTCTTTTGGTGGGTTTACCACCCTGTGAATTGTAGACTTTAATTTGTTGTTGGTATGTCTAGAAAGCATATCTCCAACATTTATCATAAGTTCATCAGGTTGGGCAATAGCATCAATCCATTCACCATTATGATTTTGTACTTGTAAACCTCTTCCTTGAGCGCCCATAAGAAGTGTAATAAGGTTAATATCTCCATGCGCAGCAGCTCTAACTGCTTCTTTAGGCTCTTCGGTAATAGGAGGGTAGTGAATAGGCCTTAAAATAGAATTACCATTATGTATATAGCTATCAAAATATGTTTCTTCCAAACCTAAATGAAGTGCCAACGCTCTTAATACATATTTTGCAGTTTTTTCCAGCATTTGGTATGTCTCTTTACCAACTTTATTAAATTCTGGTAGCTCTTCAACCGTTACATTATCTGGATACTCAGCTTTAAGAGCATCATTATCATCAACATACTGTCCAAAATGCCAAAACTCTTTAAGATCACCTTCTTTTTTACCTTTAGCACTTTCTTTTCCAAAAGAGACATATCCTCGTTGACCTCCAATACCTGGAATTTCGTATTTCTGTTTTGTTTCCACAGGTAAATCAAAAAAGTTCTTTACTTCCGCATATAACCTTTCTACCAGAGCATCATCTAAGAAATGACCTTTTAGAGCTACAAAACCAATATCTTCATAGGCTTTTCCTATGGCATTCACGAAATTTTGTTTTCTTTCGGGATCATCAGCTATAAAATCCTCTAAATTAACGCTAGGTATACTGTTCATCTGTGTTTGTTTAATCTGTGAATATTTACAAATGTACAAAAACAAAGTAAAGTTTTACAGCTTCTTATTTTAACATATTTACTAAAAATAGTACTTTAATTATGGTATATTTGATATGCTAGACAATTAAAATATGGAGCACAATTACGCTACAAATACTATGCAGTTTGACATTGCTGAATTAAAAAATAAGACACTAGTTAAACTTTATAAGAACTTAATAAAACCTCGACTTATCGAAGAACGAATGTTGGTTCTACTGCGTCAAGGTAGAATTAGTAAGTGGTTTTCTGGTATAGGGCAAGAAGCTATTGCTGTTGGTGTTACTATGGCTTTAAAAGAAGACGAGTATATTTTACCAATGCATAGAAACCTAGGTGTATTTACCACAAGAAACATTCCGTTATACAGATTGTTTGGGCAGTGGTTTGGAAAAGCTTCTGGGTTTACAAAGGGCAGAGATAGGTCGTTTCATTTTGGAACGCAACAATATAAGATTGTTGGAATGATTTCACATCTGGGGCCACAATTAGGGGTTGCAGATGGTATTGCTCTGGCAAATAAACTTAGAGGAAATAATCAGGTTACCGCCGTTTTTACAGGCGAAGGTGGCACTAGTGAAGGCGATTTTCATGAAGCTTTAAATGTAGCATCGGTTTGGAAGCTCCCTGTTTTGTTTTGTATTGAAAATAATGGATATGGATTGTCTACGCCAACTAGTGAACAATATCGTTGCGAAAATTTGGCAGATAGGGGTGTAGGTTATGGTATGGAATCTCATATTATTGATGGGAATAATATACTGGAGGTTTACACTAAGGTTAAAAGAATAGCAAAGAGTGTTAGGAAAGACCCGCGACCAGTTTTAATTGAATTCAAAACTTTTAGAATGCGTGGTCATGAAGAAGCAAGCGGTACAAAATATGTACCTCAAGAGATTTTAGATGCTTGGTCTAAGAAAGATCCTGTTAAGAATTATCAAAGATTTTTAAAGTCTGAAGGTATCATAGATGATGATTTTGAGGCGATGTTAAAAGCTGAAATAGACGCTGAAATTCTAGAGCATTTACAAGTAGCTTTTGAGGAAGATTTAATCATATTTGATGAAATAAAAGAATTAAATGATGTTTTTCAAGATATTGATTATAAACAAATTAACTCAAATTCAAACTTGAAAGAATTAAGATTTGTTGATGCAATATCGGAAGGCCTAAAACAGAGTATGGAACGTCACGATGATCTCATTATAATGGGGCAAGATGTTGCTGATTACGGAGGTGTTTTTAAGGTTACTGAAAATTTTATTGAGCAATTCGGGAAAGACCGTGTAAGAAATACACCTATTTGTGAATCTGCCATCATCGAGACTGGTATGGGTTTATCAATTGCAGGTATGAAAGCTGTTGTTGAGTTGCAGTTTGCTGACTTTGTTAGCTCTGGTTTCAACCCTGTGGTAAACTATTTAGCAAAATCTTATTATAGATGGCAACAAAATGCCGATGTTGTTTTAAGAATGCCTTGTGGTGCAGATGTAGGGGCGGGGCCGTTTCATTCGCAAACAAATGAGGCTTGGTTTACTAAAACTCCTGGTTTAAAAGTAGTCTATCCTGCTTTTCCTTATGACGCCAAAGGATTACTTAATACAGCCATTAATGATCCTAATCCAGTGCTGTTTTTCGAACACAAAGCACTCTACAGAAGTATACGTCAAGACGTGCCAACAGATTATTACACACTACCGTTTGGTATGGCTTCAGTTTTAAAAGAAGGGAACAGTGTTTCTATTGTGTCATATGGTGCTGGAGTGCATTGGGCTTTAAATACTTTAAGTAAAAATCCTAATATCTCTGCAGATGTTATTGATCTTAGAACTTTAACACCTTTAGATACTGAAACCATCTATAAATCCGTTAAAAAAACAGGAAGAGCTATAATTTTACAAGAGGATACCATGTTTGGTGGAATAGCTGGTGATATTTCAGCTTTAATAACTGAGAATTGTTTTGAGTACTTAGATGCTCCGGTTAAACGAGTAGCTAGTTTAGATACACCGATACCTTTTGCTAAGCAACTAGAAGACGGCTTTTTACCTAAAGAACGATTTGAAAAAGCTTTAAAGGAATTATTAGATTATTAAGTGGAGAACTATATTGACATATTTATAAGTACTTTTTTGGGAGCTGTTAATTGGACATGGAATTCAATCATATTCAATGTGCCTTTTCAAGAGAACTATTTCTGGGGATTAATTTTAATTTCTGTCCTAGTTTGGATACTGGAAATTGGGTTTCCATGGAGAAAAAGGCAAGCTATATTTAGAAAAGATTTTTGGTTAGATGTGTTCTATATGTTTTTTAACTTCTTTATTTTTTCAATAGCTATTAGTGGTTTTTACAGTGTTTTAGAAGCTTTGTTTTCAAGTTATGGTTTAACTATAAATTCTTTAAAAGTTATTAACGTTTCTAACTTACCTGTTTGGATAGGACTACTAGTTTTCTTTTTGCTACAAGACTTTGTACAATGGTTTACACATGTGTTACTGCACAGATATGAGTTTTTATGGCGTTTTCATAAAGTACATCATTCTGTAAAGGAAATGGGGTTTGCTGCACACTTGCGCTATCACTGGATGGAGAATATATTTTACAAACCTTTAAAGTTATTGGTAGTTATGTTTTTGGGAGGTTTTGAGCCACAACAGGCTTTTATTGTACATTTTGTATCCATAGCCATTGGGCACCTAAACCATGCTAATGTAAAACTTACATATGGTCCGCTAAAATATATATTTAACAACCCCGTTATGCACTTATATCACCATGCTTATACGTTGCCGAAATCGCATAAGCACGGTGTTAATTTTGGAATTAGCCTTAGCCTATGGGACTATATTTTTAAAACCAATTACATTCCTGAAAGCAGCGGAACAATTGAACTTGGATATCAAGGTGATACCAAGATGCCAAAAAATTTCTTTGCCCAACTTCTTTATGGCTTTAAAAGGAGAGACTAATTAGTTTCTGCTTCCGATAATATAAAGGGATAAGCCGCTTTTACATCTTTTAATTCTTCTTTTGAAAGTTTATCTGATGCTTTATTAAAGGTATTAACTGCATAGTTATTTCTTAATTCATAATATGCCTTTGTTAGTTCGTTTTGAACAGCTATAAATTGTCTGTAACTTGTTTGCTTTCCACTAACTAAAGAAATAACTGCTTTTTTCGGGTTGTCTGAAGAAGAAGGAGCATGTGCTCCACTGCAATAAGTACAGGTTCCATCACCATTATTGTCTAAAAAGTTCTTAGCTAAATCTTTCAGCTCTTCTAAGGCAATAACATTTGTTTCTACCATTACCTCGTCCTTGTTATTAATTCTTACTTCAAGAATGTTTCTTTCATGAATATCAACAGTACACGGAGGGTTTGGACACTCTTTTGGGAGAAGCCTGTTAATTCCTGTATCTGTTGATACTGTAGCCGTTACCAAGAAAAAAATTAATAAAAGAAAGGCAATGTCTGCCATAGACCCTGCGTTAATTTCGGGTCTGAGTCTTAAATGTCTCATAAATTATAGTTTAAATGTTAATGTGAAGTATCTCACAAAAACAATACCATAACTTACTGACTTACAAATTAGTGAGCATATCGTTTCGTGCCTTTCCAGAGATCACCTGTAGAAGTTTTAAAATTTAAATGTCTTCTGGATTGAAAAATATTTTCTTCAGTTATTAGATTTAACCGTTTTGATATATGTTGTAATGTTTGCATTTTTATTGATGGTTGAAGTTTTAGTTTTAGAAGACGCTACTTACCTGTAGCGTCTTTTAGTATTCCAAGTATAACTTTTAGTGTTACTTAATGTTCCCGAGATTTGATTGTTACTTAAAGTTCTCATGTTTTACGTTTTTCGATTGATTGTAATTGATTAATTGATTTGATGAAATTTGGATTGAACACTAGCGACTTATCTATAGCGTCTTTTGGTGTTCCATGTATAACTTTTAGTGTTACTTAATGTTCCAGAGATTTGATTGTTGTTTAAAGTTCTCATTTTTTTCGTTTTTTGATTGATTAATTGATTTGATGAAATTGGATTGGACAGTAGCGACTTATCTATAACGTCTTTTGGTATTCCAAGTGTAACTTTTAGTGTTACTTAATGTTCCTGAAATTTGATTGTTGTTTAAAGTTCTCATTTTTTCGTTTTTTGATTGATTAATTGATTTGATGAAATTTGGATTGAATACTAGCGACTTATCTATAGCGTCTTTTGGTGTTCCAAGTGTAACTTTTAGTATTACCTAATGTTCCAGAAATTTGATTGTTGTTTAAAGTTCTCATTTTTTTCGTTTTTTAAAATTGATGTATACCAAGTAGACGACAACAAAATAGTTTTGTTACAGTACTATGCATTACAAAGTAGTATTTTAACATATTTTAACTATTTTTAAATAAAAAACTAGGGGAGATGCATCTACAAAATACCTAACGGAATGGTTTTTGTGTTAAAAGAAAATAAAATGTACGCTTCATATAAAGAATATAAAATATATTTGAAATAGATTTTCATTTCATGAATAAGACTTTATCATATACTATAATTATATTATTGATGCTTTTTACTTTTTCAGTAAAAGCTCAGATTGATAGTGAAAGAAGATCTATTTCTATTCCTGCAGTTGCCAGCAAAAAGGATTCCTTAGATAATACATCTAGTAAAAGTCCCTCTGCAAAAATTAAAAGCAATATCGATTTTAAGAAGCTTGATGCTGCTAACAAAAAGAAAGAACCTCTAAAAGCCTTGCCAAAAAAAGAACTTTCTATGTTTAAAGAAGAGTTTGGTAATCCGGGAGAACTTTACACCGATAGAATTAAAAAACAAGAAAACTCTATTAAAAACAAACTAGAATTAGGTACTATAGGAAGTAAAGTCGATGTGTTTTTTGGTGATCATAAAACCAAATCTAAGTATGTTAGAGTTATGTATAGGGATTATGGGTTAGAGGATGGTGACATTGTTAGAGTCTCAGTTAATGATGAAGTTATAGTTTACAGAGCTGGTTTATCCAACGCCTTTAGCGGTTTTAAAATTGAATTAAAACCAGGGGTTAACAAAATAGAATTCTTAGCATTAAATGAGGGGTACGCACTTCCAAATACTGCTCATTTCAGAATTGTTGGAGAAAACAAAGAACTTATTGCCTCAGATCTTTGGGCACTTTCCATTAATGTAAAAGGTACAATTAATATTATAAGAGAGTAATGAAACGCTCTAAACGAAACAAAACAAGAGGTTTTTCAATTTTGTTTCCTGCCCTAACAATAATTTCCATTGCTAGTATATCTATATTATCCTCTTTTTATGAAAAAAGTTGGTCTTTTAGGTGGAATGACATTAGGAAACCAATTAAAGATTCTATAGAAGTAGCCTTATGGAGTGGATACACAAAAGGAATAGGACCCAATGGAAGACATTATACTAAGGCTAAAAATACAAGGTTTTGGATTATGAATAATGCTTCAACCAAAGAACTCCTTCAGCTAACAGATTATCCAAACGGTACAATTAAAGCCTTAGCATATGAAGGTTTAATAAAAAGACCTGACTATAATGAAAAGGAAAACCTATTGGTTAAATCTATAAATGACAATGATTATAAAGTGTATTTTTCTGCTGGTTGTACTGGTATTGAAATAGAAATATGTGAATACTTAATCCAATTTGAGCTTCAAATAGATCCTAAATCTCCAAGATTTGTAGATCCTCCTTTTGAAAAACACGACTTATCACAAGCTGAAATTAATAGAGTTTTAGACCTCTTTTATCAAAGAAAGATTAAGTCCGGCGTGTTTTAATTTGCCTTCACGATCTCATCAATCAATTTTAATTCGTCTTCCGAGAACTGTAAATTATCTAATGCTGTTAAATTTTCTTTTAACTGTTTTGCCGAACTTGCTCCTAATAATACCGATGCTACAGTTGGTTTTCTAAGAATCCAAGCAATGGCCATTTGAGATAGTTTTTGTCCACGATTTTGAGCAATGGCATTTAACTTCTGAATTTTTTCAATATTACTATTAACCGTATCAGTATTTAGATAGCTTAAGCTTTTAGAAGCTCTTGAGCCTTCTGGGATACCATTTAAATATTTATCGGTTAACATTCCTTGAGCTAAGGGCGAAAAGGCTATACACCCAACGCCATTATTATCAAGGGTTTCTAGAAGTCCATCTTCAACCCATCTATCGAACATAGAATAACGCGCTTGATGTAAAATGAAAGGCACGTTAAGTTCCTTAAGAATAGTAGCAGCTTTTTGTGTTTCAGCAGGTTGATAATTAGAAATACCTACATATAATGCTTTTCCTTGCCTAACAATATCAGCTAAAGCTCCCATAGTCTCTTCTAAAGGTGTTTCTGGATCTGGTCTGTGATGATAGAAGATATCAACATAATCTAAGCCCATACGTTTTAAACTTTGGTCTAGACTAGAAATTAAATATTTTCTAGATCCTAAATTCCCGTAAGGTCCAGGCCACATATCATAACCAGCTTTAGTAGCAATAAATAGCTCGTCTCTATAATTTTTAAAATCTTGTTTTAAAATAGTCCCGAAGTTTTCCTCTGCAGAACCATAAGGAGGACCGTAGTTATTGGCTAAATCAATATGAGTTATACCATTATCAAAAGCACATCTTAAAATCTCACGACCATTTTGTAAACTATCAATAAAACCAAAATTATGCCACAAACCAATTGAAATTGCAGGTAGCAAAACACCACTTTTACCTGTTCGGTTGTACTTCATAGTGTCATAACGCCCATGAGATGCTAAATACTCTTGAACTCCAGATTTATCGTTAATTTGCATGAGATCTTAAATTTATATTCTTTTGATTGCGAATATAAATTATTTCTGCATTAACTAATCAATTATATTTTGTAATTCCGATTCAAGTGTATTTTTAATAGTCTCATCAGAAGCGCTTAGTGTAGATTGCATTAGGTTTGGATTCTCCAAAGCATTCTGACTTAAGTTGTACAAAGCCTCATTACCATCACCAAATTGTATGTATTTATGCGTTGTATTTCTTATGGTTACATCTTTGGTGCTTTCATCATTTAGAATTTCTGTAAATATGAAACTTTTAAAAGATTGATTAGAGGAAGTAAGCAAACTTTTAAAGCTTTTACTATCGTGAATTTCACTAGTCCCAGTTTCTGCAATATCTGCTACCGTTGCAAATATATCTAGCGAATTAATTAAAGCATCCTCGCTTTGATTTTTTCGAGATACACCATTTCCAGAAACAATCATGGGTACATTAACACCTCCTTGGTAAACGGTGCCTTTTGCTCTTCTACTGTGGTAGTCTTGGGCTACCTGTCCAGGCGTACCGTTATCTCCAATAAAAATTATAATAGTATTATCTCTTTCGGCTTGTGTCATGGAATTAAGTAATCTTCCCATTTCAGTATCTAAAGCTTCTACTGCCGCAAAATAATAAGGTCTAGGATTGTTACTTATACTTGTTTGATCAGCAGCAAGTGCACCTTGCGTGTGTAAATTATTTGGAGGTACATGAAAAGGGCTATGCGGCGCATTATAGGCCAACCATAGAAACCAAGGTTTCGTTTGGTTATCAATCCAGTTAATGGCTAAATCTGTTAACTTGCTGGTTACATAGTCTGTAGAATTGGATGTTGTTCCATTGATATTTAATGTCCAATTAAAATAAGAATCCACATTAGAATTTGTGCCTGCAAAGTAATCTACCCCCATATCATTTGGGTGAGAATCTGTTCGAGCTAAGTGCCATTTTCCAACAACAGCGTGGCTGTATGCCGAATTCGTATTAGTATCTAAAAATTGTTGTATTGAAGTTTCTGAGGTAGACAATACTTGTCCAGCTCTTACTACACCATTTTTAAAACCATGTTTTCCTGTTAAAATTCCAGCTCTTGTTGGCGAACAGGTAGGGTTAGACCAAACATTATTAAATTTTAAGCCATTATTCATTAAATTAATAAGATTAGGCATGCTAGGTTTTTCAGTACCTAAATTGTATCCAGGGCAGGCATCTAAACCAAAATCATCTGCAATTATCAACAAAATATTTGGTTCAGATTGTTCTATAGGAGTATCATTTGTTGTGTCTTCAGCAGTATCATCTTCATTAGAGTTAATCGCTTCATTATTAGAACTACAGCCATAAAAAAGCAGCCCTAAAAAGGTTAGAATTATTATTTGTCTCATACCAATAGTTTTAGGTTTGACTATCAATATTTCAATTGGTTTAAAAATTAGTTAATATTTTTTAGAATAACATTCGTTCAAAACGCTTTAAAGGTGTTATTTTTGCTGTCGTCAAATTTATATGCATGTCTGTATCTCAAATCGAATTAGAAGAAAGAAAAACTGGTAAGGATCTATATAGTTACCAAAAGGGAGCTATCAATAAAATTTTTAAAAGTTTTGATGAATCACCTGCAGATTATCATTTGTTGTACCAACTTCCAACAGGAGGAGGGAAAACAGTTATTTTCTCAGAAATAGTTAGGCAATACTTAAAGACTAAGAAGAAAAAAGTATTAGTCATGACGCATAGAATTGAGTTATGCAGACAAACTTCTAATGTGCTTACTGAATTTGGGGTTGATAACAAGGTTGTAGATAGTAAAGCTAATCTAGATGACCAAGCTGAATATTCATGTTTTGTTGCTATGGTTGAAACCTTAAACAACAGATTAAATGACGACAAACTAGATATTTCGGATATAGGTTTAGTTATTATTGATGAAGCACATTATAATTCGTTTACTAAACTTTTTAAATTCTTTAGTCAATCATTTATACTTGGTGTTACCGCAACGCCATTAAGTTCAAGCATTGAACTACCTATGACCGATAACTATGATGAATTAATTGTAGGTGAAAGTATTGAGTCTTTAATTAGTAATGGATTTTTGGCAAGAGCTGAAATGTTTAGTTATAATGTTGGTTTAACGTCTTTAGTTGTTGGAGCTAATGGTGATTACACCGTAAAATCATCAGAAGATTTATATACCGATGACAACATGCTTTCAAAGCTTCTGAGGGCTTATGAAGAACGTTCTAAAGGAAAAAAGACCTTAATCTTTAACAACGGTATCAATACATCGCTTCATGTTTATGACACTTTTAGAAGGGCAGGATATCCAATAGCACACTTAGATAATACAAATTCTAAGAAGGAGAGGGCTATGATACTAAAGTGGTTTAAAGAAACTCCCGACGCTATTTTGACTTCGGTAAGTATTTTAACCACAGGATTTGATGAACCTACAGTAGAGAGTATTATTCTAAATAGAGCAACAAAGTCTTTAACCTTATATTACCAGATGATTGGTAGAGGGTCTCGTATTTTAGAAAACAAAAAGACGTTTCAAGTCATAGATTTAGGTAATAACTTCCATAGGTTTGGTCCTTGGGGAGATAATTTGGATTGGCAACGTATATTCAGATCACCTAATTATTACTTAGACGCTTTATTAAGTGATGAGGAGCTAGAAAGCAACTTCAGATATGAGATGCCAGATGATTTAAGAGCAGAATTTGGCAAGTCTAAGGAAGTATACTTCGATATACAAAGAACCTATGTGGAATCTATACGCGCGGGAGAATCTTCTAAAGTGGTTTTAGAGCGCTCTATAGCACAGCATGCTAAAATTTGTATAGAAAATAGTGAGGATGTTTATGATGCTATTGCTTTAGCTAAAAAACTTGGTGATGATATTGACTTTAGAATTGGACGCTATACAAAGTGTATAAGTAAGAGCACATTTAACTTTGTAGAATGGTTAAAAGGAGAATATAGAAAAAAGCTAAACTCTTACCTTAGAACCAATTTTGATGAAGTTTTTGAAGAAATTCATGGTTACCCTCCTGAGGATTAAAAACATATTCTATTGGATATAAAAAATGCTTTAAAATTTATGCTAATCAGTACACTGTCTTTTGCGTGTATGAATAGTATAGTGAAGCATTTAACCCATATTAGCGCTTTTCAAATAGTTTTTTTTAGATCTATTGGAACCCTTGCTATTACTTCAACTTACCTTTTAAGGCATCGTATACCCTTCTCGGGAAACAACAAAAAAATACTGATTTTAAGAGGAGTTGTAGGTGTTACATCCATGACATTATTCTTTATGTCTACCAAATACCTACCAATTGGTACCGCAGTTTCATTGCGCTATATGGCGCCAATATTTGCCGCAATATTTGCGATTTTCTTTCTAAAAGAGAAAGTCATGCCTTTACAATGGTTGTTTTTTATTATGGCTTTTGGTGGTGTTGTCATTTTAAAAGGATTTGATGTAAATGTTAGCACTTATGGCCTAATACTTATATTCGGTTCAGCGATATTTAGTGGCTTAGTCTATGTAGTTTTAAGTAAAATTGGAAGTTCAGAACATCCCGTGGTGGTTGTCAACTATTTTATGGCTATTTCTGTAGTACTAGGAGGTATTTTGTCAATTGGAAAATGGGTGAATCCTGTTGGTGTAGAATGGCTAATGTTATTAGGATTAGGTCTGTTTGGGTATTTTGGGCAGTTATTTATGACTAAAGCATTTCAAACCGCTGCTTCTACTAGTCAGATAGCTCCCTTAAAGTATCTGGAAACTATTTTCACTTTATTGTTTGGAGTATTTCTCTTTTCTGAAGTATATACAATCTTAAGTCTTTTAGGGATCACTCTAATTATTACAGGCCTAGTACTAAATGCTAAGTATAAAGAAAAGCACAAAACATAGTAGCAATGCGTTTTAAAAGGAAAGTAAATAAGCTTAGGGGGAGAATAATGGGAAGACTTACTAAAAACGTTGGTACTTCCTTTAAGGCTAATGAAAGAATTGCAGATGTCTCTCAAGTTAAACGTATATTAATTAGTAGACCAAATCATCGCTTAGGTAATCAATTATTACTAACCCCTTTGGTTCAGGAAGTTGAAAATACGTTTCCCAATTGTAAGATAGATTTATTTGTAAAGGGAGGTGTGGCCAATTTGGTTTTTAAAAATTATGACCGTATTGATACTATTATTGAGCTCCCAAGAAAACCATTTAATAAGTTGTTGACATACGGATTAACATGGCTAAAGCTCAAAAAGCGAAAGTACGATTTGGTTATAAATGTAGACAAGAATTCGTCATCAGGTAGGCTTTCAACAAAATTTTCTAGAGGTACTTTTAAAATATTTGGAGATGTAAATGAAGACATTCTAAAGCAGTTCAAAGATCATGAACACATGTCTAAATATCCAATATATAACTTAAGGTACTATCTAGAAGCTTTGGGGTTACCCAAAAACACAAACCCCTTACCACTTTTAGATATTAAACTTACTGAAGAAGAAGTATCTAAAGGAAAGGCCATACTGGGTGATTTAGTAAAAAATAGCAAACCAATACTATGTATTTATACAAATGCCACTGGAAATAAATGCTATTCTGAAGATTGGTGGGAGCAATTTTACCAACGTCTGCTAAACGATTATCCTAATTATAACATTATAGAACTGTTGCCTGTAGAAAACATATCGAGAATTGGTTTTAAAGCTCCGCATTTTTACAGTAAGGATGTTAGAGAAATGGGGGGTGTATTGCGCAATATTGATGTTTTTATTGCAGCGGATAACGGTGTTATGCATTTAGCAAGTGCCTCATTAGTTACAACAGTAGGTTTTTTTAAAACCACAAAAGAAGCTATTTATGCCCCTTACGGGAATGGTAGTTTTGATATAAATACTAATGATACTTTAATTGATGATTGGTTTGTTCAGATAGACCAATTGTTAGGCTAGCCTTCAATCACTTCTCCCTTATCTTCAGCAACAGCCATTCCCCATTGTGCTATTGAATTTAAAACAGGCACCAAAGTTTCGCCAAATGGCGTTAATGAATACTCTACCTTTAATGGCGGTTTTTTTGTATACACTCTACGCGTAATAAGTCCATCTTTTTCTAATTGCTTTAACTGTAAGCTTAATGTACGTTCTGTAATTGTACTAATGAGCTTTTTTAGCTCGCTATAGCGCTTACTTCCATCAACCAAATAAATAAGAATAACACTTTTCCATTTACCACCAATGAGCTCCATAGCAATACTTGTGGCACATGAAAACATCTTATCATTGTATTTTATTAGTCTTTTTTTATGCTCCATTTTCTCCAAATTTTAAAGCAAAGTTAAGAAACTATAAACAATTCCTATACTATAAAAAATATAGTTTAAAAAATATACAATTAAATAATTGATATACAAGTATTTAACATTTTACAGTAGTAACTATCATTTTAGACCGTTATTGCATAAAATAAATACTATATATAATTTTGTCACTATAAAAATGATAGTATGTATAAAATTGGTGTAAATAGCACAAAATTAATAGTGTTTTTAGGAGTTATATTTTTAACTTCTTGCAAATCGGAAACCAAAGAAGTAATTGTAGAAAATCAGATTCCAGAATCTATTGAAAACACTACAACAAAAGTTGTTTTGGCCTCAGAAGTAGATTGGACATATTTAAATCCAAAAAGAAAGGACAAAGCGCCTTTAGCCGGAACGTTATGGGGAGATAGGAAGGGAACGGAACCAACCGGGTTCTTATTAAAACCAAAAGACAAATTTTCTTCACCACCACATATTCATAATGTGTCTTATAGAGGTATTGTAATTAGTGGGCTTATACATAATGATGATCCTGATGCAGGAAGTATGTGGATGCCTGCCGGTTCTTTCTGGACGCAACCCAAAGGAGAGGTGCATATTACATCTGCTGTTGGCGAAAACACTATTGCGTACATAGAAATAGAGAAGGGACCATATTTGGTGTTACCAAAAGAAGAAGCTTTTGATAGTGGTGAACGCCCTGTAAATGTAGACAAGTCTAATATAGTTTGGTTAAATGCAAATGATATCACTTGGTCTGATGTTAAAGGCACTCAGGTTGCATTCTTGTGGGATGAAGGAGAACTAAGAGGTACGTTATTAAGATTTCCAAGTGGTTTTAAAGGAAAATTATATACTAAAGCTTCCACTTTTGGAGCTGTATTGGTAAATGGTCAAATTAATTTAGAAGATAAAACCTTAGAAACTGGTAGCTATTTTAGTTCTAAAGGAGAAGCTTTACACCACATAACCACAGAAAATAGTGCTACACTTTACATAAGAAGCAACAATAAATACGAAGTAATAAAGAAATAAATAATAAAAACATGAGTAATATTCCAAACATTGCTAAAGAAGACATTATTAATGCCTTTAAATATAGACACGCTACAAAAGAGTTTGATGCTACAAAGAAGGTCTCTGAAGAGGATATGAATTTTATTTTGCAAACGGCTAACTTATCTCCAAGTTCTTTTGGATTTGAGCCATGGCATTTTGTTGTAGTTCAAGACCAAGAATTAAGAGAGTTATTAAAACCCGTTGCTTGGGGAGCTCCTTTAAAACTAGACACTGCCAGTCATTTTGTTTTAGGCTTAAGTATGAAAGCCCCAATGACTAAATGGGATACAGATTATATCATGTCTATGATGAAAGATGTAAAACAATTACCGGAAGATGTTATTGAAATGTATTCTAAATTTTATAGAGAGTTCCAAGAACGTGATTTTAACTTAGATACAGATAAGAAGCTTTTTGATTGGGCATCAAAGCAGACCTATATAGCATTAGGAAATATGATGACATCGGCAGCCTTAACAGGAATTGATAGCTGTCCAATTGAAGGATTTCACCAAGAAAAAGTTGAAGCACTTTTAAAAGAAAAATTTGGAGTGGATACCGATAAATATGGTTTGTCATACATGGTTGCTTTCGGTTATAGAAAAGCAGCTCCGGAATACCCGAAGTCAAGAAGAAATTTCGAAGATATTGTTACTTGGAAATAGTAGTAACAGGTTAGTTTGATAGATTGGTTTTTAGCAAGTTCCATAATTAAATAATTATGGAACTTTTTTTTAAAGCCTATTGTTAATCATCATTTTTTACTAATAAAACTTACTTTTTTACATAGTACAATGTCAATTCAAGCCATAACTTTGTTATAACAAATAAATACGTGAAGATTGAGCTAAAACAACTTTTTAAAACACTGAAAAAGTGTTGTTTAAGAAATTTCATTTCAACTTAAAAATGAACGTTTTTATAAAATAATTAAAGAAAGAAACTGCTCTTTTTTACATCATAAACCACAAATACGCCGAAGTATTATGAAAACAATATTAATAACTGGAAGCACCGATGGTATCGGTAAATTAACAGCCATTAAATTGGCTAAAGATGGACACCAAGTGTTTATTCATGGTAGAAACTCATACAAACTTGAAACCGTGATTTCGGAAATAAAGGAAGAAACAGGAAATAACAATATTGCTGGCTTTATTGCTGATTTCTCGGACATTAAACAAGTTAAATCAATGGTTAAAGCTGTGAATCAAAAGCTCTCAAAAATTGATGTGCTTATTAATAATGCTGGGGTTTTTAAGAGTTCGGTTGCCTCAACAGTTAATGGATTAGATATTAGATACGCGGTTAACTATTATGCGCCTTACGTCTTAACACTGGGCGTTCTTCCGTTGTTGGAAAAAGCTCAAGAGAGTAGAGTTGTTAACTTAAGCTCTGCGGCACAAGCAGCCGTTACCAAAGGCGCTGTAATAGGTAAAGTAACCGTTCCTGTAAGTGAAGCGTACGCACAAAGTAAATTGGCTTTGACAATGTGGAGCTTTTATCTGGCTAAAACAATCAAAAACCCTGCAATAATAGCGGTTAATCCAGGATCTCTACTAAATACCAATATGGTTAAAGAAGCTTACGGACACCATTGGTCTTCAGCCGATAAAGGAGCTTCAATTTTATATGAGTTAGCGGTATCAGAAGAATTTAAAGCCGTTACAGGTGTTTACTTTGATAATGATAGGGGTGGATTTAATAAAGCGCATCCAGATGCCTATAATTCAGATAAGATAAATGATTTGATAGGGCTTACAAATCAAATTGTAGATAATATCTGATTCGATTTTAGTAGCAAAGAGGCTATTTCCTCCCAGTTAGCCACTCTTTTATAACCAGTATCCTTTGCATTATGAGGGGTAGAAAATAAAAAGGTATCACCTTCAAACTTTTCCAAATTATAGGTGCGGTCATCAATTAAAAGATCTCCTTTTAAAATAAATTTATGACCGCACATAATTTGATGCTGCCAATCAATAAAAGGGAAATATTTAGCTAACCATTCACTTTTTTCTTTTAGCGAGTTTGGAAATTGAGTTGCCGCAGTAGCAATATATACATCATGTTTAGCACACAGTTCTTTTATAACCTCAATACTATTTGGCAATGGTTTTAGTTCATAAAAAAAACCTGGTGTCCAGGCATGTTTTATGATACTTTCTCTATGTAGTTCAGGTACGTTTTCATAAACCTCTCCAGAACAAATGTCACTACGTTTTAAATTAGCATTAAAATCTCTGTTATACCATTCAATATGTTTTCCGTAAGTATCGGCCAACACATCATCCATATCCACGAATATTGTCATAAGTAGTTTTCTTCAAATTTCATGATTTTTAAATGTAAAACCATGATATGACTAAAGGCTTAATGGTTTTGTAAAGATTAGGTAATATTTCTAGGCCTTGTTAATTAGCGAAATCAGTTTCTAGAACTGTTTTCTTTTTATTCAAGTCTTTAATTTGAAGCTCATGTATTTGTCCAGCCCCTATAAACCGATAACGTATACCAACAAAGCGACCAATAGATGTATTATACTTGCCACTATAAATAATTTTATCGGCAATAGAAACGGTAACATTCTTATCAATTATTTCGATATCAATTTTCTGATTTTCACTTAAATCGACACCGAACATGGACAAATCGTTCTTTTTTCCACTTAAATAGACATCACTCATCATTAAACCAAGATTAGAAACACATCCTAGTTTAGAAAATGGGATTATTATAGCACTTTCACTACCAAGTATAACAATTCTTAAACTTTGGCAAACGGCCCATTTTTCGTTCAAAACCGTATTAACTGTCTGACTAATCTTAATGTTATCTCCAGATACATTTCTAAAATTATCAACATAATGAAATGCCGATTGTAGTGGTTTTTCTCGTTGTTTTATTTCTTCTAGAATAACTTCTGGAAAGCTAATTTTCTGAGATACAATATTGGCCTTATCTACATATTTAGGCACTGGTTTGTAATCTAGGGTTCCCAACCATCCTTCAGATTTAATAAATAAATCATGCTCTCTTACCACTTTACCATCCACCCTTAATGTAGCATTAAAATATCCTGGGTAATAATAGATTCCAGTAGCTTGTTTTTGGTCGGCATTTACTTTTATAGTTTTTGTTACGTCCCAATATTGCTGAATGTATATACTGTCTGATGTTATACCATCTAAATTAAGATCAAAAATAACGGAGTTGGGTAAGGTATTGGTAACAGGCTGGCTGTTAAATTTTACTTTGGAAAAATCTTGAGTTGAATTATCTTCCGAAACATTGGCAACCGAAAACACAGAAATAAAGCCCAATGCCAAAACCACTGCAGAAATAATAATTATGTGCATATTGGGATTTATTGTTCTACTAAACCAGTTTGGTTTTTCTTTATCTTCTATACTTCCTTTAAAATCTCTCCAGTTGGTATAGCCAGCAAATTGGGCCAAGGTATTCAATGTACTTATACTTGGAGCGCTGTTGTATTTTACCTTACCCCAAACACGTTTTAACGTGGTTACACTCAATAAGACGGACGTGTCATCTTTAATTTTTTCGCTTAGCTCTAAAAAAACATCGTTATGCCAATTTTGGGCATCTCCCCATTGTAATTTCTTCTCAATGATTTCGAGACAGCGTTTTACCGAATTATGTTCAGGATATGTACTCATATAAAGACAAAAATCCTTAAAAAAAAGTACTTGTACAACATTGAACGAACTTGAACGAACTTGTTTTTAACATTTAATAACTGCTTTAGATATTCGAAACTCATATTTACATTAATCAAATTACGGAGTTATGAAAACACTTATTAAAACAATTGCATTTGTATTAATTTTTAAAGTTACTACAGGAGTGGCCCAAAATAGTATTCCTATAGATACTATTAATTGGAATATTACCACTAAAAACTATGTTCTTGAAACCTTTAAAGGTAAAAAATCCATATACCTTAAATCTGGAGGCATGAAGCTAAAGGATAGAAAATTTTTAAATGGTACCATTGAATTTAATATGTACTTAAGTGAGTCTAGAGGATTTCCTGGAATTTATTTTAGACTTAGAGATGATAAAAATGGAGAACAGTGGTATTTACGTCCGCACCAATCTGGTAACCCAGACGCCAACCAAGCGGCTCCAATTTTAAATGGTAAAACACCATGGCAATTAAATTTTGGTAAAAGATATTCGTTTCCGTACAAATACAAGTATAACGATTGGACCCATGTAAAATTAGTAGTTAAAGACGATAAAGCACAAATCTTTTTAGATCATGCCAAAACACCAAATTTATCATGGCACCTCTTTACCGAAGCAAAAGCTGGAGACATTATTATTAGAGGAGGAGGAGTAAGGGGTATTCATATCGCTAATATTAAAGTAGACGATACGGAACCTAATTTAGTAGACTTTAAACCTGTTTTTAGAAAACCAATTAAAGGATTAATTGAAAAATGGAAGGTTTCTAGCACATTTAATGAAACTATATTAAAAGACATTAGCCAAATACGTTCGCAAATAGATAAATCAGAATGGATAGGTGAAATTGAAGTAGAAGAAGGAACAGCTGCTAATATTTCAAGAAAAGTAGAAATAAAAAAGCGAAAGGAAAATACAGTATTTACCAAAATAGAAATTATTTCAGATATCGATCAACAGAAATTATTTCATTTTGGTTATAGTGATAGGGTAGTAGCACTATTAAATGGAAACCCTATTTATAAGGGCAACAACGGATTTAGAACAAGAGATTATAGATATTTAGGTACCATAGGGTTATTTGATGCCATCTATCTAAATTTAAAAAAAGGAAAAAACACGCTTTTAATGGCTGTTTCTGAAGACTTTGGTGGTTGGCTTATTACTGGAAAGTTTGAAAACACAACTGGTATAAAAATTAAGTACTAGGACTTATACTACATGCTAAAAGTGTTATTAATCGATGATTTTTACAAAAAAAAACTATTCATCGTTTTATTTATGAGTTGATATGCTTTTTTGTGGAAAACAGGTTTTATGCGGTAATTTTATCGAAATTAAAGTTTTAGCCCCATGAAATATTTAATAACACTTTTATCCTTAGGTTTAATTTTAGCCAATTGCATTACACTTAATGCACAAGAAACAGCCACGGTTTCTAACGAAATTCCAAAGAATTATAAGAAGCGTAGTCCTATTTATGATTATTCAGAGAAGAATCTAAATAATACAGACACTATACCAGAGTTTTTAACACAAAAAAACAAGTTAAAAATTACGGGAACCATATACGAAAGTGACGGTGTTACCCCTGCTAAAAATATATTATTATTCATTCATCAAACAGATGAAGATGGTAATTTTGAATTAAAAAGACATAATAAAAAACGTTATGTTCACCATAGAGGATGGGTAAGAACTAATGAAGACGGAAAGTATACCATTTATACATTCGTACCTGGAAGTTACATATACGGAAAAGAACTAAAGCAAATCTATCCAATAGTTAAAGAACCTAACAAACCAGAATATAAAATAGAAACTTTTTTATTTGACAATGATCCTTTATTAAAAGGAAAATGTAGAGATAAAGTATTAGAAACAGACCCTCAAAGAATTTTAAAACTAGATTTAAAAGAAGGTTTGTGGGTAGGTACACGAGATATCGTCTTAGGTAAAGAAATAGATTCCTATTAATTATAGTTATTATTGCATATTTTCAAAAGCAACCATATGTTTATGGTTGCTTTTTTTGTTAATGTATATTTAACATTACTCTTACAAAATTGTTCTATTTTAGAGTCTCTCCTTTTTAATTTTTAGCTTAAATAATTTACTAATCAAAAATTAAACTTCATGTGGTACAATGATTTAAGACCAGATAATGAATTAACGAGTGATAGATACTCGCTAATTATGTTAGATCCTGACAATGACTATGAACGAGAGATGAACGATGAGGATAAAAAGAGAACAATAGCCAATATTCTTGAACTTAAGAAAGGGATACTAAAAGACATTCCAAGTAAAACAGTAGATAGAAACCTATTATTGGCATCATGGAATATTAAAAACTTTGGCAAGTTACTTAATAGAACTTCAGAATCTTTGTATTACATCGCAGAGATAATCAATGCCTTTGATATAGTTGGTATACAAGAGATAAACAGTGATATTACTCAATTTAAGAAGCTATTAAAACTTTTGGGAAGTAATTGGAAATATACACTAAGTGATGTTACGGAAGGGAGTAGCGGAAATGACGAACGTTTTGGTTTTATCTATGACTCCACCAGAGTAACCCACTCAGGGCTAGCAGGGGAGTTGGTTATTCCGCCAGAGATGATATCAGATAATCCTATTATAGAACAATTAAAGCGTACACCAACATTTACGGGATTTGAAAGTGGTTGGAGAAAATTTTCGATAGTTAGTGTTCATTTGCATCCAGGAGATGATGCCGATGATAAAGTCCTTAGAAAAGAAGAAGTAAAACTTCTACTAGATCTTTTAGAAGAAAAAATGAAGGATGCACCTTATGAGGATCAAAACCTTATCATCTTAGGAGACACTAATTTATATGAAGACGATACTGAAATTGTTGATTTATTTACAGATAAAGGTTTTGTTGAAAGTGAAGGTTTAATAGGAAAATTTACGAATACCAGCCTAAATCAGATTTATGATCGCATCTTTTTGAATGTACATAAGTACTTTAAGGTTGGAACAGACATAGATGGTGACGAAAGAGGGGGTGTATTTAATCTTTTCGATTACGTTTATAAAAACACCCAACAAGAAATAGCAAAATATCACCCTTTAATGCTACAACATAAAGGAGACCCTTCAACATTAACATCTCATGATGCTTTTGAAAGTTATTTTAATTCCTATTGGAAAAGAAATCAAATGAGTGACCATTTACCTGTGTGGTTAGAAATAGAGGTAGACAGCAGTCCAAGCTTCTTAAAAAGTAAATTGAGTAAGTTTTAGAATTTTTAATTGTAGAGAAGTAAGAGCTTTTATGCTCTACTTCTCAATAAATAATTTTTGCCCAACCTTAATAACAGAGGTTTTTCTAATACGATTGACTTTGCATATTGATGCAACCGAAACATCATTATTTCTTGAAATTCTAGACAATGTATCTCCTGGCCTTACAACATAAATAGAACGTTTCTTTTGCAAACTAGCTATGGCCTCGGCTTCCGTAAATAAAGGGGTTATTTTGCTTTGCCTTCTAGAGCTATGAAATACAGGCTGTGTCCATTTTTTAGTTACCCAAAGTTCATTATTTCTTATTTCGTTCTTTTCATTGAATTTAAATAGATATTCAGGGTTTATAGGTACCCCTTTATAATTTATAACTAAATGTAAATGGCTTCCTCTTGCATTACCAGAAGTACCGCCTTTACCTAAGTATTGTCCCTTAGCTACTGTGTCATTTTCTTTTACGCCATATTTAGAAAGGTGCGCATAAACCGTTTCCAAACCATTGTAATGCCTAACTACTACTGTCCTTCCATGTCCGCTTGTATATCTAGCCATTCTCACAATACCACCAAACATGGAATAAAGGCTATCTCCTGTAATCAAATCTATATCAATTCCTTCATGAGCTCTACCACGTCTCCATCCATACCTTGAGGTTACAACCTTTTTTCGCTTTACAGGTGCAGCATATGAAGAATCATCGAATTTTATTTGAAGCGGAAAGCTAACTTTAACTTCTTTATACGGATTATAAACTGTATTACTCCAATTATTAGCTTTAATGTCTGGAGCCGCTTTTATAACTTGTGAAACTGCATCAGATTGCACCGTATCTTTAATTGTAATAGCTTTTATTGCGCTATAAAATGTATCTATATTCCTAATCTTTTTTTGGCTAAAGGTATTTAAGGATATAAAAAGCACTAAACCAGTAATGATGTATCTCATTCTAGAAATTGAGGGATTAAAATTTTTGATTGACGAATTTAAGTATTAAATACGTTTCTTAAGTGAAGATATTGTGTTAGTTATCAACAAGTTTGTTAATTTAAGAGTACAAAATAAGGAAAACCCCCAATAAGATACCGAAAAGTGGCACCATTTTTTTTCGCTTGTTTTGCTCCTTGAATATAAGCCCACCAACAACCACAGCAATTAGTATTTGACTTCGTTTAATAGCAGATAACAACATAATTAAAGCCTCAGGGTCTTGCAGAGCCTTAAAATAAAAGTAATCTGCTGCTTGAAGCAATACACCAACGGCAACAATAGTCCAGCGCCATTTAAACGCTTTTCGTTTTTCTTTATATGGAAACCAAGTTATAAGAAGTATTACCAATAAAATAAGTACGGTATACAAACAAAACCAAAATTGCAATGTTTCCGGGTTAAGACTTAGGTGTTGAATTAAAAATTTATCATACAAACCACTTGATGCCCCAAGAAATGTAGCACCAATAATAGCAAAGATCCACTTATTTCTTTTAAAAACAATCCCTTCTTTCTTTCCTATTTTAGAGTACAGAATTACCGAAAAAATAATTAGAAAGAAACCAATCCATTGTAGAAAATTTGGGGTTTCTCTATAAATTACAATGGCTCCGATAAACGTAAAGAAAGGACCTGCCGAACGTATTGGCGTTACAATAGTAATTGGTAAATGTTTTAATGCTTGATAGGCAAGTACCCAAGAAGCCGCCATAATCATAGACTTTATAATTATAAACCCATGTGTTTTTAAGGAAATTGGCGTAAAATGAAGTCCTAAACCTTTAGTCTGCTCGGGTAAATAAACAGAGACTAAAAATAGAGACACTAATAAAATGAATCCCGAACCAATAGTGCCTAAAAGCACTGGGAATACTTCATTTCCTTGCACCGCATGTTTTTTACACAAATTGTGTAACCCTAAAAACAGTGCCGCTAACAAACCTAGATACATCCACATAATGGGCGCGAAGATACATTTTTGACACTTCTTAAAGGTTAAATTATTAAAGGATTTGTATTATATTTTTAGGATCTCATATTACGTTGAATTTTATAGGTTAACCCCCAATTCAAAGGCAAAACCAAGATTAGTTTTATATACCTTTGAGGTTTGAATAGTTTCAAATACACTTGCTCCGAATACTAGGCCGAATTCCTTCCAAGGAATTATTTTTATACCTTGATTACTGCTTAAACCAATTAAAAAGTTTTTCGATTTAGTGTTATTTAAATCTTTTAGAACTTCCAGCCCAATAGAGGCATTCAATCCTAGTTCAAGATAAAAACCAGAAGTAATTTTAATAAGACCATTAAAACCTGGAGAAATATTATAGGTATCTAAAGACTCATACCCTTTACGGTTAAGAGCTTTGGTTTTAGCTTTATTTTGACCAAAAGACAATTCAAACGGAAGAATAAAATCGGTGTCGCTATCATTAAAGCCTATATAACTTACCTTCCAACCGTTGTAATTCTTGCTAAAAGTCTTCTTATAGTTAAATGTATCAAACCAATTATGGCTATTATTAGTGTCCTGAGAATAACCAAACGAAAGGTTAATAATAAACACTAAAAGACATATGTTTCTCATAAAATTAATGGTTTGGTTTATAAATAATCTCTATGTCTCTTAGCTCACCAATATCATATTTAAGAATGAGTGCTTTGGTACTAAGCTCTACAATATAAGCCCTTAATACGACCTTTGTTCCATCTTTAAAATCTATATAATCGTCCTGAGAATTTAAGGTATAGTTACCCGTTTCAATATTGCCTTCACTTTTAGAAATAAAGGTATTATCCGCATTAAATTGAATAAAGTCATCTTGTTCCTTAGGTTCCGGCGGATATGTTTTATTCTTTATGTTATAGGCGTCCAAATCCCATTTAGTTGTTAAAAGCTCTTTTTGTGTTTCTTGTGCGCAACCACTTGCGGAAAATAGAATAGTCATAACAACAGCTATTACGATAGTTACTGATTCATTTTTCATTTGTCTTCTTTTATAATTTTAAGTTTTTGTTACATACCTAATAAACATAGATAGAGGTCCTTTTTTGTATTTCTTGTTCCATAGCACTGAGAATAGGATACAGAAAAAGCAATAGACTAAGGCCAAGGTTATAGCGTACCATAACGGAAGATTGTTTTCTCCATAAATAGTAATACAAATTATGAGTCCAATTACAATATGGCTTATGTAGTGGGTAAATGCCATTTGTCCTGTTTTTACCAGAAAAACGAACATTGTGGTATGCTTTAATTTCTCCGTAATCCAAATACATAAGGTTATTACCATAAATGCCCAACTTATACTTGAAATCATGAAAACAGGCATTGGAGGCATTGGAGCTGTACCATAGAAAGCCAAAGCTTCGTCTAAGGTTAAATTTGTAAAGCTTTGAGAGGCTTCAATAAGACGTTTAGATAGCATTTGGGTTAGTACAAAAACTGTTATAGATACTCCCAAAATGGTATTTCTAATACTCTTAGAGTGTATGTTTTGTCTTCCTAACCAAATTCCGGCTAGAATAAATGCGACCCAAGGTACTACAGGGTTAAAACCATTAATAAAAAAGTTTCTGATAAAACCATTAAAACTCCAATAATCGGTATATTCAATGGTTAACCAATCCCAGCCTTTTTCATAGTCAACCACTTCAATTATAAATGGATATGAAAAAATCAACAACAAAATAAATACCCATAAATATGCAGAATGTCTGGTCATAACTATAGCACCAATTAGAATATAACATCCGTAAGAATGTAATATATCGGCGGGCCACACTAGGCTAAAAATCAGTCCGAATAGGAATAAAAACGCTGCACGTTTAAAAAGCAGCATCCGCTTTTCTCTTAGCCTTAAGAGATCATTAAAAAACAGGTTGGTTCGGATCATTAACGATATTCCTGCTCCAGCAATAACTACAAACAGAGCGGCACCTTTACCTTGTATTAGGTTTAATATGCTAGCCAAAACACTTTCATCATTATTGGCTTTGGCTAACACCAAATTAAAGTGTACAATAATCATTATAAACACTGCTAAAGCCCTGGCCACATCGTAACCTTGTATTCTTTCTTGATGTTTTATCATTTGTGCAATTATTTGAGAATTATTCATTAATAATAAGATGAAGGTGTCCGCTCTGAACTTCAAAAAACTAACTCGTCTTAAAAACTATATGAAAGTGCTAATTGAAGGGCTCTGTTTTTTGCATCTGAATTGGCATTAGTAATATCACGAATACCTAAAACATAGCGTGCACCAATTTCTAAGTTATCAGAGATATGATATGCTAAACCAACCGTACCTCCGTAGTCTATTTTTCTATAATCAGATTTGCTAGCGCCTTTTGCAGACAGTAAATACCCTCCGTAAGGCCCAACTTCTAAACCAATTTTTTTAGTTGGATATACTCGCAATAATGCTGGAAATACTTGAATGTAGTTAAGTTTTAATTTTGTCTTTTCAGTAGCATTTTTCTTTGAACGTGCCCCTAGAATGCTATAACTTAATTCGGATCGAACAGCTATAGTTTCTGAGGCTTTATACTGTGTGAATAAACCAAAATTTGGCGCTATTTTAGGTCTAGTGCCAGAAATATTAATGGTGCTGCGGTTGGCCCCAGCTTTTATACCAAACGTAAACAAGTCGTTACTTTGTGCATTAGATACATAGCTTAAGGTCATCATTAATACGACCGCAAAAATTGTTCTCATTGAAATAATCATAATCTTTTGTTTTTAACTGTTATAAATTTTAATTGATGCTCCAAAAGTATGCGGAGGTTAACAGTTAAAAGACGTTCCCTATAATTGCGGACAAAAAAAAGTGTCTCGATTTATAAGGAGACACTTTTTAGATTTTAAACACCTGTTTTTAAGCTTGTTACAATTTGTGTGCTTTTTTGAATTCTGTTGGTGTCATATTGGTGTTTTTTCTAAAAGCGGTGTAAAATGCGGCTTTACTATTAAAGCCGACATCTAATGCTATAGCAAAAATTGTATTGGGTTTAGGTTCTAAAAGCATAGATTTTGCAGCTTCAATTCTATATCTATTTATAAAATCTGAAAAGCCCATGTTTGCGTTTTGATTAATAGCCTGAGAAATATGATGTATAGAAGTATCTAATTTATCTGCAAGTGTATTCAGTTTTATATCATAATCTAAGTATAAGTCTTCTGAGGTGACCAATGCTTCAATTTTATTGAATAACTCCGATGAATCTGTTAAAGATGACTTTGCGTATTTTTTTTTAGTTTTTTCAGGTAAATCTTCAAAAGCACCCGTAAAAGCAAAAACGGGAAAATGCATAATAGAGTAGGCTAGGACAAAGAAAAATACAGCAAGTAACAGTGTTTCGGTCTTGGCATAGAACTCTAAAGTTTCAAGTGTTTTAGTATTAATAACCGTATTAAATCCGCTAGTAATTTGAATCCCTACGCATAAAACAATAAGCAACTTTACCCATTTGTAATTTAGCTTTTGAGCGGCATCTAGTTTTAAATAAATAGGTGTATTTTTCAGCTTTATAAATGCAATTACCAAGAGCAAGATGTTTATTGCAGTGGCTAAGATGTATTCCATTTCAATCCAAAACCAAATACCTAGTGTATTCCCTGTAGCCATTAAATCTGTTACTGTGTTATATTCTAAAATTGGAAGGAAAAGCATCCATCTTAACAGAGTATAACCACCAATACTAAGCATACTCTTTTTAAGGTTGAATTCTGTTTTTGTAAAGAGCAATATGAAAAGGTAAAACAACGGACCGGTAAGATGGTATAGCAAATAAGCACCGCCAGAAAGCATGCTATTGATGTCTACTTTAAGTAATACATAATAATCAAAAGACGTATACGCATAAATAAACACTAAGGCAGCAAGCACATATCTAATGCTCTTATCTTTACCCAAACCAGAGGTTCTAGAAATTATAAAAATGCCCAGAAAGAGCCCAAGAATAGAACTTAGTAATGGCGATATATCCAAAAGACTCATAAAATAAAGATAAGATTTTAGTGTTGATACCACATAATTATAAAAACCCTGTAAAACAGGACTTACTTTTTATAAAAATTGTGTCTTGATTTATCGGGAGCTACTATTTTCCTTAGGAGAGAACATAGTTTTACAAAAATAAATTTGTTAACTATGAGTTTCGCAAAACTAATTTCATTATTTGAAGAATCCCAAATAATGGCCTTTATTGGCTATTTCTTTCTGTTTAATTTGGGGATTATCTTTTTAGAAATTCTATTGGATATAGTTACCGATAAAAAAAGGCGATGGAAAGATACTTACGCCAATATTTCAATATTTATCATCAACCAATTACTGGAAAAAACTATTATTGGTTCTATTGGAGTGCTGTGTTTAGTACCTATTTCATGGGTTGCTATTTTAGAAATTCCTTTAAATACGATGACTTGGATATTGGCTTTTTTTGCAGCCGATTTCACTTATTATTGGATGCACAGGTTTGAGCATGAACATAGAATTTTATGGGCTAGTCATAGTGTGCATCACTCATCTGAAGATTATAATCTTACTATCTCATTTCGATTAAGCTTTATTGAAGGTTTATTTGAATGGCTGTTTTTAGTGCCAATGGTTTTCATTGGATTTTCACCATTCCAAGCTATTGTAAGCCTAGTTTTGGTGGCGCAATTTCAAACATGGATTCATACAGAACGTATTGGTAAATTGGGTTGGTTAGACGGTATTTTTAACACACCTTCTGTTCACAGGGTACACCATGGTTCTAATAGCAAATATTTAGATAAAAATTATGGTGGTTTCCTAATAATTTGGGATAGGCTTTTTGGTACTTACCAAAGGGAAGAGGAAACCGTTATTTATGGTTTAACAAAAAACGTAAATACTAACAATCCTATTACTATTAATTTTATTGAATACAGGCATATTTGGAAAGATGTAAAGCGTTGCAAAACCCTAGGAGATAAGTTTAAGATTGTATTTGGAGGCTTAGGTTGGAGACCAAAGTACTTTACTAAAAATGACGAATAGAATTCGGTAATTCCACCCGTCATTTTATGTGGTTTTATTGAGTATTTTGAATATAAAGAGAACCCGTATCAAAAATAATGAGATTCATCTTTGTGCATAATCCAGTATGATAATACTGATTGAACCTTTTAAACTTACTTCAACGATATAGCACCAATTCCTTCATGCCATAGTTTTTTATTAAACTCAGGGATTTTGGTATTGATTAAACTTTCAGCAGTTTGCTTTAAGGTATCCCATTCTTTATCTAATTCCTGTTTTCTAAGTACAGACGCTTGCGTAATTTTTGGCAAACTACTATTGGTTTGATTCATTAAGAATAGGTAATCTGCTGTAAACTTGTTTTCAAAGTTTTCTACATCGTCATAAGCTTGAGAACGGCGTTGAACCATTTTCTCATCCCATTCTTTTATGTCTTTTAGAAGGCTTTCACCTGTTTTAATTAGATCAGACGCTTTGTTTGTCTTTTTTAATCGCTTTAAAGCCTCGCGAATATCTTTTGCAACTGAATTTAACAGGTTGACTTTGTTATGCATATCAGTAGCATTCGCCTCCAGTTCACTCATAATAGCATCGTAAGCCTTATATTCAGCTTTAGTGATGTTGTAATCCGGATTTTCTTTAATTACTGCTTTTGTACTATAGGTTTTTCCATCATAACTTAATGTCATCGTATACTCACCAGGCACCACTTTATGACCTCTAAAGCTAGCTTCTATATATACTTTTGGTACACCCGGTACAATTTTATGTTGCATATTCCATACAAAACGGTTTAAACCTTCTTTTTTAGGTAATCTTGGAGCCCTTGGAGCGCCTCCACCATTATGAGGAACATAGTTCGTATCTTTTTCTGAGGTATAGCTATTAATAACTTTCCCGTTACTATCAGTTACTGTTAGTGTCACCGCTTTTGAGGCATCAACTTTAGGAAGTTCATAATAGAGTTCTATGCCGTTGGCAGGATTAATTCCTGTGAAATTCTGCATACCAGTAAAGCTATCTGTATTTCCACTCATGCTGCTTCCCCAATTACCATAAGAAATAGGTTCTGGATTATAGATTTTAGCCTCTTTATTTTTAGCGTCGTATTGGGATAAAAGCGATAGATTATCCAAAATCCAGAACGATCTTCCGGAGGTAGCAACTACTAAATCATTTTGGTGAACCATTAAATCTAGAATAGGTGTAACAGGTAAGTTTCTTTGAAAAGACGTCCAGTTGCTGCCATCATCAAAAGAGATATACATACCAAGCTCGGTGCCGGCATACAACAAACCTTTCTTTGCTTTATCTTCTCTTATTACTCTTGTATGTGCTCCTTGCGGAATTCCGTTGTTTATAGCTTTCCATGTTTTTCCGTAATTTTCACTTTTAAAAAGGGCAGGCGTATAGTCGCCCAATTTATACTTAGTAGTGGCTATGTAAACCACCGCAGGATTATGCGGAGATACTTCAATAGCATTAACAAGTGTTTCACCTAGGTTTTTTGGTGTAATATTCTGCCAAGTTTTACCATTATCTCTGGTAACATGTACTAAGCCATCATCACTTCCGGAGTAAAACACACCTTTTTCATGAGGCGATTCAATTAAATAACTAATTGTACCATAATTTTCTGCTCCAACAGCCTCATTGGTATAAGGCCCGCCACCTTTACCTTGTTTTGCATCAATATTTCTAGTAAGGTCTGGTGAAAAATGCGTCCAGGTCTTACCCATATCAGTTGATTTTAAAACCAATTGTGCCGCATGAAAAATAGTATTCTTCTCATGTTGCGACCATACAATTGGCGCATTCCAATTGTACAGGTATTTCATATCTCTGGCTGCTTTTCCAAGGTATTGAATAGGTGCTGCTATAATATCTGTACTTACTTTGGTTTTCATGTCTAAGGCTTCAATAGTTCCTAAATAACTACCACCTACGGTAATTGTAGGGTTGTCTTTATCAAAGGCTAGAAAAGCACTTTCACCACCTGCAGCAGGCGTCCAATTGCGTTCCGAGATACTAGACCCTGTCATATTCATACTTGCAATTCTCACAGAAGTATTGTCTTGCTGACCTGCGTAAATGTTATATGGAGATAAATTATCTACATTAATACGGTAAAACTGGGCAGTAGGCATAATATTTTGAGAAGACCATGTTTTTGCAAAATTAAAGGAGATTGCTGCACCACCATCATTAGCAATAACCATATTGTTCGAGTTATTCGGATTAATCCATAAATCGTGAAAATCACCATGAGTCCCCGTAATTCTACTCCATGTTTTACCGCCATCCTTAGAACGTAGGGCAGGGGCACTTAAAACATAAACGGTCTCTTCGTTATTCGGATCGGTAAAAACTTCTGTGTAATACCAAGCACGTTGCGTTAATCTGTTATCGCCACTTACTTGTTTCCAAGATTTTCCGGCGTTGTTAGATACATACAAACCACTGTTATCGGTTTGAGAATCACTTTCTACAAGTGCATAAACTTTGTTACTGTTACTTCTACAAACGGCAATAGCTAGTTTCCCTAATGCTTTTGGTAGTCCTTTTTCTAGTTTTGTCCATGTTTCTCCTGCATCGGTAGACTTGTATAACCCACTACCTTCGCCACCACTTATCATTTTCCAAGGTGTTCTTTGGTGATGCCATAAAGCAGCATATAGAATTTGAGGATTGTTCATATCCATAGATAATTCTGAAGCTCCTGAAAAGTTATTTACGAATAAAGTTTTTTTCCATGTTTTTCCACCATCAACAGATTTATAGATACCACGTTCTTCGGTAGGCGCACTATATTTTCCTTGTGCTGCTACATATACTATATCTGGATTTGTAGGGTGAATAACAATCCTAGAGATTTGTTCTGTTTTGGTTAAACCTATATGTTTCCATGTTTTTCCAGCATCGGTAGATTTATAAACACCATCACCATAAGAGGTCATTACACCACGAATGGCATGTTCTCCCATACCCACATAAATAATATTCGGATTACTTTCTGAAGCAGCTACAGCGCCTACAGAACCTGTTTTAAAAAAGCCATCACTTATGTTATTCCAATGCGCTCCGGCGTCTTCAGTTTTCCAAAGACCACCACCTGTGGTTCCCATATAATAGGTTAGGGGATTGTTTACAATTCCTGTAGCACTTACAGAACGACCGCCTCTAAACGGACCAATGTTTCTGAATTTCATTGAAGAAAAGTACTCATTTGCTTCTTGAGCAATCATTAACACTGGTAGGGCGAATAGAATAAAAGCTATTTTAATTTTCATAAATATGATGGTTTGTTTCTGACTAAATTACATGATTTTTTTCGATTAAAATAGTTTGTGGAACATCTAGGTAATTTGATAAAAACAGGGTTTGTTTTTTGCAGGAATTGTAATTTTTAGAATGCCATTTTACGATAACTACAGGTTTTTTGTTAAAACCTTGTTTTACTCTATGGTGTAGCGTGTTTAATTATTAGTAAATAATGCCGTTTGTTTTATACTTTTTCTTTTTAACTGTATTTTTACTGTTATAATTAGCTATTAAAAGGAAGGATTGGATTCACTTACCCAAATTGTTTTAGGCGCTGCAGTAGGAGAGGCTGCTTTAGGAAAGAAAATAGGCAATAAAGCCTTGCTTTATGGCGCTATTGGTGGCACAATTCCAGATCTTGATGTGTTACTTGGTTTCTTTACAGATACTATTACTACTGTAGAGCTACACCGCGGGTTTAGTCATTCTATAGTGTTTTGCGTTCTTATGTCTCCTATTTTAGGATGGCTTGTTAATAGCATAGAACGTAAACATCATCTTGGTTGGCAACCTTGGGCTAAACTTTTCTTTTGGTGTTTACTTACCCACCCGTTGTTAGATGCTTTCACCACCTGGGGCACGCAACTGTTCTGGCCCTTTAAAATAAAACTGGCGTTTAACGCTATTTTTGTAATAGACCCTTTGTATACTGTGCCGTTTCTTACGTGTTGTATTGCTGTTTTGTTTTGTAAACGCAATTCTAAACTAAGAAGGCGATTAAATACAATTGGTTTAACACTATCTACAAGTTATCTTTTAGTAGCCCTTGTTTTAAAGTTTGTTGCGCATAAAAAGATTGAAAACGAACTGAGAGATCAAGGCATTGCATACACTGCAATAAGCACACGTCCGGCGCCATTAAATACTGTTTTATGGAATGCTAATATTGATACCAAAGAGGATTACCTCATTACAGATTACTCCTTTTTTGATACCCAACCTCTAACTTTTACAAAATACCCAAAGGGTCGCGCATCCTCAGACTCCTTAACCAATTATCCAAATGTACAACGGCTTATAGCCATTTCTGAAGGTTGGTATATCATTGAACAAAAAGATGGCGAATGGTATTTTAATGATTTACGTTTTGGATTAATACCCAAGAAAGATGGTTCTTCGTTTTTTACATTTTCTTATCAACTTAAAGAGAAAGATGGCTCTATTGAAGCTACCGAAGTTCCAAAAACAGGACGTGATGCAACATTTTTAATGAATATATTATGGGAACGCATTAAGGGAAACTAGCTCCAATAAACATTAATGCAGAGTCACATTTTTTTCATTATCTCGTAACTATATCGAAATATTTGTAACACCATTTCCTGTTATTGGTACATAAAATTATTTGTGTTCATTCATAAACTTAAGAACCTCTGTAGCAAATCTATTGGGTTCACTAAATAGAGGTGCATGACCCGACCTATCGAATATGAGTAAATCTTTAGATTCGGAACCTATAGATTCAAAAGCAATTTGAGCTGATGCTAGGGGTACTATCATATCATATTGTCCAGATATAAATAGTGATGGTATGGTTATTTCCGAAAGTTGATGTGTATAATCTAATGTTTGAAACAACCCCTGATCATCAATTATAGTTCCTATTTGATAGGTATTCCAGGATTTAGTAAATAGATTATATGCAAAAAATGTATTAACCCCTTCGGTTCCTTCGTCATCAAAATCTATAAAACCATCGTCATGCAAGGTGCGCTCCACTTCAAAAGCCTTTATATTTAGTTTTCTATTATCATCAAAATTAATTACAGGATCTACTTTAGAAACAAGTTCTAAAACAGATTCCCAAAAATCAATACTATTACCTAATGCTATTTGAGTGTTAGCTGTACTCGTAAAAGTCTCTATATATTGATTGTATAATAGCGCTGGACTGTATGCCCCATCTAAACCTATCCATCCAATAAAGTCAGTTTGATCTTTTAAGAGGGTAGCTGTTCCTAATGCGCCGCCCCAACTGTGTCCGATTAAATAGAAACGAGAATCGCTTCCAAATTTATGTTTTATAACTTTTACCAATGCTAATACATCTTCGGCCATAAGGTCTATGCTTACGTCATCTTTAGAGTATTGTCCTTGAGCGTTACCCGATCCTCGTTGATCAAAATATACAACGCCGTACTGTTGTTCAATTTGGTTAAATGCTTCACCTGAAAAACCCAAACCAATATCGCCGGGGCCACCGTGTAATGTTATTAGAAACACCTTTTCACTGGCATTTCCTTTTACATATGCAGGCATATCTGCGTTTTTATGGCGTACAAAAATAGTTTCGTCTAAGTCATTAATATCAAAATCGGTAGAGCACGCCATTACAAGACATAGGTTAATTGTAACACATGTTATCTTTAAAACTGATTTACAGAACTGTTTCATTGGTTTTTGTTTTTAAAATTAAATCGGTAACCGTATTGCAAAGAAAAGTTGGGTAGTACGCCGGTATTGTAAGGCATTCTTAGGGTGTAGTTAAAATTAAGATACCATCCCGAACGTCTTTTTTCCTTCCGTTGTCTTCCTATCCCTATAGCCATTGAAGGCGCATAATAATGGCGTCCTGGAAATTTAACTTTAGACACATTATCGCCTTTTACCTCAAAGGTTTCTTTCAGAAAAGAGCGGTAATACCCCAAAGGATTTACTTCTATATGAAACTGCCTCCTTTTAGGATTTGTTCTTCGCCATATAAGGCCATAATAGGTATGTAAACCATTATCGGTTTTGTTAGCAAAATTAGTGGCATAGCCTAAACTCCCATTAAATAAAAATTGGTGCACTATGATTTTTTGCCCTTTCTTTTTTGCTTTAACAACTACCTTTTCTTTCCAGAGATATTCTATACCTGAATTGAGTCCGTTGTCCCATAAAAGATTACCATAATAGCCTACTTTAAATTCGGCTTTATTTAAAAATGAGTGCTCATTTGTCTGGTTTTGAGCATGAATACTTATGGTGCATATGAGTATAAGAATTACGCAGTACTTTTTCATCTTTACGACTATTTTACTGAAGTGATTCTATACCAAATGCCTCACTAAAGCCTCGTTCTATAAACCTCTCAAAAGGTTGGTCGTGACCACCATTGCCAGAAAGTATGTTGGCGTTTTTAGACTCTAAAAAGGCAACTTCAGCATCTGTAAGACTACCAACAGCTTCATCAGTTTTGCCGTAGATGTAGGTTAGGTTAGATAAACGCGCTATAGGATTAAATTCTTGGGTATATCTATTCTTTATAATTCCTGCAAATAATCTTGCTTCATTTCTATTAAAAGTGCTATTAAAAGGTTCCGGAGCTACTATTGGCGTTACACCATTTTCAAACTCTGCGTTTCTACCATCGGCTAACCCTTGCCAAAAGACATCATTAATATCTAATCTGCCAGAAATAATCAAAAAGTTATCGGCCACGTCTATGCCTTTTTTCGCAATTAATTCTTGGGTAATAAATGCTCCAAATGAAGCACCTACAACGTATACCGTTCTACCTTCATCTTTAAAATATTTAATGGTTTTATACAGCATTTCTACACTTTCGGCATTAAAACCAACGGCATCGTTTAATGTCATTTCATCTCCAAATAAGAGGTTAGCATTCTTAGTTTGCACTTGATGCACAGTTACCGTTAAAATACCAGTAGTATTAAAAGTTTCAGTCAACCAATCTAAAGTACTTTCATCAAGTTCTGATGCTGGACCTCCTTGCACATTTATTAAAACTGTTGGTGCTTTTTTGTCTCCTTTGTAAAATATTAGGTCTTTAATTTCTTGGGCTATGTCATCGGCTATTACGGGAGCCTTTTCGCCATCATCGTTAGAACATGAGAATGTTATAAAGGCGAACATTACAGCGAGTATGGTACTGCTGTTAAAATAAAATAGTTGTGATTTGGTGATTTTTAAGATCGTTTTTTTCATGATATATAAATTTTAGGCAAAGAAATAGGAGGAAAGCATCTTTAAAACAAGTAATTTGACAAGCGTTGCATACTAGTTGATGAACGTCATAATGGATTTATTACAAATAAATAATGTGTTTCTTTGTACAAAAACCACCAATGATCAAAACCAAATCCATAAAGAAAATAGTACTGCATCTATTGTTCTGGGTTATAAATTATTGGTTGTTTGCCTTTGTTGTCCATTCAGATTGGAACGGGTTTAATAATGTTTCTCAAACTCATAATACTTTAGCCTATGCCTATACCTATGGCATTCTAACTAATATCTTTCTGTTTTATGTACAGGTCTTTTGGTTGGTGCCAAAAATGTATATGAATGATAAAAGAGTACTATTTTATGTGTTGTCGTTTTCTTTATGCGTAGTAGTTTCTCTAATTGAAACTTATTTTGATTATATGCTGTATGATATATTTGAAATCTATGATACAGATGAATTTGAGGATAACTTTAGTATTACTGTTTTTGTAAACCTATTCTACAGTGTCGCTGGTTTTTATTATATCTTAAGACAAGCACACAAAACATCAGAAAAGGAAAAACAACTCCTCATACAAGAATCTTTTAAAGCAGAATTAAAATATCTAAGGGCACAGTTAAACCCTCACTTTTTATTTAACGGCATTAACAATGTCTACCATTTAATTGGTAAAGACGATGCTCTGGCTAAAGACACATTGCTTCAGTTTTCAGAGCTGTTGCGCTATCAGTTGTATGAAAGCGGAAAACAGATTTTATTGGAGAAAGAATTAGACTTTGTATTACAATATATTAAACTAGAAAAAACGCGTAAAGGATCGGATATTCAGTTAACGTATACCATAGATTTTGAAAGCACTACAAAAAAAATAGTACCCTTATTACTAATACCGTTTATAGAAAATGCGTTTAAACATTGTAGTAACATGAGCAATAATTTGGATAACGTTATAAACATACACATTAAAGAAGTAGGAGGTAAGCTTTCGCTAAAATGCACAAATACTTATGACGATGTTAGTGGTAAGCATATTGCAGGAGGCATAGGATTAATAAATGTAAAAAGACGCTTGTCTTTGGTGTATCCAGATAAACATGAATTAGATATTCGTAAGGCACACCCAAATTTTATAGTGGATCTGACCATAGATTTATAAAGCACTAGCATGAAACAACTAAATTGTTTAATTATAGATGATGAGCCTGTAGCAAGAGAAGGTATTAACGATTATTGTAAAGAAGTGCCATTTCTAAACGTTGTGGCCTTATGTAAAAATGTATTACAAGCAAATCATCATCTCGCAACAAATGACATCGATTTGATTTTTTTAGATATCAATATGCCCATACTTTCGGGTATAGATTGGTTAAAAGGTTTAAAAAAATCACCTTCAGTAATAATGACAACGGCCTACAAAGAGTACGCGTTAGAAAGCTTTACATTTAACGTTTTAGACTATTTAGTAAAACCCATTTCATTTAAACGCTTTTTACAGGCGGTAAATAAGGTTCATAGCTATTATGACCAGAATAATGACAACAACATACTCTTTTTAAAAAGTGAACGTCAACTTAAAAAGATAAACATAAATGATATACTTTATGCAGAAGCCATGCAAAATTATATTAAAGTGGTAACAACGAAAGAGAGCATAATTACCCAAATATCCTTAAAGAGTTTTAAAAACCAATTACCCGAAAACAGCTTTATTCAAACGCATAAATCTTATATAGTATCTAAGTATAAAGTAGATAGAATTGTAGATAACCAAATTATAATAGGTGATACTTGCATTCCTATAAGTGTGCGTTTAAAGAAGTTTGTTTTGGACAAATTTTAAGCGCAAGGATGAAGTTCAAAAGTGTCCTATACTGAATAAGCTTCACTTTTAAAAAACACTTAAGCGCTTTCTAACTTATCAAAGACCATTATCTTGTACATTGCGCTTACAGGAATCTTATTATTTTCAATAAACAAAAAGGTTTTAGTAGCTTTTGTCACCCTTTTTAAATTAACGATGTACGATTTATGTGTACGCTGAAAATTGCTGGGTAACACGGTTGTAATGTTCGTTAAAGTTTCAGTTATCAAATACATACGAGATTCGGTAAAAATCTTTAAATAGTTACCAAAACTTTGAATGTATAGCATTGAATTAAATGCAATATTTACAGGGAGGCCATCATGTTTTATTTGCAGTTCTCCCTTTCCTGTATCATGTTCGGGAGTGCTTGCTTTTGAAGTCACCACCTTGTTAACGGCTTTTAAAAAACGCTCAAGTTTTATCGGTTTTAACAAATAATCTACCACACCATAGTCATAACTCTCTAGGGCATATTCAGAATAAGCTGTGGTTAAAATTACTTTTGGAGGATTTATCAGAGATCTTAAAATTTCAATCCCATTAAGTTCTGGCATTTCAATATCTAGAAAGATTAAATCAACGTCTTGTTGCTGAATAAAATTGATAAACTCAAGCGGATTCCCTGTGCATATTACGATACTAAAACTCTCAATTTTAGAACAATACTCCTCTAACACCTTACGTGCTAAAGGCTCATCATCTATTATTCCAATTTTAATCATAAGTGTTTATACGGTTAAATCAATAGTTAAATTTACACAGTATTCTTTTACGCTCTCATCAATTTCTAGAGTATGCGTAGTAGGATAAAGTAAATTTAAACGTCTTTTTACATTAGTTAGTCCTGTTCCTGTTCTATTCTGTTGACCTACTTTTACGGGCTTAGAATTTAATACTTGTAAATGCAGCCTTTTATTGTCTATTGTAGCAGAAACATCTATTGAACTCGGTTTGTTTGTACTTTGGGCTCCATGTTTTATGGCATTCTCAACGAAGGGAATAAGGAGCATTGGCGCAATTTTTAAACTCTGAGCTTCACCCTTAATTATAAAGTCAATTGTACAACGTTTACCCAGTCTTTTATCTTCAAGCAACAGATAGTTTTCTATAAACTGCAACTCTTCTTTAAGTAAAACACTATCTTTTTTTGCACTCTCTAATTGGTAACGCATTAATTCGGAAAGCTGCATTACAACATCGGGTGTTTCGGGCGATTGTTCTCTAGACAGCGCATAAATACTGTTTAGAGAATTAAATAAAAAATGAGGATTTACCTGTTCTTTTAAATAATTAAGTTCCAATTCCTTTTGTAACTTTTCTTTCTCATTGTTTTTTTTCTGAATATGCATACTTCTTCTTAAAAAGAAGACTGCCATTCCAGCTCCGGTTGTATAAATAAGAAAAAAGAACATTTTAGAAAGCCCATGGCCGCCACTTACAACGCTTCTTATATAGGCGCCAATAAAGATGCAGGCAAAAAGCAATACGCCATATAAAACGTACCTTTTCTTATCTAAAATAAAAGGAATAAGAACAAAGTGATTTAACCAAATGATTGTCATGATAAAAAGTGAGTACTTAAACCCATGAAAGAGGTAAGGGAAATTAGGATTAAGTTTATCTTTTATGGTCCATACGCTTAAGGTCTCCAATATAAAAACCAGCAAAAATGCACTTACATTGATAAGAATGCTATTATTTAGGTTCCTTTTTATCATAAATTTCTATAAAAAAGTTAAAGATACCATCTATACTTACAAGTTGCTATAATTTATTACCAAAGCCTTATATCAATGACAACTTAGGTTCATCATTAAATTATCCTGCTTGTCCTATTCCTAGTTTTAGATAGAGATTATAAGATACTTTTAGTCAACAAAAACTATTTTAATTATGGCCACTAAGCTAAAAATGAAAAACTATGTAAACCTATGCATTTCAGCAGTAGTTCTAGTACTAATATATGCATGTAAAACAGAGAAAGACCACCCAAAAAAGAAAGATGATGTAAAGCAAGACAGCTTGTATTTTGGATATAAACCTCCAGGGCTAATTCCAGAACCTTTTGTACCCAAGACAAGCAGTACTGTAGATTGGACATTAGGTAATCCGGATGCTCTAGATATGCAAGAGTTTTATTTTACCTATTCCGGAACCAATCCTTTTGAACCTGCTGTTATAGTTTATAAACAAGGTGCAAATTCATACAGAACTAACAAGTACAAATTCCAGTCTAGAGGCTCTAAAAACGACACTATATTGTATTCAAGGCAAAACTATATTGAACGCACCGCTACGGGTTGGTCTAAAATGAAAAGTCTCGGTGCTATGTTCAATAGGAACGATTGGGGCATTATGGTATTGTCGGTTTCCGATAAGGGCACTATAGTTTTTGACGATTATAAAAACAATGATGTCATACGCATGTCTAGAATTGTTGATGGTAAACGAGAAGCACCAAAACTACTAGGAAAGCAGATTAATTCTGGTAAATGGACAGCGCACCCTTTTATAGCACCAGATGAGTCCTTCTTAATTTGGGGAAGCGAGCGAGACGATGGCTATGGAAGATCCGACAATTACATTAGTTTTAAACAGCGAGATGGTTCTTGGGGACCAGCTATTAATATGGGCGATAAAATAAATTCCAAATTGGTAGAAAATGGCGCAAAGCTAACGCCAGATGGGAAATATTTGCTCTTTTCGAGATCGGAAGAAAAATCTAGAGACGATGGCAGCACTTATTGGGTTTCCTATAAATATTGGGTAGATGCCAAAATCATTGACACATTAAGACCAAAAGCCTAAAGCATGTAGAGCAGCCCGAATAAACAAAAAAACATCCATCAAATAAACATATTCTTACATTATTTTGTAGCTTTATAATCTCCTAATACACTGATTAATACTATAACGTGTTGTGCGTTTTGGGTAACAATTAAATTAAGATGTCAGTTCCAGTAATGTTGAGGCACGAAAAATTGTATCGAGAACGCATTTACAAGGTAATGTTTATTAAAACAAGAATACATGTATAGAATTCTTTCACTAGATGGAGGTGGCAGTTGGGCTGTTATACAATTGCTAACACTTAAAGACCGCTACGGAAACCTAAATGGTCATGAGATCCTTAAAAAATTTGATTTAGTCATTGCCAATTCGGGAGGTAGCATTGTTTTAGCGGCTTTGGCAGAAAATTGGACTTTAAATGAAGCGTTAACGCTCTTTCAAGATAAAAGCATAAGAGAACGTATATTTAGTAAAAACTCGTTTAGAGATCGTTTTTTTCCTGTGGATTATTTGCGTTTTTTTGGACTTCCTTTTGGACCAAAATATAGCTCAAAACGAAAACGGGAAAGTTTTGAATCTTTATTTAAGGAAGTAGATAAAAAGCAAATGCATGAACTGCCTGCTTATATTGGCAAAGACACACTTAAAATTGCAGTATGTACCTATGATGCTTTAAATAATAGAGCCAAATTCTTTAAATCTTATGGTGAAGATGCAGAAGATTATGATTCCGTACGTTTAACCCAAGCTATTCATGGTTCTTCTAATGCACCGGTTCAATATTTTGATTTCCCTGCTCGATTTAAGGCTAAGCAAAGTGAGATTTTCTATGAGTTATGGGATGGGGCTTTAGGTGGTTTTAATAATCCGGTGTTGGCGGGTATAATAGAAGCCTTTAAACTTGGGGTAAATCTGGAAGAACTACAGATTGTGTCTTTGGGCACAAGCAATAGCCTAATGTCTAATGAGGACAAAGAAAACTTCTGGAAATGGAAACAAATAGCAGTAAGGCAAAGACGAAATAAGTTCAATTTTAAAGCCTTTGGGCCACAAGCAAAATTTTTTAAGGAGACGGTTTTAAATCAGGCTAAAACTATTTTGTATCAACCGCCAGACACTGCCAATTACATGTCCATGATATTCATGAAGGCCATTTCTTACAAGGCATTAAATGACCATATTATTCGTTTATCACCTTTAATTCATTACGATTCTAACACACCCAAGGAAGTGATAGAATTAATTAAAAGGCTGTATAAGTTAGATATGGATCTTACTACAGATGAAGACATTGCTGCTTTAGAAACCTGTTTTAAGTCTTGGAAAGATGGTGCCATGTATAACCAACCCATAGAATTTAAAGTAAAACGAAATAATGATTTACTATTCTTAAATGGCGATAAATGGTATCAAGATGGTATGGATAGATGGAAGGCTTGGGGGTTTTGAAGGTGAAAGTTAATTGTTCTATAATAAAATTGTATTTTTTTGAGTTACAAGGAATTTAGTATAATGTCTTACTATAATAACTTAAAATGAATTATAACGTTCTCGCGTGGAGCCTGTTCTGAACTTGATTCGGGATAACTTGAGCTTTGGATAAAAGCGAAAATTATCACCCTGTTTCTTTAAAAATTTCACTCCAAAAGTTTCTTTATGATGTTAATAGAATAGTTCGAACTATGAACAGCATTGACTTAAGCATAAGAGAGGAGAGTATTAATTATGTGTATGGAGTGGGATTATTCTGTTTAAAAACTAATCAATTTCGGTACTCTGTAGAATATTACGTGTTAAAATATTGTATATTTGAGTACCTAATTTTATCCATAAAAAATATTGAATAATCATAAAATCTACGACTATAAGTTACTATGGCAAATTAAACAAAGAATAAAGAATATTAAGCTGAAAATTAATATTCTAAAATTCAAAGCCAAGAAAAAATATTTACTAGAAAAAGAGAGGCTATCCGTTAGAAAAGTTTTTTTGTTAGAAATAGCAAAAAATGTAATTGTTGCTCTTTTTTTCGTGTTACTGCTCTATTTAATAGAATTCTTTTCTCAAAACGTTTATAATGCACATTTTCAGAGTTTCCCCAATTGGTTAAAATCAATAACTAATAGTTTACCTAAACCAAGTTATCCAAAAAGTTTAGACTCTGTAAATGGATTTATTTCTTTAATAGCTAGCATTTCTGGCGTTTTATTGGCACTATTTTATCCAATATTGGCAACTATTGCTAGTTCAGGATATTCAAAAGTGAATTCTAGTATTAGGAACTTATTGTTTTTAGAGCCAATAACTCAAAATTATCTAAGAAGATTAGCATTTTTAACAGCATATTCTGTTTGTGTATTATTATTCATAACCTTTGGATACTACCCTGGGAACTTGGTCTTAATAACCTTAGCTCTCCTAAGCCTTATTAGCTTATTTAATCTTTTAAAAATTGGAGCAGGGGTATATAATCTTTTTGAGCCAAATACTCTAGCCCAAATTGCGAATAAACAGATTGTTGGAAATATTAAAAATGTCACTATAAACAGTGCTTATTGGGATAATCCTAGTTTTCAGAGTTTCTTTAGAAGGAATGTAGAAAAAGATTTAGAGATACTAAGGTTGTTAAATGTTATCGGTATTGAAGGCTTTCCGATAAACAAAAAATCTTTTCTGAATACAGTTTCGCAAACATTAAAACTCTTAGAGTTCTACCTTAGTTTTAAGAGCAACATACCCATAAAAAGTAAATGGTTTAAGAATAAATCAGAACATAAATCCTATTTTGAGGCTGACCTTAGAGACAGAGAATTATCAATAAATACTAGAACATATCCCTTTCCAAAAGAAGTTTCAAATACATTTTGGTTTGAGGAACAAATATTCAAAATCTACAGAGATATAGGTGAAAAAGTCACTTTGCTTGATGACCAAGAAATCAAATACGAGTATTTATACAAATCAGTTAATGTATTGCAATATTTTGGCTACTCTTTTGAATATAGTTTAGCTGAACGATTATTAAAGGAAAATTTTTTAATCACCAAAAACTCTTTAGTACATAACGAAAAGAATACATATGAAAATTCAAAAGCAAATTTAGTATTAATAGAATCATTTATTTCTTCAAGTATTCGGGACTATCAAATCAGGTTTTTTCAAGCATCAGAAAATCTAACCAAGACAGTTTTTAATAATGAAATTTCTAAAATTGATTGGAATAAAAAATCTTCTTTATATAAAATAAGTTTACCGTATCAGCTAAATGTCTTTTTTGAAAAATATTTTACTTATGTAAAAAATGAAAAAGCCGTTGAAGGTAAACAAATTACTCCTACTTGGTATATTACTCAACACATCACAGCCGAGTATTTGATATTGTTAGAAAGAAATTTTAAAAATACAATTCAACAAATAAAGACTTTTGCAATTCCTCTTGTGGAACTCTGTAGAAGTAACAACAATCATTTATCGGCATCATTTGCAGCTCATTGCACGTTAGAATTAATTGACAGGATAAAATTTAGAATTCCAAGGATTAATAGTGTAATACAAGAATTTGAGTCCAACAACTTACATAAAGGGGCTTTTAAATGGACTAGTTTAGATATTGAAGAAGCTAATACAGAGTTAAAAAGTATAAATGACAAATTAGTTGCGGGTATTTCAGAAGACATGCAGAAAATATTTCACTTAAAATGGGATGAAAATTACCCTGATATTTTCGCTAGGTCATTTGCTATAATTTCAAATGATATTAATGACTCATATATCAACAATGATTTAGATAAATTCAAAAGCATTTTCTCGAGTTTTCTTAAAAGCTCTCTCGCATCTTTCTACGCTTTATACTATCAAAGATATAAGGATAGATACCATCACGATTTAGAAGTGATATATCAAATTCATATTGAGTTAATGCAATTGTCTGGCTTAGGTTATGTCTATTCCGAAATTTCAGGGATACCTTTTTGGGAAGAAATAATTAATAGTTGGAATGAAACTAAAATTGATAAAGCACAAATTGATTTAATGATGGCATCTTACAGCTTTTACATTAACGAAAAACATGGTACAGGTTTAAACTTTACAGATAACTTTAGCAGAACTAAAAAACTTTCACAAATACTTGTAGATAGAGGTATCGACGTAAACAATTACGAAAACACTATTATAAGAAGGTATATAACAGATAGAATACACACAGATAAAAATTATGAAGAGCTTTTTTTAGAACTATATCTATTTACTTTCATAGAAGCTAAAGAGAGTGTTTCAAAATTAAGCTCTGGTAGAAGGTCAGTATTATTTGATATTAATCGCATTTATGGAAGAGAAGTATAAAAAAGGGCAAATATCTCTAGATTTTGATGTCCCAATAAGTGATTATTTCCATAGACACAACTCTTCTATGTTTATGGAAGATTTATCCATGTCTAGGTATAGAATAAAAGAAGATTTTTTATCTATTTCTATAGAATCAGAAAATCAAGATGAAATAGCTGATTTCTTGTCAAATCAAGTAACAACGTTTAAGTATAGAAATCGATGGCGAAACAGATTGGATTTGAATGAAGAATTATTAGAATTATTAGAAACGATATCCGATAAACTAGTTAATGAAGGTAATTGTGTTATTGAAAAGATTTTTGATGAAAATGGGAGTTTAACGAGATTGAAAGTCATTAGAGGCGAAGTAAAAATTGGAAATAAAAAAGTGATTCAGGTAATACCTAAAAATATCGCCAAAGAATTGAAATCAAAAACGAAAATTTCAATTCCAAAATCTAAGTGTTTTATTCTTGAGTTTCCAAAAGAGATTTGTTCAATTAAAGACTATAAAAACATTTTAGACCAAATGTTGAAAATAGATTCTAAAGACCCCATGTTCTCAGTTTTAAATCCATCTAACCTAAGTAAAACAAAAGGTTACGACGCAATGAAGCATAGAGAAAACTTAGATATAATTCTAAGAAGGTTAACAAGAAAAATATCTTGGCACCATAGAGAACAATACTCTTCAGGTGATAAATTCTCGTATTATTATTCAACCTTGAGAAGTTTAAAATTTAAAAGAACGAAGCTTCAAATGTTGAATAATATTTTTGAATTTATTGAGCAAATAGTTAACGAATTATTTCCCGAGGCTAATTTGAAAATAGCTTATGAAAAGACCATTGGTGATATTGATAGGATAATTGAAAATTATAAAAAGGGTGAATTTCCACACGAATTACATATGCAAATAATTAGAGAGTATTTGTAAAACAAGCTCTTGCTAGGTGTAATTTCGCTGAAATCAGTTAAACGAATTACTTTATCAAACTACGTGCTTTATAGCTTTTACAACTTCTTAATATCCCATTTAGTTAAACCAGTTATTTCTTTAATAGTATCGATATCGTAGTTTTTAGAAAGCATTTTCTTAGCAATTTCAATTTTAACAGCATGCTCTTTTTCGGTTTTTACGCGCCAATCTTCAAATTCTTTCTTTCGTTTATCAATGATTTCATATGCTCCAGATTTTTGTAGTTCGGCTATAATACCATTATCAGTAAAGCTTGTATACTTTTCTTCAGAGATAATTAAATGGTCAATAACCTCTATATTAATGAGTTTTCCAACTTTTAATATTTTATCGGTAAAGTTCTTGTCGGTTTTTGAAGGTTCAATATTACCACTCGGGTGATTATGTACAAGAATCATTTTTACAGCTAACTTGTAAATACCCATTCTAAAGATATCTGGCGGATTTGCATTTACACGGTTAACAGCTCCAAGACCTATGAGCTCAACAAACAAAATCTTGTTCTTATTGTCTAAGCCAACTACCCAAAAATGCTCTTGATTACGTCTTATTTTATTCTCACGAAGTAATACCTGTTGCATTACTTTATAAATATCGGAAGAGTTTAGTATTTGGATTTTTTGTTCTTTGGATAATCTTACATTCATAACGTAAATATACAAATCAAGGTCAGAAATTAATGTATCAGGACGAAAAGATATTTTACCTTAGTCCAAACAAATAATATCATAATGAAGAATCTCTTGTTTATTGTCTTTTTAAGTATTTTCTTTTCATCTTATTCTCAAACCTTTGTTGATGATGTAGATAGGGTAGCGGTGGTAGTAATTGATTACTGTGTTGATAATAATGGAAAACGTTACGATATAAAAATTAACCAAGAAAAAAGTAACTATAAACATGAGGGATGGCAATTAGGTTGTCTGGAACACTTCAAAAATGCAAAATTGATTTATCCAATGAAAATGACAAATGAATGTTGGCAATCCGTGTATTACTTCGTCAATTCTAAATATAAGACTCATGAATTACCTGCTGAGGAACGTTTGAAATGTAAAGATTTCCACTTTGGGAAATATAAATATGAGAGTCCGGCTTATAGCGAAACTATAATAAATAGAAGAAAGCATCGGCAAATAGAAAAAGGTGGTTCAGGCGGTAGACAAGTCTATAAAATAAAATGGACCGAAAATCATAAATATGAACTAGAAACTATTAAAATGCCTTTAGAAAAAGATAAACACAAAGAAGGTAATCTTATTTCTGTTGAAATTATAGAAATTCTAAATGATAAAACATATTTATATAAAGCTCAAATCACAAAAGAAGATACAAATATTGTATTTGGGTTGATTACAAAATTGTAAGGCGTAATTCTATTTTATATAATAAAAGCACTTAGATAAATCATTGACACAATTAACTTGACATAATTACTATCGATATAAGTCTGCTGCAATTATGTCAAATATCACGAAAAGCGCTATTTCGTTAATTGTTATAAATGTTCTATAATGTTCTCGCGTTATGTAACTTTGCTTTGGTAAAAAGCTTTTATCAGAACTAATCTTCTTTAATTTTTTTCTTCCTAAAAGTTTCTTTTAAAATGTAATGGAATACTCTTTGCCCGAAGCGACGATAGGAGTGAAGTGGTAATGTGTATGGAATGGGATTATATGCCTATTTGTCAGAAGCTTGCAGTTTATTCTGATATATTCTGTCAGATTTCTTAAAATAATTATTTGGTACAGCTATTGACATGGTTATGTACAATATAATCATAAGAACATATGAGCAAATATTACAAAATCACTTTTCTATTTACAGGATTATTAATACTGTTTTATAAGCCTATAAAAGAACTATATGATGATATAATAATTAACCCTATTTTAAGTAAAATAGAATCCAATATAGCAATAGATTTAATTTTTATTATTACTGTATTTTTTATTATTAGAAAGATTTATTTGAATTTTATAAATAGAAGTTACATCTCTAAACATCAATGGTTATTTAGTATTATAGTTATTTCTTTCTATTGTTACATTCGTTTTTATCAAAATTACGATTTCTTCGGATTTACTTTTTTTAATTCTTTTAAATACTTTGATGTATTATTATTCTATTTTTTAATTTCTCCATTAAATTCAATTTTATCTGCTTTTTATAAAAAGAAAATAATAATAGAAAATACAGACCATCTTTTCGATGATTCCCCTATAAAGTCAGAAAACGAAGATGCCCTTGATAGAAATTATAAAGCTCAACGTATATCGGATGAAATTTTTCAATCGAAAACAAATGAAGCGATTGGATTCGGAATAACAGGAGAGTGGGGAAGTGGAAAAACATCATTCCTAAATCTACTTAAAAGAGAAATCGACAATAAAAATTCAGAAAAAGACTTTATTATCATAGACTTTAATCCTTGGCTTAATTTAGGTGTTGAATCTATTATTCAAGATTTCTTTGACACTATTCAACAATCTTTAAGACCATATAGTGAGGATGTATATCGCGAAATTAAGGAGTATTCAAACTCGTTATTGAATATTAGTAAATCTAATGTAGCAGATAGTTTAAAAGATATTTTAGGCTTTAGTCTAAAAAAGAATATTTCATCTGATTTTAAATCTCTAAACTCCCTTTTAAAAAGTCTTAATAAGAGGATAATAATATTTATTGATGATTTTGACAGGCTTCAAAGTAATGAAATCTTTGAAATTTTAAAACTCATTAGAAATACTGCTGGTTTTGATAACTTTGTTTATGTTGTTGCCTTTGATAAGACGTATCTTAATGAGTCTTTAAAGAATTTAAATATCCCAAATCCTAAAAGCTTTTCAGAGAAAATATTCTTAAAAGAGGAGCATTTAATTCCTGTTACTCAATCCCAAATCAAAGAGTTTATTAAGGCTACATTAATTTCAAAAATAGAGAGTAAAAAAGAAGAAATTGAATCTTATTTCGGGGATAATTATTCAATTTTTAGAACAGAAAGCAATGATATTCCACTGAATCATTTACGAGACGCTAAAAGGTTTTTGAATTCTTTTGTTAATGATTATTTACAGATAAAAGATGAAGTTATTTTCGAAGATTTCTTTTTACTTAAGCTATTAAAATTCAAGTTCTATGATATTTATATTTTATTGTTTTTACATAAAGACAAGTTTTTAAATAATAGAGGACAATATTATGGCAATGGAGGTTCTCGTTATCACTTGAAAAATAGATATGAAAACGATAATAATTCAAATTTTAGGATAAGATTTAGGGAATATAAAAACTCTACACTTGGCAAATTTATGCTTGACCAACTAAATTATAATGAGGAAAATGTCTTAAAGGTTGGAAAAATAATGAATACGTTGTTTGAAATAAATGATTATCAAAGAAGAAATCATTTATCAATAGTTTTCGAAAAAAATTATCATAAATACTTCAAGGATAATTTGAAAATTGAGGACTTATCGGAAGTTGAATTTAATACGGCTTTAAGCTCTGATTTTGAAACCATCAAAAGTAAATTAGAAGAATGGAAAAATAAGAAAGTACTTGATTTAGTAAAATATCGTTTTTATGAATTAAATCTAGATGAGATAGACTCAAAAGAAGAATATGAGAAAATTGTAAAAGCTATATTTTATTTTTCGAATATAGAAGTTACAAGTTCTTTCTATGGATTTCATTTCATAGGTTATGATAATACTACTTTACAAAACTTTCTATCTAACAGAGATAATAAAGTAAGTGACAAGTTTTATAATAATACTCAAGAATTTAAAAATTTTATTTTATCAATTTTAAATAATTCTAAATCTCCATACTTGTTTGAGTCGGATTTTCTAAATCATGTTATTGATGGTAATTTTAATGCAGAAGATTTTATTTTATCAGAGGACGAAATAAAAGAATTATTAACTAAGTATTTAAGAGATTATCTAAATAGCTCAGATGAATTGTCAAATAAAGTTTGGGTATTATTCCATAATTGTAAAACAATTACAAGAGAATTAAACGCGCAACATCAAAGAGTTGACATATATAATTATTTTGATGGTGTTCAGGAATTGTTAATTGATTTCATGAAGAAAGATTTAGATAATTTCTTGCTAACTTTTATTGAAGGTATGCCATTTAGAGGAAGTAGTCAATATGATAATTTAGTTGGTGTTTCACACGGAATTAAAAATAATATTTTCGGAAGTTTTGACGCTTTTGAAGATTGGTTAAATGATATAAATGAAAATGATTTAGCAAAACCAACTTTATTTAAAGAAGAATTTTTAGAATTTTTTGTAAAGTGTAAGGGAGTAAATTTCAATAAAGTTGATTTTGAATTCAAATTCCAACCTGCAATTGATAAGTTAAAGTTACTTGAACGATAAAACTTTAAACAATGTTAATATCTAAAGAAATTGATAAGTTAAGATTGTCATTTATAGATTACCTCTAATCAAGATGTTTAATGACCCCAGTACTGCAGTTTATTGTGCTTTCAAGACTTTCTGGGATATTTTACATAATATGGAATTATAGCTTACAAATGGCATAACAACAAGGTATAATCGAAATATGATATTTGCACTATAATTTATATTATGTAAAATAGAATATTTTACAACTTTTATATATCCTCCCCATAACGGCTTAATTATGTTAAAAATATAATAAACGCCACGTATTTCTTTTACAGAATTAAAAAAGCAAGTATTTTAGCACGCCTTAAATTAAAGTCACCCATGAAACCCAAAGCAAAACCTAAAACAGAGAAAAAATCTCGTTTAAGTTTACTTCATCAGTATTACAGTTATACTGGTTTTTACAGTTTTGTTGGTAAAAGTGTTCTAAAAGCTTTACCATACATAATTGCTGTTGTGGTGGCTATTTTTGTGGTAAATCGTTTCTTTAATCTTAATGAAGCTTTAACCAGAGTTACTGAAACTCTTCCGGTTTACGGTGTTTTAATTTTCTTTTTTGTTTCAGAAACCTTACTTGGTTTAGTACCGCCAGAACTATTTATAGCTTGGGCTGGTAAATTAAATCAACCCTGGGTATACTTGGGTATTTTGGCGTTCTTGTCTTATTTCGGCGGTTTATTAACCTATTATATTGGTGTTTTTATTACTAAAATACCGCGTGTACACCGCTATTTAGAAGAAAAAATGCAAAAACAGCTAAAGAATTCTAAAAAATGGGGTGGTTTTTTAATTGTAGTTGGGGCACTGTTACCACTACCCTTTTCAATTTCCTGTTTAGCTGCGGGTATTATTAATTTTCCATTTAAAGGCGTAGTTGCTTACGGAAGTTTACGCTTGTTACGCTTTGTTATTTACGGCTTAGTCATTTTTAATGTGGTTTAACTGGTTTTAAAAACCTTAGTAATCCACTAGAACATCAATTTTAAGGGGTATGTAATACTTTACCAGTATAAGAAATAAAAGTTCTTTGGTTACTCGTAATTGAAATCGTTGTCTTTAAACTAGGAAATATATTTAATCTGATCTGAAACGCTTCAGAGTCTTTACTTATTTCAAAATAATAGTCGTGCGTTCCTTTTTTCGAATTAAAGGAATGTTCAAAAACACTTGGATCTCCATTAAAGGCTATACCTACGTTTTCCGTATTATACCCGCCTCCCATTTGCCGTTCTCCGTAGTAAGGTAAGTCTGCAGACAAGGTTTTTCCAATAATCTTAAAATAATTAGTATTACCCATTAAACTTATATTTCCGGAGTTATTACCTAATGGCAGCAACCCCGTATTAGCAATTAAGGTGGCGTTTTGCGGGTTGGCAAAATTAGACTCTATAGTGATAGTATCCATTTTCACAACAGCATTTACCTCCTCTAAATCCTCTGGATTAATAACGCGCGCTCCAGTTTTACAGTTTAAAAACGTAAGACCAAGCACCAATACAATTACAACTTTTATTTTCATGATTTCTATTGTTTTTCATTAAAACAATTAACATTGAAAGCTTACCAATACACAAAGAAGTCGTGGTGTTATTTACTTCAAATACACGCTTTTAACTCCTTTTTGTTCTTACATAAATTTAAGAAAAAAAGCTGTTATTACATAATAACAGCTTTTCAAACCAAAATTACTCTAATTTAAAGCGGTCTGTTACAACCATTCTCTAAAAAAGTCCATCATCTCTTCCTTAAGCTCATAATGCATTCTAATATAAGTTCGCATATCGTCTTTGAGCGTGTTTTGTTCATTTTGCAGTCTACCATCTATATTTTCATTATAGTCTGCATTATTTATGTTAGCCATTTTGTTTCTACAACGGTGCATTAACTTAGAAATGGCATCTTTTTCTATCATTATCCTGTTCTGAAAGTTTTCTAAAGGAATTGTTGCTTTTTTTCCAAATTCCCTACCTGCAATTTCTTCTAGTTTTTCTTCAAACGTATCCATTTCGTTAAAATGAAAACGTAACTCTCTTTTCCAGGTTTCTAGATTAAACCTTAAATCACTTAAATAATTAGCTTTTACTATCATGATGTTATCTTTTTAATTAGACTTCTGCTTTAATTAGTTCCTTTTGAATGTTGTTGGGCACAGGTTGGTAAGATGAGAACCTAGAACTAAAGGTGGCCTTACCTTGGGTAATGCTTCTTAAATCTGTAGAATACCCAAACAATTCGGCCGATGGTATTGTACATTTTAGTATCTGGTAATGGTCCAGGTTATCGAAGCCCTGAATAATGGAGCGTCTGGACTGTAAATCGGTCATAACGCCTCCAATCATCTCTTCGGGCACTTTTACCGTAAGTTCGTTAATAGGCTCTAAAAGCTTAGGATTTGCGTTTAAGAAGGCCTCTTTAAAGGCATGTGCCCCAGCAATTTTAAAAGAAATATCATTAGAGTCTACAGGATGCATTTTTCCGTCGTACAACAGCACTCTTACATCTCTAATAAAGGAACCTGTTAACGGACCTTCCTCCATAACTTCTAAAACCCCTTTCATAACAGACGGAATATATCGGGCATCTATAACACCACCAACAATACAATTATAGAATACCAATTTACCGCCCCAAGGCAACGCTACGTCTTCTTTACCTCTAATGTTAAACCCTTCAGGTTCTGGCATACCAGCTTGTAATGGCTCTATTTTAAGGTGCACTTGCGCAAATTGTCCGGAACCACCAGATTGTTTTTTATGCCTGTAATTGGCCGTAGACGACCTTTGTATGGTCTCTCTATACTTAATTTTAGGTTTGCTATATATGGGTTGCAGTTTGTAATCGTGTTTTAGCATCCAGTCTATAATTGCCAAATGAAGTTCTCCCTGACAGCTTAAAATTTGCTCCTTAGATTCTTTAGAATACCTTAACACTACAGTTGGGTCTTGCGAATGAATGCGTTTGAGAGCCTCACTTAGCTTTTCCTCGTCGGCTTTATTACCAACAGTTATGGCTCTATTAATTCTTGGCTCTGGATATATAATGGGCTTTATGGTTATTGGGGAATTTCCACTATACAGAGAATCATTAGTTTCGGTATGCTTTAACTTTAAGGTAGCGCCAATATCGCCAACCGTTAGCTTTTGAACCGCTTGCCTGATTCTACCATCCATTATAAACAGCTGATTTATGACCTCCTGCTCCCCTGTTCTGGCATTGGTTAGCTTATCATTTACGGTAACTTCTCCCGATTTTACTTTAAAAAAGTTAACCTGTCCCAAATTAGGCTGATACAAGGTTTTAAAAACAAATAAAGATGTTGGCGCCTCTACCTTTGGTACAATGGTGTCGCCTTCTACGCTTTGTTCAGGCTTTAAATCGGCCGCAGCCGGAGCTACATTATCTATAAAGCCCATTATACGTCCGCTACCCATATCATGTAAAGCAGAGACACAGAATACAGGGAATAAATCATGATTTAACATACCTGCTTTTATACCTTGGCGCATTTCATTTTCGTTTAAAGTGCCCTTCTCAAAATAAAGTTCCATAAGCGCTTCATCATTTTCGGCAGCTTTTTCTACGAGTTCATTATGCAATGCATCGGCTTTGATCTTTTCTTCTTTTGGAATGGATAATTTCTCGGGCTTCCCTCCTTCTGTACCAAACTTGTAGCATTTCATCTTTAAGACATCAATAATGCATTGTGCGCCGTCTATTTGTATTGGATATTGTACTTGTACCGTATTGTTACCCACAAGGTTTTTAATGCTCTTGTAGGCATCATCAAAACTACAATCCGGATGGTCTATTTGATTTACAATAAATAAGGTTGGCTTATTGTACTTATCTATATAATTCCAGATAATTTCTGTGCCAACCTCTACGCCATGTCTGCCGTTAATAACTGTAGCTATGGTGTCTCCAACTCTTATGGACGAAATTATTTCTCCAATAAAATCATCTAAACCAGGGGTATCTATAATGTTTATTTTGTAATTGCGCCATTCTGTATGAATTGGGGTTGCAAATACAGATGCTTGCCTTTCGTGTTCAATATCATGAAAATCGGAAACCGTGTTTTTATCCTCAATAGTGCCACGTCTGTTTAAAAGTCCAGCCTCAAACAACATGGTTTCTGCCAATGTAGTTTTACCGCTGTTATGAGCGCCTACAAAAACCACATTTTTTATGTGTTTATCATCAAATACTTTCATATGCTTATTGGTTTAATGTTGGTAGAATGTTAAGCCCAAGCGACTTAAATTTCCTTAAACTTAATTTCTTTATTGGTTAAAAAACATGATTTAAGTCAGGTAGGTATTTTTTGATAGCGTTTATGCACTAAAAATCTTCGTGCTTTTCTGTCTTAATTTATCTTTGTGCCTTATTTTTGTTTAAAACTTTTTTATGCTTTCCTTATTAAATATCTTTAGAGCTGTAGCCTTTTTAGAAGGTGTTTCGTATATCCTTTTACTGTTTATTGCAACCCCTATTAAATACTTTGCTGAAAATGACCAATACGTAAAAATGTTAGGAATGCCACATGGTATTTTGTTTATGTTATATGTAGTTTTAGCTTTTATGATGAGATCAGAATTAAAATGGAGCAATACCATATTTAGAAACGTTTTATTAGCGTCTATCATTCCATTTGGAACTTTTTATGTTGAAAAGAACTATTTAAAACCAACATCATGATTCAAGACCAGGTAAATACAGTGACTGAAAACGTTTCTGAAGTGGCAACAGAGGCTTTTGAGTTAAAATCCTTCCTATATGACAAGCTTATTGCTAATGGTTTTAGTGAGGATCCTGCACGATACTTAAACATGATTGCTTTGCTCATAAGTCTGGTAATCCTAGTGTTTATGGTAGATTTCATAGTGCGCAAAATTTTGCTCAACATGTTCACAAAATTTGCACAGGTCTCTAAATCTAATTTTGACGACTTATTGGTTAAAAATAAAGTCCCTAAAAATATTGCTCACATTTTACCTCTATTATTGGCGCTACATTTTATTCCAGATGTCTTTTTTCACTTTGATAGTTTTGAAATTATAGTAGAAAAAGGGCTTCAGGTTTTTGCTATTGTTTTAGCACTTTGGATTGTTAGAAGTTTGTTGCATACCGTAAAAGACTTTTTAAAAACCTTACCTAGGTTAAAAGATAAACCTATTGAAAGTTACATTCAGGTGTTTATGATTTTTGCTTGGGTGGCTGGAATTATGTCTGCCATTGCTGTAATAACCAACACACCTTTTCTACAGTTTTTAACAGGACTAGGAGCCATATCTGCCATTATTATTTTGGTATTTAAAGACACCATTTTAGGTTTTGTTGCCAGTATTCAAGTCTCTATAAATGATATGGTACGTATTGGCGATTGGGTAACTTTTGAAAAGTTTGGTGCCGACGGTGATGTTATTGAAATTACATTGGCCACAGTTAAGGTGCAGAATTTTGATAAAACCATTACCACCATACCTACCTATGCCTTAATTTCTGAATCTTTTAAGAACTGGCGAGGTATGTCTAGCTCCGAAGGACGTAGAATTAAGCGTTCTGTGAACATTAAAACAGAAAGCGTTAAGTATTTGTCTCCAGATGATGTTACGCGCTTAAAAGGCATTCAAATCATTTCTGATTACTTAACGAACAGACAAACCAAAATTGATGATTACAATACTTCTAACAATATTGATAAGTCTTTGGCTCTAAACGGACGTAACCTTACCAATATTGGGGTTTTTAGAAAGTATGTACAGACGTATATTGAAAATCATTCTGCTATAAATAAAGACATGACCATTATGGTGCGCCAATTAGCACCAACAACTCAAGGTTTACCGCTAGAGATATATGCCTTTAGTAGTGATAAGCGTTGGGAAAACTATGAGTCTATTATGGGTGATATTTTTGACCATGTTATTGCAGCAATTCCGTATTTTGATTTGGAGGTGTTTGAACTACCGAGTAACTCTAGTTTTTCTAATTTAAATTAAAAAGTTAACTTTGTATTAATCAAAAAGATAGATTTATACTTTTTGTAAACCCAAATCAAACCAAAAGTATCTAATTTAACTTATCCCTCTTCAGCTTATTAGATACCATAATTGTTGCTATTATTTATAATACCTGCTTATGAGATTATTATACGTTATAATTATCGTTACAGCCCTCTCTTTCAATGCTGAAGCCCAAGACAATCAATTTGTTTTTAGTAAAGACTTTAATGCCTTAATGGTTCAAAAAGAAGGCAGTTCTCCTTATGTTTATGAGATTTTACATGAAAATGCTACCACAACCATAAGAAAACCCAGAGAAAAGCGTTTAACCAGCTATTATAAAAAAGCCTTATACCTTTCTAAAAAAGCCAAAACGGATAGTTCTAAAATAGCTACTCTAAAGCAACAAGGTAAATCGCTTGAGGATATTAATAAGGTTATTAACGTTAAGGATGTATACGATAGATTAAAAATGACTAAAAGGGTTCTTAAATCTGCTAAAAAGTATGAAATAGTGCCAAGTAAAGTCATTGTAGAGAAGAAAGATAAGTTCAAAATGAGAAGAACAATCTTTAAACCTCAAAATGTTATTATTGGTACGTTTGAAGGTGTGGGCGCTTATTATGTTGTTAAAAAGACCGACGTCTACAATCAAGGTGAATTGATTTCTATTGCCGAAGCCAAGCAAAATAACCTATCTGAAGACAGCTTTTTGTTTGCTAATGTTTTTGAACTGATTAAAAATGTTGATACAGGAGACGTTTATATGGTGTATCCTAATTTCTTGAAAAACTACCCTATTAACAAGGCTAAATCCAAGAGTACATTTGGTAGTACTATTGATAAAAAAATTAATGCTTCGATATTGGCTTATCATAAAAAAAGGATTGTTCATTAAGGCTTCATACATTTCACGACTTTAATTTTAAACTTTAACGCCTTCTCTAACAGTTTTTAACACCCTCCTACTTTTATTTAAAACTATTTAAGTTTTGTTTACATATACTTTAACAGTTATACGGTAGTTATTAAAATAGTTTAGCTACCTCATTTATAACTAAAGTATTATGAAAGGAAAACTACTCCTATTTATTCCTAGTGTTTTATTAGGGCAAATTCTTATGAGTCAAAATGCTCGTGGCTCCGATGACACATTATCAAAGTCATTTCTTGAAAGAACCGAATTTAAAATAGCCTATTCAGGTTCTGTATTCTGGAATAACGGCTTAAACTTAGGCGCAGAGTACCTGCTTAAAGAACATTCTAAAATTAAATTTAGAAGAGGTAAAGAACGAACCAATACACATGAATTTCTTTTAAATGGGAATTTAGGTTTTACTACAAACTTCGCTACATCTACAGACACCGGTATTTTTACCAACTACGGAATTACCTGGAGACGCACCAATAAAAAGGGCAAACAGTTTATGATAGAACTAAACCCACTGGGGTATTACAGATCCTTTTTACCAGAAACCTATAAAGTTGACGATAATGGCGTAAACAAAGTGTCTCTCCCAGGAAGAGGTTATTATGCACCTTCAATTTCTGTAGGTATTGGTAAACAACGAAAAGATAAAAAAATAACAGGACGGTATTTCAATGTGAATTTTATGCTAAGAACACCATACAATGCAGGTGCTCTCCCCTCATTTAGTTTACAATATGGTTATCGTTTTAATTTTAAAAAGAAAAATAAACATGCAAAAAGCAATTAAACATAACTCTTTAAGGCTTGTACTAATCGTATTTCTAAGTACATTATTTTCTTGCTCCAATGATGATAGCCTTAGTAATTTAAACGAGACCATTTTTGTGCGACATAAAAATGCAGATATGCCTGCCTATATTCATGGTAATGCTTCAGAAAAGGTATTTCTTATTATTCTTCATGGTGGTCCTGGAGGTTTTGGATTGGCTTATAGAAATGCTACCATTAAAAGCGACATAGAAAAAGAAGTAGCCGTAGTTTACTTTGATCAACGTGGGTCTGGAATGGCACAAGGTAATTACTCCAAAGACGGTATTACCATTGATATTATGGCCGAAGACGTTTTGGCGCTTGCTAAAGTAATTAAGCATAAATACGGTGATGACTCTAAGCTTTTTTTAATGGGACACAGTTGGGGAGGTACTTTAGGGCCGGCAACATTGTTAAAGGATCAAAGTCCGTTTTTAGGGTGGATTAATGTAGATGGTTCTGGCAATACTAAAGGTTTGTATGAGGCTTATATTGCCAATTTTAGAAGGGTAGCTAACGAACAAATTGCAGCTGAAAACAATGTTAATTACTGGGAATCTGTTATTGATTTTGTAGATGGTTTAAGTCCTGTTTATACAAATATTGACGATATGTACGATTTAAATATAGAGGCTTTTAACGCTGAAAGAAAGCTTGAAGATTTAGGACTTATTAATAAAGAAAAAAATCAGAATAGTGAAGTACTTTACAAATACACGCCATTAACGCTTATTTGGAACCAATTAAACACCCAATCTATATTAGACGAAGATTTATTTGAGAATATTGATTTTACGGATAGATTTCCCGAGATTACCATTCCTTCTTTGGTATTATGGGGAAGACATGACATGGTAGTGCCTATAACATTTGCAGATGAAGCCTATGATAACTTAGGGTCTAGCCAAAAGGAAGTTTTTATTTTTGAAAGATCTGGTCATTCGCCAATGTTTTCAGAACCCGATTTATTTGCTGAAAAGGTCATGGCCTTTATCAATGCACATAAGTAAAATAAAAAGACCTATCAGTTTTTGATAGGTCTTTTAGTTTTAGTTAGTTATGTATAGAAAGTTAAATGTTTTCTGCTAACCAGTCACCTACTTCATTTGTGCCATAAGCTTTATCGCCATCGGCTAAATCTTCAGTAACTACACCTTCAGCTAAAGCTTTGTTAACTGCTTCTCTAATAACCTTTCCTTCTTCAGCTAAGCCAAAGTTTTCAAACATCATTGCAGCAGATAATACTGTAGCCATAGGGTTTGCTATATTCTTTCCAGCAGCTTGTGGGTAAGAACCATGAATTGGCTCAAATAAACCAATATCAGATCCTAAAGATGCAGAAGGCATTAATCCCATAGAACCAGAAATTACAGAAGCTTCATCAGTTAAGATATCACCAAATAAATTTTCAGTAATTAACACATCATAATCAGATGGCCATTGTACCAAACGCATAGCAACAGCATCAACAAACTCATAAGATACAGTTACTTCTGGGTATTCAGCTTCTAAACCTTGAACAGTTTCTCTCCATAAACGAGACGTTTCAAGAACGTTTGCTTTATCTACACAACATAAACGTTTTGAACGTGTCATTGCTAATTCAAAACCTTTACGTGCTAAACGTGTAACTTCTTCTTTAGTATAAACACAGTTATCAAAAGCTGTATCTCTACCATCTCTTCTACCTTTTTCTCCAAAGTAAATACCACCTGTTAATTCACGTAAGAACACTAAATCGGTTCCTTCTATACGCTCTTTCTTTAAAGGTGATTTATCTAACAATGAAGGAAATACAAATGTTGGTCTAACATTAGCAAATAATCCAAGTGCTTTACGCATTTTTAATAATCCTTGCTCTGGACGTACAGTTGCAGTTGGATCATTATCAAATTTTGGATCACCAATAGCTCCAAATAATACAGCATCTGAAGATTTACAGATGTCATGAGTTTCATCTGGATAAGGTTCTCCTACAGCATCAATAGCTGCAGCACCAGTTAAAGCTGGTTTCCAATTAATCTCGTGTCCAAATTTCTTAGCAACGGCATCACTTACTTTCACTGCTTGGTCAATTACCTCAGGTCCTATTCCGTCACCTGCTAAAAGGGCTATGTTTAATTTCATTTGTATATATTAAAATTTTATAATCTTCTTAATTCGTAACTATATTGAGCATTTTCTCTGTAGCTTTTATGGCTGAAACCGTTTGGTCTGAGTCTAATCCTCTTGTTTTAAACTCGTTATCCTTGTTTTTCCAGGTTATTACGGTTTCACATAAGGCGTCTGAACGACTTCCTGGTGGTATTCTTACAACATAATCTGTTAAGTCTGGAAGCGTTAAGTTTTTCTTCTTGAAAATCTTTCTAATCGCATTCATAAAGGCATCAAACTGCCCATCTCCTTGCGCATTCTCTTCAAACTTTTCATCAATTATAGTAAGCGCCACTGTAGTAGACGGTTTTAAACCTTTGGAGTGTGTTAACACATAGGAGTCTACCTTTACCTTTTCCTCATAAGAACCACTATCTAATACATCTGAAATGATATAAGGTAAATCTTCTCTAGTAACCACTTGTTTCTTATCACCTAATTCAATGATACGTTGGGTTACTTTTTTAATTTCTTCATCATTTAACTGAAGTCCAAGTTCCTGTAAATTCTTTTGAATATTAGCCTTTCCTGAAGCTTTACCCAAAGCATATTGTCTTGTTCTTCCAAAACGTTCTGGAGACAACTCACTAAAGTAGAGGTTGTTCTTGTTATCTCCATCTGCATGAATACCAGCGGTTTGCGTAAAAACATTAGCACCAATTACTGGTTTGTTAGCAGGTATCATGACTCCAGAAAAGTTTTCAACCAGTTTACTTACCGTATACAGCACTTTTTCATTTACATCAATAGTAACCTCTGGCATAAAATCATTAATAACAGCAATTGTACTTGCCATTGGTGCATTACCTGCACGTTCTCCCATACCATTAACAGTAAGATGCAAAGCATCTGCTCCTGCTTTTAGAGCTTCCATTGCATTAGAAACACCTAAATCATAATCGTTATGCGAATGAAAATCAAAATGTAAGTTTGGATACTTTTGTTTGATCTCATAAATGAAATCATAGGATTCTTTAGGCGTTAAAATACCTAAAGTATCAGGCAACATTATACGTTTAACTGGCTGTGTAGAAAGGAATTCTAAAAACTGCATGACATAGTCCTTAGAATTACGCATACCGTTACTCCAATCTTCAAGATAAACATTGGTAGCAACACCATGTTCAGCCGCTAGTTTTATAACTCCAGCTATTTCTTCAAAATGTTGTTCTGGTGTTTTTTTAAGCTGATGTGTTAGATGGTTTAATGACCCTTTAGTCAATAAGTTCTGAACTCTTGCCCCAGCCTTAACAATCCAATCTATAGACGTTCCATTATCTACAAAGGATAATACCTCTACAGCATTTAAATAGCCATTTTCTCTAGCCCATTCCGTAATTTCTTTAACAGCTTGAAATTCACCATCTGATACACGAGCAGAAGCTACTTCAATTCTATTTACTTTGAGTTCTTCTAGTAAAAGTTTGGCTATGGTTAGTTTTTCGGAAGCAGAAAACGATACGCTTGAGGTTTGTTCCCCATCACGTAGCGTTGTATCCATAATTTCTATGTGCCTCTTACTCATTGGAATATAGAGAAATTATGATTTATTGTCATTCTGAACTTGTCTCGGAACCTATTTCAATGAAAAAAGAGAACCTGAACCAAGTTCAGGTTGACAAATAAATCGTATTTATATTATTTAAAATGGTCTTGTTTCTGCAAATGATTTTACCTCTTCCTTCATGTTTTGAAGGTAGTCAATATCATCAAAACCATTAAGCATATTACCTTTTTTGTAACCATTAATATCGAAAGATTCAGATGCTCCAGTAGCTACCAAAGTAACTGTTTGGTTAGGTAAATCTACTTTTATCTCCGTTTTAGGATCGGCATCAATTGCATCAAACAACTTTTGAGCAAATTCTGCAGATACTTGTACTGGTAGTACACCAATATTTAAACAGTTATTTCTGAAAATGTCTGCAAAGAAAGATGATATTACACAACGCAAACCAAAATCGTACACAGACCAAGCGGCGTGCTCTCTTGAAGACCCAGAACCAAAGTTCTTTCCTCCAACTAATATTTTAGAACCTGCATATTTTGCATCGTTTAAAGGGAAATCTGCAATAGGATTTCCTTCTGAATCATATCTCCAATCTCTAAAGAAATTATCACCAAATCCTTTACGCTCTGTTGCTTTTAAGAAACGAGCAGGAATAATTTGGTCTGTATCTACATTTTCTATTGGTAACGGATACGCTGTACTTGTTAATACTTCAAATTTATCGTAAGCCATAATATTTTAGTATTCAGTCTGCCAGTATTAAGTAGGCAGTATTATTGTTATTACATGTAATTTTATAAAGCTATTGTACCGCAAACTACTTACTGTACGCTGCTTACTTCTAATAATGTTCTTGGATCTGTAACCACACCTTCAACAGCTGTAGCAGCTGCTACTAATGGCGAAGCTAATAAGGTTCTTGATCCTGGTCCTTGTCTTCCTTCAAAGTTTCTATTAGATGTAGATACCGCCAATTTACCAGCAGGTACTTTATCATCATTCATTGCTAAACAAGCAGAACAACCTGGTTCTCTCAATACAAAACCAGCAGCTTCTAATATCTTGTCTAATCCTTCTTCCTTTATTTGATCTACTACTTTATGAGACCCTGGTACTAACCAAGCCGTAATATTATCTGCTTTTTGTCTACCTTCAATAATAGAACAGAAGGCTCTAAAATCTTCTATACGTCCGTTTGTACATGATCCTAAGAATACATAATCAACTGTTTTACCAATCATATCTTCTCCCTCAGCAAATTGCATATAGCCAAGAGACTTTTTATATGTTGCTTCTCCTCCCTCAACTTCATTGGCATTAGGAATAGACTGCGTTACACCAATACCCATACCTGGATTAGTTCCATAAGTAATCATTGGTTCTATATCTGCAGCATCATAAGTAAATTCTGCATCAAACTCAGCACCTTCTTCTGTGTAAAGTGTTTGCCAGTATTCCATAGCTTTATCCCAATCTGCACCAGCAGGTGTGTGCTTTCTTCCTTTTATATATTCAAAAGTCTTTTCATCTGGAGCAATCATACCACCACGTGCACCCATTTCAATAGAAAGGTTACAAACAGTCATACGACCTTCCATAGTCATGTCTTCAAAAACATCACCTGCATACTCTACAAAGTATCCTGTAGCACCAGAAGTAGTTTGCTTAGAAATGATATAAAGCGCAACATCCTTAGGGGTTACACCAAAACCTAATTTACCATTAACGTTAATACGCATTTTTTTAGGCTTAGGCTGCATGATACATTGTGTAGATAATACCATTTCTACCTCAGAAGTACCAATACCAAAGGCTATAGCACCAAAAGCACCATGAGTAGATGTATGAGAGTCACCACATACAATAGTAGAACCTGGAAGGGTAATACCATTTTCTGGACCTACAATATGTACAATACCATTGTTTCTGTGTCCTAACCCCCAGTGAGAAATACCGTGCTCAGCAGCATTGTTAGCTAAAGCTTCTAATTGATTAGCAGATAAAGGATCTGCAACAGGCAAATGCTGATTCCATGTTGGTGTATTGTGATCTGCAGTTGCAAACGTCTTTTCTGGATACATAACACCAATTCCACGACTTTTCAAACCAACAAAGGCAACAGGACTTGTAACTTCGTGAATAAAATGACGGTCTATAAAAAATACATCTGGACCATCTTCTATTTTCCTAACAACATGTGAGTCCCACACTTTGTCAAATAATGTCTTACTCATAAAAATTTATAATAAATAGGTTTACTTTTAAACTCAAAAAGCATTGAATGCTCTATATCTTGACAAAGTTAGTCTTAATTGCAAATTTTTAAAAGTTTATCCTTATTTGTTATTTCATTTTTATAAAATATCTAAATGACATGGCTTTCTTTGTTTTTTTTGTAATGAAAAGGAAGGATTGCTTAAAAATTCAAACTAAAATAGGTTAGGTTCTAATTCTAGATTTTAGTATTTGCCTTATATTTTGAAAATTTGGACGGTTTAAGCATTCTCTTATATTTTGTTTTTAGCTACAGTTTCATAAATACCTGTAATTTTATTGAACCTAGAGGTTAAGTCATTCGTTGTTTTAAAGACGTCAACTAGATTAAATTTGGTGTTTAAGAAATCATGTTTATTATTAACATAATTCTCCCAAATATTCATTATTTCTCCAATCTCTTCCTCAGATTCTGTTGTATTATAACTGTTAATTAACAAATATCCTATAGCATCATTAAACTCTGTGTACGTTTCCTGTAGTACTTGCTTATATTCAGATGTATTTTTAGGAAAGAGTGTACAGGCCGTATAGTACAAGCATAAACGTTGCGACAACATACGTTGTTTACCAGACTTGTTAATGATGGTTACTAATTCCTGATCGTAGTTGTTAAAAAACTTACTACTGTAACCAGACATAGATTCAATTTGCTGAACAATAGCGTGACAAGACTTTAATAAATCTGTATTTAAATTCAATACCCTTTTTGCATTTTGTAAATTAGGTTCTGCTTCAATTAAATATTTAAATTCTTGCCAGATTTTTTCAGTTTTCTTGACTAGGAGTTTAATAACAGAAGCGTTTTTTCCATTTTCCTTGATAATTTCTAGTTGTTTTTGAAAAATGAATTTACTAGACGTAAGTTCCCGCTTAATATCTCCATTATTTGCCCCGTAAGCAAGAAGTAAAAATGATTTGGACATCTTTTGGGATAACATTCTTTGTTTGCCCGATATGTTTACTGCTTTATTATATGATATTGAACCATAATTTTGCGACTGCGCAAATAGACTAAATGTAACAAGATATAAGCCAATGCCAATTATATAGCTTCTTTTTAAATAGCTCATAAGTAATTTTGGTTAAGGTTAATAAATTTAGGTTGGATAAAGCTATCCAATTCACAAACCTTATGAAAATACTACCTTAAGTTGCGTTTTACGGCATTATTAAAAATACCGTCCTAAAACCTAGGCTTTTTCTCAAATCAACAATATCCATATATGAAGTTTACCAAATTAAGAATTAGAAGCCTCAAAGATTTTTTTTTGGTAAAAATGACTTAACTACATTTTTGTGAATACCATAAAATTAGAATTCATATTTTATTTGAAATTCAAAATAACCACATGATTTTTAGATAATTGCCACCTAATATTCAACGAATAGACATGTGAAAAAGTGGGTGTTTTGTCTTATAAGAGCGTTTGTTGTGCTTCCTCATTGGGTATCTTTAAAGAACAACCCAGAGTAGTATTAAGCTTTTTAACAAAGTAAGCTGATAAAAGTGGTGATTCCTTTTCTATGTTTTGGTGTATAAAAAAGTCAATTTCTTTAATGCCTTGATCTTGCCATACTTGCAGGCGTTCAACCCAATCATCTAACCGTGTATAATCGGTCTCATGATTGGCACCAACATAACGCACAAATGCTGTTGAATTTGTTAAACGCATGTGCATTAAGTCTCTTCTTCCTGCGGTATCAACAATAACGTTAGAAATGTTATTTTCCTCTAATAAACTATACAATTCGTTTGCCACAGCGGGATCATTATACCAATCTGTATGTCTAAACTCTACAGCTAAAGGGATCTCTTTGGGCCACGATTCTACGAATGCCACTACTCTATCAAAATCTTTCGGTGCAAAATTATTATGCATCTGTAAAAAGATAGTTCCTAATTTTTCTTTTAAGTTAGATGCATTATAAAGATAGTCTTCTACAACAGCTTTAGTCTCGTTTAAACGTTTCCAGTGACTAATTTCTTGGTTTAACTTTGGAAAGAACTTGAAATTTGAAGGCGTTTTGTCATACCATTTGGCAAATTGTTCCGCTGGAAATATACGGTAAAAGGTTGCATTTAACTCTATAGCATTAAACTGCTTTGAGTAATAAGCAAGTTCGTCTTTAGTACCTCTTGGATAAAACCCTTTTAAATCTGCCCTATTCCATTTGGCACATCCTACAAATATATCGGGCACATTATCGTCCTTTACCTTATTAAGAACTTCCTTGGTTTTCGGGTGATCTGCGGGTAAGGTAAAATCAATATCTTGAGGATTATCTACACTTCCAAATTTCATAGCTTAAAACAGTTTTTTCAAAAATAACTAAATTTTAACATTAGGGTTTCAAATTAATTTTTAATTTTGAAACGAACATTTCAAATAAAATGCCAAAAGTAGAAACATTCGACAAAGAATTGGTCATTAGTCAAGTTACTAATGTCTTTCATGACAAAGGGTTTAATGCCACGTCAATGCAAGACATTGTTGATGCTACAGGTTTAAACAGATCTAGTATCTACAATTCATTTGGTAGTAAGCACGCCCTTTTCTTGCAATGTTTGCAGGCGTATCAAAATAAATACAACTCTTTATTTTCTGTGGAGTTGTTAAAGGCAGCTAATCCTCTTGAAGCTATAAATTTTATATTCGATTTGTATTTAAAAGAGATACTGAAAAGCAATAAAGACAAGGGCTGTATGATTGTTAATTGTACTTCGGAAATGGCCTATCATGATAATGCTATCACAACATTTTTAGAAAACAATAAGAACAAAATGGTTGGTATGCTTGAAGATTTGGTGAATAAAGGACAAGAAGACGGCTATATTAATACAGAAAAAACCTTTGAAGACTATGCCCTTTACTTATTTAGTGCCATACAGGGATTTAGAATGACAGGTATTTTAGTTTCTGATAGAGATAAATTGAAAAACATAATACATACAACATTACAAACATTAACTTAATTTTTTTTTAAATCAATTTGAAACGATTGTTTCAAATAAAATCTAAAACACATGAATAAATTAGAAAACAAAGTTGCAGTAATTACAGGCGCAAACAGCGGTATTGGTCTTGCCACTGCAAAATTATACTTAGAAGAAGGTGCTAAAGTAGTAGTCTCTGGTCGCAGACAGGAAGCTTTAGATGAAGTGGCGAAAGACCTTAAAGGTGATTTTATAACGGTACTTGCAGATGTAAGTAAACCTGAGGATAATTTAAGATTAATACAGGAAGCCACTAATCATTATGGCAAAATTGATATTCTATTCCTAAACGCAGGTGTAGCTCCCGTTTTACCCGTCTCAGATGTAACCGAAGCCCATTATGATGAAATCTTTAATATTAATACAAAAGGGCCCATTTTAGCAATAAAAGAAGCGTTACCACACATTAATGATGGCGGTTCTATTCTATTCACGAACTCTATTGTTCACCAAAAAGGGTTTGATGGTTTGGGCGTATATTCAGCTAGTAAAGGCGCCCTAAGAGCGTATGCAAGGGTATTGACTTCTGAAGTTAAATCTAGAGGGATAAGGGTGAACTCCATTGCCCCAGGTCCTATAGAAACACCATTATATGGAAAAATGGGACTACCAGAAGATGTAGTTGATGAAATGGGTAAAGGTTTTGCTGCTGCTGTGCCATTAGGCCGTTTTGGTAAATCGGAAGAGATAGCGAACGCCGCATTATTTTTGACATCAGAAGAGGCCGCTTTTATTAACGGTGTTGAATTAGAAATTGATGGTGGATTGAGCCAAATTTAATCTAATAGAAGCATAAACTAAAAAGCACCAAATAATTGGTGCTTTTTTTATGGTTCCAAATTAACTCTTATTTCAGTATAAAATCTTCTTTAGTAAAACCATTATCAAATTTTATGTCACTAAAGGTATATTGTCCGTTTAAACTGTACTCCCCTTTTTCGTTAGGCGCAAAAGACTTTCTAACTGTTGAAATGTACATACCATCTATAACCTCATATTCTAGGGTCATTTTTAAAATTGGATCATTGATACCCCAATCTGGTAAGGAGAAAAAGAAAAAATCAACTAAATGAGTTTTAGGATTAAAATATAAAATATAGGCATCGTTTTTTTCTTTCTTAGTAATGCCAGAATTATATGTTAAGCTTACTTTATCGTATGTTATACCATTTGTTGTTTCTGTTCCTAAATATTCATAAATGGTTCCTGGATCTTGTAGTTTATACATCATTGTAAACCAATAAAAGTTTACTTTCCTTAAGAATACCGTACCTCCTAAGGCTTTTTCATCTGTAATTTGTTTACCGTTTAAAGTTAAATTAGGTTTCCCATCTATTAATGATTGTAAGGCCAAACCTTTCTGTTTCGGTAACACATTTCTTTGGTGAATATCGTAGGATCCCCAAGAATGCTCTCCATTAAAGATGTGTTTTTCTAGCGATACGTCTTTTCCTTTGTCAAAATTATCATAGACGTATTTAAATTGAACGTCCTTTTTAGAGGCTAATTTTTCATAACCACCATTAACTTCGGCCAAAGTGTTTAATAGTTCCTTAGATTTTTGATCTGCTACCATTTGGGCATTGGCATATACGCCAAAAGCTATAAATAATGATAGGATACTTGTTTTAAATTTGGTTGTATTTGTCATTGTAATTGTTTTTGTCTTGGTCGATTAGAAACTTAAAACTTACACAAGCCCAACACAGCTAATTGTTAATAAACTAGTTGAAAACTATATGTACATGAAAGTTTTTAGGGTGTTTTAATTATCTAATTTTATTAAAACCAATAGAATGAATTCAAGAGAAATTAACCTCAAAAGCATTCGTCCGGAGTTATCTTCTGCTCTCATAAAAGACAATATGAGTAGTGACGAAAAATTTCAAAATTTAGTTTTACGCCCCATTATTAAGCTACAACATGATCTGTTAATTGCTGTTTTTAGAAATTACATTGTTAAGCATAAATCTGTATTTTATGATTTAACCTTAGATAAACGCATAGATTATATTGAAAATGCTATTCATAAGGACATGAAATTCCGAAACTCATTAAAAGGAATGGTCATTGGAATGTTTACTGTTGAAGAATATGAAATGTATATTCAAAATTCTTCTGCATTGAATAAAAGAATGATGAATATTGTTAAGGAAAGACTCCTAAGCCATATTCAATTGTTTGAAAAACCGGAATACTTAACCGCAATCTAAAACTTATTATTTTTCCTTCTAAAAATACATTTAATCCTAATTATTTGTATTTCATCCAAAAAATATGTGTGTTTTATCGAGAAACGCCCTAATTTAACATAAGTTAATTTTGGTTTTCTCGAAATTTACAGTGCCTAAAGTTTTGTACAAGATTTATTGAAATAGTATAGATCTTGATTGATTATTTACTTAAGTAGAACGCCCTAAAACTACTAATATGAAAGCAACAATACTCTTTGCACTACTCTTTTGTGTATCAATACACAATGCTCAAACAACTTATACCTATACAGGTTCTGGAAACTGGAATGTAACATCTAATTGGACACCAAGTTATCCTGGTACATCAATAGCGCATTTAGATGAAGTTATTATACCTAATGGATCTAATGTTACTGTAAATAGTACAACAACAATTTACGGAAAGCTTACAGTTAATGGTTCTTTAGAAAGTATCTCTATTTTTAATGTTGTTGGCGAATTCATTGCTAATGGTTCTTTTACAAACAAATCCTTTTTTACCAATTTTGGTACTTCCACTCTTAATGCTTCGGCATCTAGTAATTCTATATTTAAGAATGAAGGTACATTAACTATTAAGTCTACCTTTAGCAGCAGTTCCACATTTACTACAGATAATGGAGGTATTACTGTGAGCCAATCAACGTTTACCAATACATCTTCATTTAAAGTTGAATTTGGTGGTAGTTTTAAAAATACAGGAACCCTTAATAGCACAGGAACCATAACAAACAACGGTACCTTTACCAACGAAAACAACATTACGTCAAACACCTTTATAAACAACAACAGCTTAGTTAATGACCTTGGCAGTATTAGTTTTAACAGTAGTGTGTATTATCTTATGGGTAACAATGTATCCCATACGGGTAACCACAGTATTTCTAATAGAATAGCACCTAGAACTTCGGTTGATAATGATTACAATCCTATATCGCCAGCTAATCCAATAGGGGTTTACGCCTTTGATGATAATATTACATTTATGAGCTCTGCTAGAATTGAGGCCGATTTAAAATCGGATGTCTTATTTGACAAAATTACTATTGGTGGTACGGCTTCGCTTTCTGGAATTCTCCAGGTAAATCTAGTTGACTCTTATGATCCTGCAGTTGGTACTAAAATTGAAATTTTACAAGCTACTAGCGGTATTTCTGGAACATTTAGTTCTGTAATATTACCAGATCTGGGAGCTACCAAAGAATTTCAAGTTAATTACAATGCCAACATTATCGAACTAGAAGTAGTTAGTAGCGCTTTATCCCTTCATGACACTGATACAACTAAATTTAAAGCGTTTCCTAACCCAGTTAAAGATGCATTACATGTTAGAGGCTTGCTCAATAATGAAAAAGTAATGATTTCATCAATTACTGGTAAGAAGTTAATAGAAACAAACGTTTCACTTCACAATAATACAATACAGGTAGACAACTTAACACCTGGAATTTATATTGTGACCATAGCCAACAGCAGTTTTAAAATATCAAAAATTTAATAGTTTATTATTCAATTAAAGAGACACCGTTTAAATCTGTGGTAAGTACTTCGCTCATATAATCAAAATATGGGCGAACTGCTTTAAAAGAAGCACCTACATCCTCTAAAAATCCCGAAGCTAACACTTCTTTATCTGTATATTTTTTAGTGAATATGTATTGTTTCTTTTTAATTAAATCTATGGCCTTATGCGCTTTGTTAAACCCTTTAGGTGCAGTTTTAACTTCGTCTCCTATAAATGTATCTCCCCAAATAGTATTAAAGTCTTTATTTGATAGAATCTCTCTAATCTCAGAATCATCCATTTCAAATTCTTTTCTAATACGTAAAAGGTCTGCTGGATTGGGTTCCCAAAATCCAGTAGCAATAAAACTTTCATTATTAGGTTGAATGTGAAGATAGTATCCTCCTCTTAATTTGGGTTTTGTTCTATGAAATGATCCTCCAAAATGTGTTTTGTAGGGTAATTTATTTTTTGAAAAACGCACATCACGATATATTCTAAATAGTTTCAATTTATCAATATCATCATGCGTATTTAGCGTATCAAAAATAGAGTTATAGACTTGTTTTACTTCAGCTTCAATAGATTTAAACTCTTTTTTGCGTTCATTAAACCAGTCTCTATTATTATTCTTTTCTAATTTCTTAAAAAAATCAAAGGCAGCTTTAGGTACCGTTACACTCATTTTAGTTCGTTTTGATTATGATTTTATTTCTCGTTTTTCAGAATTTGAAAATTACAAAAACCATTTTGTTAATCAAACTCTACCTTGTTAAGAATTAATCCCGAAGCAGGAGCTATATAATTCATTTTCACAAAAACATTAGGTTGTAGACTTTGTTTAATATCTTCTAAACTTAGAACACCTTTCCCTAAATCAATGAGCGTTCCCATCATTAAGCGTATTTGATTGCGCATAAACCCCTTTCCTCTAACTCTTAAGATATAAGATTTTTTAGGAAAATAATTTGCTGTATACATAGTGTTTTCAATCAATTCACAAGTATCAATAGTCCTTGTAAAAACGCCGTTATCTGAGGGCTTATAGCAGTAGGATTTCATGTAATGCTCACCTTCAAAGAGCTTTGCACCTTCTTTCATGATATCTATATCTAAATCATTCAGTATTGTTGTCATTATGGGTGCACAGAATGGATGACACTTTTCACCATAAGTAAACAGATATAAATATTCCTTCGTTTTGGGATGGTTAATGATATTAAATTTTTCATCAACTTCTTTAATTGCTAAAGCGCGAATATCTTGGGGAAGATTGTAATTAAACAATTCAAGAAAAGCATTCAAATCTTCAATTTCATGTTGTAAAAACAATTCAAATGTTGCATTTTCAGCAGATACCATAGCATCGGTTCTTCCTGATACTAAGGTTTTAAAATATTTACCTTCCAATATATAATTTAGGGTTCTATCTACCATTAAATGTAACGTCTTTACATTAGGTTGTTTTTGCCAACCATGAAAGCGGTAGCCTAAATATTGAAAATTAACTAAGTAGTAGTACTTTTTAGGTTGAAATTGCATTTGGCAATATTAACACTTTTAATTTGAAAAAAACGGAGGCTTTTCCAAGATTCCTATGAGCTAACCATACTAGATGAAAACCAAAATCTAACTAATAAATTTCAAGTAATGAGTTAATCTATCCAACACCCATTCCATGGGGCGTTTTGTTGCAAGGGAATATCTATTAAAGTACCATTATAATTGTTACCATCTGCTGTACCGGACACTTGCCTAAACCTATATGCCCAACATTCATCTGGATGCTCAACACTGTTGTTTTCTAAAATTAAATTATCCATTTCTGAAAACGCTAGATGCCCTTCAAGCATAATATTATTTCTAACAGACAAATCGGCACCATTATACATATACATACCGCATTTGTTTAAAGTATTATTATGAACAAAGGTGGTATCTGGATTAGTCTTTGGGGAGCTATTTGAATACATAATGATACCATTCCAGTTATTAACCGATTGGGTACGCATGGTTATGTTATTGTTTCTTATAGTCCAACTTGCATTTTTCCAATACACCAAAGGACCATCTATGTAAGTATTTGATTGACCTTGCAAAAGAATGTTGTTTTCTACTATAATATCGGTGCCATCGGTATTAACGATATCACCACCTTTATTATGATGGAAATAGTTGGTTCTAATTACAATACTATCATTTATTCTTCCAGCGCCTTCTATATCAATACCAAATTCCGGTGCGGTTCCATTCGTATGGTGAAATTCGTTGTTTTCAATTAAAATATGTCTTCCTCCAACTATAGATACACCTTGTCTCCTGTTATCGGAAAAATTGTTTCTATTAATATTAATATCGGTTAGCATTTGATCCTGACCAACACCACTGCCTACAATTAAAACACCGTCGCCATTAGCCTTACCCAAGATCATATTTTCTACGGTAACATTCTGACTTTCACCTTCTATACAAATAAGATGGCCTTCGTCATGAGCTCTGGAACCATCATTTCGTGCTGTGTATTCATGATTATCTCTATCTCCAATTATCGTGCCCCCTGAAACAACCACATTAGATTGGTTATTAATTCTAATAGCGCAATAATTCCATCTATTATTAGGAGTCATTTCTATAACTGCATTTTGATCTAGCATAAGGGCAATATTACTACCCAATTCAATGCCGCCATAATAAATATCGCTTTGTTCTATACCAATTAAATAGTGGCCTTCTGGAACACAAATAATACCATAACCTTGATTAACAGCCCAATCTATAGCTGCTTGTAGATTTCTTGTTGTTTTTTCTGGTTCAGCCCTATTAATAGGAATATCCCATTCTTCTACATCAATACAATACTGATTATTGTTAATTTCTGGATAAGGAATTCTGTCTATAGGCGGTTGAGGTCCATTAAAAGGAAATGGATTATTAGGATCGGTATCACTTAAGACTATTCTATTAAAAGAAGGGTTATCATCTGAATCATAAGCACATGAATAAACAACAATGCTTAAAATTAAAAACAATACAAGCTTTTTGAAAGTACAGTAGGTTGCCATTAACTTGGGGTTTAATGTGGTGCCTAATATACGATTAAAAATAGAATTAAGACTATATATTCTATTTATGTCTACCTTTTAATTCAGCCTCAATGTCTTTGAGCGTGAATCCTTTAGCTTGAAGTAACATTAAGTAATGGAATAACAAATCTGCAGATTCATATAAGAACAATTCATCATTATTATCCATGGCTTCTATAACGGTTTCAACAGCCTCCTCTCCCACTTTCTGAGCTACTTTGTTTATTCCTTTGGAAAACAATTTTGCTACATAAGAATTGGAAGTATCTTTATTAGCAACACGTTCAGCGATAATATCTTCTAGAGTAGAAAAGAAACCAAAATTTGAAGTATTTTCTTCACTCCAACAGGTATCAGTACCTGTATGACAGGTAGGCCCAACTGGGTTAACCTGTATTATTAAAGTATCGTTATCACAATCGTTTTTAATACTTACTAAGTTTAAAAAGTTTCCACTTTCTTCACCTTTAGTCCATAAACGTTGTTTGCTTCTACTAAAAAACGTTACTTTTTTAATCTCGAGCGTTTTTTGGTAAGCTTCTTCATTCATGTACCCAAGCATCAACACATTTTTTGTTGTGGCATCTTGAATAATTGCAGGTACTAATCCGTTTGAGTCGTATTTTATCTCCATATCTTAAAGTCGTACTTCAATATTATTTTCTTTTAGTTCTTTTTTTAATTCTGGAATTGGAATTTCACCAAAGTGAAATACACTGGCGGCTAAAGCGGCATCAGACTTACCCTCTTTAAAGGTATCAATAAAATGCTGCACATTACCTGCACCTCCAGAAGCAATAATAGGAATGTTTAGTTCATCAGAAAGCTTTGCTAAGGCTTTATTAGCAAAACCAGCTTTTGTACCATCATGATCCATAGACGTGAATAAAATTTCTCCGGCACCGCGTTCTTCAACTTCTTTGGCCCATTCGAATAAATCGATATCGGTTGGAATGGTACCTCCTGCTAAATGTACTTTCCAAGTAGCTCCTACTTGTTTGGCATCTATAGCAACCACTACACACTGGCTTCCGAATTTATCTGCTAATTCATTAACCAATTCAGGACGTTTTACGGCTGAAGAATTAATAGAAACTTTATCTGCACCGCATTTTAACAAGGCATCAACATGTTCTACTGAAGAAATTCCACCGCCTACCGTAAAAGGTATGTTTACCTGTTCTGCAACGTGAGTTACCATTTCTAAAGTAGTTCCTCTATTTTCTAGTGTAGCAGCAATGTCCAAAAAAACAAGTTCATCGGCTCCTACTTCGGCATATTGTTTTGCAAGTTCAACAGGGTCTCCAGCATCCCGTAAATCAACAAAGTTAACACCTTTTACGGTGCGTCCGTTTTTTATATCTAAACAAGGAATAATTCTTTTTGTAAGCATTATTAATCTTGGTTTTTAATGTTTAAATCTAACCCTGAATAAAATCCAAGATCTTTATTTTTAAGTGTTTTAGTTAAATATGCAATTTGTCCAGTATGATAAGAGTAATGCTCAGTTACATGAATTGCTATTCCTATACCAGAAAAGTTAAACCCTTGTACATTTCTTTTTCTAAGAAATTCTGATTCAGAAAGCTCGTTAATTACAGCTTTTACAGTTTCAACGGTATGCATTAACTTTTCCAAAAGCTGCACCTTACTTAATCCCCCAGAAATAGAAAATTCTTCGTCTCTATTACGCTTATCCTCTTTATTACCTAATGAAGCAATGGCATATTGCGTCATATTACCACAAAGATGCACTATTAAATTACCTACACTATTTGTTGAGTCGTTAACCTTTTTCCAAATATCGTCTTCTGATAATTGTTCTAAACTTAAAGAAACCATTCGTGTACTTTCATCTAGCCTATAACTAATTTGTTCTTTAAAATCGGTTAAAAGATTCATTTCTAATTACTGATTATAAAATTTTCTAATTGCTTTAAGCTAATCTTATTTTCATAGATAGCCTTACCAATAATAGTCCCTTCGCAACCTAATTCTGCCAGCTTTGGTAATTCTTCAAATTTTGATATACCGCCAGAAGCAATTAGTTTTAAAGATGCTTCGCTGCCCTCTGAATGACATTGTTCAATCATTTTTTCATACAAATCAAACGAAGGTCCCTGTAACATACCATCTTTGGCGATATCTGTACAAATCACGTAGCTTACACCTTTGCTCATATAATTTTTCACAAAAGGTATTAACTCCTCATCTGATTCTTCTAACCACCCACTAATGGCAATTTTTTCGTTGTTTGCATCTGCACCAAGAATAATTTTATCATTCCCAAACTTAGACAACCAACTTTCAAAAACCTCTGGTTTTTTTACTGCAATACTTCCACCAGTAATTTGCCCCGCACCAGATTCAAAAGCTATTTTTAAATCTTCATCCGTTTTAAGTCCGCCACCAAAATCAATTTTTAAATTAGTTTTAGTTGCAATCTGCTCCAAAACCTTATGATTCACAATATGGCTTGCCTTTGCTCCATCTAAATCTACCAAATGTAAATACTCAATACCATGATCCTGGTATTGTTTTGCTATTTCTAATGGATTTTCGTTATATATTTTCTTTGTGCTATAATCTCCTTTAGATAATCTTACACATTTGCCTTCAATGATATCTATAGCTGGTATTATTCTCATTTATAAGTATATATTTGTCTATATGAATATAATTAAAAATATAATTATTAGAATCTTTATTTCAGTTGCTGTTGCTCAAGCTGTTGCTCGAGAATTCCCTAAATATGAAGACTTTCTATTATTATCATTAACTATACTTTTATTAGCCCTTTTGTCTTATTTATCAAAAAAATTTTAATTACAACTCTAAAAAGTTTTTTAATATTTTAGCACCTTCTTTTCCGCTCTTCTCAGGGTGAAACTGCGTACCATAAAAATTTTCGTGTTGTAAAGCCGAGGCATAATTAATCTCATAATCAGTAGCCGCTATGGTTTCATTGCAATGCTCGGCATAATAACTATGCACTAAATACATGTACTCGTTTTCCTTTATACCTTTAAACAAATCAGATTTTAAGTCTTTAATGACATTCCATCCCATTTGAGGCACTTTTACGTCATTTGAAAATCGCTTTACATGGGTCTGGAAAATTCCTAACCCCTTGGTATTTCCTTCTTCAGTTGACAAACACATTAATTGCATTCCTAAACAAATGCCCAAGACAGGTTGTTTTAGCTTTGGAATTAATGTGTCTAATCCACTTTCTTTTAGCATTTTCATAGCCGAACTTGCTTCTCCAACACCCGGAAAAATAACTTTATCCGCTGCTTTTATTTCTTCCGGATCTTTAGACAAAACCGCATCGTATCCTAAACGGTTAAAAGCAAATTGAATGCTTTTTATGTTTCCTGCTCCGTAATCTATAATTACAAGAGAAGCCCCATCTAGCTTCCCCGAAGGGGCAGAACTCATACTCTTATCTATTACTTTACTCATTTTTTATATTTAAAGTTTTAACTCCTTCCCTTTGGGAAGGCTGGGATGGGCTTCTTAAAGCATTCCTTTTGTACTTGGTAAAAACATTTTGTTAGCATCTCGTTTTACAGCCATTTTCATAGCTTTAGCAAAAGCTTTGAATATGCCTTCAATCTTATGATGTTCGTTTACGCCTTCAGCTTTTACATTCAAATTACATCTAGCACCATCTGTAAATGATTTAAAAAGATGAAAAAACATTTCTGTAGGCATATCACCAATTTTTTCCCTTTTAAACTCGGCATCCCATTCTAACCAATTTCTACCACCAAAATCTACAGCCACTTGTGCTAAACAATCATCCATTGGTAAACAAAAACCGTAACGTTCAATACCTAATTTATTTCCCAGTGCTTTATTGAATAATTCGCCTAAGGCTATCATGGTATCTTCGATAGTATGATGTTCATCCACTTCTAAATCGCCATCAACTTTAATGGTTAAATCCATGGCACCATGACGACCAATTTGGTCTAACATGTGATCAAAGAAAGATAAGCCTGTTTGGATATCGTTCTTTCCAGAACCATCAAGATTTAATTTTATATATATCTGAGTTTCATTAGTGTTACGAGTAATTTCTGCAACTCTATCTTTAAGTTTTAAAAACTCATAAATTTCCTTCCAGTCTGTGCTTGTTAAAGCAATACAGTCAATAATTTCTTGTTTAGAAGCCTCAATTTCATCGGCTCCAAGCTCGGGGTCTTCTGATAAATAAATGCCCTTTGCTCCAAGATTTTTTGCCAATTCCATGTCCGTAATTCTATCACCTAAAACAAAAGAGTTTTGTAAATCGTAATCTTCAGAAAAATACTGTGTTAATAAACCTGTTCTTGGTTTTCGTGTATCGGCATTTTCATGTGGAAAGGTTTTATCAATATGAACTTCCGAAAACTCAACACCTTCCTTCTTAAAAGCATCAATAATTTTATTTTGTGCAGGCCAAAACGTATCTTCTGGAAACGCATCTGTTCCTAACCCATCTTGATTGGTTACCATAACCAGCTCAAAATCTAGCTCAGTAGCTATTTTAGCCATGTATTGGAACACTTTTGGGTAAAACTCAAGCTTTTCCAAACTATCTAATTGATAATCTACTGGTGGCTCTAATACTAATGTTCCGTCTCTATCTATAAATAATACTTTCTTCATTAGATTAACTTTAAAGTATTTATTAAAACTTTATTTTCTTTGGGTGTCCCTACAGTAAAGCGCAAGCAATTTTCACAAAGTGGTTGTGTGGTTCTGTTTCTAATAACAACCCCTTTACTAATCAACTCATCATATCGTCTTGTAGCATCATCTACCTTTGCTAAGACAAAATTTGCATCAGAAGGATATATCTCTGAAACAAATGAAATACCTTTCAATTCTTCAATCAAAGCAGTTCTTTCATCTAAAATTGATTGAATTTGTTCTTTAATCTTAGCTTCATCTTTTAATTGCTCAATGGCGCGCTGTTGTGTTAGTTCATTGACGTTATACGGAGGTTTAATGTTGTTTAAAACCTGAATAATTTCTTTAGAAGCATAACTTACACCTAATCTTATTCCTGCCATTCCATAGGCTTTTGATAAGGTTTGGGTAACGATTAAGTTCGGAAATTCATTTAATCTTTCAATCCAACTAGGGGTATCGGCAAAATCAATATAAGCTTCATCAATAACCACCACTCCTTTAAATTCGGTTAACAATTTTTCAATTAATTCTGAAGAAAAACTATTACCTGTTGGGTTATTTGGTGAACATAGAAACAATAATTTACTGTTACTATCGGCTATATCTAAAATTTTATCAACTTGAGGTTGAAAATCCTCTGATAATAATACCTTTTTAATTGATACTGCATTTATATTAGCCAAAACACTATACATACCATAGGTTGGCGGTAATGTGATGATATTATCTATATTAGGCTCGCAAAAAGCACGATAAATAAGATCTAACACTTCATCACTTCCATTGCCTAACAACATATTTTCAACGGGAATGCCCTTTAATTTTGAAAGCAACCCTTTTACTGTAGTTTGCTGTGGGTCAGGATACCTATTCACACCATTTTCAAAAGGATTTTCATTGGCGTCTAAAAACACCATATCCTTGGGCACACCTTTAAATTCATCTCTTGCAGATGAATATGGTTTTAATGCTTTTATGCTTGGTCTTACTAAATCTAAAACGTTCATTTTGATGTTGTTTGTCATTCCGAACATAGTGAGGAATCTCATTATAGATTCTTCGCTCCGCTTGGACTCCGTTCTGAATGACAGTTATTTTAAATCCTTTAATCTTATACTAACAGCATTCTTATGTGCCTGCAATCCTTCTGCTTCTGCCATTAATTCAATGGTTTCTCCAATATTCAGTATACCTTCTCTAGATATTTTTTGAAAGGTCATACTTTTGGTAAAACTATCAAGATTTACTCCAGAATAAGCTTTACTAAATCCATTGGTGGGCAAAGTGTGGTTTGTTCCCGATGCATAATCTCCTGCACTTTCTGGAGTGTAATCGCCAATAAACACAGAACCAGCATTTCTGATGCCATCAACATAATACTCTTCATTTTCTGAACAAATGATAAAATGTTCTGGACCATACTGATTAATTAAGTCTAAAGCTGTAGCATCATCATCAACCAAAATTGATTTAGAATTTGCTATTGCTTTTTCAGCAATTGCTTTTCTTGGTAACACTTGCAATTGTGCTTCAACTTCCTCAGAGACCTTATTGATCAATTCTTTTGATGTTGCCACTAAAATCACCTGACTATCAACACCATGCTCCGCCTGACTTAGTAAATCTGAAGCTATATAACTGGCGTTAGCGCTTTTATCTGCTACTACCAATAACTCACTTGGTCCAGCGGGCATATCTATTGCTACCCCATATTTTGTTGCTAATTGTTTAGCAACGGTTACAAACTGATTTCCTGGGCCGAATATCTTATAAACCTGAGGAATTGTTTGAGTCCCGAAAGTTAATCCAGCTATAGCTTGAATTCCTCCTACTTTAAATATTTTTGTAACTCCACAAAGTTGAGCAGCATATAAAATTTCTGGAGCTAATTTTCCTTCTTTGTTTGGTGGAGAACACAAGACGATTTCATTGCAACCAGCTATTTGAGCCGGAGCCGCTAACATTAACACAGTAGAAAATAATGGTGCAGTTCCTCCAGGAATGTATAATCCCACACTTTCAATAGGCCTTTTTTCCTGCCAACACTGTACGCCATTAGTTGTTTCTAAACTAACTTTATTAGTTTTTTGTGCTGCATGAAATGCCTCAATATTTTCTTTTGCTTTAGAAATAGCATCACGCAATTTTTGCGGAATTGTGGCAACTGCTGTTTCTATTTCTTGCGTGGTAACCAAATTATTCTCCAGAACTACTTTATCAAATCGCTCGGTATATTGTTGAATGGCTTTATCGCCATTTGCAAGTACATCCTTAAATACTTCGCTAACAATACCTTCAATATCATTAACAGTTTGTGTGGGTCTTTTTAAAATATCAGACCATGATGCTCTATTGGGATTGTCTATTATTTGCATACTAATTCTTCTTTTAATGAAATTCTGAAACGCGTTCAGAATAACAAAAATTTAAAGCACCATTTTTTCGATTGGACAAACCAAAATACCCTCTGCTCCATTGTCTTTTAGAGCATCAATAACATCCCAAAATTCGTTCTTACTTATAACTGAGTGTACAGAGCTCCAGCCTTCTTGTGCTAAGGGTAATACCGTAGGACTCTTCATGCCTGGTAGTAAACTTATAATTTTATCTAATTTATCATTAGGCGCATTTAAAAGCACATATTTTGAGTTTTTTCCTTTTAAAACTGATTTAATTCTGAACAAAAGTGTATCCAGAATCTGTTGTTTTTCTTCAGACAAATTAGGTGTAGATGTTAATACTGCTTCACTTTTAAAGAGTACTTCAGCCTCTTTTAAATTGTTCTTAAATAAAGTACTTCCACTAGAAACAATATCAACTATAGCATTAGCTAAACCAATGTTTGGTGCGATTTCAACAGAACCATTAATAATGTGTATATCTGCCTTTTCTCCTTTTTGTTCAAAATATTGATTTACTGTATTTGGGTATGAGGTTGCAATTTTTTTACCTCTTAAATCCTCAATTGAGTTATACTCCACATCTTTTGGAACTGCTATAGAGACTTTACATTTAGAAAAACCTAAACGCTCTACAATTGGTAAATCGTTACCTTTTTCTATTAATGTGTTTTCACCTAAAATGGCTATATCTACAACACCATCGCGTAAATACTGCGGAATATCACCGTTACGTAAATACAATACTTCTAATGGAAAATTTCTAGCGGCTGCTTTTAATTGATCTTTACCATTATCAATTGAAATACCACAATTTTTTAATAATTCTAATGATTCCTGGTTTAGCCTACCAGATTTTTGAACTGCAATTTTTAACGTACTCATTTTGTTTTTGTTATGAGTTTGAAACAATCTAGTTGATTTTAGAAATGAAAAACCCGCTTGATTGTCTCAAACGGGTTTAAATATTTTGATTTTATTCAATACATTTTCACTTCGCTTGAGCGCAAATATGAAAATGATGATGTGTTTGAATAAAAGTCATGTCTTAATTTCTTTGTACAAATATCTATAAAACTTTAATAAAATTCCAAATAATATAATTGAATTTTTAATTTTTAAGCATTCAACAGTTAACTATATTATTTGTTGTTTAAAATTTAAAATAAATGACAAAAAACTGATATTTTTAATTATTGATTACCTAATATTACTGGTAAGCCACTATCTCCCGAACCTATTACAATAACTTTACTATTTGACGATTCAGCTAATTTTGTTGTAGCTTCAATCCCCTTGTCTTGTAAAATTTTATCTGTTAAAGAAGCACTTAAGATTTTATTAGCATCTGCTTTACCTTGAGCTTCAATACGCTGTTTTTCTGCTTCTTTTTGAGCGGTAACTAGTCTAAACTCGTATTCTAAAGATTCTTGTTCCTGCTTTAATTTACGTTCAATAGCTTCCTTAATTGTTGGTGGCAATGTTACATCTCTAATTAAGATGCTATTTAATTGAATGTATTGGCTAGAAACAATCTTTTTAGTTTCCATAAAGATTTCTTCCTGAATAGCATCACGCTTACTAGAGTATAATTGCTCTGGCGTATATCTACCTACTACACTTCTTGCGGCACTTCTAACAGCTGGTTGTAACACTCTACTTAAATAATTCTCTCCTTTTTCATTATGAAGTTTCCCTAAATTTTTAACGTCTGGTTCGTATAGCACAGAAGCATCAAGTTTAATATCAAGACCGTTAGATGATAATACCGACATTGCTTCTGGAACTTCTTGCTGACGTGTTTCATAATCAATAACACGATTCCAAGGTGCAATAATATGAAAACCAGGCCCTAAAGGTTCTTTATCTGAATCTACACCATTTCCTAAAGTTTCATATAGCACACCTGCATGTCCTGCATCTATTGTTACGGCAGATTTAGCCAATACAACAAAGATGATAACAACTGCCACAATTATTGGCAATCCAATTTTTGGTAATTTTTCCATTATGTTTTATTTAAATTAGTCCGTTATATTTTCTTAAAAACCATTCAACAGATAAGCTTAAAGCTATAATTGCTAAAAGGATTTTCCAGTCTATCAAAGGTATGATATTTTTATTGCTTTTTTGAACAGAAACGAATCTCTCATCATTGATTAAATCGTTAACTAACCTTGATGTATTATCAATAAAATAGCTATTTCCTCCACTATTTGTAGCTAACTGCTGCAACTTTGTTACATTGGCATTCAAAAATTGTTCTTCAACATTATATTCCAGAATAGTAAAACTACCTGATTTGCTAATGTTGGCGGAATTAGCCTTAACGGTGAAGTTATACTCACCCGCCTTTAGATTACTTAAATCAGCTTGAAAATTGTTAGTTTTTAAAACTAAAGGAAGTTCTAAACTTTCCTTGGTCAACGTATTGGTTAATGTAATTGTTAAATTTTCTCTATTGTCAAAAACATAGTTTTTATCAAAAATTTGAGCGTTTACAATGACATTACTATTACCAACATAAAATGATTCGTAATCTACGTTCAATCTGCTTCTTTGCTTTGCAGTAGCTAGATATTGTATGAGTTTACCAATAAAATTATCGAATTCATTAAACGATTTAGTGTTTAGAAAACTTTGAGCACGCCATTTCCAGATGTTCTCACCAAACAATACCGCTTCTCTTCTATTGTTTATTTCTAAAGTAGACAACAACGGTTCTTGGGTAGAAACACTACCAATACGCTTTGTTAGAATATTTTGAAACCCAGAATTAAATGTTATTGAACCATAATTAGCATTAAGAGGAGGAAAAGACTCAAAATCAATGTTTTCTATTTGAAATGGAGAATAATTCAAATTGAAATCTGCTTGATATTCCTCTGTTTGTTGCAAGTTCTCATGAGTGAAATTTGATGATATACCATTAACAAAATTAAGGTCTGTTTTGGTTCCAATAATCTGTAAGTAATTCTTTTTTAACTCTTGTAATTTCTCAAATAAACCTTTAAACTTGATATTAGGCTGATTTAATATGAATAATTGAAAGTCATCAATTTTAGCAATAGCTTCTGAGGTATTTAAAACTGATACCGAACGTTGCTCATTGGTTTCTATACTTTTCTTTAAAGCACCTATATCTGGGTGCACAATATCTGATACAATTGCTATTTTAGTTTTTTGATCAATAACTTCTATAGCAAAGTTTTTTGTATTGTTGATTTTGTTTTTTTCAGTTTGAAGCGCCGTTAAACTTGCTCTGTAAACATTTGTTCCTATGCGACTTGCTGGTAATGTGAAATTTACAATTTTGGAATTACTAGCTTTCGAAAAAGCTACTTTCTCCGTATAAACTAAGGCATTACCCTTATACACCTTAAGTTCTGAGTTTACATTGCTATTACCAGTATAAACAAGAATTACCTCTACAGGAAACCTGTTCTTTAAATACGCATATTTATTGGCATTTAATTGCTGAATTTTTAAATCAGTATGAACAACGGTATCTCCTAAAATCACAGGATATATAGGCTGTTTTAAATCATTTGCAGCAAACTGATAATCTGTGCCGAATGTTTGATTGCCATCAGTAATAATTACAGTTGGAGCTATTGATGTATGAATCTCGGAAATTTGACTTAAAGCCTTATTTATATTAGTTTCCTTAAGATCGAATGTTAAGGAATCCATTGCACTTATGGCATTTCCAAAAACGTAAGAGGTAACCTGAAACTTGGAATTTAAAGCACTATTAGTTGTTAAAGCAGTCACTAAATCCTTTGCTTGAGCATCTTGCCCCAAATGTTTTATAGAATTGGTGTTATCTACAGCAAGTATAAGCTCTGGCTTTTCTGTATAGTACTTTATTTTATCGAACTTAGGATTAACTAACAATAAAAGAATTCCGAAAACAGATATAAATCTTAAAAAAGCAAAAACAGAAACAAGCCTAATACTTTTAGACTTTGCCCTATATTTATACTGAAAAAGCGCTATTCCTAGCGCTATTATTCCTGATAATATTATATAAAGCAATGTAGTTGTTTCCAAATAATTAGGATCTTATATTAATTAGCTCAAAGGAATTAAAGAACCTATCTATATCTGTATTATCTTGATTTTGTTCCGTTGAAATAGTTTGTAAAATATAAACTTTATAACCTACTAAGAAGCATTTCAAATTAATAATATAATTAGCGCCACCAGAAGTAATTATTATTCTAGCTTTTTTTCCGCTGTAACCATTTAGACTAATATCTTTTGAATACTGTAAAACGCCCTTAACGTTAGAAACTGCACCATCAACACATCCTTTTAAAACGTTATTTTCTTTCTCTGGCGTATTTAGCCCCTCAGGGAACCACGACTCAGGATAATCTGAAGTCGCAGTCATATAAATGAAATTTTTTGTAGTTTCCTTTTCGTCATTAACTGTATAAGAGTACATGGTAATATCTCCCTTTGCTGTAGGTACATTTGTTTCCTGAGCTACAGGTTCAAAAGGAAAATACACTCTATAGGCGTGCTTGGTATCTTTTTTCAAAATCCATTTTCCATTTTGAGCAAAAGAGACTAAACTACAATTAAGCAGTAGCACAAAAAATAAAACCAAGCACTTCTTCATAAGTTAATTAGGTTAACATTCCTCCATCTACGTTTAACGTTTGTCCTGTTACATAGGCAGATAAATCACTAGCTAAGAACACACATGCATTGGCAACATCTTCTGGAGAACCACCTCTTTTTAAAGGAATACCTGCTCTCCACCCCTTTACAACTTCTTCATCTAATTTAGCAGTCATTTCAGTTTCAATAAAACCAGGAGCAATAACATTACTTCTAATATTTCTAGAACCTAACTCTAGAGCAACAGATTTAGAAAACCCAATTATTCCTGCTTTAGATGCAGCATAATTTGTCTGACCGGCATTACCTTTTACGCCTACAACAGAACTCATATTAATAATTGAACCTTTTCGTTGTTTCAACATGGTACGCTGAACCGCTTTGGTCATATTGAAAACAGATTTTAGGTTTACTTCTATTACTTTATCAAAATCTTCCTCAGAAATTCTCATTAATAAGTTGTCTTTTGTAATTCCTGCGTTGTTAACCAGAACATCTATACTTCCAAATTCTTTAACAACTTCAGCAGCTAATTCTTGAGCTTGATCAAAACTAGCCGCATTACTTTGGTATCCTTTAGCTTTAACTCCTAAACCATTTAACTCTTCCTCTAAAGCCTTAGCAGCATCAACAGATGAACTATACGTAAACGCTACATTAGCTCCTTGTTGTGCAAAAACTTGTGCAATTCCTTTTCCTATTCCTCTACTAGCACCAGTAATGATAGCAGTTTTTCCTTCTAATAATTTCATAAATGAATGTTAGTTATATTGTCAATTTCATTATTATTTCAAATATAGCAAATACAACTAATTATAAAATAAAAAAGTCCCACAATTACTTGCGGGACTCTATATTAATTAAGATATGTTATAACTTAAGCGCTTTAGGTTTTTCATAATTAAATAAATAATCTACATCTAATTCTTTTACTTCACCTAATTTAGATAGTTCTTTAAAATTAACATCTTTTTTATTACCAATAACTAACACATTATAAGATTGTCCCTTAATATTTTCGTTGAAAAACATTTTCAAATCAGCAAGTGACATGTCCTTTATTGTATTGTACATTTCCTTTCTGTTGTCCTCGGTAATACCGCGCTTTTTTAAACCTTCATAAGTCCAAAATATATCAGACTTAGTAATTCTTTCTGCTGCAATCTGTTTTAAAGTAGCTTCTTTTGCTTGATTAAACATTTCCTGAGCTTCTGGCATATTAGTCATTAAGTCTAACATAGCATCTATAGCTTGAGGCATTTTGTTAACTTGAGTACCGATATACGCGTATACATAATTATGTTTGTCTTTTTCTGAAGCATTACTATAACTAGAAAATGCTGAGTACGCCAGGGATTTCGATTCTCTAATTTCCTGAAAAACAATCGATGACAAACCAGACCCAAAGTATGTATTAAACAGATTAGAGGCGGCCAGTTTGGCTGGATCAAATTCCGATCCTTTTGCCAAAAAGATAATCTCACTCTGCACCATATCGTAGTCAACAAAATAAACACTACCTCCAGTGTCTTTCTGAATGTAATTTGTTTTTGAAGGATAGTCACTTAGGGCATTATTTAACTTATGATTTTTATCTATTGCAGCAATAGCGTTATCTATCTCCTTTCCATAGTAAAATATGCGTTGTTTATAATTTTTAAGCCCCTTTATTTTATTGACAAGATCTTGAGGGTTAATAGCCTTTAGTTCTTCTAAATTTAAAATATTCCGTAGTCTTGAATTCTCACCATACATGCCGTAGTTAAATAATCCGTTCCATAAAATATTACCTTTTTCGACCTTACCGTCTTCTCTTCCTTTAATGATTTTATCAACGTATTTGTTATAAGCCTCTTGATTCGGCACAGCATTCTCCCAAAGATTTTCTAAAAGGACTAACCCCGCATCTAAGTTTTCTTTTAATCCAGAAAGCCCTATATACGTTTTATCTGAAGACGAACTTATTGAGTACTCAATACCAAGCTTATAAAACTCTTTTTTAACATCTTCTGGAGACAATTGGTCAGTTCCTAAATAATCAAAATAACCCGCAGCAATAGGCAATAACTTATCATGATCTTTACCTAGATCAAAAATTACATTGAGGTCGAACAAATCATTGGTGTTATTTTCAATATAAGAAACCTCTAAACCGTTAGCGGTATTACTCGTTTTAATAGCCGTGCTATAATCTATATATTGAGGTTCAATTTTTGGCGATTCAATTTTTTTAAATGCACTAAGAAAAGAAGACTCTTTATCCCTATTTAGCTCAATAGGCGTAATTCCAGGGTTTTTAACTTTCATTGTATTTTTATCTTCCCCCTTAAGTTTATGTACTTCTACATAATTGTTTGCGTAATGTTTATTAGCAAAATCAATAATATCCTGTTTTGTAACTTTCTTCATTTCATCAAAAATGGTAAGTCGATCTTTCCAATCTGCAAAATGAATAAAGGCGTCTAAGTACTCATACGCTGTGGAAGAGGCATCTCCAAAACTTTTTGTTCTAGAAAGTTTTAGGTCATTAATAACCGCATCTATAATCCAATCATCAAAATTACCACTCTTTACATTCTCTATTTCAGCAAGAAGAAGGTCTCGAACATCATCTAAAGATTGTCCCGCTTTTGGCATTCCTATTAAAACATGCATTCCGTAGTCATTATTAAAACTTGTGAAAGAAGATCCATACTGCACAGCTTGTTTTTGGTTTAAATTTAAATCCATTAACCCTGCTTGAGAATTTGCCAAAATGTAATCTACAAGTTTTACTAACATTGCCTCTTTCGTACCGTAACCATCTGTTCTAAAGGCTACGAAAATTGATTCGGCAGTTGGACCAAAAACTTCTTTTTTAATTGGCGAAGTAATTGGGGCTTCCTTGGGTAATTCTGGATGAACAACATCTTTTCTTTCATAACTCCCAAACGCATCATTTACTTTTTGAATTGTAGTATCAAAATCTAAATCACCAACCAGTACTACTGCCATATTATTAGGAACATAATACTTATCAAAATAAGCATGAATTGCCTCCATTGAAGGGTTTTTCAAATGCTCTCCCTTCCCTATCGTTGTTTGGGTACCGTATGGATGCGTTGGAAAAACACCTTCTAACATTGTATAATATTGTTTTCTCCTATCGCTATCTTGTCCCATATTAAATTCTTCATATACGGCTTCTAATTCCGTATGAAATAATCTTAATACTAATTGACTAAATCTTTCCCCTTCAACTTTCAACCATTTATCTAACTCATTAGACGGTATTTTGTTTACATATACCGTTTGTTCATTTGAGGTAAATGCATTTGTTCCCTCAGCACCTAGCATAGTTGTTAACTTGTCATATTCATTAGCAACACATAATTTTGACGCTTCGTAAGAAAGCTTATCTATTTCCTTATAGATTTCCTTTTTCTTATCAGGGTCAGATTCTGCTTTGTGTTTTTCATATAAGTCTGATATCTGTTTTAGTATTTTATGCTCAGCTTCGAAGTCCAAAGCACCTATCTCATCAGTACCTTTAAATACCATATGTTCTAAATAATGAGCTAACCCCGTATTATCAGCTGGATCATAAGAGGACCCCGCTCTTACACCTATTAGTGTTTGTATTTTAGGTTCTTCTTCATTTTTACCCAAATACACTTTTAAACCATTATCTAAAGTATATAGTCTTAGGCCAGTAGGGTCATTAGTTACTGTTTCGTACTTAAAACCATTTGAATCGGAATGCTGCTCAATGCTAACAACATCTGCATTCGATGAATTTTTGCAATTATTCAGGAAAAGTGTAACGAATAAAAGGGAAAGAATTTTGAATGTTCTCATTAATGATTGATTTGTATTAGTTTGCTTATGAAATTAAACTAATAATATCACTTCAGGTAATATTTATCAACATTTAACAAAATTTAAGGCATAAAAAAACCTCTTGATTTGTATCAAGAGGTTTTTTATAAATCTTTGCGATATTTTAAAGAACTTCCGCCACTTTTTCTCCAATTTTAGCAGGAGAATCAACAACATGAATTCCACAAGCTCTCATAATTTTCTTTTTTGCTTGAGCCGTATCATCACTTCCTCCAACAATAGCACCTGCGTGCCCCATTGTTCTTCCGGCAGGAGCTGTTTCTCCAGCAATAAATCCAATAACTGGTTTTTTACTTCCACTCTCCTTGTACCAATTTGCAGCATCAGCCTCTAACTGACCTCCAATCTCCCCGATCATTACCACAGCTTCGGTCTCTGGGTCATTAATTAATAATTCCACTGCCTCTTTGGTTGTAGTTCCAATAATAGGATCACCACCAATACCGATTGCAGTTGTAATACCTAAACCTTGCTTTACAACTTGGTCTGCAGCTTCATAAGTTAATGTTCCTGATTTAGAAACAATACCAACTTTTCCTTTTTTGAAAACAAAACCTGGCATAATTCCAACTTTTGCTTCACCTGGTGTAATAACACCTGGACAGTTAGGACCAATTAAACGGCACTCTTTGTCTTTTATATAATCTGCTGCCTTAATCATATCAGCTACAGGTATACCTTCAGTAATTGTAATAATAACTTTAATTCCTGCATCTGCAGCTTCCATAATGGCATCTGCGGCAAATGCTGGTGGAACAAATATAATTGTTGTATCTGCTCCAACTTCTTTTACAGCTTCTTCAACTGTATTAAAAACTGGTTTATCTAAGTGTGTTTGGCCACCTTTACCTGGTGTAACACCACCAACTACGTTGGTTCCATATTCAATCATTTGACTAGCGTGAAATGTACCTTCACTACCTGTAAAACCTTGAACAATAATTTTTGAATCTTTATTTACTAAAACACTCATACGTGACTAATTGAAGTTATTGAATAAATACGAGCAAATGTAATTTTTTTGAATTAATTTCTTAACGTATTATTCAATTTATTTTGAAAAAATTAAACCTTAAATTGACTCTTTAACAAATCTAAAATTTCTGGGATTTTTTTAATGGATGCTATCTCTTTATACTTACTTCTAAAATCTGCTGCAGGTACACCAAAATAGCTTTTACCTCCTTCTAGCGATTTACTTACTCCGGATTTGGCAGAAATAATAGCCTTTGCACCAATAGTAATCCCACTTGTAACGCCAACTTGCCCCCACATTGTAACTTCATCTTCTACTATTACACAACCAGCAATACCCACATGAGATGCTAAAAGACATTTTCTTCCAATAACCGTATCATGCCCAATTTGCACGATGTTATCTATTTTAGTCCCTTCTTTTATAGTCGTATCTCCCGTAACACCTTTATCTATTGTGCAATTAGAACCTATATCTACATTATCCTCAATTACAACTCTTCCACAAGATAAAAGTCTATCAAAACCTTCTGGTCTCTTTTTATAATAGAATGCATTACCGCCCAATACTGTTCCTGCATGGATGGTAACATTATCTCCAATAACAGCATCATCATAAATACTTACGTTAGAGTGAATAACACAATTCTTTCCTATTACTACATTATTTCCTATAAATGTATTTGGTTGAATTATAGTGCCTTCGCCTATTTTAGCAGAATCTGATATTTGCTTATTAGAAGCTTGAAATGGTCTAAAATGGTTAGATAATTTATTGAAGTCCCTAAAAGGATCATCGCTTACTAAGAGCGCTTTACCTTTAGGGCATTCCACTTCTTTATTAATTAAAACAATGGTTGCTGCAGACTCTAACGCCTTATCATAGTACTTGGGATGATCTACAAAAACAATATCTCCAGGCTCAACAACATGAATTTCATTCATTCCCAAAACGGGAAAGTCCGCATCTCCCACATAACTACAATTAATTAATTGAGAGATTTCTAGTAAGGTTTTTGGCTGTGGAAACTTCAAGAGAAATTATTCTTTAATACGTTCTTTATAAGTACCTTTTTCGGTTTCAACTTTTATTTTATCACCTTCATTAATAAATAAAGGCACATTAACAGTTGCCCCAGTTTCTACAGTTGCAGGTTTAGTTGCATTTGTAGCTGTATTACCTTTTACACCTGGTTCGGTGTGTGTTACTTCTAAAATAACACTTGCTGGCATATCTACAGAAAGTGGCATACTATCTTCAGAGTTAATAAGAACGGTAACAACTTCACCCTCTTTCATTAAACCTGGATTATCCAAAACAGCTTTCTGTAATTCAATTTGAGAATAATCTTCTGTATTCATAAAGTGATATGTGTCTCCTTCATTATATAAGAACTGAAATTTATGTGTTTCAACTCTAACATCCTCCAATTTATGACCAGCAGAAAACGTATTATCAATTACTTTTCCTGTGGTTACACTTTTAAGCTTAGTTCTAACAAAAGCAGGTCCTTTACCTGGTTTTACATGTAAAAACTCAACTATTTTATAAATATCATGATTATATCTAATACATAATCCGTTTCTAATATCACTTGTAGTTGCCATATAATTAATTTGATTTAAAATATCCTTTCATAATACCTCGGTGCGAATTCTTAATGAATTGAAGAATTTCATCACGTTCTGGTGTTGCCTGCATTTCGGCCTCAATAATGCTTGAGGCTTGAGTATTGTTATAATTCTTTTGATATAAAATCCTATATATATCTTGAATCTCTCTAATTTTTTCTGTTGAAAAACCTCGTCTTCTTAATCCAACTGAGTTAATCCCAACGTAAGACAATGGTTCCCTAGCCGCCTTAACAAAAGGAGGAACATCTTTTCTAACCAATGAACCACCGGTAACAAAGGCATGATTACCAACAGAAACAAACTGATGAACAGCTGTCATACCTGCCAAAACCACATAATCACCAACATTAATATGCCCAGCTAAAGTACTGTTATTAGAGAAAATACAGTTGTTACCAACTATACAATCATGTGCAATATGACAATACGCCATAATTAAACAATTGTTACCCACAACGGTTTTCATTCTATCTGATGTACCTCTATTTATTGTAACACATTCTCTAATGGTTACATTATCTCCAATTTCAACAGTTGTATCTTCTCCATCATACTTCAAGTCTTGAGGAATGGCTGAAATTACAGATCCTGGGAAAATACTACAGTTTTTACCAATTCTGGCCCCTTCCATAATGGTAACGTTACTACCAATCCATGTACCTTCACCAATAACAACATTATTATGAATAGTTGTGAACGGTTCAATTACAACATTTTTGGCAATCTTTGCTCCTGGATGTACGTATGCTAATGGTTGATTCATTTCTTATTTTACTTTTGAGATTTGGGCCATTAATTCTGCTTCTGCACATAATTTACCATTTGCATAGGCATAACCTTGCATATGGCAAATACCACGTCTAATAGGCGTAATTAATGAACATTTAAATATTAGCGTATCTCCAGGAACCACTTTTTGTTTGAATTTAACGTTATCCATTTTCATGAAAAATGTTAAATAATTCTCGGGATCCGGAACTGTATTTAAAACTAAGATACCACCAGTTTGCGCCATGGCTTCAACAATTAAAACACCTGGCATAACTGGAGCACCTGGGAAATGACCTTTAAAGAACTCCTCATTCATAGTGACGTTCTTAGTAGCCGTTACATAACTCTCAGTTAATTCAAAAACCTTATCTATTAATAAGAAAGGTTGTCTATGCGGTAGCATTGCCATTATTTGTGTAATATCCATTAATGGCGGTTGGTTCAAATCTATATTAGGAACGTTATTTCTACGTTCGTTTTTAATAATTTTTGCTAGTTTTTTTGCAAATTGGGTATTTACATAATGCCCTGGTTTATTTGCGATAACTTTACCTCTTATTCTGGTCCTAACCAAAGCTAAATCGCCTAAAACATCTAGTAATTTATGTCTAGCAGCTTCATTAGGGTGATGAAGTGTTAAATTATCTAAAATACCATTTGGCTTAACAGCTATTGAATCTTTATTAAAAGCAGTTTTTAGCTTTTCAATAGTTTCTGGAGATATTTCTTTATCAACATACACAATGGCATTATTTAAATCACCTCCTTTAATAAGGCCATGCTCTAGTAACATTTCAAGCTCATGCAAGAAACTAAATGTTCTAGAATCGGCAAAGTCTGTTTTAAACTCAGACAATGTCTTTAAATTCGCATTTTGAGTACCCAAAACCTTAGTTCCAAAATCCACCATGGTTGTTATTTGATACTCTTTTGCTGGCATTACCAGAATTTCGCTACCAGATTCTTCATCTGTATAAGACACTATTTCCGTAACTTCAAATTCTTCTCTAAACGCATCTAACTCTACAATTCCTGCTTTTTCAATAGCTTCAACAAAGAATTTCGAAGATCCATCCATTATTGGTGGTTCAGAAGCATCTAATTCTATAATAGCATTATCAATATCTAAACCAACTAAGGCCGCTAAAACATGCTCAGATGTCTGTATGGCAACGCCATTTTTTTCAATGCGTGTACCTCTTTGTGTATTGGTTACATAATTTGCATCTGCCTCAATAACAGGCGCTCCTTCTAAATCTACTCTCTTAAAAGCTAGTCCAAAATTAGCTGGGGCTGGTGTAAATGTTAAAGTTACATTTTTACCAGTGTGTAAGCCTACGCCAGTTAATGAAACTTCTTTTTCAATAGTTTTTTGTTTGATGTCAGTGTTTATAATTCCCATTATTTCTTTTCTAATGCGTTTATACTTTTAACAATCTTGGGTAGATTTTTAAAATGAACATATGATTTATTGTAGTCTGAATAAGGTAAAGCTGGAGATCCTTGAAGGACTTCATTATCCTTTACATTTCTTCCTATACCTGATTGCGCTTGAATTTTAACGTTGTTACCTATGGTTATGTGACCAACAATACCTACTTGACCACCAATTTGACAGTTTTCGCCAATTTTAGTGGAACCTGCAATTCCTGTTTGGGCAGCTATGACGGTGTTCTTGCCAATTTCAACGTTATGCGCTATTTGAATTTGGTTATCTAATTTAACCCCTCTTCTGATAATTGTTGATCCAAGAGTTGCTCTATCAATAGTAGTAGCAGCACCAACATCTACAAAATCTTCCAATATAACATTACCAATTTGTGGTACCTTTTTATATTCTCCATTTTCATTTGGAGCAAAACCAAATCCATCGGCACCTATAATTACTCCAGAATTAATAACACAGTTATTACCAATTACACATTCAGAATATATTTTAGCACCAGCAAATACTACCGAATTATCTCCTATAACCACATTATCACCTATGTATACATTCGGAAATATTTTTACATTATCTCCTATTTTTACATTTTCACCCAAATAGGAAAATGCTCCGAGATAAATATTCTCTCCATAACTTGCAGAATCTGCTTTATAATGAGGTTGCTCAATGCCTACCTTATTATTTTTTACTTGATTATAATATTCTAAAAGCTTAGAAAATGCTTTATAAGCATCATCAACTTTAATAAGTGTAGTGCTAATATCGTTTTCTGGTTCAAAACTCTTATTTACGATTGCTACAGTGGCCTTGGTAGAATATATATGAGCGGTATATTTAGGATTTGCCAAAAAGGTAAGAGAGCCTTCTGTTCCTTCTTCTATTTTTGATAGTTTGGATACTTCTGCATCTGGATTTCCTACTACATCACCTTCTAGTATCCCTGCAATTTGTTGTGCTGTAAATTTCAACTTAAATAAAGATTGTTTTTTTAATTAGTTCAGTTGCGCAAAAATAGGAAAAATGTGCTAAAGTCTATTATACACTATTTCTTATTATTTGTTATTTAAATACGTAGATTCCTTCGGATAGCATAAATAGTACTTAGTCACTGGTTTAGAAAGTGTCTTAAGGTTTAAATGATCTGAAGCTTTTACGATATCCGATATTTTTCCAGACTTGTACAGTATATTAATACTTTTATGTTTTAACTGATAGGCTTGATTAGAGATACTTCCTTTAAAAACAAAATATTCTGCTTCTTCTCTCTTTATATTATATGTAGTAATTAAGTCTTGAATATGTTCCTCTAGATCATTTTCTTTTATTTGCTTTTTCTTTAGTTTAATTTTAAGCAAGTTTCTGTTTATAATCATCTGACTTAAACGACTTAACACAAAATCATCGTGGTATTGCCACGCCTTCATTGCCGAAATAATATCATAATCATCTAACTGCGCAAATACCTCTAAGGTTTCGGTTGTAAAGTTTTCTATAGATATTTTGTTGTCTAGAAAATACATTAATGGCTTACTGGCATAAAGTTGAATTCCTGTATTATAAAGTTCTTTAGCTCTTTTAAGCATTCTAATCAACAACTGCTCTGCTACTAAACTTGTTTTGTGTAAGTATACTTGCCAATACATTAAACGTCTGGCAACAATAAACTTTTCCACGCTATAAATGCCTTTTTCTTCTACAACTAATTCATCGTCAACCACATTTAACATGGTAATTAAACGCTCGCTATTAATATTTCCTTCTGCAACACCGGTATAAAAACTATCACGTTTTAAATAATCTGCCCTATCCATGTCCAATTGTCCAGAAATAAGCTGACATAAAAAGTTTCGTGGATATTCACCTTTAAATATTTTTATGGCAAGCGTTAAAGTTCCGTTAAATTCATCGTTTAATTTCTCCATAAACAATAACGAAATCTCTTCATGAGACACATTGTTTACAATACTATGTTCCATAGCATGAGAGAAAGGCCCGTGCCCGATATCATGTAAAAGTATAGCCACATATAAAGCATTTTCCTCCGCTTCAGAAATGTTAACTCCTTTAAAACGAAGCACATTTACGGCTTGTTGCATTAAATGCATACAACCAATGGCATGATGAAACCTTGTGTGATGCGCTCCGGGATAAACTAAATGAGACATCCCCATTTGCGTTATTCGCCTTAGTCTTTGAAAGTATTTATGTTGAATTAAATCAAAAATTAACGAATTTGGAATAGTAATAAATCCGTAAATTGGGTCGTTTAATATTTTAAGTTTATTCAAACTTTTGGGATTAAGATTATTTTCCAACAAATATAATTATTACAATAACAATTAATAAGCCGCATTTAATGAATACGATACAAATTCTTTGGGTTGATGATGAAGTAGATTTATTAAAACCTCATATTCTATTTTTAGAACAACGTAATTACAAAGTAACTACATGTTTAAGCGGCACTGAGGCACTGGATATACTGGAATCTGAAAGTTTCGACATTGTTTTTTTAGATGAAAACATGCCAGGACTAACAGGATTAGATACTTTAAATGAAATTAAAGAAAAGCAGGATAACCTTCCTGTGGTTATGATTACTAAAAGTGAGGAGGAATATATTATGGAAGAGGCTATTGGTAATAAAATAGCCGATTATTTAATAAAACCTGTGAATCCGAACCAGATACTTTTAAGTTTAAAAAAGAACTTAGATCACTCAAGATTAGTTTCAGAAAAAACTACTTCTAATTATCAGCAAGAGTTTAGAAAAATAGCCATGGATTTGGCTATGGTAAACACTTATGAAGAATGGGTGGAGCTATATCAAAAGCTAATTTATTGGGAAATACAATTGGAAGATATTGAAGACACAGGGATGTTTGAGATTTTAGAATCACAAAAAGTAGAAGCTAACATTCAATTTGGCAAGTTCATAGAAAAAAATTATCCCAATTGGTTTAAACCACACACAGACGCTCCTGTAATGTCTCATACACTTTTTAAAGACTGTGTAGTGCCCGAAGTAACCAAGCAACAACCAACACTTCTTGTGGTTATAGACAACCTAAGGTATGACCAATGGAAAGTATTTGAACCAATAATTAACAATTATTACAAAAAGGAGAAAGAAGAAGCGTTTTTTAGCATACTTCCCTCGGCTACACAATACGCCAGAAATGCCATTTTTTCTGGTTTAATGCCAAGTGATATGGAAAAACTATTTCCGCAATTCTGGAAAAATGATACCGATGAAGGTGGTAAAAACTTGCATGAAGCAGACTTTTTAGAAGCACAAATGAAACGTTTAGGACTTAACAACCTAAACTACGAGTACCACAAGATTACGAATTTAAAAACAGGCAAAAAGTTAGCTGGTAACTTTAAATCCCTTAAAAATAATGATCTCACAGTGGTTGTTTACAACTTTGTGGACATGTTATCGCACTCTAAAACTGAAATGGAAGTTGTTAAGGAACTTGCTTCTAATGATAAAGCATACAGATCGTTAACCTTAAGTTGGTTTAAAAATTCTCCATTGCTAGACATGATACAGCAGGCGCAGCAATTAGGTTTTAAGCTTATTTTAACCACAGATCACGGCACTATTAATGTTAAAAATCCTTCTAAAGTAATTGGAGACCGCGACACCAGTTTAAACTTAAGATATAAAACTGGACGTAGCCTAACCTATGATAACAAAGATGTATTGGCTTCTAAAAATCCTAAAGAACTACACCTCCCTTCTATCTCCATGAGTAGCTCTTTTATTTTTGCTAAGAGTGACTTGTTCTTTGCCTACCCCAATAACTATAACCACTACGTAAGTTATTACAGAAACACTTACCAACACGGTGGTGTGTCTTTGGAAGAAATGGTGATTCCATTTGCAGTTTTCTTACCCAAATAATCTATGTAATGCATAATTTAACGACGAAATACACTTTTTTCTAGGATTTCTTAAAATATATTTCTATTATTGCATTAAAAATTGTTCAATTTGAAAATTAGTTATACGCTAGAAAACATTGATGCTGTTGCAAAAGAAATCATTAAAAACCTGAAAACTAAAACCATATTTCTTTATGGCGATATGGGAGCTGGCAAAACAACACTTATTAAAATGTTAGCAAAGCAGTTAGGTAGTAATGATGCTGTAAGTAGCCCAACATTTTCAATTGTGAACGAATATGAAGCGGAACAACATGTAATTTACCACTTTGATTTATACAGAATCAAAGATATTGAGGAAGCTTATAATTTTGGAATAGAAGATTATTTGTTTTCAAATAATTGGGTAATTGTTGAGTGGCCGCAGTTAATTGAACAATTAGCGCCCAATCAATATGATAGAATTGATATTACAATTAAGGATAACAATTCTAGAACGTTGAAATTAAATTTTAAGCCCGAATTAACCTAAAACAACCTGCTATTTTATGCTAAAATCCAAATAAAAAACCACCTGTTTTTAAAGTTTTACGGTAAAACCACATAGATGATTTTACAAAACAGACGTTTTTAACATTTCTTTAACATTTTGACGATTACCACACCTTAGTTCTTATTTACTTTTGGAGTAATTAATTAATTAAATCCCTTATAAAATGAAAACTAAAAAGTATTTAATCGCGATAGCATTACTAGGAGGAATGTTATTTTTAGCACAAGCAGCTACTGAGTTCAACACAGATGGAGAACAAACAGCAATCAGAAAGAAAGATATCAAAGTTCCAGGACAACACAGATAGAAAAAGTCTTGTCTTAGGAAGTGTTGTTGCTACACTCATTGCAATAACACCTTACTTATTCTACTTACATGAAAGTGTTCCAAATGTTAAATCATGGGACACTTTTTTTGGCTTATATGAAAGCAACTATTATGAGAGCGTATTTGTTTTAGCATGGACTTTAACAAGTAAATTAATTCCTCTTTTTTTATTATTCGTTTGGATTTTCACATGTAAACATTGGTGGTATCATACTTTACTAGTTCCAATTGCAATGTATTTTTACCAAATAATTGTAGTTTTGAATGATGATTTAAGCTTTGCTGACAGCAATCAAATGCTATATTTAATTCCTGTTATGGCAATAGTAATTCCCACCATATATCTGGTTCGAGCACGCATTTTTAATAGAATTAATGAAGCCAATAAGTCTATGGAAGAATTAGAAGAAGAATTAATGATATCTCCTAAAAACTTTTGGGGTAAAGTTAAAGACTACTTTTAAAGGTCGCTTCTTTCCAATCGATCTCTTTCATTTAAATCTATAGATTTTTTATTAGATTTCAATTTCGTATTGCCAAACTTATAGTTAAAAGCAACCGTAAACTGCCTATTTTCCATCCTAGATTGCATTAGAATGTCTTGATTTAGATATTTAGTACTTTGATTGAAATTTTGAGTATTAAAAATATCTGTAACTCCAATACTTAAAGAAGCTTTGTTTTTGAGGAAAGTTTTCCTTAAACTGATATCCAACCCAAATCTGTCGCTCACAATAGATGGTCCATCAGCTAAAGGTGAGATGTATTGTAAAGACACATCTGCAGTTAAACTATTATCTTTTAAAAAGGTAAAATAGTTGGCTATTTGAGCGTATACAGACCATTTATCGGTATTGTTTATTTGGTTTCCACTTTCTAAGCTCACATACTTATTGTCGTAGTAAAACAAAGAGGTTAAAGCATAAAGGTTCCAACCTTTTGCAATAGCGGTGTAAGTCATAAAATCAAAACCATAAGAGATACTTCTGTTTATGTTAGTATTTACATATTTTAAGATGTTCTCTTCATTATCTTGAAATGCTATTTCTATTGCAGGATCATTTTCGTATCTGTAATACAGCTCAAAAGTGTACGTATCATTAAGTGTATACCCCAACGTAAACACATCATCTACCTGCGGAACTAATCTAGGGTCTCCTGTTATATAAGAATTATCATTTAAAAAGAATTTAAAAGGGTTTAATTGGTTATATCTTGGCCTGTAAATACGTTTGTTGTAATTAAAATACAACTCATGCTTATCATTTACTGTTTTAGAAACATGTACAGATGGAAATATTTTAAAATAATTGTTTTCACTCTTTTCGTTTTCCGAAACAGAAGTTCCAGTAGTCTCTGTATATTCAGTACGAACACCCACTTTAAGGCTTAACTTCTCCCAATCTTTTGCTAAACTTACATAGGCTGCATAATTTTCTTCATCATAGAAAAAATTATCAGAGTTATCTATATCTTCAATTCGCTCCTCTTCTTCAAAATTATACTGGGTTAAAACACTTTCTGAATCAATATGAGAAGTTTTTATCCCTGCTTCAAAAGACGTTGATTCATTAATTGGCAATTCATAATCTAATTGACTTGTGTTTAACTTAATAACCTGACTAGAAAAGGTTTGAAATCTATTTTCTCTTATTAAACTATTATTGGGAAACAAATAATCAGTATCTACATTTTGAAAATTAGAATAGTCGTAATTTGTATGATGAAGACTTACCAATAGCTGCTCTCCTTCTCTACTAAACTTATGAACATAATCAAGAGTAAAAGCCATATTAAATGACTCTAAAACGGACTCATTAAATGTGTTAAAAGTAGAATCTAAAACTTTATTAGCTCCAAACACTTTAGTACTAGATTTTACATCGGTTTGCGAATTCCTTCGAGGAGCAATTAACATATTCGTAGTAAGACCAATGGAATTCTTTTCATCAAAATCATAATCTATATTAGCGTTTATTGAATTATATCTTGATTCCCTATCTCTGTTATAATCTGTTTCCCAACTTGAGGTATTCGTATTGTTTTCTATAAAATTAACAAACTCGTCTTTTTCTCTATAATCCTTTCTTGGGCTAATATTATAGTTTATGTAAGTGCTGAGTTTTTTAGTTTTAAAAAAATGACTCGTGCCAATAGAGTACTTTGGAAACTCAAACCCCTGTTTATAACTACCAAATACACTCCCATGATAACCTGCAACGATATTCTTACTCGTTACAATATTTAAAACAGCACCGCCCTCTGCTTCATATTTAGCCGGTGGGTTGGTTATTACTTCTATAGATTTTATGTTTTCGGCAGGTGTAGACTCTAGTAACTGAAGGACTTCATCTGCAGATAAGTGAACACGTCTGTCATTAATATAAACCGTGGGAGCAGAATTTTTTACTGTTATTGAGCCATCATGTACCAAAACACCTGGCGTATGCTTTAAAACATCTAATACATTATTATTGGATAGGGTTGAATTTTCAACATTAAACACTAACCTATCTACCAAACGTTTTACCGTTGGTCTTTTAGCAACAACTGTTACACCCTCTAAGGCTTCTGCATTTTCCCTGAGTAACAATGTACCCAAATCAATATTTCCAATAAGTTCAATCTCCTTCTCAAAAGTTTGGAAACCTAAATAGCTAATTTTAATCTTGTAAGTGTTTGTTTTTAAACTTTCAAAAGAGAATACTCCACTTTCATTTGATGTTGTTCCATCAATAATTTCATTATCTAAAAGCAGTACAATATTAGAAAAGGCTATAGGCGTATTAGCTTCATCTTTAACCACACCTTTTAAACTAAAGTTTTGACCAAATGAAACATAAAACAAAAAAAGGAAAGAGAGTAATAATAATCTTTTTATCATGCAGATATTATAAAAACAAAAGTATAACAATTAAATAACAATAGTTTGAGGTAAAACCACACCAAAAGTAATTAAAATTCTCACTTATAAAAGCTCTAACACTTATAATCTGTAATTATATTTCATTTTTTCTAAGAGCAATATAAATTTAATTTGTAATTTCAATTTTATTAACTATCCAACATATGTCCAAACCACTTTCTCCATTTACCAAACAACAGTTATTACCTCAGGAAGAGAAGCTTGAGATTTTTAAACGTAAAGGCGAATTATTTATTGGAATTCCAAAAGAAACAGCTTTCCAAGAACAACGTATTTGTTTAACTCCGGATGCAGTGTTTGCTTTAGTTAATAATGGACATAGAGTGCTTTTGGAAGCTGGTGCTGGTGAAGGTGCTAGTTTTAGTGATAGAGATTATAGTGAGGCGGGAGCTGAAATTACCAAAGACACCGCTAAAGTATTTGGCTGCCCAATGATTTTAAAGGTAGAACCCCCTACTTTAGAACAGATTAAACTCATTAACCCTCAAAGTATTTTAATTTCTGCATTGCAGCTTAAAACGCAAACCAAGAAGTATTTTGAAACACTTGCTGCAAAACGAATTACTGCACTTGCTTTTGAATTTATTAGAGATGCAGATGGTACCTACCCTGCCGTGAGATCATTAAGCGAAATAGCAGGAACAGCTTCGGTTTTAATTGCTTCTCAATTGTTAGCTGACACAAAAGATGGCAACGGTTTAATGTTTGGAAACATTAGCGGGGTACCACCAATTGAAGTTGTTATTTTAGGTGCGGGTACGGTTGGTGAATTTGCGGCAAGAGGTTCTATTGGACTTGGTGCAAACATTAAAGTTTTTGATAACTCTATCACTAAACTAAGATGTATACAAACCAATTTAGGACGCCCTTTCTTTACGTCTACAATACAACCGAAAAATTTAACCAAAGCTTTAAGACGATGTGATGTTGTCATTGGAGCTGTTAGAGGTAAAAATAGAGCACCGATTGTCGTTACAGATGATCTAGTTCAGAAAATGAAAAAAGGCTCTATCATTATTGATGTAAGTATAGACATGGGCGGATGTTTTGAGACAAGTGAAGTAACATCTCATTTAAAACCTACTTTTGTGAAACATGGTGTTATACACTATTGTGTGCCAAATATACCCGCTAGATACCCAAGAACAGCCTCGGTATCAATAAGTAATATATTCACACCGTATTTAATGCAAATAGCAGAAGATGGTGGATTAGAAAATTCTTTAAGAATTGATAGAGGTTTACGAAATGGGTTGTACTTTTACCACGGAATTTTAACAAGTAAACCTGTTGGTGAATGGTTTGATTTAAGTTATAGTGATGCTAACCTATTAATATTTTAATCAGCCACAATTAATTATTTTAAATGAAATTAGTACATAGAGTTGGATATTACCTTGGAGGGTTTTCAATTGGATTAATAGTACTTATGTTTTTTTTAAGTGGAAAAAAAGTATCCTGCGATTACGGACCTGAAGCTAGGGTCTTAAAAAATATAAGAACAAAACGCATTAATTACACACAAACTTTTATAACAGATTCTGCTACCATTAACAAGGTTTTAAAATATGGAAATGTAGATTTTTCCAAAAGCGAACCACATAAAGAACCTTGTGCCACGTACTTAATTGAAAGTAGTAATAATGACTACATTTATACGTTAACTATTGAAAACTGTGACAGTATAGCTAATGTTATAGACTTTAAGGAATCTCCATAATATGATAAAAAGAAGTTTTGATATTCTTCTCTCAATTATCGGATTAATAATTACAGCCCCGTTTCTTATTCTAATTTCCGTTTTAATACGATTAGACTCAAAAGGCTCTATATTGTTTATTCAAGAGCGTGTTGGTAGACATAATAAAAACTTCAATATCTACAAATTCAGAACAATGAAGGCCCTGTCTGAAAAAGACGGTTTATTAACCCTAGGAAATAAGGATTCAAGAATAACGAAAATTGGATACTTCTTAAGGCGTTATAAAATAGACGAATTCCCTCAATTAATTAACATACTTATTGGGGATATGAGTTTTGTTGGCCCTAGACCCGAATTAAGGTACTACGTTGATTTTTATTCTAAAGAAGATTTACAGATACTATCTGTTAGACCAGGTATTACGGGACTTGCTTCATTAAAATACCGAAATGAAGTGGAGCTTTTAAAAGCAGCCACCAATCCTGAAGATTATTACATAAACACTATTATTCCAGATAAATTAAAATACAACAAGGAATACATAAAAAAGAACAATTTCTTTTTTGACCTTAAACTAATCTTTCTTACGGTAATAAAAGTTATTACTAAATAAAAGCTACAGGGCTTTCCTGCGTTTTTTCTCTTGTGTAATAAGTTTAAGCTCTCTTCCTGTTTGTCCCGCCACAGAGGTATTCTCTTCTGCCCTTCTTATTAAATACGGCATTACATCTTTTACAGGTCCAAAAGGCATGTATTTCGCAACATTATATCCTTTTTCAGATAAATTAAAACTAATATGATCACTCATACCATATAATTGCCCAAACCAAATTCTATTATCGTTATTTTCAAGTCCTTTCTCCTTCATTAAATTCATAAGCAGATAAGAACTTTCTTCATTATGTGTTCCTGCAAATAAAGAAATCCTCTTTAGATTATCTATAATGTATCTTAGACCTGCATCAAAGTTTTCATCTGTCGCCTCCTTGCTAACACAGATTGGAGAAATGTATCCTTGTTCTTCTGCTCTTTCGTTTTCTTTCTCCATGTATGCGCCTCTTACCAATTTATAGCCTAAATAATACCCTTCTTCTTCAGCCTTTTTATGTTCTCTTTTTAAGAATTCTAGTCTATCATGCCTGTACATTTGCAAAGTATTAAACACAATAGTTTTATCCTTATTATATTTTTTCATCATTTGCGTTACTAATGCATCTGCTGCATCTTGCATCCAGCTTTCTTCAGCATCAATTAGCACTTCAACATCATAGCTTTTTGCTTGTTCACAAACTACATCAAAACGTTTAATAACCCTACTCCATTCCTTCTGCTCTTCTTCAGACAGCTTTTCTTTATTTCCAATCTTCTCGTATAACCCTAGTCTACCAAACGCAGTTGGCTTAAAGACAGCAATAGGAATGGCATCTATATTTTTAGCAAATTCTATGATATTTAATATTGTTTTTAAAGCACCGTCAAATTCATTTTCATCTTCCTTACCCTCTACAGAATAGTCTAACACAGAACTCACACCTTTATCAAACATTCTATTTATTACAGGCAAACAATCTTCTTCGGTAACACCTCCACAAAAATGATCAAAAACCGTAGAGCGTATTAACCCTTCTATCGGTAAACTAGCCTTCAAGGCAAAATTTGTGGCTGCGGTACCTATTCTAACCAAAGGTTCTATGGATATCATTTTAAACAAAAAATACGCTCTTTCAAGCTCAGAATCATTCTTTAGAGAAAAAGCAATTTCAGTATTATCAAAAATTCGATTGTTTTTTTGCATTATCTTTAAAATTATACGCAAATATAATTAACCTATTGTTATAATTTTATATAAAATCTCCTTAATTTCACTGCCTTAAAAAGCATTAATAAATTCATGGAATCTATTACTTATAAAGACTGCAAAATTCATTTTAACGACGTGTGTTACACCGCAATTAACGAGCATTTGCGTGATAATAATTTCTCAAAGATTTTTATTCTAGTAGATGAAAATACACATGAAAACTGTCTTCCAATTTTCTTAGCTAAATTACAAACAGATATAGCCATAGAAATAATTGAAATAGAGTCTGGCGAGGAAAATAAAAATATAGAAACATGCGTTGGCGTATGGAATGCACTTTCGGAACTAGATGCGGATAGAAAGAGTTTGATGATTAACATTGGTGGAGGTGTTGTTACAGATCTTGGTGGATTTGTAGCATGTACTTTTAAAAGAGGAATTGCTTATGTAAATGTACCTACCACTTTATTATCAATGGTTGATGCTTCCGTTGGAGGAAAAACAGGAGTGGATTTAGGTAGTTTAAAAAACCAAATAGGTGTTATAAGTGATCCTGATTTAGTTTTAATAGACCCTTTTTACTTAAACACTTTGCCTTCAAATCAGATGAGATCTGGTTTAGCTGAAATGTTAAAACATGGATTGATAAGTGGTGAAGGTTATTGGAATAAATTTCTTGATTTATCTAAATTGGATTTAAATGATTTAGATGAATTAATTTATGAATCGGTAATTATTAAGAAAAAGGTAGTTGAAGAGGACCCGTTTGAAGATGGTTTACGTAAAACACTTAACTATGGTCATACATTAGGTCATGCCATAGAGTCCTATTTTTTAAGCAATCCAGACAAAGAAACACTTTTACATGGTGAAGCCATTGTAATTGGGATGATTTTAGCAAATTATATTTCTTCGCAACTAACAGGGTTTCCAATGGAGGTTACAGATGCCATTAAATCTTTGTTTATTAGCCATTATGGGCAAGTTGTTATTGACGAAAAAGAATACCAGCCAATAATGGAATTGTTAAAATATGACAAGAAAAACAACCATGGTAACATTAACTTTGTTCTTTTGAAATCTATTGGTAATCCAGTAATTGATTGTAAAGTGGATAATGATATCATTGTTGATGCCTTTAAATACTATGCCAGCTAAATACATCTTTCTTACTTAGGTAATAGTATATGCTTAATTTTTTCTCTAAAAAGTTATATTTAAGAGATCTACTAGAAGGTTTTGTAGATATTCACAATCATATCCTACCAGGAATTGATGATGGCGCTAAAAACACAGAAGAATCTATTGCATTAATTAAAAGGCTTAAAGACTTAGGTATTAGGCAATTTATACCTACGCCCCATGTAATGAAAGACTATTACCCTAATACCGATGAAAGTATTGGTGATGCATATCAAATTTTACTAGAAGCTTTAACGTCTACTGATCTACTTTCTGAAATTACTATTAATCCTGCTGCTGAATATATGCTTGATGATAGTTTTGAAGATTTATTAAGAAAGGAGGATTTATTTACTTTAAAGAAAAAGTATGTACTTGTTGAACTATCGTATTTTCAACCTCCAATTAATTTAGAAAGCATAATTTTTGATATAAAAGTTAAAGGATACATTCCTGTTTTAGCCCACCCGGAAAGATATAAATACTACCATAATAACTACAACTACTATCAAAGATTAAAACAATTAGGTTGCCTATTCCAACTAAATTTATTATCGCTAAGCGGACATTATGGTAAGGAAGAAAAAAATATAGCTTATAAACTTCTTAGTAATGAGTTAATAGATTTTACAGGAACTGACACTCATCATTTAAAACACATAGATAAACTATCAAAGACTATTTTACCTAATAAGGATTCAAGAAACATTCTACTCCGCTCTATTAAAAACACTAACAGTACTTTTTCAGTTACTTAATATTTTAATTTTAAGATTTAGACTTTTTAAACCAACCTCTTTTTTGAGGTTTGCCATAATAACCGTATTTAGCGCCATAACCAAAGTTGGAATCTTTTACATCATTAACTACTAACATCATGCCATTTAACTTATTTTGATCATGTATCTCCTTGGCAAAATTAAGAATACGTTTTTCAGTATAACCAGCCCTTACAACATATATAGTATGACCTGCATATTCGCTAATAAGTAAAGTATCTGTCACTAGCATCGCAGGTGCTGTATCTACAATTACGTAGTCATATTGTTCCGAAACAGAATCGAAAAGTTCTTTCATTCTATTACCCATTAATAATTCGGCAGGGTTTGGCGGTACTTTACCCGAGGCAAGAACATCTATCGTGTTTCCATTTACATCATAACTATTTACAGCTTCACCTAGTAAAATAGAGTCTTCAACTAAATACTCTGTCAACCCAATTTCAGTTACTACATTCTTCTTCTTTGTACTCAATAAAGCATCAGTCTGCGGATTTCTAATATCTGCACCTATTAACAAAACACGTTTATTTGTATTTGCAAAAGTCAAAGCCATATTCAAACTAAAGAAAGATTTTCCCTCACCATTAATTGTAGAGGTAACAAATATTACATTATTGTAATTTTTAACATTTCTTCCTTTCTTTATGTAATCTACATTTGTTCTAATTATTCTGAATGACTCAGATAAGACAGACCTATCATTTTTCTTCACTATTTTATCACTCTTACGTCCAGACGAATGAGGTACTTCTCCTAAAACTGTAATGTTCGTAATTTCTTTTTCAAGGTCTTCTTTATTATGTATTTTATTATCCAGTAAATCTGACACATATATAATACCAAAAGGTACGGAAAAGCCTAATATGATTGAAGCTAAATAAACAATAACTTTCTTAGGAGATACTGGTATGTTACTAGCAAATGCTTTATCAATAATTTTCAACTTAGGTGATGTTGAAGTCAAAGTTATAGCAGACTCTTCTCTTTTCTCTAATAAATATAAATAAAGCGACTCTTTAGTTTTTTGCTCTCGTTCTATATCCCTAGATTTACGCACTTGTCCTGGTACAGCATAAATTTTAGAATTTAACTTACTTGAAGTATTTTGTAAACTTTTAATTTCTAAATCAACAGACTTCAAAGAAGTGTTAACACTTTGTTCTAAATTATTTCTTAGATTAGCAATCTTTTGGTCTAAGTTAACTATTATAGGATTTTTTTCATTAGAACTTTTTAATAACCGATCCCTATCATCTAACAACTCATTAAACTTCTTTGCGGTGAGATTAGTAGCATTATTTGAAAAGCCAATATTCTCAGGAATTCTACTAAAACTATCCCCTTGGTTTCCTAAAATATCTTTAATGTAAGCTAGTTTGTTTTGTTCAATTCTTTTCCCGTCTATATCTCTCTCAACCTGAGCACTAGATTTTATAAAAAGATCAGCTTCGGAAACAATATTTGTAAGCTTATTTCCTCTTTTAAATTGTTCAATTTCTCTATCTGTATCGGACAAATCTTTTGCTATAAGATCAATTCTTTCATCGATAAATTTAGCTGTATTAGTAGCCTTTCTATTTTTTTCCATAATAGAAACTTGATCATAAACATTAATTAAAGTATCTATAACCATTTTGGCTTTAGTTGGAGATACATCATTTAATGATATGTTTACTATTTTTGAAAATTCAGCGGCTTGAGTTACTAAAACTTTTCTTTTGTAATATTCTGCTACCTTATTCAAGGGAGTTACGGATACAACTTGCATAACCCCTTTAAAACCTAGTAAATCAGTAGTGTTTGGAGTTATAACCAGTTCTCCTAATGGACTTTTTATAGCTTTTCCAAAATCTGAAGATTTCATCAAACTATCTTTATGAAAACTATATCTAAATTTTGAATTAGAATCAACTATCAAATTCAAGTTTAATTTTGAGTTCTCAATAACCGAATCTGATTCAATAAAGTTTATTTTTATTGGAGCCTTTTTATTAGGGAAAAACTGAGAAAAATGAAACCTTCCTTCTTGTTTGTATTGAATATTAAGTTCTAATTTTTTTACAACAAGCTCCATTAATTTTCTTGAAGTTATAACTTCAATCTCATCTTCAACATTGGTGTTATCACTTTTAGAGAAATTTTTTAAATCTTCTAAAACTAATTCTGCAGGTGTTGCCGATTGATCATCTAATATCATTAATTTCGCATAAGCATTGTACTCGGGAGTCGTATAACGCAAACGAAAAAAAGCTATTGTAAAAGCAACTACACAACTCAAAACAAACCATTTCCAATGTTTAGTATAAACACCTAACGCTTTAGCAAAATTTAATTCTTTATGTGTATTATTAATCATTACTTAACTAACTTAATTTCTAGTTAATAATATTATAGTAGAGGTAATTAGAATAGATGCTATTGATATAGCTGTGGTTGTTCTACTATCTAAAGACGATGAACTAATTGCAGATTTATTTGGTTCAACATATATAATATCATTTTGTGTTAAATAATATACTGGAGAACTAAAAATCTCTTTACTGGTTAAATCAATTCTGGTTATAGTTTTACTACCATTAAAGTCCCTAATAATCATCACATTATCTCTCTTTCCTTTAATAGTTAAATCTCCAGCTAAACCTAAAGCCTCTAATATTGTAATTCTTTCTCCAGAAACAGAATAAACTCCAGGGTTTCTAACTTCGCCTGATACAGTAATTCTAAAATTTTTAATTCTAATATTAACAATTGGATCTTTTAAGTAATCTGCAGAAAGCTTCTCTTTAAACAACTCTTTAGATTCTTCAATGGTTAATCCTTTTAATTTAACTTTTCCTAAAACAGGAAAATCAATATTTCCTTCTGCATCTATTAAATAATCAATTGATTCAGATCTTCCTATCCCGTCTCCTTTAAATAAGTTAAAAGGCTTTACAGCTTCTAAATCATAAGTAGAAACATATATACTAATTAAGTCATTTGTTTTCAATCTAGGCACAAAAGTGTCGGTATCCACTATAGTTTCAAAATTTTTAGCCTTTTGAAAGTATGCGATATCTTTCCTAGAAGCGCAGGAATTGAGTAAAACAAAAATAAAAAAGACGACTGCTGAATTGAAATAAAATTTTCTGATAGAACCGATCATATTTAAAATTTGGAGCAAAATAAGATATTAAAAAACAATTGTATACAATTTAAACAAAAATAATTTTAGTTTAAGAGAGTTTTGTCTTGAGCTGGTTTGTCTTGAGAAATACCTTTGGCCTTTTTATAAATCTGTACTCTTTTATCAAAACGCTCATAATCGGAGTTATTGGACTTATATTCAGGGATTAATTGTTTCATTTTTAAAACAATATTATTATTCTGAAAACGATTGGTTATACAAAGTTCTTCTATTTTGGCTTTTACTCTTTTAGAATCTAACTCTCTTGTCTTACTAATCATAATTTTCTTATGGTAAGTAGACAATGTGTTTTCACCATTAGCTAATAACTCTTCATAAAGTTTCTCTCCAGGCCTTAGTCCAGTAATTTTAATATCAATATCCTCAGGGTATCTTAATCCAGATAATTTAATCATATTTTTAGCCAAATCATAGATTTTCACAGATTCTCCCATGTCAAATATAAAAATCTCACCACCTTTACCCATGGTTCCAGCTTCAAGAACTAATTGAGAAGCTTCTGGAATAGTCATGAAATACCTAGTGATTTCTTTATCTGTAAGAGTTAGTGGACCACCTCTTTCTATTTGTTTTTTGAATAGTGGGATTACAGATCCATTTGAACCTAATACGTTACCAAATCTGGTAGTAATATATTTAGTTTTACTTTCTTTCTGCAAGCAGCTAATATACATTTCCGCCATGCGCTTAGTAGCCCCCATAACACTAGTTGGGTTTACAGCCTTATCTGTAGAAACAAACACAAACTTCTTAACATTATATCGAGACGCCGTATCCGCTAAAAGTTTTGTTCCGTTAACATTAATTTTAATAGCTTCATATGGAGACTTTTCCATTAAAGGCACATGCTTATACGCAGCAGCATGGAATACCATAGTAGGGTTGTGATATTGAAATATAGAATCAATTCTTAAACCATCTCTAATATCTGCTACAATAGCGGTGAAATTATGTTTTCCGTTTCGCTTTAAATCTTGTTGCACATCGTATAATGCAGATTCTGCCTGATCAACCAAAATTAAATGCTTAACATCAAAGTTTGAAATTTGATTTACTAACTCACTTCCAATAGAACCTGCAGCACCAGTAACAATGACAGTTTCCCCCTTAAATTCATTAATGAGATTAGGATTATCTATTTGAATTTGAGGCCTTCCTAATAAATCTTCAATTTGAAATTGTTTAATTTGATTAGCACTAAGTTCACCATCAATCCATTTTTCTATAGGTGGTACTTTTTTAACTATTACTTCTAAATCAGTTAAACTATCCACTAGATTAATTAATCTCTTTGGCTCAATAGTTTGAGAAGCAACTATAATTTCATCGATACTGTTATTAGATATAAACTTTTCATTCAAATCATTTCCTGAAACTATACTAATTCCATTAATTAACTTTCCTCTTTTCTTAACATCATCATCTATAAAATTAATAACATTAAAATTCTTATTAGTACCATTAAGTAAAGCATTATAAGTAATTATTCCTGAATCGCCTGCACCATAAATTAAAATATTTTTGGAGGTTTTAAATTTACACTTTAAACGATTGTATCCTATTTTAAAAAGTAGCCTACTACCTGCCATTGCTACAAAACTTAAAAGTGAGTGAATCACTATAATTGAGAATGGGATTGTAAAACTGGGAGCAAAAGAAGATGTTCTATTCACAAATACACCAGCAGAACAAATTGCAGCTATTAAAACAACAGATTTAAAAACATTAACAACATCTGTAAACCCTGTATGTCTTATAACGCTTTTGTAAGATCCAACTATTAGAAAACTTACAGTAGCTACTAAAGCTAAAAACGGAAGTTGAACTAAAAATTGTTTCGTATCGAAATTCAACGTAAAATTAAAACGCACTAAATAAGCACTAAATAAAGTAGCCAAAACTATGGCTAAATCAATAAATAATACCAACCATTTGGAAGCGTATTTTTGCGATAAATTAAAAAAGTAGTTTCGTATCATATTTATAGGTGTGGGGATTTTAATATTATATTTAGAATTCTATCTAAATCTTCTTGTGATAAATTTGAACCACTTGGTAAACAAAGACCTTTTTCAAATAAGTCTTCAGAAACACCATTAGTAAAGTGTAAACAATCTTTAAACACAGGCTGCATGTGCATAGGCTTCCATAATGGCCTTGATTCTATATCTTCTTCTAAGAGAGCTAAACGAATTTGTTCTCTCATTTCAAAAGAGCTTGTTTTAATACATGTTAACCAACGGTTTGAAAAGTAACCATCTGGTTCCTCTAAGAAACTAATAGAACTAAACTTCGACAAGTTAGCTTCATAGAATTCATGATTTTTTCTTCTAGCATTTACTCTTTCATCAAGCACTTCCATTTGTCCTCTGCCAATACCCGCTAGTACATTACTCATTCTATAATTAAAACCAATTGTAGAATGTTGATAGTGCGGGGCATTATCTCTAGCTTGTGTAGAAAGAAAAACTGCTTTATCTTTTAATTCTTGATTAGAAACTATTAAAGCACCTCCTCCAGAAGTAGTAATTATTTTGTTACCGTTAAATGATAGAATTGCAATGTCCGATAACGTTCCGCAAGCTTTTCCATTATAATAACTTCCTAGAGCTTCGGCACTGTCTTCAATAACAGGGATTTCATATTTCTTTGAGATAGCGTTAATTTCATCAGCTTTATATGGCATCCCGTACAAATGTACTGCTACAATTGCCTTTGGTTTTTTGTTTTTCTCTATTCTATCTTTAATTGCTATCTCCAGTAACTCTGGAGACATATTCCAGGTATCTGGTTCACTATCAATAAAAATCGGTGTAGCACCTTGATACATGATTGGATTTGCTGAAGCAGAAAAGGTAAAGCTTTGACATAGAACTTCGTCACCCTCACCAACATTTAAAAGCTGTAAAGCAATATGAATAGAAGCGGTTCCAGAACTTAACGCTGCAACGTACTTATCATTTTTTAAGTATTTTGATATATCATCTTCAAAACCATTTACATTAGGGCCCAATGGAGCAATCCAATTGGTATCAAAAGCTTGGTTGACAAACTTTTGCTCAGAACCTCCCATATGGGGCGATGACAGGTATATTTTGGTTTTAGTTAACATTTAATTAATAGGTTAATAGTTCATTTATAAGGGCACGCAAATTTAAGGTAAGTAAATTACCTAATCCTAATTTCATTGCTAAAAAATTTGTGATCTGCTCCCTCTCTATCATAAAACAAAATTAATTTCTACTTTAATAGCTTCTTTAAAATGTATTTCTTAAACAATTAAAAGTCCCCAAAGTTTTATGGATTAATTAGAGAGTCTTTAAGAAAGAACTTTTAATTTTTAGTAATACAATCAAATCAACTTGCTATTAATCAATTCAATTTTGTATTTTCTTGTGACAAATTTAACAATTGTTTCCTTTGTAAAACTTGTGTTATAGGTTATTTCGCTAAACGAATGATAAAATTCGGCCAAATACATTTTTAGGTTTTTTTTATGGATAAACTTTGCATATTACCGATTCTGGAAGAGTTTAAAATTAGTAATTAAAGAAAGAATTTGATATATCTTCCAATAATTTTTTAGAAAACATTGACGCTCCTTTATGAGACATATGGGTTAGGTCTTTCCAATACTCTAAATTACCAGTATCAATATAAGTTGAATAATCTTTATAATTTATATCATTTAATTTAAAATACTTTTCAGCCTTAACCTTTAAATCATTACTTAAGATTTTACATGTTGGAGATGTAAAAAACAATAATCTTGATTTATTATTGTAACATTTTTTTTTAATATTCCTTATGAATTTATCCATAAGTGGGTTTACTTCTTCAGATTTTAAATCTAATGTTAAAGCCTCCTTATTTGTTTTACTCAAAATTTTTTCAAAGATCTGTCTCTGTTCATCGGTAGGATGAATTGGATCATAACCATAATATTTTGTTACATCATATCCTGGCTTAAAATAATTTTTAATGATCCCCAAAACTTTACCATTATAAAGATAACTTTTTAAGAAATATGAAATATTGATATCTTGGGGATACAATTCATAAATATTATTTTCAATAGACTCAATTCTGGGCGCCCAATTCTTAAGACTTAAGATATCTTTAGCTTCATAATTCTCGCTAAATAAAATATTTGGATCTACATGAACCAATATTGTTTGATTTTTCTTTTTCAAAGTAGAGATTAGTACCGATGAATATCCCAACCTAGTCCCATTAACCCCCATATTAAACGACAACGAATCTATTAATTCGGTGTTTATATGATGATTTGCTCTAGAACTTCCAAAAACCAAAAGATTTACAGAGTCTTTCATTGATAAAAATTGGTTTACTTTACCAACACTTTGTCCTGAGTAGACTTTTTTTTCTAAAGATTTTATAACTGAGTAAACAACTCTATCAGTTAGAAATAAGCTAACCATTATAGTTATAAGCAAGTAAAAGGACTTTTTCATTTAGAATTGAAAATATATAAAGTTAGAAGCGCTAGAGTAAAACAAAATAATATTTGTTAAAAAAAAGACACATAAGAATACAAAACGGAAGTCTACTATTTTAGATCCAATTTCTTCCAATGCTCTTCCTCTAACAAATATAACTAGATCAAAAACAATAGCTATTACTAAACCATAGACAAGTACTATAAAATGATTAATATCTCCAATATATGGCGCATTATATGGACCAGTAAACAGCTTTTCAAAAATCAATATAGAATCAGTTAGGCTAAGTGATCTAAAGAAAATCCATATCAGACTAACTAAAATAAATATTAAAGCATTTCTTAAAAAAATATAATTCTGAGGTATAAGATTAAATCTTTTTTCCACCCCAAGTAAAATTCCATGAGCAGCCCCCCAAATAACAAAGTTCCAAGAACTACCGTGCCATAGACCACCTAATAACATAGTTAAAAAAAGGTTGCGATACTGTTTTATTCTACCATTTCTATTACCTCCTAAAGGAATATACAAATAATCTCTTAACCAAGTAGATAAAGACATATGCCAACGTCTCCAAAATTCTGTAATTGAAGAAGAAAAATATGGTAAATTAAAATTCCTTTTAAACTCAAATCCTAACAATTTAGCCGTACCAATCGCTATATCTGAATATCCACTGAAATCAAAGTAAATCTGAAAAGAGTACAGAACAACGGCCATTAATATACTTGAAGCATTATGGATATCTGGTGCATTATAGATTCCATCAATCATACTACCTATTGAATCTGCAACAACTACCTTTCTAAAAAAGCCAACAATAATTTGAAACAGGCCTTCTTTAAACTTTTTGTGACTCCAAACTCTTTGGTTTGCTATTTGAGGCAACAAATTGGAAGCTCTTTCTATAGGACCTGCTACTAATTGAGGAAAAAAAGAGACGAAGGTTGCAAAGTTTATAAAGTTCTTTGTAGGTTTTAAATCTCCTCTATAAATATCAATAGAGTAAGACATGGTTTGAAATGTAAAAAATGATATACCTACAGGAAGAATAATATTTAATGTACTAATCCCAACATCGTAACCAAGTAAAGCACAAAAATCAACCCATGAACTAATAAAAAAATTAAAATACTTAAATGTAGCTAAGAGCCCTAGATTAGAAATCAAACTCAAAATAAGATAAAACTTTTTCCTCTTAATAGACGCATCAATTATAATTCCGAGTATGTAATCAATTACAGTAGAAAAAATTATTAAAGATAAAAACCTCCAGTCCCACCAGCCATAAAAAAAATAACTAGCTATTAAAAGTAATACGTTTTGAATTTTGAGATGCTTTTTACCTAGAAACCAATAAAGTACGAAAACAATAACAAAAAAAACAAGAAAAGCTACAGAGTTAAAAATCATGCAAATAAATATTTAAAAGTCTAAATATTATCGACGAATATATCAATAAAAATCTCAATATAAATTAGGCAGATGTTTTTTTTCTAAAAAAGCAAAATATCTGGTAGTTAATCGTAAAAAGATGAAATTTCAACAACTTTTTTTATAATAGTTTATATCAATTTTACATCTTTACAAAAATTTTTTTGATGAAAATACTTGTTACTGGTGCCGCTGGATTTATTGGCTTCCATGTATCCCAAATACTTTTAAAAAAAGGGTATGATGTTATCGGACTTGACAACATTAATAATTATTATGATGTTGAACTCAAGTTCTCTAGACTTAATGAATTAGGTATATCTAAAGAACACGCTAATTCCTTCAATAGATTATGTGAAAGTCAAAGTCTTAAGAGATTCAAATTTGTAAGAATGAATTTAGAAAATCGCGAAGAGCTTCCTAAATTATTCGAAACTGAAAATATTGATATTGTTTGTAACCTTGCGGCCCAAGCTGGCGTTAGATATAGTCTCGAGAATCCAGAATCTTATGTCGATTCTAATCTGGTAGGTTTTTTAAATATTCTTGAGTGCTGCAGAAATTTCAATATAAAACATTTAGTTTACGCAAGTAGCTCTAGTGTTTATGGTTTAAACAAAAAAATACCATTTTCAACCACAGATAATGTTGACAACCCAATAAGTCTCTATGCTGCTACTAAAAAGAGTAATGAGTTAATGGCTCACACTTATAGCCACTTATTCAAATTCCCTACTACAGGACTAAGATTCTTTACAGTTTATGGCCCTTGGGGAAGACCTGATATGGCAATGTTTCTGTTTACCGATGCTATAACTAAAAATAAGCCCATTAAGGTTTTTAATTATGGTAAAATGGAACGAGATTTCACTTATATTGACGATATAGTTGAAGGTATTGTTAGAATTATTGAAAAGGATACAACTAAAAGAGTCGAAAACAAGGAATTATATAAAATATATAATATAGGAAATAATAATTCAGTTAAACTTTTAGACTTTATTACTGAAATTGAGAAAAACTTAGGAAAAGAAGCCCAAAAAGATATGCTTCCTATTCAACCAGGAGATGTAGAACGTACTTGGGCAAATGTAGACGATTTAATAAAAGATTATGATTACAGTCCAAACACCTCTATTGAAGATGGAGTAAGTCAGTTTATTGACTGGTTTAAAATGTATTACAACGTAAATTAATTATAAATAAGTAAATTTAATCGTAAAAAAATGCGTAATTAACATAATAAGTATTTTAATTAGATATTTTTTTACATATTTGCTCGGCAAAAACCCGAATCTAAAATGATTGAACAATTAAAAAACAAAACTGTCCTTGTTACTGGTGGAGCTGGATTTATTGGTTCCAACCTATGTGAAGAACTTTTATCACATGACATTAAAACTATTTGCTTAGATAATTTTTCAACAGGCAAAAGACATAATATAGAACCTTTTTTAAATGACTCTAACTTTACTTTAATAGAAGGAGATATCCGTAGTATTGAAGACTGTCGCAAAGCTTGTAGTAATGTAGATTTTATTCTACATCAAGCAGCACTTGGTTCTGTACCAAGATCCATAAAAGACCCCGCTACTTCTAACGATGTAAATGTTTCAGGTTTTTTAAATATGTTAATAGCTGCTAAAGATGCAAGTGTTGAAAGATTTGTATATGCAGCAAGCTCTTCAACTTATGGAGATCATGAAGCCTTACCTAAAGTAGAGGAAACTATAGGTAAACCATTATCACCTTATGCCATAACTAAGTACGTGAATGAATTGTATGCCGATATTTTTAACAAAACATATGGACTTAATACTATTGGCCTGAGATATTTTAATGTATTTGGAAGACGCCAAGACCCTAATGGTGCTTATGCCGCGGTAATTCCTAAATTCGTTCAACAATTTGTAAAACATGAATCTCCATTTATTAACGGTGACGGTAGTTACTCAAGAGATTTTACATACATAGATAATGTTGTTCAAATGAATCTTAAAGCCATAACATCTCAAAACGAAGACTGCTTAAACGAAGTTTACAATGTAGCCTTTGGTGAAAGAACAACCCTTTTAGAACTAACCACATTATTAAAAGAATACCTTTCTGAATTTGATCCTGAGATTAAAAATGTAGAAGTTAAACATAGAGAGAACAGAACAGGAGACATACCTCACTCACTAGCTTCTATTGATAAAGCAAAAAAACTTCTAAATTACAATCCAGAATATAGCGTGAGTGAGGGCTTAAAAGAAGCTGTAAGCTGGTATTGGAATAATTTATAAAGCTCAATTACTTAAATAACATTATGAAAGTAAAAAATATTTGTTGTATAGGCGCTGGTTATGTTGGCGGACCTACTATGGCAGTTATCGCTCAAAAAAATCCTGAAATAAAGGTTACTATTGTCGATATAAATGAAGAGAGAATTAATGCTTGGAATGATTCTGATTTATCTAAACTTCCTATTTACGAGCCAGGTTTAGCTGAGATCATTAAAGACACCAGAGGAAAAAATTTATTTTTTTCAACTGAAATAGATGAGGCTATTGATAGGTCTGAAATGATCTTTATCTCTGTAAACACCCCTACAAAGACTTACGGAAAAGGTAAAGGACAAGCTGCAGATTTGAAATATATTGAACTTTGTGCTAGAAATATAGCTAAGGTAGCTACTACGGATAAAATAGTGGTAGAAAAATCAACACTTCCTGTTAGAACAGCCGAAGCTGTAAAAAGTATCTTAGACAATACTGGTAATGGAATTAACTTCCACATTTTATCTAACCCAGAGTTTTTAGCTGAAGGAACAGCTATAGAAGATCTATTAAACCCTGATAGAGTTTTAATTGGTGGTGAATCTGAGGAAGCTATAGATAGTTTAGCTATGGTTTATAATAGTTGGGTGCCAGAAGATCAAATTCTTAGAACAAATATATGGTCTTCAGAATTGTCTAAACTTACCGCAAATGCTTTTTTAGCTCAAAGAGTATCTTCTATTAATGCAATTTCAGAACTTTGTGAGCACACAGAAGCGAATGTTGATGAAGTTGCTAGGGCAATAGGAATGGACTCGAGAATTGGACCTAAGTTTTTAAAAGCTTCTGTTGGTTTTGGAGGTTCTTGTTTCCAAAAAGACATTTTAAGCCTCGTTTATATAGCTAGAAATTACAATCTAAATGAAGTTGCTGATTATTGGGAGCAGGTTATAATAATGAATGATCACCAAAAAAGAAGATTTTCAGACAACCTAATAAAAACTCTGTATAATACAGTTTCAGGCAAAAAGATAGCATTGCTAGGTTGGGCCTTTAAAAAGGACACTAATGACACAAGAGAATCTGCTGCGATTTACGTTGCAGACCATTTACTTAATGAACAAGCTCAAATCTCAGTTTATGATCCAAAAGTACCTAAACAAAAAGTTTACGCGGACTTAAATTACCTAAACACAAGATCTGAAAAAGAAAACGAGACAAATGTGGCTGTTGAAAATTCTCCGTATGATGCTATAGACGGTGCTCATGCCATTGCCATAATGACTGAGTGGGATGAATTCAGGAACTATGACTGGGAGGAAATTTATAACAAAATGAAAAAACCTGCTTTCGTATTTGATGGTAGAAACATACTTGATAAAAATAAAATAAACAAAATAGGGTTTAAATACTATTCAATTGGTCAATAATAAATATTATGAATGAACAAAAAATAGCAGTAATCGGTTTAGGTTACGTAGGACTTCCTTTAGCAAGATTATTTGCTACTAAATATAACGTTGTTGGTTTTGATATAAACCAAGAAAGAGTTAATGAACTTATGAGTGGTGTAGACTCAACTTTAGAAGTTGACAATGACATTCTTAAAGAAGTTATTAAAGAAGATAACAATGAATCAAACGGTTTATTTTGTAGTACATCACTAGATTCTATTAAAGATTGTAATTACTACATTATAACTGTCCCTACTCCCATTGACAAAAACAACAGACCCGATTTAACCCCTTTATATAAGTCAAGTCAAACCGTTGGTAAAGTTCTAAAAAAAGGAGATATTGTTATTTATGAATCTACTGTTTACCCTGGTGTTACTGAGGATGAATGCATTCCTGTTTTAGAAAAAGAAAGTGGCCTAGTTTATAACAGAGACTTTTTTGCTGGTTATTCTCCAGAAAGAATTAACCCAGGTGATAAAGAACACACAGTAGAAAAAATATTAAAAGTTACTGCTGGATCCACCCCTGAAATAGGGAAAAAGGTAGATGAATTGTATGCAGGAGTTATTAAAGCCGGCACGCATTTAGCTCCAACAATTAAAGTTGCTGAAGCGGCTAAGGTGATTGAAAACTCGCAAAGAGATATTAATATTGCTTTTGTTAATGAATTGGCTAAAATATTTAATTTAATGAATATTGATACTCATGATGTTCTTGAAGCTGCTGGTACAAAATGGAACTTCTTACCATTTAAACCAGGTTTAGTCGGTGGACACTGTATTGGTGTTGATCCTTACTACTTAGCTCAAAAAGCGCAAGAGGTAGGCTACCATCCAGAAATCATCTTAGCTGGACGCAGAGTTAATGATGGTATGGGTAATTATGTAGCTTCTGAAATAATAAAACTAATGTTGAAAAAAGACATTAAAATTAAAGGAGCCAATATTCTAGTTCTAGGGATTACTTTTAAAGAGAATTGCCCAGACGTTAGAAACACCAAGGCTGTTGATGTAGTAAATGAATTAAATACTTACGGAACTAATGTTACTATATACGATCCATGGGCTAACCCTGAAGAGGTAATGCATGAATATGGATTAAACACTACTAACAAACTGCCAAACGAAACTTATGACGCTATAGTTTTAACAGTAGCTCACAAGGAATATTTGAATCTAAACCTAAATGATCTTTTAAACTCAAATGATGGAGTGATTTATGATGTAAAAGGAGTTTTAGATAATAGCGAAGTATCCGGAAGATTATAATAAAAATAAAAACTTGCAAAAAAGTTAAATAGAGACCAAAACTCTATTTAACTTTTTTTATACGTTGCTTAAAACTAAATTTAAAGTATTATAGACAAGTGCATCTGGTTTCAAATAGGAGTGATAATAGTCTCTATTATTTTCCATAATAGATTTTAACACCTCAGGACTTTTAGTTAAATAATCTATGTTCCTAATTAAATCATTGACTTCTACAAATTCTAAATAATTTTCATTTTTATTAAAATCACCTGGCACTTCATAATATAGAGGCTCAGAAATAATAGCACGAGCGGCACAAACGTATTCGGTAAGCTTCCCTCCTATTGAACTGTGAATTCCGGTTGTGGCAATACAAATTGAAGCGGATTTCATAAGCTTTAAATAATTCTTTCTATTCGTAAATTCAAAAGGTAACAAAAACTCCTTTTCTAAAACAGAACTCGAATAAGAATCTGTTGATATACCGCCAATAAAACGTTCGCCATATTCCTTTTTTAGCGTCTTTACTATTGTAATTCTAAAATTGTTTATTGCTTCTCTTTGCAGTTTACTTTCTTCATTTTTTGCACCATCTGGTGGCCACAGCCTAGCGGAAAACAAAATTCTAATCTCCTTATCATCGATTAATAAATCTGGGTAATGCTCAAAATCTTTCACGAAAAAATTAGCATTAACTTTCATCAAACGTCTAAAAAGAGAATTATTCTTAAGCTTCTTTTTTACAGACTCAATTGAATTTAGTTTTTCAATATCAAAATAAGGTGTAATATTATAGTACAGACCTAATGGTAACAGCTTTACCAAAGATTGACTTTCAAGAGTTTTACTAAAACTACGTTTAAAATAATAATCGCACTTAAAGGTGTTTCTAAAATACTCTATATTCTCATTGGTTTCAGCATCTATCCAATTATACCCATCTAAAGTATCGTAATAAATAATAATAGATTCATTTATTACAACTCTAATAACAGATTTATCTTTTAATTCTTTATGAACTAATCTATTTGAAAACTCTAAATTAATGACTTGAGCATCATGTAATAACTTAAACCCAGTGTATAACTGATTTAAATGAGGTATGTTTTTATACTCAACAACACAGTTGATCATCTCAGTGCTTTTTAATAAAAAAGAGCAATCAACAAGAAATTGTGATTGCTCCTTATCCTATATATTTAATTTATTTATTGTACATCTACCAGATTTATAAACTCTTCAATATTTGTATAACCATCATTATCTAAATCTAAAAAGCTATCGTCTTCATTAGGGTTTAATCCCATGGCAATTTCCCACAAATCGGGCATACCATCTCTATCCGTATCAAAGTCAATTCCTCTAGTATTAGTAGGTAACTCAGGATAAATCATTTTAGATCTATCTGTTTTAGGTCTATATCTAAACCACTCAGGCTCCTCAATAGGCTTAGGTTGATAGCAACCATCACAACTATTTTCTCTAACATCAGCCACAAATTGCTCATCAACTATATCCAAATATTTAGATTCAACTCCTTTTTCATCAATAGAAGCATTGGCTCCAGAATCTTCAAGTATATTATCATAAGCATAATCGGGTTGATAGGTTTCAATAGGCACTCCAAGATTTGGAAATGGAGAATAAGCCCTGTAAGTTGATTGATCTGCAGGATCGCCATTCCAAACTACTACATTACGCTCCCAGTTATCTTCTCCTGGTTCCAAAGGATTCCATTTATCAATAATTTTATTATTATCTACGAATAACTTCGGTATCAGATATCTAGTTGAAGTAAGATAATCTCCTATTTTATGTCTTGCTCCATAACTTGCACCAGATACAGGACCCGCTTTATAATAGTTACCAATTACATTGCTTTCACTATTATTAAAGAATGAACATAATCTATTTCTAAAATTAAAAACTACATTATTTACAATTTCTGCTTGAGCATTACCAGATACATTAGGAAAACGGTGATCAACATGCACAAACAAGTTCTTATGTACACTATTACTACCTGCCAAAACAACTCTACTATCATCCACAGCTACTGCTCCAACTAAAATACCCGTATAACAATCTCCAATAATGTTTCTTTGAATTGAAATTTCTCCTTGACCACCATCTTGGTTATTATTATCTTGAAAACCAATAGCAGGTGAAGTTGCAGTGTATCTAAATGAACAGTGATCCATTACAACATCGTGCAAGCCTCCACCTCCAAAAGCTGAATGCGAGGTGTCGAAAAAATAATTAGTATTAACAAATCTTATATATCTAATAATAATATTAGATGTATTGTAAGCACCAACTCTTGGACCTTCAATAGTAATACCTCCCTTAGGAGCTGTTTGCCCGGCAATAGTCAAGTTACCATGACGGATTTCAATATAGTCATTAGTTTTTATTGTACCCGAAACATCGAATACTACAATTCTAGGATATTTTCTTGTAACGGCCCATCTAAATGTACCTTCAAAATCACCATCTTCTAAAGTGGTTACATGGAGTACTTTACCTCCTCTACCTCCAGAGGCATAACCACCAGCACCTTCGGCGGTAGGGAATGCCTTTAACTCAGACGATACTATTTCATCTAAAAAAACATCTTCAGTACTAGTAGGTGTTTCTTCATTACTATCTTCGGGGACTTCTTCTTCTTCTTCTTCTTCTTCTTCAATAATTTCGTTATCAATCAATAATTCTTCAGTAAAATACTCTTCATTATTGCAAGAGACAAAAAATACAAAAAACGAAAATAATATACTAATCATTATAAAAGTCTTTTTTTGTGTAGGCATGATTCTTTTTCTCATTGGGAATTTCTATTATTTAGGGAAAAACTTCTATAACAATGATAAAATTATTAACTTAAAACAAACGATAAAAAGCGAATGTTTTCGATGAATTACCTCAAAAAGAAATTCAACAATCGATTAAAAACAAATTTAATCGATGAAATCACATTTCAGCATATATCCTTCAAAATAAACATAAATAGTTAGCCCTGTTTAGAACCTATATTATGTTCCATAAAAAAATAATTCCACAAAAGTAACTAAACCACAGGGTATTAGAAATTACACACAATAAATTTATGAACACTTTATGAACAAAAAATAAGAAAAGACCATCCTTTCAACATTAAGCGTGCAATTTTAATAAACAATATTGAATTTCATCGAAAAAATGAGACAGATGAATAATTTTTAAACAATATTCCTATTTTTTTTTAATATTTGTTCCAAACAATTGTATTACTATAATATGCCTACCAAATCTTTTTTAAAATCTAGTCTTTTCACTCCCTTCCCTCTTAGCTATTCATGTAATTGTAATGATTAGGTAATGTCTAGAGTTAAGAAAACTTTGAAAAATGCAAAAATTGGATTGCTTTTTTATTCAATCATAGTTTTTGTTCATTTTTTTTCAAGAAAATACTTCTTACAGTACTTAGGTGATGAGTTTATTGGTGTAACAACAACCCTAAGAAGCATATTAAGCTTTTTAAACTTAGCCGAACTTGGTGTTGGAACAGCTGTTGGGTTTGCCCTTTACAAACCCTTGTTCAATGACAATAGAGATGAGTTAAATAAGATAATCTCTTTGGTTGGCTTTATTTATAAAAAAATAGGGTATTTTATTTTAATTACGGGTGCATTAGTTTCCTTGTTTTTTCCAATAATATTTGACAATACCGAAATAAATTTATCTATTATCTATTTTGGTTTTTATAGTTTTTTAATTGCAGCTCTTCTTACATACTTTTATAACTATCATTTAATTCTACTTGAAGCAGACCAAAAAGCTTATGTTGTTACCTCCTATTTTCAATCAGCTAACATTGTAAGACTGCTGCTTCAAACAATTTTAGCAATTTATACGCAAAGCTTTTTTGTTTGGATATTTCTCGAACTTATTTTCTCTTTTATATTTTCTATAATTATTAGAAAAAAAGTAAAGCAAACTTACCCTTGGTTAATACTTAACTCAAAAAGCACGAAAGACATCCTTAATGAGTTTAAAACGTTAACTAAAAAAATTAAGCAAACTTTTATTCATAAAATAAGTGCATTTGTGCTTACTAGTACAGACCAACTATTAATTTTCTCTCTAATAAGCGTAAAAAGTGTTGCTTTTTTTGGTAATTATCAATTAATTTTCAACCAGATAAATAGTCTACTAAATAGCTTTTTTAAAGGCAGTGGTGCTAGTATAGGTAATCTTGTTGCAGAAAACAATAGAGATAATATTGATAAAATATTTTGGGAATTAATGGCCATAAGGTATTTTATTGGCGGTATAGTATCAATTGGTATTTTTTATTTACTAGAACCATTTATAAGTGTATGGCTGGGCGAAAAATACGTTTTAAACAGGTTTGTACTAATCTTAATGGTTATTAATTTTTTAATATCCCAAATTAGAGTTCCAGTTGAAAACTTTAAAAATGCTTATGGCCTATTTTCTGATACTTGGGCTCCAGCAGTTGAAATAATTGTAAATCTCGGTATTTCATTGGTTTTTGGAAGATTATGGGGTATTGCTGGTATTATGTTAGGAACTTTAGTCAGCTTAAGCATAATTGTGATTCTATGGAAACCGTTTTTTTTATACAGAGCAGGTTTTAAGAGAAATTTTCTAGATTATTGGAAACATAACCTTAAACTCCTTTTAAGTTTATTTTTGAGCTTTTACATAATAGATTTTTGTACAAAAACATTTATGCCAAAAATTAGTATCAGTAATTTTTATGAATTAGTAATTTTTGCCATAAAGATTTCTATATGTGTAATTGTAATTTATACTCCGATCCTATATTTATTTAACAAGGGATTTAGAGATGCTACACAAAGATTTTTAGTTATCATTAAAAACTTAAACAAATCATGGAAAAAATAAAGATATCCATAATTATACCTGTTTATAATGTTGAAGCCTATATAGATAGGTGTTTAGAATCTGTCATTAATCAAACACATAAAAATTTAGAGATTCTTCTAATTAATGATGGAGCTACTGATAATTCAGGAAAATTGTGCGATGATTATGCCTTAAAAGATTCAAGAATAAAAGTAATTCATCAAAAAAATAAAGGGTTAAGTGGAGCCAGAAATACTGGGCTAAAATTGGCTACTGGTGATTACATTAGCTTTATTGATAGTGATGATTGGGTTGAAGCCAATATGCTAGAACTTATGTTAGAAATCTCTTTAAAGCAAAACGTAGACCTAGTAGAATGCAACCTTCAAAAACTAACAGAGATAGATAACTCCATAAGTAGATCAGGAACTACTAGAATCGAAAGCAAAATTGAAGCACTTAAACGCATAGTTAGCAACCAAAGTTTTTCTGTATGGAGAAGATTATATAAAGCACATTTGGTAAATAACATAAAATTTGTTGAAGGTAAAAACTCTGAAGATGTTTATTTTACAATTTCTGTTTTTAAAAGTATTGAAAAAATTGCTTATTCAACAATGCCATTGTATAATTATTTCATAGGAGGTACTAGTATTACAAGAGGAGGATATAGATTAAAAACATTAGACACTGTGGATGCAGCCATTTATTTGGAAAAGGAAATCAGTAAAAATTACACCAATAAAGATTTATTAAAGACCTCTATAGACTTTTTAGTAACAATATTATTATACAATTACAAACAACTCAATACACATACAAAATTAGACCCTCAATACACTCATCGTAAAAAATTAAAAAAGCTAATAAAAGAATACTATAAATCTTGTACTAAAAATTCGCAAATAATACTGGCTAACTACGCCCCTATTAGCCTATTTAGCTCTGTTATAAACCTTTATAGAAACAATGACTAGTGTTAATAAAAATATAGCTTTTGTTATTCCTAGCTTAGGACCAGGAGGTGCAGAACGTGTAGTAGTTACTCTTGCTAATAGATTATGTGCAAAATACAACATCCTTTTAATCTTGTTATACAAAGAGCACAATATCCTTTATGACATAGATTCAAGAATTAAAATTTCTTATTGTGCTGAGTATTTAAAAGAAAGTACCAATTTTATAAATGCTTTCAAAAACAACAAAAGAAATATTTCTATAATTTCCAATTTTATAAAAGACTACAAAATAAATCTATTAATTGGATTTACTACCACTAGTAATATATTAAGTGTTTTATCAGCTAAAAGATGTAGAATACCTTGTATTATCAGTGATAGATCTAATCCCTATGCAACTCAGTTAAGCTCATTTTGGCGTTTAATAAGATACTTAACCTATCCAAGGTGCAATTATTTAGTTGTACAATCAAAACTGAGTCTAGAATTTTACAAAAATGTAAAACTTAAAAAACTAAAAGTATTACCTAACCCTTTATCTGAGAACTTAACTCTTAAAAGGAAAAGTTCTACAAAAGAAAATATAATTTTATATGTTGGTCGCTTAGATTCTAATAAGGCTCAAGATGTTTTATTAAAAGCCTTTTCTAATTTAAAAGAAACACGTAAAAACTGGAAATTAGTGTTAGTTGGTGATGGCAATAAAAGAAAGACATATGAAACCTTAACAAAAGACTTAGGAATTGAAGATTCTGTAGTTTTTACTGGCAGAATTAATAATCCAGAAATATACTACAATAAAGCAAAAATATTTGCTTTTACATCAAAGTCTGAAGGTTTTCCAAATGCCTTAATTGAAGCAATGTATTTTGGGCTTCCTTGTGTATCGACTGATTGTCCATCTGGACCATCAGAACTTATCGAAGACAATACCAACGGGTTTCTCATCCCTGTTGGAGATGTCTTACTTTTGGAGCAAAAATTAAAAACTCTAATTGAAAACGAACAATTGCGAAATGAAATGTTACAAAAAGCTAAATCTAAGGGAGAGGAGTTTCATGTTAATAACGTTAGTGATAAATGGGAAAAACTTATAATCAAACTATTATAAAATAGATGTTTTACTTAAAATATATTATACTTGCTTTTATAGTACTAAATATTCCCGAAATTGCAGTACGCAACTTGGGAACCACAATAGGAACTATTTCAAGTTATTCCTTATTTATATTTTTATTACTTTATTTTTTGTTTAAAAAGGATAGAGGAAAAGTAAATGTCCCTCTTGTGGTAGTTGGCTTCTTATATTATATTATTTCTAGTTTTCAAAGTCAATGGGCCCTTGGAACTTTTGCTTTTCACGCAATAAAATTTTTTATTGTAATAATATGTGCTAACGAGGTTGCCCGGGATACAACCCCCAAAGAGCTTTCCTTTCTATTTGTAATAGGAGCTATAAGTATTATACTTCACCCATTCTTGTTCGAAGATAATTATTATGGTAGATACAGCGGATTTTACTTTAACCCTAATTCTGGAGCGTATGCCGCCATAACTGCATTTGCGCTAACGTTTAGTTATAAAAAAGGACTTCTTAAACTTGGTAAAACTCTCTTATCTAGTTTTGGGGGGTTAATGACTTTTTCTAGGACATTTGTTATTTTATGGGTATTAATGAACCTATTATCAATTAGACTGAATATTAAAAACTTGAGAATTATTGGTTATGGTATTATAGCGTTAATAGTAATTGTTTCATTAAAGGACACCCTAGGGCTAAATACCAAAAGAATTGACGAATTTACCGCTTTAGCAAATAACGACCAAAGAGGGGCAAAAGGATTAACAGAAGATTCTAGAACAGCAACTTGGAGTCATTATTATAATCTTATTTATAAAAAACCCCTATTTGGTAATGGCTTTCATTATTTTCAAGGAGGTCATATTAGCTCAATTAAGGTTGGAGTACATAACTCATTTCTCTTAATTTTAGGAGAGGCAGGAGTACTCCCTTTTATATTTTTTGTGCTATATATAGTCTATCTTTTAACTCAGTCATATAAACGTTTTATGAAAGCACCTTATCTATTTATGATGACAATGGCTTTAACAGCAACCCTATTAGCAGATCATGGTTTTTTTTACTTACCAATATTTCCCTTTGTGACAATGTGGATTCATAACCAAATCAATATTGAAAAAGAAAAAGAATCTGATATTAATCTAAAACCTATGTTAACTACTTAAATGTAAACCTATATGTGCGGTATTTATATAACAAATATTGATTACAGCCAAGATAAAGTACACAAAAAACTAGAAGGTATAAAATTTCGAGGCCCTGATAATATAGGCATTGAAAAAAATAATGCTATTACTATTGGCCACTTACGATTATCTATATTAGATCTTAATAATAGATCTCATCAACCAATGCATTATAAACACTTATCCATTACTTATAATGGTGAAGTATATAACTATGATGATGTAAAAAAAGAATTAATAAGCTTAGGTTATGAGTTTGAAACTGAAAGTGATACTGAAGTTTTATTAATAGGTTATTATGAATGGAAAGAAAAGGTATTAGATAAGATTAATGGTATGTTTGCCTTTTCTATATATAACTCTCAAGCAAATACAATATTTTCTGCTAGAGACCGATTAGGTGTAAAACCATTTTATTACTATTGGAAGGACGGGAAATTTGAAATTTGTAGTCAATTAAGGCCTTTAATCACCTCCAATAGCAAAATAAATAATGAAGCGATTAGTATATATTTGGACTGTGGTTATATACCTAGCCCACACTCAGCTATAGAGCATATTTACAAATTGCCTCCAGGCCATTTTTTAAAAATAGATTTAAATTCTAATACTATCAATTCTGGTATATATTGGGATTTAAACAAAACGGAATTAACTACTAAGTCCTACAGAGAAGCCAAAGAAGAAATTCATGATTTACTTTTGGATGCCGTTAAAATAAGATTAAGATCAGATGTACCTATTGGGTCTTTCTTATCTGGAGGTATAGATTCCGCTCTTGTATCTGCACTAGCAACTAAAATATCCGATAAGCCAATCAACACCTTTTCTATTGGTTTTGAAAACAAAAAATTTGATGAAAGTCAGGTTGCTGAACAATACGCTGAAATTTTAGGAACCAATCATAAAACTATACTTTGTAAAATTGAAGATGTATTAGATCTAATACCTAAATACACTGAAGTTTATGATGAACCCTTTGCAGATAGTTCTGGTCTCCCCTCTTTATTATTAAACAAAACAACTAAACAATATGTTACTGTTGCTTTATCTGGAGATGGTGGTGATGAAAGTTTTATTGGCTATGATTATTTTTCTTTTTTAAAAAAGAACAAAATAATATTTTTAATTCCTTTAGCCATAAGAAAAGTGCTTGTTAAATTAAAAGTATTAGACCTTTTAAGAGGCATCTCGCGAAAAAGCATTCCTGAAAAACTGTTCTTAACAAAAAATATAAATCAATATATAATAGGCCACTTTACTGGTTATGATAGTTTCCAAAAAAGGCGTTCTACATCCTGGTTAACTAATTATAATAATTTCAAAAGAACTGCTAAACATTATTTACAGAGAGCAGCAGATTTAAATATTAAGCTTTGGTTAGAAAACGACAGTAATGTAAAGGTAGATAGAGCAAGTATGGCTTATTCTGTAGAAGTAAGAAGTCCTTTTTTAGATTATAGAGTTGTAGAAAAAGCGAGAACATTTCCCATTAAATATAGATATAGAGATAATGTTAGAAAAAAAATACTACGAGATATACTAAAAGATTATATTCCTGAAAGTGTTTTTGATCAACCAAAAAAAGGTTTTAGTGTACCTCTTGGTGAGTGGATGAGAAATGAACTAAAAGATGAGATTACTTCTAATTTAAATGATGATTTTTTAAATTTTGTACCTAATTTAAATATAGAAAAGTTTAAAGAACGTTTAAACAAACACATGAATAATGAAGCAGATTACAAAACTAATGTTTGGAAGCTTTATGTGCTAAGAAAGTGGTACGAAGAGTTTGGATTTTACCCTAAAAATAAAAAAAATGGGTAAGAAAAAAGTTTTATTCGTCCTACCTACTTTAACAGCAGGTGGAGCTGAACGTGTTTTTTCATTTGTAGCTCAAAATATCAATAGCGATAGTTTTGATGCAAGTCTACTTATAACAGGTTTGTCTAAAGATGCTGCTTATAAAATAGAAAATGTTCCAACTTATTTTTTGGAAAAACAAAGAGTTTTATTTGCTGCCTTTGGACTTTTTAAACATTTACTAAAACATAAACCCAAAATAGTTTTAAGCTCTATAGGACATTTAAATACTGTTATGGGGTTAATATCCGTATTTTTCCCAAAAACTACATTTATTATTCGTGAAGCCAGTGTAGTTTCTGTTATGAATAACGTACATAAAGGAAAAAAAAGCTTTAGTTTATCATCCAAATTAAGAAGTGTTCTTGCCGGTATTAGCTATAAAATGGTAGATAAAGTAATTTGTCAATCCAAAGACATGTCAATAGACTTTATTACAAGCTTTAAAATGAACCCAAAAAAAGTTACTGTTATTAATAACCCAATAACAAATATTTATCCTGTTAAAAAAGAACATTTTAACACCCCTGTAAAGTTTATCACAATTGGCAGGTTAAGTAAAGAAAAAGGTCACTTAAGAATCTTAAAAGCCCTAAAAGAACTAGATTTCGATTTTAATTATACCATAATAGGAAGCGGTCCTTATAAAGATATTATTTTTAACACAATTAGCGATTATAAATTAAATGAAAAAGTAACCTATATACCATACACCAATGAAGTTTCTAGACACTTGTGTGAACATGATATGTTTTTACAAGGGTCTTATGTTGAAGGGTTTCCCAATACTGTTTTAGAAAGCTGTTTTGTTGGAACTCCTGTTTTAGCTTTTAATGTACCAGGTGGAACCAAAGAAATTATTCAACATGAAAAAAACGGCTATTTGGTAAATAATGAGAAAGATTATCTAAAATACCTGAAATACACTAATAAATTAACCCCTGAATCAATAAGAGCTTCTGTTGAATCTAAATTTAGCTCTAAAGTTATTTTAGATCAATACGAAGAGTTATTTAAATAAAGTAGTAATGGAAAATCAACCCTTTAGAATACTACAAGTTTTAACAATTATGAATCTTGGCGGAGCAGAAACCATGATCATGAACTATTATCGAAATATAGATAGAACTAAATTACAGTTCGATTTTTTATTGCATAGAGAGGAAAAAGGTCATTTTGATGATGAAATAATAGCACTTGGTGGAAAAATATATAGAATGCCAGCCATCTCTCCTAAAAACTATTTTAACTATAAAAAGGCCCTTAATGATTTTTTTGATGAGCATCCAGAATATAAAATTGTTCACTCTCACTTGAATGCTTTAAGCAGTATTATTCTCGGTATAGCCAAAAAGAAGTACGTACCTGTTAGAATTGCTCATAGTCATTTGGCGGTAGAACCTTTTGCTCTAAAGAAGATTTTTAAAAAGAATACAGACATAAAAGCTACCATAAAAGACAGTATACAGTCTCTTATAAAAGGTGGAGTTCCAAAATCTGCTTCTCATTATTTTTCATGTGGAATAAAAGCTGGAGATTGGCTTTTTGGAAAGAAAAACAGAGATAAAGTGTTGGTAATAAACAACGCTATAGATTCATCTAAATTTACCTTCTCTTCTTTTCTAAGTAAAAAAAAGAAAGAAGAATTGGGTATTACAGGAAAAAAGGTAATTGGACATGTTGGAAGATTTAATGAACAAAAAAACCACTTCTTTCTAGTAAATATATTTAATGAGATTTTAAAAAAAGACAAAAACTGTATTCTTGTTCTTGTAGGTTCCGGAAACTTGCAACCTAGTATAGAAGAAGAAGCCAAAAGACTAAAAATATATGAAAGCATCAAATTTTTAGGATTGAGAACCGATATCCCTGAGATATTACAGAGTTTTGACCTTTTCTTATTCCCATCTCTATACGAAGGATTACCTGTTACTTTAATAGAAGCTCAAGCATGCGGCTTAAGAATTGTAACAACCAATACAGTAACATCCGAAGTGGATATTACTAACTTAATTACTTTTAAGTCCTTAGAAGATAGTTATGAAGATTGGGCTTATACTGTTCTAGAAAGAATAAATTATACAAGAGAAAATACTAACCATCTTATAGAAAAAGGTGGTTATGATATTTTTGAAAACGCAAGAAATCTACAAACCTTTTACTTAAACTATTACATATAATGTGCGGAATTAATGGATATATCAGTTTTAAGAGTGAACCTGAAGAAAAATTAAAGGCAAACATGACTCAAATGAATGATTTAATCATTCATAGAGGCCCTGATGAAGATGGAGTTTTTATAAATAGCACTCCTGAATTTGGATTAGGCATGGCAATGAGAAGACTTTCTATTATTGATTTAAGTTCTGGGAAACAGCCTATTTATTCAGAAGATAACAGCATTGTAATTGTTTTTAATGGCGAAATATATAATTACCTTGAACTTAAATCTAAACTAGAACTAAAAGGAGTTAAGTTTAAAACTACTAGTGATACCGAGGTAATTTTAAAACTTTATGAACAATATGGTACGAGTTCTTTTAAAGAACTAGATGGCATGTTTGGGTTCAGTATCTATGACAAAAACAAAGAAAAGATATTTATTGCTAGAGACTTTTTTGGAGAAAAGCCTCTATACTACAGTCAAGATGGAGATAAATTAATATGGGCTTCAGAATTAAAGTCTTTGGTAAATCAACTAAGCCAAAAACCTAGTATCAATAGTACTGGCTTAAATCTATATTTTAGACTCACTTATATTCCTGCACCGTACAGTATATATGAAAATGTTCATAAACTTAGCACAAATAGTTATATTGAAGTTGATATCAATAAAAAATCTTTCGAAATACGTCCAATTGAAGATGAAATAAAGGGCGGTATAGAAAAAGTAGATGTATCTTTAAATGAAGCTAAAGAGAAAGTAAAGGATTTAGTTAGTGAAAGTGTAAAAAGCAGGTCAATTTCAGATGTTCCATTAGGAACTTTTCTTTCGGGTGGTGTTGATTCTTCAATTGTTTCATTATGTCTTGCTCAAAACTCTTCACAACCAATAGACACCTTTTCTATTGGTTTTGAAAAAAAATCTTATGACGAAACCGATAAATCTAGAGTTGTAGCCAAACTAATAAATAGTAAACACCACGAATTCGTAATTAATGAAAAAGATCTAGAAGAAGATATAGACAAAATACTATTAAATTTTGACGAGCCATTTTCAGACTCTTCTTCACTACCAACATATCTTGTTTCTAATAGAACAAAAAAACATGTAACAGTAGCTTTAACCGGAGATGGAGGTGATGAAGTTTTTGGCGGTTACAACAAATACTATATGGGAAAACTTAACAGTAGATATACCAAAGTTATTCCTAAAGGTTTACATAACCTAATAAACAATGTTACCTCGCCTTTATTAAAAACATCAAATGACAACAGAGGTAAACGCTTTAAAATAAAAAGGTTACTAAACTCAGTAGATTATAATGGAGAATTTTATTGGGATATACTTTCTTTAGGTTACACTAAAAATACGTTAAGTAAATATTTGCAAGGCAAATATATTAACGACAATTTATTCTCTGTTTATAAAGATATTACAGGTATTTCTAATCCTAAAACATTAACGGATTTTAGACTTATTGATAAGGTAACCAGTTTAGAAGGAGATATGCTTGTTAAGGTGGATAGAACCAGTATGCTAAATTCTTTAGAATGTAGAGCTCCATTTTTGAATAAAAAATTATGGAACTATACAAATACACTCCCCGAAAACTATTTGATGAGAGGTTGGGACAAAAAGTTTATTTTAAAAGAAGCTTTTCGAGATCAATTTCCTAAAGATTTTTTAGACAAAAGTAAAAGTGGTTTCGGCGCTCCTGTTGGGGATTGGCTCAAATTATCTTTAAGGCAAGAATTAGAAAAATATATAGAAAAAAGTGCTCTAGTAAAACAAGATATTTTTAATGTTGATAGTATTATTAAATTAGTTCAAAATCACATATCTGGAAAAGAAGACAATACTTTTAAAGTTTGGACTTTTTATTGTTTCCAAAAATGGTATTTCAACACCTACAATAATATTTAAAATGAAAAAGAAAATTATTAGAGTAACTACTGTTCCTATATCATTGGGAGGGTTGCTACAAGGACAATTAAAATTTATGTCGTCTTTTTATGAAATACTTGGAGTATCATCTGTTGGCGTTGACAACAAATTAAAAAAAGTTGGACAACAAGAAAAAGTCAGAGTCTTACCCATTGAAATGACCAGAAAAATAACTCCTTTCCAAGATATTAAAGCTCTTATTAAACTTTATAAGCTTTTTAAAAAAGAAAAGCCTTTGATTGTGCATTCTCATACTCCTAAAGCAGGGACGTTATCAATGATAGCTGCAAAGTTCGCCGGAGTACCTCATAGATTACATACTATTGCTGGACTTCCTTTATTAGAAGCTAATGGACTTAAAAGAACCATCCTTAATACAGTTGAAAAAATCACTTATTCCTGTGCTACTAAAATTTATCCAAACTCATTTGGTTTAAAAGAAATAATTCTTAAAAACAAATTCACTACTAAAAAGAAAATCAAAGTAATAGCTAATGGTAGCTCTAATGGTATAGATACTGAAGTTTTTGATAACTCTTTGTATTCTCAAATAGAAAAAGATAATTTAAGGAAAACTTTGAATATTAGTAAAGATGATTTAGTTTATATTTTTATAGGTAGAATAGTTACAGACAAAGGAATTAATGAATTAATAGAAGCCTTCAGCAAAATTAATAAAACATCTAATAATGTTAAACTCTTATTAGTTGGAGGTTATGAGTCTGAATTAGACCCTTTAAGTTCTAAAACACTAAATATTATAGAAACCAACAAAAACATTATCTCAACTGGTTGGGTAAATGATGTAAGATCTTATCTTTCAATATCAAATGTTTTAACCTTTCCAAGTTATAGAGAAGGATTTCCAAACGTGGTAATGCAGGCTGGAGCCATGGGGCTACCTTGTATTGTTTCAAATATTAATGGTTGTAATGAAATAATTATTGAAGGGGAAAATGGCACAATAATACCTGTAAAAGATTCTGATGCTCTATACAATTCTATGCTAAAATTCTATAACAACAAACAACACTTTGACTCTAAAAAATGTAGAGATTTGATAGTAAAAAGATATAAGCGGCAAGTTGTATGGGATGCTCTATTAAATGAGTACCAGCAAATTGATAATAGCTAACCTTTTCTTTTACATACTTTTTAAATAGAGTAATAAATTATTATCATATGTATAGAAATTTTTTAAAGCGAGTTCTTGATTTCTTTTTAGCTTTAATTTCTCTCTTGATTTTCTCGCCTATTTTTATAGTAATAACGTTAGTTCTAATATTTGTGAATGAAGGTAAGCCTTTTTTCACACAGAAAAGACCAGGGAAAAATGAAAAAATATTCCGTATCATTAAGTTCAAATCAATGACCGATAAAAAAGATATTAATGGTAATTTACTACCAGATAGTTACAGACTAACATTTTTTGGTAAAATACTAAGAAAAACATCTTTAGATGAAATTCCTCAATTACTTAATGTGATTAAAGGTGACATGAGTTTTATTGGTCCTCGCCCACTTTTAATTAGGTATTTACCATATTACACTGAGAAAGAGAAATTAAGACATTCTGTTAGACCAGGCATCACAGGGTTAGCACAAATTTCTGGTCGTAATTTTTTAAATTGGGATGAACGTTTACAAAAAGACGTAGAGTATGTTCAAAACTTATCTTTGTTTTTTGATATTAGTATTCTATTTAAAACACTAAAAAAAGTAATTTTAAGAAAAGATGTTGCAGAAAATGCCACAGCTATAATGATAGATTTAGATGAACTCAGAAGAAAAAATTAATTGGGCTATTTTAGTAACGGGATGGGGTCGCAGCGCTAAAGACTTAATAAAGGCATATTCAAAAAACAAACTTGAAAGATCCAACATAAAGCTTTTGGTATATGAAGAAACACCCTGTGGAGCTAAAGACTTAGCAGAACAATACAACATTGAGACCCTTCGGTTAATAAAAAAAGACTATTCAGATTCAAAGTCCTACCAAACCGCTTTAACTAATGAGTTAAAGAAAAGAAAAATTGATTATATTTTTCTGTTAGCATTTAAACATATTATAAAAGAGGAAATGCTAGATGCTTTTCCTAACAGAATACTAAATATACACCCTTCACTTTTTCCTAGTTTTTTAGGAACTCAAACCGCTATTCAAGATGCTATAGACTATGGTGTAAAAGTATCAGGAATTACGACGCATATTATTGACGAAAAAGTAGACTATGGCACTATTATCTGTCAAAAAGCAATAGATTTTCCTGAAGGAAGCACTTTAGAATCTTTGTATCCAAAATTTTCTAAAAAAGGAAAGAAAATAGTTTTGGAAACTATTAACGAAATAGAACAGCTTCACTTTGTTCAAAAGTAAATTTCTCATTATCAAAAAAAACAACATTTTAACGTATAAAATTATATATTAAAAATGTAGTTTTTAACTTTGATTAACCCTTTTTATTAGAAATGAAGATCTATAGATTATTTAAAAGAATTTTTGACTTATTTTCTGCAATAATTGCCTTTTTATTATTGTCCCCATTGTTCATTGTTGCATGTATTTCTTTATTTATTACTAATAAAGGAAAAATATTCTTTTTACAAGAACGCCCTGGTAAAAATGGTGGTATATTTAAAATTATCAAATTTAAAACTATGAGAGATTTAAAGGCTACAGATTCCAGTGCTCATAGTTTAAATAGAGTAACTAAAATTGGAAGTGTTATAAGGAAGTATTCTATTGATGAAATTCCGCAACTAATTAATGTCATTAAAGGGGATATGAGCATTGTAGGACCTCGTCCGCTTTTAGTTCAATATCTGCCTCTTTATAATGAGCATCAAAAAAAGAGACATAATGTTTTACCAGGTATCACTGGGTGGGCTCAAATAAAGGGAAGAAACTCATTGTCTTGGGATGAAAAATTTAATTTCGATGTTTGGTATGTAGAAAACCAATCACTTTTATTAGATTTAAAAATAATTCTCCTAACCATAAAAAAAGTTCTTAAACCTGACGGTATAAACAATGATGATAGTTCTGATATTGTTATGCCCGAATTTACTGGTTCAAACTAAAATTATTTCTTAATATAATATTCTAAACAAACAAGCAAAAAAAAAAAAACAACTACAACATCTAGAGCTAATGAGTTTAAGAAGTGTTAAACTAGAATTTAAGACCATAAAAAATAATTCAGATAGGGAATTATATAATTCTTATGTAGAATTAATAGGAAATAACAGTGTTTTTTATTCACTTGATTATTGTAATTCTTCGAATGAAACAGAAAACATTAGTTATTTTTTGTTGAAAGAGGATGATGAACCAAAGGTTTTAATGCCAATTCATATTAATGAGATTAAATCTAAAGGAGTTCAAAACCTTAAGGAAAAGTATTATGATGCCATCTCCCCTTATGGATACAATGGCCCATTATTTAATAGTACTACAGAATGTCTTTTAAAAAAATTCTGGGAAGAGATTGATACTTGGTATAAAGACAACAATGTGGTTACGGAGTTCATACGTTTTAACTTAAACGGGAATCAAGAAAATTATACTGGTTTTCTAATAGAATCATTAAGAAATGTTAAAGGCAAATTAACAAACTTTGAATCTATATGGACTAATTTTAAACAAAAAGCTAGAAATAATTACAGAAGAGCATTAAAGCATAATTTAAAAATTGAATTTTTGCACAAAAATATTGAAGATACTCATATTGAAAATTTCTACCATATTTACATGAGTACCATGAAAAGAACAGGGGCTACTGTTAATTATTTCTACCCAAAAAGTTATTTTTTAAACCTTATTAAAAATAATATAGAAAATATTGTTCTAGTATTTGTTTATTTTGAATCCAAACCTATTTCTACAGAACTTATAATTATTGATAACCATACACTTAACTCTTATTTAGGAGGGACTTTATCTGATTATTTTAACTACAGACCAAACGACTTCTTAAAAGTAGAAACCATTAAATGGGGTTTAGAAAATAATATGAAATACTACTCTTTAGGAGGTGGAAGAAAAGATAACGATAACTTATATTCTTACAAAAAAACATTTTTCCCTAAAGACAACGATGCTATATTTTATACAGGAAGAAAAATTATTAATAATGAGGTATACAATATCCTTTTAAGAAACATTGATGTTGACTATACTGAAATGAGTCATCCAATCGATGATTCCAACAATTATTTTCCTCTATACAGGAACAAAAAAAACACTATGAAAGAAAAAGATTTAGAAGTTATGACCTCTAAATTGGAAGTGATTACAACCAAGGAAAATTGGGATGCTTTTCTAGCGGAAACCGATTTTTTTGACTTCTATCACACCTATGATTATCATCAACTATCCAAAGATGAGAAAGATAAAGCTATTCTATTAAAATATACAGAAGGAGATTACCTAATTGGCATTCCCTTGCTTATTAGAAATATTGAAAATACTGCATATTATGATGCAACCTCTGTTTACGGTTATTGCGGCCCTATAAGAGTTGGTGTCCCTGAAAACTTTAATAATATTCATTTCAAAAAAGCATTATCAGAGTTTTTATCTCAAGAAAAAATAGTATCTGTTTTTTCTAGGTTAAATCCTTTTATTAGTGTGCAGAAAGAAATTTTACAAGATATAGGAGAAATTATTGAATTGGGAAACGTTGTTAATATAGATTTAACCAAAGACGTTGCAGAACAACGTACTCTTTTCTCTAAAACAACCAAACGATACATAAACAAATGCAGAAAGGCATTCGATGTTAGAAAAGGGGTATCTGAGGAAGATTTAATGACTTTTATGGATTTATATTATGAAAATATGGATCGTGTAAATGCTAAAAAACATTATTACTTCTCTAAAGAATATTTTCTGGACTTTATAAAAAGTACTGATTATGAAACGGATGTGTTAATGGCAATTGATAAAGAAACTCAAGAAATCGTATCTGCTGCTATGATGGTAAAAACTAATACTATCATTCAATATCATATTTCTGGAACAAGAAACGCCTATCTAAACCTATCTCCTATTAGACTGCTAATAGATGAAATGAGAATTAATGCATCTGGTGACGGGAAATATAAATATTTTAACTTAGGTGGTGGCTTAGGCAATAATGAAGATGAATTATTTAGATTCAAATCTTCATTTTCAAAAGATTTCAAAAAGTTTAAAATCTGGAAACATATTGTCAACCAAGAAGTGTATGATAATTTGGTAGAAGAAAAAAATGTTACTGATAAAACTTCAAATTTTTTCCCTCTTTACAGAAGTGGTGAATAACATTATCAAATTATTTATTCATTGGTTTTGTTTATGGTAGCTTGCTATTTCTTGTGCTACTATATCCCTTCCATGATTATTCCAATGCTTATCGTAAATAAGAGTCACTGGGAATTTAGATTTTTCAAATGCTTGGGATAAGTTTATATATTTAAACTTATTTTCATTTAAAAATGATAAAAACTCATTTGGCACTTCATCTCCTCCTTCAAAGAACAGCACAAATTTATCTTTATTGTAATTATATTTTTCAACTAAGTTATTGAAATTTGATATGTATAGTTCATTTTTATTTTGCTTTTCTTCTTTCCCCTTCTTGGATTTCTTAAGCTTACCAAACGATAACACCTTTCCCATTAGACTTTTTGCAGAATCCAAAAAGCCGATGTTTTGAGTATAAACCAAAAGTTTCACTTCTCTTAGCGCTTTATTTAAGGGAGTCTCTAATTGCATTCTGGCATAACTCACTTTATACTCATCTCTTTTTAAATCATCTTTAAACTTTAAATAAATATAGACTTTATCGATTAAATTGAAATCCTCTTTATACGCCTCTATTAAATGTAATTGATCTGCAAAATCATATCCAGCATAACCATATTCATATACCTCCACAGCATCATTTAATTCGGTTTCGATTTTTTTTCCAATGGAGTTATTATAGTCTTGATGAAATCCTTCAACAAAAGAATCTCCAACTAAAGCAATTTCAATTTTGTCTTTAGCTGGAGCAAATTCTCTATATGAATTAAAACCAGATTTATTGATATGATATTTAGCTACATTTTGCTTTCTATTTCCTGTTACTGAATATCCTTCTTGGTTTGGTTTCCATTTCTCAACATTATGAGCATCAATAAATCTTATTGGGTTGTCTTTAGCTAAATGAAATATACGCACAATGATCTCTAATACTAATAATAGTAATACAAAATAAACTAGAGATTTAATTATGAGCTTTTTCATTTGCCCCCGATATTAATTTTTAGAAATTAAAAAATTCCCTATTACCAAACTATCTAAACCTGTTGAAAAGAAACACCTAACTGCATCTTGCGGGGATTCTACAACAGGTTCCCCTTGTATATTAAAACTAGTATTTAGAACTACCGGCACCCCGGTTTTGTCCCCTAACTTCTTTATAAGATCATAGTATCTTGGGTGTAGCTCTTTCTTAACGGTCTGTAATCTAGCACTACCATCTACATGGGTTACTGCAGGAATTATACTTTGTTTTTCTTCCAATACATTACATACTTTTAGCATAAAAGGAGCTTCAACTTCTAAGTCAAAGAAATCATTTTTGGCTTCTTCAATGGCAGATGGTGCAAATGGTCTGTAAGCTTCTCTAAATTTAACCTCTGAATTAATCTTATCTTTCATATCAGGAAATGCAGGATTAGCCAAAATACTTCTACTTCCAAGTGCTCTTGGACCAATTTCCATGGTTCCCTGAAACCATCCTAATATCTTTCCTTTTTCAAGTAATAAAGAAGCCTGTTCACAAATATCTTCATGATAAGTATACTCTAATTTTGCACCTTTGAGTACCTTCTCTATGTCTTCATTTGTGTATGATGTACCAACATACGGGTTATCATGAACAAAATTTCTTGGTTGTTGTAAAATACCATTGTACAAATAAAATGCTGCACCAAGTGCTGTTCCATTATCACCAGCAGCAGGCATAACGTAGACATCTTTAAATTTACTTTCTCTTACAATTCTACCATTCATTACGCTGTTCAAAGATACTCCACCCGAAATAACTAAATAATCTGCTTTAGTTTTTTCATGAAGAATATCACATATTTCTAAAACCTTATCTTCCAAAACTCTTTGAAAAGCAGCAGCAACATCCATATGATGTTTCTGGAAGTCTTCTCCATGTTTTCTTGGTTCTCCAAAAATCTTAAAAAACTTTGGAGAACATCTTTTCCAGCTAAAATTTTGATAGTTAAAATAACTTAAATCAAACTTTAATTGTCCGTTTTTATTAACCGAAACAATCTTTGCAACTTCATCTTTAAACACTTCTGGATCCCCCATTGGAGCTAATCCCATTGTTTTTCCTTCATCATAGCTTGTTCTAAATCCACAAAATTGAGTAACAGCTTCATAAAAAGAACCTAAAGAATGAGGAAAGAAGCTCTCTCCTAAACTCTTAACTTCATTTCCTTTACCATGACCTAACCAAGTAGTAGCCCATTCCCCAGAGCCATCCACACCTAAAAGCGCAGCTTCTTCATAAGGAGAAACATAAAAAGATCCAGGCGCATGACTAAAATGATGCGGGATAAAATGCACTTTAGGACCTTTTTTCTTTGAATCCCAATGGTATTTGAACCAATTCCAGAAACTCTTTTGCTTATTGTAAGCATGAACGAACTCATGGTTGATAAATGTTTTTAATCCGCTTATGTTTTTTGCACAATGCACCATCTTTTTTCCTAAATTATGAGAAGGCTTTATAGAAACCGCAATGTGATCTATATCATCATAATTAAGTTTAGCTATTTTTAAACATCTATCTATAGCTTTTTGAGGAAATACACGCGTATGTTTGTCCCTATTTAATCTTTCCTCTTCAATGGCTGCAATTAATTTTCCATCAACTACTATACATGCTGTAGAGTCGTGAAAGTAATAGTTTAATCCTAATATAACCATGATTGTTTTTCTTTTTTATTTTATAAATGTTAAAATTGAAAATATATAAATGATCTGTCTATACCATTGTCATAAAACAATAACATTAATAGAATTAGTAATGTATATGTTATGAACCTTAGTACTTTAGATTTAAATCTAATTGGGTTACGTTCATCTTTCCTTATGATATATTCGAAAATAACAAACAACGAAATAAGCATGTAATAGTCTATCATTCTATATCCCCTTGGATGATCATAAACACTAAATGACTTATTAATAAAAATGTTATGAATATATTCTAATGCCTGATAAATAGTTTCAGACCTAAAAAAGATCCATGAAAATGTTACTAATGAGAATACAAAAATCACTTTTAATATTTCTTTGAGAGAAATTATGAGTTCGCCTTCTCCTAATGCTAGATTTTTATATTTTTTGTTCTTTTTTATTACAAAAACAGGTACGAATGCAAGTGCATGAAAAGCGCCCCAAACAACATAAGTCCAATTAGCGCCATGCCATAAACCACTTACTAAAAATACTATCAATACATTTCTTATAGATTTTACTTGACTTCCATAAGAACCCCCTAAAGGAAAATATACATAATGTTTAAACCAACTTGATAAAGAAATATGCCACCTATTCCAAAACTCAGTAATATTTCTTGAAAAATAGGGAAACTTAAAATTAGAAGACAATTCTATACCAAACATTTTTGCCGTACCAATAGCAATATCTGAATACCCTGAGAAATCTCCATAAATTTGAAAACTAAAAAAAATAACACCTAAAATTAGTGTTGAAGAAGAGTAATTTGAATAATTAGTAAAAATATCATCTACTATTGGCGCTAAGGCATCTGCTATCGCTACTTTTTTAAATAAACCCCATAAAATAAGTTTTAAACCACTTACTATTTGATTGTAATCAAATACACGTTTGGTAGAAATTTGTGGTAACAAATTTGAAGCTCTTTCTATTGGTCCAGCAACCAACTGCGGAAAGAAACTAACAAATGTAGCAAAGGCTACAATGTCTTTTGTAGGCTTAATATGCTTGTTATAAACATCAAAAGAATATGACATAGTCTGAAACGTATAAAACGAAATACCTACAGGAAGAATTACTCTAAGAGTCCATGTATTTTCTATACTAATTCCAAAAGCGTCAAACATTTCTACCCAAGAATTAACAAAGAAATTATAATATTTAAAAAAGCCCAGAATACCTATATTAATCAGGATACTTAGCCACAACCAATACTTTTTAGAAATCTTTCTATTATTCTGAAATATTTTTTGGGCTACATAAAAATCTACAAGAGTACTCAGAATTATTAAGGAAAGAAACCTCCAATCCCAAAAGCCATAAAAAAAATAGCTTGCTAATAAGAGCAAAACATTTTGAATTCTTAAGTTCTTTTTAAATACTAACCAATAAAGACAAAACACTATTGGTAGAAAAATTAAAAACTCAAGAGAATTAAAAACCATGACTATTAAGGTTTAATTTTTTGCTTTTAAATAATTACTTACTTGCAAGGCCACTCTCTCATGTCCATAACATGTCCAATGATGATCATAACTAAAAGACCAATCTTTATCATCTACAGTAGAATCTAAATGAATAACATTAAACCCAGCCTCTATACATTGGCTTACTAGTTTTTTGTTAGATTTTGTTCTAAAGACTAACACTTTATCATTTATGTTATAATATTCCTTTATGTACTCCAAAAGAGCATTGACTTTAGTCTTATTTAACTGCCATTTACTCTTTTTAGGCTTTTTACCCTCAGACTTTTTATGCTCTTCTTTCTTTTTGAATGAAAAAGAAAGATTTAAAGGAAATCTATTATAAAAATAATAAGCTAATTTAAAATTGTAAAGAATTTTCTTAAACCCAGGTGATTTCATTTCACCATAAACTATACTTTTATTTTCTACATCTAATTGTGTAACATCTTTCATTCTATTAACAGTGGTAATACTCTCATAAAAATCACTATCATGAACATAGATTAAATGTTTTAATGGCTTTAAAGAATCTAATTGTTTGGATATCTCAAATGCTTCAATTAAAGATACTCCAGATCTTGACGCTTCTATAAAGTTATTATTTGGAAGGTTTTGTTTTAAATAAATAGCCTGATGACACTCGTTTGGATTCATAAAATTCTCAATGAAAGAATCTCCAATTACACTAACAAGGTTATCATAACTTTCTGGCAATTCTCCTGGCCACCCTAATTCATTAATCACCCATTTATGATTACCCCCTTTCCAATATCCCTCCTGATTTGGAAAATATTTTTGAATACCGGTCTTCTCATCAATTTTTCTTTGAGGAATATCAGAAACAGCATAAGTTAATCTTACAGCTATTTCTCCTGCTAATATTAGGAAACCTAGAAAGAAAAGTATGTTTTTAAAGAAATTTGACATATCCTAAAATTGAAAGTAAATAAATTCCTGCTGTTCTCCTGTATAGCTAAACATCAAAATTATTAATAATATATATGCTGCCCACCTAAAAGGTTTATTAAGTCTATCTATGTTTTCAATAGCAAATTCCCCAGATCTACCTATCCACTCTACCACGATAAAAAACGCAACGAGTAGTAAAACTGTAGAAGGCCAAACTTCTGGCATAGAGAAAAAGGATTCTAAAAACATGTTTTTTACATACGAAAATGCTTGAGCAACATTATCTGCCCTAAAGAAAACCCAAGCTATTAACGTTATAAAAAATGTCATTAGCATTTGAAAAACTTCCTTTACGTTTGGAAATAATTTCCCTTGGGCTACTAAATCAGTATTAACTCTATTCTTATTTGTCAACATTAATGGTAAGAAATAAAGAGCATTTAATCCTCCCCAAACTATAAAAGTCCAGTTTGCTCCATGCCAAAATCCACTTACTAGAAATATTGCAAATGTATTTCTAATTTTCATTTTAAGTCCTCCTCTACTTCCGCCTAATGGAATATATAAATAATCTCTAAACCACGTAGATAAAGACATATGCCAACGTCTCCAAAACTCAGCAATATCTCTGGAAAAATATGGAAAAGCAAAATTTCTTTTCAGGTTAAAACCAAATAACCTTGAGATGCCAATAGCTATATCTGAATACCCAGAAAAATCACCATATATTTGAAAAGCAAAGAAAAAAGCTCCTAACAATAAAGTACTGCCCGAATAATCTTCATAGTTATTAAAAATTATGTTGGCATATTTTGCACAGTTATCCGCTATGACTACTTTTTTGAATAATCCCCAAAGCACTTGTCGCATTCCATCTACAGCTAAAGCATATGAAAATGTTCTTTTCTTATAAAACTGAGGAAGTAAATTAGTAGCTCTCTCTATAGGCCCAGCAACCAATTGAGGAAAGAAGCTAACAAAGGCAGTAAAGGCAATAAAATCTTTTGTTGGCTCTAATTTTTTCTTATACACATCAATCGTATAGCTTAACGTCTGAAAAGTATAAAAACTAATACCTACTGGAAGTATAATATTTAATGTGTTTATGCTTAAAGGCCTTCCTAACAAAGTAAATGAGTCCACTAAACTTTCTACAAAAAAGTTATAATATTTAAAGAAGCCTAAAAAACCTAAATTTACACATATACTAATCCATAAAAGAATTTTTCTCTTAGACTCTTTTTCTGTTTTTTCTAACAAAACACCAGTTGTGTAATCAACTATTGAGCTAAATGCAATTAAAGATAGGAACCTCCAATCCCACCAACCATAAAAAACATAACTTGCAATGGCAATTAGTAAATTTTGGATTTTTAAATTTCTTGCGGTAACAAACCAATATAGTACAAAAACTATTGGTAAAAAGACAAAAAACTCTAAAGAATTAAATAACATTAGTTGTTATAAATTTGGGGGTTATACTTAATTTGTAATACAACATGGTAAATATCTTTTATCTAAATATAGTTATCAAAATTATTCTTTAAACTGATAAATTATCACTGCTATCTGCAACAATTTAGTTTTAAATTAGTCAAATACCTGTAAATTAAAAAAGTCCCCCAAAGAGGACTCTTAAATTATATATGTATATTTCTTTAATGTTCTAAATCGTTAAAAATAGAATGCATTAAACGTTTTTTATCATTTATGCTTTCTTCTAGAGAAATCATTGTTTCTGTTCTATATACACCTTCAATATCATCTAATAAGAAAATAACTTCTTTAGCATGTTCTGTACTTCTAGCACGGATTTTACAGAATATATTAAACTTCCCTGTGGTAATGTGCGCAACAGTAACATATGGTATTTCATTTATACGTTCTAAAACAAATTTAGTTTGAGAAGTATTATTTAAATACACTCCCACATAAGCAATAAAAGAATACCCTAGTTTCTTATAATCCAACATTAACGAAGAACCTTTTATAATTCCAGATTCTTCCATTTTTTTAACACGTACATGAACCGTACCTGCAGAAATTAATAATTTTTTTGCTATGTCTGTAAAAGGAATTCTTGTGTTGTCTATTAACATGTCAAGAATTTGATGATCGATTTCGTCTAATTTTATTTTCCCCATGATTAAGTATTCTTAGATAAAAATCAAAATTAACACATTTTTATTAATAATTACGCATAATAAATACGTTTTATTTTAGGTTTAATGCGATTTCTTCATTATTCAATATTACGATAACGTTTTCGTTACCTTCAGATAACTTTACACCATTCACATCTAACACCTTACCCCTATTAGCATCTAGCTCCTTATGACCATAAAAACCATTTAATTTTTCTATTTTCTCTACAATTGGAACAAAATTTAAACTACCTTCAGTTAACACTTCCTTAAATTGAATAGCTATATCTAGCACATCTTCACCGTAACCTGAGACGTTTCTAATTATTATGTCAAAAAATTGTTTTTCATTTTCAGGTATTAAAGCATACCCTTTAAACTTTTTACCATCAACATTGTTTTGTGATATATAATCCAAAGATGTCAAATAAGACATAAAAATTAACGCTCTTGTTTGCTCCCTATCATAATCATTAGGATAATGACCGGCCTCAAATAGTATAGTTGGCACATTTTCAGTTTGGAAAGTGTCTCCAACACAATTAATATTAAAGGCATCATCATAAACTCCAACTTGCTCAGGAATAATATTCTGAAGCATTTCGTTCATTTTAGCAATAATCTCCATGGACACCTTTCGGTTCTCTGTAATTGTGCAGCTTTCATCTTGTGCTGGTGATAAAAATGACACTATAGCAGATTTGTTAGCTTTTCCTGCACTAAAAATGGTTCGTTGACCATGTAAATTATAGCAATAATGTGGTTTAAAAGACTCATAAATAGCCCTAAGAACTTTACTTTCTGGTTGAGACCTATTTTGAGCATCCCGGTTCAAGTCTATTTCGTTAGCATTAATACGAGTATAAGCCTCGGCGCCATCTGGATTAAGAATAGGAATAAAATAAAGTGTACAAGCCTCTAAAACATAATCCAAATCATTTTCAGTACTTAAAGCATTAAAAAGATCGAATAACGCTTTTGTAGTCGTTGATTCATTTCCGTGCATTTGGGACCACATTAATATTCTCTTTTCTCCAGTTCCAACTTTAACACCATAAATAGGTTTATTTAAAACCGACTTTCCTATTACATCAACCTCAAATTTAGAGGTTAAATTATCTAAAAGAGGTTTAATGTTATTATTAGTAATATAACGTCCATTAAGCGCATTTTCTTTGCTTTTTAAATATAGAGATTTTAATTGTTCAATTTCCATGTGAAAAAATTTGAATACAAATGTAAACATTTACAATTTTACAAATGTAAACAAGCAAATTACTTAAGATTGATTACAATTGTATACAAAACTAGCGTGATATTTATTGCAAAAATTATACTTTTCTAGATGTAATCTGATTCATTTAAATAAATTACTTAAAATCAAGACATTAAACGCTTTTATATAAACTTAAAGTTTACGTGTTTTTAGAGTTTATTATACTGTATTTTCATATCTCAACAATATTGTTTACATTTGTAACAAGGAATTTTATCTAAACTTAGTTTACAATGGTAAACAATAATAAATTTGCCCAAAGACTTAAAAAAGTGATAGAATATTATGGTGAATCCGCATCGTCTTTTGCTGAAAAAATTAATGTTCAACGCTCTAGTATTTCTCATGTTTTATCTGGTAGAAATAAGCCAAGTTTAGACTTTATTCTTAAAATTCTTTCCTCCTACCCAGATGTAGATTTATATTGGCTCGTTAATGGAAAAGGAAATTTTCCACCAAGCCAGAAAAAAATTGAATTTGAAACACCTCAAGTAACTTCCGCGAAAAAAAATTCCGCAACAGAAAACCCAAATTCCCCTATTGAGGAATTGAAAAACGAAATCCAAACAAAAGGAAAGCGTATTGAACAAATAGTTATTTTTTACTCTGATGGCAGTTTTAAAAATTTTCAGAATTAGATATTATCTTTTTAATTTTGCCTTAAATTCATTTTTTATGCGTTACCTATTATATTTAGCCTTCTTAACGATATGTGTAAGTTGTTACAATACGGAAAGAAACTGTACTAATTTTAAAACTGGGAAGTTCTACAGTAAAGTTACTATCAATGGAGAAGTATTTAAATCTACTTTTACTAGAACTGAAGATTTACAGATAGAATCCTATGATAATAAAACAGATTCATCTCAGCTACGCTGGATTAATGATTGCGAAGTAATATTCAAAACTATAAACCCCAAGAACATGGCAGAGAAGAAAGATATACATTTAAAAATACTGACTACTACTGACAGTTCTTATACTTTTGAATATTCTTATGTTGGAGAAACTATAAAACAAAAAGGGATAGCTTTTAAAGCAAATTAATCAAAGGGATACAAAAAGGATTCTAAAAGACTAAATTTTAGTTGTCTATCTTCTGTTATTTCATAGGTTAAAAAGATTTCTCCCCAAAATTCTCCATCTGAAAAATCAGCAATAATCCATTTATGATTTAACATTTTTACGGTGTTAATCATTATTTTTCTTCCTTCGCTAGATGCATATGGTACAATTGGATGCTCCCCTTTTATTTCATTTAACTTATAGAGCTCATCTTTAATAAAAGGAATTAATTCATCAATTTTATATCCATCTTTTTCAAAATAACTTATAGCATCTTCGTTTCTATCTAAATTAAAATGAGAAACTTCTAAATACGCATTTTCTAATACCTCTATAGAATCTTTTAGCTTGGTAATTGTTGATTCGCGCTTATCTAATTTAGTATTAAGGTCTTCAAAAATACGTTTAGAATTAACGTATTGAAATAATATTAAGAGTACCGAAAAAACAAACAGGTACATAAAAATTCTCTGCTTCATAATAATTTAAATAGTTATTTGTAATTCATCATATGCTAAAAACACATTCTCCGGTAAGCGCTTTTCAACCTCGTCATGAAACCCTAATAAGTGACTAATATGGGTAAGATAAGCTTTTACAGGGTTTACGATTTTTATAAACTCCAAAGCCTCTTCCAGGTTAAAATGAGAATAATGCGGCTTAATCCTTAAAGCGTCAACAACTAAAACCTTAACATTCTTAAGCTTTTCAAACTCCTTGGTCTTAACCGTTTTTACATCGGTTAAATACACAAAATCATCAAATCTAAAACCAAATACTTGTAGCTTTCCATGCTTCACATTAATAGGAATTACTTTTTTGTTACCTATGCTAAACGGTTGGTTCTTAATTTTATTAACTACAACCGATGGCGCTCCAGGGTACTTGTTTTTTGTTTCGAAAACGTAATCAAACTTTTTCTTAAGAGATTTTATAACGCGTTTGTGTCCGTATATCGGTATATCACCTTGCTTAAAATAAAAAGGTCTTATATCATCAAACCCCATAACATGATCCGAATGCTCATGCGTAAATAATATTCCGTCGATTTTTGTACATCGCGCTCTAAGCATTTGATATCTAAAATCTGGGCCGCAATCTACAACAAGCGCCAAGCTATTCCATTCAACTAAAATGGAAACCCGCAATCTTTTGTCTTTTGGGTTACTACTTAAGCAAACGGGATGATCGCTTCCAATTATAGGAATACCTTGAGATGTGCCTGTACCTAAAAAGGTTACTTTCAATTGTAATGTGTTTTGCACAAAAATAGCGTTATTTTTTTGTTTGCTTTACATATTTAATAACTTTGCAAGTAACGTACATAACCTATAATTGATATGGAAATTAGCATAAAAGGAGATAGAGAGTTTGATGATATTCCCTCCATAAAATCTAAAGCTCTTCGCATAAATTTAAATCAGAATATTTACGGAACATTTGCAGAAATTGGCGCGGGTCAGGAAACTTGTCGTCATTTTTTTAGAGCTGGTGGCGCTTCTGGAACTATTGCAAAAGCAATGTCAGCTTATGACAAGGCGTTTAGTGATGCTATTTACGGTGTTGAAGATGATGGGCGTTATGTTACAGAATCTAGATTGCGAAAAATGCTATCTCATGAGATGGATCTCATGGAAAAGCGTATTACACGTGATAAGAACCCTGATAAGATTTTCTTTACCTATGCCAATACTGTTGCCACGATAGATTTTGCAAAACAATTTAAAGGACATGGCTGGGTAGGAATTAAATACCAAGTTGAAGCCGGACAAGACTACAATGAAATCATTTTACATGTTAGGTTTAAAGAAACTGATGCTAGGTTACAACAAGAAACACTAGGAACTCTTGGAACTAATCTTGTTTACGGTGCTTTTTATCATTACCATCAACCAAAAAAGTTATTACGTTATTTATATGATCATTTAGATAAGGATCAAATTGAAATTGATACAATTAATTTTTCTGGCCCTGTGTTCAAAAATGTTGACAATCGTTTAATGAGTTTGCAACTCGTAAAAAATGACATGACCGATGCGGTTGTTTTTGGCCCTGATGGAACAAACGTCCTTCCTGCTAGAATTTTTTACAAAAAGAACATTCTTGCCCTAAGAGGTAGTTTTAGACCAGTAACAAAGGTAAATATGGCCATGTATGAGAAGTCATATGAAATGTTTGTAAATGAAAAGAAGGTAGAGGCAGAAAATACGGTTACTGTTTTTGAAATTACACTATCAAACTTAAGAGCCGAAGGCGAAATTGATGAGCAAGACTTTATCGATAGAGCAGATTTACTATGTGCCTTGGGACATTCTGTAATGATATCAAACTTTAAGGAATATTATAAAGTAGTTGAATATTTCTCTAATTACACTAAAGCTAGAATGGGATTAGCTATGGGCGTTAGCAATCTTGTTGATATTTTTGATGAAAAATATTACCGACATATAAGCGGTGGTATTTTAGAAGCCTTTGGAAAGCTTTTCTTCAAGGACTTAAAAGTTTACTTGTATCCTATGTTCGACGCCAAAACTGGGGAATTAATTACTAGTGAAAATCTAAAGGTCTATCCACGAATGAAAGAGTTGTACAAATTCTTTAAATACAATGGTAAGGTTGTAGACATAAAAGATTACGATGAAAGTATCATGGATATTTTCTCTAGAAAGGCTTTAGATATGATTGACAAAGGAGAGCCTGGTTGGGAAGATATGCTTCCTGAAGGAACTGCAGACTTAATAAAAGATTATCGCTTATTTGGATATACCAGAAAACCTTTAAAACCTCTTGCCATTAAAAGGAGAGCAATTAAAAAGTAAATTAAAAAGCCCTTCCTTTGGAAGGGTCTTTTTTTTTATTTCAATATCTGATCTGTATGAATCTTTGTTTTTACTTTTGCAATCACGTCTTCAATAAGTCCATTTTCATCAATAACAAAAGTAGTTCTATGAATACCATCAAATTCACGACCCATAAACTTTTTAGGTCCCCAAACTCCATAAGCGTTAATCACCTCTTTATCTTCATCAGCCAATAAAGGGTACTGAAACTCGTATTTATTCTTAAAATTTGTTTGTCTTTTTGCACTATCCGCGCTTACTCCTAGTATTTCATATCCCAAAGATTTAAATCTATCATAATTATCTCTTAGGTTACATGCTTCAACCGTGCAGCCAGGTGTACTAGCTTTGGGATAGAAAAATAAAACTAATTTTTTCCCTTTATAATCCTCTAAAGAAACTAGGTTTCCATCTTGATCCTTGGACGTAAAACTTGGTGCCTTATCTCCTATTTTTAATGTAGTCATAATCAATTTTTTGTTTAATTTTTTTTTAACTTCGTTTCACAAAAATACAATCTAATGACCAAACAAGAAAGCGTAAATTTTGTAATCAACAAATTATATGAGCTTTACCCCGAAATACCTATTCCTTTAGACCATAAAGATCCTTACACCTTATTAATAGCCGTATTAATGTCTGCTCAAAGTACGGATGTAAGAGTTAATCAAATTACGCCTTTATTGTTTGAGCAAGCCGATAACCCCTATGACATGGTAAAACTTACCGTAGATGACATTAGAGAAATTATAAAACCTGTAGGTTTATCTCCAATGAAAAGTAAAGGTATACATGGTTTATCTCAAATACTTATAGATGAACACAACGGTGAGGTTCCACAAAGCTTTGAAGCTTTAGAAGCATTACCTGCTGTTGGCCATAAAACAGCAAGTGTGGTAATGTCTCAGGCTTTCGGCATTCCGGCATTCCCTGTAGACACACACATTCACAGATTAATGTATAGATGGAATCTTAGTAGTGGCAAAAATGTAACGCAAACGGAGAAAGATGCCAAAAGATTATTTCCAAAAGAACTTTGGAATGATTTACACTTACAAATTATATGGTACGGTCGTGAATATTCTCCTGCTAGAGGATGGAATTTAGACAAAGATATAATTACTAAAACAATAGGTAGAAAATCTGTAATTCAAGACTATTATAAATCAAAAAAGTCCTGATTTACAGGACTTTTTAATCTAATTCTGAAGTATTTCAAACTTCTGCTTATTACTATTTATAACACTTAAAGCCTTAGAATAATCTAGAAGAAATTTAACCGTTTCTTCCTTCGGTTGTAGTTCATTTTCAGTAAAATTTTTCTCAGTGTAAAGTTTTGCCATGTTATCAATTTAAGAATTTATCTAAAACTAATAACGCAACAAAGTTTAACTTATTGTATTAGTTTGTTAAAACTATATTATGCTTCTCAATAATCTTACGCAAATTAATTAATGCGTAACGCATTCTACCCAATGCCGTATTAATACTAACCCCTGTTCTTTCTGATATTTCTTTGAAACTCATGTCATTATACATACGCATTAAAAGCACCTCCTTTTGATCATTTGGTAGCTCTTCAACTAAACGCCTTACATCACTTTCAACCTGTTCTTTAATAATAGCTTTCTCAGCGTTTAAAGAAGAATCACTTAATACAGAAAAAATACTAAATTCACCAGCATTATCAAATTTTGGCATTCTATTACTTTTCCTAAAGAAATCAATTACCAAGTTATGAGCAATACGCATAACCCAAGGTAAAAACTTACCTTCCTCATTATAAGATCCTTGTTTAAGAGTTCTAATTACCTTTATGAAAGTGTCCTGAAAAATATCTTCAGCTAAATCTTTATCAAAAACTTTAGAATAAATAAAGCTGTAAATTTTTTGTTTGTGCCTGTAAATAAGTACTTCTAAAGCACATTCGTCTCCTTTAATGTAATTGCTAACAAGGTTAGCATCTGAAATTAATTCGTTTTGCATAATCATTACTTTTAATGCAAGAAGATGAGGGCTTCTTTGCTTGGGGTTAACTATTTAAAAGTAATTTTTTGCTATAGGCGAAAGTTGATTTTAAGATTGATTGATGTCTCAAATATAACAACAATCATTCCTAAAAAACAAAAATTAGCACTTTTTTTTCATATTTAATTACCATTCACCGATACTTTCTAAGTTAAAATACTTGTAGTATCTTTGTTAGATTATTCCTTGAAAACACCTATGAGCACTAACATTTCTCAAGTAAACCCTAAAGAAAATATTATAATAAAAGGGGCTAAACTGCATAATCTTAAAAATATTGATGTTGTTATTCCAAGAAATAAATTAGTGGTAATAACTGGTCTTTCCGGTTCCGGAAAATCAAGCTTAGCCTTTGATACACTTTATGCAGAAGGCCAAAGACGTTATGTTGAAAGTTTATCCAGTTATGCTCGCCAATTCTTAGGTAGATTAAATAAACCAAAAGTAGATTATATAAAAGGTATCGCTCCTGCCATTGCTATTGAGCAAAAGGTAAACTCTACAAATCCGAGATCTACAGTTGGCACAACTACTGAAATTTATGATTACCTAAAGTTGTTGTTTGCCAGAATTGGCAAAACCTACTCTCCTATTTCAGGTGAATTGGTTAAAAAAGAAACGGTTACTGATGTCTTAAATTATACTAAATTTTTTGAAGAAAGAGCGAAACTACTATTACTGGCTCCAATTCATTTAGAAGAAGGTAGGTCTATTGAAAATAAACTTAAAGCCCTGAGTCAACAAGGGTATGCCAGAATAAAGGTTAACAATGAAGTGATTAGGATTGATGAAGCTTCCCCTTCATCTAAAGATAACATATTACTAGTGGTAGACCGTGTAATAGTTAAAACTGAAGAAGACTTTTACAACAGATTAGCAGATGCTATTCAAACCGCTTTTTACGAAGGAAAAGGCGAATGTGCCATTGAATCTCTTGAAGATCATAAAATACGAGTGTTTTCTAATAAATTTGAACTTGACGGCATAACCTTCTTAGAACCAAATGTACATCTGTTTAGTTTTAACAACCCTTACGGTGCATGCCCAAAATGTGAAGGGTATGGTGATATTATTGGAATTGACGAAGATTTGGTCATACCTAATACGGGATTATCTGTTTATGAAAATGCTATTTTCCCATGGAGAGGTGAAAGCATGAGTTGGTACAAAGATCAACTAGTGAATAATTCGCATAAATTTAATTTCCCTATCCACAAACCTTATTTTGAATTATCACCAGAACAAAAACAACTCATTTGGGATGGTAATCAACACTTTGAAGGCCTAAATTCCTTTTTCGCAGAATTAGAATCTAAAGCTTATAAAATTCAGAATAGAGTAATGCTTTCCCGTTACCGCGGAAAAACTAAATGTAAAGCTTGCAATGGAAAACGCTTAAGAAAAGAGGCCAACTATGTAAAAGTTGGAGGAGCAACAATTACCGATCTTGTAGAAATGCCTTTAAGCGAACTATCTAATTTTTTTAAGCAATTAGAATTAAATGATTATGATAATCAAATTGCCGAAAGACTACTTAAAGAAATTAACAATAGATTATCTTTTTTATCAAATGTAGGGCTAGATTATCTTACTTTAAATCGCAAATCTAACACGTTATCAGGTGGAGAAAGTCAGAGGATAAATTTAGCTACTTCCCTAGGAAGCAGTTTAGTAGGCTCAATGTATATTTTAGATGAACCAAGTATAGGCCTTCACCCAAAAGATACTGAGAAACTCATTTCGGTTTTAAAATCATTAAGAAACCTTGGTAATACGGTCATTGTAGTGGAACATGATGAAGATATCATGAAAGCCGCAGATACGATTATAGATATTGGACCAGAAGCTGGAACTTTTGGCGGTAATGTTGTTGCAGAAGGCCCATTTGAAAACATTATGAACTCTTCTTCTTTAACCGCTCAATATCTTAATGAAAATCTCAAGATTGAAATTCCTAAAAAAAGAAGAGTATCAAAATATCATGTTGATGTAATTGGGGCTAGAGAAAATAACTTAAAAAATATAGATGTAAGCTTTCCTTTAGGTATGTTAACGGTAGTAACAGGTGTTTCAGGAAGCGGAAAGAGTACTTTAGTAAAAAAGATCCTGTTTCCTGCGCTTCAAAAACAACTAACAGATTTCAGTGATAGACCGGGGCAATTTTCTTCTTTAAATGGTAATTATTCTAATATAAAAGCTATTGAATTTGTAGACCAAAACCCTATTGGGAGATCATCCAGATCGAACCCCGTAACTTACATAAAGGCCTATGACGATATTCGTGCACTATTTTCAAAACAAAAACTAAGCAAAATAAGAAACTATCAGCCTAAACATTTTTCGTTTAACGTAGATGGAGGAAGATGTGAAACCTGTAAAGGCGAAGGTGTTGTAACTATTGAAATGCAGTTTATGGCGGATGTACATTTAGAGTGTGAAACCTGCAAAGGAAAACGCTTTAAAAAAGAAATATTAGAAGTTACTTTTGAAGGAAAAAATATTGATGACATTCTTAACCTTACCATTGATGATGCTATTGAATTTTTTGATTCAACAAAACAAACCAAAATAAAAGACAAACTCCAACCCCTGCAGGATGTTGGATTAGGCTATGTTACATTAGGACAAAGCTCCTCTACCCTTTCTGGTGGTGAAGCTCAACGAATTAAACTAGCTACATTTCTAGGCAAAGGAAACAAAAAGGAAAAAGCACTTTTTATATTTGATGAACCGACTACCGGTCTGCATTTTCATGATATTCAAAAATTATTAAAATCATTTAATTCTTTAATTGAAAATGGGCACTCAATTATTGTTGTTGAGCATAATATTGAACTTATAAAATGTGCAGATTACATAATTGACCTAGGACCAGAAGGAGGTGAAAATGGCGGTAACATTGTAGCAAATGGGACTCCTGAAGAGATTTTGGCAAATAAAAATTCAATAACCGCGGCTTTTCTAGCAGATAAATTAAAATAATAAATTTATATTCAAAAAAAAGGAAGATTTGCCACCTTCCTTTTTAAATTTAATATATAATTAAAACTGATACCCTAATCCTACTTGAAAACCACTTAGTCTTGATGTTGCATTACCACCAGGATTATCTAAAAGATTAGAAATACCAAAATTATACCTAGCGTTAACATTAAGGTTTTCTGTGAGTTCGTAAGCAGCACCAACATCTCCACTAAAGTTAATAGATTTTACTCCTGTAGGTGCATCTATTAAATATCCAATATTTGGTCCTGCTAAAACATTTATTTTATCAATAACCTCATACTTAGCTAAAATAGGTACTTGAATTTGCTCTAAGTCTTTAACAGATACAAAATTAATCTCAGGTTGCAACTCGAGCTTGCTACCTAATTCAATATCTGTAAAATAGTACCCAATAAAAAAACCTGACTTGGAAGTGTTATTGGAAAATTCATTTAAAACACTAGCATTTGATGCATTTGATGTCTTGGAAGCAACTACCGTCTTTCCCGCCAAAGCACTTTCACTTATTGAATAACTGTAGCTTTCACAGCCACCAAAATACCCAGCTCTAGCTCCGCCACAAGAGGTTAAGAGCAAAACAAAGCCAAGCGCAATGAATACGTTAATTTTTTTCATAATTTAAAATTTGTTGGTTATAATTTTAAAAATACAAAATAATTAACTAAAAATCAATTAGTTACAAATCAAAACAAGCAACTAATAAAACAAAAAGCCTACAATAAAAAGAATAATAAGTGCTATCGGAACAACAAAACTTAGATATAGAAAAGTTATAACACTAGTTTTAATAAAACTTGTAATCCAACTACGTCCATAGAACTTTTTAATAGCAATAAACAAATAAATAAATGTAGATAGAACAATCAAAAACTCTAAAGCCCCAGGAAGATCAATAAAATAATCAACTATTAAGATTAAACTAAAAACAGTAAATAAAAACGAAAAGTAATAAAAGCTAAACACCAAATGATGTGCATAGGTTCCCCTTTTGCGGTAAAATAATTTTAATATTAATGCAAAAATGGGTAAAAGAATGAATAAAGAAATCGGTATGGTATCGTAAACTGCCTGAAATATTTGCCCTCCATTTCTATGTTTTTGAAATTTTAAAGTTTGAGCATAAAACTTTCTCGTTAATGCACTGGCATCTTCGCTCATGCCCATTGCTTTATAAATTTCATCTTCTGGAGCTTCAATAGCTACCAAGGAATCTATAATTTTTGTGTTATACCCAAAATCTAACTGAGCATTAGAATCTTCTTTAGCTCTATTTTTTATTAAGGAATCAATAGCCTGAATATGTTGGTCGTTTAAACCAGGGATTCTCTGGTCTATAATAGGCTTTAAAACACTATCAAATTTAATTGAATCAATTACTTTTTCGGCTTCCGCTTTTAAAGTATCATTAATAATTAAAGGTTTTATTTTAGCGTTCTTAAGCGCTTTATCTATATTCTGAACGTTATCTCTAACGACCATTGTAGACATTAGAAAGAAAAACACAACTGAGACAAATAAATATAATTGCGCTGGATGTAAATATAACAAGCGCTTACCCTCAATGAATTTCTTGGCCAAATAACCAGGTTTAAGCATTAAAGGCAAAAAGCTTTTAAAAAACCTAGCATCAAAGGAAAAATAATTACTTATAGTATTATAAAAAAGAACTCCAACCGTAAGTTTTTCTCTTGCCTGTTGTCCACAGTGCGGGCAAAACCTAAAATCTTTATCGAATAATTTTTCACAATTTTTACAGACTTGTTGCGGGTTTTGCATTTGATTAAAATGGTTTTCATAAAATTATAAAAAAGGTTTTTAAAAACACAAAACTCAAATTATTGATATACAATTAATTATGTTTTTGGCACGCAAATTGAAAACCTAAACACAACAGCGAAAGCCGAAACGCTAAAGAGTAGGCATAATCTTAAAATTAGATATTATGAAAAGATTAGTACTATTATTAATTGGTATGTTAATGGGATTAACAACTGCATCAGCATCAGAGTTTCACCATGACAAAAAGAAAAAACGTATAAATAAAGTTAGAAACTATAGAAATGCACAGCCTATAACCTTTTTAGAACGTGGTATAGAGTTTTATGTTTTTCCCGATGGAAGTTTTGACTTTAACACCCATTTTAATGAAAGCAATAACTATTACAGGTTTCATTCTAAAAGAAGAACTGTAAATACAACTTTTGGAGCTCCAAATAGAAATGGGAGATACAATAGATATGGTGATAGAGGCATTTCTATTTCTCATGACAGAGATGGAAAAATTAGACGTATTGGCAACGTATTTTTAAACTACGATAGGTACGGAAAAATTAAACGCATAGGAAATGTATACATGAGCTATAACAGAGGTTACGGAAGATTAAATCAAGTTGGAGGTTTGTTTGTTGACTATAATAAATGGGGAGAAATTATTAACACTAATGGTGTTGTAAATTGGGATAATAGAAATTTCAGAAGAAACAACAACACCTGCAATAATAATTGGGAAGATGGTGATGATATTTACGATGATGAAGATACATATCACTATTACAGAAATAGATAAAAAAAAGACGCCTAAAAGGCGTCTTTTTTGCTAAAAACCAGATTAGTCTAAATTGTTATTTAACAAATTTTAAACTTCCATATTCTGTTGAAAGGATATAGATTCCTCTTTTTAAATTTTCTACACTAATTTCATTAGACAGCTTTCCGCTTAAAGCTGTTTGTCCCAATAAATTATAAATAGAAAAATCTCCTTTAAATTCTTCTTTCATTATCAATGCATTTTTTTCTGAGTTATAAAAAGCATTTAATTTACTTTTATTAAACTTATTTGCAGATAGTGTACCTGTAGCAAATAGTTCCACATCTTCCCATGCACTGGTATACCACGTTCCACCAACATTTGTATTAACTCGCACGCGATAAGCTTGGCCAGAAGGTAATTCAGAAGAAGCAGGCCTTGAAGCATTTGCTGGATTAATATTCATCCCTAATGCTGTACTCCAAGTATGAGTTCCGGTAACTCCATTGGCATCTATTGTATTTTTGTAATTAGTTAATTCCCATCCTGCGCCAAACTGAATTGCAGGAGCTACCGCATTTCCCGTCGAAGTATCATAAACTTGAAAAAACAAGTTACACCCAGTAACATCAGCTGAAGTATGCCCTGTTACATCATAAGTGAAAGTAAAGCCATATGTTGAACCGTCCTCTAATTGACTTGGAATTGAACCCGCTGTATCTGGATTTGCTTGCCCAGAAACATAGGCGCTAAAACATAGAGCTAGTAATAATGTAATTTTTTTCATTTGTAATAATTTTTGGATTAATTAGTTAATACCCCAAAATTCTACAAATCAAACTCATACCTATTGTTTATTTGTTCAAAACAAGAGAACATATGTTCAATTAAGAAACCTGTTTTAAATATGAAACTTAAAAATAATTGCTAAATCATAGAACTTTCAACAAAGGCAAAGGCACCATTATTGGTGCCTTTTAGTTTTATCATTTAATTAAATCACTAATCCCTACATATTCACCATTAAGGTGATGTTTTAGCCAAACTATTCCTTAACAATCTTTTTGCCTAAGCCTGTATTGGTTTTTATCACATATACTCCCGAAACTAAATCTGAAACATCTAAATTATCTTGAGATTTAAAACTTTTCACCTCTTTTCCTAGCAAATCATATATTTGGATTCTTTCAAAACGGCTTGGTTTAAATATGTTTATAATGCCATTGGTTGGGTTAGGATAAAAATCTATAGGCTGCGCCAATATAACATTATCACTTGTTGATAGGGAACTAACTTGCATTACATCATCAATCCAAGTAACTTCTCCCATATCGCTCCCTCTTGTTCCAAACTCAAATCCAAACTCAAGTCTTGTAACACCAGCGGCAAAACCAGTAATATCTACACCAACAGTAATCCATTCTGTCGTACTTGTAGGGTTGTAAGCTACATCATAATTTACTGTATCATTTCCTCCTACCTTTAAACCAAGTCTAAAGGTTGTTGCCCCAGTTGAGGCAGGTAAAATTTTTAATGTTATAAAATTACCATTTGTATCCACTAAAGCTGTACCCAAAATATGAACTAGAGGAATGTGCCAATTAGCTGTATTGGCAGCGTTTTCAATCCGCATTGCGCGAGTTGAGGAATTTCCCGTTGTTCCTCCCGGAATTGCCTGAACAGTTGTTGTTAAGGTTTCTCCTCCCGTATCTTGATCCGAAAAATAAGTGTATTCCGTTACATCAGTGGTTGGACCAGCAGTTTGCTCGCTTAAAACTGCTGCACCTTCTTCAAAGGTAATACTTAATTGGGCGTTACCCATAATATAAGTAAACGCAAAAACCGTTAATAGAGTAATTTTTTTCATGTGTAAAATGTTTTAGTTTAATTAGTTATTCCTTCAAATTTCAATAAATTAATGCGTTACACGTTGTTGTTTTGTTCAAAATCACAAAACAAATGTTCACTTATTAAACTAATTTCACATTTGAAAAAATATTATATAAAAACTCTACAAATTATATACACGCTTAATTTTACACCTCCTTAAAGACTATTTGTTTTTTTGGCACGCTGTTTGTAAATATCAAATTGTAATCACATTTAAACTTTACAATTATGAAGAAATTAATATTTATGATAACAGCGATAATCCTAACTGGGTTTACTGTTAATGCGGAAACAAATAAAAATAACACGATTACTTCTACATATTTTGGAGGTTATGGCAATTCTTTCATTTTTGTAGAAAATGGTATTGAATTTTCTATTTTCCCTGATGGTCAATTCGATTTTAACCTATTAAGAGGCAATGCGCGATTAAACGTTTCAATAGGATCTCCTAATGTTAATGTTAGTTTTAACTCAGGATACAACTATAATGCTTACGTACAATATGACGAGTATGGAGCTATTATACAAATTGAAAACACACCTATTTATTATGATTATTATGGTAGAGTTTCTCAAGTTGGAAATGTAAATATACATTACAACAACTTTGGACGTGTATCAAGAGTTGGAGGGCTATATGTGCATTATAATAGATTTAACGTATTTTCTCATTGCTCTGGGTTTATTAATGTATTTAACAGAGCTTATGTTTACAGGCCTTGGCACAGATATTATGTTATCCCTCCAGTAAACTACTGTGTGGTATACAACAGACCTTACAGAAGATATTATAATCCAGTAAGATACGTTTACTCAAGACCTTTCTATAACAATTACAGACCTGTAACTTCGGTTGCTAGCAGGAGAGGTAATACCATTACACGAAGTAGAAATTATGCAACTGTAAATAGAAGCTCAAGAAACGTAACAAGAATTAACAGAAACGTTACTCCTAGAAGAGATTTAGCTAAAGTTTCACGTTCCAGAAATAATGTGTCTTATAATAGAAATAGTGTAAATAGATCATCTAGAAGCAATAATGAGGCTATAAGAAGAAGCAACGCTTCAAATAGAGGTAACAACACTGTTAACAGAACAAAAAGTTCAACAGAAAGATCTTACAGAAGTCAAAGACCTGCAAATAATTCAAATAGCAGATCTACAACAGTAAGAAGAGATAGAAATTACAGTTCTAACACTGTGAAGAAACCAAATAACAATAATTCTCGTAATTATAATAGTAATAACTATAAAAAAAGAACACCTCAGACAATAAATAGATCATCAAGATCTACTCAAAAATATAGTTCTAGACCTAATAATACGCAAAGAAAGTCTAGCACACAAAGATCTGTTTCTAGATCTACAAAAACGAATAATTCTAGAGCTACTCAAAACAGAAACAGCACTAGTAAAAATACAAGATCTACTTCAAGAAGAAGATTGTAAACTTTTTTGGTTGGTTAGTTGGAAATCCCTGTGACAAGTTTGCCTCAAAGCAAATTCACAGGGTTTTCCCTTTAAAATAACTTTCTTAAAACCCTGCTTAATAATACCGAAATATCATCTGACAAGTTTAATTTGTAAATAAAAAGAACAAAACTCACACAAACCAACATAGATTTCAAGGCTATATTAACTAATGGATGAAATGAGAAATCCCAAAAATAAAAGGAAATTGACCACACTATAACCACCCCTGCTATCTTTAAACTCTTCTTCGTAAAAGGCCATAGTTTAAAATATTTCCAAACAAAATACAACTTCACTGTATCATAAAGAAAAATAGCGATTAAGGTTGCAAAGGCAGCCCCGTTAATTCCATAGGTAGGTATTAATAAAATATTTAGCAAAAGCATGATAATAACAACTAATACACCCGAAACTAATACAAACCGATAATAATCACTATTAAATAATATAGCATTATTGCTACCGAGAATGCCATCGTAAAGCTTTGCTACACTAATCAATAATACCACATAGAGCCCTACACTATATTCTTTGTCAATTAGGCTATAAAGCTCATTAATATTTAAAATTATTAATAGAAAAATTAATCCGCTAACAATAAAAAGGTTAAGCGAACTTTTAATATATAAATCTTTTAAGGCCTCCTTATCACCAGTGTTTAAAAACTTCGCCGTTATTGGCATTAATATTTGATGCATTGATCTTTGCGGAACAGCTATTACGGTTGCAATAAAAACCCCAACATTGTAATATGCTATATTATCTAAATTAGCCAAAAGCTTACCAAGCATCACTTTATCAATATCCAATAAATTCGATGTTACAAGACCTGCAATCACAATGAGGGACGAATATTTTAAAATATTTGATAAGTTAGGAATACGTTTCATGTTAAAAACAGGAAGCTTAATACTAAAAGAATAGGTCATCATCATAAGCATCCTCAATACATATACTAAAGCCAAACCATTTAGAAACTGCTCTATATTCAGAATTTTAAAATACAACAATACCAAAAGCAATGTGGCTCCTACCCTATGAAAAACTTCTTTCATTAGGTTGCCGAAAACCGTTTTCATATGAACTTTAGCCAAGGCAAAAAAGACCTCAAAATATGCTAGCGCCGTAGCAATTAAGAACGTATGCCATATGTAACCAGAAATCAAGGTGTTTTCAGAAGATAAAAACGCCTGAATGGACTCTTGAGCTATTAATCCAATAAATCCTAAAGGAATTATAACAACTAGTGGTAATAAGACCATTAACGTTAGAAAACTATTAATTCCGTCTCTTGTTTTAAAGGAGGAATAAAATTTTATAAGTGTATTGTGAATACCAAAGGACATTAAAGGCATCATTACATAGGCAGCTGATAACATATAACCCACAAGGCCATAATACTCATCCGTCATGAATTCAGTGTAAAGAAACAACGTATTTATCGCCCCTACCAAAAATCCGATATAGGTGGATATCATATTTTTTAATGATTGCGTTGCTACAATACCCATTTATATTAATTTAGATAATGATTCGGTTAGCTTTTCCCTACTATACTTTTGCAATCCTATGGGATAAGATTGAAGTGATTTATTTTTATAAGCCTCATAGTGATTTAAAATGATACGTGTTATCTGTTCATAGCTATCATAATAGGAATAACTACCAGTATTAGTATCTTTTAGAATTTGCTCCACATCTGAACCTTTTGGTCCAATAGCCAAAATGGGTCTCCCAGAAACCATATATTCAAATAATTTTCCAGGAATAATACATCTAGTTTCTTCAGAATCTATTTCTACCAATAATAGAACTTGAGATTTTTTTTGAAACTTAATAGATTCTATATGAGACACATACCCTAATTTATTTACATAATCACTTAAATTGTAATTTCTAATAAATTGGATAACTTCATTACTTACAGCTCCAACGAAATTTAACTGTAAATCTTCTTTAAATCCATCTACTTTATTAATTAGTTCACGTAACACTTTCCATAAAACCTCTGGATTACGTTTAGATAATAATGACCCAATGTGGGCTATAGAGAATTTCGAATCTAGAGAGTTTACAGTAACATTCTCATAATCATACCCGTTGGTAATAACTTCAATCGGCTGAGCAGTTAGTCTAGAAAACTCATCTTTAGTCACAGAACTAGTAACAATAACCTGATCGGCTTTGTTTAAAACAGTTTTTTCTAGAAACAAATGCTTGTTTTTTGCTCGTTTCATAAGCTTTAATTTCTTATGATAACCAATAGTAGTCCATGGATCCCTAAAATCTGCAATCCATTTTACTTGTAATTTTTCTTTAAGTTGTAAACCAATTAAATGTAGACTATGCGGTGGACCTGTGGTGATTACAGTCTCAATTTGTTCCTTTTTTATATATTCAGTAAGAAATCTAACCGAAGGTTTTACCCAATTTTTCCTAGCATCTGGTATAAAAAAATTACCTCTTACATAGAGCATAATTTTTTCCACAGCACTCTGGTTTTTATGGTCAGAAATAATCCCTTTACTAATGGTATTGGAATTCTTTTTAGAAAAGAATCTAGCCAATTTATAAGGTTCCTTAATCGGAAGTTTTAAAATGGTTATATCTTTTGAAATCTCTTCATTTAAACTTTCATCAATTAGAGCGTAATTTGGATTTTCTGGAATAAAAACTATAGGTTCAACATTAAATTTAGGTAAATACTTTACAAACTTTAACCAACGTTGAACGCCTGGACCTCCAGCTGGAGGCCAATAATAAGTTATTATGAGCGCCTTTTTACGCACCTTGGGCTTTGTTTTTCTTAAACTCAAAGAATAATCCCCCAAAAACAAGCAATACAAGCAATATTGAGCTTCCTAAGGATATACTGCTTCCAGTTTTTACAACATCAGGATCAAATTTAAACTCGATTGTATGTTTACCCTTTGGGATTTCCATTCCTCGCAGCGTATAATTAACTCTCATGTGGGATGATTGTTCTCCATCTACAAAAGTTTTCCAACCATTCCCATAGTATATTTCAGAAAAGACAGCAAATCCATCATTGGCACTATCCGATTCGTATTTTAAATAATTAGGTTGTACTTCTTTTAACGTAATTGAAGCCAAAGAATCAATTTTATATGTTCTTAATGAAGCTTCCGGGGTTTTCTTAAAAATTAAACCATTTCCTTTATTGAAAGTATAAACAGCCTTTTTCTTCGTATCTAAACTATCTAGAGCTAATATTTCATCATTAGCTGACTCTAACCTTTCTAACTTTTCAACAAACCAAGCATTGCCATTTGCTTCTTCATTGATTAAAGGCGCTGCTCCATTTTCCCCATCAACTATTATGTATTTGGTATTAAGCATATTTAATACGCTTAAATTATTTTTAGCTATGTAAAAGTCAAAAACTTCTCTATATCGCTTTAATTCTGCAGCATTATAACCATTTAAAGAATTGTGAAAATAAGACGCCTTAGTTCTATTTTGCAGCCCTTCATTTGTTATGTCAAAAACCCTAAAGTGACTCTTATCTGTTAGTATCTGTTTATCGGCTTCATTAGCCTTAAAGGGCTTATTCACCTTAATTGCAGTGACAAAATCATCATTGTTTACATAACGCCTATCAACGCCAACTAAATCAAATAGAATAAGAGCTCCAAACACAACAATCACCCATTTTTCCTTTAGTTTTCCTTTTAAAAACATATAAATAGCCCCTGCTGACAATAATACCAATACCAAGGTTCTTAATGTATCCGCAGTAAACATAGATTTTCTATCTTCCTTTACAGCATCTACAAAATCTTGGCCATAACTCTGAATATAATACCCATCATTTACTCCAGAAAAACTAAACTGACTTTTAATTAACAAAAACAATACTGCCAAGCCTCCAGAAATAGCGGTGGCATATTTTAAAGCTTTTAGTTTTTCCTCTTTCTTCTCAAAATCATTAAGTAATCTAACCAAGGCAAAAATTCCTAAAACAGGAATACAAAGTTCCAAAATAACTTGTATTGAACTTACAGCTCTAAACTTATTATATAGCGGTACATAATCTATGAAAAAGTCCGTTAAAAAACCTAAATTCTTACCATAAGAGAGTAGCAATGACATAACAGTTCCGCCAACAAGCCAATATTTAAGCCTACCTTTTACCAAAAACACGCCTAATACAAACAAAAACAATATAACAGCTCCAACATATGCTGGTGCTTCAACTATAGGCTGCTGCCCCCAATATGTAGGCGCTTCTTCTGAGCGGAATTTTTTATAAATCGCAGAATCTTTACCAACATGTTCAAAATTACCCCCTCCCATAAATCGAGGTATGTAAAGATTAAACGTTTCTAAAATACCATAACTAAACTGAGTAATATAATCTCTATCAAGTCCAGAAGTAGGTTCTTTTGGAGAACCATCTGCATTAATTGTTAATTCGCTCTTACCTCTTGTACTTTCCTTAACATACTCTTGTGTTGCCATAAAACCAGTCGCATTAAGCCCAATGGAAAGTGCTACGGCCAAAATTAAAATACCAACAGATTTAAAGTAGTGAGGCAAGACCTGTTTTTTAAAAGCATCTATGAAATAAACTACCCCTAAAACAAGAACTAATAACAACAAATAATAGGTCATCTGAAAATGATTAGACACTATCTCTAAGCCCATAGCTACTGTAGTTAGTAAAAACCCCAGGACATACTTTCTTTGAAAAGTTAAGATAATACCACTTAAAACTAGCGGCATATAGGCAATCGCATGCGCTTTACTATTATGACCTACGCCTAAAATTATTATTAAATAAGTAGAAAAACCAAAAGCTAAAGCTCCCACTGCAGCCAAACGAAAATCTACTTTTAGAACCAGTAACAAAACATAAAAACTTAAAAGATACAGAAAAAGATAATCCGCTGGTCTAGGTAAAAATCTAAGAGCTAAATCTAATTTCTTAATGTAATTGTGAGGATATTTAGCCCCTAATTGATAAGTTGGCATTCCGCCAAAAGCACTATTGGTCCAATAGGTTTCTTCACCGGTTTGTTTTTTAAAGTCTTTTTGCTGTTTTGACATCCCGATGTATTGTTTGATGTCATTTTGAAAAATAGCCTTTCCCTGTAGAACCGGACTAAAGTAAGCAACAGAAATTATTATAAACCCCAGTAAAACCAATACATGAGGTAAAATCTTTTTGAATGAAAATTGCATGAAAGTACTTTAAAATAGGTGAATGTGAAATTAATCAATTTCTTCGAAATCTACATAATCTCCTACATCTTTATTTGAAGCCTTTCTATTTGGCATCTTATCTATAGTGACTTCTCCTTCTTTTCGAGATTTTTGTTGTTGTCTGTTTTGATGCTGACCAAATTGTTGACCAAAACGTTGTTCTGCTTTTTTAATTACAAATCGTGCCAGAAAGGGTGAAAACAAACGAGCCAATATCTTTACTCCAAAATAGATGAGTAAAATGATAAGAATCATATTAATTAAACCCGTAACAGAAGCAAACTGATGCATAAATGTTCTTTTAAATACAAAAATACAATTCTGAAAACTTAAAAAACATCTAAAAATGATAAAAAAAGTATAAAATATCTATATTTGAATGCACGTTAACACATATAAAAGCAATGTGTGAAACTATTTTTTATGCTCTTACAACATAAAAGCTTAAATATGAAGCCTTTCAAATCTACCCTTACATTTATTATTTGTTTTATTACTACTACTGCATTTTGTCAATATACAGATGTGATTAATTCTAATAGACCAGGAGTATCAAGAAGTGCTTTTTCGGTTGGAAAGAATGTTGTTCAGTTTGAAATTGGCCCCTATTACGTAAAAGAAAAGAGAACTCCTGCTACGGCTTTTGAAGTTTCTGGGATTGGAGCAGATTTTGCCGTTAGATACGGCTTCTTATTTGAGCAATTAGAACTCAATTTAGAAGGTGCTTTTCAGAACGACAAAAAGACATATACTTTTAACGCAAATGCGGAAGACTCTCGATCAAATTTTAGATACCTAACTATTGGTGCTAAATATTTAGTCTTTGATCCTTATAAAAATGAAGAAGCAAATAAACCTAATCTTTATAGCTGGAAGGCTAACCATAGCTTTAAATGGCGTCATTTAATCCCTGCCGTTTCTGTTTATCTAGGAGGGAATTATGACACAAAAAACAACCCATACACAGCTCCTGGAATAGAAGGCTTTAGTCCCAAAATAATGGTAGCAACACAGCATAACTTTGCTGGTGGTTGGGTATTTGTAATGAACTTGATTAAAGACAGAATTGGTACCGATCAATCGGATTTTCAATACGTATTAACATTAACACACTCTTTCAATCCTAAATGGGTTGTTTTTGGAGAGGCTCAAGGTATAAAAAGTGATTTTTACGCCGATAACTTGTTTAGAGTAGGTGGTGCTAGACTTTTTGGCAAAGATTTCCAGCTAGACGCGTCTGTTACTTTTAACACTAAAGATACTCCAGGAGTCTTTAATGCTGGTATTGGAGCGTCTTATAGATTAGATTTTCATAAAGATGTCATTCCAAAAGATGCAGCAGATCTTAAAGAAAATGGAGTTACAGCCGATGAAGAAGGTAAACGAAGGGAACGAAAGAAAAAGACCAAGAAAAAGAAAAAAGATAAAGATGTTGATGAGGAGAATAAAGTGAAAAAACGAAAAAAGAAAGACGTTGATTTCGATTAATATAACTAACCAACCACAATAAGACGTTAACTGAATATGATTACAATTAAAGAAGTTAGCAACAAAAAAGACCTAAAAGCTTTTGTTAAATTTCCATTTAAACTTTATAAAAATTCGAAATACTGGACACCTCCTATAATTAGTGAAGAATTAAAGACATTTGACACTAATGAAAACCCTGTTTTTAAAGATGCTGAAGCCAAATTATTCCTAGCATATAAAAACAATGAACTGGTAGGAAGGGTTGCTGCCATAATTAATTGGCTTGAAGTTAAAGATCAGGAACAGCAAAAAATGCGATTTGGCTGGTTTGATTTTATTGATGATTTAGATGTATCTCAAGCTTTATTAAATAAAGTCGAAGAGATTGGAAAATCTCATAACTTGAAGTTTACAGAAGGGCCAGTAGGGTTTTCTAACTTAGATAAAGTAGGCGTAATAACTGAAGGGTTTGAATGCATAACCACCATGGTTACCTGGTATAATCACCCATATTATATTAAACACTACGAAGCTGCCGGTTACACCATTGAAAAAGGTTATGCGGAGAGTAGATTTGACTTTAGCAATGTAAATCCAGAATCATTTATTAAGGCGCAAGCCCTAATTAAAAGACGCTATCAAATAGAAGCGCTAACATTTACCAAAACAGAGGAAGTAATGCCCTATGTAGATAAAATGTTTGATTTGTTTAATAAGACCTATGCCGCTTTAGCTTCTTTTGTTGAAATTACAGATATTCAAAAGGAGTACTTTAAAAAGAAATTTATAAGCTTTGTAAATCCAGAATATATAAACTTTGTGCTAGATAAGGATAAAGAACTTATTGGTTTTGCTATAGTAATGCCGTCCTTTGCCCAGGCATTAAAAAAAGCTAATGGCAAGTTGTTTCCTTTTGGTTTTACGCACCTATTAAAAGCAAAAAAACAGAGTAAAGACGTAATTTTCTATTTAATTGGTATTCATCCAGATTATCAAAATAAAGGCGTGCATGCTGTAATTTTCAATGAGTATTATAAAGTCTTTAAAGCAAAAGGGATTGAGACTTGTTATAGAACACCCGAACTGGATGATAATATTGCCATTCAACAAATATGGAAGCATTTCAAGCCAGAAGTTTACAGGAGAAGAAAAACATTGAGAAAGAATTTATAAAAAAAAGTCCGATTTTGAATCGGACTTTTTTTTATATAATATGTTATTTAAACTACTCTCCCATTGCTGCCATCACAGCTGCAGAAAGTCTTTTATAAGTACCATTTTCTAGTCTATCTCTAATACCTTCAAAAGCGGCTAAAGTTTCATTTACATCTTCTAATGTATGAGAAGCCGTTGGTATTAATCTTAATAAAATAAGTCCTTTTGGAATTACAGGATATACAACTATGGAACAAAAAATCCCATAATTTTCACGTAAATCCTTAACCAGTGCCATCGCCTCAGGAATACTTCCTTTTAAATAAACAGGTGTAACACAGCTTTGTGTGGTTCCAATATCAAATCCTCTTTCTTTTAATCCAGATTGTAAAGCATTTACATTTTCCCAAAGTTTAGCTTTTAGCTCTGGCATAGTTCTTAACATTTCTAAACGTTTTAATGCACCAACAACTAATTGCATTTGTAACGATTTAGCGAACATCTGCGAACGTAAATTATACTTTAGATAATCTATTATCTCTTTATCTCCTGCAATAAAAGCTCCCGTACTTGCTAAAGATTTAGCAAAGGTGGCAAAATAAACGTCAATATCATCCTGAACGCCTTGCTCTTCCCCTGCACCTGCTCCAGTAGCACCTAAAGTACCAAAACCGTGAGCATCATCAACAAACAACCGAAAATTAAATTTCTTTTTAAGCGCTACGATTTCCTTAAGACGCCCTTGCTCACCGCGCATACCAAATACACCTTCTGATATTACTAGTATGCCTCCACCTGTTTGTTCTGCCATTTTCGCAGCACGTTCTAAGTTTTTCTCTAAACTTTCTACATCGTTGTGTTTGTATGTAAAACGTTTACCCATATGTAAGCGTACACCATCAATTATACAAGCATGAGCATCAACATCATAAACAATAATATCGTCTTTAGAAACCAAAGCATCTATGGTAGATACCATTCCTTGATAACCAAAATTTAAAAGATAAGCTGCTTCTTTACTTACAAATGAGGCTAACTCATCTTGAAGTTTTTCATGTAAATCTGTATGACCAGACATCATTCTAGCCCCCATAGGATACGCAGAACCGTATTGAGCAGCGGCTTCAGCATCAACTTTTCTAACTTCAGGGTGATTAGCTAAACCTAAATAATCATTTATACTCCATGTGATAACATCCTTTCCCTGAAACTTCATTCTATTTGAAATCTCTCCTTCTAATTTAGGAAACACAAAATATCCCTCAGCCTGTGATGCCCATTTTCCTAATGGCCCTTTATCTTTATAAATTTTTTCAAATAAATCCTTCATTTATTATAAGTCTTATTGCTATTAAATTTAAGATGCCCTAACAACGTAAAAATTTCTACAAAATGTCCTTAATTCTAACGTTAGTTAAATAAAAAACAAAATATTTTAGGGTTTAGTCAGTTAGCAAAATTAAATATTTTAAAGTTTTGAACATAATTTTTAGTGTTCAAATATTTATAAAATAAAAAGAGATTAAATTCTGTAAAAACAAAATGAAATCTCCTTTTAAAAACGAAATGTTTTTTATTTTATGTACTGTACTTTTTCAGTTGATTCTTCGTGAACACTATCAAAAAATCCTTGATCATTCATCCATTTATCTGAATATACTTTACTCATATATCTAGAACCATGATCTGGGAATATTACAACAACTTTATCTCCTTTTTTGAATTCTCCTGCTTCTCCTAGTTGCTTAATCCCTTGAATTACAGCTCCTGAAGTATAACCTACAAACATTCCCTCAGTCTTAGCTATCTCTCTTGCTGTATGCGCACTATCCTCATCCGTTACCTTTACAAATTCATCAATAACGTCAAAATTCGTTGCTGCAGGAATTAAATTCTTACCTAAACCTTCAATTCTATAAGGATAGATTTCTTTTTCATCAAACTCTTTAGTTTCATGATATTTTTTTATCACAGAGCCGTAAGCATCTATTCCTATAACTTTTATCTTAGGATTTTGTTCTTTTAAATACTTAGCTGTACCTGATATTGTACCTCCAGTTCCACTACATGCCACCAAATGCGTAATTTCACCATTCGTTTGATTCCATATTTCAGGACCTGTTGAATGATAATGCGCATCTATATTAAGCTCATTAAAGTACTGGTTAATATAAACAGAACCTTTTCTTTCTTGATGCAGTCGTTTAGCAACCTCATAATAAGATCTTGGATCATCTGCACTAACATGAGCTGGACACACATAAACTTTTGCTCCCATAGTTTTAAGCATGTCAATCTTATCTGGTGAAGATTTTGAACTTACTGCTAATACACACTCATAACCTTTTATTATACTAACCATTGCTATACTGAATCCAGTATTACCTGAAGTAGTTTCAATAATTGTATCACCAGGTTTTAAAATGCCTTTTTTCTCAGCTTGCTCAATGATATATAGTGCTATTCTATCTTTGGAAGATTGTCCAGGGTTAAAGGATTCTATTTTAGCGAAAAAATCACCTTCAATGTTAGAGGTTATTTTATTAAGCTTAACAAGCGGTGTATCGCCTATTAAGTCTAACAAATTATTATAAACCTTTTTGTCTTGTTTCATTAATAGAATTTTATGGATCGCAAAGTATTATTATTTTACGATTCAAAACCTGACAAAAGTAAGCTTTTTTTTTAACTATACATAAATACCTTCTAAATCTAATAAAAATGCATATTCCAAAGCTATTTCTTTTAGGCTCTCAAATCTACCAGATGCACCTCCATGACCAGAGTCCATATCTGTGTGTAATAATAAGGTATTGGTATCTGTTTTTAATTCTCTTAATTTAGCTACCCATTTTGCTGGTTCCCAATATTGCACCTGCGAATCGTGTAAACCTGTAGTAACAAGCATATTGGGATAGTTTTTCTTTTCAACATTATCATAGGGTGAATAGGATTTCATATAATTATAGTACTCCATATCGTTAGGATTGCCCCATTCGTCATATTCTCCTGTTGTTAATGGGATACTATCATCTAGCATAGTAGTTACTACATCTACAAATGGTACCGCTGCCAAAATACCTCTATATAGTTCAGGATTAAGATTAATTACCGCTCCCATTAATAAGCCTCCAGCAGAACCTCCATAGGCATACAAATGCTGTTTTGAGGTGTATTTTTGCTCAATTAAGAATTTAGAACAATCTATAAAGTCATGGAAAGTATTCTTTTTGAAAAATAGTTTTCCATTTTCATACCAATCACGCCCTAAGTATTCTCCTCCTCTTATGTGTGCAATGGCGTAAATAAATCCTCTATCCAATAAACTTAAACGAATAGTTGAAAATGAAGGGTCTATAGTAGAACCATAAGAACCGTAAGCATATTGCAATAAAGGATTAGTTCCGTCTAAAGCAATTCCCTTTTTGTATACTAAAGAAATTGGTACTTTAACCCCATCTCTGGCTGTTGCCCAAATACGTTCTGAAGTATAATTTTCCTTTTTAAATTTTCCTCCCAGAACTTCTTGTTCTTTTTTTACTTCGCTTTCCTTTGTCTTTAAATTGTAGTCAATTATTGAACTGGGAGTAGTTAGCGAATTAAATCCATATCGTAATATATGACTATTAAAATCAGGGTTATTGCCAATATAGCTAGTATATGTTTCGGAATTAAATGGTAAATAATAATCTTCTTCACCATTCCATGCTAAAATTCTAAGTTTATTTAATCCATTTTCACGTTCATTGACTACCAAATAATCTTTAAAAATCTCAATATCCTCTAATAACACTTCTTTCCTATGAGGTATAACATCTTCCCAATTTTCAATGCTAGTAGCGCTTTCTGGAGCTTTTGACAATTTAAAATTAGTAGCCTTATGGGCATTAGAAATTATATAAAAACAACCATTGTAATGTGCAATACTATATTCTAAGTCTCTTTGGCGCTCTTGAAATAGTCTAAATTCCCCATCCGGATTATCAGCATTCAGAATTCTATATTCCGTAGAAAGTGTGCTTGATGAACTAATTACTAAATACTTTTTGGACTTAGACTTGTATATAAAAGTATTAAAGGTATCATCTATTTCATGATACACCTCCTGTATCTCATTAACGTCTTTACCTAATTTATGTTTGAATATTTTGTATGAACGCAAAGTAACATCATTCTTTTTAGTGAAAAACAATGTTTCATTATCGTTTGCCCAAGTAATACTTCCTGTTGTATTATTTATTTTATCCTTTAATATTTCGCCTGTTCTTAAATCTTTAATTTGAATAGAGTATTGTCTTCTGCTTACCACATCGGTTGAAAACGCAGCTAAAGTGTTATCAGGACTTATAGCTATTCCTCCTAACTTAAAGTAGCTATGAGGTTTTGCCATTTCGTTACAATCAAACAACAACTCCTCCTCTGCCTGTAAAGTTTCCTTCTTTCTTACATAAATGGGGTAATCTTTGCCTTTTTCAAATTTAGTAATGTACCAATAGCCATTTAATTTATAGGGCACCGATGTATCATCTTCCTTAATTCTACTCTTCATCTCTTCAAAAAGGTTTTTTTGAAAAGTTTCCGTATGTTTTAAGACCTCTTTAGTGTAGTTATTTTCAGAATTTAAATACGCTATAACATCCTGATTTTCTCTTTCATTCAACCAATAGTAATTATCAACTCTGGTATCACCATGTATTTCTAGTTCTTTTTTCTTTTTCTTTGCTTTTGGCGCCTCAATATACGTTTTCAATGTAAAGATGAATTTATTCTTATTTTTTAGCGTTCAAAAATATAAAATTTAAATAGTTTTGTAATCAAATAAAATAATACGATTATGTTTGGAGATATGATGAATATGATGGGGAAATTAAAGGATGCCCAAAAGAAAGTTGAAGAGACAAAAAAAAGATTAGATACTGTTTTAATTGATGAACAAAGTTCTGATAACAAAATAAAAGTAACCATTACTGCCAATAGAGAAATAAAAAGCATTGAGGTTGCTGATGAATTACTTGAAGATAAAGAACAACTTGAAGATTATTTAGTTTTAACACTAAACAAAGCTATTGCTAAAGCTTCAAGAATTAATGAAACAGAACTAGCAGCTGCTGCTAAAGATGGATTACCAAATATTCCAGGAATGGATATGTTCAAATAGATTGTATTTTACAAGTTATTTAATACTTGCAAAAGGTTTTCATGCATGCTAGATGTGTAATTTAAATGGGTTACCATTCGTAATTTATTACTACCCATGCTAATAATATGAATGTTGTTTTCTTTCAACCTATTTAGAAATGTGGTTTCATCTACATCCTTATTCAATTCAAAAATAACAATATTGGTTTCAATAGGCTCTACAATTTTAATTAACGAACATTTTGATAAGGCTTCACCAATGTCTTTCGCCCTTTTATGATCCTCTACCAATCTTTCAACATTATTCTCTAATGCGTATAGTGCCGCCGCGGCCAAATATCCTGATTGACGCATGTTTCCACCAAAAACTTTTCGTAATCTTAATGCGTTGCGCATAACCCCCTCATCTCCTACCAAGACAGATCCTACAGGACAACCTAAACCTTTACTTAAACACACAGAAATCGTATCAAAAAGTTTCCCATATTGCACTGTAGTTTCATTTTTTGCAACTAAGGCATTCCATAATCTAGCGCCATCTAAATGATAACCAAGCTTTTTATCATTACATATTTTTTTTATGCGTTTTAACTCTTTAAAATCCCAACAAGCCCCTCCTCCTTTATTCGCTGTATTTTCAACTGCAACTAAACTTGTTTTGGCATACCAGTAATCTTTTGGGTTTATGGCCTCTAACACTTGGTTAGCTGTAAACATACCTCTATTACCATCGATTAATTTACAAGACACACCGCTATTAAAAGATAATCCACCTGACTCATAATTATAAATGTGAGCATATTTATCACAGATTAACTGTTCTCCGGGGTTAGTATGAAGTTTTACCGCTACTTGATTAGCCATTGTACCGCTTGGAAAAAAAAGAGCCTTAGGTTTATTAAACATCTCTGCCACTTGCTTTTCTAGAGTGTTTACAGTTTCATCTTCTCTAAAGACATCATCTCCAACATTTGCCTGCAACATCCTTTCAAGCATTTTATTATTAGGCGTTGTAACCGTATCACTTCTTAGGTCTATTTTCATATTTCCTTTCTTATGTATCAATACTATTGAACTAATAATTAAACATTTAAACTAAAAAATTTAAAATCGAACCAATTATTCTATATTTTATTGTAAAGTATCTACTAATAATCAATAAAACCAAAAAAAATGAAAACAAAATTACTCTCAATAATATGTATTCTAGTTGTTACTTTTTCTTGTCAACAAGAAAACCTTAATGAAGATATTTCTGGAAGTACAATATCCGATCTAATAAATGATAAAAAAAACAAAGAAAATACCATAGTCGAATGTGACTTTGATTTAGAAAACTTTGCTTTAAGTTTACCAGATTCTGTTAGCGCAACAACTACTTCAAAACTAGGTGAAGCTGCCTATTTTTTACTAGATATACATGATTCAAATTTAAAAGGAAATGATATTGAAGCTTGGTGTATTGATTTATATTTAAGTCTGGATATTGAAGGTCCCCTAGATTTTGGTGTTTATTCTAGTTATGAAACTCTACCTCAAGGAGCTTTTGATAAACCGGAAAATTTCGATTTGATAAATTGGATTTTAAATCAAGATTACGTTGGTAGTGTAAGTCCTAGCGGAGGTACGTACACTTATGGTCACGTACAATGGGCAATATGGGAACTTTTAGACAATAATAATTGTCAGATTTGCAGTAATTTAACTAATCCAACAGGTAACTGGACCAGTGACAGTAGTAATTTAACAAAGGGACAAGAAATTTTGAATGCTGCGATTGCCAATGGTGAAGATTTCATCCCTAGTTGTGGTGATTTAATAGGAATTGTTTTAATACCAGATGGCAAACAACCATTAATAATTACAAAAGAAATACCTAGAAAATTAAAAGGATGTGAAACAGCTTTTGCTATTGGAAATACAACTGATGGTGAAGGCGATGACTCTACTTGTTTTATAGAAGATGGTTTTAGTAGATGGGGTTGGACTATTGGACCTATTGCCGAAGGTGAGTATACATATAATGTTTATGCTGGAGCAGGACAATGTGATACTGATAAAGGTGCTCTTGTAGGAACTGTTTCGGTGAACTATAATAATGGAGATGTAATTGTTACTTATAACATTGATGAATCATATAATCTTTTAGAAACCCATACATATGCAGGTACTAATCCATACCCTATAAAGGGAAAAAAGGAAACAGTAGCTCCAGGTCAATTTAAAATTGAACCCAACCTTTCTGGAGATATTTATGTTATAGCGCATTCTGTAGTATGCGGTGAATAAGGTATAACCTGACGAATTAATAAGCCATCTTTTTTTAGATGGCTTTTTTTACAAAAAAAAATTGAATACAAACGACTGAAAATCAATTTGTTAAAAACAAAAAACTACAGTTATCGAAATATTTTGATCGTTTATCTATTAATCGAGAGAAGCCTGTTTTACAACTATTTTTTTACCAATTACTACACATTCATAATACTTTTGGACTCAAATAGCTATTAATCAATAAAATTTATTTTAAAAATTATGAAACACTTATCGAGATTATTAATGTTGGCGGCACTTGTTATATTTGTGTCTTGTCAAAATGAAAATTTGACCGAAGACCAGTCTATTGAAGAAGTTCAAGCTGATCTTTCTCCTGATGAAGATTTTGAAGCAGCAGAATCTACAGAAGGTTCTCTTCAATTAAACGAGGAAAGTGAAAAGTTAGTTGTTCCATCTAAGTCTTCTCTTTTTGCAAAATATGGTTCTTCTTGTACGCCAGACCTAGATGGTTTTAGAGAAAGTTTACCTGAAGTTGTTAGCATAACTACAACAACTAAAAGAGGTCCTGAAGCATATTTTACTTTAGACATTTTAGATACTAATTTAGCTGGGACGGATTTATTAGCATGGTGTGCTGATATTGATCTAAATTTAGAGGTTGAAGGGCCGTTAGATTTTGATGTTTACTCTAGCTACGGAGATAACATTCCTGATAGCGTTTTTGCTCAGCCAGATAACTTAGATGTTGTAAATTGGATTTTAAATCAAGACTATGTAGGTTCTGAAAGTCCTAATGGAGGAACATACGAATATGGACACGTACAATGGGCTATTTGGGAATTGTTAAACAGCTATAACTGTAACATTTGTGACAATTTAACAAACCCAACTGGTACTTGGAGAGATGACTCGAGAAATCTTGAAAAAGCTAAGGAAATTCTAAATGCAGCCGTAGAAAATGGACAAGATTTTGTTCCAGCTTGTGGTCAAAAAATTGGAGTTGTTTTAGTTCCAGATGGAAAACAACCTTTAATAGTTATGAAAGAAGTTCCTTCTATTGAAGAGTGTAGTGATTGTGAAGGAAAAGTAACTGAGTTAACTTTAGAATTTGACTGGAAATATGCTAAAAGAATAAAAATATACCAAAAGAAAGAAAACACTTGTTGGGGTGCTAAAATCTTTGATAAAGTAGTTCAACCTGGAGAAGAGTTTACAATAAACGGGGTAAACCATGATGGTTCATTTGGTAGATATATTTACATATATGTTGGTAATAAATGCTACTACTATACTAAAATCAAAACTAACTGTGATTTAAAAATAGGTCCTGGATACGAAAGAGGCGTATTTAATGTAGTTTCTGGTAGAAGTTCTAAAGGCGGTGAATTATGCGAATATGTTAAGCCAGAATATAACTGCTGGAGATACAGACATTGGAGCAGTTACTATTACTATAAGTATAGATATCAAAATCACGGATATTAATAATAAAAAAAAGAGGCTTTATAAGCCTCTTTTTTTTATCTCTATTTATTTAAAATTGAATTAGTCCTGTAATAATTAATTAAATCGTTTTACCAGTATATTTTTTGTTCTCCAAATAAACTTATACACTATAGGAGCGAAGTCTTTTACAGCTCCAAAAAAGGGCGTGTGGTTTTTTAAAAAACCTATATTAAACAATACAAGTGGGTTGCTTTTTACTTTTTTTATTAATCCTTTAAAATTAAGATAATATATTAAATTGGCTCTAGGCGTATCAAAACCAACGTTTAAGAACAATAAACAATTTAAATAAGGGAAACATACTCCAACAAAAGCAGAGGCATCAGTATTATACCAATACCTAGGATTAATTTCTATTACTTTAAACTCCTTTTCTTTTTCATCATATCGGAAATCTATATTCGCTACACCTTGCCAATTTAAACTCTTCATTAATTGTTTGGTTAAATTGAGTAAATTAATGTCTTCAACAAAATTAAACCCTACTTGATATGTTAATTTACCATTTTCAAATTCAACTCCTTTCTGAATAGTATTAGCTACTACGTTACCATTTTCGCATAATACATTCACAGTAATATCATAGCCCTCAATAAACTCTTGAAATATAACATTACACTTAAAAGCATTTTCTTCTAGGTATTGTTTAATATTACTTATGGAGTTAAAAACTTTTATACCTCTACCTCCTCCATACCCCTCTACAGGTTTAGCAATAACAGGAAACTTAAGCTCTTTAACCCCTTCGTAACCATCGTTATTTGAAAAAACGAAACTTTTAGGACAAGGTATATTTTCTTTTTCTAAATGGTTTTGAAGTAATTCCTTATTCGTGGCTGCATTAAAGTTTTGTAAACTTGGTAAAGTTATTAACTTATTAGAAGTTTTTAAATGATGTCTATTTTCTATTAAAAATCTAATTCCTTTTTCTAAAATAGGTAAGATGACATCTATTTCATTTTCTTGAACATAAGTGTCTAAAACTTCTAACCACTTTTCATTATAAGACTCTTCATGAAAGAAACATTTCTTAACGTATTTAGAAAATTTCATAAAATTATACCTGTCAAAAGTAATTATATGAATTTCTACGTTCTTAATTTTTCTAAAAGAATTAAGAACATACTCCAGAATATAACTTTCGGCATCTGGTATTAATATTTTAATTTTCTTATTATTCAATTTAACTTTTTTTTATTGAAGTATCATTATTTAAATAAGATATAGTTAATTTTCTTTTACCTGAAGCAAGTACAGGAATTTCATTAACATACTCAAAATTAATTTCGGCATTTTCTCCTAACGACTTTTGGAAAAGTGATCTTACTTCCTCCTCCTTTTCAAAGATTTTATCAATACTAAGCTTTATTAAATATGTCTTATGATTTTCTTGAATTAATTGAAATTGCTTTACTTCAGGAAAATATTCTAAATCATATACCGCATAAGTTACTGGCTTTCCACTGGTGTTATATATGGTATCCATTCTTCTTCCCTCAACTTTATAAAACACAGGAACGGAATTAAAGTTATTCTTATCCACATCTATAATAGCTAAATCTCCAGTATCGTATCTAATTATAGGCATATGATAATTAAATAAATCAGTAACAACAACCCTTCCAATTTCACCATAATTAACAGGAACATCTTTATCTAAGTCTAATATTTCAATATAAAAACTTGCCCAATTAATTAAAAAATTACTTCCCTTGTTAAGAATTTGTTGAGACAGAATTCCATTTTCCATATTAGAATACCTTGATATGGGCTCTACACCAAAATACTTTTTTAATGAAAGTCTGGTGGATTGACCTAAAGCCTCCGAATTGGCAATTATGGACTTCATGTTTACATTTAATACCTCGGAATTTTTAGAATTTAAATAGAAACAAACGTCTCTTAAAGAAGATGCGTATCCAATAATAGCTTTATTAGATGATCCTTTCTCTATTTCACAAACTAAATTATCAATTACTTCATCTGCAAGTGCATTAGATTTGACCGTTTTAATATTTTGTAAAAAGGAAACCAGTTTACTTTTTTTTAATGTACCTCCCCAAAGCCTTATGTAGAATAACTTATAACCTAGTTTATAACCTGCTTTTTCCCCAAAATATATGGTATCTGCGGTATTTCTAGCTTTTTTATTCTTGTCCTGTAAAACAGTGAATGGTGTTCCTGTAGAACCACTTGTGCTTATATCAAAGCTTCTTCTATTTATGTATTCATTAGAAATAAAATTTTCTTTATTTCTAATCATTGTTTTGCTAACAACAGGGAAATCTGCTATCGATGAAAAATTAGAGATTTTCATGTAAAATGGCACCGTTTTAGTAGCGTGGCTCAAGATGTTTACTAAATATGAATCTCTTTTTGCTTTTGATTTAGGGCTATTGTAATTCTCCAAAACAAACTTAACATCATTGTAGTGCTTTTTTACATCGCTCCCGTTTAAAAAATCAAAAAACCAAAAAAAAGAATATCTAATTTTTTCTGCAATCCTCATTTTAAAAAAGGTATTATTACTTTTGGTTTAGTTTTACAAGTTATGTTTTATCAATCTATCGCATTTAGAATAGATTACGCCAGGTTTATAATTTATATGTTCAAAAGGTAAAGCATCTTCACCATCAATTATCCAATTAACGTAAACAGCTGAAATATTGGCACCAGCATGGTGTGAAAAAGGATAACCACCTCCAAATCTTGGGTTTAATTCTAAAACATAAATCTGTCCGTTACAAACAAATGCATCGCCATCGACCGTTCCAATATGTTTTAAACTTTTTGAAATTAATTTTCCAACTTCATCAAAAGAATCATCAATAACAGAAACGGCTTTATCGGTCTCACCATTACGCATAGAAAGTTTTTCTCTTACGAACATACCAAAATACTCACCATTAAAATCATTAACAACATCAAAACCGAATTCTTTCCCTTGTAATTTTTCTTGTATCAAAATAAATTCTGTTTCATTTACAATGGTGTTCTTCTGTACATCTTGTAATACGGATTTTTTAAGCTTTAAACTTAGTAATTGATAAGTAAGTTTTAATTCTTCAATATCTTCAACATGCTCTATGCTTAGAGAACCACTGCCAAAACGAGGCTTAAGTACTATTGGAAATGTTAAATTACCTTTTTCTATATCTGAAAGTGCCTGATCTAAGTTTATGTATGTTTTGGGAGAGTTTAAACCAATTCTCTTAATGAAATTATGTGTTTCCCATTTATCAAACGCTACATTAATAACATCGGTATTTGATACAATTACCTTTGCTCCTATCTTTTCAAAAATCTCTTTATTCTTTGATAGTATAGGTAGTTCGAAATCATTTAAAGATATGACTGCTTTAACCGAATAAGTTTCTACTATTTCTACCAAACTTTTTAAGTAGTTTTTATCATTCACATTAGGCACGCATATCGAAACATCCGCATCTATTAAGGCTGTTGCTAGCTCTTGACTGTCTACGGCAATTATTTTTCCTCTACCCTTTAAAGCTTCCTTAAAATAATTAATTAGATAATTACGCCTTCCTGCGCAAGTAAAAAGAATATTATAATTCATAAAATTACCATTAATTAAGTCGATTGATCTTTTCTAAGTTCGTCTAAATCTAAAACATCCGAACCAATCTCTATCTCATCACCACCCCAAGTAAAGACTTTTTTTATTGTCCTAAATATAATTATTAAATCGTTGGTAAATGAAAGAGAATTTACATAGGTAATATCAAAAGACAGTTTATCATCCCAACTTAAATTGTTCCTGCCTGAAACTTGTGCTAAACCTGTAACACCAGGCTTAACGGTATGTCTAATTGCTTCTTCAGCTGTATAATAAGGCAAATACCTTACCCTTAGAGGTCGTGGTCCAACAAGACTCATGTCCCCTTTTATTATATTTAGTAATTGGGGGATTTCATCCAAAGAGCTTTTCCTTAAAAAAGTACCAAAAGATGTTCTTCTTAGTTCATCAGGTAACAATTTACCTTGCGCATCTTTCTCATCGGTCATTGTTTTGAATTTTATAATTTTAAACACCTTTTCATTTTTACCTGGTCTAGGTTGTAAAAAGAAAGGTTTTCCATTATTAATAAACAACAAGCAAACAAAAACAATACTAAATATTGGAAACAAAATGATTAGTCCAATTAATGCCAGTATAACATCTAAAAAATCTTTTATCCATACTTTATACATAGTATATCTATTAATCTTAAAGCAATCAAAAAAACAAATTTAAAACCTAATAAAACTTATTTTAAAGACAAAACTCGATATAAAACACACTATTAAACAGGAAATCAACATGTTAAGTCTTTAGGTAAATGAATTGGGTATAACAAACATAATATTAAATTGTTAGTATCTTAAAAAAAATCGATGATTTAATTCAATTATCCGCATAAATCATCCAGTAAAATAATACTTCTATTTATTTCAATCTTAAACATTAAAACATATTTTTGTTTCAAACAAAACGAATTATGATTACATCAGATCAAATTAAAGATCTAAATACCCGCCTTGACAAACTTAGGCACTATCTTTGACGTAGATAGAAAACTTATAGAAATACAAAACGAAGAGGAAAAAACCTTCGATCCTAATTTTTGGGATGACCCAAAAGCTGCAGAAGTTGTAATGAAATCGCTCAGAGTAAAAAAGAAATGGGTAGAAGATTACAATAGTATTAAATCGCAAATAGAAGATTTAGAGGTACTTTACGAATTTTATAAAGAAGGAGAAACGCCTTTGGAGGAAGTTGAAGAGAACTTCAATAAAGTATCTACTTATTTAGAAGATACGGAGTTCCGAAATATGCTTTCGGATGAAGGAGATAGCTTAAGTGCCGTTTTACAAATCACTGCAGGCGCCGGAGGTACAGAAAGTTGTGATTGGGCAAGTATGCTTATGCGTATGTACTTAATGTATGCTGAAAAAGAAGGTTTTAAAGTTAAAGAACTTAACTATCAAGAAGGAGATGTTGCTGGAATAAAGACTGTTACTCTTGAGATTAATGGTGATTTTGCGTTTGGCTGGTTAAAAGGTGAAAATGGTGTTCATAGACTGGTAAGAATTTCTCCTTTTGATAGCAATGCTAAACGCCATACTAGTTTTGCCTCTGTCTATGTATATCCTTTAGTAGATGATACTATTGAAATTGCAATAAATCCTGCTGATATTGAAATTACAACAGCCAGATCTAGTGGTGCGGGTGGACAAAATGTAAATAAAGTTGAAACAAAAGTTCAACTATTACATAAACCAACGGGAATTCAAATTCAATGTTCAGAAACACGTTCGCAACATGATAATAGAGACCGTGCTATGCAAATGTTACGATCGCAATTATATGAAATAGAACTAGAAAAGCAACGAGCGCAAAGAGATGACATTGAAGCTAGTAAAATGAAAATTGAATGGGGAAGTCAAATTCGAAACTACGTTATGCACCCTTATAAATTGGTTAAAGACGTTAGAACAACTCATGAGACTGGTAACGTAGATGCTGTAATGAATGGAGACATTAACCCGTTTTTAAAAGCCTATTTAATGATGATGGGGCAAAAAGAGGAACAAACTGACCAATTATAACAATGAAAAAAATTGACACTTTTATTTTCGATTTAGGTGGTGTTCTAATAGATTGGAATCCTGAATATGTTTACCTCAATGAGTTTAATGGAGACCGTGAAAAAATGCAATGGTTCTTTGATAATATTTGTACCATGGATTGGAATGAGAACCAAGATGCAGGTTACCCTATTGCAAAAGCTACAGAAGAAAGAGTTGCTATGTTTCCCGAATACGAAGATTTGATTAGAATCTATTACGGACGCTGGGTAGAAATGTTAGGAGGTGCTATTTCTGGAACAGTTGATATTCTGAAAAAAGTGATTGCTTCAAAAAAATATAAAGTGGTCGCTTTAACTAATTGGAGCAATGAAACCTTTCCGATTGCACTAGAAAGATTTGAATTTTTGCATTGGTTTGAAGGTATTGTTGTTTCTGGTGATGAAAAAACCAGAAAACCCTATAATGATATCTTCAACATAACCCTAAATAGATATGACATATTAGCTGAAAACTCAATATTTATTGATGACAATGCTAGAAATATAGAAGCAGCAAACAATTTGGGGATTAATGGAATTCAGTTTAAATCGCCCGAAACGTTAATTAAAGATTTGAAAAAATTCAATATAAACATATAATGATTAAAATATATCATAATAATCGTTGCAGCAAGTCAAGACTAGGCTTAGGTATTCTTGAAGAATCGGGCAAAGCATTTGAAATAGTAAAATACTTAGAGCAAGTTCCGTCAATTGAAGAGCTTACAGCAATAATAGAAGTATTGGGAATACCTCCTATTGAACTTGTAAGAAAGAATGAAGCCATTTGGAAACAAGAATTCAAAGGAAAAGAATTAAGTAACGAGGATATCATAAAAGCTATGGTAAATAATCCAAAACTCATTGAAAGGCCAATAGTTATTAACGGAAAAAAAGCAGTGATAGGTAGGCCTGCAGAAAAAATATTGGACATAATTTAACATTATAAAATTCTATTAACAGAATTTTAACCAAAAGCCTCTAAACCTTAGGTTAATTTAGCAGTCTAAACCATTAAACTTTTTGATGAAAAACCTGCTAACAAACTGGCTACTCCTATGTTTTTATGTATCTATAAATTACGCACAACCAAATCCGAATAAAGACAGTTCTAAACCTGACTTTTCCTCTGGCAAAGACCTTATCGTTAAAGGTAAAGTTATAGATAAAGAAACCAATGCTCCTTTGGAATATGCCACAATATCCTTTTTTAGTAAAAAAGAAAACAAAATAACTACTGGCGGAATTTCTGATATCAATGGAAATTTTAACATACCTGTGCCCAAGGGTGTCTATGATATTTCTATTGAATATATCTCTTTTAAAACTCAAAAAATTTACAACCGGCAGATCTTTAAGGATCTAAATCTGGGAGTTATAGCATTAGAACTAGATGTTGAGTCTTTAGGAGAAGTAGAAATAATTGCAGAAAAAACGACTGTTGAAATTAAATTGGATAAAAAGATTTACAATGTTGGTAAAGATTTAACCGTTAGTGGTGGCAACGTTAGTGATGTTCTTGATAATGTGCCTTCCGTTTCGGTAGATGCAGACGGAAGTATTGCGCTAAGGGGTAATGACAATGTACGTATTTTGATTAATGGTAAACCCTCTGGACTTGTGGGGCTCGATTCTACCGATGCTCTAAGACAATTACCAGCAGAAGCTATTGAAAAAGTTGAAGTTATTACTTCGCCTTCTGCTAGATACGAAGCAGAGGGTACTGCAGGTATTTTGAATATTATTCTAAGACGCAGTAAATTGCAAGGTTTAAACGGATCTATAACCACGAATGTAGGACACCCAGAATCCTATGGTATTTCTGGTAATATTAATTATAGGACTGGAAACGTTAATATTTTTAATACTACTGCCTATAATAATACTGAACGATTGGGTAGATGGTATAATGATGTAAAATATTTTGATATTAATACACCCGATTTAGACGAAAGAAGAAATTGGATAGATAATCGCCAAGGTATTACAACGAATACCGGTATTGAATGGTATATTAATGACTCAGCCTCGTTAACCTCTTCCATTGTTTACAGAAATAACTCTAATGAAAACAACTCGACAAATAAGTTAAATCAATTTGATAAAATAAATAATACGACGTCTCAAAGTATAAGAACAGATCCAGAACAACAGGATTCTAAAACTATTCAATATGCAGTAAACTTTACCAAGAATTTTAAGAAAACAGACCATAAGTTATCATTTGATTTTCAGTATGAAAACAGTGACTCTGATGAGAACTCAATCATTGGAATTGATGGTATTGACTCCGAAATAGTTACAACATTAAACGACCAAAGCAACATATTACTTCAATCGGATTATGTGTTGCCTTTGGGTGAAAAAAGTAGATTTGAATTAGGTTTTCGAGGCGATTTTAATACAAGAGATACTGATTTTGAAGTATCTATTCTAGATAGTGATACAGGAGTATTTGAAATTAATAATGATGTTACTAATATATTTAAATTCAAACAATACATTACGGCTGTTTATTCCCAATTTGGCAGTAAAATTGGAAAATTTTCTTATTTATTTGGGTTAAGATTAGAAAATACTAGGCTAACTCTAGATCAACCAACAACAGGTGATTTGAGTAAACAAAACTTACTTGGTTTGTTCCCTACAGTTAATTTAAACTATGAGTTTAATGAAAAACAAAGTGTAAGTATAGGATATAATAGGCGTATAAGAAGACCAAGAGGTTTTATGCTAAACCCTTTTCCCTCTCGTTCTAGTGTTACTAATGTTTTTCAAGGGAACCCTGGTTTAATACCTTCTTACGCAAGTACATTTGAGATTGGTTACCTAAATAGGGTTGACAAGTTCACTATATCTTCATCCATTTATTATTCACATGCAGATGACGTTATTACTTTTGTAAGTAGAAGAACTGGAGAATCTGTTGAGGTAGATGGTGAAGAATTCCCTGTTATTGAAAGAGGACCAGTTAATATTGCAACAGATAAACGCCTAGGTTTTGAATTTAACTTAAATTATAGTCCATCCAGAAAATGGCGTATTAATACAGACTTTAATATTTACAATTTTAAACGAGATGGAAATTTTAACGGAGTAGATTTGTCTGCTGATAACCTTACTTGGAGAGCCAGGATAAGTAATAAGCTAACACTTCCTTACGATATAGATTGGCAAACAAATTTAAATTATAGGGCACCAAGTCAAGATGCTCAAAATGATAGAAAAGGTATCTTCTCGACTAATTTGGCATTTAGTAAGGATTTATTTAACGAAAAAGCTTCCTTAGCACTTAGCGTAAGAGATATATTTAATAGTGCATTCTTTAGTAATGACATAACAGCTGAGACTTTTACCGCTTATCAAGAAATTCAATTTAGAGGAGGAAGAATATTTAATTTAGCTTTCACTTATAGATTTAATCAAAAGAAAAAGAGAGAACGTCAGAATAGAGGATTTGACGGTGGAGGAATGGATATGTAAGAGCATAAAAAAAGGAAGCTAAAATTAGCTTCCTTTTTATTTATCTATTAATTATGTTAAGCTTGTTGACGCTTAGCTTTTCTCTCTTCTTTAATTTCTTTTAATCTTTCAATTAAAGAACCTCCAATCCAATAAGGGATTACAAACGTTAATAAAAATATCATTAACCAGAATCCGATAGTTAAAATGGTTAAGAAAGCTAAAAATCCTAAATATTGATCAAATTCAAACATAATTGTAAGTTATCTTTTTAAAACTGTTGCAAAGATAATACAAGACTACGGGTTATACAATATGTAACCAAATTTTATTAACAGAGTTTTTAACCATGAAAAATTCTCAAAAAAACACCCTAAAAACTAACAAAAATCATGTCCATAAACCCTTGAAAAAAAGTAAATTTGTCACTCATTATAATTAAATAAGACTATGAGTTTCAGAATAGAAAAAGACACCATGGGCGAGGTAAAAGTACCTGCCGATAAACTTTGGGGTGCGCAAACAGAAAGATCTAGAAACAACTTTAAAATTGGTCCAGCAGCATCAATGCCTTTAGAAATTGTTTATGGATTTGCTTATTTGAAAAAAGCAGCGGCATATACAAATTGTGAATTAGGTGTTTTACCTATTGAAAAGCGCGATTTAATTGCTCAGGTTTGTGATGAAATACTAGAAGGTAAACATGATGATCAATTCCCTTTAGTGGTTTGGCAAACTGGTTCTGGTACACAAAGTAATATGAACGTTAATGAAGTTATTGCTAATAGAGCGCACCAAATAGCAGGAAAAGTTATTGGTGAAGGAGATAAAACCATTCAACCCAATGATGATGTAAATAAATCGCAATCATCTAATGACACCTTCCCTACTGGAATGCATATTGCTGCCTATAAAAAAATTGTGGAAACAACAATTCCTGGTGTAAAACAACTTAGAGATACTTTAGAATCTAAATCTAAGGCATTTAAAGATGTTGTAAAAATTGGTAGAACACATTTAATGGATGCTACTCCAATTACGCTTGGCCAAGAGCTTTCGGGTTACGTGGCGCAATTAAACCACGGGTTAAAAGCTTTAGAAAACACATTACCTCATTTAAGTGAATTGGCATTAGGCGGAACTGCAGTTGGAACAGGCTTAAATACGCCTAAAGGATATGATAAACGTGTGGCTGAATATATTGCTGAGTTTACAGACCTACCTTTTGTTACAGCTCCAAATAAATTTGAAGCCTTAGCAGCTCATGATGCTTTGGTGGAATCTCACGGCGCATTAAAGCAGCTAGCTGTTTCATTAAACAAAATTGCTAATGACATTAGATTGATGGCATCGGGACCAAGAAGTGGTATTGGTGAGATTATCATTCCTGCTAATGAACCAGGGAGTTCTATTATGCCTGGAAAAGTAAATCCTACACAATGTGAAGCTATGACTATGGTTTGTGCTCAGGTTATAGGTAATGACGTAGCCGTTTCTGTTGGAGGAACTCAAGGACATTATGAGTTAAACGTATTTAAACCAGTAATGGCTTATAACGTATTACAATCTGCTCAATTAATTGGAGATGCCTGTGTAAGCTTTGATGTTAATTGCGCAGTAGGTATTGAGCCTAACCACGCAACTATTGAAAGGCTACTTAATAATTCTTTAATGCTTGTTACGGCACTTAATACGAAAATAGGTTATTATAAAGCTGCCGAAATAGCTAATACTGCTCATAAAAATGGTACAACTTTAAAGGAAGAAGCTATTAATTTAGGATATGTAACCGCAGAGGAATACGATGAGTGGGTAAAACCAGAAGATATGGTAGGAAGTTTAAAATAAGTAACTTCAACAATATATTAGAATAAAAAAAACAGGTAATAAATTACCTGTTTTTTTTGGTTGGTTAGCTATCAATCCTTTGTACTTTTACACTTGTGAAAGGAAATCGGGTCAAATATATCATTTACCAAAGTCTTAGTTGTTAACAAATGTTAATTGCTGTCAATTTTTTTTCTTATTCTACTTAATTGAACGGCTGTAATTCCTAAATAAGATGCTATTTGGTATTGTGGAATTTTTTCGTCCACATCTGGAATTTCTTTCTTTAATGCTAAATACCTTTCTGTGGCATCTAGAGACATTAATTCTATCAATCTTTTTTCATATTTTACATAAACATATTCCAATACTTTAGAATGTAAAGTGTTTAGTTTTATATTTCGTTCGCAAATGCCTTTAAACTTTTTATAATCTATTTCATAAAGTTTACAGTCCGATAACGCTTCAAAAACAAGCATTGATGGTTTATTTGATAATAAAGCAGTTAAGGATCCTATAAAACTTATGGGTAGATAAAAGGATTTGTTATATTCTTTACCAGATTCTGTTGTTAAATAACATCTCATGAATCCGGAAACCAACATATAAATTTTGGTAGGTACTTCTCCTAATTTAACTATTTGGGTACCAGCTTCAATTCTTTTAAATTCGGTAATTTCAGCAATTTCGTTAAAAGTCTCCTCAGATATATCTGCGAATTTCTTTAAGTACTCATAGTTCTGATGCATTAAGTAAAAATATTAAGTTAGGGTATTTTGGATTCCTAATATAATACCTTTATTAGCCGTCATTAAAATTTTTCTACTAGAGGTAAATATAATTGATTAGTTGTGAAATTAAGGTAATAAAAAAGCCTCAAGATGTAAAAATCTTAAGGCTTTTATTTAATTGCTATTATCGTTCTACTTCAAAGTAAACTCAGATGAAGAAACTAAATCTTTATGATTAAATACATTTACCACGTATCTTCCTTTCTCAAATTTCTCTTTGCCTTTAGAAGCTACAAACTCACAAATGTTAAGGTTTGAATTTTCATAATTAAACTTACTAATAATACTGTAGTTTAATGTCTTTTCATCAAATTGTACTTGCTTGTTTAAACCTAAAGTGTTATTCTTTGGATCTATTACTTGTACATATAATTCTTGATCTCCTGATTGTACTAAACTATTTTTAGCTACCGTAAAACATACTCTAATTTTATCGGTTCTACTAGCTCTTTCCGTTGGAATTAATTTTCCTGAAGTTCTCTCAATTACACCAAAACCTTTTAAACCAACAGTACTTAAAATAGCGGCATTTTCAACAACTTCTGCTAAAGCTGTGTTTTGTACCAATAAAGAATCTGTAAACATGGTATTCTCTTCAAGCTTAACTCTTGTAGAATCTAAAGAAGTAGCTAAATAAGAATTCTCCAGTCTTAGTGAATCATTTAAAGCTAAAAGCGCATCCATTTCTTTTTGAAGCGATAAATACTTCTTTTTATATCTCCATAAACTCTTTACATTATTTTCAGATAACTTTAAAGAATCTATTAATCCTTGAATACGTTCTCTTGCCTGAACTAAATCTTGTTTACTGGCAGTATTTTCTGCAATAGCTTCATCATATTGTTTAGCCATTACATCTAAATCGTTCATTACCAATTTCTTTTCATCAATTAGTTCTTTTTCTACTTTTTTACTGTCACTATATAAATTCATAGTGTAGAATCCTACTCCTAAAAATAAAGCTAAGGCAACTCCTAACGCTATCTTAAGACCTGTGTTACTTTTGTTTTCTCCCATAATACTTGTTTTTAAATGTTAGATTAAGTTAAATCTTTTTTGTTCTCTCTTGTTTTATTTTATGCAATTATAACAATTTCACTTATTTTTATTCTATAATTTTCCCAAATGGATAAACTCATTTTATTAGATAATTCTACTAGAAATAAGCTCATTAGTAAACGCTCTGGCGAATCAAAATTTGGTCAACATGTCAAATTATTATCTGGCATTTCTAACATATACGAGCAACTTTTAAATTTAGATGTTGAATATGTAATTTTTGGAATTCAAGAGGATATAGGCGTGTTTGCTAATTATGGTAATCCCGGGACTTCAAAGGCTTGGGACGCTACTTTAAAAATTTTATTAAATATTCAAAGCAACCAATATACCAAGGCCAAAAAAGTTTTAGTTCTTGGACATTTAGATTTTGGTGAAGAATTAGAGGAGGTCTCTAAATTCAATTCTAAGGATAGAAACCATATTAAAAGAGCTAGACAACTTGTTAAAAGCATTGACAAACATGTTGCGTTTTTAGTTAACATAATTGTTTCAGCTGGTAAAAAGCCAATAATTGTAGGTGGTGGACATAATAATGCCTATGGTAATATAAAAGGGACAGCTTTGGCTTTAAATGAAACCGTAAGTGCCATAAATCTTGATGCCCATTCTGATTTTAGACCAGAAGAAGGCCGACATAGTGGTAATGGGTTTAGTTACGCATATGCGGAAGGTTTCTTAAATAAGTACTTTGTTTTCGGTTTACATGAAAACTACACCTCCGAAAAAACCATTTCAACTTTAAATTTAGTCAAAGCAGTTAAATTCAACACATTTGAAAGTATAGAAATTAGAAGAGAAAAAAAGTTTAGAAAGGAGATGGAAACGGCATTAAGTCATATTTCTAAGGGTGCATTTGGGATCGAAATTGATTGTGATGCTATTACAAATGTACCTTCTAGCGCAATGACCCCTAGCGGTTTTAGCGTAAAAAAAGCAAGAAAGTTTGTAAATTTCTTTGGAGCTCATGATAATGCAAAATATCTTCATATATGCGAAGCCTCACCCAAAAAGAAATCAAAAAAACAGATTGGTAAACTCATTACTTATTTGATTATCGATTTTATTAAGGCCTAATTAAACTTGGAGTTTGAATAATTTTATTATATTTACATAAGTACTTATATAAATAATGATATAATTAAAAATGGATGCATTAAGAGGTTTCGGTGAGCTAGGAATAGGCTCTAGATTAAAAAGGCTAAGTGAGCAATTAATGAAAGACACGCAAATAGTATACGATTATTATAACGTTGATTTTGATCCCTACCTCTTCCCCATTTTTAGAATAATAAGTACCAAAAATGGTGTAACCAATACAGAAATACAAAATTCTCTGAGTTACACTCAACCTGCTATTACGCAAGCCATAAATAAATTAGATGCTAAAGGTTACATATTATTTAAATCAGATGAAGTTGATAAACGAAAAAAAATAATCTTCTTATCCGATAAGGGCGAAAAAACACTAAACAAGCTAAAACCTCTTTGGAAGAGCATAGACTTTGTAATTAAAGATATAACTACACATAATTCTAACTCCTTAATAGACACCATTAATAAAATTGAAAATAAACTAATGGATAAAGGCTTTAGCGAAACTATAATTAATCATATTAAAATGAATACCACTGAAAATCAAATCATTGAATTCGAATTCTACAAAAACGAATATGCAAAAAACTTTTATGAATTAAATATTGAGTGGCTAAAAGCTTTTTTTGTTGTTGAGCCTTATGATGAAGACGTTTTAAGTAAGCCTGACACATACATCATTGGGAAAGGTGGGCACATCTTTTTTGCTAAAATTAATGATGAAATTGTTGGTACTGTAGCCCTAATGCCAATTGGAAATGAAGGCCTATTTGAGCTAACTAAAATGGCCGTCTCACCTAAACATAGAGGAAAAAAAATTGGTCAACAATTATTAGATTACTGTATTAACTATGCAAAGGACGAAATGGGGTTACCAAAACTAGTGTTGTATTCTAATAGAGTTCTAGAAAATGCCATTTACATATATAGAAAATACGGATTTGTTGAAATTGATTTAGAAACAAATTCTCCTTATGTTAGGAGTGATATCAAAATGGAACTGGTTTTCTAGGGCTGTTGTAACATAGCGTCTAGTTCTTCACAAAACTTATTATTGTTTTCACAAAGGATGGTTAAAGTCTGTAATATTAAATCATTAAGCGCTTTATCTTTGCTATTAATTGCATAGGCTAATTTAAATTCACTATACGCTCCTATAACTCTATTCTGAGATAATCTAGTCTTCCCAGAGCTTACTAAAAAATTAAAGTCTTTTTCATTCCTAATTTGCTGGTGTTTATAAACTGCCTTAGCGTGATTATTAGAATATTGAGTAAACATTTTAGTAATAGGAACAAGAATAACTATTAAGGATAAAATAAAAAAAAGCGTGATAGCACCTCTAACCACTTTATTCTCTCCAATACTAGGTTTTAAAGCAAACGTTCTTGAATAGCTATCTAATGCTGTGAACGCTGGAATTCTATCTCTCTTATAGAGTTTTCTTCGTGGGTTTCTTGAATAAATCCACTTTTGCATCCCAAATCCCATATAACCTGCCATAATAGACCTTTGTTTATTAGTCTATTTTAAAGCTTCAATGTTACAGGAATAAAAAGGCCGAGAAACAATGTATGTCCCTCGGCCTATGTTATTAAACTATTTATTAAAGTTTATTCATCTTCTAGTTTCCAAGTCCTTACCCAGTCAATACGCATTGTATTAATACTATCATCTCCTAAGTCTGATTTTGGAGGTAATCCTCCAAGCCAACCTGCCTCATTGGTCCATAAATCGAATATTATTTCTAAATCTCGCGTAAACTCTCTGTTGTAAGTTTGTCCGTCATTATGTTGTCCAACCACAACGCTTCCCGCAGGTTCTCCATCTAAGTAAAACTGAATATTCTTAGAGTCTTTCCACCAAACGCCATATGTATGATAATCTTCATTCCATCCTTTATTTTTAAGAGGATTAGCATCTACTAACCCAGATCTAAGAAAAGTACCTTTATTTCTAACCGTTTGAGGGGTTTCGTTTTCATCCGCTTGAAAATATTGAGAGTTCATTCGTTCAGGGAATATCTCTGCTTCACAATTAGTACAAGAAGGTTTAGAGTTGTTTTCAATAATATCGATTTCATCTCTATTGTTTATATCGCCATTGTTCAACCAATACGTATTGTAAGCCGAAATATGAGCTGTTTTAATTCTAGCTTCTGTATACATAGGATACTTGGTTTCGGCTTTAGAATGTATTCTAGCTGTTTGGAACCATCTACCGTCTGCATTAGCTTCATTTAATGTAGCTTTAATCCATAATTTCCCGTCTGTAACACCAGAATTGGTATTGGATGATGACATGAATACAGGCACACCATAATTCCATGTAGATTTAAACCATTTGCTGGAGTTCCAAGTATCAAACTCATCAGACATAGATTCATGTTTAACCCATTTTTTTCCATCAGGAGTTGTATCATCTATAGAAACAAAAGATGGGAAGTTAGGGTCAATGTTATTGAAATCTTCCGCCGTTGGTCCCTCAGGTATGTCATTTACAGTAATATTTACGGTACCATCGGCCGTATCGCCATCTTTATCTGTAATAGTATAAACAAAACTATCGCTTCCATTAAAATTAGCATTTGGAATGTATTCAAATACACCATCACTTACTTCTGTTACATTTCCATTAGAAGCATTGGTTTTTAATGCATAATTATCGGAATCTCCTCCATCATTTCCAATATCATCATTTTGGGAAACATCAATTTGATTCGAAGTACCCGCTCCACTGTCTTCATTTACTGTAAGGTTATCATTTGTAGTTGTTGGCATATCATCTACAACTACTGGGTCATCATCAGACTTTGGTTCACTAGAACCACTACTACAACTAATAAAAGCCAGTAGAAAGACAAATAAGACTATTAAATACGTTTTTTGTTTAGTGAATATTTTCATTTTGCTTAACTGTTTTTAGCAAAATTAAGTGTCACATTAGCGCAGGACTAAAACGTATGGTTATTCAAGGAAAACAAATGTTCTGGCCAGTAGTTAAAACTACTAGATAAAAACTAGACAAAAAATAAATTACTCTATTAGTCTGCAGATTTAATAGAATCTATCTTCTTCTGTAAATTTTCTATTTGAATTTCTTTTTCAGTTTTAATTGAAAGTGAATCACCGATTGTTTTTATTACATCAGTATCATCTGTTTTCTCTTCGGCGAAGTAATAGCCAATACCTTCACTTGACCTCCAAGCTTCACCAAGTTGGTCATAAACAGATTTATCCCATCTACTTGGGTGTTTTACATCAATCCATACTACATCTCTGTATTCACTATCAACCAATGCTAAATCTGGTGTAGCAGAACCATCAAACTTTTCGGCTTCATTATCTCTTATGGCCGAAATAGTTCCTAAAAAGAACATACGCTTTCTTCCCGCAATATCTTTTATATAGGGTCTAAATTCAACCGGTTTATTCACAGACCAATCGAATTCTTTTCTAGATTCAATAACTTTTAAAGGCATGGCAGAAACACCTGCATACCCCTGTTTTTTAGCGGCATGATCGTAATAATACAATTTATCTGTTCCGTCGGCAGGAATGAACACGCTAAATGTTAAACTTGTGCGTTCATCTCCCACGGGCTCTAATCCAAACCAGTGATATAATCCACTATAAGCATCAGAATCTGTATCACTAAAATCAAAATCCGTTACAAAGGGTTGTTGATTTTGGTCATTTGGTAAATCTGGAATTTTAACTGCTGTCTTCATATTCCATGGTAACGGATCACTAAATCCCCCTAAAAATTTTAAAGATTCCGCTTGCAGGCGCGATACTTTTTCAGCCAAAGTGTTTTGTCTTGTTAAATAAGGGTAATTCTTCATATTCTCCGGACTCACATAAGTTCCTTTGCCAATAGCAATACGTTCTAAATAATCCTTAAAATCGTGTTCACCATTATCAATAATCATTACACCACCAAAAGATGGGTAGGGAAATAAAAATCCCTTCCATTTTATGAGGCTTACCACTTGTACCCATTGCCCATCATCATTTTTCATGTAATACGTATCACTGGGTTCTAAAGTAAATAGTTGCAAAACATTAAAACGCTGAACAACCGCGTTATACGTATTTCTGCTAAACTTTAAAGATTCTCCTATAGAGAAGGTCACAGGAATTCTGTTTTCACTGGAAAACCTTGGAAAGGGTGTTGTACTAGATACTGAAAATACTTCTTCGGTATTATCCGTAATACCCTGCCATACATATTTCTCTGTAGGTTGTATGGCCATTGTCCATTTATTTTCATCACCAATTCTCACTAAATGCGGCAAAGACACATCTTTAGTTTCTCCCACACTCTCATTTGCCATAGAAAAGATATTTCTTAAAGGTTGAATACGTTCATTTTGAGTAAGGGGTAATTCATTAATTTCTACTCTATTCAAATTATTGAAAACATTATATGTTCTCATATAATCGTACATCTTGTAATGCCAACCTATAACGTATAGTATTCCGAAAAAAACTACTAATACACCAAGTATACCTAGTCTACCACCAGTACTTGCTGTCTTTCTAAACCTTCTTAAACCGAAGAATAACACTAAAACACTTAAAAGAATTACAAAAATGAATTTTCTAATAAATAAAAGTGCAGGTTGGTAATAATCTCTTAATACAAAAAGTAAAATGAGTAAAACAAGTGCCCAAATAATAGTATTTCTCTTTTGTTTAGCGCCTTTATTCCAATAAGATTTTATCATGATGATTTATCTATTTTAAGTATCCTTTATCTTTTAAACGCTCTCTAGCGCTCTTTTTCTCTCCTTTATCTTCTTCCTCTTGAGACACCTGCTCTTCACTCTGTGTCACATTATCATTATCTCTAGTTTTTATATCTTCTATAATATCTTTTCCTTTTTCTACCGCATCATTAACCATATCTTCTATAGAATCAGTTTTTTCTTCAATTACTTTACCCGACTTTAAAACAAAGTTTGCCACATAGGTTCCTAACAGAATACCTACTACCACAGATGAAAAAGCTGAAATACCATTATACGAAGTAAAAAGTTGAAATGGTGTTAAAAACTGCAATACTAAACCAATTAATAAAAGTATCCCAACAACATAAACCAACCTAGGCAAGAATGCTTGCTTATAAATGAAGCCTTTTTTATCCTCTGGTTTCATTTGCAATTCTTTGCTATTAAAGATTTTATTAAAAAATCTATACACTTTATTGCCTTGAGATTCTCTCCAATATAAAAGAATTCCTAATAAAATTGCTCCGATAAAAATTACTAATTCTAGTCCCATATTTTATAAGTTAGAAGCGACGAAGTACGAAGCTTGAAGTTTGTTTAATTTTTTATCTTGTTTCTAAATGCTATAGTCATATTCATCAAATCAAAACAGTCTTTATAATAACTTAAAAAAGTTTCTTCATTAATGTACTTTCTTCTTCTAGACTTATGAAGACAGGTTACTACCTCAGCTATTGAACGTATGGAATACCCTAAGAACCTTCTAAATTCAGGACCTGATTGTAAAATAGAACCTTCAGAAATATTCAAAGCAACAGAATCAGCAGCTCTTCTCAATTGGGATGATAAATTATACATCTCCTCTTTAGGTAACTTGGCAGCTATATCATTCATATTTTCTCCTAAGTCCATACTTTTTTGCCAAATAATTAAATCTTCAAACTTAAATTTCATTTAATAATTATAATAATACCTAATTTACCTTCTATCTTCCAGCTTCTGTCTTATTAGTCTATCTATTCTAAATATTGTTACTAATAGTCTCTATTACCCACTCTTTTAAGGAATCATCCCAATTTTTATAACTACTATAAAAATCTTCTTTATCATACCAATACCAATATAGCACGTCTTTAGGAGCTACATTTACGAGCAATTTCCAAATTAAATCTTGATGTTTAGCTTCTAACGACGAATGCGGTTTATGCAATGCCTCAAATAGCTTAGGATCTACTATATCGGCAATTTTATATTGATTGCTTGTTTCTAACTTTTCCAAGTAGCGTTCTACACTCATTACCTTTTTTCGAGACTCAATATCTAACTTGTTTAAATAGCTTTTATACAAAATTGGGTTGTTTAAAATATCTTTTATAGGATGTTCTGGTTTTTGAACACTTAAGGCCATTTCGTATTTTTTTATACGCTCATATCTATCTGTTTTAACTTCTCTTTCCAGATTATACTCAATAATCATATGATCGCGAAGTTTTATCATTAATTCATTTTGCTCAATATGAAAAATAAATACGTCATGGTTCGTATCCTTAATAGCTTCTTTATGCCATTTTTCATTTTCAAATACCACTATAGGCGATATAAAATCTCTTAAAACATAAACACCACCAAACGCTCTAGTATAAAATGAACTAACTGAAAAATCTATTCCTGGAAGTTCAAGGTCTCTATCTCGTAAATCGCCATAAGCTTTAACAGAATCCAATATTTCTGCATGAATGGTTTCATCAATAAAATTTTGATTTCTTTTAAACTTCTCTATTAATTGAAATTGTTCTTTTTGTTGATGATACAAATTATTCATTAAATGAAAGTTAATATGTATCGTTCCGTATTTTAAGATATCTAAAGGTTCATAAAAGGCATCTATCTTCTGATCGAAATCAATACAAATAGCCGAATCTCTAGTGATGTCCTTTATTTTATCCTCATATACCTTAAATATATACTGCATCATATCCCTATCAAATGTATGGAAGGGTAAGTACACCGGTTTTCCTTTTTGCAGAGGAGAAATTATAATACCATGAGGGTTGGCTTCGCCATTATTTAAATAGTTTACGTTATTCTTTTCTTCAGCAATTTCGGGGCTCCAACCAATACCATCAATTAAAAAGTTCTTTAATTTTGTTGGTGTAAAACCAAGTTTTATTAGGCATTTATTATAACGCTCCACCAGTTTACCGCTAACTGGAATTAATTCGCTTTTATATAAATTGGCTTCTATTAGTTTTTTCATTTCTACTTCCTGCGAAAGCAGTAATCTCTTTATTTATAATATTTTTGTGGATTCCTTACCTGTGTTCATAGGGATTCATAGGAATTACAAAACTCTATTAGATTATTAAATTCCGGTTCTACCGGGAATACAAAATTATTCTATTAACTTATGAATAATAGCATATTGTATCAAAACTATAGTTCTGGTATCTACAATTTCACCATTGTGTAGTTTATCAACGACTTCATTAAAAGGCATTTCTAATACCTCAATATCCTCTTGTTCGTTATCTAAACCTCCTCCTTCATGTACTTTCATATTATCTGTATACTCACCAACAAAGAAGTGCATTTTTTCTGTTAGTACGCCAGGTGAAGAATAGCTCTCATAAACCTTTTTAACTTTTTTTAGTCTATACCCTGTTTCTTCTTCCGTTTCCCTAATAATACACTCTTCAGGATTGTCCTTATCTAGCATACCAGCAGCTACCTCAACTAGAAAACCATCTTCATTGTCATTCATAAAAGTTGGCATTCTAAACTGTTTAGTGAGTATTACAGTTTTCTTTTCTTTATTGTAAAGTAAAATACCTGCACCATCTCCTCTATCGTATACTTCGCGCATTGTATTAACCCAACGACCGTCTTTCATTAAATAATCAAAACTCACTTTATTAAGAATGTAATAATTATCCGAAAGTAATGCCTTTTGTATATTTTTAATCTTATTACTCATTCTCAAAAGTTTTTCTTGCTTCCATTTCAATATTTAATTGATTTACTCTAGCATCTACTTTTCGTTTAAAATCTGTATCTGCAATAGTGGCAACGTTATCTAAATAGCGAACAACCTCTTGCCTCCTAATTTCAGAAAAATCCAAACCTTTCATATTTCCTCGCATTAATTCCTGCAGCATATTAAATTTGGTATCATAGTCTTGTTTGAAATAGATTTCCGGATTTTCAAACCAATCATCTTCTAAGTCAAAATCTGTTAATCGTAAAGAAATGGCACTTTGAATGTTACGAACATCACGAGAAGAAAAGAACGGAAACTCCTTTTGCATTGCTTTATACAAATTGGCATAAAACAAATGCTCATTAGATTTAAATTGTTTTTCAATAGTATCGTAAATCTCATGTACACGCTCTTCCGTTGGTTTTTCAATTGCGCTTAATATTTCTCCCATATTTTTTGCCAATCCTTGATTTTGAAGATAGGTATAATCTCTTGGGCCTTGCATGTTAACAAAATCTGGTAAAGTCGCATCCAATTTATGCCACCATAGATAATCTTGGTCTAAGAAATCATGTTCGGTACGAGCACCATCAATTTTAAAACGTCCTTGCACACGTGAAATCACTGCTTTGTCTAACATTTCCGGTAAGTTGGTGAATAGGCCTATGGAACTATTTCCATAATTAACTGCATAAGCGCCCTCTGTGTACCTTAAAAATACGCCTATAACTTCTTTAACTCCTGCTGAGACTCCCTGGGCTGTTCTCTCTTGTAAATTATTCTCTGCATCGTCTATAGGTGCAAAAATTAATTTTGAAGGATCTTGCAATGGCTTCATCCATTCTACCATTTTTTCTGCAGAACCTCCTTGAAATGTACTAATCAAAGTATCTGGCATCGGATGAAATAAAAATGGAATATCTAATTCATCACAATATTCTTTAAGTCTTGTAGCAATAGCCGCAATTAACATACTTTTACCTGTACCAGGAATACCATATCCCATAAATACAGGCATAAAGCCTCCTAACTCTTGAAAAGGATTCTTTTTAGCAGTAAAATCGTAACTCAATAAACGTTCAGTTAAACGTCTGGCAAAGTGTTTTGCATCTCGATTACCTACTATTTGCTCAAACTTTATTTTATTAAACTCTACGCTTTTTGCAGTTCCTGCAAATACATTATTCCATCCCGAAATTGCAAACTCAGAGTTTTCTAGCTTATAAGTTCTGTCTACAATAGTCTCAGTATACTCTAAGCTGCTTTTACGTAATTGAATTTCATCTATTAAAGCTTCAAAATAAACTACTGTAAAATCGATAACATCCTTGTCTGATTTAATTATATCTGGATGTCCCAAGTATTTATCATAATAAAACAAACTACACGAAGTTCCTTTTATAGGAGACAATAAGGATACCTCCGGAATCCCCGCAAACTTTTGTTTCATTACGCTTAAATCATCCGAAGCATGTGGTTTTAAATCATGCAAAATTTTATAGGCAGTTGAGAACAACATAAATGCAGTTGCCGTATGCATTTTACTTTCAAACTCCCGTTTTCCACTAGTATCTAAAGCCGATTTATTTTCACTTAAACTAGACAAACCCGAAGCATCCGAATAACTATCTTTAACCCAAATGCCTAAAGTAAGACCTTCTTGTACCGCGTATAGTGTTTGATTTAGTAAGACTGGAATAGCCACTGAATCTGGTAATAAGCGTTTTTTAAGTGCAAGAATTGTTTTTGAAACTGATGTTACATCTACATTGCTGCCATTATTAGCTCTGGATAGGTATAGTAAAATGGAATCATCTTTAGCATCTTTTTCTCTACTTTTGGCCCGTGAACCTTGTTCCCACTGAATACTTTTTAAATATGATGTTGCCTCATCTCGAAGCATATCTAATTCCGATTGTTTTATAGGGAAAGTTGAGTTGTGTTCCATTTTTTAGTTCTCAGTTTTGCAGTCTTAGTTCATAGTTAGCAGTCCTATTTTATTGAGACCATTACTATTTACTTTTTTAATTCTTTTATCTTTAAATCGGCCATTTCAATAGGAGGAATAGCCAATTTATTCATTAATTCTGGAGTTTTATTATATAGTAACTGAATAATTCTGTGAGGCGCAAACACATATTTTTTTCTAAAAACATCATCCCATCTTTGTAATAGTTGTTTGCTAAAGAAACTCCCCTCTTTGAATTCACTTTTAGAAGCCACTTCATCAATTTTTAGAGACAAAGCGTAAGATTCCAATGGAATTTCTTTCTTACTAATTCCCTCTAAGATGATATGCGTAAGTTCATTTTCATCTTTGGCAAACATATTATGTAATGGTCCTAAATCTACTCGCTTAATTAGTTTTGGTGATACTTTGGCTAATTTTCTATCTATACCATAAGCCATGGTATCTAACTTCATTTTTCTATCCGCTGTATTTTTTAATACGTCATAAATGTCTCCTTTTACATCATTTACATCAGAGCCCGAATAATTAAAGTACATAAAGCAAACAAAGGGCCTGTTACTGGCTACATCATAGAAACTCCAGCTAGTCATATAATCTGTTGTTGCACCCTCTGGAGATTTAACAATTTTACCTTGCACAAACCGATTAAAAATATAGCGTTTATCTACTGAGGAATAATATACTATTGAAGCTGCTTGAAACAACTTACTACGCTTTATAGGTTCTTTTTTACGCATTAAGGTATCCAAAAACTCCTCTTGCAAAACTTCAACAGGGGTAAGTTTTTGTAAATAATCATTACGTAACTCTAAATCGTTAAATAAATATCTAAATTCTAAATAATTTGGAAATCCTGATTCTGTTAAATCCACCTTCATATTATCTTCTTCATCATACATATATTTAATACGCATGGCTTCTACAGAATACAAAAGCAAATCACAGTATTGTTTAAACATATTGACTTCATGCGTATTTAATAGCTTATGTCTTTGTACCGACACAATAAGCTCTTTAAACACATAGTCTACCATTTTATGATAAAAGATATAGTGTTCCTTGGAATCTAAAATTGCGGAATCTAAAGGTGTAGTTATATGGTTAATTGTCATTGCTCAGTATTCAGTAAACATTCAAATTCTATTAAGCAGAATGTAATACATTTTAGTTTTGCTCTTATATTAGCAAGTAAGTGCGTTAAGGATTGTAGAGGAAAGCCCACAGCGTAGCGCGGACTTGCAACGGAAAGCCTGACCACGCTTAGAAAAGCGTGGTAACGCCCTCATTAATATTAAGATAATAAATCGTCTTCTCCTGCATCTGGTTTAGGGTCTCCTTCTGGAGCATCATCACCAGATGGTTTATTTGCATCAGCTTTATAGTACTCTTCAAAAATTTCTTTCATATCAATTCCATAACGCTCTGCAAAATTCTTTTGAATATCTACATCTTTTTCGCGAATTTCTTGCAAGGCTTCAGCGTAACTACTATACACCCCTTGCATTACTTTTTCATGTACAGGGATATTGTCCATCATATCCTGTCTCGCTTTAGCACTAGCGGTATGCATTGCAGCTAAAGTTTCTCCAATATGCTCATCTGTTTTAACTCCTAAATGCTCTAAAATAGCAGCAAACTCTTGGTCGGTACGCGCTTTTAATGCAACTACATAGCCATCGTAATACTTTAACCGTTCTTCTGTATCCGATTTAAGTTTGGCTCTATGTGTTTGCAAATTGCTGCGTAAAGAGGTTAATACTTTAATAGTTAAATTATGTTTATGAACAAAGCTATCTTTACTTGCGGCTAATGTTGTATAGGCATTTTTAAGCCCTTCTAATTCCTCAACTTTCTGTTCTAGGCTAGTAACTTTACCAATAGCTTCTGCGTATTCGGTAGACTGCTTATCTGCAATATCTTCTAACTCTTGTCTAGCTTGTTTTAATAAAGCATATTGCTCCTCAAGTTTAGCTTCTACTTCCTTCTTTTTCTCTAAGGCTTTAGTATGATTTTTAGTAGCTTCTACAATTGCATCTTGCAACCTGTCTTCTACTTCCTTTATTTCTAACTCACGATTTTTTAAACGACCAACAGCAGCCTGACTTTTATAAGACAACTCACTTAATAGTGTCTGTACATCTGCACTTTCTATACGGGCTTGAAACATTGCTTTCGCTTTATTATCGGCCGCAGCTCTTGTTTTCTCAGCAATTTTTAACTCATCTTGTGCTTTTTTTATTTTGCTTTTACGCCCCCAAAGGTTATTCCACCAAGTATCTGGTTTGCTCTCGGCATCTTCAAGTTCAACTCTTGCTCTTTCTAAAGCTTTTTGAGCATCATCTATTACTTTCTGTTCTGTGGCATTTAGTGATGAAAACTTTTCAAAAAGAATACCTACTTCGTCCTGATAATCTGTTAAATCCTTAATAGCATCTAAAAGAGAGGTTCTGTCTTTCTCTGCCATATCAACAACATCATCTAAAGTAGCATTCAATATCTTTTGACGTACTTCTGGGTCGTCCTCTTGTGCTAATTTAGATTTCATAGTGTCAATGGCTTTCCCCCAATTAACATCTACTTTCTCTGTTTTTTCATTTGAATTGGTTTCTAATAAATCAAAATCATCAGACATAGTATAGTTTCTGTTTAAGTTGTACAATAATAATAGACTAGCAATTTCGTTAAAAAAGATGACTTTTAAAATAGTAAATGCTCAAATAATTGGTATTAATTATTATTAAATTGTTACAGATATATTATGTTTTCGATGAAATGCACAATTATTATGTAAGATTTTTTACTCACATAATCCTTTCAAAACCCTTGAATCTAAAGAAATTACACACAGGCTTGTAAAAAAACATCAACAATTAATGTTCATATTCTTTTCATTTTTAATTGTTTAGTGATTAATTTTATCGTTATCTTTGAAAAGCTATTAACCCAATATTCCATTTATGTTACTTAACCTAACACTAACATATCTCTCAACCATACCCTTAATTAGCCAAAAAGCCATTTTAACAGTATTAATTATTGTCGTTGTTTTCTTTAGTGTATTACTACTTCTTGGAGTTAGAAAATCTCGTCTTTTAAAAAAAGAGAATGAGCGCTTAGATAAAATAAGCGAAGAAATAGCCAAGAAAGAAAACGAAGAATACAAGGATTTTACCGGTGGGCATATGTACCAATAAAGGCTTATTTTATGGAAACTACTATTCTAGTACTATTTTTTGTAATTTTTGGAGTGTTTTGTCTATATGCAAAAAAGCATTTGTATGCTCATGAGCATGAGGAATCAATTGGAGACAATCTGAAAACTTTTGACAATAATATTAAGGAAATGGACAATTTGGAAAAAGAATCAAATTATTAACCATCTGGTCATTTATACTAAAGCATAAAAAAAGCTCACTGAAAAGTGAGCTTTTTTATTTTATCGTACTAGTTTTTTGTACTTAATTCGTTTTGGCATTAGGTCTCCTCCAAGACGTTTCTTTTTGTTTTCTTCATAATCCGAAAAGCTTCCTTCAAAGAAATATACTTGAGAATCTCCTTCAAAAGCTAAAATATGAGTACATATTCTATCTAAGAACCATCTATCGTGACTAATAACTACGGCACAACCCGCAAAATTTTCTAAACCTTCCTCCAGAGCACGAAGTGTATTTACATCTAAATCATTAGTTGGCTCATCTAAAAGCAAAACGTTACCTTCTTCTTTTAAGGTCATTGCCAAATGCAAACGGTTTCTTTCTCCTCCAGAAAGTAAACTAACTTTCTTATTTTGTTCACTCCCCGAGAAATTAAATCTGCTTAAATACGCTCTAGAATTTACTTGACGTCCTCCCATCATAACTAACTCTTGCTCATCACTAAAGTTTTGCCAAATCGTCTTTTCTGGATCTATGTTAGCGTGACTTTGGTCTACATAGGCGATTTTAGCGGTATCTCCAACAACAAACTCTCCTTTATCTGGAGTCTCCTCACCCATTATCATTCTAAAAATTGTTGTTTTACCAGCACCATTTGGACCTATTATTCCAACAATACCTGCTTGCGGTAAGTTAAAATTTAAATCTTCGTATAATAATTTGTCGTCATAACCTTTACTAACGCCTTTGGCCTCAATAACATTAGTTCCTAAACGTGGGCCGTTTGGTATGTAGATTTCGAGCTTTTCATCTAATTGTTTTTGATCTTGACTCATTAATCTGTCATAATTCTTTAAACGCGCTTTTTGTTTAGTTTGACGTCCTTTCGCGCCTTGGCGTACCCACTCTAGCTCTCTTTCTAATGTTTTTTGACGCTTAGAAGCCGCTTTACCTTCTTGTGCCATACGTTTAGACTTTTGGTCTAACCATGACGAATAATTTCCTTTCCACGGAATACCTTCTCCTCTATCTAATTCTAAAATCCAACCTGCAATATTATCTAAGAAATAACGGTCGTGCGTTACAGCAATCACGGTGCCTTTATACTGAGCTAAATGATGTTCTAACCAATGTACAGATTCTGCGTCTAAATGGTTGGTGGGCTCATCTAAAAGTAATACATCTGGTTCTTGAAGTAATAATCTACATAATGCCACTCTACGTCTTTCTCCACCAGATAACACGCCTATTTTCTTATCGCCGTCAGGTGTTCTTAAAGCGTCCATAGCTATTTCTAACTTGGTATCTAATTCCCAAGCATTGGCTGCATCTATTTGATCTTGCAATTCCGCTTGTCTGTTCATTAGTTTTTCCATTTTATCAGGATCACTATAAACTTCCTCTAAACCAAATTGATCATTAATACTGTTGTACTCATCCAATATAGCGACAGTTTCAGCAGCACCTTCTTTTACAACTTCTAAAACTGTCTTTCCTTCATCTAGTTTAGGTTCTTGTTCCAGATAGCCTACACTGTAGTCTGATGAAAATACCACATCGCCCTGATAATTTTTATCTACTCCTGCTATGATTTTTAAAAGGGTGGATTTACCAGAACCGTTTAAACCAAGAATCCCAATCTTAGCCCCATAGAAAAAACTTAGATAAATGTTTTTTAAAACTGGTGTATTAGCGCTTTGAAATGTCTTGGTAACCCCAGACATTGAAAAGATTATCTTTTTATCGTCACTCACTTTTTAGACTTTTTTAGATTATTAGAAAATTAGACGGTGAGACTAAACTCTCCCCTTTAATGCATTAAACACCCAAGCTACCGCAAAAAAACCAATACCAACAGCAGCAAATCCCCATCCAGCTACATCATCATATCTAAACGCTCCTAATGCAATTAATCCTACACCTACAAAAATCATTATCCAAGTTGCCCATGCCAAAACCGCATTTTTATTCATCGCCATAATTTGAGTTATTTAAGTTAGTTAGAATCGCAAATATCGGATTTTTGAATAAAAAAAGCATCCAAAATTTGAATGCTTTACTGTTTTATTGGTTTAAATTGCTTATAATGAAACCATTGGAACCTCTATAATTATAATATCTGAGTTGCTTTTGGCTCTTATTTTAAAATCATCGGCTTCATAAATCCCCATTGCATCTCTTTTTAGTAAATTCGTTTCTGCTACATCTATATCTCCTTCTACAACAAACACATAGGCTCCATTATTTTTGTCTTTTAAATTAAATTCAATTGTATTCCACGCTTCTAAAAAAGACTTATAGATATACGCTTGTTGACTAATTGGTAAAGCGTCTCCTTCTATTTTATTTTTTGGAGCTACTACTGTTTGGAGCTGATTTAATTTTAATTCAACTGGAAATTTTCTTTGATCATAATGTGGTTCTACATTCATTTCTTCTGGAATAATCCAAAGTTGAAGAAAATTAGTTTCATCTGTTTTGCTATCATTAAATTCTGAGTGAGTTAAACCGGTACCAGCACTCATAACTTGCACTTCATTTTCTTCTATTGCCCTCTTATTTCCCATACTATCCTTATGTGATAATGCACCTTTTAGTGGTATAGAAATAATTTCCATATTTTGATGCGGATGCGTACCAAACCCCATTTTTGGTTGTACAACATCATCATTTAAAACTCTTAAAGCTCCAAAATTTACGCGCTCTGGATCTTGATAACTTGCAAAGCTAAATGTATGATGAGATTTTAACCATCCGTGATTTGCAAAACCTCTTGTATCTCCTCTGTGAAGTATTGTTTTCATAGTATATTCTTTTTTAATCTTAATTTTTAATATATCACACTACTGCGCGATCCTCTTTTTGTTTTTATTCAACTACTAGTTTGGAGGTAGAAATCCCATTTTACCCATTTGGTAATCCCTCATAGCTTCTAATAATTCAGTTTGATTATTCATAACATAAGGCCCATAAGTTGCCACGGTTTCATTTAGTGGTTCTCCAGATAGGAATAATAATTTAGAATCGGCTTCGGCTTTAATCTTTATACCATCGCCATCTTGCATGAACTCCATCAACTGGTTTTTATCAAATTCTAAAGCTTCAACAGCATTTACAATTACTTTTCCATTAAGCAGGTATAACATACTTTGGTGAGAGCTGTTATATGGTATTGTAACTTCTCCCCCAACTTTGGCATCAATCATAAAAGCGTTTACCGCGGTTTGGGTTAAAATCTTACCATATGAATTTCCCAATGTTCCCGCAATGATTCGTGTTTCTACCTTATTATCTTCAGAAGTTACCACATTAAAATCATCATGTTTAGCATGTTGATAATTAGGCTGCATCATTTTCTTTTCTGCTGGTAAATTAAGCCATAGTTGAATGCCCTCTATATTGCCTCCTCTTTCTACAAAGGATTTTGAAGGCCCCTCAGAATGAATTATTCCCCTACCTGCCGTTGTCCATTGCACATCGCCTGCTTTTACTATACTTTCATTACCCAAAGAATCTCTATGCAACTGTTCTCCCTGCACCAAAAAGGTAATAGGTTCGAAACCACGATGTGGATGTGGCCCCAAATCAAAAGGGTTACTTTCTGGACTAATGTGATATGGCCCGTAATGGTGTAACAAAATGAAAGGATCTATCATTTCGATAGCTTGCGTTGGAAACGGTTGACGCAAACGAATTGGTCCCATATTTACAAAATGGCTCTTTCCTGCTCTTTTTATTGTATTTAGTTTCATTTTATTGTTTTATTTACAATAGTTTCCATGGAAACTATTTGATTAAAAAAATAGCTTGCATTGGCTATCTTATTTTATCTAATAATGTACTTAGCTGGTCGGCCTCCTCATTCGTTAGGTTCTCCAAAAGGTCGTCTCTGTAATCTTTATCAATATCTTTTAATAGACCAAGTCCTTTATTAGTAATTTCAATATGAACAACACGTCTATCATCTGGACAAGGTAACCTCCTAATTAATTCTTTATCACATAACTTATCCATTAAACGTGTGGCATTGGGAGCGCGTTCAATCATTCTTTCTTTTATGGTTTGAACTTTTATAGGCTCACCAGCTCCTCTTAAAATGCGTAATATATTGAATTGTTGAGGAGAAATTCCAAAAGCTTTAAAATACTCATTTTGGTGACTACTTATCCAATTAGCCGTGTAAATAATATTAATTAACGCTTTAACCTTATTATTTAAAAATTTAGATTTTATGTCCTTTGAAATATCTCCCATTGCTAAAGTTTTAAAATAGACTTTTATAGCGCTTCCTCTAATTTCTTGGCTTTTGACACTAGTTCAGCGTTTAGCTCCACATTACTAATTTTTCCTTCTGAAAAGTTATCACCAAAAGATGGTAAACTAAAATCTGTAACAATATTTCCGCCCATATATGGAAAACGACCTTTTGCAATTTCAAGAACAGTTGCTCCTCCTCTACCTCCGGGAGACGTTGCCATTAATAACATTGGTTTTTCTCCCCACAACTTTCCATCTATTCTAGACATCCAATCAAAAATATTTTTGAAAACCGTAGCATAAGCCCCATTATGTTCTGCCAAAGATAATACAATACCATCTGCGTCTTTAATTTGATTTAAAAAGCTATGAGCATTATCTGGAATACCATGTTCTACTTCATAATCTATACCATATAATGGTAGTTCATAATCGTTTAAATCTAAAACGGAAACTTCGGCATTTTCAATTAAACTTGCAGCATAAACTGCTAATTGTTTATTTATAGATGTTTTACTATTAGTTCCTGCAAAGGCAATTACTTTTTTCATGATTTTATTTGTATAATCGTTTGTTAAATATATAAGATATTACTAGAGCTGCAAAAGCTACTATTACTGTACCTTGTTGTCCATCGCCAATCATAACATGTGCAAAGAAAGCTAAGGTAAAAGCATATAAGTATCCAGCATAAGCCCACTCTTTTAGTATTTTAAATTTGGCTCCCCAGATAGGTATTAAACCTACTAACTTCACTATTGCATAAGGATAAATGATGTATGTTGGATAACCAAAACTTTTAAAAGCGCCCTCTATCATGTCATGCTTAAAAAAATACATGCCAGATGAGAATAACATAATCGCCGTAAGAACGCCAGTTGAAACGTAAAAAATAATTTTATCTAATTTCATTTTCTTTTTATTTATGGTACAAATATATATCAAAATAATTTATATTCCAAGGAATATATTTCCATATAATATATTTTATGAATTTATTAACATCCTTTTACAAGAAATGCAACTTTTGTAATTTAGCAACAAAGAAAACTTCATGGATATAAACTTCAACAAAAACGAAGATCACAATAAACTATTAGTATCAGAACTTAAGAGACGCCTAACAAAAGTAAAGCTTGGTGGCGGTAAAAAACGTATAGAGAAACTCCATTCTAAAGGTAAACTAACCGCTAGAGAACGTATTGAGTATCTATTAGATGATGATTCTAAAAGTATTGAGATTGGAGCTTTTGCTGGTGAAGATATGTATCCAGAACATGGTGGCTGTCCATCTGGAGGTGTCGTAGTTAAAATTGGACATATTAAGGGTAAACAATGCATTGTAGTGGCCAATGATGCTACCGTTAAAGCTGGAGCTTGGTTTCCTATTACTGGTAAAAAGAACTTAAGAGCTCAAGAAATAGCCATAGAAAATAGATTACCAATAATTTACTTAGTGGATTCTGCAGGGGTGTATTTACCTATGCAAGATGAGATTTTCCCCGATAAAGAACATTTTGGTCGTATTTTTAGAAACAATGCCATTATGAGTAGTATGGGTATTACTCAAATTGCTGCCGTTATGGGTAGTTGTGTTGCGGGTGGTGCTTATTTACCGATAATGAGTGATGAAGCCCTAATTGTAGATAAAACGGGGAGTATCTTTTTAGCAGGAAGTTATTTGGTAAAAGCAGCTATTGGAGAGAGTATTGACAACGAAACTTTAGGAGGCGCAACAACCCATTGTGAAATATCTGGAGTTACGGATTACAAAGCTAAAGATGATAAAGATGCCCTCAATACTATAAAAAATATTGTAGCTAAAATTGGTGATTTTGATAAAGCGGGATACAACCGAATTGAACCTAAAAAACCTGTAGAAAACCAAGAAGAGATTTATGGTATTTTACCTAAGTCGAGAGCAGATCAATATGATATGTTTGACATTATAAAGCGCTTGGTAGACAATTCGGAATTTGACGAATATAAAGCGGGTTATGGTCAATCTATAATTACCGCTTATGCCAGAATTAATGGATGGGCGGTTGGTATCGTTGCCAACCAACGCAAATTAGTAAAAACCAAAAAAGGCGAAATGCAATTTGGAGGTGTTATTTATAATGATAGTGCCGATAAGGCTACCCGATTTATTGCCAATTGCAACCAAAAGAAAATCCCATTGGTGTTTTTGCAAGATGTTACAGGCTTTATGGTAGGTAGTAAAAGTGAACATAGTGGTATCATTAAAGATGGTGCCAAAATGGTAAATGCCGTAAGTAATTCTGTTGTACCAAAATTTACTATAGTTATTGGCAATAGCTATGGGGCTGGAAACTATGCCATGTGTGGCAAAGCTTATGACCCAAGATTAATTGTAGCATGGCCTAGTGCGGAACTCGCAGTTATGAGCGGTAATAGTGCTGCTAAGGTTTTATTGCAAATAGAAAAAGCGTCTTTAGAAAAACAAGGTGAAACATTTACTAAAGAAAAAGAAGAGGCTTTATACAATAAAATAAAGGCTAGATACGATAACCAAGTGTCTCCTTACTATGCCGCAGCAAGAATTTGGACGGATGCCATTATCGATCCGTTGGATACTAGAAAGTGGATTAGTATGGGGATAGAAGCTGCAAACCATGCGCCTATTGAAAAACCATTTAATTTAGGCGTATTACAAGTATAGCATATGAAAAAAAAGCCCCTTCTCCTACTTCTTACAGCACTCTTAATATTCATTTGTTATCAAGTTTATAACTTTTATTTAGATAACAATGACAATATTCAATCCATATATTTAGTACCAAAAGATGCTGTTTACGTTATTGAAACCCAGGAACCAATTGATAATTGGGAGTCTATTACCAAAAGTAAAATTTGGAAACACCTTCAAAAAAACACCTATTTTAGAAATTTAACCGAACACCTAAGTGCTGTAGATACCATTTTTAATAATCAGAAAGGATTATTAGAAAGAATTGGTAATAGAGAGTTACTCATCTCTGCGCACGTGTTTTCACCTAAAAAATACGATTTCTTTTATGTTGTAGACTTACAAAAATTATCCAAGCTCAATATAATTAAGAACCACCTAAACACCTTTGTTAGCAGTAATTACAAGGTTAATAAACGAAAATATCATAACCATGAAATTATAGAAGTTTATGATTTCACGGAAAGAGAAACACTCTATATAAGTTTTATTAAAAACCAATTAATTGCTTCATATACGCATATATTGGTTGAAGCATCTATAGACCAATATTTAGAGCCCGAAATTGGCAGAAATCTAAATTATATTGAAGTAAAAAAGGAAATTGGGTATAGTGATATGTTCCGTTTATATTTTCAATATGATTACTTGGAAGACTATCTTAAGGTTTTTTCTAGCAAACCTAATGATATAGTGTCAGCGTTAAATACAAGCTTAAACTGGTCTGGGTTTCATTTTGATTTAGATGAAAATCGCATAGTTGCTAATGGCGTAACAAATACTAATGAGCAAGCTTCTGCCTACTTAAAAGCACTTCAAAATTCTGGTGAAGGGAAACGGGATATTCCCGAAATAGCACCAAATGAAACCGCTTTTTACTTAAGTTTTTCTTTTGATAGCTTTTCAAAGTTTTATGAGAATTTTGAAACTATTCTAAAAGAAGACCCAGAACAATTTAAAAGTTATTTAGACGGTACCGAAAAAGTTGAAAACCTTTTAGATATTGATTTAAAAGAACATTTTATGAGTTGGATAGATGACGAAATCGCATTATTACAACTTCCCTCTTCTGTTTCTAACTCAAAAAAGAACATTGCACTTGTTCTAAAGACTAATGATGTTGAAGATGCCAAAGACAACTTAAGTTTCATTTTAAAGCAGATAAAGAAAAAAAGCCCCGTAAAATTTAAGGAGGTAAACTATAAGGGCTATGAAATTAATTTCATGTCTATAAAAGGTTTTTTCAAAATTCTTCTAGGTAAATTATTTAACGATATTGAGAAGCCTTATTTTTCAATAATCGAAGATTATGTGGTCTTTAGTAACGATCCCAATACTATAAAAACAATTATAGATAAATACAAAGCCGAAGAGACCTTAGAAAAGTTTAAACCGTATACTGATTTTAATTCTCAATTTGATAAGCGCTCAAGCATTTTTGCTTTTGTAAATACCCCTACCCTCTACAATGCTATTTATGATTATGTGGATTATAAAAAGAAGTTGGATTTAAAAGCGAACAAAGACTATTTCATTTGTTTTCCTCAAATAGGGTTTCAGTTTAGTCCAGATGGTGAGTTTTTTGACAGTAAACTGATTATGAATTTTGAAGATCCAGAAGCTGTAAAAGAGGTGTATACCTTTAAAAACCTTGAACAAAGTCTGAAGGAGAACATAAGTGCCCATGCGCCTGTTCAACCTATAATATCGAAAACAGATATTGTAAACGAGGATACTATATTTAATGTTTCTGAAATTTACCCAAGTGACCTATCGGCTAAAGAATACATTAAAACCTATAAAAACGGTACCACTAAGGTTAGTGTTCAGCTAAAAGATGGCGTAAAGCACGGCAGATATAAAGAATATCATGAAAATGGAGCTTTGAAAATCTCTGGTAAATACAAAGACAATAAGCAAAAGGGTACTTGGAGAGCATATGATAAAGACGAAAAGCTCATTTTTAAGAAGAGCTTTTAAAAAGTTGGATTTCCGTTTCTTTTCATTTTTTCGTAACTTATAACTATAAATCAACAACTTATAAGTCATGGAAACCATTAAAGTATTAAACAAATGGGCAAATAGACATACTTATTTGCCCATTGATATTTTACGTATTGTACTTGGAGTTTTCCTTTTTTTAAAAGGAATTGACTTTATGGCGCATAGCGAGATGTTAGCACAACTTTTTAGTCCTTTTCAAAATATGGCAGGTGGAATGATAGTTATTCATTACGTAGCCCCAGCGCATTTTATTGGAGGAATATTAATTGCCTTTGGACTTTTAACACGCTGGGCGGTTATAGCTCAATTACCAATTCTAATTGGTGCGGTTGCAATTAATTTTGTTGGAGAAATGAATTCACCAAATCTTTTTCTTGCTATTGCAACACTATTAATATGTGCATTTTTCTTGATATACGGATCTGGAAAAAACTCTTTGGATTACTACTTTAAAATGCAGAAATAATTAGTACAAATTAACGTTTTTAGCTGGTTAATTTAGCGGTTTAGAAGTATCTTTGTAGTACTTCAAAAACCATGTTATTTATGGATAATTTAGATGCAGCAAGACTGCAAATGGCATTTACCCTCATTTTCCACATTGTATTTGCCTGTATTGGTATGGTCATGCCTTTTTTTATGGTCGTAGCACACAAAAAATGGCTTAATACTAAAAACCCAATTTATTTAACGCTTACTAAATCCTGGCAAAAAGGTGTTGCCATATTTTTTGTTACTGGAGCAGTGTCCGGAACTGCCTTGTCTTTTGAATTAGGCTTACTCTGGCCAGAATTTATGAAGCATGCTGGTCCTATAATTGGTATGCCATTTTCTTTAGAAGGTGCTGCTTTTTTCGTTGAAGCTATTGCTTTAGGATTTTATCTTTATGGATGGAAAAAACTACCGGAAAAATTCCATTGGTTTACAGGTGTTATTGTGGGTATTGCCGGTGTGGCCTCAGGTATCTTAGTTGTTTCTGCTAATGGCTGGATGAACGCCCCATCTGGTTTTGATTTCATTAATGGCGAATTCTCTAATATAGATCCTATCAAAGCTTTATTAAACCCTGCATGGTTTACACAGGCCTTACATATGACTCTTGCAGCTTTTACAGCAACGGGATTTGCCGTAGCTGGTATTCATGCCTATCAGATATATAAGAAACGACATGTAGAATTGCATACTAAGGCTTTTAAAATAGCCATAACATTTGGAGCTATTGCTGCCATTTTACAACCCTTAAGTGGCGATTTATCTGCTAAGGATATAGCAAAGCGTCAACCAGTAAAACTAGCAGCTATGGAAGCGCATTACCACACTACTAAGGGTGCTCCTTTATATATTGGAGGTATTGTTGACAATGAAAAGAAAGAGGTAACTCATAAAATTGAAATCCCTAAAGCGCTATCCTTTTTAGCTTTTGGCGATTTTGATGCTGAAGTAAAAGGGTTAAATGATTTTCCCGATGATGTAAAACCTAAAAACATTGCTTTAGTGCATTATGCTTTCCAAACTATGGTAGGTCTCGGAACGTTGTTAATGTTAGCGGGCTTTATATTTTTTATAAGTAAGAGAAAGACATCTTGGTTTCAAAAAAAATGGTACTGGCTATTTTTCTTTTTACTGGCTCCCTTAGGTTTTATTGCTCTTGAAGCTGGTTGGATTGTTACTGAGGTTGGTAGACAACCGTGGATTATTCACAACGTCATGAAAACTAAAGATGCCGTTACGCCCATGCCTGGTATTGTTTACAGTTTTTACATGTATGTTGTTCTATATAGCATTTTAACAGTTGCAGTAACTTGGCTTATGTTTAGACAGATTAAATTTTTAAATAACTCCAATATCAACTAATATGCTTTATGTTGTTTTATTTTTTCTAGCTGTTTCCTTATTACTATATGTACTACTAGCGGGAGCTGATTTTGGTGCGGGTATAGTTGAGTTGTTTTCTTCTAAAACCAGTAGAGACCTAACTAAAAAGACCGTTTATAGAGTTATTGGACCTGTTTGGGAAGCTAACCATATTTGGATAATTATTGTCGTAGTGGTGCTTTGGGTAGGATTTCCGGGATTTTATAATATTTTAATGGTGTATCTCCATATTCCCCTTACGCTTATTTTGCTAGGAATTACGTTAAGAGGTGTTGCGTTTGTTTTTAGGCATTACGATGCTTACAAAGACAAAACACAGCTGCTCTATGACTGGATGTTTAGGATTTCTAGCTTACTAACGCCAATATTCCTTGGGGTTACTTTTAGTGGATTAATATCAGGAAATTTAGTTCTTACAGAAGATTTAGCTACAACAACCTTTTATACAGCCTATATAAGCTCTTGGTTTAATTTGTTTTCCTTTTTTGTTGGCTTGTTTTTTGCAGGTATTTGTGCCTTTCTTGCTAGTATTTTGTTAATAGGTGAAACTGATACAACCGAAAGGCCATTATATGTTGCTAAAGCTAGAATAAGTACAATTTCTGTGATTGTTCTTGGTTTTATTGTTTTATGCATTGGATATTTCCAAAACAAAGTATTTGTAATGAACTTTGTTGAGAGCCCTTATAGTATTTTCTTAATAGCACTATCTGCAGTAATCATACTACCTCTTTTAAAAAGTATTAAAAACCAAAGTAGGATAAAAACAAGAGCTTTAGCGGGTATTCAAGTACTTCTAATTTTATCAGCAGCCTTTAGTTCCTTGTTCCCTGAATTGGTAATTACAAAAGACGGCAGTGTAAATATTATGAATACCGTAGCAACAAATGAAGTCATTAAAGTACTGGGAATTGCCCTTATTATTGGAGGGGCAATTATTCTACCCGGCGTATTTCACTTAATGAAATCTTTTAAAATGATAAAACTTCTTGAACGTTAAAAAACTAAAAGAGCAACTCATACTAGAGTTGCTCTTTTTATTTTAAAAATAAAGTTTCTTGTTTTAATCTGTTACTCTTTCTAAAGTAACGATGGCATCAATATTAGAAATAATTCTAAAACCAGCTTGCGATAGGTCTTCCTCCTGACTCACAGATAACACTAAAATACTTTCAGTTAACTTATCAATATTCATTACTCCTTCTCCCATATCAGTAAATGTAAATAATTCATCACCATCTCTCTCCCAATTACCATCATTAATAGCCTCTAAGCCTGTAATTGTTTGAGTTGAAGTTTGCCCTAATGTATTTGATGTTAACCTAAGACTGAAAGATCCTTCAGAAGTGATAACATTGGGATCTTCAGAAAAGGTAATCGTATTGGTCATATCAAAAGCTTCACCAACAAAACTGGTACTAAGTTCTTGCCCTTGCGCAGATGTAATTGTCTCTCCGGTATATGTGTAATCGATCATTCTCCATTTTCCAACAATACTATTAGATGAAGAACCAATATCATCATCTAGACTTTCAATATTACAAGATGTAAATACAAGCATAAAAACACCAAGTAAAATGCTAATTTTTTTCATAAATTATGTTTAGGTTAAGTGCGAAAATTAGTAAGAAATAGGCAATAAAAAAACGCAACTCGATGAGTTGCGTTTTTAATCTATAATAAGTATAATACTACTTTTATTTCACTTCTTCGAAGTCTATACTTCGACTCCGCTCAGCACAGGCTACTTGACTTCTTCGAAGTCTACGTCTTCAACGTCGTTTCCTTCGTTAGCATCACCTGCAGCCGCATCTGGTCCTGGTTGAGCACCACCTGCTTGTTGAGCTTCAGCTTGCGCTTTGTACATTTCTTCACTAGCAACTTTCCAAGCTTCATTTATTTTTTCTAAAGCTGGTTCAATAGTAGCTAAATCTTTAGTCTCATAAGCTTTCTTTAACTCTTCTAAAGCTTCTTGAATTGGTTGTTTTTTATCATCAGATAATTTATCACCAAATTCTTCTAACTGCTTTTCGGTTTGGAAAATCATAGAATCCGCTTCGTTTAATTTTGTAGCAGTTTCAGCAGCTTTAGCATCAGCTTCGGCATTTGCCTCAGCATCAGCTTTCATTTTTTGGATTTCTTCTTCAGTTAATCCAGAAGATGCTTCAATTCTAATATCTTGTTTCTTACCAGTAGCTTTATCTTCAGCAGATACTTTAATAATACCGTTGGCATCAATATCAAATGTTACTTCAATTTGAGGAGTACCTCTTCTTGCTGGTGGAATACCATCTAAGTGGAAACGTCCAATAGTTTTATTATCGGCCGCCATTGGTCTTTCTCCTTGTAACACATGAATTTCAACAGATGGCTGATTATCTGCAGCTGTAGAGAATACTTGCGATTTCTTTGTTGGGATCGTTGTATTTGCTTCAATTAATTTAGTAAATACATTACCCATAGTTTCAATACCTAAAGATAATGGTGTAACATCTAAAAGTAATACATCTTTAACATCTCCAGTTAATACACCTCCTTGAATACCAGCTCCTAATGATACAACTTCATCTGGATTTACACCTTTACTTGGTGCTTTTCCGAAGAATTTCTCAACAGCTTCTTGTACAGCAGGAATACGTGTAGAACCACCTACTAAAATGACTTCATCAATATCGCTTTTACTTAAACCAGCAGCTTTTAAAGCAGACTCACATGGCTCAATAGTACGTTTTACTAAATCGTCAATTAATTGTTCAAATTTAGAACGTGTTAATGTACGTACTAAGTGCTTTGGTCCACTAGCTGTAGCAGTAATATAAGGTAAGTTAATTTCTGTTTGCGCAGAAGAAGATAACTCAATCTTAGCTTTTTCAGCAGCTTCTTTTAAACGTTGTAAAGACATTGGATCTTGTCTTAAATCCATGTTCTCATCAGCTTTAAACTCTTCTGCTAACCAGTTAATGATTTTTTCATCTACATCATCACCTCCTAAGTGTGTATCACCATCTGTAGATAGTACTTCAAATACACCGTCTCCTAATTCTAAGATAGAAACATCATGTGTACCACCACCAAAATCAAAAACAACTATTTTTTGGTCTTGTCCTTTTTTATCTAAACCATAAGCCAAAGCTGCAGCTGTTGGCTCATTAATAATACGTCTTACTTTTAAACCAGCAATTTCTCCAGCTTCCTTAGTAGCCTGACGTTGAGAATCGTTAAAGTAAGCAGGTACTGTAATTACAGCTTCACTTACATCTTGCCCTAAGTAATCTTCTGCAGTTTTCTTCATTTTTTGAAGAATCATTGCACTTAGTTCTTGAGGCGTATATAATCTACCATCAATATCTACTCTTGGTGTATCATTATCACCTTTTACTACTTTATATGGTACACGTTCTGCTTCGTTTTTAGACTCAGAATATTTATTACCCATAAAACGTTTAATAGAATAAACTGTTTTGGTAGGGTTAGTTACAGCTTGTCTTTTTGCTGGATCACCAACTTTAATTTCTCCTCCTTCAACAAATGCAATTACAGATGGCGTAGTACGCTTACCTTCTGCATTTGGGATAACAACAGGATCATTACCCTCCATTACCGAAACACAAGAGTTGGTTGTTCCTAAATCTATTCCAATAATTTTACTCATAATATGTTTTTACTATTTATTGTGTTGAATGTTCTTTTTTTAACTCGTTTTGTTTTAGTCAATCTTTATGCCAACACAAAAAGTATGACACTGTGTCATATTTTAGATCTGTTCACATTCTTATAACTAGATAATTTGACATTTTTAGGAATTAGCAAATTTGAAATGTCACTTTATATGGCTTCATAGTCAATCACTTCTAACAAATTCTTATAAAATATCAATTTATGATAATAATTCATTAACACAAACAGATTATATTTGCTAAAACTATAACGTTGTAGTAAATGGAATGTATCTCTGTTTTTGATATGCTTAAAATAGGTGTAGGACCATCTAGTTCTCACACTTTAGGACCATGGCGAGCGGCTGAACAATGGATTAATAAACTTAAAAAGACTAATAAATTCTATGGTGTTGAAAAAGTAACTGTTAACCTTTATGGGTCCCTGTCGTTAACAGGAAAAGGACATGCCACGGATTATGCAGTTATGCTAGGATTATGTGGTAAAGATCCGGAACGCGTTCCTACAGCAGACATTCAAAATATTATAGATCATATTAATGCCTCAAAAACAATACAATTTGGAGGAGAAAGAGACATTTCTTTTAATCCTGAAGTAGATATCATCTTCAATCGCGAATTTTTACCTTTTCACGCCAATGGTATGAGTTTTACTGCTCATATTAATGGTGAAACATTTACAAAAAAGTACTATTCCATTGGAGGCGGTTTTGTTGTAAAAAAGAAACTAAAGAGTTCCAAAAAGAAGTTCGAAATTAAATGTTCTTTTCCCTACCCAATTGAAAAAGGCACTGAACTCCTAGAATTTTGCAAAGTTTTAAACAAATCGATTTCTGAAGTGGTATTAGAAAATGAAACATCTATTAACACAGAAGAAAAGATAAACTATGAACTAAAGCGTATTTGGGATACCATGTTAGAATGCATGTATATTGGGTGTCATACCGAAGGCATTTTACCTGGTGGATTAAATGTAAGACGTCGCGCCTTTGACATGCATCAAAAACTCATACTAGATAAGTCTTATTCAAATCCAGTAGAATGGGTATATGCCATTAGAGATACTGAAGTTAAGTTTAGACAAATTATTAAATGGGTTAGCTGTTTTGCATTGGCAGTTAATGAAGTCAATGCTTCTCTTGGGCGTGTAGTTACGGCACCTACCAATGGAAGCGCTGGGGTAATTCCTGCTGTTTTAATGTATTATTTAGTTATTGAAAATCACGATGGTAATTTTGAGGATATTAAAAAGTTCTTACTTGTAGCAGGTGAAATAGGTAGCATCTTTAAAAAAGGGGCAACCATTAGCGCTGCAATGGGTGGTTGTCAAGCCGAAATTGGCGTGTCCTCTGCTATGGCAGCTGGTGCACTTTGTGAATTATTGGGAGGCACTCCTGAACAAGTATTAATAGCAGCTGAAATTGCTATGGAACATCATTTAGGTTTAACCTGCGATCCAATTGGTGGCTTGGTTCAAATACCATGTATAGAACGGAATGCCATGGGAGCAATTAAAGCTATTAATGCGGCCGAATTAGCTTTAGATACAAATCCTGAAAACACTATTGTTCCTTTAGATAAAGTGGTTTCTACCATGTGGGAAACCGCAAAAGACATGAATACCAAATACAAAGAAACTAGCGAAGGTGGTTTAGCCGTTGGGGTACATTTAAGTGATTGTTAACTATTTCTACTATATTGTAACAAAACCTCTATTTCCAAATTGTTTAAATATAAAATCCCATTTAATAAAAACCTTTATGTTGAACAAACAATATTGTCTCTACCCTATATTTATCACTTTCAAAGGAAACAAATTAAAGAGACAACAATTGCGATAATTATACTAATTTCATTAGGTATTATTATTCTTTTCTTTGGTAGTGATGTAAGCATACTTTTCTTTTGTGTTGCTATATTTTTAATTTTTGATCTTTACACTAAAAGTGAAAATCTCAGAAGCTCTAAAGATCAATATATAAGAATGCTTAGGGATTATTTAAACGATAGTGAAAGTCAAAATATATCATCCTCCTACGGCATTTTTGAATTTTGCCACGATTCCTTAAGGTTATCAGATGAATTTAGTTGTACTTGGTACTATTGGAGTGATTTTAGGAAGTATAAAGTTTCTAAATCAAATTTACTCCTTATCCTAAAAGAATGTCCTGAAAATGTCCTGGTCATTGGAGAATCAGAAGTTTCAAAAATAGAATTTCAAAAAATACTGAAATTTATTGAGACAAAAATTAAGTAGTTGTTCAACCTACTCCTTCCCACAAGCAGCCCGCTTTCTGGTATCAATCAAATAAATAATTTTCCAAGTATCGCCATCCTTAAACAACTGAAAAGAGTTGACACCACAATGGCTAAACTTGTCATTAAACCAGAACTCATATGGCGTCCAAACATTAGCCATATTAGCATCAATCTGAATATTATAACTTAGTATGCGTTCGTCCCATTTTTGGTCTGCAGGGCGTGTGGCAATAGCTTTTAAAATTTTATCTGGGGAATCACTTACAAGAACATCTTTACCTTCTTTGTTTCTAAAAGCAGTTTGTAAAATTAATTTATCACTCATCACTGATTTCATTAATATAGTATCCCCTTTGTGGAATCCTTCAAAGAATGTTTCAATAGTTGCTCTTGCCGCCTGTTCCTCTTCACTTTGCGAAAAAATTGTAGAAGTAATTAATAATACCAGATAAAATATAATTCGTTGCATAAGTGTTTAATTTTAAACTAAAATAACTTTTCAACATCAAAAAGTGTAATCATTAAACAAAAGTTTAACTTTTTATTTTATTACTTTTACGTGCTATTTCTAAACTAAAAACATATGTCTACGGCAAAAAAAGAATATAAGAGAGTTACAGTAAAGTCATTAGTTGATATGAAAGCTTCTGGCGAGAAAATTTCAATGCTTACGGCATATGATTATACTATGGCTAAAATAGTTGATGGTGCTGGCGTAGATGTTATTTTGGTGGGTGATTCTGCAAGTAATGTAATGGCAGGTCATGAAACGACACTTCCTATTACTTTAGACCAAATGATTTATCATGCATCTTCGGTGATTAGAGCTATAGACAGATGCTTAGTTGTGGTAGATTTGCCTTTCGGAAGTTATCAAAGTGATCCTAAAGAGGCCTTACGTTCTGCCATTAGAATTATGAAAGAAAGTGGTGCGCACTCTGTAAAGTTAGAAGGTGGTAAAGAAGTAAAAGATTCTATTAAACGAATTCTTCATGCTGGTATTCCTGTAATGGGACATTTAGGTTTAACACCTCAATCTATCTACAAATTTGGCACCTATACTGTTCGTGCCAAGGAAGAACAAGAAGCTGAAAGACTACTAGAAGATGCCAAAATGCTAGAGCGTATTGGTTGTTTTGCTATCGTTCTTGAAAAAATTCCAGCTGCTCTAGCTAAAAAAGTTGCAGAGAGTGTAAGCATACCTATTATTGGTATTGGTGCAGGACCTGATGTTGACGGACAAGTTCTTGTGCTTCATGATATGTTAGGAATGACTCATGAGTTTAATCCGCGTTTCTTAAGACGTTATTTAAATTTGTATGAGGATATGACTAACGCCATGAAACAGTATGTCACTGACGTTAAAAGTGTTGATTTTCCTAATGAAAGTGAACAATATTAAGGTTGTTGTTGAACATTAGTGATAATCTGTATAATTAGTGTCCAGTAAAGTTTTATCAAATAAAGACAACCTTCAAGTAATTTATGAAGACAACCATATCATCATAATCAACAAACGGGCGGGTGATATCGTTCAAGGTGATAAAACAGGAGACAAACCCTTAAGTGACGTTGTTAAGGAATACATTAAGGATAAATATAATAAACCAGGTAATGTTTATTTGGGCACAGTTCATAGATTAGATAGACCAACTACTGGTATTGTTGTATTTGCTAAAACTAGTAAGGCGTTACCCAGATTAAATAAGTTATTTGCTTCAAAAGATATTAGTAAAACCTATTGGGCCATAGTTAATAATAAACCACCCAAAGCTAATGACACCTTAATAAACTGGCTTAAAAAAAATCCTAAGAATAATAAATCTTACGCTCATACAAAAGAAATAAAGGATAGTAAAAAGGCTATTTTACATTATAAACTCATAAAGACCTTGCAACGGTATTTTTTACTTGAAGTAAATTTAGAAACTGGGAGGCATCACCAGATACGTTGTCAGTTATCCAATATAGGGTGCATTATTAAAGGCGATTTAAAATATGGTGCACAACGCAGTAATAAAGATGCCAGTATCCATTTGCATGCCAGACAAATTCAATTCACACATCCGGTTTCAAAAGAAGCTATAAACGTAATTGCTCCTCTTCCCAAAGATGCGATTTGGGAGGCTTGTTCAAACTAATTTTTTATATTTAAAGAAAAAGTTGAGCGACATTTCTAAAATAATAGAATCACAAAACGCATTTTTTAGAACTCAGAAAACTAAAGATGTTAACTTTAGATTACAACTATTAAAGTCCTTAAAAGCTGAAATAATAGCCAATGAGGAAGCTATCTACACTGCACTACATAAAGATTTTAAAAAGTCGGAATTTGAAAGTTTTATAAGTGAATTCGGTTTAGTAATCTCAGAATTAAACCTTGCCATAAATAATCTGAGAAAGTGGGCAAAACCAAAACGTGTAAAAGCCTCAATACTTACATTTCCTTCTTCAGATTACATTTATAAGGAACCTTACGGAACGGTACTTGTAATTGGGCCTTGGAATTATCCTTTTCTACTAACAATGGAACCTTTAATCATGGCTATTGCTGCTGGAAATACAGTAGTTTTAAAGCCAAGTGAATTAACGGAACACACGTCTTTATTAGTCTCAAAAATTATAGACAAAGTGTTTTCATCTGAAATAGCAACAACAGTACTTGGTGGTATTGATGTAGCTACAGAATTGCTTGCTCAGAGGTGGGATTATATCTTTTTTACTGGAAGTGTGCCTGTTGGTAAAATTGTTGCTAAAGCCGCCGCTAAACATTTAACTCCCGTAACACTTGAACTTGGCGGGAAATCACCATGTATAATTGATGACACAGCGAATTTAAAATTAGCTGCCACACGAATTGTTTGGGGTAAATTCTTAAACGGAGGGCAAACCTGTATAGCAGCAGATTATCTTTTAGTTCATAAAAGTATTAAAGCAGATTTTATTGAAATTCTAAAAACAGAAATTACTCGATTTTATGGCAATAACCCTAAAGCTTCTAGAGACTTTCCTAGAATTATAAATAAAAGAAACACAGAACGTTTAGCCAAGATTTTGAAGGATACTAATGTAGTTTTTGGAGGCGAAATTGATATTAATGACAGCTACATTTCACCAACCATTGTAGACTCTCCTCGATTAGATAGCCCTATTATGTCTGACGAAATTTTCGGACCAATTCTTCCTATTCTATCTTATGAAACCGATAAAGACCTAGAAGAGATTATTTGGAATTTTGAAAAACCTCTGGCATTCTATATTTTTTCAAAAAATAAAAGATTTGTAGAAAACACAATAAACAAATTTGAATTTGGTGGTGGCGTAATAAACGATTTGCTTATTCATTTTGGGAATCACCGACTACCTTTTGGAGGTGTTGGCCATAGTGGTATGGGAGCGTACCACGGAAAATTAGGGTTTGATACCTTTTCTCATGAAAAGGCTATTATTAAACGGGGGAATTGGATTGATCCGCCTATACGTTATGCGCCATACAGCAACAAAAAGTTTACAATACTAAAGAAAATGTTTAAGTGGTTTGGCTAAACGGATAATTCACAATAAGCTCTACCCCTTCCCCAACCTTGGAGTTTAGTTGCAAATCTGCTCCTATTAGTTTAGCTCTACTCTGCATGTTTAATAAACCAGAACCTTTTTGAACCGTTTCCACATCAAAACCTTTACCATCATCTTTAGCTGTAATAACAAGATTTTCAGGTTGATAATCTAATGTAATACTTAGGTTTTCAGCTTCTGAGTATTTTACTGAATTAGAAAGAAACTCTTGTATTATTCTAAATAAAATAATTTCGTGTTTTCTGTTTATGAAAGGGCGTTTTTCTCCCTTGGTAAACTTCTTAGCGGTAGCAAATTTCATTTTCTTTAATCGATCCAATTCATTTGCCACAGATTTTTCAAAACCAATATTTAGAACTACTTCATTATTTAAGGTTCTAGACAACGCTCTTACCTCCCTTAAACTTTCACTTAAGGCATCTGAGGTATCTTTAAATTTGTCCTTTATTTCACCAGAAGCTTGCATTTTTAAAATACTCAATTGCATGCTGGCAAAAGACAATAGTTGCCCTACATTATCATGCAATTCCCAACCGATATTTTTAAGAGTTTGCTCCTGGGTTTCTGTTTGCGCCTGAACTATTTCTTCTTCAAAGGCTTGTTGCTGTTTAATTTTATCAAGTATAAGTTTGTTTTTTCGTTTTAAAAACACCACAAAAAACACAATAACCAAGGATGTTACGATTACTAAAACCGCAACCATGTAAATTAATAAATAACGCTCAGACGCTGTACTAGCTAATCGTTCTGTGGTCTGCACCATAATAAAGCAAAAGTATAAGTTAGATACATAAAGATATTAGAAAATAGATAAATTTTCCTCCTTAAAAACACATAGTTTATATCACCAAAAAATTCGGGATGTCTAAAAGGCTTGGTTAAATCAAATTTATCGTAAAAAAGATCATAAAAAGTTAAGGGAGTAATAATTAGCCACCATATAAATATTACAGCAGCAATATAAAAGCTTAAATATTTATAAAAGAACAAAATACGTTCGCTTTGCATTAATTCAACGAAATAAAAGGTACTGCACATAAATACTATTAACGCTCCAAGAATACTAAGCACTGGAAAAAACATATGAAAAAAGGCTTTCCAATTAAATATAACGTAAACAACAGAGAATATAAGATAAGAAGAAGCTGTATACCTAACAATGGATTTTAGCTTGTAACTCTTTAAAACTTTATAGAAATAGAAACTAAAGAAGAGAATTGCTATAATTTTCCAACATATGGTATACAACCAGTAGTTTTTTTCAATTAAAGTACCTTGTAAAAAGTATAAAAACCTATCTGGTCTTACATACACCACATAACTGCCAATAATTTCTAAAATGGCAATATAAACTAAAAAGAAAATGAAATATTTACCAGCAGTTTCTTTGTATTTTTTGTAGCAGAATACTCCCGTGATTGCCGCAATAATTTCGACAAGCCTTATAACAGTGGTAGTATATTCTAACAAAAAATGTTTCATTTACAACCTTCATTTCATTCATTAAGTTCCTCAGGTTTACAAAAAATTAAAGCAAATGTAAATGTAGAATACATGAATATATTCGCAGAAATATAAATAAGTCGTCTAAGTTCTATATAATTCCAGTCTCTATCATAGACCCCTACCTCGTAAAAAGTATAATTATCATAAAACACTATTGGAGTGATAATTAACCACCAAATAAATATAGCAGAGCTAATGTAAAAATTTAATATTCTATAAAAAACTAAGATTTTTTCACTGTTAAGTAGTTCAATAAAATAAAACAATACGCATAAAAATATTACTACTGCTCCGATCATATCTATTACAGGGAAATAACTATTAAAAAACGCAGTCCAATTAAACAGGATGTAAATTATTGAAAAGCAAACAAAACAGTAACTATAAAATTTGATAATTTTTAAAAAAACAGGCGTTTTTAAAACTTTACTAAAATAAAAAGCAAAAAACACTATTGCTCCAATTTTCCAGAAGAGTGTAGACCACCAATAATTTTTTGCAATCAAAGTACCTATTAAAAACTCTAATATCCTTCCAGGTCTAACAAATATAGTATACCAATTAAGTATATCACATATGGTTAAAAAAATAAGGAAGTAGATAAAATACCCTACTTCCTTTCGTTTAAATTTACGAAATAGAATGACTCCTGTTAATGCTGGAATAGCCTCAACAACATGTCCTAGCCAAACATAATTATTAAATAGAAATTCTTTCACTTAAACTATTGAGGATACCCGTCTCCACTACCTCCACTATTATTTAAAGGAGGGTCATTTCTATCTCCATTGCCCTGAACAGTCATGTTAAATAAACTTCCCTTATTTACATTAGAACCTCCTGTCGGCACAATAAACATTGTTGTCATCCCATTTTTCCCATTGGTTGAATTCTCATCATATACGCCTAGATAAACTCTTAACCCGGTAAAAGTCTCACCTTGAGGTGTTTCGCTTCTTATATAAGCAATGTAATTCTCAATGTCCTCTAAAGACCACCAAGCCCATCTGTAATCTTCTTTTTTAACTCTTCTTTCTGTAACAGAATCTAAAACAGGTTTTCTGAATTTGGTCCAATTATCATTTAAAGCCTTAGCTTGTTCTACTGTAATAACACCTTCAGGCTTAACAATAGCTTTTTGCTGCATAGAAGAAGATAAATCTTCAGCTTCCACAGCTTGTCTTGGACAGAAAAAATAAGTAAGTAATGCACCAATAATCGCTCCTAAAAGGAGAGGTCTTAAATTTTTCATAAATTAATGTTTGTTTTGTTAATAGCTCCTCTAATGTAATAAAAAAAAATTTTGATAATCCTTTTCATATAGCGTAAACTATAAAAGTCCTTCTGATAATGTACCATTTAAGACGGAAAGCCTAACATATTTCCCATACCAACAGTAAATAACCAACAACCATAAAGCGCATGTTCTATAGAAACCAATAAAGTAGACTTGGTTCTTTTAAAAGTAAGCGCAAACAACAAGCCTCCTAAAAATGTGAGTATCATGACTAAAGTGTTTTTAAACAGTATATGCGCTAATGAAAATAAAATAGCGTTAATAAATATAAAAAGCATTTTATTAGTAATTAAACCCTCATATCGGCTAAAAAAGAATGTTCTATAAATTAACTCTTGAGGATAAACAGATAAAAAGGTATACACAAACAGTATAAACACATACAGTTTTGGTTTGTTAAGTAATACGTAAAATAAAAACGCTTTGTCTGTAATCCATACAAAAACTGTGGTTATGATCGCAATAACCATAAATTTAAAAAGTGTTTTTTGCCAAAACTGTTTCCAATTAAGGTCTCTAGCTATTTTAAATTTTAATCCTTCAATTTTTAGCAATACATAAACGATATATATAAATCCTAATAGACCAATTGCGCCCTTTATTCGTGGGTCATAATCTAAAGCAAAACTTATAGGAACTAGTATAAAGATTAGAAATAGTTCTATGCCCTTGTAAATATTACTTTTCATTTTCAAAATTAATTGCCGTAGTATGTTTAACCTCGTTTATTACAAACATACTATGTGTACTGCCAATATGACTAATAGTGGTTAATTTTTTAACCATGAATTCCCTAAACTCTGCCATGTCGTTAACCAATACTTTTAGCAAGTAGTCGTAATCGCCACTTAGGTGATAACATTCTAAAACCTCATTTAACTTATTAACCTCTTTTTCAAAGCTAACCACATATTCCTGAATGTGTTGTGCCAATTTAATATGACAAAACACGGTAAAGTTTTTTTCTACTTTTTCTTTATTTACTAAGGCCACATAACCATTAATAAAGCCAGCTTTCTCGAGTTTCTTTATACGCTCATAAACTGCAGTTACAGATAGCCCTAATTTGTTTGAAAGTTCTTTATTGGTTTGCTTACAATCTTGCTGTAAGTACTCCAAAAGTTCTTTATCCGTAGTATCAAAAACCATAACTGAAATATTTTCATTAAATATACAAATTACAGATCATTTTTAAACAAATAAAACTACCAAACAACCATAACATAGTTTTATTTTCATTAAAAACACAACACTATTGACTTTTAATCATTAAAATTAGAATTTTACAGAATATAACATCCAACATCATGAGTTTTAAACCCGCTAATAATATACAAGATTTACAATACTTTGGAGAATTTGGAGGTGTAAACCCTTCAATTTCAGATGCATCTACATATACTTTCCTTTCTGCGAAAACCATGTTTGATACTTTTGAAGGAAATGCAGATGGCTGTTATTTATACTCAAGACATACATCTCCTTCAAATTTATATCTAGGAGAAGCCCTAGCTGCAATGGAAGGTACAGAAACTGCTAATGTTTCAGCGTCTGGTATGGGCGCCATTACAGCAGTATTAATGCAACTTTGCAATTCTGGAGATCATGTTGTGTCTAGCAGAACTATTTATGGTGGCACCTATGCTTTTCTTAAAAACTTTGCTCCAAAATTTAACATAGAAACAAGCTTTATTGATATTACTAAACCTAAGGTTGTTGAAGCCTCTATAACTAAAAACACCAAAGTTATTTTCTGCGAATGTGTTAGCAACCCTCTTCTTGAAATTGCCGATTTAAAAGGGCTATCTGAGATAGCTAAAAAACATAATGTAAAACTTGTTGTTGATAATACATTTTCACCGTTATCCATTTCTCCAATTAAATTAGGTGCTGATGTGGTAATTCATAGCCTAACAAAATTTATTAATGGAGCAAGCGATACTGTTGGCGGTGTTATCTGCGGAACTCAGGAATTTATAGATGATTTACGAAATGTAAATGATGGTGCTTCAATGCTTCTTGGCTCAACTATGGATAGTTTAAGAGCTGCTTCTGTTCTTAAAAACCTAAGAACCTTGCATATTAGAATGCAACAACATAGTAAAAATGCACTGTATTTAGCCGAAAAGTTTGAAAAGGACGGATTAAAAACAGTTTATCCAGGGTTAAAATCTCATCCAGCTCATGAGTTATTCAAATCTCAAATGAATACCGAGTATGGTTTTGGAGGTATGCTTACTATTGATGTTGGTTCATTAGATAAAGCCAATGATCTCATGGAAATGATGCAGGAAAACAACTTAGGCTATTTAGCCGTTAGTTTAGGCTTTTATAAAACGCTTTTTAGTGCTCCAGGTACGTCAACGTCTTCTGAAATACCCGAAGATGAACAAAAGGAAATGGGCTTAACTGATGGTTTAATTAGATTTTCAATTGGTTTAGATGCAGAAATAGATAGAACTTACAATATGATGCGCGACTGTATGGTGGCATTAAAGATTCTTACCCAAGATTCGGTAAGTGTTAGTGTTTAGATACCTTTTGTTCGAGTGAAGATTGATTTTAGAATTTCTTTAAAATCAACTTCACTTCGTTCAAAGGGTTTCATGTTTAAGCGTTCCCCTTCCTTAAAAAGCTCAAAACTAAAGACTGCAGAATTAGGATTACCTTCTTCAGCTAGTGGATAGCGCAAATCGTTATACTGATAATTACCATTCTTAAGCATATAAACACTGAAGTAATTATTACTAAACCAAGCCAAATCATTTATTTGAGCATACATATTTGGACTCAAATCTCTTTGTTTTGGTAGTTCTTTTAAACTTATAAACTCTCTTTTTTTGTCAAAAATTGAATAATAACCATAAATGTAATTCTCTGGAGTTTCGGCTACACCGTACCACAAAAAATTGCTGAATAAAGATGGCTGTACAAAATAGCGGGAATAGTTAATATTATTATTATCTAAAGAGGTTTCAAAAATAGAATCAACATAAAATCTATTAACAAGTGTTAAACACATATAAATAGAACTAAGCCCAAGCCCTAATCTTATCCATTGCTGTCTTTTTTTACTTTTTCTGCTGAAAAACATTAATATTATTAAGCATATTAGGAATGGCAACGTATAAAAAACATCTACAACAGCTATATTGTTAAATGCTACCCTGTAGTTACTAAACGGAACAAATAACTGTGTACCGTATGGAGTGAAACTATCTAAAATTGAATGTGTTAAAAGAGCCAGAAAAAACATCCAGATCCAAGCTCTTACCGTTGTTGTTCCTAAACGCTTTTGGGTATTGTACAATTTATAGGTAGTCCAACCAAAAATAAAGGCTCCTAAAACAGCAAAAGTAAGGGAATGCATAAAACCTCTATGAAATAATGTAACATCAATTTGGTTGTCAAATATTAAATTACCGACAAATACATCTAAATCCGGAATGGTACCACCAATAGCTCCAAACAACAAAGCCTTGTTTCCTATTTTTCTACCTAATACAGCCTCTCCGCAGGCTGCTCCTAAAACTATTTGTGTTAATGAATCCATAGCTATAACTCTGTAAAGATAAAATTATACCCATTTCAACCATCAGGTAGCACTATTATTTTTGTTCTTTAAGTCTTTACAATAATCAATTGTATTATTCCTTAGAAGGAATTTAGCCTTTTTGTACATTTCAAAATAGCTATCAGATAATTTAGATTTTTTATAATCCTTTTCTAGAGTATTTATATACTTAAGAGTTTGAAGGTTTCTCTTAAGTTTCCATTTACTTAGTTTCAGTTCCAGATTTTTAACCCTTTCATAGTCTGCTTTTTTTCGGCTGTCCGATTCCTGCAGTTGTTGTAAACTTTTCTTTTTTCTCAGACTTGAAAAATAGCCATCAACAAAGACCAACAGGATGATAAACAACAAGAAAGATAGGCTAAGTATTAAAAAAATCATACTACATGGTACTTGAGAGAATTACTACTATTATGACACTCAATTTTTTAAAAGTCACATGCATCTAATTATTAATTAATAATCTTTAATCAAATAAGGTTACATTATTTAATTAACCAGCTCATTTATTGTATAAAATTCAATAAAATTGTAACATTACGTTAAAATTTTTAAAACATTTTATGGAGAGTCAGGATATAAAACCAAAAGAACCACAGGATGAAGCAATAATAACCAATAAAGAGCTGAGCATTTGGGAAGCCTTAATCCCCGTTGTTGCCTTAGTTATTATGCTATTTTTTAACGTATTCTTTGTTTATGGTGATGATGCATTAAGCGGAAGCAATCAATTCATTCTACTTCTAGGGGCGGCAGTTGCAGCAATTGTTGGCTTTTATAATAAGGTATCCTACAAACAAATGCTGGATGAAGTTGCTGAAAATATAAAATCGACTTCTGGAGCTATTTTGATACTTCTTATGGTTGGCTCTTTAGCAGGGACATGGCTTATAAGTGGCATAATCCCCTCTATGATTTATTATGGGCTACAAATACTTAGTCCCTCTATATTTTTGGCAGCATGTGTTATAATTTGTGCCATAATATCTATTGCTACTGGGAGTTCTTGGACAACATCTGCTACTGTTGGTATCGCCTTAATTGGTATAGCAAAAACTTTAGACGTTTCGGTTGGTATGACCGCTGGGGCAGTCCTTTCCGGGGCCTATTTTGGAGATAAAATGTCTCCTTTAAGTGATACTACTAACTTAGCTCCAGCTATGGCAGGAGGAGAATTATTCTCGCATATTAAATACATGACACTTACCACTGTACCAACTATAGTGGTTACCCTCATTGTGTTTATTATTATTGGCTTAAATATTAATACCACAGGTACTCCAGACATTTCAGATAAATTAACAGCCATTGACGAAGCATTTAATATTTCACCTTGGTTATTTGTGGTTCCAATAGTGGTTATAGGAATGATTGTAAAGAAAACTCCGCCTTTAGTTGCATTATTAGTTGGTACTCTTTTAGGAGCAGTTGCAGCAATAATTGCCCAACCTAATATAGTTATGGCAGTTGCCGAGGCCGACGCATTAACTTTTACTTCTGCTTATAAAGGTATTATGAATGCTATTACTGTTGACGCTTCTGTAGAAACTACAAGTTCAGAACTTAATGATTTATTTTCTTCTGGAGGCATGAGTGGTATGCTTGGTACAATTTGGTTAATAATCTGTGCTATGGTTTTTGGCGGTGTTATGGACGCTATAGGAGCACTCGCAAGGATTAGCAAATCTGTACTAAACTTATTTGATTCAGTTTTTGGTCTTTTTGCAAGCACCGTTATAAGCTGTTTAGGTTTAAATGCCTTAGCAAGTGACCAGTACTTAGCTATTGTTGTTCCTGGAAAAATGTATCAAAAAGCTTATAAAGAAAAAGGACTAGCACCAGAAAACTTAAGTAGAACTTTAGAAGACTCTGGAACCGTAACCTCTGTACTAATCCCATGGAATACCTGTGGTGCATATCAATCTGGTGTTTTAGGTGTTCCTGTAATAGATTATCTTGGGTTTGCTATTTTCAATTGGTTAAGTCCGTTTATGACACTAATATTCGCTGCGTTTAGAATTAAAATTAAGCAGCTTACTTCAAAATAACATTAATTTATAGCTTATTAAAAAAACTATAATTATAATCTATGGATTGATAAAAAATTAAAATTTCATTTTTCAAAAGATTCCTTGCTTGTGTTCTATCTTTGTGCTGCAGAAAATTAATAACTATTAAAATAATAAACACATGTCATTAGTAGGAAAAAAATTCCCAGATTTAAATGTAGACGCCATGAACGAAATGGGCGATACTTTTAAAGTTAACGTTCTTGAAGAAGCTGTAAACAACAAAAAGAAAGTTGTTTTATTCTGGTACCCAAAAGACTTTACTTTTGTTTGTCCAACAGAATTACATGCATTTCAAGACGCTTTACCAGAATTTGAAAAAAGAAATACTATTGTAATTGGCGCTTCATGTGACACTCCAGAAGTTCACTTTGCATGGCTAAGTACTGCAAAAGATAACGGAGGTATAGAAGGCGTTACATACCCAATATTAGCAGATAGCAACAGAAACTTATCTAGCATTTTAGGAATTTTAGATATTACTAATGAAAAGTATGATGAAGAAACTGGTACTGTGCAAGTAGAAGGTGATAATGTTACGTATAGAGCTACTTACATCATTGATGAAGAAGGAACAGTACAACATGAGAGTATTAACAACATGCCTTTAGGTAGAAATGTTGGAGAATACATAAGATTAGTTGATGCTTTAACACATGTACAAGAAAACGGAGAAGTATGTCCTGCTAACTGGGAAGAAGGTAAAGATGCCATGAACCCAAATGCTAAAGCTACTGCAGAATATTTAGCTTCTCACTAAAAAATTAATGCTATGGTAAAAGAACTAGAACAAGATAATTTAAATGAAGTTGTTGCTAATAACAACACTGTTGTTGTACAATTTTCGGCTACATGGTGTGGTAACTGCCGTATTATGAAACCAAAATTTAAAAAATTAGCAACAGAGAATGAAGATACGTCTTTTGTTATTGTTGACGCGGAAAAATTCCCAGAGTCAAGAAAATTGGCCACAGTAGATAATTTACCAACTTTCGCAACATTTAAAGATGGTGAATTTGTAAACCAAGTGCAAACTAATAAGTTTGACGTTTTAAAAGATTTAGTAAATGAAGTTACCAGTAATTAAACACTTAACACAGTTTATTGAAGAAAATGATGAGGATTTTGTGGTTGAAACCATAGAAACACTTGAAGCATTAACTGAAGTGCCTTCACTTAAAGATGAAGAATTAGATGTTATTGGTGAACTTATTTCTAATATGTATGGTGCTATTGAGGTTAATAAAATGATAAAAGAGGGTACTCCTAAAAAGGAAGCTCTTAATAGCTTTATGAAACGTGTTCTAGGATCCATAGATTCATAACTTATAGAAAAAGAAAAATTCAAATGGAAAAAAGCCACTTCAAAACGAAGTGGTTTTTTTATTTTTATAGCTTCAAACTTTTAGGATTTTGAGTTATTAGTAAAAACCAAAGTGTTAATTGTTAATACGAATTATGCACAACTTCTTTTTTTTAATCACGGTCTAAAAACAATTGGAATATAAAATAGAAATCATAGAAAGCATTGGAAAGATTGTTGTTTTTATAATGATAGTACTTTCTTTTTTTCTCTTTACAGCCAAAAGTAAAAACCAGCTACCTAATAGGCTTTTTGGTATTTATTTGCTTGTTATAGCCTTTGATCTCATTGGACTTTTCACCAATAAAACCTTAGAGTATCCCTTTATTCAAAATTTAAAAACGGCATCTAGTTTATTGCAATTACCACTCTTTTATTTGTATGTTTTATCGGTTTGTTACAATAATTTCAGAATTCGGCCTAAACACCTAGTTCATGGCCTTCCATTTTTAGCATTCTTTATTGTTTTTAGTTTATCTGGAGTCTCAGAAAAAATCATCTTCTTTTACCAGGTTATTGGAGAATTTCAATTTTTCTCATATATCATTGCTGTATTTGCAATATTAAGGAAGTATAGAGCAGTTTATCTAGAAAACTACTCCAATGCCAGTTATGCTATCTATAGGTGGTTATTTCAAATAAACGTACTTTCTTGTTTAGCACATACCTTAGTCCTTTTAAGATGGATTTTCTCTAGTTCTTCTTTGCAGAGTTATGTCTTAAATCTAAACATTCTAATTAGTCTATCGGTTTTATGTATAATTACTTTTTTTGTTTTAAAGGCACTATATCAACCCCAATTGTTTACGGGTATTAATAAAAATATATATCCACTAGATACTCCTCCAAAAAAGAAAGTAAATAAAAAAGGAACCACTACCAATGAAGCCCAAAATCAAAGCCTAGAGACTCTTAATACATTTATGATTACTAATAAACCATATTTAGACTTTGATTTGACCTTACAAAAATTGGCTGAATTAACAGATATCCCAGAAAAAGAGCTTTCAGAATTAATTAACCGTTATTTAGGGAAACATTTTTTTGATTTCATAAACGAATACAGAATAAATGATGCAAAAATTCTTTTGGCCGATGCTACCAAAAATGATCTAACAGTTCAAGAAATATTATACACTGTTGGTTTCAACTCTAAATCTTCATTTTACACAGCATTTAAAAAGGTTACCAACCTAACTCCTTCAGAATTCAGAAAATCAATCCTTTAGGCATAGTTCGACTTAAAGTCGAACATGTTCCTAGTATTTAAATTAGTTCGACTTTCTTTATTCGAACTAGTTAATTACTATAATCCTTCAAATTTGTATCAAATAAAAAATGGTACAAAATGAATTATACTCAAAAAGTTATAAGCTTAATTTCAATATTAATTTTAGCAACACAATTAAGCCATAGTCAACAAATACCAAGCGAATTAGAAGGTATTGATACTGAAATATCGAAATGGATGAAATCATACAATACCATTGGATTATCTGTTGCAGTGGTTAGAGATGGAAAAATTATTTATTCAAAAGGGTTTGGTTATCGAAATTTAAAAGAAAGATTACCAGTTACCGAAAATACAATTTTCCACATTGCTTCTATGTCTAAGGCATTTACAGGTGCTTTATTAGGAATTTTAGAATCGGAAAACAAATTATCGCTTAAGGATAAACCAGCAATGCATATCCCAAATTTTCAGTTTTATAATAATAAAATGAATGATCTTATTACTATAGAAGATTTGTTAAGCCATAGAAGTGGTATTGGTACACAAGGCGTTTGTTTGGAACTTTTCCCTACTACCAATAAATTAAAAACAGTACAAAGATTACGTTATTTAAAACCTGAATCTGAAGTTAAAAATAGTTGGAACTACAGTAATATGGGCTATACCCTTGCAGGAACTATTGTAGAACAAATAACAAAAAAAAGTTGGGATCAAAACATTATGGATAGAATTTTCACCCCTTTAAAAATGAACAATTCTTGTACTACTATTGAAGCCATGAAACAATCTAAAAATTATGCTATTGGTTATGGCGTGTACAAAGGAAAAACTGAGCCACTTCCCTATCAAAATTATTATGCCTTTGCGCCAGCTGGATCAATAAAGAGTTCTGTAAAAGATTTATCTAATTGGATACGCGTTTGGTTAAACAAAGGTATTTTTAACAACACTCAAATAATACCGAAAAGCTATATTCATGAAGCTTCAAGACCACAAAACATAAAGTTTAATGAAACGTATTCTAAAGACTCTTTTTTGCTAAGCGAAGGCTTTGGATGGCGCTTACGGTCTTGGAATGGTTATTATAGATTAAGACATGGAGGCAATACTAATGGCTTTAGTTGTGTTACCGAATTATTCCCATTTAATAACACTGGCATTGTTGTTTTAACTAACCAAAGCAACTCTGTAATTCCTTATATAATTTCCGATATCATATCGAGAAAATTATTTAAGCTACCTCCTTCAGAAAATTATCCTGTACTTGTTTCAGACATATACAAACCAGAAGAAGATAAGCCTTTTAACAAAACAAAAATGCCGGTATTACCCTTAGATAAATTTACAGGTACGTACTATGCTGATGGTTTTGGAAACATTCAAATTATAGAAGAAAAAGGGAAACTGCTTGCTCTATTTCCTACTTTTAGATTTAAAATGGAACATCTAAATTACAACACATTCTATTTGAAAGGTATGAAAGATTTTAAGGAATCCTTCAACCCAGAATTCACTGTGAAATTTTTAGATAATCAAAAAGGTGAAATTTCAATGCTAAAAATGTTTGCTCAAAAAGCGCCAATTATATTTAAGAAAAAATAGACTAAAAAAAGGAAATCCTTGAAAACGCTTTATCAAATATGATAATTCATTTTTTTATAAATCAATGTTAAATTATTTCAAGTAACACATTAAATATTCCTATTTTTAAATTCTAATAAAAAACTATAAAAAATGGCAACAGTTACATTAAAAGGAAACGCAATAAATACATCAGGGAGCTTACCAAAAGTGGGCGATAAAGCTCCAGATTTTTCATTAACAGCAACAGATTTATCAACTAAGACTTTAGCTGATTTTTCTGGAAGTAGAGTTGTTTTAAACATATTTCCTAGTGTAGATACAGGAACATGTGCTGCTTCAGTAAGACAATTTAATACAGAAGCCAGTGAATTAGAAAACACTAAGGTACTTTGTATTTCTAAAGATTTACCATTTGCTCATGCTCGTTTTTGCGGTGCTGAAGGCTTAGAAAATGTAGTTAGTTTATCTGACTTTAAAACTGGGGATTTTGGTAAAGCTTATGGCTTAAACTTTATAGATGGCCCTTTAGACGGGTTACTTTCTAGAAGTGTTGTTGTATTAGATGAAAATGGCACAGTATTATATACGGAACAAGTACCAGAAACTGTTGATGAACCTAATTATAAAGCCGCGTTAGAAGCTTTATATAATTAAGAATAATGACAAAAAAGGAATCCTTCTTAGTAAACAGGCTTAAAAGTGTAGGGTATGCTTTTAAAGGAGCAATATACCTAATTAAAACAGAAGCCAGTATTAAAATACAGGTATTCATAATGGTTATGGTTACTATAGCAGGATTCTTTTTTAATATTTCTAACACAGAATGGATTTTACAATGTTTTGCAATAGCACTTGTAATGTCTATTGAAGGGGTAAACACAGCAATAGAAGCCGTTGCGGATTTTATTCATCCAGAGCATCATAAGAAAATTGGCATTATTAAAGATATTGCAGCTGGTGCCGTTTTTATTGCGGCTTTCTTCGCAGTTATTATTGGTTGCATTATTTATCTTCCTAAAATCTTTTAATAGAAAAGATATACTTTTTAGAGATTATTCATCTTAATTTCAGCACTGCTCTGTACAGTGGTAAAAAGACCTCAATCTTGTTTATGTATAATGCAACTAAACATTTTGAATTCATCGCAATGCAATTTTTCAAAATAAAGTTTCGTTAACGTTAGTAATTTGTATTTTTGTTGCATCGTGCTAGGCACAATTTAATCCTGTATTTTTGAATTAGGACCTCAATAAACCCTTTAATGGCCAAGAAAAGAACCAAATCTAAAAAAACAACAAACAAAAAACTTAAGTCTCCAAGTTTTAAATTATCAGATCAGCAAAAGCTTGTATTTGGCAGCCTTTTGGTTATTTTGGGCGTTACTTTGTGTATAGCATTTGTTTCTTTTTTCATTCACGGAGATGTAGATCAAAGTGCTTTGTCTAGTGTTGGTAATAGAGATGTAAAAACGGAAAATTGGATAAGCAAGTTTGGAGCAGAAATAAGTCATTTTTTCATTCATAAGGGCTTTGGCGTCTCATCATTTATATTCGCCGGATTGCTATTCCTTTCTGGAGTATATGTACTTATGAATTTGCCAAAGATAAGACTCAGAAAACATTGGTTTTGGGGAATTTTTATAATAATATGGTTATCCATACTACTAGGATTCTTTGCTCATAAAAATGATTTGTTAGGAGGGGCTATTGGTTTTGAAGTTAATGCATATTTACAAGATTATATAGGTAAAATAGGTACAGCCCTACTTCTGCTTTTTGGACTAATAACGTATTTAGCCTCTAGATTTAAAGTTACTTTTGAAAGTATTACCAACCTATTTAAATCTGCCAAAAAAGATATTAAAGAAGAGTTTTCTAATTTAAAAGAAGAACCGCTAATTGCTGTAGACAACAATTTGTCTGAAGAAGCTGAAGCTATTAAGTCTGCCTACGAGGTCTCGTTAGAGAATGCCGTAAAGGAAGAACCTCAAATAGAAATTAAAAAGGCTGAAGCACCTAAGATAAAAGTTGAAGTTGCTACACAAGAACCTGAACAAGTAGACGAAGAACTAGAAATTAAAGTTGAAACCGTAGCTGAAGAACTATCGGAAACCGATAATTTAGCTAATAAATTGGTTGAAGACTTTGGGCAATTTGACCCAACTCTAGAATTAAGCAATTATCAATTTCCTCCTTTAGAACTTCTTAAAAAATACGATACAGAGGGTATTACCATTAATAAAGAAGAGTTAGAAGAAAACAAGAATAAAATTGTAGAAACGCTCAACAATTATAAAATTGGTATTGCCAGTATTAAAGCCACAATAGGGCCTACAGTTACACTTTATGAAATTGTACCAGAAGCTGGTATTAGAATTTCTAAGATTAAAAATTTAGAAGATGACATTGCCTTATCATTAGCCGCGCTTGGTATTAGAATTATTGCACCAATTCCTGGTAAGGGTACTATTGGTATTGAGGTTCCTAATAAAAATGCTACGATAGTTTCAATGCATTCTGTGATTGCTTCTAAGAAATTTCAAAGTTCAGAAATGCAACTTCCAATTGCTCTTGGAAAAACTATTAGCAATGAAACTTTTGTTGTAGACTTGGCTAAAATGCCCCACTTACTAATGGCAGGTGCTACTGGCCAAGGTAAATCGGTTGGATTAAACGCTGTGTTATCATCCCTATTATACAAAAAACATCCTGCTGAAGTTAAGTTCATTTTGGTCGACCCGAAAAAAGTAGAACTTACGTTATACAACAAAATTGAGCGCCATTATTTAGCAAAACTTCCGGATAGTGAAGAAGCAATAATAACGGACAACACTAAAGTTATCAATACTTTAAACTCGCTTTGTATTGAAATGGACAACCGTTACGAGTTGTTAAAAAATGCCATGTGTAGAAATATAGCAGAATACAATGCAAAGTTTAAGGCGAGAAAACTAAATCCAAATGACGGCCACCAATTTTTACCATATATTGTATTAGTTGTTGATGAGTTTGCAGATTTAATAATGACTGCAGGGAAAGAAGTAGAAACACCTATTGCTCGTTTAGCTCAGTTGGCACGTGCCATAGGGATTCATTTAATTATTGCAACCCAACGTCCATCCGTAAACGTTATAACGGGTATCATAAAAGCCAACTTCCCTGCCAGAATAGCGTTTAGAGTAACCTCTAAAATTGATTCTAGGACTATTTTAGACGGCTCAGGAGCGGATCAACTTATTGGTCGCGGAGACATGCTTTACACACAGGGTAATGATTTAATTAGAATTCAGTGTGCTTTTGTAGATACTCCAGAAGTTGAAAAAATTACCGATTACATTGGTGCCCAAAAAGCTTATCCAGATGCCTATTTACTTCCTGAATATGTTGGCGAAGAAAGTGGCACAGGTATTGATATAGATATTTCAGATAGAGATAAACTGTTTAAAGATGCGGCCATTGTAATTGTAACAGCGCAGCAAGGATCGGCTTCTTTATTACAACGAAAACTGAAATTAGGATATAACAGAGCTGGTAGATTAATAGATCAATTAGAAGCTGCTGGTATTGTAGGACCTTTTGAAGGTAGTAAGGCCAGACAAGTTCTTATTCCAGATTTAACCGCTCTAGATCAACATTTAGAAAACGAAGGCCAATAAATTGGCACCATAAATTGAATATGAAACAGACAACATTATATATGAAATTCATTTTAGCCTTATTAGTAACTACTATGACTATAAATGCTTCTTCCCAAAACAAAGGAAAAGCGTTATTAGACGAAGTTTCCAAGAAGGTAAAGAGTTATGAGACTATTTCTATAGACTTTAAATATACCTTAGAAAACACTTCTGAAAATATTAAACAAGAAACAAGAGGTGATGTTGTTTTACAAGGCGAAAAATACAAATTGAATATACTTGGAATAACACGTTTATTTGATGGACAAAAGACCTATAGCATTAGTCCAGAAGATGAAGAAGTAACTATTTCTAGTGAAAGTGATGACGAAGAAGATGCCATTACTCCAAGTAAAATGCTATCATTTTACGAAGATGGGTATACCTATGCTTTGGATATACAGCAGAATATTAAAGGAAGAAAAATTCAGTATGTAAAATTAATTCCTATAGATTCTAATTCAGAATTAAAAAGCCTATTATTGGGAGTTGATACACAAACTAAGCACATTTATAACTTAATCCAAATTGGAAAAAATGGTTCTAAAACCACTTTAACCGTAAATTCCTTTAAAACAAATCAGCCTATTTCAAAAACCTTATTTACCTTTGATTCCAATAAATATCAGGATTATTACATCAATAAATTAGATTAGGTTAGTAAGTTGAAGATACTAGACAGATACATACTCACAACGTATTTGAGGACTTTTATCAGCGTGTTTTTAATACTCATGCTGATATTTATTTTACAGACTATTTGGCTTTACATAAGAGAATTATCAGGTAAGGACTTAGATTTACTTATTGTTGGTAAGTTCTTAATTTATTTTATGCCAAAATTAATACCTCTGGTTTTACCATTAACAATTCTTTTGGCCTCAATTATGGTTTTTGGGAATTTTGCCGAGAATTATGAGTTTGCCGCAATGAAATCTACAGGTATTTCATTACAACGCGCCATGTCTGGACTAAGCATTTTTATTGTTGGTTTGGCAATTACAACATTTTTCTTCTCTAATAACGTAATTCCTTGGGCTGAGCTGAATTCATATAACCTAAGAAAAAACATTGCTAAATTAAAACCTGCTGCAGCAATTGCGGAAGGTCAGTTTAATAAAATTGAATCCACACCATATACAATTAAAGTTGAAAAAAAATATGGTGAAAACGATAAATTTCTTGAAGATGTAACCATTCATATGAAAGGTTCAGACGGCAGAAAAAATACTACCATAATACGATCTAAAACTGGAGAACTAGCTAGTTCTGAAGATTCTGATGTTTTAAAACTTATTCTGTATGATGGAAATTATTACAGTGAAATGTCTCCATCTAAAACAAAAGATAAGAAAAAGAAGCCTTTTGCCAAAAGTAAGTTTGAGAAGTACATTATAAACATTGATTTATCTAAGATGAATAATGTAGACTTAGATGAACAAACTCAAACGGATAAATATAACATGCTACCAATAAGTGGTCTTAGAAAAGCTATTGACTCTCTTGAGCAAAGAAAAAAAGAAGATTATGAAACGCTTGCCAAGGTAATGTTCTCAAAATCTTCTGTTGTTGAAAGACCAAAAAAGAATAAAAAAAATATCACTAAAATTCCTGAAGACTCAATTTATACAGGGGAAATCCTTGACGTTTTCAATACTAGGAAAAAACTGGAAATGGTTGATGCAGCTGGAAGACAACTTACTACTTCTAAACAAGTCTTAGTATCAAAAAAAGAAATGCGAAAACGTGCAAAATCATTACTAAACAGACATTATATGTCTTTTTATGACAAATTTGCTTTAGGTTTTGCATGTATCATACTTTTCTTTGTTGGTGCCCCGCTAGGAGCGTTAATTAGAAAAGGTGGTATTGGATTACCAATGGTAATTGCTATTCTTTTGTTTTTAACTTATCACTTCATTGGTATTTTTGCTACTAATAGTTCTAAAAATGGTAGCTTTAATCCTATTCTAGCTAGTTGGACGTCTACCTTAATTATGTTGCCTTTAAGTGTCTTCTTAACAAGAAAGGCTACTGCCGATAAAAATCTTTTTGAAGGTGATGGTTTATTTGAATTTTTAAAGAAAATATTCAGACTAAAAAAGAAAGATGAACCAATAGATACATCTGTATTTGATGTTACAGATTCAGAGTATGGGTCCTTAGACGCCTATCACAATGATAAGCTTATCAATATTCTAAAAAATCATAAAGAATTTGGTTATAAAGCTATTTATAGAAACACTGCACTGGCCATCTTAAACAAGAGAGGCATTACTAGCCAACAGCTTAAATTTTCAGGTAACTACAATAACAGAGAATATGAGCAAACTATTAACCTAAAGAATAAGTTTGAGGAGGATCTTAATTTAACTTTTGTTCTTTATATTATTTCTTTAGTTGCCTCTATAGTTGGTGCCATTTTAGACAATAACAATTTTCCAGGAACTGGAACAACATTACTTGTTCTTGGTACAATAGCAACGGTGCTTTTTATTATTTCGTTTGTTAAATTATGCTTTAGTGAACATAATTTAAGAAAGCAAATAGGCAAAGGATTTAACTCGTCTTTTATACTCGTTTATGTAATTGGTATTCCTCTATTTTTTATTGGTTATTACTTACTTGAAAAGGATGTGAAAAATAGCTTTAACCTAGACCTATTGGATGACAAAAATGGGAATAAAATTGAATTAAGCGACATTGCAAATAAGGCTAAACAAGATTATAAAGCCCATTCCATCTACAGTTTGGTATTATACAGTTTAGGCGTTATTTTGCTAATAGGTTTTTTTATATTCAGGAATAACAAATTACCTCATTTAGCTTCTGCCGCTATACAATTGAGCATTGTATCCTTAGTTTTATTTGCAGTTTATTATTTTAAATCTCTGTTTAACCTTAACAGATTGTATTCAGACGAAAGTTTAAAAACTAAAAAAACACCAATATTACTTTTAATAATTGGTTTCCCTTTATATTGGATAGCACATATAATCTTCAAAACTAAAATTAAAGAAGACTTAAATGCTTAATAGTTTATAATCTTTAAAATAAGCAATATCTTTGCAGCCTTATTGCTTAAACTATGACTAAAGAGAATACACAATTTAAGTTAAATACCATTCATGAAGCTATTGATGACATTAGAAATGGCAAAGTTATTATTGTTGTAGATGATGAAAATAGAGAGAATGAAGGTGATTTTCTTGCTGCTGCAGATAAGGTAACTCCAGAAATGATCAATTTTATGGCTACTCATGGTAGGGGTTTAATCTGTGCTCCTTTAACAGAGAATCGTTGTAGAGAATTAGATTTAGGAATGATGGTTCGTAACAATACGGATCCTATGGAAACAGCCTTTACTGTTTCGGTAGATCTTAGAGGTGGTGGTGTTACAACAGGAATTTCTGCAAGCGACAGGGCTAAAACGGTAAAAGCGCTTATTGATCATGATACCAAACCCTTTGAGTTAGCACGACCAGGGCATATTTTTCCTCTAATAGCTAAAGAAGGAGGCGTTCTAAGAAGAACTGGGCATACCGAGGCAGCTATAGATTTTGCAAGATTAGCAGGTTTAAAACCGGCGGGGGTTATTGTTGAAATTATGAATGAAGATGGTACCATGGCTAGGTTACCACAACTAATAGATGTTGCTAAGAAATTCGATTTAAAAATTGTTTCTATTGAAGATTTAGTGGCCTATAGAATGCAGCACGATTCTTTAATTGATAAAAAAGAAGATTTTCAAATTGAAACACGTTTTGGTAGTTATAGAATAAGAGCATATAAACAAACTACGAATAAACAAGTTCACATTGCTTTAACAAAAGGTACTTGGAAAGATGATGAACCCGTAGCTACAAGAATTAATTCTACTTTGATAAATAATGATATTCTAGGTACTCTTACCAATAATGTTGATAAGCAGCTTGACGATATGTTTAAGGCGGTGAACAGTGAAGGAAAAGGTGCTATCATATTTATTAATCAGGAATCGCAATCCATGAACATCTTAAAACGATTGGCCTTTTTAAAAGAAAATCAGTCAGAGCAAGAAGTAACGAAAGCGCCTAGAATTAATATGGATACCAGAGATTTTGGTATTGGAGCACAAATATTACATGATTTAAATATTCATAAACTTAGACTAATTTCTAACTCCACACAAACCAAACGTGTAGGTTTAATTGGCTATGGTTTAGAAATTGTTGAATATATAAACTATTAAAAAAGGGAGCCTGTTGGCTCCCTTTTTTATAACTTTTGCGTAATTATTTCGGCCATTTTTTTAGCTCTCTCCTGCACTTCTTCTTCCGTCCAAGAAAGTTTAATTAAACATGAAATATTTCGACCAATAAAGTGATCGGACATTTCAAAAGTTTTGTTCTCAAGATATTTTAAACCGTCTTTAACTTCTTTTGATATTGGAAATAGGGATTTTAACGCTTTTAAGTGTTCCCACTTCCGTATATAGTGCCAGTTATTATCATAATAATTCCAGCAAACATCAATTCCGCCTTCTTTGAATCCTTGCATTACCTTTCTAGCACTTTCTAAATCTGGTAAAAAGAAATTGAAAAATGCCCCACTCTCTTCTCCTCCTTCTGGCACAGTTCTTAAAGTAACTCCTGCGACCTGAGATAACGTTTCTTTAAAAATGTTTAAATACCTTCTTTGAATCTCCAAAAATTCTGGTAGGCGTTTTACCTGTGCTAAGCCTACTGCGGCATGCAATTCAGAAATCCTAAAATTATACCCTAAAAATGGATGCGTTTCTGCACCTCTGTCATTTCCAACATGATCATGACCATGATCACTGTAATGATCGGCATTTAAGTAGTAATCTTTATTATTAGTTATTACAGCTCCACCTTCTCCACAGGTAATGGTTTTTACAAAATCAAATGAGAAACATCCCAAGTCGGCAATACTACCCAAAGGTTTTCCATTATATGTTCCTCCTATGGCTTGACAGGCATCTTCTAACAAAAGCAACTTATGTTTTGTACTAATTTCTTGTAAAGCCTCCATATCCGCCATACTACCACACATTTGCACCACCATTATAGCTTTAGTTTTTGAGGTTATAGCTGCTTCTACTGCTTTTGGGTTTAAGCCCAAAGTATCGTCTACATCTACCAAAACAGGAATGGCACCTAAAGCCATTATAGCTTCAAAACTTGCAACAAAAGTAAAGGTTGGCATTATGACCTCATCTCCTGCTCCAACACCTGCAGATGCCAAAGCAACGGTTACTGCAGCAGTTCCGCTAGATACTAATTGTACATGGTTTGTTTGAAAGGTTTTTGTGAGTTCGCTTTCTAATTCCTTGGCTTTCCAATGGCCATTACGCATTCCGTCAAATCCGTAACGCATTAAAACTCCATTATCTAATACATCTTGTAATTCTTTACGTTCTAAGTCTCCAAATAACTCGAATCCTGGCATAGTTTTGTTCTTTGTTGTGCGTTAGGGATTGAGGCATTTGTTGAAGCTCCTCGACGCAGGAGAGAGCGACTGCTGAAAGCCCGACCCTTGTGGTAACGCCCAAATATTTTATAATTCTATTATTGTTTCTTTTAAAGTCATTCTTACTTTTTCTAAACCTGCAAACATATCGTCTTCGGCTCTAAAACCAACTGGCAATAATAATGCCGATTTTAGTCCTTTTTCCTTAAGATTTAAGGCTTCATCATATGCTTGGGGGTTAAAGCCTTCCATTGGGCAGGCATCTATACCTTCTACAGCACATACGGTCATTAAATTACCAATGGCAATATAGGCTTGATTTTTAGACCATTGCTGTTGTTGCTCTAGTGTCATATTACTCAACATTTTTGTTAAGTTCTCTCGGTAAGGTGCTAAAATTTCTTCTGGCGTATTTCTAACAGCTTTTATGATATCGAAAAAGGCATTCACATCTTCTTCTAGTACATGTTCCTGAATACAAATAACTAATAGATGCGAAGCTTCGGCCACTTGCGTTTGATTATAAGAATGCTCTACTAAAGATGCTTTTAAGGCTTCATTTTCTATTACCAATAATTTGGTTGGTTGCAACCCATATGAAGTAGCTGTGAGATTAAAGGCTTCTTTTAAAGTATCTATTTGTTTGGCTGATAGTTTTTTATCTTGATTGAATTTTTTAGTGGCATAACGCCACTTCAATTGCTCTATAATATCCATGAGTGAATTTTGATTTCTACAAATGTACTATTTGATATTTCAATATTAAACGTTTATGAAATAAATTGATTTAATACGATTATAGGATAAAATTATTTCTAAAAAAAGTTGAAATTTTATTTGACAGAAACGAAAAAGGATTCTATATTTGCACCCGCATTCAGCGAATAGCTGATGAGGCACTCAAGGAGAAATGGCAGAGTGGTCGAATGCGGCAGTCTTGAAAACTGTTGAGGGTCACACCTCCGGGGGTTCGAATCCCTCTTTCTCCGCTTAGAATTTGCTAAATTCTATTAAAAGCCCGTAAACATTATGTTTATGGGCTTTTTTAATTTTAATAACTAAGTTACATTAAAAAACTAAAGATTGAGTTCAAAGTGTAATAATAGAGTTCTTTGCCCGTTATTATCTTTCCAATCACCGTTGTCATCAGATATAATTAGAATATATTCTTTACCGTTACTGCAATAAGATGTAATTCCCTCAAAATTATCGAGAATTTTAGTGTAATCTACATTGAGTATAGGTTTTGATACTAATATTTTTTTTGTTAGCTTTCGTTCTTTTACTAAAGACAATCCTAGTGCTGTTCCTTTTACGCTATCATAAGATTTTTCTAAAACTATTATGTCCCCATTTTTCAGTGTTGTGGCTCCTTTAACTTCTTTATATTTGCTTTTGTACTTTTTACTTTCAAAAGACTGTTTTATCGGATTTATAACCCAAACCTTTCTTTCTCCTGGAGTCGTACCTTGCTCAATTGCTAAAAGGTTACCATCTGACGTATTAGTTAGAGCTTCGATATCTACATTTGACTTATTAAACTGAATGGTCTTAATAGCTTTATCTAAACTTCTATTAAATACAAACAATTCTTTACTGTTATCTCTACTAAAATAAAACGCATTATTTACGGTAGCCACAGATTCTATGCCTCCATTGATAATGACACCTAAACTGTCTTTTAAATTACTTACCGCTTTGAGTTCGGCCTTCTCAATAAAATTAGAGTCGTCATAAGTTATATTAAATTTAAATAACCTTGATCTATATTTATTAAAATCTGAGGGTTTGTAAACAGAACTATAGTCTGAGATTGTTGTTAAATATTTCCCATTTTCAGACACTTTAATAGCAGATAATCCTCCAAACAGATTACTACCAGTTTTATTATTGGCATCTCTAATAATAATTCCTCCTTTAAACTTTATTTCTTCTTTCGTTAATTTATTAAAGTCATAAGTCGTCTTAATACGTATATCATTCTTTTTATTCCAAATAACAGAGGTAACTTCTGGCAATTCGTAATCGTTTTGTGCAAAACAAATTCCATAAAAAAATAAGAGTACAATAGAATATAGAATCTTTATCATGAATTCGGAATTGGTTTAATTAATCTTTATCATCTTTTTTGAAAACATATCTAATACCAAAACTAATATACCAGCTAGAATCCCATACTTTTTCTACTAAATTTTCATTAGTTAAATTGCTAAATGAGGACAAATCTCGATCAATATATTGCTCTGATATTGCATTAACTTTTCCATATGCAAGACCCGCTGCAAACCTTATCTTTACTTTTTCACCTGTTAAACTAACTCCAGGGCCTAAAGCTAAATACGGAGAAATATCTTCTTCAAAAGGAACAAAGGCTCCTATATTTAATGTTGGTCTTATTAATGAACCAGTTCTAAATGAAACCTCTCCACTTAACCCGTATCCTAAAGATGTTTGATTCTTATTACCTATTCTAGCTCTAAGCTCTTTTGAATCACCAACCGTAATACTATCTGTAAATACTTTATTATTTCTCAAGCCAGTTATAAAGAAATTTCCTCCTCCATCATAACTTAAACCACCAATAGTTAAATATGATCCTACTAAAATTTTATCTTCAGTTTTATTTGCTCTATCAATTACAACACTTATTTCAACCTTGTCACTATTTTTAATTGCATCAGGAATTGGGTTTAATACAATCCAATCTGGAGAAGTTTTGATTATTTTTTCATAAAGAGCCTTACTTTCTAGATCTAAATCTTGTTTCAGCTTTTCCTTAATTGCTTTTAGATTACTTTGATAATTCTTTAAAACAACATAGTCCTCTTTATTTAATATATCTATATTCTTGATTTTATCGTAATCTTCCTTTAAGCGCTTGGTTACAGCTGTAATATCACCTGAAGTACTTTTTACTTCTTCTGGTTTAGAATCTGTCTGTTCCTCCTTTTCTTCTTTTTCCGGTTTATCACCAGAGTCTTTGGGATTAGAAATATCAAAAGACATATTATAAACAAAATCTTTTTCATTCATAGATACAGTTATCTTTTCGATATCTTTTATATTGTAATTCCTTAAAAGCACTATAACATTTCCTTTGGTACTAACTGCTTTCGCTTCCTTTTCAAGTACTCCTTCATCTCCCTTACGTTGCTTAAGTAATCGAACACTAGACTTATTTGCACTAATTTTAAGAATTCTATTTTGCTTGTCGAAAGATTCGTCGTTAGCATAAACCTTCAAATTAAGTGGTTTCATTTTTACAATATCAGTATAATCTGTTTTTTTTTCGTCTTCAGTACTTTCAGATTCATTAGTAGATTTCAAACAATTAGTATACTCTTCCTCTTTTCTTGTGAATTTCCAATTACTATTGTTCTCGCAATACCAAAACTTTAACTTGGTCTTTTCTTCATTCCCATTAAGAAACACCTCAAATATTCCTTTTTTACAATCTGCTTTAATAACCAAATTATCATCTTTATATTCAGCGCATTTGTTAAAAATAAATATTGCATTTTCAATGTTATCTAAGTCATTTTCATTTTTAAATATTCTTAAATCTGTAGCATATTCAAATTTTGAGGCGTCGACAGGAGCTCCATTATCTAAATTTTTCATAATTTTTAATTCATTATCCTTAGGATAAATGTAAATTTCACCGGGTTTTGTTTGTGACAACAGTCTAAGTGACGTTGTAAATAGTATTAAACCGATTAAGACTTTAATTTTCATAATTTAAATTTTTGGTTATTTGATTAGTTATTAATATCGAACATGTATGCATAAGTATCACTTTTAGCTACAACCATTCCCTTTTTCAATCGGTTTTCATCATCATAGTAATAAAGTATTGAGCCGCTATCTCCAAAATCTATATGATCAGCTCTTGTTTTAATTTTGTACAACCAAAATTCCTTTTTGAAAGAGCTGTATTCAACTGAACAATGTGTTAATAGTTTTTCCTCCCAAAAAAAGATACCTTTAGTTGTTGCTCCAAACATTTTCATTTTGTCTTTTTCGTTTTTTAATAACCAATCTCTATCCACATGTTCGTTATATTTCTTCAAAATACTGTCATCATTTGAAGATAATTTAGCTTTGCAATAATCTTTAAGTGTCCCATTCCCCTCTCCAAAACTAAATTCAGTAATTATTGCATCTTCTTCGTCATTATCTCCTATCTTAAGTTTAACAAATTTATCCTTAACGTTATATGATTGACCATATTTATTCGCTTGCTCTAAGTCATTTTTACTTGCAAATACATGGAAATTACTTTCGGCATATAAGCTACCATCACCCTCCTTAAAAATTCTAAATGATCCTAAGTTACTTTTATTCTTTACATTATATGCGTAACACACAGGTTCTTCATGTTTAATATCTTCTATCCAATTAGAAGTAGCAGCTACATTATTTTCCTCAATAAGAGCAACAAGTTTAGAGGTGTATAATGGTCTTAAATAATCTTTTAAATAAAAAGTGTTATAATCAATAGTTATACTACCTGTATTCGTTAACTTATATAATTCTTCCTGTGCAGTCTGAATAGTAAACTCTACCTCTATAATCTTCCTAAACAAACCAGTATTTTCATCTAAATACGTATTCTTTCCTACGGAAACAACCCCTTTAATCCGTCTGATTTTTTCATAGTATTTATCCATTAGTCTATCAACTACTTCATATTCAGAAGTAGTGGCTAAGGATAATATTTTCTTAGGTGAATCGTAATCAGTATAAGTACTTTTCTGATTTAAACGTTGTTGTACATTCTTAAACTTAAACAAAAGATCCAGCAAATCATGCCAAAATTTTGATCCCAAACTCAAAAATAATCCTGTAATTATAAAGCCAACAGTGTGCTCAAAAATTGCAGAAGCTATTGCTTCTTGTTTTGTAGTCATACAATCACAAGAAATTATATATAAATATTCAAAAATGCTTATTAGAGATATATAAATTAGAGGCCACTTTAAGGTTTTATTATCTAACTTGTCTCTCGTCTCAACAAGTTGATTAAAGAGAATTAAACTAATTGACCATAATAAAAACATTAAATAAATTCCACCAATTAGCAACCCATATTTTAAATCAGAGTCAAACTGATTAATTTTCCAACCTAGAATAATATCTAAATTTTCTTTTTGTTTTCCTTTAAATGAGGAAATACTCTTAACCAATTGAAAAAAATTGGCATTTGAAAAAACAGCTATTATAATACCAACTAAAATATTAATGACGAGGACTCTATACTCCCTTTGCTTTTCTGATTGTATAGTAGGCTGTTTGTTTGCTAAAATTCTCAATTTAGCTTTTAAACCACATTTCCATTGGTTATCCTTGGTTTTATGTGGGTAGGGTATAAATATTGTTTTGTCTTGGTAATACAGCTTAATTAAATTGGAAAGCCTTTCTGAAACAAAACTTAGCATCATCATAATGATACTAAACGATATTAATAATTCTGTAATACTCATAATCAAAAAGTTATACTCGTGTAACCTATTAATTTTGAATAAAAACATGAAAGTCTATTAAAAGAATGTATATATACATTCTTTTAACAAGCGTAAGCTTTTACCTGATCTTAAAGAGAATTTAAATATAACTAAAAAAAGTAAAAAGCCCTACAATTAAACTGTAAAATCTTATAAAAAAGAAAGACCTCAGAACTTTTGTTCTGAGGTCTTTCTTTTTAAACGCGATTAAACCTATTTAAGCTCTAACTTCTGCGTCTTTTTAAAGCCATCACCTCTAAGTTTAACAAACTTCTCATGTAGTTCCTTTAACTTCTCAGGATTAGCCTCAGCTAAGTTATTTTTCTGGCTTAAATCGTCTTTTAGATTATAAAGCATAGGCACATCACTGTTACCAACTTCTATATTTACTTGCGTATTTAATGGTTTACCTCCATAGGCTGGAATATAAATCCAATCTCCGCTACGTAATGCTGTTCTTGATGTGGCTTCTATAACTAGGTTTTCTCTCCCCTTATCACTCTTTCCTAAGAACGCATCTAATAGTTCCTTACTATCTGTTGAGCTTTCTTCTGTTCCCACTAATTTGGCAAGAGAAGCCAATAAATCCATTTGACACACTAATGCATCAGATACACCTGGTTGAATTTGTCCTTTCCAATAGGTAATAAAAGGCATTCTTGTACCTGCTTCAAATAGGCTGTACTTACCTCCTCTTAACACACCAGCAGGTGTATGTTTACCAATTTTAGTATCAGCATCATCATAATACCCATCATTTAATACTGGGCCATTATCACTTGAGAAAACTATTAAAGTATTATCTAAAATACCTTCTTCTTCTAATGTTTTAACAAACTCTCCAATACACCAGTCCGCTTCTAAAATCACATCTCCTCTTGGCCCCATTCCTGATTTACCAGCAAATCTTGGGTGTGGTGTACGCGGTACATGCGGTTGTTGCATGGCATAGTATAGGAAAAATGGCTTTTCTTTATGACTTTTAACATAAGCTTGCGCTTTTGCCAAGAAATGGTCAGCCATATCAATATCAACCCATTTAGCGGCATCACCACCTTTCATATAGCCAATCCTTGGAATACCGTTTACAATACTACTGTTATGTCCATGGTGCCACTTCATTGTGGTTAATTCCGGATTATCTTTTCCTGTTGGTTGCCCTTCAAAGTTATTTTTATAATCAATCTCTATAGGATCATTAGGATCTAAATTTACTACATGTCCGTCTTTAATATATACGGTAGGTACACGGTCTTGTGTAGCTGCTAAAATATACGACTCGTCAAAACCAACTTCATTAGGACCTGGTGTTACTTTTTCATTCCAATTTACCATTCCAGAACCTAAACCTAAATGCCATTTACCAACAATGGCTGTGTCATACCCTTCTTTCTTTAACATTTTAGGTAAGGTTTGCTGTTCTGTACTTATAATTAATGGTGCTGTACCAGGTAAAATTTTTGCTCTCTTGTTCTTCCATGGGTACATTCCTGTTAATAAAGCGTATCTACTTGGTGTACATGTTGCTGAAGAGGCATAACCATTAGTAAATTTTACTCCACCGTTAGCCAAAGCGTCAATGTTTGGAGTTTGTAATTCTGTAGCTCCATAAGCGCTTAAATCTCCGTAACCCAAATCATCTAGATAAATTACAACAATATTGGGCTTTTTTGTAGATTCTTCCTTGGCTACAGGGGTTTCCTTTTTAGTTTTGGCGCAACTCACAATAAACAGCGCACTTAAAAGAATTAAAAGTAGTTTCTTCATTTTTAAATTAATTGTTATCCTATTTAGTGTTTACTCTTGTTATACAAATATTACTTTTTTTAATCATACATTTTACTCAAATACCAAAAAAACTATCATAAATGGTTAGGGATACCCTAAATCTGACCTTAAATTCTAACAAAACAAAAAAAACAGCGTCAAAATGTTGTAGCTCTCTGTTTAAGAATTGTAGTTATTAGTAATTTAACAATGGATACATTTTTAAAATATTCATACGGTGAAAGTATAGTTTTCCTTCCCAAAAAAAGACAACATATGGTTTTATGTTTTTTTTGCCCAAGTAATGCCTAGTATTTGTATAACATAATTAAAATCTAAAGGTTTCTTTTGTTTAGCATCTACTTTTAGTTTTGCTAGAACACTTAAATTATATTATGATTCATCGTCTCCTTATTCTACTTTTCTTTTTATGTTTATTTGCAGTTTCTAATGGGCAATCTAAAGCTCCAATTAGAGGGAATGTGGTAGATGAATCTAATACGCCTATTGAATTTGTTTCTATTGCGCTTTTAAAGCATAAAGATTCTTCATTAGTAAATTATACCATCTCAGATATAAAAGGAGACTTTTCTTTTTCTGAAGCTCCAAAAGATTCTCTTATTATTCAGTTATCATATATGGGCTTTGAAACCTATTCAAAGCACATTTTATATACTAATGCTCCGATTGATTTAAAAACAATTACTTTAAAAGAAAGTCCGAATGTCTTAGATGCCGTAACTATTTCTGCCGTAGTTCCTGTACAAGTAAAAAAAGATACGGTTGCCTATAATGCCAGTTCATTTAAAGTTAACCCAAGTGATAATCTGGAATCCCTGTTAAAAAAGTTACCTGGTTTAGAAATTGAATCTGATGGAAAAGTCGTTGCTCAAGGAAATCAGGTTACAAAAATTTATGTAGATGGTAAGGAGTTTTTTGGAGGAGATCCTGCCATAGTTCTAAAGAATTTATCTGCTGATGATATAGCCAAAATTGAAGTTATAGATAAAAAAAGTGAGGAGTCTGAACTTACTGGTGTAGATGATGGTAATAAGCAAATGGTCATAAATTTTTCCCTAAAAAAGACAAAAAAGAATAGAGGTTTCGGTAAGCTATCTGCGGGAATGGGACTTGATAGTAGGTATTTCGGAAATTTAAATTATAATAGATTTAATAAAAAAACACAAATATCGGTTATTGGTAAATTCAATAATATAAATATTACCGGTTCTAATATTAAAAGCTTTCTTGAAAACTCTAATGGTATTGCCGATGAAGAGGATGATGAACAGGACTTAAACAAAACCAAAACCAGAAGCTTAAGCGGTTATTTAAAAACCGAAGTAGCCGGAGTACATTTGGGGCATGAGTTTAAAGATAAAGTAGCTTTTAATGCAGATTACTTTTATAACTTATCAGATAATAGAGGTAACTCCAATTCTAAAAGAATTTCTTTTGCCAACACTAATAACTTTAATTATACTTCCGAAAATACGTTTGATAGAGTTTCGAAAAACCATAATTTTAACTTTGATTATAAAGATCGGGCTAGTAAAAACAATAGACTTTTAATTAAGGGTACGTTTAACTCGGCTAATACAATGTCTAATAATGAGAAACGTGGCCAGTTTAGAAATATAGATGATGTACTAACCACGTCTAATAATCAGGAACTTTATAATAAGTCCAATAGAAATTCTGCAAATTTGAGTGCTAACTTTTATCAAAGACTTCAAAAAAAAGGCAGGAGTTTTGGTCTTGGATTTTTCACTAATGTTAGTGAACAGGATAGAGAAAATGAGCAGTATACCTTTACTCTAAGAAATATTCATAGAGACAACCCCACAGAAAGAGAACTTTCAACCTCAAGAGATGAGACTTTTAATAATCATCTCTTTAACTTTAATTTTAATTATACTGAACCGTTTTTAAAAAATCAGTATTTAAAGTTGCAATAGTTTTTTAAATCTAGAACCGATAAAGAAGATACAAATCAACTAAAAACTACTATTAGTAATAATAACGAGGAGGAGCTATTTGCTTTTAGATACAAACACCTCGAAAACAGCTATCAAACCCGGTTTGCTCACAGCTTTGTAAATTCTAAATTAAACATTTATAATGCCATAGAATTACAAAACCTTAGTAGGGATTTTGGTATTATTAATGATGATCAAATTTCAAAAAGTCTCATGTTTTTAAATCCAATAAGCAACATTCAATATAAACCCAAAAAGGGGCATAAATATAGGTTGTCTTATAAAAAAACGATTAGAAACCCCCGTTGGCAAGAAAGTTCTACAGTAATTAATGACTTAAATCCGTTTTACATAAGACAGGGAAACCCCGATTTAAAACCTGAAAAAATGAACGAGATTTTGCTTACCGCTAACCTATTTAATTTTAAATCTTCAACTACATTTTCTGGTAGAGTCTTGTATAGACATTCAAATGGTGCTATTGTGCAGAGCATTGTTATTGATGATGATTTTGTTAGAACACGTAGTTTTCAAAATAGTGGTAGCAGAGAACAACTTAGTACTAACCTTAGCTTTAGCAAAAAATTAAAAGGTTTAGGTATTAGATATACTCTAAAAAACAGAAACAGTTACAGAACGTCTAATTCTATTATTAATCTTCAACTTAATGATGTAACGTCAAAGGACTTTTTTGCAAGCGTTTTAGTAGAGAATTCTAACAAAAATATAGTGGACTTTAAAATAGGGGCAGATTATAGTATTAATAAAACGTCGTTTTCATTAGAGGAGGATTTAAACAGAACCTACAAAAAACAGACCTATTTTACGATGCTTGATTATGATGTAAACAAAAAGCTGAATTTCAATACTCAATTTGATTATATTCTATTTTCAGATAATCAATTTGAATCTAACATAACATTACCTATTTGGAGTGCTGCTTTTTCATATAACTTTTCTAAAAATAAGAATCACATTGGAAAATTATTACTTATTGATTTACTTAATAAAAACGTTGATATATACCGACGAAGTACGACCAATTATTTTGAAGAAACAACTTCCGAAAGTTTGGGACGTTACATTATTTTAAGTTATACCTACAGGTTAAACAAAGCGAAAAAGAAGAAGCGAAAAAAGGCGTAATTATAATTTGGTTATATACATATAGTAGGCTCCTGAAATAATACTTTGATCTGCATCTAATAAAAGCCCTTTTACCGAGGTAGCTCCCTTTTCTAGCTTAATGTTGAAAACAATAGTTTTATCAGTTTCTTTAACGGTTTTTACTTCGGAATATGCTCCTACTTCTATCTTAATAGCACTAACTGGTAATGCAGACATTTCATCTCCATAAACGAGCTTTTCTATACCTCCTTTTGGAACCCAAGCATCAACAACTTTTCCTTTAAAAGACGGTATGCCTTTAATTGGTGCATCTGCTTCCCTTGGCCATCTACTAACCTCAAACCTATAAAAACCTCCAGATTGTACATTTATGTGCCATTCACCAGCACTTGCATCTCCCTTTGCTACTTGCGCATGATTCCAAGGCACTTTTGGTAAATACCAATCTGATGGTGTTAAAAACGTTTCTATATCTAAATCATTACCAACAATAAAACTTGGTCGTTCTCTATCATTAGGTGTAACAAGCTCCCAGTATTTTTTCTGTTCATTCCTTAATTTTTCAATCAACTCCGGATGTTCTTCTATAACATTACTTGTTTGAGCAAAGTCATTTTCCATATCATACAGTTCCTTATTATCTATTAACCTCCAGCGATTGGTCATAGCTGCCATTTTTACCCAAGGTTCCGATTTAAAAGTTCTTTGATTTTCGACAAAAAGTGTACGCTCCTCTAGTTTCTTATGGGGTTCATAAAGTTGCTCCTTAAAACTGCGTCCGTCAAAATTAACATCTTGTTCTGTATTTAAACCACATAAATCAATGAGTGTTGGTAATATATCTATATGAGCAGATAAATCTTTAACATCTTTTCCATGTTTTAAAGCTCCATCTTTCCAGTGAATAAAGAAAGGTACTCTATGTCCGCCTTCATAAACCTGTGCTTTTCTACCTCTCATTCCAGCATTGAACAGACGTACCCCTTGGGTTCCTCCATTATCGCTCATAAAAATGAGTATCGTATTATCTGCTAATTCTAACGCTTCTAAAGTCTTCCTGAGCCTTCCTATATTAGCATCTATACGATTAATGCCAGCAAAAAAATGGGCGACAGATTTTGGTACTTTGGCATTATAGTTACTTGCCCAAGTAGGATCTGGAATTGTATGTGGGTGATGTGGTAAATACGTTGGTAAATAAACAAAAAACGGCTTTTGAGCCTTTTTATTTTCCTTAATGAAATCTATAGCTGCATTATAAAATACATCTGGGGCATAACCCTCAATTTTTTTTCGTTCACCATTATGCCAATAGTAGTCATTAACTCTATCATTATCAAACCAATCATCAGTAGTTCCAGTACCACCATCACCTTGTCCCAGCCATTCATTAAACCCTCTATCCATTGGTCTGTAGGGATAGTTAGATCCTAAATGCCATTTTCCAAAAATTCCAGTTTCATAACCAGACGCTTTAAAAACATCAGCCATAGTAACCTCCGAAGTTCTCAAATGGTTTCCTCCTGCAATGGTATGCCAAACGCCAGCATGATGCGCATATTTACCAGTCATAATTGCAGCTCTAGTTGGAGCGCATGTAGGATCTACATGAAAATCTGTAAAACGAACAGACTCCTCATGTAATTTATCCATATTTGGGGTATTTATATATTGGTTTCCATGACAACTTAAATCACCATAACCTTGATCGTCTGTTAATATGAGAATTACATTTGGCGGTTGTGTGTTTTTTGCGCTGCATGAAAGAAGTATACAACACATGATGCCACCTAATAACACATCTTTAAACACCTTAAAATTGTTCTTAAACTTAACAAACATAGTTTTTACTTCTTCTTGTCTACCAAAGCAATTCTTAAATTACAAGCATGCCCTCTATGTACCCCATTAACTGTTATTCCTAAAGCGCCGAATATGTAGGTTGGTTTTCCGTCTTCGATTAAGAGCTGAGGGCGCTCTATTTTATAATCGGTTGTAGATCCATCTTCTTTTAGAATTTTACTCGGTACAACTAAGGCATGTTTGGACTTTTTCCAATCTAAACCATTCGTAGATTCCATTAGAGCAATTGCTCCATTATCTCCTGTAAAAAGCCCTTTTATATCTGTAACAAGTGCATAATACAATCCATTTTGACTCCATACATAAGGGTCCTCAGCAATCATATGTGAATTTTCATGAGACTTTAATTCAAATATGGTACCTTCTCTTTTTTTAAAAGGTCCTAGAGGATGTTCCGCAAAGGCCTGCATATACCTTACTCTGTCTCCTTTTGACACTTTATAGCTATCATCGGTTTTCATATCAACAGGTTGCCAACCTTCTTGCTTTCCAACAGCTTTATAAATGGCAAAAATATTGCCGTCGGGGCCAATATTTATTGCTGGGTTAGATGTTATTAAAGCATCGGAAGCCTTTAAATCTTCACTTGTATCTATAATGGGCTTATCTAATCTACTCCAAGGCCCTTCTGGACTAACAGACCAAGCCACACCTATTCTTTGGTTGTTTCTGTATTTCCACCAATCTTTTTGTTGCATTGAAGTTGGTTGTTTGGCCTTTACAGAAGATGTTGTCCCCATATAATACAAATAATACAGACCTTCTTTTTTAATTATTGTTGGGTTGTGTGTAGTTGTTCCATCCCAATATCGATTTCCCCTAGCGGGTAGTGCTACATTTTTATGTCTGTATGGTCCATCTGGTGTTTCTGAAATTGCATAAGCTATTTCAGAATCTGTAACCCATGCCATATGTCCTAGCTCATATTTCCAACGCGAATAATACATATGATATTTACCATCATACCCTTTTACTACGGAAGCTCCCCAAATATGATAATTTGGATCAATAAACTTTGATTGTTCATTAACTGGTTGCACTTTTTCTCCCAAGTTTAAATCATTATTCTGAGCAAGGATAGCTACTGAAAAACAATAAAAAACAACACATGAGAAATATGATCTTAACTTTTTCATACTATACAAATCAATTGCCCACTAGATCAAACCAATCAAACACTGCTTTATTCTTGCTTTCTTTTCCTGCTGAAGTAGCGTACATACCCACATAAACTCCATTAAATTTTTGGGCAACATCATCCGATACTAAAGAATAGTCTTGTATACCACCAATAGGTTTAAGATTAGCTTCATCTTTTCCATAATAGAATTGTGCTTTTATCCCTTTAACCTTAACTTTAAAGACCACTTCTTTTTCTTTGTAGGGAATTAAGGCAATAAATTCTGGTTTAAATTCGCCTTTGTTGTCTTTTTGCAAGGTTTTTAATAGAATTATCTCATTTTTAGTTTTTAATAACTGAAAATGATTACCATGCCTCCTGTAAATTGCTAAACCTGCTTTTTCATTATCTTTTTTGGCTTTAAAGGATAGTTTTGTTGAAGCCACATAATCATGATGTTTTGTACGTTTTGCTAAAAAAGAAGGGTTTACTAATTCTGATAGCACTTCTGGTCTAAGTGCTATTTCTATCTTTCCGTCCTTCTGCTTGTACCATTGGTATTTAGGGGATCTTAAAAAGTTCCATTCCAAATTCAGTGTTTCTGTGTCAAAATTGTCTCTTTTTACAACCTTAGGCACTGGGGTCCAGGGTAAATCTGGTCTTTCCATTGAACTTACAATTAGTCCTATTCCTGGGTTAAAAATTGGAGTTACGCCACTTTCCTGATTCGTCATAATTACTTTAACCAAAAACGTTTCTCTAGCTAGCGTAATAAATCCGTCAACTTGTCTTTTAGCTAACATTACACTCCACCAATCGCCATTTTGCGTTTGTACTAAATCGGCATGTCCTGTTTGACCAATAGGGTACGTTTTTCCTAAATGACGATGTGTCATTACCGGATTAGCATGATTAGGAATGTATGGTCCCCATAAATTTTTGCTATTAAATATGGTTACAGCATGATACTCTCCGGTGCCTCCTTCGCCGATAAGCAATACGTACTCTCCATTAATCTTATACAGATGTGGCCCTTCAGCCCAACGCGCATTTGAAGCATGACCGTATGTTAACTGCTTTTTTTCTCCCAAAAGTATGCCCTTGTCAGGATCAATTTCTTGCATCCAAATGCCGTTCTTTCCTGGCCATTCATTTTTTGTACCGTCTACAACACCCGCACCTGTGTAATAACATCTCCCATCATCATCCCAAAACAAAGAGGGGTCTATACCAGGAGCATCCTTTATCCACATAGGATCACTCCATGGACCTTCTGGATTTTTAGCTGTTATTATAAAATTGCCCTTTTGCCCCACCATTGTAGTGATTATATAAAAGGTACCATTGTTATATCGTATTGTTGGTGCAAATATGCCATTGGAATCTCTAAGGCCATCTTCATAAACTATTTGATCTGGCCTATGTAGACCATGACCAATTTTTTCCCAGTTTACCAAGTCCTTACTCTTATGTATTGGTAAACCTGGGTACCACTCAAATGAAGAATTAACCATATAGTATGTGTCTCCAACTCTACAAATTGAGGGATCTGGATAGAAACCAGATAGAATAGGGTTGTTGAATGTTTTAGGAGCTTCCTGAGCCATTAGTACCCCTGCAAAAATTGTTAGTATAAAAGTTACTATTAGTTTTTTCATATCTATTAAATTTATTCCTTTAAGTTCTTGTTTTCGAACCAATCAAAATATGCCCAATTATTACTTTTTAAATGTTTAGATGTTGCGTATACTCCTGCAACAGTACCATTAAACCGTCCTGCGATTTCATCACTTACAATAGAAAAATCTTGAATTTCACCTATTGTATTTAGAGAATTTTCATTTTCTCCATAATAAAACTGAAGGTCAAGATCATTTCCTTTTACTTTTAATACTACATCGTCTTTTTCATAAGGTATTGAAGTAACCAATATTTTTGTTGAAGCTGTTCCTGTTTCTTCTAAAGCTACTGTTTTTATTAAATCAATAGTACTTTTCCCTTTTAACAACTGATAATGGGTACTCGATTTCCTGTAAACTACAAGCCCTGCCTTCTCATTAGGTAAATTCGTCTTAAAGCTAAGTTTGGTACTGATCTCAAAATGATGTGAACGAATACGTTGTGCCCAAAATGACGGGTTAACCAAACTATCTAGTACTTTTGCTCTTAGTTTTAGTTTAAGTTGATTTTTTTCTAGCTTAAACCAATTTTCTTTGGGCGACCTTAAGCATATCCATTCCAAATTTAATTTATCGTCACTAAAATTGTCCCTCTCTGATAATTGTGGAACTGGTGTCCATGGCAAATTAGGCCGCTCTTGTTCTAACTGTAGTAAACCTATACCCGGATTATAAATTGGTGTAACTCCTGATTCTTGATTGCTCATTTCTACCTTTGCTAAAAAGGTTTCTCTACATAATACAGATTGCCCTTTAATTGGTCTTTTAGCATGTAAAACTCCCCACCAACTCCCATTTTGAGTTTGTACTAAATCCCCATGTCCTGTTTTTATTATAGGATAAGTGTATCCCAAGTGCCTATGGGACATAACTGGATTGGCATGATTTGGTATATAAGGACCCCATAAGTTTTTACTATTAAAAACGGTTATAGCGTGATTTTCATTAGTACCGCCTTCTGCAACCATTAACAAGTATTCCCCATTAATCTTAAATAACCTGGGCCCTTCTGTCCATCTAGCATTGGAGGCATGTCCGTGAGTAAGTTGTTTAGGGTTTCCTAATAAATCTCCCGTCTTTAAATTTATTTCTTGCATAAAAATGCCGTTAATACCTGGCCATTTTCCTCTATTGCCATTCACAATTCCAGCTGCTAAGAAGTATGCGCTACCATCATCATCCCAAAACAAAGTTGGATCTATACTCCATGGACCTTTAATCCAGATTGGGTCTGACCAAGGTCCAGAAGGGTCTTTTGCTGTTACATAAAAATTACCCCCACAATTAACGCAGGTACATATAACATAAAATATACCCTCATGATATCTTATACTTGGAGCAAACATTCCAAGTGAATTATCTAATCCATCTTGAAAATTTACTTGTGCTACTCTATCAATAGCATGTCCTATTTTTTCCCAATTCACCAAGTCTTTACTTCTCATGATAGGCAACGCTGGGTACCACTCTAATGTGGGATGTGTCATGTAATAAGTATCTCCTACCCTACAAATAGAAGGATCCGAATGAAAACCTGAAACAATAGGGTTTTTAAATTTATTCGGAACTGTTTGAGCAAATACTGAAACACTTATTACCAAAGTAATTATGTGGACAGCTAAACGCATTTGTTAGTCTTTGTTACTTTCTGCAAATTCAGCTTTAGTGTTTCTGTTTCTTGAGAAACTAAACCTTGCTAAATATTGATCTCCAGCCCACCAAGGTTTACCTGGGTAATTTCTAGACATATGATGAAGCCCCCAATTTAATGCTTCTGTTGGATTTTTATCATTATCTAAAGTAGTTACAAGCCCCATAGCAGAAGGTACCCAGTTGATATAAGACATAATTTCAAAATTAATTCCATCTGGCGAATATTGAATTGTTTGTCTTTCTGGTCCATCGGCCGAAGAAACCATTGCAATACCATCTTTATACTTCCAGACACAAAGCTCATGTCCGCTATGAGTTATTGGGTTGTATTCAGATTTAATGTATGGTCCTGTTATATTATCGGCAATAGCAACTCCCCAGCGTATTTCTCGTCCACCGGCTGTATTTCTTTCTCCCATTCTTTCACCTTTATAATACAAATAGAATTTGTCTTTGTAATATAACAATGTAGGATCATGTACCTTTTGGCTATCAAAGCTGCCTTGAGATTTTACGGCAAACCTACTATCTTCTTCTCCTAACCATTCTCCGTCTTTTGCGGCTTCTAATATTGGCTCCTCAAGACGCTTCCATGGTCCGTTTGGATTATCGGCAACGGACATGCCTACTGTATTAAATGAGCGGTTTACATACGGAGCTTTTATACATTGGTATACTAAATAGTACTTGCCTTCATGCGCTAAAATTTCTGGTGTAAAAACAGATCTATCATCATATGCTCCTTTCGGGCCATAGGTAACAGCTACTCCCTGTTCTTTCCAGTCCCAACCATCTTTTGAAGTGGCATACCATACTTCGGTTTTGTCCCAAGGAAACACCTTTTTTTCGGGATCTCCGGTTCCGAATCCGTATGTTTTACCAACAGACTTAGAATACCATGTATAATACAATCCGTCTACTTGAATAACCATTGTAGGATCTCTGCGTATTACACCTTTTTCATACCCAACATCTCCTTTTAATTCGTGATTACGAAATGTACCAAACCACTCATCATTTTTATGATAATTATTTCTTAAAGCTCGTTTTGAAGCAGCGCTCATTTTATCTGGGTTTCCAATAGCAAGAAAATCGTAATCCGCCTCCGTATATTGAGGTTCAGCTTCACTTTGTTCAATAGTAACTTGTTTTTCTTCCTTGCAAGAAAATACAAGGAGGATGAGACATAATGTTGTGATAAATGGTTTCATTTTATTTAGTTTAGTTTATATATTTCTAGATGCAATTCTTCATGCTTCGGAACCACTCTAAATGACAAATTTTTAATGGCATATATAGTTCTTGGTTAAAACTAATCATTCCAATGCTTATCTACAATAGCTTGAAGCTCAGGAAAATTCTTATCGGTCTCATTGAGCTCGATACGCTGTTGTTTTAATTCCGCTTTCATTTGTGCAATTATAGCTTTATACTTAGGATCATTATAGCGATTATTTAGTTCTTCTGGATCGTTCTTTAAATCGTAAAATTCCCAAGTATGCGGCGTCTCTCTATCTATTCCGTAATATTGTTTTGCCCAGTAATGTTTATCGAATTCAGATTTTGGAAGGTAATGTTTTCCGTAGTAAAAAATAAGCTTATAATCTTTAGATCTTACTCCAAAATGTGCAGGGACATAATGATGGATAATGTGCATCCAATACCTGTAATACGTTGTAGTTCTCCAGTCTTTTTCTTCCTTGCCTTTTAAAGTTTTTATAAAACTTTTCCCTTGCATATAGTCTGGGGTTTTACCTCCGGCTAACTCTATCATTGTTGGCGCAAAATCTGTGTTGTTAATTAAAAGATCTGTAACTGTTTCTGGTTTAATCATTTTTGGATAATGCATTATGTAAGGCATACGCATTGCTTCTTCGTACATCCAACGTTTATCTTGCAAATCATGCTCTCCCAACATCATACCTTGATCTCCGGTATAAATAATAACAGTATTATCCCATAAGCCTTCTTTTTTCAAGTAGTCAAAAAGCCTTCCAAGGTTATCATCTACGCCTTTTACGCAACGTAGGTATCTTTTCATATAGGTTTGGTATCCTTGGTGAGCAGATGCTTTACCTCTATATTTTCCGTCGTTTAACATCCAATTGTAATTGCGATACATGTGACGATCTGAAACAGAAGTGCCTATGTAAGTAACTAATGAATCATTTTTTCCCCTTACGCCTTCAGATCCCCAATTGGGTTGGTAATATAAACTAGATGGTTCTGGAATTTCTGTATCTGCCAGAAAGTCTTCATATCTAGGAGCATACTCAAAAAAGTCATGAGGCGCTTTATAATGATGCATTAAAAAGAACGGTTTAGACTTGTCTCTGTTCTCAATATAATCGATTGTAATATCAGTAATCACATCTGAAGAATGTCCTGTAGTTTTTACCTTGTTTTTCTTCCACTCACCTTTTCCCTTTTCATAAAATGTTGGATTAAAATACTTTCCTTGCCCTGGTAGAACTTTATAATAATCAAAAGCAGAGGGCTCTATATGAAGGTGCCACTTCCCAATAATAGCAGTAGAATAGCCAAGTTTCTTTAATTCCTTTGGTAAATATTGCTTTTCCGGATCTAGCGCTAAATCTAGGTCTAAAACCCCGTTGGTCTGAGGATACTGCCCTGATATGATTGAAGCTCTACTTGGCGTACAAATGGAATTGTTGCAAAAAGCATTAGTGAAACGAATGCCATCATCAGCTAATTTATCGAGGTTTGGTGTTAAATTTAATTCCGATAACCTACCTCCATAAGCTCCAATTGCTTGCGCTGCATGATCATCGGACATGATAAAGATAATATTAGGTTTCTTCTTTTGGGCAAACAGGTTTGTGCTTATAAACAGCACTACAAGTACAAATAGAACTTTAGGCGTTGCACTTCTTCTAATGGTATACATATCTTTTTATTTTATATTTTTTTTACTGATTTATTTTGTTTTTAATGAAATTCTAATCTAAAACAAACTTAAAGTGAAACTAAATTCATATGGTTTTAACGGAATTAAGTATTGTTTTAAGGGTACAGGTCCACAGCTTGCATTTCCTAAGCCTAACATTTTGGAATCTATACATACGATAGTTTCTTTTCTATAGTTAAGAAACGCTGGTCTACTCGCTTTATCTAAATCACTAGCATCATAGTTTAATGCCGAAAAAATGAATGGCTCGTCAGATTCAATATGAATAGCCGGCTTCTTTTTATTTTTAAATGAAAATTCTAAAGAACGTATATCCGAGCGTGCTCCATTTTCTTGTGGCACCAAATAAGGCACATATAAATCTGAAACATTGGAGTTATATGTTCCTAAAAATGCAGACTCCCTTCTGTCTGGGTAATTTTCATGAGGGCCTCTACCGTACCAATTCACTTCTTCTAATTCTTTAACCAATCCTAGTTTTAGACCAACTCTTGGAAGGGTTTCTAAATTCTCAAAACCTGTTGGAGTAACTGTATTCTCTAATGTTATGTTGCCTGTACCATCAATTTTATAAATACATTGATGCTTAATGTTACCACTATCGGAGCTAAATTCTTTAACAACGTTTATAGTCACTAAAGAATTACTTGTTTGTTCTGCCTTAATAGCTACTACCTTCTCAGATAGTGTATTAAGCTTGGCATCTTTCCAGTCTTTAATATATGGTCTATCATTTTCAATTGGAGCACGATATACATTAAGTTTAGGGCCTTGAATACCGCCATTCTGTGCTATCAATTCTATAGTATTTGAGCGTATTGATGTTATTGTTCCTGTTGACTTATTTAAGCCTAATTTAAACCGCTTCCCTGCTATAGTGATTTGATTTTCATCTTCCGAAAATGTTACCTCTCCTTTTGGTACTATTGATGATGGTAACCATTGCTTTAAAACTATCTCCTCTTTTGCAACTTCATGACCAATTTTAGCCCATTTCGTTGTTTCTTTTAACTTAAAGCTAAAATTAACAACGTACTCTGCGCCTTCTTTTAATTTAGGAAGGTTAATTTCAAAGGATTTCGTTTCATCTGGTTTTATATCTAAACTTGGTATAATACCTTTTTTTATGTTTTCTCCATTTCTAAGAAGCACCCAGCTTCCTTCAAAACTCTTTAAATTGGTGAAGTTATACTTGTTTCGTACATGAAATTTATTTGGTTGTAAAGTATCTGCTTTAATACCAATGTATTGCTGCGCCTTTTTCACTTCTAATAATGAAGGTTTAATTGATCTATCAGCAAATACAACGCCTTTAGCACACTCATTTTTCAGTTCTATAACCTCAGTAAAATCTCCATCAACTTTTAAACTATCAACCGGATGATAATCCAATCTATGACTTTGCCTTATATTTCCATCTGGCATTTTGGTGTTATAGGTTTGGTTTACCCAATCCCAAATATAACCACCAACAAATGAAGGATTTTTTTCAACTACGCTCCAGTAATCAGCAAAATTTCCCAATGAGTTTCCTTGAGCATGAGCATACTCTATCATGATGTATGGTTTGTCATATTTTGGTTCTGCCCAAAAACTTAGGAGTTTCCAATGTTTTTGTTTCTCATCATCCTCAATAAAAGGATACATTGAACTGTTTAAATCGAAATAATCTTTAACTTCCCAACAATCTGTTTCTCTTCCATCATAAGAAATTAAGCGTGTAGGGTCATATCTTTTTATATAATCGCTTATTAACGCAAAATTTTGTCCCCAGCCAGATTCATTTCCTAATGACCAGAAAATTATAGATGGGTGGTTTTTAGATCTTTCTACCATAGCCACGCCTCTATCTAAAGCCGCTGCCATCCAGCTAATATCGCTACCAGGTAAACCATTACCTCTAATGAAGTAATCTGGTGATTCTAATGCTTCATCCATTACATAAAGCCCATATTTATCACATAATGCATACCAGCGTGGATCGTTTGGATGGTGACTAGAGCGTACTGCGTTTACGTTATGCTGCTTCATTAATAAAATATCCTGAATCATCGAAGCTTCGGTTAATGTCTTACCTAATTCTGGATGCGATTCTCCTCTATTTACGCCTTTTATTTTAATGGCTTTTCCGTTAACATGCACCTGTAAATCCTTCATCTCAATCTCTCTAAAGCCAAAAGGACATCTGGTTACTTCTACAACCTCTCCGTCTGAATTAACCAATGTTAATACAATGGTGTATAAGTTTGGATATTCTGCAGACCATAGTTTTGGTGATTTAATAGTTGTAGCATATTCCAAAATGCTTTCAGCACCAAGATTGCCCATTCTCCAACCTAATTTGGGGCTTTTATCTCCAGATTCTGAGATTAAATTGCCCAAATCGTCATAGACATCAATATTAACTTGGTAACCTTTTGCTACTTCATTGGCATTATTAAAAATCTTAATTTTTCCTTTTAACTCTGCGTCTTTATAAGCTTCATCTAAATCGGATGAAAAGAAAAAGTCTCTAATATGAACATTAGGGCGACTTTGTAAATAAACATCTCTAAAAATCCCACTAAAAGTCCATGTATCACCAGACTCAAAGTAACTTCCTGTAGTCCATTTATAAACTTGAACTGCAATTGTATTGGTTCCTTCTTTTAAGTATTTAGAAATATCAAAAACAGAACTTGTCATGGCATCTTCATCGTACCCCACAAAGGCTCCATTAATCCATAGATAAAATGCACTAGATACACCATTAAAATGTAGCAATGTTTGTCTGTTCTCCCAATTTTCAGGGACATTAAAAGTGGTTCTATAACTTCCTACTGGGTTATCTTCTGGAACATTAGGAATTTTAATATTTTCAGCTCTTACTAACATCCCTAAGCCTCTATGAGAAGGGTTTCCATACCCTTGTCTCTCCCAACAAGAGGGAACTGGTATTTGCTTCCATGACGCATCATTAAATGATGGTAGGTGAAAATCTTTTGGCTTTTTTTCTGGTTTTTCAACCCAATTAAACTTCCAATTTCCTGCTAAACTTTTATAATATGGCGATTCAGTATAATTACCCTCTATTGCCGCTGCTTTATTTTCAAAAATGTAGTGCGTGGCTGCATGAGGTTCCGTTCCTACAGTATAAACTTGTTTGTCCTTCCAAAATTCTTGAGCGTTTATTTGAAATACTAGCAAGAGTATTACGATTTGAGTGGCAGTTTTACTGAATTTTTGAATCATTATTTTATTTAATATTTATTGGTATCTGAACATTCCATGAATGTAAAACGCCTTTAGTATCTAAGGTATCTGCTGCACAATACAATGCTACAGGTTTTCCGTTTTCCATATATATCTGTGGGCGTTCTAAATGTTTTACTTTTTGAGTTTTACCAGTATCCCATTTTATTTCCAACTTTGAAACTAAAGGATTTTTAGACAGTTTCCAATCAAACCCATCAATTGACTCAAATAATACCAAAGCTTGACCAGCATTTGTGAATGCGCCATGCATATCCTTTACAATTGCCCTATATTTTCCGTTCTGATACCAGATGTATGGATCTTCTGCAGGAAAATCGGTTCCTTTAGCTTCAAAAACAGGTATATCGTATTTTGTAAATGGCCCTAAAGGACTCTCTGAAGTGGCAACGCAATGCACAACAGGACCTCCAGATATCTTTTTAATCTTTTTACCTACAGCTTTATATACCATTAAGTAACCACCTTCTGGTCGCTTTGCTATTGACGGATTATTAGCTAATAAAGCATCTAGAGCGTTTTCATTTGAACTGGCATCAATTAATGGTTTATCAAATCGTTTCCAAGGTCCGTTAGGACTATCTGCAACTGCAACCCCTATCCGCTGATTATTTCTGTGCGTCCAATTGTATTTTATTTTTCCTGGTTCACAAGGGTTAACACCATCTCCTGTATTTCCCATATAGTACAAATAATACTTGTCTTCGAATTTATGAACGGTGGGGTTGTGCGTGCATAGTCCATCCCAGAATTGCGCCCCCCGGGCAGGAAAAACGACTTCTTTAAACTCAAATGGTCCAAAAGGTGAATCTGAAACTGCATGTGCAATTTCTGAATGTGTTACCCAGGCCCATCCCAAAGCCTTCTTCCATCTAGAATAAAACATGTGATATAGACCATCTTCTCCTTTTACGGCAGAAGCACCCCAAACCGTCATATCTTCTTTATCTATATAGACTGATTTTTTGGAGACAACACCTAATTCTATTTTAAAATTTTCAGAGGCTTTAACATCTACATTTTTATTTTGGTCAATTCTCTTTCCACAAGAGGTCAACTGAACTAAACAAATTAAAATACATAAGTTTCTTTTCATTAGTTTTCTAAACGGTTTTACTTAATATTAATCATTCCAATGTTTCTGAATTATCTCTTGAATATGGGGGTAGTTATGATCCTCTTCATTTAGAGTTTTTCGTTTTGTTTTTAATTCTCTTTTAAGTTTGGCTATTAAATTTTCATATTTTGAATTATTGTATTCATTTTGCATTTCATTGGGGTCTTTTTTTAAGTCATAAAACTCCCAAGAAACTGGTGTATCATAATCATAACGTCCCCAACCATCTTGAACTATTTTGTCTTTAGTTTTATAATATCTTCCATAGTAAAATATAAGTTTAGAATCCTTTGTTCTAATACCGAAATGGGCAGGATTGGCATGCCGACTTCCCATATGCATCCAATACCTATAATAAGTAGAGGTTCTCCAATTGTTTGGTTCTATACCCGAGAATAAAATACTTTTAAAACTTTTACCTTGCATGTAGCTGGGAACTGATCCACCAGCAATATCAATTAAAGTTGGGGCAAAATCTGTATTATTTATAATAGTTGAATTTTCAATACCCTTTTTAAAATCCTTTGGGTAGTGCACAATAAATGGCATTCTCAAACTTTCCTCATACATCCAACGCTTGTCTATATAATCATGCTCACCTAACATCATACCTTGATCTGATGTATAAACTATTATTGTGTTTTCATATAACCCTTCCGCTTTTAAGTAATCAACTAATCGCTTAATATTATCATCAACACCTTTAACACATCTTAAATAGCGTTTTAGATATTCCTGATAAGTCTTGTGTTTATACTCAGGATCATTAGTTTCAGTTTTAAATCCTTTTAAGTTTCTACCAACACCTCTTATTGAGTTTCGCATACCAACAGAAGAACCTATATCGTGAATTAAGGAATCGTTTATTCCTCTCGTTCCAACAGAACCATGGTTACCTTTTTGATAAAGGCTAGCTGGTTCGGGAATATAGGTATCCTCTAGATAGTTGGAATATCTCGGTGCAAACTCAAACATACCATGAGGTGCTTTAAAATGATGCATTAAAAAGAAAGGTTTCGATTTATCACGTTTATTTTTGAGCCATTCTATTGAGCGTGAAGTAATAACATCAGATGAATGTCCTTTATATTCATCAACCAAAACCTCCTTTTTCCCATATCTACCAAAACTGAGTTCCTTCTTTATCCTTCCTTCTCTAGAAACTAATTCTGGATTATGGTATTTTCCCTGTAATGGTAAAACTTCATAATAATCGAAACTTTCGGGTGCTTCTTTCAAATGCCATTTCCCTATAACTGCAGTTTCATACCCCAAACTCTTTAATTCCTTAGCAAGGAATTGCTTTTCTTTTGGAAGATAATGATGTAGATCTAATACTCCATTTGTTTGCGAATACTGTCCAGTTAAGATACTTGCTCTACTAGGTGTACAAATAGAATTATTACAAAAAGCATTTTTGAATACAATGCCTTCTGACGCAAGTTTATCTATATTTGGTGTTGGGTTTAATACCGATAATCTACCTCCGTAAACCCCAATTGCGTTAGCAGCATGATCATCAGACATTATAAATATAATATTCGGCCTTTCTTGAGCATAAAAAATGGAGCTCAGGAACAGCGTTATTATAAAATGGATCTCCCTTGTCATGAACCGGTAGATTTTACTAGTTATCCTTTAGTTTATAAACTCTTATGTAGTCAATTAACGTAGTTCTATCTTCTTTACTAGCTGTTGCTACCATACTACCTACTTCGGGAATAGGATTCCAGTCATAGGCTTCAATAGAAAACTGTAATACTAATTCTTGATTAAAAGGCACTGGAGGATTTAACGTATAAACGTATTCCCCATCTAAATAAAACAATAACTCTGTTGGACTCTTCCAATAGAAGCCATAGGTGTAAAACCGTTCAGAATTTTTAGTTGGAGGTGCCATTTTCTTTTGGTCTCTGACTTGTTTTACACAAGTCGATCCTCTGTGAATGGCATTAGAATGCATTATTTGATCCCAATCATAAGCCCATTTATGTGTTTTTTCAGTTAGTTTTCCAACGGACTCGGTTATATCAATTTCGTTTTTATTTTCACAAGTCCCTCTATGGCATAACCAAAACCCTCCTCCCATTTCGGTTTTGTTCATTTTCATTCTGCATTCATAATAATGACCAACGGATGTCTTTTTATAAGATCTTAAAATACCTCCATGATACTTATAGATCATTGGTTTGTCGTATTTTTTATTCTCAACATATGGTTTTTTAAGCTTACCCACTTCTATACTCAAGTAACCATTACCAATATCAAAACTTTCTTTTTGGAACAAAGCGGGTGCTCTACCAATCCAATTTAATTCGTAATGCCCTTCTGGATCTATATTCCACTTTGATTTATCAATCTTTTTTCCATTGAATTCATCACTTAGTTTTTCTACTTTTTCCCAAGTTTTACCAATAACTTTTGGAGGCTGCGCATAACCAAATGCACCTAATAGACCTATGGCCAAGATTATTATTTTGTTTTTTAATGCTGCAGGATACATCTTCATAAATTTTTAGGTTATTCTATGCTTAAAGACAATACATTACTTTTAATATCTCCCATTTTGGCGGTAACTGTAACTGTTCCTGGGTTACCTTTTGAACGTATTATAGCTAATGCTCTCCCCTTATGTGTTTGTACTTTATTAGTATTATGAGGATTTACATTCATTTCCCAGCCATTATCTACTGCTACTAAGTCCGCACCCTCTGATACATGAAACGTTATGTCTTCATTGGCGTTTGTTACCTTGTTTCCCGTTTCATCATATAACGTTACGTATACATGCGCTATATCGTAATTATTTGCTTTAAGCGAAGGTTTATCTATATCTAACTTTATACTAGTAGGTTTACTGGTTGTTAAAAGGGTGTATTCATCTGCCTTCTTACCGTTATTATATCCAATTACCTTTAGTTCCCCTTTCTGATGTGGCACTAACCATTTTATGATGTTATCTTCTTCTTTGAAATCGGCTAAGGCTTGTTTACCAAGGCTTTTTCCGTTAAGAAACAACTCGGCTTCTTCACAGTTTGTATATGTTTGAACAACTATAGGCTCATTATCATCATAATTCCAATGTTCATTTACTTTATACCATTCCCACAACCTTAGTTTATTCCAAACGGGAGGTGGTGTGTATTGTATATCAAATTTCCATCCTTCCTTTTCTGTAAAAGAAAATTCCGAATCTGAAGCAGGTGTTGTTACCATATAGACTTTTGGGTCTTCTTTCCAAAGGCACTCAAAGAAGTGGCCTCTTGGATTCTTAAATCCTGCAAAATCGAATAATGAAATGTTTAGTCCTTTTCTTGGCCATGGGCCTGCTTCTCCTAAATAGGCAAAACCAGTCCATACGAAAATACCAGGTATAAAATCACGCTCCAAGGCAGCTTTCCATTCAGAATAGGCTACCCAGTTTTCTGAACCTAATAAACATTTCTCCGGAAAGGCTTTATGGGCCACATCATAGTCAATGGCTCTATAATTTAGTCCAAGTACGTCTACTGCATCGGCATAACCGCTTGCAAAAGCGATTGTTGGTCGCACACTCCCACAAACAACAGGTCTTGTTGTATCTTCTTCCTTAACCCACTTAGATAATTTGTGAGCCACAATTGACAACGAATCTACGCCTCCTGTTAATCTATCAAATACAGGTTTTATTTTTGACAAATCATAAGTTGGTGGGTCTTTATATTCTTTAATTTCACCTTCTACTTCACTATAGGTTTTAGAGTAATGAGGGAAAGTCCATTCTATTTCATTTCCTATACTCCACATAATTACCGAAGGGTGATTAAAATCTCTTTGTATTAAGGTTTTTAAATCCTTTTCCGCCCATTCAAAGAAAATGTCGCTGTAGCCTTTAGAAATAGCATCTCCTGCAGCATTATCGCCTAAATGATTAACGCTTTTAGCTTTAGGGTTGTGCCACTCATCAAAAAACTCGTTCATTACTAGAATTCCCATTTCGTCACAAACTTCCATTAATAGAGGTGAATGTGGATTATGAGCCATACGTACCGCGTTAACTCCAATTGACTTTAATTTTGAAATTCTGTATTCCCAAGTGGCTTTATTCGCTGCGGCACCAACGGCTCCAGCATCATGGTGAAGATTAACCCCTTTAATCTTTACGTTTTCGCCATTAAGGAAGAAGCCTTTATTTGAATCAAAACGAAATTTTCTAATTCCGAATTCTTGTGTTACTTTATCAACTAATGCGCCATTGTGTTTAATCGAAATAATGGCAGTATATAAATTTGGTGTTTGTATTCCCCATAAACTTGGGTTCTCTACGTTTAGAGTTAGAATCCCTTTGTTACCTTCTGCTAAAACATCTGTTTTTCCATAGGCTACTTGCGTACCGTTTCCGTCTAAAATTTGAGTTTCAATTTCAACATTGTCATTGGCTCCAACAACTTTTGATTCAAAATGTACTGAAGCTCTGCTTTTATCAACATTAGGGGTAGTTACTCTTACTCCCCATTGTGGAATATGAACTTTTGAAGTTTTTACAAGTCTTACATCTCTATAAATTCCTGACCCTGTATACCACCTAGAATCTACATAAGCTGTATGATCTACTCTAACAGCTACCACATTATTTTCGCCATAGTTTAAATGCTCGGTTAAATCATAAGAAAAACTGGCATAACCATTGGGTCTAAAGCCAAGTTTTGTACCGTTTATCCAAACTGCAGCGTTATTATAGATACCATCAAACTCAATCCAAATGGCTTTTCCTTCATCAGTTTTTGGTACCTGAAATTCTTTTCTATACCAACCAATACCTCCTTCGGAAAAACCAGTGCTTGCAGCAGTATTTTCTTTTTGGTATCCTGCTAGAATACTCCAGTCATGTGGAAGTCTAACATCTTCCCAAGACGTATCATTATAACTTAGTGTTTCGGCACTTGAATGCTCTCCTTTTATAAATTTCCAATTAAAATTGAAATCTTCTATACTTCGGGGTTGCGTTTCTGAATTTGAACATGAAGAAATTATGAATGCTAACAAGAGCATCATATACATTTGGACTTTCATTTTTTAATGTTTTATTTTAAATACCCACGCATTTTTTAGGTTGGTGTTTTCTGGAAGTGAAATAGCTAGTCCATTTTCATCTTGCTTAAAGGCAACTTCACCGTTGTAACCTAATAGCTCAACACCTTTCACATCTAGTTTTGTAGATGAAAGGTACTTAATATTGATATCTTTTGTTGGTGGAATTAAAATTGTTGCATAAATAAAACCATTACTTGTAGTAAAACGTATATCCTCCTCTGTAAAGCCTTTATTTTTGCCTTCGGACAGGTGTCCTGTTTCAGTTTTTGTTGGACCTTCTCCGTATACTTCATAATACTTTGATCCGTAAACGGCTTCTCCATTAATCTTTAACCAATCTCCTATTTCTAATAATGTTTGTTTTTGATCGTCTGGAATAATTCCATCTTTTCTTGGACCAATGTTTAATAATAAACAACCATTTTTACTAACAATATCCATAAGATCTGCAATTAAACTACCCGAAGTTTTTGGAATCCAGTTTTCTGCATAATACCAAGAATTCTTTCCAATAGATGTATCTGTTTGCCAATATGCCTTTCTTAATGAATCCATTTTACTGCGCTCTAAATCTAACATATGTGTTCCTGGTTTAAAGGACTCATATCTTAAGTTTTTGGTTTGAAGCACCACTGTCTTATCTCTTTTTAAACCAGAATTGTAATAATAGGCCGCTAACTTTTTATGATACGGCGCAAATTCGGGTCTATCTAGATAGAAATCGAACCATAAAATATCTGGTTGGTACTTATCGATAATTTCTTTAGTTCTCGGCCACCAAGTATCTGCCAGCCATTCTGCACTTGCTGGGGAGTAAGGCTCATGCTGTGGAGCATATAAAGCCGCGTATTCTGGATTTCCTGTATCAAATCTATCGCTTTGCGTATAAAAGTTCCAATTAAAAGCTAGATGAGAGCTTACGCCACATATGAGTCCTTGGTTTTTAATTTCGTCTGTTAACTCTTTTAAAACATCCTTTTTTGGCCCCATATCAACAGCGTTATATGGTGTTATACTAGATTCGTATAAAGCAAAACCATCATGATGTTCTGCAACGGGTACTACATATTGAGCGCCAGCATCCTTAAATAGATCAACCCATGCCTTTGCATCAAAGTTTTCCATAGTCCACATTGGAATTAAGTCTTTATATCCAAAAGTCTTAGGGTCTCCAAATTTTTCTTTGTGATATACTGAGGCTTTATGAGGTATATCGTTTAATTTCTCTCCGGTAACATGATCTACATGCCCAGAATCTAAATACATCCAACGTGGATACCAATCGGTGTGTAATTCTGCAACAGAATTAGGTCCCCAATGAATAAAAATCCCAAATTTGGCATCTTTCATCCATTGCGGGATGTTATAATTACTTAAACTTTCCCAATTTTCTTCAAACTTAAAAGCTACCTCTTTTTCCTCTTCCTTCTTTTTCGTATTACACGATATAAACGCGCAAACTGCTATAATGCAAAATGCAGTTCTAATTAATTTAATGTTGCTCATGACTCATTCTTTTATGCTTTAATTATTTTTTGAAATTTTCAGGATTTCTATACTTCACTGTCTGGAGATGCTCACAATACAATACTAATTCTCCTGGTTGTTTATACACCTCATAACTTACGGTTATAAGCCCCATTTCATCATACTTAGGTGTTTTATTAAGATGTGTTCTAACCGTATAAATTGTGTCTCCAATAAAGACAGGTTTTATAAACCGTAACTTATCATAACCATAACTAAACGTATTCACATTGTTATTGGCCATTAAACCTAAACCTAAGCTGAATACCATTGCTCCTGCAACTAAGCGTTTTCCAAAAAGTCCTTCCTCTTCAGCAAATACTTGGTCTCCTACATACGGGTGCATATCTAATACCAAACCATTAAACATCATGGCTTCGCCTTCTGAGATGGTTCTACGTATAGAGCGGTCTTTTTGCCCAATTTGAAAATCTTCATACAACCATGTTTCCGTGTTGTATAATGGGATGTCTTTATGTTGTTCTAGTGGCGTGTTTTCTGGCATAACTATAATTTTTAATTGATTTTAAATACAAATGCGTGCTCACATGGTTTGGTATCTGGTAATTGAATACTAAGTGCGTCAATGGTCTGCTTATGCTCTAATTTACCTTTATGACCTATTAATTCTACGGTTTTAATGTTTCCGTTATACTTGCTAGTACTTAGGGATTTTATCGGTAAAACTCCAGATTCTGGCCAACCTAAGGCAATGGCATATAATTGTCCATTACGCGTAGTAAATCGAATATCTTCATCACCGAAACCATCAAACTGCATATCGGCTAAATGGCCTGTTTTTGTTTCGGTTGGACCTTCTCCATAGATCAACCATGGACGGCTTTCGTAAATGGCTTCTCCATTTAGTTTTAACCATTTACCCATATCTCTTAAACGCTGCTTCTGCTCGTTTGGGATGGTGCCATTAGGATGTGGTGCCACATTTAATAATAGATTACCATTTTTGCTTACAATGTCAACCAAATCGTCTATCAAATTATTGGTTGGATAGCATTTTAAGTCTTTATGCCAAATCCATTTTTGTTTGGAAATAGAATTGTCTGTCAACCACGGTTCTGGATAGATCTTCGGCATTCTATTTCGCTCTAAATCTACTGTTCCTGTTCCCAACGGAAAATCTGGTCGCTTAAATGTTAGAACAAATTCTTGTTCTTTTTTTGCAGCCTCATTGTACGCATAGGCCATCATCTGTTTACGTATATCTTCTGAAAGTATTTGAATACGATTATCGAACCATAGTAAATCTGGTGAATACCCATCTACCACCTCTTTTACCTTTTCTAGCCATACACGTTCAAATGCTTCACTTGGCATTGGATTTACGGTGTACCAGGTATTTCCTTTCTCTAGTTGCCAAGCCGTTTTGGGTACCTTTTCGCCATATAGTGAAGCGTTTGCTGGGTCTGCACAATCTGTGGTTTCATCCCAAGTTGGGAACCAGCCCCATAACCAGGAATGGTGTAAGCTTACCACATATTTTAATCCTCGTTTGCGAATGGCCTTTTCTAATTCGGCCGTTATATCGCGTTTAGGTCCCATATCAACAGAGTTCCAAGGGTTCACCTTAGAATCCCACATAGAGAAACCATCGGCATGTTCACCAGCAGGACCAGCGAATCGTGCACCTGATTCTACAAACAAATCTGCCCATTCCTCTGCATTAAACTTTTCTGCTTTGAAAAGTGGCACTAAATCCTTGTATCCAAATTCTTTTTGGTCACCATAAGTTTCCTTATGATACTTGTAGTTTGGATGTGTTTGGTTATACATGTGTGTACCATACCAGTCGGATGCTGTTTCTGGAACGGAGTAAACGCCCCAATGGGTATAGATACCAAATTTGGCATCTCTGAACCACTCTGGGCATTCATATTGCTGCAAGGATTCCCAAGTGGGTTCAAAATGTTTTACCGCCTTAGCGGGTGTCGCTTCTTCATCTTTTTTTTGATTATTACATGAAATAAAAATCAAAGTTCCAATGACTATCCATACTATTTTACGTTTCATATCGCTTATAATTTGAATGAACTTATCTATATCTTATTTTGTTTTTAAAATATCTGATGGTTTCTCCGCTAACTCAATTTTAAAACACGCCGCTTTATCAGCATGGAAACCCTCTGGTAATTGTATGACCAATTCGTCTGTTTTCTGAATCCAATTTAGTTTTGCATTACTACCCAATACGCTTACTTTTAAAATGGCATCGTTAACGATTCTATCTTCGGCACCTAGGGCATCTAAAGTGATTACCGCTCTACCATCTGGTTTTAACCAAAAGGCATAGACATTTTGGTCTTTTTTTGTATAACGAAAATCATGCGAGGTGAAACCTTTCTCATGAGCATTGCCGTGTAATTTCATGGAAGCATTAGATGGTCCTTGCCCAAAAACTTCAAAAGGTCTTGTTGCGTAAATAGCTTCTCCATTTACCTTTAACCAAGCCCCAATGGTTTTTAATATTGCTTGTTGATCTTGTGGAATTTCGCCATGCTTGTTAGGCGCTACATTTAATAGCAAACAACCGTTCTTACTTACTATGTCTATTAAATCGTTGATATAAGCACCAGCTCCTCGCAATTTATAATCCTTTGTATAGCCCCATTTCCATCCACCAAGAGACATATCTGTCTGCCATGGTTCTTCTCTTATACGGTCTAATTTTCCACTTTCAATATCAAGTACTGCCGCTCCATCTGGTACAGGTTTGTATTTAATATTTTTATAATTAAGTACTACTTCTTGATTGTTCTTTAACCCTTGATTATAATAATTCGCAAGAATCTTTTTTCTTACTTCCTTGTATTCTGGTTCGCTAAAACCTAAATCAAACCATAATAGGTCAGGCTTTAATTGTGTCATCATGTCCGTAGTACGCTTGTAAAAATGCTTAATGTAAGCCTGTGTTGCGGGCTCCCATCTATCATGCTTATCCCAATAAAAATCTCGTAGTTCTGGATTTACAGTTTCAAATTTATCCTTGTATGTCCACCAATGCCAGCCATATGCAAAGTGAGATGACACGCCTACTTTAATGTTTCTAGAACGCGCTTCCTTAAAAATATCGGCAACGATATTCTTCTTTGGTCCCATTGTGGTGGATTTCCAACGCGTAACTTTTGAGTCGTACATGGCAAAACCATCACAATGTTCTCCAACAGGAACAATATATTTGGCCCCAGCTTTCTCAAACAAATCTACCCATTCCTTAGCATTAAAGTTTTCGGCTGTAAACAAGGGAATGAATTTCGTGTAACCAAAATCTTCTGGCTTACCAAAGTTTTCTACATGATATTTATACGCACTTGATGGTTTTTTACTTGGATTACCTAAAGCATCTACAGTGCCTTCATTCCACATATGAAATCCATACCATTCAGCACCACCATAAGCAGGAACTGTTGTTGGCCCCCAGTGAATAAAGATTCCAAATTTCACATCTCTAAACCATTCTGGTGTTTTGTAGTTTAGTAGTGATTCCCAATTGGGTTGGTATTTTTTTTGAGACTTTTGGCAATACCCATTTTGACCGAAGTTTAAAACCATCAGTCCTACCAGGATTAGTAAACGTTTTTTCATTGTTTTAGTTTAAGTTTTTTAAATTTTATAGTTGTCTCATATCCTGCCATTTTTCTTGAATTGAACTGTTGGGATCAGTTCTTTGAAATTTTGCCACATAAGCCTGCCACTCCTCCTCACGCGGTAATTTTTGCCATTTCGGGCCTACCTCATCTAAATTGAAATCTGGTTTGGTATCCATTATCAAAATAGCCTGTGTTCCAGAAAGGTATATTTCCATATCCTTTACCCCAACTAGTCTCATATTGTTGGTTATTTCTGGCCACGCCTTTCCCATACTGTGGACTTCTTTATACTCTTCTATAAGTGTTTCATCTTCTTGTAATAACAATGTCCAGACAAAGCGCTTTATTTTCCCATTGGCATTTTTTAATTGCCCATCATAGGCATTATAAACTGCGGCTTGTTCAAATTCATAAATACGTTCTAGTGGAAATAATTCAGCAAAGTCGGTTGAAAACACTTCTTCTACTTTGCTATTATTTAAATAAGGCTCACCATCAACTAAGAAAAAATAGTTAGGTGATTTTTCATAGATTTCTAGGGATTGTATTCCCGAGTTCTTTAGTTCCTTTTGAAAACGTTCTGAAGTTAATTTTTCTAATGTTTTAGATGTTATGTTTTCTTGAGCAACCAGATACGCAAATCTTCTGAATTCCTTAGCCATCATAATTTTATGCTTTTACCTTAACCTTATAGCCCTTTATTCCGAAGAATAGTAAATACACATAACAAATTAGTGGAATTATAAACGAATACTTAATTCCTGCTACATCTGAAATATACCCCATTAAAGGAGGTACAATTGCACCACCTACAATTCCTAATAAGAATACTGAAGATCCAGTCTTGGTATACTCTTTAAGGTCTTGCATACTTAAACTAAAAATAATTGGGTAGATAATTGAAGTAAAGAACCCAACAATAGATAAACATACTAAAGAGAAGTAGCCGTTTGTTACAATAGCCATAGTTACCATTACGAATGCACCTATACTACAAAAGACTAATACATTTTGAGGTTTGAAACGCTTTAAAATATAAACACCAAGGAGTCTACCAATTAAAACTAATGCCATAAATGCGGTAATAAACTGAGCAGCTCTCTGCTCCGTTAATTCAGGTAAATTGAACCATTTTGCATATCTTATGATAAAGCTAACAATACCAACTTCTGCTCCTACATAGAAGAATTCGGCTCCAACACCATAAAGTGTATGTTTAAATTTTAGAATGTCTTTAAGCGGTTTCTTATCGCCGCCTTCTTCATCTTTAATAGTTGGGAGTTTGGTAAAAACAACAACTAAGGCTATTATAACTAAAATAGCTCCTAGGACTATATAAGGTGGTTTTACCAAATCTGCTTCACTTGATAAAAATGTCTCTAACTGGCTTGGAGTGAAAGCATCTATTGTGGCTTGGGCTACATCTTCTTCATGCAGAAGTAATAAAGCCGCTAAAGAAGGGGCTATAGTTGCACCAACAGAACCTATAGCTGCTGCCATACTTAAACGACTAGATGCGCCTTCTGGGCTTCCAAGCTTTGTAATATAAGGCGATGCAGTTACTTCCAAAATTGCAAAACCAGCTGCCATAACAAATAGCGCTAATAAGAAAAAAGAATATACTCTTGTTTCAGCTGCTGGATAAAACAGAAAAGCACCTATTGCTGCAATTGCCAAACCTGTAATCATTCCCATTTTATATCCTTTTTTCTGAATATACCATCCTGCCGGAAGAGCTACAACGAAGTATGCTCCAAAGAAAGCTGACTGTACCAAAGATGACTGAAAATCTGTGAGCTGGCATGCTCTTTTTAAATGTGGAATTAAAACATCATTTATATTTCTACTTAAATTCCAAAAAAACATTAATGCCATTACTATAATTAGTGGCACCAGAAATTGTGAATAGTTGACTTTCTTATCTTGCATTTAGTTTAGTTTTAGTTGGTCTTTATGACATTATTACTCTAAACTTGTTTTAGAGTCTGTTTAATTAAATATTGCATTTTTTTTAGATGCTGAAACAAGTTCAGCTTAACAATGCTTTCAATCTTATAATTCTATAATGGCTTTTATTAAATCGGTTTGATTATATAATTTTTCAAATTCTGTAGGTACCTCATCAAAATTCATCCTATGTGTAATAAATGAAGTTGCATCTATCTTACCAGCCTCAATTAACCGTATAATTCTACTAAAGTCTTCACCCAAAGCCGCTCTACTGGCTTTAAGCGTTAATTCCTTTTTATGGAACGAAGGGTCATGAAAAACAACATCTCCCATAAACAATCCTATAAATACTATTGTTCCTCCTGCCGCTGCGTACTTAAAAGTATTCATCATTGAGGTTTTATTGCCGGTTGCATCTAAAATTACAGTTGGCAAGTCTCCATTAAGTAATATCTCCAATTCCTCTTCAACATTTCCTAAAGCATTTATAGTATCTTTTACTTTTGTGATCTCCTTACACTTCTGCAACTTGGTATCATCAATATCCATGGCAATGACTCTTGCGCCTGTTAATTGAGCAAATTGAATGGTTCCCAAACCAATTGGTCCTACACCAATTACCAAAACAATATCGTCTTCTTTAATTTCTGCTCTATCTACGGCATGACACCCTATTGCTAAAGGTTCTATCATAGCCAATTGATCGTCTGACAAGGTATTGGTAGCATGTAAAAATTTAGCTGGATACACAAAATACTCTTGCATTCCACCATCTACATGAACGCCTAAAACTTGTAAATGCTCTCCGCAATTGGTTTTACCTCTGCGAACTGCCTGACCAATTACATCATTATAATAGGGCTCTACTGAACATTTATCCCCTACCGAAACATTAGTTACATCATCTGCAATAGCTACGACCTCAACCGCTAACTCATGCCCCAAAATTCTTGGATAACTAAAAAAAGGTTGTTGCCCTTTAAAGGCATGTAGGTCTGTACCACATACTCCTATTTTTTTTACGCTTACCAAGGCATCACCTTCCGATAAGTTTTCACTTGGCTTATCCCCCTCTAAACGCTTCCAAATTCCTGGTTCTTCTAGTCTAATTATCTTCATATTATGTATTAAGAATACAGGCTGTCACCTCATTAAAAAGTTCTTCGGAAAGCTTACCAGCATTCCAATCATCTACAGTAGCTTTTATTTGCTCAGGTGTTCTTGCTCCCATTACAACTCTGTCTGCTTCTTTAATTGAAAACAAGTAACGTTGTGCTAACGTTGCTAATGGCATATCATGTTTATCTGCTACTGCTTTAACTCTTATAGCATTTTCTAAATCCAATTGCGTTATCCATTCACCATCCACACCTTCTTGTTTGTATTTTTCAAAACGGTTTCCTAAAAGTGAGAAATGTAGTGCCGAGGCAGCATAATACGCAATACCTTCATTATGATACGATTGAATTTCTCCATTAAAAGCTGAAAGATTACAAGCATCCATATGCAAAAACCCAGATACAACATCAAAATTTTCTTTAATTATATAAGGTTTAAATGCTTCAGACGGATTTCCGCCTACACCTAAAGAACTTACTAATCCCGCTTCCTTAAACCCCTTTAAAGTGTCTATAACTCCGTTAATCTTTTCTATTGGAACTAACTGAGGTTCATGTAAAAACAGTAAATCTATTTTTTCTAACCCCAAAGTTTCTAAACTATTATTTAGACTACGCTTCATTCCTTCCGGACTATAATCTAGTTTTGTTTCAAAAGCATCTTTACCTTTTAATCTTCCTATTTTAGTACTCACAAAAGGTTTAGTTCCTTTCCATTCTCTAAGCGCCATACCCACATAATACTCTGCATTGGCATAAGATGGCGCTGTATCTAGTGCGGAAATTCCATTTTCAAAAGCATATAATAAGGCATCTATAGAATCACGCTGATCTACTTTTCCCCAGACGCCACCCAAACCAGAAGTTCCATAAACTAATCGGGTTTGATTATTAAATGCTGGACTTATTGAATGCTCTCCTGTTATATATGTTGGTTTCATTTGTTAATTTTTACTGTTTCATTTGATTCGAATCAAGTAAGAATCATTTTAACCATTAAATAGATTCCTGCCTTCGCAGGAATGACAAAAATTTATTTAAAAGTTTACTGTTGCTCCTCCATCAACTGGTAAAATAACACCTGTGATATATTTAGCGCCTTCTGAACTTAAAAATACCGCTGCGTTACCAATATCTTCTGTGGTTCCAAAATGATCCATGGCAATTCTATTGGTTATTTGCTGTTTTCGTGCTTGATCTTTGTTAACTGCATTTAAAAACATATTAGAAGTTATCCATCCTGGTGCTATAGCATTAACTCTAACATTATCTTTAGCATATTCCGTTGTTAAGCTATTAACTAAACCTGTTAAAGCGGTCTTAGATGCACTGTAGGCAATAACTCTGTCAATACCAAACAAACCAGCCATAGAGCCGATCATGATTATAGATCCGCTTTTACGTTCAATCATCTTTTTAGCACATTCTCTGGTTAGTGCAAACACACTGATTAAGTTTGTTTGTATAACCCGTTCAAAATCTTCATCTGTTGTATCTTGTGCCCAAGCTTTATGATGAATCCCTGCATTATTTACTAAAATATCAATACCACCAATATTGCTTTCAATATCTTTAACCAATTCGGGTATAGCGGACTTATCGGTAATATCATTTACTCTATAATAAGCATTACTTCCTAGCTCATTAATGGCTTCTTTTAGAATAGCTTCTCTTCTACCCGTTACAACAACTTTTGCACCGGCTTCTACAAGGGCTTTAGCTATTCCTAAACCAATACCAGTGCCGCCTCCGGTAACTAATGCTAGCTTATTTTTTAATGAAAAAACGTCTAAACTCATTACAGCTTAATTTCTGTTAATTTATCATCAATAAAATTGAATCCCCAGCCAGGTAAGTCATGAGGCTTAGCATAACCGTCTTGGAGTACCATAGGGTTATCAATTAAGGGATCTACCCAATCAAAAGATTCTGCTCCTACACCGTTAGAAATGGTGCATAATAATGGCACATCATAATCTTTATAATAGTGTGGTAATACTGGTAAGTTAAAACTTTGTGCTAATGCAGCACTTTCACGCCATTTTTCCACTCCTCCTATCCTTAAAATATCTGGTTGCCAAATATCTAATGCGTTTCTACTAGCTAATTCTCTTAAAGGTAAGGTATCATATTCGCGCTCTCCCATAGCTAATGAGATTCCGGCTTGATTTTTTAATATTTCAAAGGCTTGGAAATTCTGATGATTAACAGGTTCTTCAAACCAATTAATATTTAATTCTTTTGCTTGACGTGATAATTTCATGGCTGCAGGTAAATCCATACCTTGATTAGCATCCATCATAATATCAACTTTATCACCAACAGCTTCACGAACTAAACGCAAACGCTCCACATCTGTGCTTACTTTTGGAGAACCTACTTTTATCTTAACTGCTTTAAAACCTCTATTAGCATAGTCGGTTACTTCTTCTATTAGTTCATCAATTGTATAAGATATCCATCCGCCACTGCCATAAATGGACACTTTTTCTTTACACACTCCTAATATCTCGTGCACTGGTTGCCCTAAAGTTTTTCCCCAAGCATCCCACATTGCAATGTTTACGGCTGCTTGTGCCCAACGGTTAATGCCTTGGTTTCCGAAATACTCTCCTAAATGATCTAGTTTGTCATATACCACGCCCATTTCATTGGTTTTATGACCTATTATATGTGGTATAGCATCTTTTAGTGCGCCTACGATTGCATTTGGGGAATATTGAAATGATAATAAATAAGATTCTCCAATAACGCCATTTTCTAACTGAATTCGAAGTACTAAAAAGGAAATTTCAGTAAGTGTATGTGTGGCGTCAGATATTGGTTTCTTTAAGGTTGTTGCCGCTTTATATATTTTGGCATCTCTAATAGTAATGTCTTTAGACATAGTTCATTTTAAATTTAATTATAAAATATTATTTTATATATAAACACAAAGTTATTAAATATTTTGCTTTGATATTTCCACAATAACGTTAATTTTATACACTATTTAGGGAAATTAACATTATACAACTATAAATATATCCAAAAAGATATACTTTTGAATTCAAATATTCTTAATGAAAGCAAGATATCATGACATAAGAAACTCTCCTGGAAGCTCGTTTAGAGTGTCCTTATTTGAGGACAAAGAGTTTCCAGCTGCATGGCATTTCCACAAAGAATATGAGCTTACCTATATCATAAAAAGCACTGGTATTAGGTATGTGGGCAACAGTATGGGGTCTTTTGAAAGTGATGACTTGGTCATGGTTGGTGCCAATTTACCTCATTGTTGGAAGACTATAGGGGAACAGACTGAAGATGTAAAATGCATTATTATTCAGTGGGATGAAAGTCTCTTAAAAAATTGGTTAGACAAAGAAGAGGTAAAACATATAAACGAATTATTAAAACGCTCTCAGCGTGGTATAAAGTTTAATCTTGTTTTTGCTAAGGAATTAAAATATAACCTAATTAGATTAGTAAAGGCGCAGTCGTTTGAAAGACTAATTATCTTTTTACAAATATTGCAGAAGCTTGCTTTAACAAATGACTTTGAGCTATTGGCGGGATCTAATTTTTCAAATAGTTTATCCTCAAAAGAAAGTGAGCGTATTAACGTAATATATACCTATTTAAAAGAAAATCATTTGAACAAAATTACGTTGAGTGCCATGGCTAACGAAGTTGCAATGACTAATGATACCTTCTGTCGCTTTTTTAAGAAGACCTTTAACACGTCATTCTTTTCCTTTTTGAACGAATACAAAGTAAGTATTGCAAGTAAAATGCTAATTGACACTGATCTTTCTGTTTCCGAAATTGGATATAATACGGGATATAATAATTTAACTTTTTTCCATAGACAGTTTCAAAAGCATATGGGTATGTCTCCGTCTAAGTATAGAAAAGCATATAGGCGTATTCCTCAATAAACCTTTAATCTTTAAAATTTAGTTTTTGGCTTCAAGGTCAAATAAGACCTTAGATTTTTCTTCCCAACTAGTTTGTCTATCAAATAAGGTTGAATAACGCTTATAATTATTGTAATTAACGGCTTTTTCCTTCCATGTGCTTACATGATTATCATAAGTATTTTGAAGCTCCAATAGCTTCCTTTCATGCTCGGAGTTGGCCGCTATATTTCTCAATTCTAATGGGTCTTCTCTTAAAAAATATAGTTCTTCAGTCTCTTTAAAACCTTCTCCAGCAAAGCCCCAATAAATGTATTTATAATCTTTTGAAACTATAGATAGCGCATGTGTTTCTGAAGGTCCCCAGACGTTAATTAAAGCCATACTTTCATGAATTTTACTTTCTGGGTTGTTATAGAGGGGCATCATATTTTTACCATCTACAGTTTTTGTGGCTTCTATACCAGCCAAATTTAATATAGTTGGGGCTATATCAATATTTCCGGTTAAAGCCTTAGAACGCTTTCCTTTATTACTATTTGAGTTTCTTGGATCATAGATTATCATCGGCACTTTTGATGATTCCTCATAGGGTAATACTTTAGAGCCATATCCATGCGAACCACAGAAAAAACCATTATCAGAAGTGTAGATGATCACTGTATTTTTATCGGCACCTGTTTTCTTTAATGTTTCTAAAATCATTCCAACGGCATAATCAATTCCATATACCTGTTGATGATATGTTGCCATGACTTCATCATATTTATCATTATAATGCCATTCTATAAATCTTGGGTATTGGCGCCCTTGTTTACTTTGATTGGAAAAATGCGCACCAAATTCTCTGCCATAATTATCTGGTTTTTTAAAGGTTTTGTTTGCATAAATACTATCAAACCTTTTATCTGGTGTGGTTGGTCTATGGGGTGCTTTAAAACTAATTGATAAACAGAAGGGTGTATTTTGTTGGGTTGAACTCTCTATAAAATCGCTTCCAAAAGCGCCATAAGCTAATGTTGAATGCGGATAAGCCTTAGCATACTTTAATAAGGCCTCATTTTTCTTTGTACTATATGAGGTTTGTCCGTCTCCTCCTGCCCATTTATCAAAATCGTTAACAGGCATATAGGTCTCCTTCTGATTTTGAACTTCAAAACCAAACTTTCCTGCAAAAGCTGTTGTATATCCTGCTTTTCTTAATAATACTGGATAAGAAGACTGCCAAACTTCATCGTTCATTGGGCCATGTAAAAAATTAGTTCCTGTTCTATATTCTAACAGGCCAGTCATTACCGTAGCCCTACTTGCCATACATATGGCTGTGGTTGCGTAGTGATGATCAAAAGTTACACCTAAATCTGAAAGTTTGTCAATATTAGGTGTTTTAACATCCTTATTCCCGTAACATCCTAATGTATAAGACGCTTGGTCATCGGCCATTAAAAAAATAATGTTAGGTCTTTCGTCTTTTATTTTTTCTGTTGTATTAGCACAGGAAAGAAAACAAATGACGACGGGAATAAGAAATGTTAGGTATTTCATTTTTAATTATTTCAATTTAAATGCTCTTGTGGAAATTTTATCCTTTCCAGGAAAATCACTTGGAATATCTATAGTTACTTTACCGGTAGCAGCCCATTCTGTACCTCTTAATAGTGTAGTTATAAAACCAACACATTCAAATGCTTTGGTATCATGTCCTAAAGTGGTATGAAACACACGTCCTTTATGGTAATCAATAGTCATAAGCATAGGTTCCGCTCTTTTAGATTTTGTACTTATAGCTGTTCCTAAGATGGTAACATTCTCGGCAGGACCTCTTAGTAAAGCATAACACTCATCATCTGCATGTAACCACTCACTTGGAATTCCTTTACTTATTGGGTGCTCTTGGTTATACATTGATACGATAAAATCTGCTCTAGGGCCATGTGCTCCGCCTGGACCTTTAGATACAGTATCTCTTACTACTTTACCGTCTTTATCGACATATAAGTATGGTCCATGTTTTTCGTTTCTACTCCACCCGCCTATTCCAATAGCTTGATTATACGCTTTCCAGTTAGGAAAACAATTATCCGCGGCATGTACAGTAACAAATCCTCCACCTTTTCTTAAATATTTTTCAAAAGCTTTCTTTGTGTCTTCAGCCCAAGGCGCTGCTCTCCATCCAAAATTTGAAATTATAACATCATATTTTGAGAACTTTGGTTTAAAATCTGGATCTGTTTTTGATTTTTTAGTTTCAACGCCTTCACCAACGTTTGCTAATGGTAGATATTTAGCCTCTCTGGTACTTTTCCATAAATACTTGGTTCTTGCAATATCCACCTTAAACAGTCCTGTTTCCTCCAAATACTGTTTCATCATTATGGTAGACTTTGGCCAGACTGCATGGTTGTTCTGTCCGTCAATTATTAAAACTTTAATTTTCTTCTTATGATTAGCATTACAAGCAGAGGTTATAATGATAAGTAATGCTAAAGATAATAGCTGTTTAATTTTCATGTGTTTAGTTTAGATGTTTTTTAGAAGGACCAAATTACCGCAAGTTTTAATAAAAAAACAATCTTTTGTTCTGAAATGCGTAACATATGAGTTCTGTATATGTGATTTTTATACAACTTCTAATAAAAAAAAGGTTGCCCTAACTAAAGGACAACCTTTTCAATAAACATAAAACACAAATTAATCTGCTACCGTAATTGTAAATACTTTGTTTACTTTCCAAAGACTACCTTCTTTAAAGGCATCTGTCACGGAGTCTTTGAATGTATTAGACAGGGTTACTTCTTTTACTCCGGCTTCTGTAAAAAGTACATAAGCCAAACGTTCTGATGTTGAAAGGCCTGCATTGGGTTTTATAAAATTGGTATATCTTAAGGAATCTGCTTCTGTAAAACCTCCATTCATGAAATGGCTGCCTTCTTGAATTTTCCACTCATGGGTTACTACACCTCTAGATAAGTCTTTAAACGCTATATAATTTCCAACACCTATTGTTTTTTCGGTTTCTTGAGATGTAGAAGCTGGTGAAGACCAGTATACCAAACTTGATACTTCATTATATGGTGGTACATAATCATCTTCATTCTCACAACTATTAAATAATCCTACACAAACAACTAGTGCAAATAGTTTAACTACAAATTTCATTTTCATAAGGTTTTAATTTACGTTTTGATTATTTAATGTTTCGCTTTGCGGAAGTGGAAAATACCCTAAATCATTGGCCGCCCAAGCAGCCGCCGCTTCTAAGTATTCTGTGAACTCATTTGGACCACTTCCCTCTTGAACCAAGCTTCTGTTTCTATTAGCTGTATTTCCGTTAGTTCTTGTATAGGTATAATTAGCAAGGCTAAAAACTCTAGTACTTAACTCTTGAAATCTTTGTTGCGTAATACCCCATCTTCTTAAATTAATAAACCGCGTTGAAAAGCCTTCCATTGCCAATTCTAATGGGTATTCTTTGTACATAAGGTGATCCATTAATGACGTCTCGTCATATGCCACACCATCAAAATCATGAGCAGAACCATCAGACATTCCCAATAACTGTAGCCCCCATCTTTTTCTTAATTCATTAAGGGTAGCAATAGCTCCAGAAACATCACCCGTTTTTGTAAGACATTCGGCATACATTAAGTAAACTCCTCCAAGTCTATTAACTACCACGTTTCTACCAGATTCCCAAGGCGTTGTATTGGTATCAAACTCCCTAGTAACAACAGTATGATTGGTGTACTTTTTAAATAATGAAAAACGGGTACCAGCAAAACCAAAAACTTGTGGAGCGGTATAGCCGTAATATGGTGAAATTTCATCATTTACAACTGCAATACTCTGAGCTGCTCTTAAAGAAATAGGTCTTAATTCTCCGTCTACTGTGTTTCTTGGATCTTGTGTATCTATAGGTTCAGTAGAATATTCATATGTTAACCACGCTGAAGGTGTTATCCATCCTTGGCCTCCAAAAGTTTGTCTAATTTCCAAATTTCTTCCATTAGGACCAGTTCTTCTAGCCAATCTATTCTGGAAAGAATCTTCATCGAAGGAGCCATCTTCTGGCTGTTTATCATCAGCGTAGTTAATTTCAAAAATGTTCTCTACACTAAATTCACCTGCATTGGTAAATATCTTAGATACGTCTTGCTCTAACTGTAAACCATATTCTCCATTATTAATTAAATCATCAAAGTATACTTGAGCCTGAGCATATTCACCTTCGTATAAATGGCTAGTTCCTAAAATTGTAGCTGCAAAGGCCTTATCAACTCTTGTAACAGGAATACCTTGAGCAGGTAAGTTGTTAAAAGCATACATTAAATCTTCTCTAAAAAATGCTAACACTTCTTCTGAAGATGACAATGGTTTCGAAAAGTCTTGAACTGTTACCGGTACGGCATCTCTAATAATGATGCTTCCATTGTTAAATGTAGAATGTAAATAAAAATGCATTAAACCTCTAAAAAATCTAGCTTCGGCCATTTGCCTAGTCCAACGTTCATCACTTTTTAATTCTTCACTCATTCCATTCAACCCTTCAATTACCTGATTCGCTCTAAAGATCACTTGATATTTAGCATCCCATCTATCACTTAATGCTCTTAAATCTGAAGTCACTCTTTGCTGGTACCAAGGCAAATATATACCTGTTGGCCTTGTTCTTTGTCCTGGAAAGGCAATATCTGTACGTAAAAATTCTTCTTCTATTCCCAGAACATACTGGTGTAACATTGCCGAATAAACCGATGTTAAATTAGATTCCGATTCATTTAAATCAGTCCAATAGGTATCTGATGACAAAAAATTTGGATTTGTCTCTTCTAAATAGTCATTACATGATTGTGCCACTATTAGCAGCCCAAACGCCATTAAACTATAAATATATTTTTTCATGATTTTTTTAGTTTTAAAATTCAAAATTCACACCTACGGAATACAAAGAAGAAAGCGGGAATCTTGCCGTATCTAATCCTCTTCTTGCTACATTACCTCCTACCTCTGGATCATAACCATCATAACCTGTAATTGTAATTGGGTTTTGAGCCGAGAAATATAGTCTTGCTCTAGAAAGTCCTACTTTCTCAGTTATATCTTTAGGTAGTGTATATCCTAATGATATTAGTTTTAATCTTAAATAATCACCATTTTCTACCCATAAATCGGAATCTCCGTTATAGTTAGGGTGCCTTCCATCTCTATCTACATAAAAAGGTGTATTTGAAGTTGGATTGTTAGGTGTCCACATATTGAATAAATCTCTATGTCTTCCTCTTGCCATTGCATCTGCCTTAGTTCCGTTTATAAGTTCGGCACCAACTGAAGCGTACCAGTTCATTGTAAGGTCAAAATTCTTGTAGGACCAGTTCATATTAAAACCTAATTCAAATTCAGGTAAACCGCTGCCCGAGTATACTCTATCATTAGCATCAATGACATTATCTCCTGCGTCTGGAATACCATCTCCATCGGTATCTTCTGTTAATTGATCTATATATTTTAAATCTCCTAACTGTGCGTTACTATCTATTAATCTATATTCATCTAATTCTTCTTGAGTTTGAATAGTACCGTCTGTTTCTTTTAACCAATATGCAGCGGCTTCTCTACCAACGGTAAATACCGTAACAGGTGTTCCTAAAATATTGGAATTAGGATTAAATATTAACTCATTACCATCTGCCATTTTGGTGATTTCATTCTCATTTTTTGTATAGGTAAATCCTAATCTAAGTTTACTTGCTCCTATGTTAGCTCTATAATTTGCAGCTACTTCTAAACCTTTATTAGTCATATCTCCAACATTAAGTGTAACATCTTGAGGACCTCCTCTAACAACACCAGCAGATCCTGGTAACCTTACAGGAAAGAGCATATCCTTTTTATCGGTATTATAATAATCTACAGATAAGGTGAATTTGTTCTTTAAGAATCCTAAATCAACTCCAATATTACTAGAAACTGAAGTCTCCCATTTTACATTAGGATTGGCATATTCTATAACACCAGATCCAAGGGTAATGATACCATCTGTTGGATCGAAAATATAATCTAATTCTTGAGCTATTGAAGATGAGAACACGTAATCGTCAAAACTATCATTACCTGCTGTACCCCTACTTGCTCTTATTTTAAAATTGTTTACTGTTCTTTTTATAGAACTCCAAAACGGTTCACTAGAAACATTCCATGCTGCCGAAATTGAAGGGAAGGTTCCCCATCGGAAATCCTGACCAAACTTACTAGAACCATCTCTTCTTACAAAACCAGATAGCATGTACCTTCCTTTGTAGTTATATTGTAATCTACCTAAGAATCCAACATTTTTTCTAATGTAATTTATACCAGATTCTGCTAAGGGGTCTTGAGAAGCTCCGTTAATAACCTCAATTTCATTTGAAACTACGCCATTTCTTGAAGCAGTGAAAGATTGAAATGTTCTTTCATCAAAAGAAGCACTTGCAACAGCATTAATGTTATGATCTCCAAAGTCTTTCTTATAGGTAAAGAATCCATCCCAACTAAATACATTTAATCGAGAAGAAAACGCGGAAACACCACTTTTTACAGGGTCTACCTCTGATGCGCCAGTTTCTATATCTAATAATTCAAATCTTGGTCTAAAAATATTTCTTATGGTACTTGTTACGTTTGTACCTAGTCTTGTTGTAAAGTCCAAGTTTTTAGTTACTTTTCTGGTAACACTTAAACTAAAGTTGATTTTATCTATTCTCTGGTTATCTCTCCTCTTAAGGTTCTGTGCTAAAGTATTAAGCGGTGTGGTAACGCCCCCGTTCCCTTCTTCAGAAAGAAACACATCAGAATCTAAATCAATTAGTGGGAAATACGGCTTATAACGTATAGCATTAGTAATTAAGCCCGAAGTTGAACGGTCTCTATTTTCTAATATAAAACCAATACTAGTGTCTATTTTCCAATTCTCTGTGTTATAAGTTGTGGTAGCTCTACCATTGTATCTTTTAAAACCAGAGCCAATTAAAACACCATCTATATCTAGCAAACCTCCAGAAACACTATATGTAAAACCTTTGTTACCACCGGATACGCGTAAATTGTAACTTTCACTTTGTGCATCATCAATAAGGACTAAATCTGTAAACACATTGTCATTACTTAACCATTCTGCTCTATTTGGTCCTGGATTAAAAGCGCTTAAACCTAAACTTGTTAAATAGTCAAAATGCTCAGTTTCAAAATACAACTGTTGTTCTGTATTCATTAATGGAATGTCTCGTTGTAAACGTTGAATACCATAAGAATGATCAAAACCTACAACCATTTTTCCTTCTTTACCTCTTTTAGTTGTTATTAATATTACACCGGCAGAACCACGCGTACCGTATACTGCTGCAGAAGCAGCATCTTTTAAAACGTCTATGGTTTCAATTTCATTACTACTTAATCTTGGATCTCCTTCTTGAGGAATACCATCTACCACAAATAATGGGGTATTAGAACCAGATAACGATGTAATACCACGAATTTGAATGCTAGATTGTTCTCCAGGTTCACCAGAATTCGCTGTAATGTTTACACCTGCAATTTGTCCTTGCATAGCAGAAGCTACGTCTGGCGTAACAAACTGCTCAATAGCTTCAGACTTTACTTGTGCTACAGCTCCTGTAATTTCCTTTTTCTTCTGTGTACCATAACCTATAACTACTACTTCTTCTAAATCCTCAAGGTCTGATTCTAACGCTACATTCATAACGTTTTTAGTAACCTTAACTTTCTGTTCAACCATTCCTAAGTAGCTAAATACAAGTACATCTCCCATATTTGCTTGAATGGAATAATTTCCATCAAAATCTGTAACTGCTCCTACAGAAGTCCCTTGTAACACAACGGCTACCCCAGGAATAGCAAGACCATCATCAGCTCCTGTTACTACACCTTTTACAGTAATATTTTGCGCCTGTAGTGACATACTAAAAATGACGGCAAAAAGAAACGGCAGTATAAAACCGTAAGGTGACTTATTCTTTTTATTTAGTTTATTCATATTGTCTTAATAATTAGTTTGTTGTTATTTTTTTGTTGTTGTAATAGCGCTATACAATCATCCTGAGTCTATTCTCATTTTCATTTTTTGCTGTTTTTTATTCATATTATTTAGTTTTAGTTAAATTCTATTTTTGGCATTTTCCCAGAGGTTTCTAGAATAGATTTTGCCTTTCCTTTATAAGTATTATTAGTGAATTTTAAATTCTTGGAGCTTCTAACTTTTATTGCGGGATTCTTTGCATGCAACATTGGGAAAGTACCTGAGTTGGTTATGGTATTTCCAGTAAAGCTTAAACCATCTGTATTTGTAATTTGAAGAATTAAATTATCAAACTGATTAAAGGTATTGTTAACTATATCAACATTCTTAAATGCTATAAACTCATTATCATCATCGGTTGCAAAACGAATAACGCCTCTATTTTTTCCTCCATGCTGGCAATCTTGAAAAACATTATTTCTAATAGTCACATTTGCTGCATTGCCCGATTCAAACCAATGGCCACTTTCCACAGGAATTAAAATGGCTTCCATTTCCGTATTGAAAACATTATCTTCTATTACGGTCTTTACGGGATTGGATATTAGAAGTCCGCGTGCTCTATTACTTCCAATTTTGCAGTTTTTAACCAATAAATCCGGATAAGCATCAAGGTTTTCTAAAAGGTCTCCAACTTTTAAGGTTTTTGGTAAGCTTTCATTGAAGGTTATTATCTGGTATCTACTATTTAAGTATTCAATGTTTTTTATGGAAACCTCGGCGTATGGAAAGAAGGAATCTTCTAGCCTTACTAAACCTATTTTGTCGTTTTTACTCCCAATTTCAAATCCTTGTTGTTGGTGGTGCATCATTCTTATACCAAGTTTATTATCATCAAGTATATCCACTATCTTTTGGTAAGTGCCATGAACATTGGTAGCATCATCTAACTGATTGTTAAACGTACTGTTTTTTAAAACCACTTTTCCTCTGCACCCCACAAAATGAGTGGCGTCTGCGGTTGTAGATACCATGCGTCCATTGGATGGTGTAATATTGAAGTTATCTAAAATTAAATCTGAAGAGTTTTCGGCTATGATTCCCATGCCACCAGCATGGTGAATGTTTACATTTGTGCCATTAAATCCGTTGGTATGTGTTACTCTAAAAGCCGGTGCAATTCTATTAAATCCTTGGTCTCCTTTCATAGTTAATATGGTTCCAATTGGGGGCATCTTTTTGTTATGCCCATGAACTCTAACTACCCCTGGTTTTAATTGCTCTACAGTTAATTTACCTTCATTACCTAAATATTTGTATTCTGGCGCTCTTTTATCATTAATATATTTATAGGATATAGCATCTACGTTGTTTCTAACTGAAGCTTTTCTTCTGGTTGAAATAGAGGTATAAGCATCAGTATTATAAGCAATAGCGCTTCTTTCTGGATCATATAAAATAGTTTGTCCAACGCCATGTTCATAATACGCTTTTACAAAATGAAGTTGGCCATTCCTAATTTCATAAGGGTACTCTTTTGATATTTTCATATCAAATGTTTTTTCCTTTTCGTCATTAGCAACAATAAGGCCTTCGCTATGAAAAGGTTCGCTCCAATCTATCGTAATATTCTTAACCGTAATGTTCGTACTTCTTTCTATTAAAAACGGAATCATAACACCATGAAATATGAAGGTAGATCCTTGACCATCAATAGTAATATTTTTTAAATCTTCAATAGGAAATGGTGTTTTAACCATTAAGTCACAATGGTTAGAAATGTATTCATAAGATTCCTTTCCTTTATCTGGATAAAAATGATATGTCCCCTTTTCAAACTTAATTTCTGAAATTGGATGGTCTTTAGCTTTAAGAATTCTAGAGACTACAGCTGGTGTAGCATCTTCTTTTATAGTTTGAGAAAATAAAATTGATTCTGGAGTAGATTCCTCAGTTGTTTTATTTGTACAACTCATAACGGAACATAAAACTCCAAATACTATACTTACTTTAAATATGTTGTAAATTTTACTAAAAGTCATTTGTTTAGTCAGTCTTTATTTATTGTAAATTTCAAGATTAGACCACCAAAGGGTGTACGCCCAAGTACAAAAAATGTATTTAATAGTAAATCATTTGAATAGCAATAATATCAAGGCGTTTCAAATGTATACATTGCTAGTCTTGTGGTTATTGAACTTCAAATTTTAAGAATCCAGACAATTTTCCAGAGGTAGTTTTGATATTTATAGTGCCTTCTGAATCGCCAACTTTTATGAGTGCCGTTGCAATTCCTGCTTCTGCTTTAATTTCATCTGGATTTAGGATACTTACATCTCCAGAAATATCAAAATTTACTGTTTCCGAATAGTCTGGAATTATAGTTCCATTTTCATCTACTGCAGCTGCATATAAGAATAAGACATCGTTTTGATTGGTTTCTGGTGCTTTACCACTTTCGTCTAACCAAAGTTTTATGGCTGTAGCTTTTTTAGGAGTTATGACGATATCTTCTGCAACCTTCTTTCCATCAACAAAACCAACAGCTTTTAAAGTGCCAGGTTTAAATTCTTTAATTTTAAAGGTAAAAGGCGGATGCTTAATTTTATCTGTGTTTTTACCCGAATCTGGTTTTTGAGAGGCTACCAAAGTATTGTTTAAATACAGTTTTACCTCATCTGCATTAGAAAACACTCTAATGTCTTTTGGAGACTTCTCATTCCAATAGGTGGCGAGCTTTAACATATACCCCTTACTTACATCTTGTTGACTCTTATAAAAATAATATGCAAATTTTGGTAAACGGAAAAGATCCATTAATCCTGAATATTCAATATCATCGTGATAACCCCTATTATAATCATACATTACCCAATAGCTATCTGAATAGGCTACAGTATTTAAGTTATCATTATGAGCTTCTTGTACATTGTATGCCTGATTGAGCAAACGTTCTTCACCATAAGCTCTGGCTTGTCTACTGCTTAATTCTGCTCTTAAATCATTAGGTAATTTATCTTGGTTTAATCCCGCATTTTTAGAATGGTACTCCCAATCTCCGTATTCTGAAACTGAATACGGTTTATCTTTTAATTCATGTGGATGAAGAATTCTATGTTGGCGCGCTTGCAAGTAAATATTATACACATCGTCTTTCCAACCGCATGAGTACACATTGTCTCCAGGGTATTCGGCATGCACAATTCTATCTAATTCTTCCATAAAGAAAATGGGCATTTGGGTTTCGTTTAAAGACACTTCCCAAGCCAAAACGGATGGTCTGTTTCTATCTCTTCTAATTAATTCTGTTGCAGAACGATAGCAATAATCTCTAAATGAGTCAGTATCATTATAAAACTGCCACCCCATAATGGCATCAATAACCACTAACCCTAATTCGTCACAGGCATCCATAAAAGCAGGTGATTGCGGATAATGTGATAAACGGATGTAATTAAAACCAGCGTCTTTAATTTTCTTTGCATCTCTATATTGCGCATTATCGGAAAGTGCATAACCTATAAAAGGGTACTCTTGATGGCGGTTAACACCTCTTAAAAACGTCTTTTCTCCGTTTATGTATAATTCATTATCCTGAAATGTAAATTCTCTTATTCCAAAACGGGTAGTATCTTCATCAATTACCTCTCCATTCAGTACTAATTGTGTTTTTAACGTATATAGATTAGGATCTCTTGGAGACCATAAACTGGCATTTTGAATTGAAAACTCTTCTGTTAGTTCTATATCTTTTTCACCATGTATTGTAATATTTGAGGAGGAATGTTCTTCCACTAAAGTGCCATTTTTATATATTTTCTGAACTAACTCAATTGCCTTTTCCTCTTTAAAATCGTTGGTTAGATGTGTTTTAACTTTTACTATAGATTCGTCTTTAGACACCTTTGGATAAGTGATAAAAATACCACCACCTGCTACTTTGTTGGCCAACACAGGATGGGATATATACACTTTTTCTTTAACAGTAAACCAGGCATTTCTATACAAGCCACCGTACATGTTAAAGTCCAAACGTTTTAATGGTTTTGGTCCTGTTATTTTATTATCTGTATTATCTAAGCGAATAGCAATAACATTTTCATCCCCCGATGTCACATATTTTGTAACATCTACAACTACAGGTAAATAACCACCATGGTGTTTTGACACCTCTTCTCCATTAATCCATATTTTGGAATAATTCATGGCAGCTTCTAACTCCAAAAACATCTTTTTGTCTATATTTCCTTTAGGAATATGAAACGTTTTACGATACCAACAGATGCCTTGCCATTGATTATTAACTGTTTGAGGTTCTATGTTTGCGGTATGTGGCAGGCTTACTGCTTCCCAACCAGAATCATTAAATGTTGTTAAATGCCAATTAGCCTCAGAATCTATTGAGGTTTCAATCTTCTTGAATTTCCAATCTGCGTTTATTTTTAGAGTTTGTAATGTTTCTTCTTTACATGATTGAAAGCAAATTAGGCATATTACTATTAAACCTAGAACATTCTTAAACCTCTCATTTAAAACTACTATCATGCTATATATTTTTCTTAATTTACCTTTAATGTTAAAACCTGTGTTTTCAATGTATTTGAGCTAACAGTTAGATGTAAATCCTCTGTTTTATTACCTACTTTTAAATACACTAAACATTTCCCTTTATTTGTTTTTTTTGAAGTCTTGTCCATAAAACTAGAAGTGTTATAAACGTTACCATTAGACAGTCCAATAATTTTTCCATTACCTTTAATTTGAAAGCTTAAATCTGATTCTAAGTGTTTAACCAAATTCCCTTTATTGTCTAAGACATTAACCTCAACTAAAGCAACTTCATTTTTAATCACATTAGTTTTATTAGCTTTTAAATGAATTTTCCTTGGTTTGCCAGATGTCTTTAGTTCAAACTCACAGACTTCTTTTCCGTTAATAATTCCAACAGCTTTTAATAGTCCCGGTTCATAATCTATTTCTTTCCATTTCATTATCCAATTCGAAAAATCCGAAAGCTTCTTATTACCAATTTTCTTTCCATTTAAGTACAGATTAACAGATTCACAATTAGTATATGTAACTAAATCATAAGCTTTACCTTTTTCTAAATTCCATGATTCATGCATTGGGGGCCAACCCCATTTTCCTGAAGTAGAAAAATCGTCTGCATCACCTTCATAAACTGCAATTCTCACTACTGGTTTATCTGTCCATAGGGCTTGGTATAGGTAAGAACGTTCTTTTCTAAATCCTGCAAAATCTACCAAACCACAATCTGTCCCTAATTTGGGAAACTTTTTAGATTCGCCTAAGTAGTCTATTCCAGACCAAAGAAATAGGCCCATATTAAAATTGTTATCTAAAACATCAAACCAAGGCAATCGTTCAATATTAGCAAATCGTTTTGTTGGTGAGCTATTAAAATAAATATAACTTTCTGTACTTAAGTATGGCTTATCTGGATTCCTGCTTCCGATTTCATTTACCCATTGTTCTCCGTAATTCATGGCAATAATATCCATGTAACTAGTTGTTTCTAAAATCTTGTTTACTTTTTTTGATGGGTTTTCATCTTTGTACCGTTCTAAACCTGAAATAACAGGACGTGTTGGATCTAGTGTTCTTACAAAACTTGCATATGTTTTCAATCCTGCATTTTGTCTTACATTACCAGGGCTATGGTTTTCATTTCCAACACTCCATATTATTATACTTGGATGATTTCTATCTCTTAGAATTGTCTGCTTATAGTTTTTTTGCCATTCTAAATAGAATTTTGGGTCTCCAAAGCCACTTGGATTAAAGAAGTTGTTTTTTAAATTACTATTGGCATAAGGCACATTATCATACCATTTATCTACAAATTCATCCATTACTAAAAACCCCATTTGGTCACACAAATCCATAAACTCAGGAGAAGCTGGATTATGTGCAGTTCTAATAGCATTACATCCAAATTCTTTTAAGGTTTTTAATCTATACTCCCAAACTTCTATAGGTACTGCCGCTCCTAGAACTCCTGCTTCATGATGTAAACAAACTCCATTTATTTTCATGTTTTTTCCATTTAAAAAGAAGCCCTTTTTTGCATCAAACTCTATGGCTCTAATTCCGAATGTAGACTGATAATCATCAATCACCTCTCCATCTACTTTAATCTTAGTTAGAGCTGTATACAATTTAGGCGATTTATCACTCCATAACTCTGGATTTTCAATAAAAATATTTTGAGACACCGTGTATTGTCTCATTAATTTTGCGTTTATTTTCGAAGTTGCAAAACCTACTCTGTTTCCTTTGGAATTGTATAAAGTTGTTGTTAGTTCAAATTTTACTTTTCCTCTAAAATTCTCAACAGTAGTTTCTATGTTTACCAATGCTTTTTCTTGTGAAACTTCAGGTGTGGTTATATATGTTCCCCAATTATTTACATGTAAATTATCTGAAATAGTTAACCAAGTGTTTCTGTAAATTCCGGAACCTGAATACCACCTGCAATTAGGTTGAATAGAATTATCTACTTTAACAGCAATAACATTAGTTTTACCGTATTTTAGATAAGGCGAAATATCAAAATAAAAACTTGTATAACCGTCATATTGGTTTCCAACATGTTCTCCATTCACATATACCTGCGCATGTCTATAAACACCATCAAATTGAATCTCAATGTGTTTATTTTTATAGGTTTCTGGAATAGTAAAATGTTTTCTATACCACCCAATACCACCAGGCAACCAAGCGTTTCTTCCGGAGTTAGTTTTATCAAATTTATGTTCTACACTCCAATCGTGTGGCACTTCTAATTCCCTCCAATCGGAATCATCAAATTCAGCAGCACTAAAAATTATACTATCCGCTAAGTTGAACTTCCATTCTTTATTAAAGTTTTCTTTTATTCTAACTGGCGAATTATTAAAATACTGAGAGAATGTTTTGTTTAATGAAAATAGAAATAGAATAATGATGAGTCCTTTTTTCATATCTATTGTTTCTTAAGGTATTTTTTAAATTTTGCAGTCCATTTTTTAAAACCAACCTCAACTCCGCTTTCCATTTCTTTTCTTACTTCGGGATAATCCTCTTTTATCCATTGCACAAGGTCCACTGTAGTTTGTACTGACTTTGGTTGGTATGTGTCGCTCACGGGTTTTAACTGCTCATCATAGGTTTTGGTTTTAGCCCTAAGTCTTTCTAAAACTGAAGTATACTTTGGGTTAGCCGCAAGATTATTTAGTTCCTGTGGGTCACTTTTTAAATGGTATAGCTCTTCTAAGGGTTTAGTTTTTTCAAAAAAGAATTTTTGGTTTTCATTTAATTGTCCTTCTTTGTTCAATGTTCTCATAACATGTACTGCGGGACGATAGAATTCTAGATAGCCTTGATGCGCATCGAAAGGAATTTGTGGTTTATCATTTCTTATGTACTTCCATTCATTGGAAGTTATAGCTCTAGATTTCTCTTCGATTTCATCCCACAAATCTCTGGTGGCATAGACATAATCTCTTTTAAACTTATTTGAAAATAGTGGTTTTCCCGTCATATACTCTGGAGTAATAACCCCAGCAAAATCAAGTATTGTAGCTGTTATATCTGTAGCGCTTACCACATCTTTTCTAACGTCTCCTCCTTTAAATTGCTTCGGATAATGTATGATATGTGGAATTCTTAACCCTGGGTCGTGTAAATAGCCTTTACCTTTAATATTACAACGTCCGTTATCGCCTATAAAAATGACAATAGTGTTATCTGCCATTCCTTTTTCCTTTAACTCCTTAAAGATCATACCTACCTCATTATCCATAAACTCTACTTGATCTAAATATTTAGCCCAATCTAATCTAATGGCCGGATGATCTGCATAATATTCTGGTAACTCTACTTTGTTAGGATCCACTGGGTGATTAGATTGCGCTCTAACCTCATCCCACCAATCACCCCTATGTGTAGCTTTTAATTGAATTTGTGCAAAAAACGGCTGATCTTCTTTTGTAAAATTGTCATACTTATCAAATAACCCAAACGTTGTTTTACCGTCCCAATCTCCCAAAGGCTCATGTTTAAAATTCACATCTATTTTGCGTCCTTTTTGCATTACCCCATGATGTCCAAGAATGGTTGTATAGCCAACTTCTCTTAACTTTTGAGTAAAAGGTGTAAACTGCTGGTCTAATGGCACATTTCTATTACTTCTGTGATTATGCGTATTCGTTTTAAGTTGGTGCGTACCAATCATCATTGCAGATCTACTTGGAGAACAAATAGGGTTGGTAACAAAAGTATTGTCAAATCTAACCCCTTCTTTTGCCATTTTATCTAGATATGGTGTTTTTACATTTGGCATGCCATAACAAGCTAAATCTAAACTCATATCTTCTGCCATTATCCAGATAATGTTTGGCTTTTCTGAAGTCCTTTTATCTTGAGATGTACAACTTAAAACAAAGAGACAAAGTATTGAGCATAAAGCAAACGAGCGTCTTGTGTTTTTCATAACTCTTTATTTAAAAATGCCTCCAGAATATGGGTAATGTTCTATAACTACACTTTCCGTTTTAAGAATGCTGTTCATTTCTTTAACAATATCTGGATGTTGCTCCGAAATGTCTTTAGTTTCATATACATCTTCTTCTAAGTTGTATAATTCGGTCTTATAAGAATCTCCAATACGTACTGCTTTCCATTTTCCTTTTCTAGCTGCCTGTTTAAATGCTTTAATGGACTTTCCTTCTTGAATTTCCCAATACATGTGCTTATGCTCTTTTTGGGTGTTTTTTCCTAAAATTGTGGGCAAAAAGGAAATACCATCTATGTTATCAGGTGCTTTTACTCCTGCCACCTCGGCAAATGTTGGCATTACATCCTGAAACCCTGATATATGATGCGATACTTGTCCTGGTTTTACTTTACCTTTCCAATATACAATCATAGGTTCGCGAATACCACCTTCATATAAATCTCTTTTGTACCCTTTTAAACCTGCGGAAGATTTAAAGAATTCATGACTGTGTTTTAAGTGTTTTTTATATCTATGAGATCCTGTCCAAGGTCCATTATCACTACTAAAAACAACTAAAGTGTTATCTAATTCTCCGCGTTTTTCAAGTGTATCTAAAAGGCGTTTTATTTGTTCATCTAACATGGTTACGCGAGAAGCATACTCCCTGTCATACTCTGGAAAACCATAGTCTTTGTATAAATCGTTTTTTCGCACATTATACTCGTTTGCATGAGGTGTTCTGTACGACATGTAAAGAAAGAAGGGTTTATCATTGTCTTTCTTTTCAAGGAATTCTAGAGCAAAATTTGTTCTGAATTCATCTAAGCATTTGTATTTATTGTATTCGTATAGGATGGAATCTTGATTGTTATTTACCCAATGAATACGTTCATCAATTTCATTTCCTTTGATATCTTTTCCCCATTGCTCTTGTACAGCATAATCAAAGCCTCTTCCTTTTGCCCATGTAGATTGATCTTGTGGAAGTCCCAAGTGCCATTTACCAATCATTGCGGTTTGATATCCAGCCTTTTTAAGAACTTCTGGAATAATTATTTCTGTTTTTCTTAAAGGTACTCTATCGTATCTATTTTCATATTCACCTTTATTACCTCTAATACTTACATGACCTGTATGTAACCCAGTCATTAATACCGCTCTTGAGGGAGAACATACAGCAGTTCCTGCGTAGAAATCTGTAAAACGCATACCTTTTGATGCTAGCTCATCTAAAAAGGGTGTTTTTAGTATTTCTTGTCCGTAACTACCTAACTCTCCATACCCCATATCATCTGCAAGTAGAAAAATGATATTCGGTTTTTTACTTGTAATTGTAGGTTCTGTTTCCTTTAATTCTGCTTTATTACTTGTCGTATTTTTGCATGTGTATACTGCACAAATAGCTATTAGCGCTATTGTGAAACGTTTTAGAACTTTCATATGTGATTTTTTTAATATTCAGGAACAGCTTCCTTTTCCCAAGCAGCTAATTCTGTTTTTAGTCTAGTTTCTATCTCTAAGTTGGTTCCGATGAGATTATTTTTTTCGCTTATATCATTAGTTATGTTAAACAACTGAAGTTTCCCTGAATGATACTTAATAAGTTTCCAGTCTCCAGAAATTACGGCAGCGTACTGATCTTCATAACTTCTAAAGAAATACAAGTTCCTTGGCGCAATTTGTCCACCTTTAAGAAGTGGCATTAAACTAATACCTTGTATATCCTTGTTATTATAGGTGTTACCAGATGCAATTTCAACCAATGTTGGAAATACATCAATGGATTGTACTGGTGTATCTGTAACTGTATTTGCTTTAGTAACTCCAGGGTAATACACCATAAAGGGCACCCTCGCTCCTCCTTCACCTAAAGTATTACCGCCTTTTTTACCGCCCGATAAAGGGGCGTTAGTGTAAGCTCCTCCTTGATCGGATAATACAATGAACACAGTGTTATCCGAAATACCTTTATCGTTTAAAGCTTTACGAATTCTACCAACAGACTCGTCCATTGCTTCAACCATAGCAGCGTGATGCGCATATTTTCCTTTTAATCCTGCTTCCTGATACTTTTTCAATAGATCCTTTCTTCCCACCGAAGGTCCATGGACTGAATAATACCAAAAAGACAACATAAATGGTTGTGCTTTGTTATAGGTAGAAATAAAATCTACTGCATTATCTGTAAGAACATCTGTTAGATAATCTCCTTTCTTATTCTTTTCAAAATAACGCTTTGGGTCTCCGCCATCTTTAAAAAATGGAAAGTAATAACTCTTTGGATGTCCGAAATCCGTGGCACCAAAAACACTATCAAATCCCTGATTATGCGGATAATATTCACCATTTCCCAAATGCCATTTTCCTATAAAATGGTTGTAATATCCATATTCCTTTAGTTTCTCGGCATAGGTTACCTCATTGAGGGGCAAATAATTCCTTGATGGTCTTTTTACTGGGTCTGTAGGCCAAACATTGTAATCTGCATTTATAAAATCTTTTTCCGTGGGTATATGTCTAGACATTTCAAGCCTTACCGCTTCTTTTCCAGTGAGTAGCGATAATCTACTTGGGCTGCATGTTGGTGTTGGAATATAGGCTCTATTAAAATCTAAACCATCTTTTTTTAGTTGGTCTAAATTTGGAGTAGAGAATACATCATTTCTATAGCCAATGTCTGCCCAACCATAATCGTCTACAAATAACATAACGATATTTGGCTTGTTTGGTGTTTCTGATTTTGAAACGTCTGTAGATTCTTTTTCTGGTTTAGTTTTACAAGCAAACAAACCTAACATGAGCGTTGCTGTTATAAATATGTGTTTAAGTTGCATAAAAGTTGATTAGATTTTAAGTAAAATTATCATTTATATGAATCTGAATTGTGTCTATACGTTTAGAAAGTGTCCCTATGCGTAAAAAAGATTTATAATGAACTTTTTAGTTCAATATCAATAAATCTAAAACCTCCCAAGGGTATTTCTATTTCTAAAGTATCATCGTTTTTTATCATAAATTGTTCTCCATTCAATATATCTTTAATACTCAATGGATTAATTGAATTAAACCTCACCTTAGCAGTGGCTTTTTTTGGATTTATATATCCATTTTCAACTAAAGTAAGTCGCAATTGCTTAGGTCCTATTTGAGCTACTACCCAAGCCACATCTCCAGAAACTGTTATTGGTAACTTTTTACTACTTTCCTTTAAATCATCTTGTATGGTCTTATAGTATATGTCTGCTTTATAGGTTGTACTACCATCATTTGAGTAATAGTTATGACCATCTGTAATATACTCTTTCATAATGCTCTTATACAAGGGGTGTAAATGCTCTGTTAGTTTACCTCTTGGAGCATTCTTTTCGGCATAAACACCACTTTGAGGTGGTGTTATGAGTACCATTCCGTATTCATATGGTGCTAAAAAGTTTAATCTGCGTTCATTAACCCCTGCTGCATATTTAGAAAAATCCCAATCCGTAATTGGAGCTCCAGGCCATGTACCGTTTAGCCTACTAAATACATATTTGTGTTTACTTTCAAACGCTTCATCATAAAACGTAGTCCACTTTACATTTGCGCCATCGTTTAAAAAATGATGGTCTGGTTTTTTCATACTGATGTGTACTGGCGAAATACTCAAAATCTCATTTCGTTTTGGCACATATAATGCGCCTTTAGCTATGAGTTCCCAATAGATACTTAAATACTCTTGATCTACAGCAAAATTATTAATGTACTGTGCTCCATTTGCCGTATGAAAGATTAGCATTCTTAAAAAGTGGTTAGGTAGTCTTTGATATCCTAATTGGCGAGATCTATCAAAAGAAACGTTATCTGGTACTGCTCTTGTACCCCAGCCATTAACCGCTCCACTTGTCCACATTCCCATACGTCCTGCCAGACTAAGTTCCATGGATTTATCTGTTGTCTCTTCCATTGATGGTACAAAAACATCAGCGTACTTACCAGACATTAATTCTGACCATGAACTTAAATAGTTTGAACCTAACCAAAATATATTTTTCGATCTCAAAAAGATATTGGCGTTTCTATTTTGTGCATATTCTGCTAAAGGATAAAGTAATTCACCAACTAGAAAATCAAGGTTTTCTTTATTATGATCTTCAACTTCTGGATAAATTAAAACGGTCTTTTTTCCGTTAGCTTTATCTAGTATCTTTTTTGTTGTATTTATATTAAACATAAAAGGATCATTCCCATGTCCTGCCCAATAAGCCACTCCTGGTTCTCCTTCATATTGATTTGTTATTTGATTTACAGCCTCTTTTTGACTTAAGGTGTATTTCTTTCTTCTATCTCTAGTTTTTCTGTATTTGTCATTTGATAAAACCGATCTATCAAAATCTTCAACATTTTTCATGTGAAGTGAATTTAAAAATATAGGATTGCCATATGTTTTATCGATTTTATGCTTTAAGCTTAACTGACTTTCTGGTACTTTTTCAGTCATAAAAAACACGGGTTGAGAATTATTTTGATATGTTGGTTTCTTATACTTCTTAAGGTTATATCTGGTTATTTTAGTGTTTTCTATAATTTCTTGAATTTTTCCCTTAGGACGAAGTGCTTTAAATGCCGGTTTCCAATTAGAGTTTTGAAGGTTAATGATGTGTATACAGCTTCCTCCACTTTGTGCACTACCTAAAATTAGCATATCTCTTTTGGTATCTTTTACCATGTCATTGTAAGCATACTTGCTAACAATACGCTCAGTATCATTAACTTTTTTAGGATTATATATATGAATTTGACTTCCTACTCTAGTTAAGTATTTAATTCCTTTTTCTGTTTTTAAGGTTGCATTATGGGCTATATCATAACCAAATTTAACTTTGGTTATTCTATTAAAATCAAAGCGATCTGTTTTTAGATTATAAGTGGTAACTAAAATATCATTTACATGAGAGGATGATCCTAAAATTATATCTTCATTTCCGTCATTATCAATATCGGCAGTTTTAAAATCACCTAAAGGCCTTATTCTTATTTTCTTTTTAATATCGGAACTTGCCTGAATCTTTACGGTTTTAAAAGGCTTATCTTCTAGAGGTTTAAAAAAATACAGCGTACCTGGGACATTCATATGATTATTTGTACCTAATACCACCAAGTTCTGTGAACCATCTTTCATTTTAATTGTTCTAATAAAATTGGCTGTACATTCATTAGGCTTGGGAATGTCTTTTCTGTACTTACTTCGTGGTTTTTCTATTGAAAAGCTATTGGAGTGTATTCTTTTTATAAGTTTCCCGTCTTTGGATAAGTAGTAAATGTTTTTGTCAAATCCACCAGCAACAACGTAACATTCATTACTATGTTTAATGATGCTCACAGCATACATTGGTGCTGCATTTTCTTTAAACTTCCACAGTAATTCCCCTTTAAAGTTTAGACAATAAATAGTCCCGTCTGCATTTGCCGTGACAATCTCATCTTTTCCATCGTTATCTATATCGCCACACCAAACATCATGATTCATATAACCAGATAACTTGTTTTCCCAAAGTAACTCTCCTTTATAGCTATAAGCTACAATGGTGCCCTCGTAACTAGAGCCAACTAAATATGCTGAGGTCTTTTCTTTATCGGCTATCCTCACTTTAAGGATAGTATACCCAGTATTAATGCTTTTTATAGGATTTGGATCTTGTATTCCCCAAACAGTACTATTAAAAATTAATAGAAAAGATAGAACCGTGATGTAATTTAGCTTATTCATACTCAATTCAAAATAGTATTTAATTTTTTTCTAAACATGATTAACACTTCCTTAGATGATGGATCATTGGCAATATTCTCCCATTCATTTGGATCTTTACCATGATTGTATAATTCCTCAAATCCGTCTTCATACACAGTGTATCTATAGGTTTTATTTCGTAATGAATGTGTTCCTTTAGATTTTGAGGTTAATGCCAGATCATTCCATTTAGATGCCTTATTTTTTAGAATAGGCACTAAACTTTTACCTTCATTAGCTTTATTTTTAGGTAAACCACTTAATTCTACCAAAGTTGGATAAACATCTAAAAGAGATACCACCTTAGAGCTTACTTTTCCTTTAGTATCTTTTGGATTGTAAATGAGTAAAGGTGTTTTAGCAGAACGTTCCCAAAGTACGTTTTTACCCCAATGCTCTTTTTCTCCTAAATGCCAGCCATGATCTCCCATTAAAACAATAATGGTGTTATTAGCGTACGGACTATTGTTTAGTTTTTCTAGCAAATGCCCAATACAGGCATCTGCAAACGACAAATTAGCAAGATAAGCACGCACTGCTTCTTTCCATTTATTCTCCTCAATAATGGCTTTATGAACCGTGGTCTTGGACATGTTATTTCCCATTTTGCCCACATCTTTTAAATCATTTTTAAGTGTTTCTGGAATTTGTATTTCCTTTAAATCATATAAATCAAAATATGCCTTAGGTGCGTACCAGGGTAAATGAGGTCTAAATATGCCGCAGGCAGCGAAAAAAGGTTTATTATGCTTTTTATTAATAAACTCTCCAATGTATTCTGCAGATTTCCAATCGTTATTATCTTGATCTTTAGTGGCCGTTCCAAACCAATCAAAAGATCTTGTAAACGACCCTTTAATGCCTCTTTTCTTTAAGTTTAAATTATGAAGATACCGATCTTCCTTTTCTGGGTATTTTGTACCGGCACCTCCGATTCTTTCCGTTTGAAATGAGCCCGGGTCACTGCCTTCCTTTGGTTCTTTTCCTCCTCCCCTTGCATTATGAAATATTTTTCCAGCTGCTATTGTGGTATAGCCATTTTTCTCGAAATACTGAGGTAAGGTTAAAATATGCTCAAAGCCATTTATATCTCTAAATTTTTCATTATTCCCATATACACCTGTTGTAGAAGGGTTGTAACCTGTTAACATACTAGTTCTTGAAGGATTACATAAAGGCGCAGAGCAATATGCCTTGTCAAAAATTGTGCTTTTTTGAGCTAATGCATCAATGTTTGGGGTTTGGGCTTGAGGATTACCACCAAAAGCTCCCACCCAATCATTCATGTCATCTACCATAATTAAAAGTACGTTAGGTTTCTCTTGGGTTCTTCCTAAAACTGTAAATAGGAACAAACCGTAAAGTATGATATGTCTTTTCATGTATTACTTGTATTTAATTCCAAAATTCTCACTAATCGTACTTAAAACTGTACCTAGTAGTTTAATAAATGTTTCTATGGGTAAATACATCTTTATTATTCTTAAACACATTCTTTTAACGTTCATGTACATATAGGAAATCTGCAAACCGGATCTTTGAGCATAACAAAAACAAACAAGATTATGAGACTTTTAAAAACCACATGTTTACTTCTAGGAGTCTTTGCTTTTTCAACCTCTTACGGTCAACAAGATTTGGAAGCGAAAAAGAAGAAACAATTTGCTAAAGCGGACATAGATGCTAACGGGTTCACTGATTTTGAAGAAATGAAAGCCAAGTTCGGCAATAAAAAAACTAAAGATGGTAAACCTTTTAATATTGAAACCATGTTTAAGAAGAAAGACTTAAATGCTGATGGAAAATTAGATTTTAAAGAGTTTTTCGCAAAAGGGAAAAAGAAAAAATAAGCCCTGTTGATAATTAATACAAAAAAAAGAAAAGCCAAGAAACTAATTCTTGGCTTTCTATTTTTTTAATAAGCAACATCTATAAATCGCATAGAACCTGCTGGTACTTTTAGTTGTATACTTTCTTTAGAAATTGGTAATTCTTCTTTCTTTAGAATATCTGTTACTTGTTTTGGTTTCCTATTTTGAAATTTAACAACTACATTTCTTTCCTGCGGATCTAAATAACCAGGGTCAATAAGAATTAGCCTCGTATGGTTATCATCTAATCGTATGGCGCTCCATGATGCACCTTCTACTAATATCTGCAATTTTTCAGCCCCTTGATTAACAACTGACTTCATTTCTTTTCCAAAAACTTTTGCCTCTACTTTTTTGTTATCTATGATGCCGTGTTTACCATCACTTATGGTATATCCAACATGTTTAGAATCTAACGCTTTTGATAATTCTACAGGAGCTATTGGCGTCATTCCATTGGGTATTTTTGGCATGTAATTGGTCCATCTGTAATCTACTCCCAGAGCAATCTTAGAATAATCATGTTCTGGCACACTTGCCCCTGCCCAATGCATCTGCGCAACCGAAAACACAGCATTATCATCATCTGCTTTGTACTGGTTCATATTATGATGTGTATCTACCGAATGAATTAAGTGTTCATCTGCATTTTGAATTAAATGCCATGAACCAATAGATTGAATATCTTCTTTTTCTACTAGGGGTAAAACACCAGATTTCATAAGGGCATAAAGTACTTCCATACCAGGTTCTTCTAGAAAAATACCATCGAAATTAATAGCCACTCTTGCTCCATATGAAGCCATTAAGGTTCCTTGTCTTAAATATGGCGAAATAGTTCGCTGTCCCCCTGGTGATAATGGACGCCATCCTGTTGGGTTATCATCTATAAGTCTCATAGCAAAATCATCTATATACCCTCCAGAGAGCATTCCAACTCTCCCTGCTAGATTTACATCTTGAGTTCTGGAGCTTGTATCTTCAGATGCAGGAACCAATATATCATTAAACTCACCAGAGAAGAACAGCTCTTTCCAAGGTGATAATTTATTGGTTAGAGCCCAAAACATATTTTTATATCTAAAATATAGTTTTGCCTTGTTATTTACTCTAATGGCTTTTGCTAAACGTGGTACATATTCTTCAACAAAATGTACGACTCTGGGATCTTTAACATTATCCATTTCTGCATAAATAAATCCATAACAAGTGTTTGGAGCTACTTTTAATATAGCCTCTAGGGTTTCTATTCTTGTGTAAAAAGGATCATTACCATGACCCGCCCAAATAACAAATGGTTCATTTTTATCTTCGAAAGATTTGGCCTTGGCTACAATTTCTTCTCGAGTTAAGTTATACTTTTTTCTTCTATCTTTTTTTAAAGCCACTTTACCCATTTTAGCAACCAAATCGTCTCTATTTGTATTCTCTGACCAGGTGCCTTTATTATCTATAAATACAATAGCATTACCATTAAGCCTTTTTACGTCTTTTGGTAACGTATGTTTGGTAATCATCATCCATGGTTTATCAGATTTCTTTTGGTAATCTGGCATTTTAAACCTTAGTGCATCGGCATATAAGTCCTTTAAATTATCTTGTACTTCTTTATACCTCCCTATTTTTTCATGAGTAGTATTAAACCATTTCTCATTATTTAAATTGTATGGATAAACTGCATTTCCACCTCCTAGGTCTCCTGCTGCAAAAAGTGTTTTGTTCCTTTTATCAAACGCTAGTTCAGAATACGTATCGTCCTTATATTTTGTTCCTACCTTTTCTATTAAATTCCCATTTAAATCACACAGATACAAAAGACTTCCCGTTCTCATTACAATTTGGTCTTTTACTGGTAATAAAGAGGCTCCTTGAGAATGTGCATAGCGCTGAATATCCTTTTTACTACCAGAATGACTAGCCACTACGCCAAAATCTCCATCTAAAACTATAAACATAGGTTTCCAAGAAACATCTCCAAAAATGAGTATATCATCTTTTCCATTTTTATCGATATCTGAAACATCAAAATCAGTCATCATAATTTTACTCATTTCTTTTAATGGAGCATCTTTAGTTGACAACTTTTTAATCTTTTCCTTGGAGTCTGGGTCTACAAACCCAAAAAACTCCCATCTAAATTTATCATGAACATAGGTCATTAAAAACAAAGATTGTTTGTCTTTATCTATAAAATTACCAGCTTCAATTTTTCTAACTACCCCTTTAATTTTGGTCGTTGAAGCAAGTTCTCCTTGGGCATTTAATTCGTATAATTTGTAATCATTACCTCCAGCAAAAACCTGGATTTTACCAGAGTTCTTTACAACAGCTACTTCCGAAAATCGGACTTTATGCTCTGGACTGTACTTCCAGAGTAATTTTCCTTTATGGTTCCAACAGTAAATAGTTCCGTTTGCACTTGCTGCTAATAATTCATCATTTCCATCGTTTGTGATATCTGCTGCTTCAATCTCATACATTACCGCAGGATTATCCGAAGGGTTACGCCATAATTCTTGCCCTTTGGTTGTATAGGCAGATACAGCACCATCTAATTCAGAAATATACATTACAGATTTGCCTTTAACCGTTGCTATAACGCTCTGTCTTATTCCGTTTCCTGAAGTTGTAAAACTTTGTCCAGAAACTTTGCAATTCCATAGACCTAATACACAGCCTAAAAGAATACCTGTTCTTTTTATTAATTTCATTTATAAGTACTATTATTTAGTTTAGTTTAATCTTTTCTATTAAGCTTTTTGCAAAAGCTTCTCCTAGTCTCTTTTGACCAATGGTATTGTAATGTGTATTATCTAGATGTTTCGGAAAGTCGTTCCAAGGACTTTCCTTTGAAGTTTTAATCATCGTGTTTCGCTCATCTAAACTACCAACCTCTATTTGGGCATTTCTTATGAAGTCTACCCCTGGTTTATACTTTCTGGGTAGTACATTTACTTGACCAATTATAAATGGTAATTTAGATGTATTAAGGTCTTTACGGTAATGATTAATTAGGTTTTCTAAGTTCTCTCTATAGTTTTTAGCAGCTAATTCTGAGTTGGTATCTTTTTCTCCTTGCATCCATGTTAAACCAATAATTTTAAAGGATTTACCTTGGGATTTAAGTTGTTCTAGAGTCTTATGGATATCCTTTAAATGAAGCTCATACAATTTTATTTTTTTTCTTTGGGCATCCATTTCAACGGCATTAGATTTTTCTGCTGACCACTCAGGACTCCATGCGCCATACAATGATGTTCCTCCAAGAGCTCTTTTAACAAGCACATATTTCTGGTTTGGATTTGCTTCTGCTAAAGTTAATCCTATAAATAATTCGGGACCAAACCGTTTGGTAAAATTGTACTTTTTGGAAGGTTTATTATTGAAATACGATAGCGGTTTTAGTGCTTTTCCGTTATAACTTAAAAAAACTCTATCTGATATATTCTCAATCCTTTTTTTGTCGACTGAAGAAAGCTCATCATAATTCCCAGCCCCAACCATATTGGATTGTCCTGCTAGCAACACCAAATGTACGTCAGCTTTATAATCTGTTTGAGCTTGCGTAGTTAGTATAGTAACTATAAAAACAATACATAGTATTTTATTTGCTTTAGTTCCTATCATTTTCTTTAACGATAAACTGATTGTATTCTGGATTAACACGCGCTGCATTTTTGAATTGCTTTTTCTCTTTCCAAAGATTATAGGTTGCTTCTAATTGAACTGAAGATTCTGGATATTGCCCCTTGTCATTTGTTTCTTTTATCCAGGTATCTAAAACTTGTCTGTGTTCTTTTAAAACTGAAGCAAGCTTAGGCTCATTTGCCAAATTGTTTATTTGGTGAGGATCGTTCTCTAAATCATACAACTCTTCATGAGGTCTTTTTCCAAACCAAAACTGCTCCTGATATGGTGTTAAACTACCTGCATTAAATTGCTTTTTCATATCTCTAACATTGGCATGGGTATCACGGTAGCTTGCTTGTAACATAGGACGCTCTGGGTGATAATTTTTTATGTACCTATATTTTTCTGAAACAACTGTTCTAATCCTATCTATTGTAAAATCGCATCGGTCTCTAGCTCCAATAACATAATTTCGATTCCTATAATTTTTGCCAAATAGGTCTTGACCATCCAAATATTTTGGTAATTCAACACCTCCAATTGCCAGCGTAGTAGCAGATACATCTAACAAAGACACCAAATCATCTCTAACTGCTCCTTTTTGTAAAGAAGGGTGATTGCCTTTTATAATTAAAGGAACCTTCATTCCGCCTTCATAACAAAATTGCTTATGTCTTAGTGATGTGTTACTTCCATGATCTGAAAAGAAAAATATAATCGTATTTTCTAGCGCTCCATCAGCCTCCAATTGGTTTAAAATATTTTCAACTGCCACATCGGAACCTCTATTAGCGTTATAATGGATGGTCCATGACTTTCTTTGTACTGGCGTATCAGGATAATAAGGCGGTAGAGGCACTTCATTATCTTCTAATTGCTCCCCTTCTCTCACGTACTTGTAATCTCTCTTACCTCCCATAATTTGTATTTGTCCAAACCATGGTTGATCTTTACTTGGTCTTGAACTCCATACATTTTCGGTGAAGGACATATAATTCTTAGCTCTATTTCCTTGCCAGCCATTCATCCCTTCAGCGTAATTATCTTCGGTTCCAACAGTATAAAGCCCTCTTCTATCATAATGAAAATTATAATCGTCCTTACCACTATTAAACGTAAAATACCCTGCTTCTCTCATTAATTCGGGGATAGTTTTAATAGAATCTGGTAGATTTATCCTAAGTTCATCAGGAACTATTTCTCCATCAGTTGTTCTGCTAGACCTATGTTGATGCGTACCAATTGTGGTTTGCATTTTCCCCGTTATAAAAGCTGATCTACTTGCAGAACACACAGGTGCTGAGGCATAAGCTCTTCTAAACAAAACACCGTCTGAAGCAAGCTTGTCTATAATTGGGGTATATCCTTGGTTTATTGTGTCTCCATAACAGCCCATAAAAGGCGATAGATCTTCTGCAACAATCCATAGAATATTAGGCCTTTTGGGCTCTTTATTCTTGTTTTGGGCACATGAAAAAGCACATACCACAATTAGCATCCAGCCAAATATTCTATAAGATCTAAACGTTAAATTCATTGCCTAACTATTTTAAAACATAGGGTTTAGATTGTGTTAATCCTGGTTCTTCAAACTCCTTCATTTGCTTTAGTAACTCAGCCTGCATTTTAGTTGCTATAGTTTTGTATGCCGGATCGTTATAAAAATTATTAAGTTCAAATGGATCTTTTTCTAAATCGAATAGATAAGGCGACTCTTCTTTATCTAATACCAATTTGTAGCGATTGTTAACCGCTGAAACCCACCAACCACCAGTTTTGGCGAAATAAGTAATCCTATCACTATCTAATTCTTTTTGATTATTTGTAAAATCCTCAGAAGTATCTAAACCATGAAATTTAGCATTGGTTTCAACCCCCATTAAACTTAGAATTGTAGGTGCAAAATCTACGTTGGTATATGCAGTATGTATGACCTTACCTGATGGAATTTTATCTGGATACCTTATTACAAATGGAATTCTAGATGATGCTTCATAAGGCACACCTTTATTGCGTCTATTGTGCTCAAAAAACATATCGCCGTGATCTGCTGTGAAAATAATAATGGTATTATCTGTTAACCCATTCTTATCTAAGAACTCTAAAATTCGGCCTACACTATCATCAATATGACTAACCATACCAAAATATTGTTTTAAAGCATTTTTCTGGTTCTTAAAAGATGCTTTACCTATGGCTTCATTTTTACCTTTATCCTTACCCCAAGATGGTTTGTTTTTAACATGCTCGGGAGCCATAGTTATTGGCGATTTTAACTTTAAATCTTTATACATTGTATTGTAAGGCGGTTTGGCATAATCTGGTGTATGCGGATCTGGAATTGAAAGCATTAAGGCAAAAGGCTTATCCTTATCTCTGTCTAGAATTTCTAATGTTTTATCCGTGAAGTAGTCCGTTAAATGAATGACCTCTTCTTTAGGAAGTTTAGCCGCTTGTTTCTCATTAATACCTTTAATTTGATCATCTTTTATATGAAAATAAGGCGCATGTCCTCCACGCATCATAAATCTATTATCTTCGAAACCACCATTATATTTTATACCAAAAGAATACTTATCATGACCAGCTAAATGCCATTTACCAACATATGATGTGGCATACCCATTATCTCTTAAAATCGTGGCAAAAGTTGGGATATCCTCTCTTAAATGAAGACCATTTTTTGGAGCACCAGTAGCTTGAGGATACAATCCTGTTACCAAAGATGCCCTTGAGGGTGTACAAACAGGCGAAGAACAATAATAACTTGTAGTAATCGCTCCTTCATGAGCTATTTTATCTATAAAAGGCGTTTTAGAATTGTTTCCTTTTCCCCATACAAAAGCTTGTTCTTCTGGTAGTAATTCTTGATAACAACTTAAGGTTCTAAAATTGTGCTCATCGGTGTGTATTACGATTAAATTTGGTTTCTTTTTATCTACTTCTGCGCCTTTCTCTTGTGTTTTCTTTTGTGAATTACATCCAAAAACTAAAAGACTAGTGAGCAGTAATCCTAAAATTCTTTTACTTATATTCATATATCTTCTTTTTATATAATTGGTTAATAACAACGTATTTCAAACATTTTTACATTAGGTTCTCCATAGGTTTCTTTTAACCTAACACGAACTGCTGTGGTTTCTACAGCATCAAATTTCACCTTTACTAATCGGGTTAAATTATTTTTAACGTCTCCTACTACAATCCATTTGCCTTTTACTCTAGCTTCAACGCTAAAATGTTTTATCAACTCTTTTGGAATTTCCATAGGCTGATCTTCATGTTTGGTAGGGTTTTTATGCATGTTTATTTTGCGCTGAAGATTGGTATCAAACTTCATTTCAACGCTGGTAAGTGTCTGACTATCTTCCCATTCCAATTGTATTTCTGCATTCAATCCGTCTGACTGCCAATGATGAATCTTATCTACTTCATCTCTAGAGACCCCATCTAATAAATTTTTCACGTCTCCAGAAGTAGTGGATGACGCAAAAATTAAATTGGCTTTACTTGCTTTATTCTTAGGGTCATTAGCAGGTCTATTCGGGAAAAAAGAGTCATCACGCAACAATTGTTCTTGTAATTCATTTATGTGCTTTTTGTACAAACCTCTTGGTTTAATTCCTTTTTTAGAGCACATTGCTGCTGCTGTACCAATGGCTTGCCCCATCATGGAACATGTTCCAATAATTCTTGTAGAGGATAGCGCTATATGCGATACGCTCACATTTCTTCCTGCAAATAAGAGGTTTTCAATGTTTTTAGAATACAAACAACGAAACGGCACTTCATAAATATTACTAAAACGAGAATGGAAAAAACTTGCTGGTTGACTTAAATCCTCAATACCGCCAGGATTATGTTCGTCTAAACTCCAACCTCCAAAAGCAACCGCATCTTCAAAATGGCGTAAACTCAGCATATCGTTTTGCGTAAGAATAAAATCGCCAATAAAACGGCGCGATTCTCTTCTTCCCGGAATAGAACCAATCCAATCTAAAACCACATTGTCTGCTTCTGGATGTTTCCCTGAGTTTTTCACATAATCCCAAACACCATAAAAATATGCCATGAGCTTATGGCGTATCTCATCACGCTCTCCAATAATATCAACATCACTACCAACTTCTACCCACCAAAACCCTTCTTTTACTTGTTTAATCTTTCTGTGTCCTGTAGTTTCTGCCTTTTCTCCATCGAAAGGAATGGCATAATCGGGCGCATAAAACGGTACTGGCTTGCCCATATCTTTGGTAATCATCATGATACAGTCTCCCATTACCCAACCGTCTGGTTTATCTGGTGCATAAGACTCATTGAACTCATCTTTCCCTTCTCGTCCCATTCTAAATTCAGCACCAGAACTGGCAGCTACTAATCCATCACCTGAACAATCACAAATCATGTTAGCATTTATGGTAAATATTGTTTCTGTAGTAGTTTGCCAACATATAACGGATTTAATAGTGTTACCATTCATTACTACATCCATGGCAGACGTATTCATTAATAGGGTTATGTTTTTTTCCCTAACTACATAGTTATATAAAACATGATCCCAAACATGGTATGACGCTTGTGGGTTATAATGCCAATTTTCTAATAGTAATTCTTCTACAATCCCTGTTTCTCTTTCAACTTTATGTTTATTCTTTAAACCTTGTACACCATTAACGGTAACACGCATTTCACTCGATGCATTACCTCCCAATACGGGTCTATCTTGTACAAGTACCACACGTGCTCCATTTCTAGCAGCAGATACTGCAGCTGAAATTCCTGCCATACCAGCACCAATTACTGCCACATCAAATTCTAACGTTTTTCTTCTTTTAGGATCCGTTTTACTAGCTTTAGATGCATTAAAATGGATTAACTTGGTTTCACCAGTTTCTAAATTTTGCGCTGCAACACTACCCGTAATTGGTAATAAACCAGCTGCCAACGCTCCTTGTGCTCCTTTTTTAAAAAAACTTCTTCGTTTCATTTTCCTGTATCTAAACCTCTTTTAATTATATATTTTTGTTTTTTGCTTCCTCCAAATAAGGAATGAACCTTTCTACCAATTCAGGATGTTTTTCAGCCAAATTTGAAGTTTCAGAAACATCTTTATCTAAATCATACAATTCGTAATGTGGTTTCGTGCTATTCTGAGGTGTTACTCTAAAAAATTTCCAATTATCAACTCTAACTGTTTCATAAAGTGGTCGCTTTCCATGTTTCCATTCCCAGTATAAATACTTATGTTTTTCTTGACTATTAGATTCTCCCAAAATGGTTGGTAGCATACTAATGCCATCAATATTTTTTGGTGTTTCAATATTGGCTAAATCACATGCAGTTGGAAGAAAATCCCAAAATGCGCTTGGTAAGTTTGACACTTGACCGCCTTTAACTGTTCCCTTCCAATTAACAACAAATGGAATTCTAATACCTCCTTCGTACAAATCGCGTTTCTTACCTCTTAAACCTTTTGAGCTATCGAAAAATTTAATGCTTTGGCCGCCTTCATTTGAAGGTCCGTTATCACTTGAAAACATAATTATGGTGTTTTCGTCAATACCCAATTCATTTAACAAATCAACTATTCTACCTATATTTTTATCCATACGTGTAATCATAGCTGCATATGTAGTATTAGGTTCATCTTGTGCACAATACCCATTAACATACTGACTTCCATAACCATAATCTTTTCCGCCACCACCACCGATTCTTTTTGGGGTTTCAGGCCAATTTAGAGCTCTATATTCTTCCATAGCTTCCTCTTGAATAGTTAATTCGGCATGTGGTATCGCAAATGGTAAATACAAGAAGAAAGGTTCATCTTTGTTTTCTTTTATAAACTGCAAAGCTTCTTTGGCAAACTCATCATGAGAATATGTTCCTTTTCCTTTTATATAACGCCCTTGTTCATCTCTTATATTTAAGTTTTCGGGATATTCCACCTTTGTATGATTACGCCATAAGTATTCTGGATAGTAAAAATGTGCAAACCCTTGATTATCAAACCCAAAATAATGATCAAACCCTTGTTGATTAGGGCAATTATCATCTGTAACACCTTGTGAAAGCCCCCATTTCCCTATTAGTCCTGTCTTATATCCGGCTGTTTTTAATAATTCCGCAATTGTAACATCATTAGGGTCTAAAAGCTGACCGTTTATTGTAACCGAGGCATTTCCCATATGCATCCCTGTCATTAAAGAACATCTAGAAGGAGAACAAACGGTTTGGCCGGAGTAGTGATCGGTAAACCTTATACCCTCGTTAGCTAGTTTATCAATATTGGGGGTTTTTATTTTAGTTTGACCGTAGACGCCAACGTCTCCGTAACCCATGTCATCTGCCAAAATGTAAATTATGTTTGGCTTTGTTTGAGATTCTTCTTTTAGCTTCGTCTTGGAAGATTTCTTTTGAGCACAGCTAATTGCTATACACGATAGAAAGAACACTCCTAAAAAGGATAATCTATGCATTGTCATTATTGAGTTTCTTGTTAGCATGTTCAAATTTTTTAAAATTCTGTTTATGTTGAATAGTTATAAGTAAATTATATGTATCTGAGCGTACATTTAGAGCATATATCTCCCGTAAATAGTACAAACAGCAGTGTTTTACACTAAATTAAATTATAACAGAAAACTGTTAGTTCAAAAAGACTAAGTTTGTTTTATATGTGCTTAAAGGTTCACACCTGTACCTTGTAATGAATTATCATGATCCCACATGATTAACCATGGATCTTTTGTCTTAAGCTGAAACGATTTCATTTGCGATTTTAAAGATTGAAGAGTCTCTGCGTAATTTTCATCTTCGGCCAGATTATTAGACTCGTTCGGATCTTTGGAAAGGTTAAAAAGTTCAAACTCTGGTCTAAACATGTAGTCCTTAACCTTTTTATGTCCGAAGTACTCTTCCTTGTTTCTATAAATAGCTTGCCATGTTGAAGCCGCCCACAAATCTGAAGCAAAAGGATACTCCAATCTGTTAGCTATATTCCAAATTAGTTTATAATCACCGTCAATAACAACCCGCATTGGATAATACATGGTTATCTCATGAAAAGTATGTGAGGCATAGATTTGATTCCAATCTTTTGAACCTTCAGAATCTATAACACTGTTAAAGGATTTTCCGTGAAAATCTTCTTTATCATAGCTTACCGCCGCCATGTCTAAAATAGTAGGTGTTAAATCTACCCAAGATACTCTTGCTGTATTCGTAATTCCTTTTTTAGACTTGGTTGGATCTTTAATAATACATGGCAATTTTATACCTGGTTCGTAAACCGTTGTTTTAGCTCCTGGAAAAGCCATACCATTATCTGAAATGTAAATTACAATAGTAGTATCTAATTTTCCTGCATCTTTAAGATGGCTCATTAGTTTCCCAAAGCCCTGATCTATTCTAGATATACTTTGATAGTATTGGGCAATTTCTTCTCTACTTTGTTTATTATCTGGTAAAAACTCCGGTACTAAAACGTCTTCTGGTTTATAAGTTACTTGGGCAACATCTTTATACCCTTCCTTTTTATTTCCGAAGGTATTAGGAGCATACCAGGGTTCTGGTTTAAATGGGTGCCCTCTATGTGGATCATCTGTACAAAAATATAAAAAGAACGGCTTTTTTGAATTAATTACATCTACGCATTTATCCGCCATTTCAACCGTATTTCTTGGATCTGCATTTAAAACTTCGTCAAATAAATACACATGTTCTGGCGCTACATGATACTTCCCTATTCTTGCGGTTAAATACCCTGCATCGGTTAATCTATTTGATAAGGATTTTACATTATCAAATGTACTAAAGTGGTGGTAATCATGAACATGACCGTACGATCCTGTAGCATGACCAAATTTACCCGATAATATTACCGATCTGCTGGCAGCGCAACTAGCACTTGTACAGTAAGCATTGGTAAAGCGCACACCTTCTTTAGCTAATTTATCTAAATTAGGTGTTTTTATTATAGGATTGCCATAACATCCTAAAGCATCCGTACCATGATCATCTGCAACAAAAAGAATAACGTTTGGTCTATTATCTTCTTCTTTTACGACCTCTTGTTTTTGATTAGAACAACTAAAATTTAAAAGAGAGGTCATTAATATTAATACAATGTAATTGACCGTTTTGCTTGGGTTCATACGCCTTAAAAGTTAAATATTGCTAATGACAACCATTTTACATTCATGCGTTTTTGCTGTCATGGAAATCGTGTTTTTAAAGATACCCAAATCTTTATGATCCACAATATTTCTAGCCTTTACTTTAGAGGTAATATTTAAATCTTTTAAATTAATACTAATATCTCTTTGCTTAGTATCATCGAGGTTTAAGAACAACAACGCAACATCACCATTTTTTAGTTTTTTAGCCCAAACTTGTGTTTTGTCTTCTCTTTTTATGATTTTTCCTTGCTCTGTTGGATCCTGATTCACAGCAATCATTTCCTTATTAAGTATTAAGTTCTTTTCAAACTTATCCATATGTCCAAGGTTATTGCCCAACATTAATGGCGCGCTCATAATGCACCAAAGCCCAAAATGAGATGTTTGCTCTTTTCTAGATAAGCCTTGAATACCTGTAATTAGCATATCTGGATCATTCCAGTATCCGTTTCCTGCAAATTTTGCCACTTTATTATTTTCTTCAGCAATCTCCATAACGCTTAAATGCGCCTTTTTAAATTTTGTTGGTTTCACAAAATCTGCTCCACCGCTATGTATTTTTGCTCTTATATCAAATGTTGTTCTTGCCATATTACATACTTCGGGATACCAGTCTCGGTATTCGTATGCAGAAATGCTAAACACTATATCTCTTCCGCATTCTTTTAATAACCTACTCCATTTCTTATACGAAGCCTCAACTACGGCTTCATCCCATCCACCGTTTTTAGCCTTAGGGCATTCATTACAATCTTTATCTACAAACCTACATTTATCTAGTTTTATAAAGTCTAATCCCCAGTCTACAAATTGTTTTACATGGACTTCTTCATGACCGTAGCCCCCAACTAAATCGCCTCCACAGTCGTGCGTACCCGGAACAACATGAACACCTAACTTCATGCCTTTAGCATGGGCATAATCTGCCAATGGTTTAATACCATTTGGAAATTTAACAGGGTGTGTTAGTAACTCTCCATTATTTCCTAACTTTGTATCTCTCCAGCCTCCATCTATTATCACGTAGTTGTAGCCAGCATCTTTAAGCCCATTTTCAACCATAAAATCAATTACTTTTTTCACTTCTTTTTCATTGATATTATGTTTACCATACCAGTTCCAGCTATTCCAACCCATTGGTGGCGTTTTAGAAATATTTGCTTTTTTTTGGGCATTAACAAATGTTAAAAAACAAATACTTAGTAATAACAACAATAGTTTTTGATTGTTAATTTTCATACGAATACTTTCTATCTTATTTAATTAATAATTACTTTTTTAATAATCTCTTTACCATTTACCAGAACTTTTAAGAAGTACATTCCTGAAGATACATCTTTAAAATTCAGGTAACCTAACTCTCCTTTACGTATTGATAAAATTGATTTTATCAATATACCAGAAGCGCTATAAACCTTAATATTTTCCACATCTTCTGTACTCTTAATTGATATCTCATTTGATGTTGGGTTCGGATAAATGCTAATTATTCTTTTTTTTTAAAATCATCGGTAGATAATGATGCGCAATTAAGACTTACAAATTCTGAAGGAATTACATCTTCTTGATATAAAAATCCATTACCAACCACAGGCTCTTCAACAATTACAGTTTGTGTATTACCGGTACAACTATAATTAGCATCTGCTAAAACAGGTGCTATAGATGGTCCTATATAAATTTTATCGCTATATGAACTTTTTGCTGTAGGATCTGAAATCTCAGTGGGGTAATATTTAAAGTGTTTTGATTTTACCTCGGCTGTATCGCCATAAGTAGCTGTTACATTTTTAACCTTTACAAACTCAAATGTACCTTCATTTAAATTAATGGTTTGATCATATTTACTTGAAACAAAACCGCCTTCAATTCTAACAGCAAAGCCACTGTTTACAGATGTTATTCCTTCCGCATCCACAGTACCATTATGTACAGCATGTGGTGATACCATTAGTGCACAGTTACCATTTGTGGATGAAATGTTTCTGGCTACAATTTTATCTAATCCACCAACCCTAGTTTTACCAACAGGAAGATTATCTCCTTGTAAATTATTTAATCCGGTATACCCAGTCTCCAATCTTAATGTAGCACCTCCTGTACCAGACAGGTCCTTAAATAAAATATTTTCGGCAGATTGTGTTTGCACCATACCATAGCCATAATGGGCGTTGTTAGTATTCATATCTTTAACTATACCATTTGTTGGTATAACATAATTACCGCCAAAATCATCTCCTCCCATTGTAACCACACTAAATTTAGTATAGGTATCTTCTATATTACAATTGGCAAGTAAAAAGTTATTTACTTTAACACATTTGAATATTGATAAATTAGGGTTGTTATTATGAGTTAAATCTACAGTAAATCTATTCCCACTGGAACTCGAAATACTAATATTTTCAATAGGATTAGTATTATCCCCTAAACTAAACATATGATAGTTTTTTGTATCTGTTCTGGAAGTGGGCCTAATTGTTACGGCATTACTTATATCTAAATGCACATTAGATTTTAAATTAATTTCTTCGAAGGTATAATTACCTGCTGATATAGTTAATATACCTCCACCATTAGCTGAAATATCATCTATAGCATTTTGTAAGTCTCCACTATCATCGGTTGTAAAACTGTTATCTACACCATAATCTGCTACTAAATCTTTATTGTAATTAGCATGTGCTATTGGCGTATAAAAATTTGATTCATTGTCTATTTGCGCTGATATTAAATTAAGTCCAGCTAAAAGTAAAAATGACATCAAAAGGTTCTCTTTTTTCATAATCTATGTATTTCTGTCTACAAAGCTATATTCAAAGCCTTTGTAGATTGTCTTTTTGAATAAACAACTTGTAGTCTCTGGTAATTTTATGGTTATAGGACATAAAAAACCTTCAATGTTGCCAAAGAAGGTTATAAGTGTGTTTTTGCTAAATATTATTTAATAACAACTTTTTGCGTAAACGATTTGTTTTCTGAAGCCACTTTCAACAAATACAACCCAGATTTTAAATTAGATACGTTTAATTGAAAGTCTTTAGAAATTTCTTCTACATGTTTAACACGTAAACCAATCATATTATACATTTCAACATTGCCTCCATTAATGGTTTTTAAGTGTATAAAGCTATGAGCAGGGTTCGGATAAATTGAAACGCCTTCTAAGGTATTCGTACTGTTTGATAAGGTTGTGGCATAAACTAATTCTCCTGTTGCTCTTTGAGCTAAAGCCCCTCCTGTGCCATCATGAGAAATTTTGTTTAAGTCATCTGTAGTTAAGGTACTGGTAAATTTAATGACATCTTCTTTAAAGCCAATTATATTTAAGAGACTTGTAGCTTCTACTAATGAAATTGAATTTACGGTTACTTCTGTAACACCATTATCAATGTCTAGATTCAATGTATTGTTGGCTAACCCCACCTTTACACTTCCTATATTGCTTTGATTTGCATTAATGGCTAAAGTAGTAGTCCCTCCTGCTGAGATGGCACCATTTACAGTCCCTTCAAAAGTATTAGCGCCATTTATTGAAACAACTGCAGATGGCTGAGATAGCTTTAAAACGCCTGCAGAAGCTCTAAATAGATTAGGTGCTTCGATATTGGATTGCACATTTACAATGGTTCCTTCATTATCATTGTATATAATTTGCCCTGTGTGATTTGCAAAATTTGCTGTTGCACCAAAAACAAAATCTGAATTACTCTTTTTATGAATTTGGAAATTACCATCACCAGCTACATTACCATTAAAATTAAAGGTATTGTCTGAGTAGTTTCTTGCATTACAGGTTGTTCCTGTGAGTGTTAGTGTTTTACCAGACGCAAAAATCAATTTATTATTTGCTTTCCCTGTACTTGTATCTACATTAACATTGCCTCCTGTAGTCATTTCGATATCGCAATCTATTGTTAATGCAGCATCTTTTAAGTTCTTAATTATTGGTGAAGCACCAGATAGTGTTAGTTTTGTACCTGCATTTCCCGTAATGGAAAAATCGCCTCCATTACCTAGTTCTAATTTGGCTGCAACTCCGGCAACATCAAGAGTTATGTTAGCCGTTATTACAACAACATCTGTTGCTGTTGGTAAGGCTCCTCCACTCCAGTTAGCGGTATTGCTCCATAAATTATCGCCTCCTGCATTATTAAATGTAACCTGAGCTTTTAAGTTACTAAACCCAAAAAAGGTTAATGTGATAAGTGCAATTTTTAGTAATTGTTTTTGCATGATAAGTCAATTTTAAAGTTAGTACCATAAAATTATGCTGCACTTTAAACTCATATGTCTTTGCAAATAAATAAGATGTCTTTAAACGTATTTAACTGTAAAACAGCAAAAAGCATCTCCATTTGAACAGAGATGCTTTTCTAACGTTACTAAACTTCTAAAAACATTCTAATGATTTAAAAGTAAGGCTTCAAAAAGTTACCAAAAAGCCAAAACTCTAAAACACAAAACTAATTATGGCTAAATTATTTATAAGCCATAATTACTATGTCGTTGCAAGTAAAAACTATGTATGAACTGGTAAAACTATGTATTAAATTCCTCTAACTTGGTTGCAGCATATTTACCTGGTGTAATATCGTACTTCTCTTTAAAGAGCTTACTAAAATGCGTTCTACTTTTAAAACCTGTCATAGCATACACCTCATTAACCGAAACTTTCTTATGTACCAGAAAATCAGCAGCTTTTTTTAATCTATAATCCTTTAAAACCTCAAATGGTGTTAAATTGGTTAGCGCTTTAACCTTTTGATAAAAATGTGTCCTATTTAAATATAATTCCTTAGCAAACGTATTTAAATCTAAATTTTGGTTGTCTAAATTCTCCTCTATCAGATTATATAATTTTTCTAAAAAGGCATTATCATTTCTATTATTAAGATTATTCTCTTTTGTAAGCGGAATACCTATTTGAAAACGTTCTCTTAACTGCTTTCTATTCCCTAAAAGCGCTTCTGTTCTGGTAATTAAATGCTGTATATTGAATGGCTTTGTAATGTAAGCATCTGCCCCATCTTTTATGCCTTGAATTTTATCATCAATATTTGTAAGTGCCGTAAGTAGGATAACAGGTATATGACTAGTCTTTATGTCTGACTTAATGGTTCTACATAAATCAATGCCATTTAGCTCCGGCATTTGAATATCACTTATTACAATGTCTGGCCACTCATCTTCCATGGCGTCTAAACATTGCTGACCGTTATGAAATGTTTTAAGCTTAAAGAATTTAGAAAGTGCTTTAGATACATAAGCCCTCATATCTGAATTATCTTCAACATAAAAAATAACAGCTTCCGAAAACGCCTCATTAACCATTAGATGTGTTGGATTATGCTTTTCTAATAGCTGAGATTTAAACTCAAAATCTTTTTCTGCTGTCAATATTTCTTTTTCAACAAGAGGTTGGTCTTCCGCGGTTTCTTTTTTAACCACAGGTATACGCACATTTATAGTTGTTCCTTTTCCTAATTCGCTATCCACACTAATATAACCATAGTGCATTTCTACTAAGAGTTTGGCAAAAGACAGACCAATACCAGAGCCACTTGCATGCACATTTTCAAAGCTCTTAGATTGATAAAAACGTTCAAAAATATGTTCTAAATCTTCTTTATCAATTCCTTTTCCAGTATCTGAAATTGCAACAATTAAATCTTTATCTTCACTATTAAAGGTTATTGAAATTGAGTCTTTTGCTTTTGTATATTTAAAAGCATTACTAAGAACATTATTAAATATCTTCTCTAATTTGTCTTTATCGGCCGAAACAATAATGTTATTTCCTGACCCCTTTACTTCAAAATTCTTATTATCATTTTGAGCCATAAATTCAAAGTCTTTGGCAAACTCTTGAATAAACTGATTAAAAGAAAATCTAGAATAACTCATTTTTAAAGCCTGAGCTTCTGCCTTCTGAAAATCATGAACTTGATTTATAAGTTGCGAAATCCTATTAGATTGACGTTCTACAATTTGTAATTTTTCCTTTATGTCTACCCTATGAATAAATTCTCCTAAAAGATTATTAACAGGCCCCTTAATAAGTGTTAGCGGCGTTTTTAACTCGTGGGATATATTAGAAAAGAATTTCAATTTGGCAGCATTAATTTCCTTGACTTGATCTTTTTCTAATTGTTCAATCTCCACTTCATGGTTTAATGCTTGAATTTTTAGAACCACTTTAGAAATAATATACACTAATAAGACCGATAGAACGAAATACAGTATATAAGCCCATGTTGTTTGCCAATATGGAGGTGTTATTATTATTTTCAATTTCTTCGGAACAGTCCATTCTTTAGTGGCATTAGAAGCCATAACACTTAATTCATACTCCCCATGTTGAAGACCATTATAATTTATTGTATTTTGATCTGAAGGCACTTCAATCCATTCCGTATTTATAGGTTCTAATTTATACTTTAGGAAATGGTTATTAGGGTTAGAAAAGTGCAAACTTGTTAAGTCTAATGAAAACACATTTTCGTTATATTTTAAAGTAATTTCTTCTAGATTGTTTATTCTATTCTTAAGTAAGACCCTATTATTTATAGTATCATTAGGGTTGATGTTTTGGTTAAATATTTTGAAGTTTTCAAGTTCAAGCTTTGGAAGAGATTCCTCTCTAAAAGTATCGTTAGGATTAAAGTAGCAAAAGCCATCTAACCCAGATAATATGATATAACCGTTATCTAACCTATGAGAGGCAAACCAAAAATCTTCAAAAGGTAAACCGTCATAAGTATTAAACTTCTTTATAGTAAAATCTTTAGTATCAAGCTTGTTCAAACCTATGTTAGTAGCAACCCATAAATTATGCTCATTATCGAACAAAATATTTTTCACCACATTATTTGAAAGGCCATTTTTTTCAGTAAAGGGTATAAATTTTAAGCTATCACCATCTTCTATGGTTTTACATACACCACCACCTTCAGTACCAATCCATAACTCATTATTAGGTAACCTAAGGATTGAAGTGACGAAATTTCCAGAAATAGAAGCCTTATCATTTTCATTTCTTGTAAACTGTTCAATTTTTAGCGCTTTTAATTCCGTTTCTTTTTCATTTTTCACTCTATACAACCCGTCGGAATCTGCACCAATCCATATGTAACTTTTTAACGGATCTGCATAAATTCGCCTAACTAAAGAAAGTGGTCTATTTTTAAAAAAAGCGTTAGCATTTAAGGATTCAAGTCCTGAAATTTCATTCTCATCATTAATTGAAACTTTGTAAACATCATTATTGGTTCCAATCCAGATATTACCATATTCATCTTCTGTAAACGATCTTAAAGAAGCCAGAGTTTCATTGGAAGGAAACTTCTTTAGCCTAATTTTATCCATTTTAGAACTTCCTTCTTTAAGTCTATTAAGTATGTTTTCTCCTAAAAATCTAAACCAAATGTTCTTTCTGGAATCCACATAGATTGTAGACACTCTTTTAGCGACTTCTTGTAAACGCTTATTCTTAATTGGTTCAAACTTTTGAGATATAACATTAAACGAAGTAAGCCCACCATATGCCGACGTCATGAACACCCTATCTTTATCTATAGGAACAATATGATTTGCAATGTTTGATGCCAATCCATAAGGGGCATTCATTGAAATATCATAGGACTTAAACGGACTATCATAGCTATTAAATTCATAAGCCCCTTCATTAAAAGAAGCTACCCAAATATTCTTCTTTGAAGTACTTATAATGTTACCAATTCTTAATACTGAAAGTCCATCGTTAAAGGTTTCCTGACGCAACGATGCTAGGTTGCCGTTATCCAGAGGTACATTAATGTGTATCTTAATGAGCCCTTTAGTTAAAGTTCCAATCCATAAGTTCTGCGCTTCATCAATAAGCATAGTTTTAACCTTATGTTCTTTTAAAGTAATTTCTTTGAGGTTGAAGTCATACTTGTTGTTACGCAACTCAAAACCTACAATAGCAACTCCTCCGCCATTAAGAGAAACAAGAACTGTATTGTCATTAAAACGTTCTAAATAAATAGTATCCTTTATGTCTTTACCTAATATTTTCTTTAGTTTCTTACTAGAACTATTTAAAAGATAAAGTCCGGCCGAAGTACTAAATAGGTAGTTAGAATTATCAATGGCCTCACCTTTATAAATGATAAACTCTTCTTTGAGCTTTTTGGGCAAAAAAGAGTCTACTAACTCGTAGTTTTCATTAAACAGAAGAATCCCATGGCCTTCAGTAGCACAAAAAATATCCTTGCCATCATCTGATATTAAGATATCTCTAATTATTGGCCCTCCCAATAACTTGTGATTTAATTCATTACTATAAAGTTTAGAATAAAACTGCGTATTGTAATGATATATCGTGATACCATCATCAGTACCAATCCAAATATTTCCATTGGAATCTTCTGCTAGACTTCTAACACGATTACTTGTTAAAACATCTCTATCAATAGTATTTTTTATGGTCCTTAACTCATAACCATCATAAAGATTAATACCATCATAGGTAGCAAACCATACATAGCCTCTTGAATCTTCGAGTATTGATGTTACTCCATTATGAGCTAAACCATTAGAAATAGTTAGTTTTTGCTGATATTCCAACTGTGCTTTCTGTGCGAATAAAAAAGAGGTTGCAAAGACTAGCAAATAAAATATGGAGTTAACCTTTTTATACATTTGGCGTGAATTAAGACTGTAAACGTGCAAGAAATTGCATTGAAATTTACAATATTAATATTTATTGAATAAAAAAGAAAAAGCCCGATAATAAATTAATGAATTGTATGTCTTATTACTCCCTAATACTTACTTAAATGTTATTCACCCTCTACAGTTACAACTAAAGTGTTATCATCCAGATTTTTATCCAAAAAAACAAAATTAGGATCTAAAAATATTTTCAAGGGTTCGTCTTTTAGAGGCATAACAAGACTATTTATTCCATTTGAAACTAAAACTTTAAACATTTCAACTCCTCCTTTTGTCTCAACTTCAATAGTTATGCCTTCTGTAAATTCTAATTCAATTCCAGATTTGTTCCTATCGTATTTGTGCGCATCAAGATCAAGAGTTAATTCGTACTTATTTGTATTCTTAAATTTAGCTTTTGCTTTTTTTATTGAATTATCATAAACAACTACTTTTTCAAAAAGTTCGGTGATTTTTTGTTTTATAGCTTCTGGAGCCTCAGCTTTAAAACTACTAATTAGGTGCATGGAATTAGTATAGTGGCCTAAGTTCTTTTGTATACATTCGGATACTGCTTTATTGACTTTTTCTTCTCCTATATATTCTTGAAGCGCAAACATGGCTAGAGCTCCTTTATCGTAATAAATGTAATTTTCATTTTCAACTTGCTTTAGAGGCACTTCTTTTAAATTGTTTACATGTCCCTTTGCATACGATTTCATACTAAATTTTAGCCATTTTCGGACTTCTTCCATTCCATATTTCTGTTTTAACACCATTAATGCAGCATACTGAGCCAAGGTTTCGTTTACCATATTGGCACCTTTTACTGGCTGCCTTACCAACCCCTGTGAACCAAACCATTGGTGCGCCGTTTCATGAGCCACTATAAAAAAAGGAAGGTTTTTGTTTTCTCTTGTATTGCTGTAGGTAAAACCAGGTTTCTCAAAAAGGGCTATAGTTTGAGGAAACGAACGGGCACCTGGTCTAAAGCCGGGGACTTCAACAAGCTTTAAACTTTCAGAATGATAATTGCCAAAATTTTTATGACAGTAGGCTAACGTTTCCTTTACAGCCCGCATCATTTCATCTACATTGGCTTTATGATTGCCATTATACAGAATTTCTAAATTCACCGTTTGTGTACTATCTAATTTGAATATAGATTTTTCAACCTGATACTCACCAGAAAATAGAGCATATTCTTTTGATGTTGTTTTTTTTGTTTTATAGTGAAAATAGTTTCTATTATCTTTTTTCCAAGTATTTATCAATTGTCCTTTAGTTAATGCTGTCTGCCTTTCGGAAGTACTTATAATAGCTTCGAATACAATATCAGAACTACTTAATGGAATCAAATCAGCTGTTCTATCTAATGTTGGATATGTTCCATTTTTTGGAGACAAACCAAATTCATGTCTTATTTTATTATCTCTTAACTCTGGTAAAAAAGAATATCCTAGAATAGATGGCATAAAGCTGCCTCTATCTATAAATGTACCATTGCCAACAACATCAAAATGATTTGTCCCAAACCCTTTTCTCTGTTTTTCTATTTGAAATTGAAAGCAAATTGAATCTTTAGGTTCTAGTGCTGGTTTAATGGCAAACATGTATCTATGGCAAGGTTTATCCACTAAAATGGGCGTCAATATTTTTTTGTTTATCCTAACTTGTGATAAATTGACGTCTGAATCCAATGTAACATGTAAAGTATCTATGGCTGCTACTGCTTTATTTTTAAGGATATATTTTCCTTCTGCTTTTATCTTTTGTTTTTCAGGAAATATATCAGCCTCCAGATAAATACTTGTAATTTCTGGTTGAGTTATGTTTTCATATTTTTTATATCTTTTTTCATAATTGGATTTGATGATATTGGATTTTTCTTCAGATGGAAATTCTTCCCAAATAGCAATATTCAAATAAACGTATCCTCCAATAAAGAAGGCCAAAGTACTTATGATAGCCAGGATTATCTTTGAGTATTTACCGTTATTCTTCAATATAGATAGTTTTCTTCCTCGATTCCAAAACAAACTTCCTAGAACCAAAAACATTCCAGCTATTGTTACCCAAAACATTAAAAACCAAAAATACCCTTGCCAAAAATGCCCAAAACCATTTATATCTGAATAATGCAGATTTGGAAAATACTTATAGTGATAAAGAGAGAAATTAAAACCACTGTTTTTTAAAAGTTTCATCCCAACCCAATAAATAATTACAGCAAAAATACCTACATATTTATTTCTAATAATTACTTGTATAAAAAGGCACAGAATTGCAAACAATAGATAATCGGCAAAAACAGTAAAGCTTAATAATTTTGTATACAAGCCAATTTGATAATCATAATACCCATTTATACTCTGTATTGTAATCCCAACAAGGAAAAATAATATCGTAAAGAGTAGGCATAAGAGTGTTACATTTACCAAAACAGCATTTAGAAAAACCCAATTGGGAATAGGGTAGCTATCAAATACATCAGAAATATTTAACCTTTTGCGTTTCCAAAGCTCCTCACCTATTAAAAAAGTTAAAAGCATATACATGAAAAACTTAAAAACCTGATTAGTTTTGGTAATGAGATTGTATGTGGTAGGCAATTGCTCTTTTGGTAAAAAAGATACCGTGAGCACGATTAAAAAAGCAGTCCCAATTAGTATAAATACAAACCCAATTTTACTTATTATAAAAGCTCTAAACTGAAACCAACCAAGTTTTAAAGACGTCCTAAAATGGGATTTAATATTGAACCCAATGATAATTGAGGGGGCTTCAAATAGTAAAAGGGGATTACTTCTTTTCTCTTTTTTAGAGTTTTGTTTGTTATAATATTCTAAATTGAATCTTGTGATGGCAATAATAAGCCCCCCCAACCCTAAAACTATCCAGAGTATGCGATTGGTAATCAATAATTTCGATATAGGAATTACAGAGCTATTCTGCTCAATACTATCCCATAGGTAGGTGGTTTTATGCAGGTATATTGTTCCAAATGGGTCTAATAATTGAGGGATAACACTATTCGTATTGAGATAGGTTGAACTGAGTAAAAAGCCCAAAAAGGAAATTACGGAAACAATATAAGCAGGAATAATGTTTCGAGTAAGTGTTACTAGAGCGAATGAAAAACAACTAAAGATAAAAAGGTTGGGAAATATCATAATTGCATAGCCTTTTATATAGGTCTCTAAGTGCCATGAACCTGTTAATAGTCCTTCAGAAAACAAATACCCATTAGAAATAATTGCCCCCAAACCAATTGCTAAACTAAGAAAGAACAAAACGCATAGCGCTCCTAAAAAACGACCTAGCATATAGGGGGCTTTTAATATAGGTAATGCATAAAGGAATTTAGTAAGTCTCAGTTCATAATCTCTATTTACAACATTAGAGGTAATAGTGATTACTAAAAAAGTAAGCCATAATGAATAACGGTTTAACAAGCTATAAATAACTAGTGGAGAATTTCTGTAAATTTCTCCTGAAACGCCTCCTTTTCCTGTTGGTGTATATATATCTTGAATGGCAAGAGCCACTAATATTACAAAATATAGATACGTAATTGGTTTTCTAAACCAATACACCAATTCTTGTTTGAATATTTGAACAAATGTTTGCATCACTTCCTTTTTATAAAAAATAAATCCTCTAATACCGGAACTACATGTTCAAAGCCATCACCAGGAATATCATTACTATATATATAGGCTAGTATTTCACCAGAAATTAATTCATACCTAATTACATTTTGTGTTTCCTTTAAATTTTCAAACTCCTTTTTTGTTACTTTTTTTCTCCAGATTTTATCATTTAAGGGCGTTAATAATTGAGATGGGTTTCCTTGTTCCACTACCTTACCGCCACTTATTATAGCCATGTCGTTGCACAAGCGATGAATATCTTCAACTATATGTGTAGATAGTATTACAATGGCCTTCTCACTAGCTTCTGAAAGAATGTTATAAAAGTTTGTTTTTTCTTCAGGATCAAGACCAGCTGTTGGTTCGTCTACAATAATCAATTTAGGATTACCTATTAAGGCTTGAGCAATGCCAAAACGTCTTGTCATTCCTCCTGAAAAACCACCTAGTTTTTGGTTTCTTACTTTATAAAGGTTTACCTTATCAAGGTAATATGAAACCAAAGCTTTCCTTTCCTTTTTTCCTTTAATGCCTTTTAGGTAAGCTATCTGCTTTAGCAAATTTTCGGGAGTTTCTTGTGGATATAGTCCAAAATCTTGAGGTAAATATCCTAGTAACTTTCTTGCCTCATGTTTGTTTTTAACTACATCAATATTGTCTAATCTAATTTCTCCTTTATCAGCTTCTTGAAGCGTGGCTATGGTTCTCATAAGTGTAGATTTGCCTGCGCCATTGGCTCCCAACAGTCCAAACATGCCTTTTGATATAGATAAGTTTACGTTACTTAAAGCGCATACCTCTCCTGAGTATCTCTTTGAGAGATTCTTAATTTCCAGTTTCATAATGTGTTACGTTATTTTATTCCTCTATGTATTCTAGTAAATCGCCAGGTTGACAGTCTAGTGCTTTACAAATGGCAGCAAGTGTACTAAAACGGACTCCTTTTGCTTTTCCAGTTTTTAACAAGGATAAATTTGCCATAGTTACCCCCACTTTTTCGGCTAATTCGGTCAAACTTATCTTACGTTTTGCCATCATAATATCAAGATTTACCACTATGGTCATAATGCATGTTTTTTAAACGAAAAGACGTTGTTCTTTTTGAATTTTCACCCCTATTCTAAATACTTCTGATATAACAAGTATCAATAGTCCAAATAGCAACACCGAATAATCTATATGTGTATTGACATTGGGGGTTAAAACTTCTATATTGATTTTTCCCTTCAAATATTTTCCCAATTGAAATATAAATACGGTATTGAATAAAGAAATACCCAAAGTCAAGAAGCCAATTACTCTAAGTCGCTTGGCATTTACTTCTTTAAAAGGGTCATTGTTCAAAAGAGATTTGCATAAGCGAATTACAAGAAGAACAATATATATACCCGTTAATTGAAATAAAATTTTTCTCAAGGCAATTAACCTTAATAAACCAACATCATTATCTAAAAACTTCATATTCCCCAAAGCACTTGAAATTGAGAATTGATGCTTCGTGCCATTATCCAACTCTATCCAGCCTTTCTGGTCTAAATAAAAAGGAACTTCACTAATCTCCAAGGTGTAATTTTCAGAAAAAAAAGTATTCAAGTTTAATCCAAACAAAGAATACAAAATAGTTAATAGAAGTACTATCCACTGAAGTATCCATATGATTTTAAGAAGTTTGTAAATAGACACCACAGATTTTTTATGTACAATAGTTTTCATTGTTTTATTGTTTTTACCTAAAACAAAAGTAGTTAAAATATTAAGTAAAACAATAAAAATTTAAGTAAAACAATAATTTTTTATTAAAACAGATAGATTTATAAAGGCCTGAAAGCTTTAAATTAAACTGAAAAAATAAAAATAGAACATTATACAGTAAGTATTAGCGATACCATAATATCGCTAATACTTTTACATTTTGTTATAATATGCTATGGTGTTTCTAAGGCCATTTCTTGATTCCAGGCAACTGGTAAAAATGCCTTATCAAGTTCTGGTTCAACAATATGGGTACTATAATTTGAGAGGACTTTTAGGCTTGTACCAACAATAACTTCAAGAACCGTCTCTTTTGTGTAGCCAGCAGCTATAAAGTCGGCTACCTGTTCATCTGTTGCCCAACCTCGAGATTCGTTAATGATTATTGCAAATTGTCTTAAAGCTTCCAATTTAGGGTCATTTAATTCAGAGCCTGATCTCAAGGCTTCTATAACATCATCGTCAACCTTAGCCATCTTAGAAACCGCAGTATGCGCTGCCATACAGTAAGTACAACCATTTAAACGATTATTGGTCATTAAGATTATTTGACGTTCTGTTTCACTAAGACGAGATTTATCAAACAGACTCATTAAAGTCAAGTAACTTTCAACCATTACTGGCGATTCGGACATTGTAGCCATTAAATTTGGCACAAAACCCATTTTCTTCTTAGCTGCTTCTAAAATTGGCTTTGAAGCTTCTGGTGCGCTTTGGATTGTATGTATTTTGAAATTATTTTTCATTGTTTTATTTTTTATAATGAAACTTAAAAGGCGCTAAAATTTTGTTCAAGTGTCTTAGGTGAACTTAAGTATACTGGACCAACTTGTTCGGAAAGTGCATCAGGAAAAATATCTTCAACACCCTTTTCAAGGCCTTTAAAAATGTTTTCTGCGACAACCGATGCTGGTGTAGTTTCCATATCATAACCTTCGGTTAAACGTGTGGCAACGGGACCAGGATACACGCCATGTACTGAAATACCATCAGCTTTTAATTTTCCTCTTAATGATTGAGTTAAAGAGTGAACTCCTGCCTTTGAAATTGAATATCCTCCAAAACTCGGCATAGAAGCCAAACCTGCAATACTTGATAAGTTGATTATTGCTGCTGAATCTTGTTTCTTTAAAGTTGGTACTAGAGCCTTGGTTACTGCAAGTGTACCAAATACGTTAGTCTCTAAATCGTTGCGAAGTTGTTCTTCTGAATCTTCTAAAACATCTATACCAGTAAAAAGACCTGCGTTATTAATAAGCACGTCTAATGACGAAACTAGTTTTGAAAGATTTGTTATAGTAGAAGCATCTGCAAGGTCCAGATGAATTGGAACTACACGCTTTCCTAAGTTATCAAGTATTGAACGATTATTCTCTGAACGATAGGTCGCATATACTTTGTGCGCTCCTTTTTCTAAGGCTTTTTTAACTAATGCTAATCCTATTCCGCGGTTAGCACCTGTAATTAAGACTGATTTATTTTTTAATTCTATTGTATTCATAATTTTATGTTTTTAAATATTAATAATTAGATTTTGTCTATAAATTTTGTAATGAGTTTTGCAGCTTTATCAGAGTGAAGCTCTAATAAAAAGTGACTTCCATCTATTAAATGGGTTTCAACATTTTTAAGGTCTTTAGAGTAGGCTTTAGCGCCTTCAACACTAAAGAATTTGTCATGTATTCCCCAGATAACAATTGTAGGTGGTTGGTGGTCTTTCAAATATTTTTGCCACTCTGCATACTTCTCGAAATTGCTTCCGTAATTGTTTAAAAATGTAATTTGTATTTCATTAATACCTTCTCTTCGTAAAAGCGCTTCATCGGTTAGATAGGATATAGGATCTACTTTAGAAGGTTCTTTAACACCATTTAGATACATTGCCTTTATTCCTTCTAAAGACATCCACCAATTTTGCATCTTAAGTACACCTTCTTTATCACCAGCTTTTAATAGAGCACTGTACTTTTGCGCCCATTCTCCGCTTAATCCTTCAAAATATGCATTAGCATTTTGGATGATAAATCCTTTTATTTTTTTGGGATTGCGTACTGCCATTCTAAAACCAATTGGACCACCATAATCCTGCATCATTATGTAATAAGTGTCTATATTTAACTTCTCTACAAAAGCGTCCATTAATAAGGATACATTATGAAAAGTATAGTTGAACTCACTTACTGTTGGTGCATCACTAAACCCAAATCCTGGATAATCCGGTGCTACGATATGAAAATCTTTAGCTAGTTTTTTTATCAAGTCTCTATACATAAGAGAAGAACTTGGAAAACCGTGTAACATTAAGATGGTTTCTTTAGAAGTGTCCCCAGCTTCTCTATAGAAAATATTTACACCATTGATAGCTACACTTCTATGAGCAGTTTCCAAATTTGAAGCAACATTATGTGCTATTTCTCTTTTGGATATTACTGGGTCTTCTTGACTTTGAGCTATTTGGAATAGGCTTATGAAAAATAAACCTAGAATTAAATTTTTCATTGCTGTTTACTTTAAGGATTGAATGTTTTCTAAATCAAAACCATTATTGAATTTTATGTTCCTCGTAAACTGTTCTGTCCAATTGTCTTTTATCACATTTCCATCCCAATCTGCAGGGGCATATTTGCGATATGTAGACACAAACACACCATCTATTTTCTCATACTTTACCTTCATTAAGCTTGGATCTGTAACTCCAAATCCTTTTGCAGTATATAAGAATTGGTCTATTAGATAAGTTTGCGGATTGATGTAAAGCATATATTTATCATCACTTTCTCCTACATTTTCGCCAAAAGTCATTTCTACAACTTTATAAGTTATACCATTTACTTTTCTAGGTGGTACTACTTTGTGGTTAACACCGGGATCTAGTAATTTGAACATCATCGCAAACCAATAATAATTCGTCTTTCTTAGTGCGTGTCCGATATAAGCAGGCTGCTTATCGGTAATAACTTTACCATTTATCTTAGAAACTGTGTTTGTTCCATTAAAAAACTGCGTATGAGTTCCTTTTAGTTGAGGTAATGCATATACTTGCCTTTTTGTATAATGCGCAAATGATACTTCACCATTAAAGATGTAACGTTCTTTGGAAACATCTACAACATTATTGTTTCTTACCTTAAAAGTATAATCGAAAGAGACATCTTTTAACTTATGTAAAGCGTTAATGCCTCCATTTGCTTCTACTACTTTCGTAATTAATTTTCTGGCACCTTGTGCCTGTAAAGAGGTTGTAATTAATATTAGTACAACTGATACGATTTTAATTATTTGTGTTTTCATTGTATTATGTATTTAAGTTTTATTATTTATTTAATGCCTTAATAATTTCTGAAGGTTCTACACGATTTCTGTAATCCGCACCTTCTGATTTTGCAAAAGATATTGTGGTATCTTTTTCTATAATGAATGTTGCAGGAACTGGTAATTCACTATTTATATCAGAATTATAACTATCATAATCATAGCCTAATTCTCCCATTGCTTTCAATGACTTCTCAGGATTGGGATGTACTGTAGTATATTCTTTTGCAATAAGGTTTCCATTATCACTTAAGACCTCAAATTGCAAGTCATTTTTCTCTTTCATACTTAAAGAAGCATCTGGATTTTGTGGCGAAATAGCTATTAATGTTGCTCCGGCTTCTTTAATTTCTGGAAGGATAGCTTGATATTGATTGAGTATTAAATTGCAGTAAGGGCACCAAACTCCTCTATAAAATGTTAGCACAACTCTATTGGTCTTTAGTATTTCATATAAGTTGATGCTTTTATCCACTGCATTGGATAGCGTGAAATCATAAGCTTTATCTCCAGCCTGAAGCTTTAAAATTGATGTATGCTCTTTATTTAGTGCATTTGCATCGTTATCAAACACCTGTAGTACTTCACCAGGAAGCTTATCTAACATACTTCCTCTAAGTGCTTTTAATCCTTCTTTGTATGAAGGTGTTGTAGTATCTTTCATTTTCTAAAAATTTTATATTGTTAAGAAATAATTACACTACAAATTTCCTCTGAATGAAGCTGAATAAAAATGAACCAAGACAGGAAATATGCTTGAAATAAGACAAGACAAAATCTTGAACTAGTTCAAGATCTTTTTAATATTATTGGAGATAAGAATAGAAGTCTACGCAAATAAAAAGCCAAAGCAATTAAATGCTTTGGCTATATATTGTTTAGTAAACCGCTAGATAAAAATGGCCCTAATGAATTAGAACTGAAAAGGTACCTAAGCGGATTAAGATTTCTTTATTGGGCGCGCGCGAATCTTACTTAAAAATTCGGCCGACATTCCTAAATAAGAAGCAATAACATATTGTGGAACACGATTGATAATCTCCGGATATCTATTGGCATATTCCCAATAACGTTCTTCTGAGGTTTTACCCATATTAGAAACTATCCTATTTCTGGAATTAGCATATGATTTTTCTAAAATCATCCTCCAATATTGACTTATGGCGTGACTTTGCTGGCATAATTTTTCAACATCCTCATAACTCATTTGAAAAATAATTGAATCTTCAAGTGCCTCAGCAAAAAATTTGGAGGGCTTTTTGTAAACATGACTGTAAATATCTGTAAAAAACCAGTCTTCTATTCCAATACTTATAGTTTGTTCTTTACCATTATCATCTAAATGAAACATCCTGAAAGCGCCTTTAACAATATAATTACGGTAATTACAAGGGTAACCTGGTTGAATTACAAACTGACGTTTCTTTACGCGAGACGTTTTAATAATAGAAGTGAATAATACTTTTTCTTCATCAGTTAATTCTACGTTACGTGCAACGTGTTTTAATATGGGTTCGTATTTTTCTAAATCCATTTTATATCATACACAGATAGAATCACCTATGATTTTTTAAGATTGATAGTCTTGTAAATTTAATATTTTATAACGATTTGTTATAATATCTTTTGCGTTAAATGAATTAGTGCAATTAAACAATAAAGCCTCATCTTAAGTGAGGCTTTATTAAATAAAAATTAGACTCTTGGAACCTCTGGCCAATCCACAGGGATTTTTGTAAAATTGTGCAGATAGTTACTTATTATCTTGTCTCCGATTACCATTATGATATCAACCACATTGGCTTTAGTATATCCTGCATTGAATAAATCATCAGCTAAGTCATCAGAAGGACGGCCTCTATTGATTGCAGTAGCTTTAACAAACTTTGCTAAAGCATCATACTTATCGTTAAATGAAATTTCTGCTCTTCTAATTTCTAAGATTTCCTCATCACTAAATCCGTACATTTTTTTACTTATAAATGTATGTGCAGGCAAACAGTAATCGCACTCATTTACTTGACTTACTACTAAATTAATGATTTCTCTTTCTTTTCCGCTTAAAGTGCTTTTACGATTTTGTAAAGCTAAGTAATCTGAAAGTGCTGTATCATTTAATGCAAAAGTTGCATACAAATTAGGTACTGTGCCAAATGACTTTTGCATTTGGTCAAAAATTGCTTGATTGTTTTCTGAAACCTGATCTCTTGTTGGTACTTCAAATGTTACTTTTTTTAATGTTTGCATCTTATGTTATATTTAAAATTTATTTGTCAATATCGACACTACAAAGATGCAATCACCTCTTAAGTGTAAAAATGAACCAAGACAGGAAATACACTTGAAATACAACAAGACAAAATCTTGAACTAGTTCAAGATCTCTTAATTTGCGCTTTTAAGTATTATTGTAATCGAATAATGTTGGTAATCAATATTCCTATTTTTCTTCATCAAAAAAAAGCTTTCATATAACTTGGGGAAAAAAATAAACTCCAAATATGTTGAGTTTTCACCATCTATTTCCCCTGATGGTAAATATCTGTTTTTTTCCAGAAGGTCGTGGATTGATAAAAACATGAAAGAACAGGAAAGTGACATTTATTGGGTAAGCACCGAAATTTTTAATATTATAAAGGACTCTTTATCACTTTAATAATTAATTCAAATAGAACTTACCCAACGTATATCTAAATATTTTTACTTACTCCGAAATGCTTTAATCTTTTTACCAATATTAATGGTAACACTATCAAAGACTCCTTTTTCATTTTGATGAAATATAATTTCCCCTGGAAATTGTTTTGGAAAAAAGGACACATTTGAACTTGGTAGCAGTTCTATACTTTTTTTACATGCGCCATCACCAAAAAAACGATTCTTTTCTCTTCTGAATGAAAATTTCATATTGGGACGACCACGTACTACATAGGTTCCCGAGTATTTGTCAAATGCTTCAGGCTTAAATTCGGAATACACTGTCTTTTCCGGAGTCTTTTTTTTAATGGTAATTTTTTGCGCTACTATTTTTTGTCCATCTGGAGACCAATTTCCTCTAATAATGGAATGATTCTTAGGAGAAATCATTTTTAAGTCATCTCCCCTTTTATCAATACTTAAAAGCGCATATTTCATAGTCCGTTGATTCCCTCGTGTAAATAAAATACGCTTACCATCTGGTGACCAACATGGGCGTTCGTCATAAAATTCACTAGTTGTTAGTTTTCTAATTTTAGAGCCATTGGCTTTCATTATAAATATGCAGCTATTCCCTTTAATTTCTGCATTAAAGGCTATCCATTTGCCGTTGGGAGAAAAAGACGGATCTGTACTGCCATAGTCATTATTAGTAAGTCTACGTTGGTTTGTTCCATCCGAATTCATAATATATATTTCTCGGTGTCCGTCGCGCTCCGAAGAAAATACAATTTCACGTCCATTGGGAGACCAATCGGGCCAGCCATCACGAGCTGCGTGTGTTGTGAGCCTTTTTTGGTTGGTCCCGTCGGCATTCATAACATAAACATCTGTATTACCTTTACCTTGGTGCTGATAAGCAATTTTACTGCCATCAGGAGACCAACTACCGTGGTCTTCTTTTGCAGGGTTGCTTGTCAATCGTCTAATATTTAGCCCATTGCCATCCATAACATACAAATCACGATTTCCTTTCAATTTTGAATCAAACAAAATGTGCGTACCATCGGGAGACCATTCGGGCTCTTCATCACTACCCGAATTTTTAGTATGTAGGTCAATCTTTTCTTCAGAAGGTGTCAATATTGCTATTTGGGATTTGTTACTTTGACCATTAAGCTGAAAAAAAACTACACATAAAATAATTGTAATTACTTCACTAAATGAATTTTGTACTCGCATAATTATACTTTTTTTTAAATAGTTATTTCAAACGAAAGTATTTATGTTTGAAACTATCTATAAAAAAAAGTGATGCGTATCCCTTAAAATGTGATGTTTACGGCTAACCTTAGTATTAAATAGTATTATTTTATATTGAGTGTCTCAAAAACCAACTCTTTATACCGAATACCAATAGGGATATTAATTTTATTAAGAACAATCTGATTATTTTCTATCTTTTGAATGTATTTAGGGTTGACCATAAAAGAATTATGTACCCTCAAGAGCAAATTCGCTGGAACTATTTCGACGAGTTGAGAGAAGGTCATTCGAGCCATGGTTTTCTTGTTCTCATCAAAATAAATATCTAAATAATTCCCATTACTTTTTGCATATTCCATTTGTTTAAAAACAACTTTTACTTGCTTATAGCCATCTTTCACAAAAAAATAATCCTTTTTATCGACTCTGATACTAGAATTTATTAGTGTAATAGCCTTAGTTACTCCTCTGTAAAACCTATCAAATTCTATGGGTTTCATAAGATAATCTACAGCGTCATAATCATAACTCTCAAGAGCAAATTCTGAATAAGCAGTTGTGAAAATAACAAGTGGTTTGTTTTTTAGTTTTCTTATTAACTCTAACCCTGATAATTCTGGCATATTTATATCTAAGAAAACCAAATCTATTGAGTTGTTCTTTATATACTCAAATCCGTGTTTCGGATTAGAATAACAGGCAACCAACTCTAATTGAGGTAGCTTATTGGAATGTATTTTAATAACATCTAATGCACTAGGTTCATCATCTATGGCAATTGCTCTTATCATGAAATTAAAAGTATAAATCTAGTTGTATTTATCTATAAATAAAGTTTTAATTCAACATTAAATCTTTGTTCGGTTTTAGTAATTAACAAATTATGCCTTTCCGGATAAATTAATTCCAATCGTTTGCGTATATTTTTTATTCCTATCCCATATCCTTCATCTTTATAAAATGGTTTGAAACTGTCTTCAATGGAGTTTTCAATAATAAAATCTATTTGCCTATTCTTTGCTTTAATTTCAAGTTTTAACTCAGATGGTTTGTTAGGATTTACCCCATGTTTAAAGGCATTTTCTACAAATGGAACTAATAGCATTGGAGTAATTTCATATTCAAAATCTTTATGAATAGATATTTGGATATTGATATCATGCTTTTCAGCACTTCTAGTGGATTGTAACTCAATAAAATCTTGAATATAATTTACCTCTGTTTCAATAGGGATAGTATCTTTATTCACATCATCAATTAAAAAACGCATTAAATTAGATAGCTTAGCAATATATTCTGCAGTACGATTACCTCCTTCTTTGAGTGCAAAAGCATAAACTGTATTTAAAGAATTAAATAGAAAATGTGGATTTAATTGCGACTTTAATTGATTTAATTCTGCTTCTTTTTTCCTGAATAGACCATATCCAAGTTTAATATCGCTAATTATTTTTTTCCTAGAAACAGCATAAATTCCAGCAGGTATTATTAACCAAAGAGAGGTTAGCGCTAAAGCAATATTCATTGATTTTTGTACACCAAACACACTTGAAGTTGCTATTACCAAATTAATGTTTTTTGAGTTAAAATTTGATTGTATCCCCTCAAACAGAAACAATACTATTAGAACAACTGTAACTATTATCAAATTGTACAACAAATAAATGGGTATCTTCTTTTTCAGCGCATATCTAGGGAATAATACAAACGTTTGAAAGTAAAAAATAGCAGTGGCCATTATAAATAAGATGAAAAAGAAAATGCCTGTACGCTGCCCAATATTCATTACAAAAGGAACACTAATTGAAGTCACAACTATAACATTGACCAAAACTTCACCATTGACAAGCTTACTTTTAAATAAATATAAAATTCCTTTCCTCTTTTTGGAAAGTAGATTTGTATAATGAAATAATAATGAGAATAAAACTAAGAAAATGGATACTCCAACTATAAACACAATAACATCACTGTCAATATTTCCTTCGCTGTCTCCATAAAAATGAGAAGATAGTTTGATTTTAGCTCTAACAACTTTTATTTGAGAAACTATACAAACAATTAATAAAGCGAATAAATTAATACCATATATAGTCCATCTTTTTTTCTGAATAAATTTAGGAATAAGAAAATAGGTGTGTATTGAAAATAAAGCTAACATTAGTAACACAAACCAAACAGACAAAAATTCATATGCTTTAAAAGTTTTTAAAACGTAAATAATTGGTGTTACTGTTAAACAGAATACAAAAATGTACTTTACCCATAAGAGATAATTAAGTTTTGCTTCCCGCTTGTAACGTTTGGTAATAAGCTTTGTAATAAGAAAAACAAGCAATAAAAAAAATGTGAGCACAATTGCTATAGCTGCACCTGTATTAATTAAGCTAGAAGAAAAAAGTACTTCTTCAGGTTGTTGAAAACCAATTCTAGTATTGGTCTTTATTATCTTCAATTCTCTTGTGAAACCTAAAGAAATAATTTTGGCTAGGTAATTTTGCAAAAAAGAAAGCAATTCTAATAGAAAGTTTTATTTACAAAATACAAGGTATGCTTTTATTGATAATCACGTTGCAAAAAGTGATAGATTGGTAACAATTTGTGATGGATTTAGATAGAATAAAATTGTGTTTTGGAACAATTACATTCAATTAAATGAAACGCATAAAAACAAAAAACCTTGTAAATTTTATAATTTACAAGGTTTTTAAGTCGGGGTGGCAGGATTCGAACCTGCGACCTCCGCGTCCCAAACGCGGCGCGATAACCGGGCTACGCTACACCCCGATAATGGTTATCTAATAATGCGGAGAGACCGGGACTCGAACCCGGGCAGCACTTGCGCGCTGACAGATTAGCAATCTGCTCCATTACCACTCTGGCACCTCTCCTATTTTTCTTTAAGAACGTTGCAATTAAAATTGCGGTTGCAAATGTAACTGAAACAACATAAGAACGCAACTATTTTCTTTAATTTTTTATAAAATTTATTCAGGATATTCAATCCGTAAATGGTAAATGTTTGCTAGCTTATGCTTTAGCACTTTTTTTATGGCTTGAATTTCTTTAAAAGTTATGTTAGCATTTAAGAATTGTCCTTCTTCAACTTGCTTAGATATAATATTTTCAACAAATTTATCGATTTTAGTTGATGTCGGCTCTTTTAAACTTTTCGAAGCAGCCTCTACACTATCGCACATCATTAAAATTGCAGTTTCTTTACTAAATGGCTTCGGCCCAGGATAACAGAAGTCTTTTTTATCTACTTCTTCAAATTCCTGTTTTTCCTTCATGTAAAAATAATAGACCACACTAGTACCATGATGTGTTCTAATAAAATCTATTACTCTATCTGGTAACTTATTCTTTCGCGCTATTTCAATACCATCTATTACATGATTCACAATAATTTTTGCACTTTCCTTTGCAGATAATTCATTGTGCGGATTTATCCCTGTAGATTGATTTTCTGTAAAAAACGTCGGGTTTTTCATTTTGCCAATATCATGGTACAATGCTCCTACTCTAACTAACATAGCGTTAGCTCCTATTTCATTAGCTGAAGCTTCAGCTAAATTGGCTACATTTAAAGAATGATGAAATGTGCCAGGTGCTTTGTTAGACATTTCTTTTAATAACTTAGAATTAGTATCAGATAATTCTAATAAAGAAACATCAGATACCAAACCAAATAACTTCTCATAAGCATATATTAAAGGCTGAACAAAAAGCGTAGCTAAACCACATAAAATAAACCAAATAAAAGTTTCCCACTTAATCGTTTCTACACTACCTTCATGTATCACAAAAAAGGCAAAATACGCGATTATATAAATGAGGGTAATTTGACCTACTGAAATAAACAAATTGGCTCTTTTGTATAACTCAGAAACCGTTAAAATGGTTACAATACCCGTAATTATTTGTAAAAACATGTACTCATAACTATTTGGTACAATAAACCCTAAAAGAAGTACTGTAAGTACATGTGTAAACAGTCCTAAACGTGCATCGAAAAAGGCCTTTAGTACTAAAGGTAAAACACAAATTGGAACAACATATATGTACTTAGAGTTATAATTAACCACCAAAGTGGTTATAAAAATTAGTAAAAGCACATTAAAGAAAATAAACGTAACCTTGGTATTATTTTCATAAACTTCGATTCTATACTTTCTCAAAAATAAAAGCAACATAAGCATAACTAAAGCAACCAATAAAGCATATGCAAAGAGTACCCAATTATAGTTAGACTCGTTCCAAACCTGAGACTCATATTCGGATTGTAAGGATTTTAGTTTTTGAAACTTATCCCCTTCCACAACTTCCCCTTTGGAAATAATCAATGTACCTTTTACAACGCTTCCTCTTGTTAAAGAAATGGCCTCCAGCTCTTCTGTAGTTGCCTTTTCAGTAAATGATTTATTAAAAACCAAGTTTGGTTTTACCAAATCGAAAAATAAAGATGTAAAATGTGGTTTATATTCTGATAAATTGCTTTTTTCTAGTGCTTTTTCAATAATTGATGACACTTCATTTTGTCTAACCAAATTTGAAAAAAAAGCATCTTGTTTCTTAGTCCTATCTTCAAGTATAGCTACCCCCCTTTTATTATCAAAACCATAATTCTCATTAAGAATACCAAAAGCATACAATTCTTTGAGAATTGCTTCTCCGGTAACTTTAAGCGCTCTTCTCTTTCCTCTATTGAGCGTATCATTAAATGTTTTGTTAAATTCTTGATTGTAATTAGCCGTAATTTTGGACTCAACAGAAATATCTCTATCAAAATAAAGTATGGCGTTTTCTTCTACTTTTTTCCTTTCCTTGGCTACTTCTTCATCCGTTTTCTTAATTGCAAAATCAAAAGGAGCCTGTAAATCTTCAGATTGCCATGGCTTTCCTTTTTCAAAATCATATTTAAATTTTCCACTCTTTGGAAAAAAGTAGACAATTAAAAATGTGGTTGTTATAAATAACAGACATTTATAAATTAGGGAGTGGTTTCTATATAGTTTATTTATAAAGTCTTTCATTTAAAATAGTAATGTTTTTATCTCCTTAAATTTAGTGGTTTTTTATTTGCAAGATGTAATTAACTAAGAATCCTTGTTTAACGATTAAGGGTTGTATTTAAGCCTTATTTCAAATGTAGTAAATTCCTAGGTTTTTACTTTTTTATAATAACGCAAACCTTCCAAAATGTATTAAAAATTGATTATTTTCGTTGCAATAATTTCAAATGTTTAAAAAATGAGTAAAGAAGTAGTTATAGTTTCAGCTGCAAGAACTCCTATTGGAAGTTTCTTAGGTGCTTTATCGACTATCTCAGCTCCAAAATTAGGGGCATTTGCTATAGCGGGCGCCCTAAAAAAAATAAACTTAAAACCAGAAATGGTGGAAGAAGTTATAATGGGAAATGTTGTTCAGGCTGGTACTGGTCAAGCTCCAGCTAGACAAGCTGCCATTTATGCAGGAATTCCTAATACAGTGCCTTGCACAACTGTTAATAAGGTTTGCGCTTCAGGTATGAAAACTGTAATGCAAGCAGCTCAATCTATTGCGCTTGGGGATAATGATATTATTGTTGCTGGAGGAATGGAAAATATGAGTTTAATTCCTCATTATTTATACGCAAGAACTGGATCAAAATTTGGTCCTTCTACTCTAATAGATGGTATGCAAAAAGACGGTTTGGTTGATGCATATGATGAAAACGCCATGGGTGTTTGTGCTGATGCATGCGCTACGGAGTATAATTTTTCTAGAGAAGATCAAGATAAATTTGCAATTCAATCTTACCAAAGATCCGCAAAAGCCTGGGATACTGGAAAATTTGATAATGAAGTTGTTCCTGTAGAAGTTCCACAAAGACGTGGAGAGCCTATTTTGGTAGCTAAAGATCAGGAGTATACCAATGTAAAAATTGAAAAAATCCCTGCCTTACGTCCAGCTTTCACCAAAGATGGAACAGTGACAGCTGCTAATGCATCAACTATTAATGATGGTGCTGCTGCTCTAGTTTTAATGAGTAAAGCCAAAGCTGAAGAATTAGGTTTAAAGCCTTTAGGCACTATTAAAAGTTATTCCGATGCTGCCCATGAACCTGAATGGTTTACAACTGCTCCGGCAAAAGCGCTTCCAAAAGCTTTAGCTAAAGCTAATATTGAACTTAAAGATGTTGACTTTTTTGAGTTTAATGAAGCTTTTTCTGTTGTTGGTTTAGCCAATATGAAAATACTAGGTTTAGATGATTCTAATGTTAACGTTAATGGTGGAGCAGTGTCACTTGGACATCCTTTAGGATGCTCTGGCGCAAGAATTATTGTAACCTTGTTAAATATCCTAGAACAAAATAATGCTAAGATAGGTGCTGCAGCCATTTGTAACGGTGGTGGTGGTGCTTCGGCAATTGTTTTAGAGCGTAATTAAATTGATTTAATGCAGTACGGAATTTGTAGTTTAAGTGTTGTTCCCCTTAGAATTGAACCTGCCGATACAAGTGAGCTTGTAACACAGGTACTGTATGGTGACTATTTTAAGGTTCTAGAGCAACGCAAAAAATGGAGTAAAATACGACTGGCTTTCGATTCTTATGAAGGATGGATTGACAATAAACAGTACCTTGAAATATCTGAGGATAACTACAAATCATTAAACAATGAAACGCCTAAACTTTCTTTAGATTTAGTAGAGTTTATTGAAGATTCAGATCACCAATTGCACCCTATTTTATTAGGAGCTAATCTAAATGGTTTATCTCTTTTAAATCATACGTACGAAGGTAATTTAGTAGAAGGAAAAACAGATAAGAGCAACCTTATTAAAACCGCTTTCTTATATTTAAACGCACCTTACTTATGGGGAGGAAAAACTCCTTTTGGTATAGACTGTTCCGGTTTTACTCAAATGGTTTACAAACTAAACGGTTATAAACTATTAAGAGATGCGTCTCAACAAGCCACACAGGGAGAAGCGCTTAGTTTTATTGAAGAAAGTGAACCTGGTGATTTAGCTTTTTTTGACAATAATGAAGGTATTATTACGCATGTTGGTATTATAATGAAAGACAACTACATTATCCATGCTCATGGTAAAGTAAGAGTAGATCGATTGGATCATTCTGGGATATACAATGTGGATAAAAGAACGCACACCCATAAACTTAGAGTTATTAAAAAAATAATATAAAAAAAGCCACTTAAAAAAGTGGCTTTTTAATTTTTTAGAACATGTAAGATCTTAGTTTGCCGATGCTTCTATAGCTGCTACTAATTCTTTCATTTCTTTATGCTTATCTGTTTCACCAATGATACTGTAAATATTCATAAGTGTTTTAGCTGCACTAATATTTTCACCATCAATTTCTAAAGCCTTAGTTAAAAATGGAACAGCTTCACGATATAAATTTTGTCTTTGCTCTCTTAACTCATCATAACGTTTGTCATCAGCAGCAGAAGTTCCTAAACCATTCATTTCTTCAATAATAGCCTCTTCTTTCCCTAAAATTAAAGCTGACAGGTTAATATAAGCGTTAATGTAATTAGGATCTAATTCTATTGCTTTTTCATAATAGCCTTTAGCTTTATCATTTTCACCTGCATCCGAAGATATTACACCAAGGTTATATTGTAACTCAGGATTCTTAGGATCCATAGTAGTCGCTTCTTGTAACAACTTCTTAAATTCATCTGTATTTCCTAACTTGAAGTGAATATTAGCAGCATTAACCACTAAGTTAACATCATCTGGCATTTCTTTTCTTGCATCATCAATTGCAGCAAGAGCTTCTTCACTCTTACCTTGGCTAATTAAAATTAAAGCCACGTTTTTTACAATCTCTGGTCTCTTAGATTTAGTGTACTTTTCAGTAGGTTTAATGTGCGTTTTCGTTTTAACCGAAATATCTCTCATTTCTTTATTTGGAAACGACTCTTCTTGCTGTGTCTGTTTATTAATTGCAAAGAACTGAGGTGTAGCACCATCATAGTTAAGAGTTTTTAACTCTTCATATAATTTTAATGCTCTATCATATTCTTTTTCGTTTACAGAATAAGCTGCGGCAGCATAAAGATAAATAGTGTCTTTTGAACTAATTCTATAAGACTTTTCAAAATACTTTGATGCTGTAGAGAAATCTTTGTTTTGAACAAATTTATTTCCTTTGTCTATAAGACTAGTTAAAATATCTTGCTTTAATTTTGCTATTTCTGCAGGATAAGCCGATTTTACGTTTCCTAAACTTTCTAGAGACTTGTCAAAATCTGCCATAGACCCACCGCCATTAGCATAAAACGCCTGACCTTGAAGATAATAGAACTTATCTTTAAGTTTAGCATCCATAGTAGACATAAAAGATTCTGCTTGAGTTAAAGCCGCTTTAGCTTCAGCAAAATTTGTCCCTTTAATAGCTTTTTCTGCTGCTTTCAATTCTTTTTTTTGCGCGAATGAAAAGCTACATGCTAATGATAAAGCTATAATAAATTGTTTTTTCATTTTAAATACTATTAAATTAATTTTCAGTGTTATCGTTATTTACATTATTATCAAGAGTTGTGCCATCCTCGGTAGCCCCAGTGTTTTCAACAGTTTCACCACCTTCTTCTTCATCTACATTATCTTCATCATGCATTACTTTAGCAACTGCCGCAATAGAATCATTTCCTTTAAGGTTTATCAATTTAACTCCTTGAGTAGCTCTACCCATAGTTCTTAAATTCTCAACCTCTAACCTAATGGCTATACCGGATTTATTGATAATCATTAAATCATCATTATCTGTAACTGTTTTAATTGCTACTAGACTTCCTGTTTTCTCAGTAACGGAAATAGTTTTAACACCTTTACCACCTCTATTTGTAATTCTGTACACAGCTTCTCCATCTTCTGGATCATCTATAAATGTACGTTTACCATAGCCATTTTCGGAAACAACAAGTACTGTCTCTTCCTGCGGGTTGTTTATAGTCACCATTCCAATTACTTCATCATTAGGACCAGCAAGCGTAATACCTCTTACTCCAGAAGCTCCTCTACCCATAGGTCTTGTTTTTGCCTCTTCGAATCTAATTGCTTTACCAGACTTAAGCGCTAACATTACCTGACTATCTCCAGTTGTTAATTTAGCCTCTAATAACTCATCCTCTTCTTTAATAGTAATTGCATTAATACCATTAGTTCTTGGTCTTGAATACTGCTCTAATGACGTCTTTTTAACCTGTCCGTTCTTAGTAGCCATTATTACATAGTGACTATTTATATAGTCTTCATCTTTTAAATCTTGAGTACAGATAAAGGCTTTTACCTTATCATCTTGCTCAATATTTATAAGATTTTGAATTGCTCTACCTTTAGAGGTCTTACTTCCTTCTGGGATTTCGTAAACACGCATCCAGAAACATTTTCCTTTTTGCGTAAAGAACAGCATGTACTGATGATTCGTACCAACAAATAAATGCTCTAAGAAATCTTCATTCCTAGTTGTTGATGCTTTTTGCCCAACACCACCTCTATTTTGCGTCTTGTATTCCGTTAAAGAAGTACGTTTAATATATCCTGCATGAGAAATAGTAATTACCACTTTCTCATTAGGAATCATATCCTCAATACTTAAATCTCCACCTGCATATTCAATGTTAGATCTACGCTCATCTCCGTACTTATCTTTAACTGCTACTAACTCTTCCTTAATGATATCCATTCGTCTTTCTTTCTTGTCAAGGATATCTTTTAAGTCTTCAATAGTTTTTAACAGCTCATCATATTCTGCGCGTAACTTATCTTGCTCTAAACCAGTAAGCTGACGTAATCGCATTTCAACAATTGCTTTAGCTTGAATTTCAGTTAGTTCAAAGCGCTTCATTAGCTTCTCTCTAGCTTCATCTGCATTAGATGATGCTCTAATTAAAGCAATGACTTCATCAATATTATCTGATGCAATAATTAAACCTTCAAGTATATGCGCTCTTTCCTCAGCTTTTCTTAATTCATATTGCGTTCGTCTTACAACAACCTCATGTCTATGCTCAACAAAGTAATGAATAAGGTCCTTTAAGTTTAATAATTGAGGACGTCCATTAACCAATGCAATATTATTAACGCTAAAAGACGATTGAAGTGCAGTATACTTATATAATTTATTTAATACAATGTTAGGAATGGCATCACGCTTTAAAACGTAAACGATACGCATACCTTTTCTATCAGACTCATCTCTTATGGTAGAAATTCCATCTAATTTTTTGTCATTAATCAAGTCGGCAGTTTTCTTAATCATATCTGCCTTATTGACTTGATAAGGAATTTCATCAACAATAATACATTCTCTACCGTTAACCTCTTCAATATTAGCTTTAGCACGCATAACAATGCGACCTCTACCAGTATGAAAAGCTTCTTTTACGCCATCATACCCATAAATTGTTCCTCCGGTTGGAAAATCTGGTGCTTTAATGAATTGAATTAACTCATCTATCTCAATCTCATTATTATCAATGTATGCTATGGTACCATCTACAACTTCAGAAAGGTTATGAGGTGGCATATTAGTTGCCATACCAACGGCAATACCAGAAGCTCCGTTAACTAATAAATTTGGAATTCTTGTGGGTAAAACGGTTGGTTCTTGAAGGGTATCATCAAAGTTTAATTTGTGATCTACAGTTTCCTTTTCTATATCTGCCAACATGTCTTCAGAAATTTTCTGCATACGCGCTTCTGTATAACGCATTGCTGCAGGACTATCTCCATCAATAGATCCAAAGTTACCTTGACCATCTACTAGTAAATAACGTAAACTCCATTCTTGAGCCATACGCACCATAGTATCATAAACTGAAGTATCACCATGCGGGTGATATTTACCTAAAACTTCCCCTACTATTCTTGCAGATTTTTTATGCGCACTATTTGCTCTAACACCTAGTTCATGCATACCGTAAAGTACACGTCTGTGAACTGGTTTTAAACCATCTCTAACATCTGGTAAAGCACGTGACACAATGACTGACATTGAATAATCAATGTAAGCCGATTTCATTTCATCTTCAATATTAATAGGAATCAATTTTTCTCCTTCTGCCATATATTTCTTTTAATATTTTATGATTTTTTCAAAACATGCTAATATAGTTATTTCATTATTGCGAATACCTGATTTAAGTTAGTTTTTTAAGACTATTTATTAACAATTTAACACCCTTTTTTGGTTAATAAGTATGAGATTGAAAACTTTGATTTATTAAACTTTTTTTCGTCAATTAGCAACTGACAGTTAATTTAGGGTATAGTTTTTGCCTATAGTTAACTATTATTAGTATTTTTAATGCAGAAAGGAACTTAATTATGGATGATAATTTTTCACCAAGAGTAAAAGATGTAATTGCTTATAGCAAAGAAGAAGCATTGCGTTTGGGGCATGATTTTATTGGCACTGAACACCTTATGCTTGGTCTTTTACGTGATGGTAACGGGAAAGCAATTAATATATTAAATGCCTTAGATATAGATTTAAATCATTTAAGACGAAAAGTTGAAATATTAAGTCCAGCCAACCCCAACATTACTATTGCTTCAAACCAAAAAAAGAATTTACATCTTACAAGACAAGCAGAACGCGCTTTAAAAACTACGTTTTTAGAGGCAAAGTTATTTCAAAGTACATCAATTAATACAGCGCACTTATTATTGTGTATTTTGAGAAATGAAAACGACCCAACTACTAAACTTTTAAATAAATTAAAAGTGGACTATGACAATGTTAAAGAACAATTTAAGCTTATGATTACAAACGATAATGAATATATAGAACCAAAAGCTGAATCTTTTCCGGATGACACTCCAAACCAAGAAGATGATGCTTCAAAAGATATTTTTAATACACCCTCGGGCAAAACAAACAAGAAGTCTAAAACACCCGTTCTGGATAATTTTGGACGTGATTTAACGGCTTTAGCTGAAGAAGGTAAGCTAGACCCTGTTGTTGGTAGAGAAAAAGAAATACAACGCGTTTCACAGATTTTAAGTAGAAGAAAGAAGAATAATCCGCTTTTAATTGGTGAACCTGGTGTTGGTAAGTCTGCTATTGCTGAAGGTTTAGCCCTTAGAATTGTTAAAAGAAAAGTATCTAGAATACTGTTTAACAAACGTGTTGTAACACTTGATTTGGCAAGTTTAGTTGCTGGCACAAAATACAGAGGCCAATTTGAAGAGCGCATGAAAGCCGTTATGAACGAGCTTGAAAAGAATGATGATGTTATTTTATTTATTGATGAAATACACACCATTGTTGGCGCTGGTGGTGCAACAGGAAGTTTAGATGCTTCAAACATGTTTAAGCCAGCATTAGCAAGAGGAGAAATTCAATGTATTGGAGCTACTACTTTAGATGAATATAGACAGTATATTGAAAAAGATGGTGCCCTTGAACGTCGTTTCCAAAAGGTAATAGTAGAACCTACTAGTGTTGAAGAAACTATCGAAATCCTTAACAATATTAAAGGAAAGTACGAAGAACATCACAATGTTGATTATACACCAGAAGCTATTGAAGCTTGTGTAAAATTAACTAACAGATATATGACGGAACGATTTTTACCAGACAAAGCTATTGATGCTTTAGATGAGGCAGGATCACGTGTACATATCACAAACATTGATGTTCCGAAACAAATCATTGAGTTAGAAAAGAAACTTGAAGAAATTAAGGAAACCAAGAATGCTGTAGTAAGAAAGCAGAAGTATGAGGAGGCTGCAAAACTAAGAGATGATGAAAAACGCCTTGAAAAAGAGTTATCTATAGCTCAAGAGAAATGGGAAGAAGACACCAAACAACATAGAGAAATTGTAACAGAAGAGAATGTTGCAGATGTTATCTCTATGATGACAGGTGTTCCTGTGAATAGAATTGCACAAAAAGAAATTAATAAACTGGCAGAATTACCAAACCTAATTAAAGGTAAAGTAATTGGTCAAGATGAGGCCGTTTCTAAAGTTGTGAAAGCAATTCAAAGAAACCGTGCTGGTCTTAAAGACCCTAACAAGCCTATTGGTTCATTTATTTTCTTAGGTCAGACTGGTGTTGGTAAGACGCAATTGGCTAAGATTTTGTCTAGAGAGTTATTTGATAGTGAGGATTCTTTAGTACGAATCGATATGAGTGAGTACATGGAGAAGTTTGCTATTTCTAGATTAATTGGTGCACCTCCAGGATACGTTGGTTATGAAGAAGGTGGTCAATTAACAGAAAAAGTTAGACGCAAGCCTTATGCTGTTATTTTACTAGATGAAATTGAAAAAGCACATCCAGATGTATTCAATATGCTGCTACAGGTTCTTGATGATGGATACTTAACTGATAGTTTAGGTAGAAAAATTGACTTTAGAAATACAATCATCATAATGACCTCCAATATTGGAGCACGTAAACTCAAAGACTTTGGTACAGGTGTTGGTTTTGGTACAGCAGCTCAAAAAGCACAAGAAGATGCCAATGCTAGAAGTGTTATAGAAAATGCTTTAAAGAAGTCTTTTGCACCAGAATTCCTAAATAGAATTGATGATGTTATTGTATTTAATGCACTTGAGAAAGAGGACATTAATAAAATTATTGATATTGAACTAGAAAAGCTTTTAGCGCGTATTAAAGGCCTTGGTTACATTTTAGAATTAACTGATGGTGCTAAGGATTATATTGCCGAAAAAGGTTTTGATAAACAATATGGCGCAAGACCATTAAAGCGAGCCATACAGAAGTATATTGAAGATGCCTTAGCCGAAGAAATTGTTGGTTCTAATATACAAGAAGGTGATAAAATAAAAATAGATTTGGATAAAGATTCTAATGAATTAAATATCACTATTGATAAAGCGGAAAAGCCTGCTGAATCTTAGAAAAAATAGTTTTTAATTATAAAAAAATCCTACTCTCTAATTGATGGTAGGATTTTTTTTTGACAAAACTGTAACAAATTAAAAACCAACGTATCTTTAATGTAAACATTGTTTTTTTTGACGCCAACCAATTTCAATATTGAACAATTAATAGCTTTATGCATATCGGGCAACCAATCTGCGCAATTGGAAGTTTACAACAGATATTATAAGGCTATGTATAATACAGCTTTCAGAATTGTAAAAAACAGTTATGAGGCTGAAGATATTATGCAAGAATCGTTTTTAATGGCATTTACAAAGTTAAATACGCTTAAAGACACATCAATTTTTGGTTCATGGCTAAAAAGAATAGTTGTAAACAATAGTATTCAACTCTATAGAAAACAAATAAAACAAAATGAAGTACCTATAGATGACATGCTATATAAAGTTGAAGGTGATTCTAATGGTCTAAATAGTGATTATGAGTTTACAAGCCTAAAAGCAAAACAGGTATTAGAAACTCTTAAAACATTAAAAGATAATTATAGAATTGCACTTACGCTTAACTTAATTGAAGGTTATGACTACGAAGAAATTGGAGATATATTAAACATCTCTCAATCTAATTGTAGAACAACCATATCACGAGCCAAAGAAAGTTTAAGAAAAAAGTTACTGGCAACGGTACACGTTTAAAAAAAAGCTTATGAGTAAAGATAACATTGATAACCTATTTGACAGATTACAAAATGAATTTGACATAGAACAGCCTGCTCTTAATCATAAAGAACGCTTTTTAAATAAACTAAATAACCAAAGCGAGCTAGCACTGATTAAAGAAGAAGATAAACTATGGCGTCGTTTATGGAAACCTTTGGTTGGTGTTGCCGCTGCGGTAATTTTAATGATAACATTTGTGTTTAAAAGTCCAAATGAAAATGGACGAGATTTAGCAAGTGTATCTCCAAAAATGGCCCAGACACAAGATTTTTTCTTAACATCAATAAACGAAGAATTATTTAAACTTCAGGCAGAAAAAAGTCCAGAAGCACAGGTAATTGTTCAAGATGCCATGAAACGATTAAAAGTTTTAGAAGATAAATACGAAAATCTAAAAACAGACCTATCAGAAAGTGGAGATGATACAAGAGTTATTTATGCAATGATTTCAAACTTTCAAAATAGGATAGACATTTTAAAAAGTACTATTGAAAAAATTAATCACATTAAAGAATTAAAAAATCAATCAAATGAAACGAACATTACTATATAGAATTTCTTTAACCCTAGTTATGCTTCCGTTACTTGCTATGGCATCTCCAAAGCTAGATGGCAAGTACACTAAAAAGAAAACCATAAATAAGGAATTTACCGTAAACAAAAATGCTACTCTTAAAGTTAACAGTAGCTATGGTAATATTGATGTTATTACTTGGGATAAAAACAAAACAGTTTTTGAAATCACAATTACAACATCAGGAAATGATGAAGAAAAAGTCGAAGAACGCCTTAGGGACATAACTGTAGATTTTAGTGCATCTCCTAACCTAGTTTCTGCCGAAACCGAATTTAACAAGAAATCTAGTTCTTGGTGGAGTTGGGGCAAAAAATCAAAAGTAAATGTAAACATCCATTACATTGTAAAAATACCTATTAGCAATAATGTTGACATTAACAATGATTACGGAAGTATTAATTTAGACAAACTTGAAGGCTCCGCAGAGATTAGATGCGATTATGGTAAAATTACAACCAAAGAATTAATGAACGATAACAATAGGTTGTACTTTGATTATTCTCAAAACTGTTATTTTGAATACATTAAAAACGGAAATATTAATGCGGATTACAGTGGGTTTACTGTTTCTAAAACTAAATCACTCAATATAAATGCGGATTATTCTAGCTCTAAGGTCGAAGTTGCAGAAACAATTAATTACAATTGCGATTATGGTAGCTTAAAAGTAGAAAACGCTAATTACATAAAAGGTAATGGCGATTATTTAACTGCCGTATTTGGAGACATTTATAAAGAAGCTTATTTAAAGGCAGACTATGGCGCCATTAAAATAGGACAACTTAATGAGAATACTAAAAATGTAACTATTAACGGAAGTTATACTGGCATTAAAATTGGATTCGCTCCAAATTATAATTTTGATTTTGACCTTAAACTAGATTATGCCTCATTAAGGGAAAGTGCAGGGTTAGAATTCACGAAAAAAATTAAAGAATCTACTTCAAGCTATTACACGGGGTACCATGGTAATAGTTCATCAGGTAATTTAGTTAAAGTAACTTCTGATTATGGCAGTATTTCACTTACTAAAAATTAATTCATCAAATAAACTATAAAAATTAAAAAACATGACATCATCAATCAAAAAACAAACAGTCTTATTTATATTAAGTGTATTTACGGCTTTTACAGCTTTTGCCCAGTGGGGAGGTATTAAAGGTAATGGCAATGTAACTACAATTTCAAGAACAACTGGTTCTTATGATGGCGTAAAATGCGCTGGAAGTATGGATTTTATTCTTGTAAGCGGCAATGAAGGTAAGATAACAATTGAAGGTGAAGAAAACTTACTAGAACATATTATTACAGAAGTTAAAGGAGACAACTTAATTGTTAAGGTGAGAAATGGAAAAAATTTAAAATCCAGTAGAGGAAAAACCATTAAAATTACAATACCTGTAAAAGACATTAGTAATGTGTCATTATCTGGTTCTGGAGACCTATGGAATGAAGACAAGATTAACACTTCGAAATTAGATGTAGCACTTTCTGGTTCTGGAGATGTTGTCTTAAACATTGATACTACATCTGCTAAAGGGGCAGTTGCAGGTTCTGGCGATTTAACTTTAAAAGGAAATACCAATAATTTAGTTGTAAAAGTGGCTGGTTCAGGTGATTTTCACGGATTTGATTTAAACGCAAACAATACTGAAGTTGCTATTGCAGGTTCTGGAGGAGCCAAAGTTGTAAGTAACGAATCTATAAAAGCTAGAATTTCTGGTTCTGGAGATATTGTTTATGCTGGAAATCCTAAAAAGGAAGACACTAAAGTGGCAGGCTCTGGTTCCATTAGATCTAATTAAAATAAAGTAATAAATATACCTTTTAAAGTCGCTCTTTTGAGCGACTTTTTACTTACTAATTTTTAATACTCTGGTTAACAAAAACACACCCGCTAAAAAGAATACTATTAAGAATAAAATAGCATTTCGCATACTTCCGGTTATTTGTGCAATAAACCCATATATAAAAGTCCCGATTACAATCCCCACTTTTTCTGCAACGTCATAAAAACTAAAGAAGGATGTGGTATCTTTAGTTTCTGGTAAAAACTTAGAATACGTAGATCTAGAAAGTGCTTGAATACCTCCCATTACTATACCAACACACGCCGCAGCTATATAGAAATCTGTTGGTGTAATTAAGAAATAGGCATAAACACATATACTCACCCAAAGTATATTAATAACGATTAAAGTGTTTACATTTCCGTATTTTTTTGAGGCTCTAGCTGTAACCAAAGCGCCAAATATAGCGATAACTTGAATTAATAAAATGCTTATTATTAACCCCATGGTACGCTCATCATCTGTTCCCCAATTAATTTCTTCTTCACCAAAATATGTAGCAATTAACATCACAGTTTGTACTGCCATACTATACACAAAAAAGGCAACTAAATAACGTTTTAACTTAGGCTGGTCTAATAACTGATTCCAAACCAATTTTAATTCTTTAAAACCATTAAAAATAACATTATTTTTTCCTGAAGCGTTCTCTTTTTTGTTCCCTTTTGGAAGATGAAAAAATGTATACTGACTAAAAATCATCCACCAAATCCCCACTGTAACAAAAGAGATTTTCATAGCTCTTATCTCCGCAGGATTATTCGGATCATCTGAGGTAATTCCGAATAAGTCTGGTTTCATTACCATCACTAAATTTATTAAAAGCAATAGCACACTACCAGCATACCCCAAAGAAAATCCTTTAGCACTTATTTTATCTTGTTGATGCTCAAATGCTACATCTGGCAAATACGAATTGTTAATGGCAAAACTCACCCAAAAACCAACAAGACCAAAAAAATAGCACAAAAGGCTGAAATAAATATTATCCAAAGAAAACCAATAAAGTCCTATACATGAAACTCCTCCTAAATAGCAAAAGAATTTCATAAATACCCTTTTATTACCAATATAATCTGCAATACCAGAAACCAACGGGGTAACTAAAGCAATAAAAACAAAAGCTAAGGATGTTGTATAACTAATTAAAGGAGCTCTTTCTATTTCACCTCCAAAAACAGAAACAGTATCTATTCCCGCTTTACGAAATAGTGCTCCGTAAAAAATAGGAAATACTGCCGAAGCAATTACCAAACTATACACCGAGTTAGCCCAATCATAAAACGCCCAGGCATTTAATAACTTTTTACTTCCTTTTTCTAATACTGCCATAATAAAAAAGCTGCCCTTTTATGAGCAGCTTCTAAAGTAAACAAATATTTTTATTGAAACCCAATTTCGAGAAGCTTTTGGGCAAACTCAAAATTGTTGGTTGAAACACCCCTGCGGTATAGCTGGGTCTCATCCCCTGTTATAACATCTTAAAACTATTTTCTGAAAGTAGTAACACCAAACTTAGCTGCTTCCGCTCTAGCTTTAGGAGCCCAATGTGTTAAGTGATTAATACGTGTGTCATTTGATGGATGCGTACTCAAAAATTCAGGTGGTGATTGTCCCCCACTTCTAGCTTTCATTCGTTTCCATAATTCAGCAGCTTCAGTAGGTTCATATCCAGCAATAGCCATTAAATATATACCTATATTATCCGATTCAGTCTCATGACTTCTACTAAAAGGTAAGATACCCAGAACCTGAGAGCCAACACCGTAATACTGATTAAAAGCATTTCTTGACTGTTCATCCTTAATAGCTACATTACCAGCTATTGCAATCCCAGCTTGTAAATAACCCGCACTCATTCTTTGTTGACCATGATTTGCCAAAGCATGTGCAACTTCGTGTCCCATTATAGCAGCTACCCCTGCTTCATTCTCAGCTATTGGTAAAATACCTGTATAGAACACAATCTTTCCTCCAGGCATACACCAAGCATTAACAGTTTTATCTTCAACTAAATTATATTCCCATTTATAATCCTTTAAATAGCCTTGATGACCATTAGCATTTAACCAACGTTCTGCTGCTACGGCAATCTTTTGGCCAACACGTTTAATCATTTCAGCATCTTTAGTACCAGTGATTACTTTATTTTCAGTTAAAAATTGGTCATACTGAGCAAAAGCCATTGGAAACAGCTGAGAATTAGGCACTAATGCCATAGTTTTTTTCCCAGTGAAAGGGTTCGTGGCACATGCAATACAAATAGCAGCAATACCAAATAATATGAAAGTACTTTTTAGTTTCATTTTAGTAAGTTTATTTAATATAAAAATACAAAAATTGTATTTCGATATATTTTAGACACTGTTTTTTTTTAATAGTCACTTGAATTTATAAATTTAAATGTGTTAAGAAATAATATTAATCCCGACATAAAAAGAAATAGAATAAAATGAAAAATCTCCTCCTATTAATTTTTGTAATTTGTCTTTTCAATTGTAATTCCTCTGCACAGAAAAAAACTAAGAAAAAAGAAGTTTTTGAAGTTGTTAAAACAGATGAAGAATGGAAAAGTCAATTATCTCCTCAAGAATATTACGTACTTAGACAAGCAGGAACAGAACGTGCCTTTACAAGTTCTTTAAATAAAAATTACAAAGATGGTATTTATGTTTGTAGGGGTTGTGATACGCCTTTATTTAAAAGTGAACACAAATACGATTCTGGTAGCGGTTGGCCTAGTTTTGATAGAGAAATTAAAGGTAATGTGGCTTTTTCGACCGATTATAATATTGGTTATGCAAGAACGGAAGAGCATTGTGCTACCTGCGGAGGACATTTGGGACATGTTTTTAATGATGGCCCCAGAAATACTACAGGCAAAAGGCATTGCATAAATGGTGTAGCACTTAAATTTATCCCAAATAAATAAGTACTTTTATGTAATGGAAAGTTACTTATCGAGCATAATCAAACAATTTGAATATTACCAAAGTTTAGGCGACAAAACATTTAGTCAATTAAGCTTTAAGGAGATGCAAAATGAATTTACAGAAGATTCTAATTCCGTTGCAATTATAGTAAAACATCTCGTTGGTAATATGCTAAGTAGATGGACCAACTTTTTAACGGAAGATGGCGAAAAAGAATGGCGCTTTCGAGACAAGGAATTTGAGGATACCTATACCTCTAAAGAAGAATTAGTTGGTGAATGGAACAAAGGGTGGGACTGTTTATTTTCTGCAATAAAACCTTTAAAAAAAGAGGATTTAGAACGCATTATTTACATTAGAAACCAAGGACATACAGTAACTGAAGCCATTAACAGACAATTAGCTCATTATGCGTATCATGTTGGCCAAATTGTTTTTTTAGGCAAACTCATTAAGGGCAATGGCTGGACGTCTTTATCCATTCCAAAAGGTACTTCTTCGAAATACAATAGCGAAAAATTCAGTAAAGAGAAAACTAGAAAACATTTTACAGACGACCTGTAAATTATTCTAGATTTTTATTCTTAAACGGACGTATTATTAATCGTGCTTCCCTATCAAAGCGTATATAATTATATACCCAATTTATAAATACTACCATCCTATTTCTAAATCCAATTAGAAAAAATAGATGCACGAACATCCAAAGATACCAGGCAAAAACACCCTGGAATTTCCATTTTTTTAGGTCAACGACAGCCTTATTCCTTCCAATTGTAGCCATAGAACCTTTGTCTTTATAGGTAAAGGCTTTCATAGGCTGGTTTTCTATGAGTTTCAATAAGTTATTACCTAATTGTTCCCCTTGTTGTATGGCAGGTTGCGCCATCATTGGTAGACCATCAGGAAAATCAGGAGTCTTCATACAAGCAATATCACCTACCGCAAAAATATGATCAAACCCTTTTACTTGATTAAATTCGTTTACAATAATTCTATTTCCACGGGTAATAAAATCGTCACCATCAATACCATTTATTGTAGCTCCTTTTACGCCAGCAGCCCATACTAAAGTTGCTGTTTCAAAAGTTAAATCTGTATTGGTAGAAACTGTTTTTCCATCGTAATTGGTAACCCTAACATTTTTCCAAATATTTACCCCTAGTTTTTCTAAAAAATCCTCTGCTTTCGCCGAAGCTTTTTTACTCATACCTTTTAAAATCCTATCACCAGATTGTATAATATGTATCTGCGCCAAACGTGTATCTAAATCGGGATAATCTTTAGGCAAAATACCTTTTTTTATCTCAGCTAATGCTCCAGCAAGTTCCACTCCCGTTGGTCCACCGCCAACAATAACAAAATTCATTAAAGCATTACGCTCATTTAAATCTGAGGTTAGCAAAGCATCTTCAAAATTTTCAAGAATAAGACTTCGTAAGTTAAGAGATTGAGGTATGGTTTTCATGGCCATACTATACTTTTCAATAGCAGAATTTCCAAAGTAATTGGTAGTAGAACCAGAGGCCACCACTAAATAATCAAAGTCTATCTCTCCAATATTTGTTTTTAAAGTATTGCATGATGTATCAATACGTTCAACATTGGCCAATCTAAAATAAAAGTTAGGAAAGTTCTGTAAAACCTTGCGAATAGGATATCCAATTGAATCAGGTTCTAAACCTCCTGTAGAAACTTGATATAAAAGCGGTTGAAAAGTGTGGTAATTATGTTTATCCAATAAAACAACCTGAACTTCTTGTTTTGACAACTTTTTGGCTAAAGCTACTCCCGCAAATCCTCCTCCAATAATAACAATTCTAGGGTAACTTTTTTTTGGAATATTCATATAATTACGTTTGGTCTGCAAATGTAGTAAAAGATAGAAATTTAAAGCATTCTAAATTCTTTATTAAAAAACCATTTTGTAAATTCGTAGCCTAAAATTTAACACATGAGTAAATACGATATTATAGTTCTTGGAAGTGGTCCTGGAGGATATGTTGCTGCCATTAGAGCTTCTCAATTAGGTTTTAAAACTGCAATTGTTGAAAAGAGCGAACTTGGAGGTATATGTTTAAACTGGGGATGTATTCCAACAAAAGCCTTATTAAAGTCGGCTCAAGTATTTGAATATCTTAAACATGCAGAAGACTACGGTTTAAAAGTAAAAGATGCAGAGCACGATTTTAATGCTGTGGTAAAACGTAGTAGAGATGTAGCTGGTGGTATGAGTAAAGGTGTTCAATTCTTAATGAAAAAGAACAAAATTGACATAATAAACGGGTATGGAACGCTAAAACCTGGTAAAAAGATTGATGTTGATGGAACAGTTTACAGTGCAGACAATATTATAATTGCTACAGGAGCTCGTTCTAGAGAATTACCAAGTTTACCACAGGATGGTGAAAAGGTGATTGGTTACAGAGAGGCTATGAGCTTAAAGAAACAACCTAAGAAAATGATTATTGTTGGTTCTGGAGCCATTGGTGTTGAGTTTGCTTATGTATATAACTCTTTAGGTACAGAAGTTACGGTTGTTGAATATTTACCAAATATTGTTCCTGTTGAAGACGAGGATGTTTCTAAGCAATTAGAACGTTCTTTCAAAAAGAATGGAATCAAAGTTATGACTTCTTCTGAGGTTACTAGCGTAGATACTTCTGGTAAAGGAGTAAAAGCTACGGTAAAAACTAAAAAAGGTGAAGAAGTTTTAGAAGCTGATATCATTTTATCTGCCGTAGGTATTAAGAGTAATATTGAAAATATTGGTTTAGAAGATGTTGGTATCGTTGTAGATAGAGATAAAATCTTAGTTAACGATTACTACCAAACTAATATCCCTGGTTATTATGCTATTGGAGATGTAACTCCCGGACAAGCTTTAGCTCACGTAGCTTCTGCCGAGGGTATTTTATGTGTAGAGAAATTAGCTGGAATGCACGTAGAACCAATTGATTACGGTAACATTCCTGGATGTACGTACTGTACTCCTGAAATTGCTAGCGTTGGATTAACAGAAAAAGCTGCAAAAGAAAAAGGTTTAGATATTAAAGTTGGTAAATTCCCATTCTCTGCTTCTGGTAAAGCAAGTGCCGGAGGAAACAAAGAAGGTTTTGTTAAAGTGATTTTTGATGCTAAGTACGGTGAGTGGTTAGGATGTCATATGATTGGAGCTGGTGTTACAGATATGATTGCTGAAACTGTAGTAGCAAGAAAATTGGAAACAACAGGACATGAAATTTTAAAAGCTGTTCACCCTCATCCAACTATGAGTGAAGCAGTTATGGAAGCTGTTGCTGACGCTTATGATGAGTGTATACACATCTAGTAGGAAGCCCTAAACTCCCAAAAGAGGAGGAATTCCACTCAATATAGAAAATTAAAAATGCGGTTCATAAAATTTTATGGACCGCATTTTTTTATTTAAATACTTTGCTTTATACCTTTAGCTTACACAGCAGTGAGGGTTCCTACCCTTTCGAGAGATTCGGAGTGGCTTCTTTATAAAAAACTATCTAAAGCCAATTCGTAACTTTGTAAACCAAAACCAAGAATTACGCCCTTAGCATTTGGTGAAATATAAGATTGATGTCTAAATTCTTCTCTACCAAAAGTATTCGAAATATGAACTTCAACCACCGGTGTTTCTATACCTTTTATGGCGTCTCCCAATCCAATTGATGTATGTGTATAAGCACCTGCATTTAGAACTATACCATCATAGCTAAACCCTACTTCATGTAATTTATTAATTAATTCGCCTTCTACATTAGATTGATAGTACTCTAAACTTACATTTGGATATTTCGGTTTTATCTCTTCAAAATAGTCCTCAAAAGTAAGACTCCCATATATTTCCGGCTCTCTTTTCCCTAATAAATTGAGATTTGGTCCGTTTATAATTATTAGTTTTTTCATAAAAGTAAAGATATTTAAAATTTAGAATTATACTACTTTTACAAGTATGAAATGGGAACATGCAATAAAAGATTATCAATTATATTTAAAAATTGAACGTGGACTTTCGGATAATTCAATAGAGAATTATACAAGAGACGTAAAAAAGCTTTTAGTTTATTTGAATGACAATGATATAACCATATCTCCTATTGTAATTTCTTCGGAAACTATAAAGCAATTTGTATACGAAATAGCAAAAGAGCTTAACGCAAGATCCCAATCTAGAATAATTTCTGGCTTGCGAAGTTTTTTTAGCTATTTAGTTTTTGAAGATTATAGAAAAGACAACCCTTTGGAGCTTATTGAAGCCCCTAAAATTGGTAGAAAATTACCAGACACGCTTTCCGAAGAAGAGATTGACACTCTTATTTCTGCCATTGATTTAAGTAAGCCCGAAGGTGAACGCAATAGAGCAATGCTAGAAACACTATATGGTTGTGGGTTACGTGTAAGTGAACTCATTAACTTAAAAATTTCGGACTTATTCTTCGAAGAGGGCTTTATTAAAGTTACTGGTAAAGGCGATAAGCAGCGCTTTGTTCCCATTGTAGATAGCACCCAAAAATACATTACTATTTATAGGAATCAGATTAGAAATCACATGGCTATTCAAAATGGTTTTGAAGACACTTTGTTTCTAAACCGAAGAGGCAAACAACTTACCAGAGCAATGATTTTCACCATTGTAAAACAGTTAGCTGAACATGTTGGACTTAAAAAGAAAATATCGCCGCATATCTTTAGACATTCATTTGCTACACACCTTTTACAAAACGACGCGGACTTAAGGTCTATTCAACTTATGCTTGGTCATGAAAGCATCACAACCACTGAAGTGTATGTACATGTTGATAAAAGCCATTTAACCAAGGTTGTTGAAAAATATCATCCTAGAAAATAAAAAAGCCAGCAAATGTGCTGGCTTTTTTTAGTTTTATTTAAGACTATCTATTTCGCAATATTTACAGCCCTAGTTTCTCTAATTACTGTAACCTTAACCTGACCTGGATAAGTCATATCGGTTTGAATTTTTTGCGAAATATTAAATGATAAATCCGCTGCTTTATCATCATTCACTTTTTCACTTTCAACTATTACACGTAATTCTCTACCAGCTTGAATTGCGTAAGCTTTCTTAACACCGTTAAATCCAAAAGCAATATCTTCTAAATCCTTTAAACGCTGAATATAACTATCTAGCACCTGTCTTCTTGCTCCTGGCCTAGCACCAGAAATAGCATCACATACCTGAACAATTGGTGCTAATAAAGACTTCATTTCTATTTCATCATGGTGCGCACCAATGGCATTACAAACATCTTTCTTTTCCCCAAATTTCTCTGCCCATTGCATCCCCAAGATAGCATGTGGTGTTTCCATATCAGCTTCGGCATCTGGAACTTTACCTATATCATGTAGTAATCCTGCTCGTTTTGCTAGCTTAGGGTTTAAACCAAGCTCTGCTGCCATTACACCACAAAGTTTTGCAACTTCTCTAGAGTGCTGTAATAAGTTCTGACCATATGAAGAGCGGTACTTCATTCTACCAACCATCTTAATTAATTCTGGGTTTAAATTATGTATCCCCAAATCAATTACGGTACGTTTACCTACTTCGATAATTTCTTGTTCTATCTGCTTCTTGGTTTTCTTAACAACTTCCTCAATTCTAGCAGGATGAATTCTTCCATCTGTAACTAATTTATGAAGAGATAAACGAGCGACCTCTCTTCTAACAGAGTCAAAACAAGATAAAATAATAGCCTCAGGTGTATCATCAACTATAATTTCTACACCAGTGGCAGCTTCTATAGCACGAATATTTCGACCTTCACGACCAATAATTCGTCCTTTAACATCATCAGATTCTATATTAAATACAGACACACAATTATCAACCGCCTCCTCTGTTCCAATACGTTGAATGGTATTAATAATGATTTTCTTGGCATCCTGTTCTGCCGTAAGTTTAGCTTCTTCTAAAGAACTTTGAATAAATGCCAAAGCATCATTTTTAGCTTCACCCTTTAAAGACTCTACTAATTGTTCTTTAGCTTCATCGGCAGACAAACTAGAAATAACTTCTAACTGTTGCACTTGGCTTTTATGAAGTCTGTCTAATTCACCCTGTTTTTTATCTAGTACATCAAGTCTATGATTATAATCTTTAATCTTATCATCTAGACTTTGATTTAATTTTTTACTCTTAGACAGCTCATTAGATACTTGAGATTCTTTATCTCTTGTACGCTTTTCGGCTTCTGCCATTTTTTTATCTCTAGACAAAATTACCTTTTCATGCTCAGCCTTAAGTTCTATGAACTTTTCTTTAGCCTGAAGAATTTTGTCCTTTTTAATTGTCTCTCCCTCGCTTTTTGCCTCTTTTAATATTATAGAAGCATCTTTCTTTGCTTCTTTAATAAGCTTTGATGCCTTATTTTTCTCTAAAGTTTTAGCAATAATAAAACCAATTACTATACCTAAAACTGCTGCCCCTACTCCAATTATTATTGAATTATCCATCTTTTATTTTAGTTGTTTGTATATAAAAAAAGCCTACATCAGCTGAAAGTTTTGTATAAACTCCTTAAAAACAAGTTTAGGGCTAACAAGCTGATCAAGGATCCTCTAACTAGGAGGCCTGCTTTTACAACTTAAACTCACCCTTTTTAAAGAATTAACGTTGAGTTTATCAAAAAATAATAACTAATGTAGGCAGTAACTTTTAGTTTATTTTAAAGAACGTTAAGAGTTTAGATATGAATGTAATAGTTCATCTAGTGCATTTAGTTTTTCTTCTACATGTTCACTAACATTCTTATTATCAATAGATTTCTGTTCTACTTGAGAAGCAAATTGCAAAGCGCACATTGCTAAAACATCTTGCTTATCTCTAACAGAATAACTTTGCTCAAACTGTTTAATCATATATTCAATGTTTTTAGCGGCTTTACGTAATCCCTCTTCTTGACTCGGTTCAATTGTTAAAGGATAAAGTCTATTTGCTATAGATAGCCTTATTTTAAGCTTTTCTGACATTGAATTTATTTTGCTTTAATCGGAGAGTTGCGATATACAATAATCTATATCTCTTATTAACGCATTTATTTTAAGCTTAGTTTCTCTTTTATTATCGTCACTACCAAGTATTGAGTTTGCCATTTTTAAAGATTCATATTTCTCTTCCCAATCTGCAATAAGCATTTTTTGGCTATGAATTTCTTTTTTAGAAGCGTTTAACTCTTCGCTTAATTTTGAATTAGCTTGCTTTAAAAGCTCTAGTTTGTGTAATACTTTACTAATTTTGTTTTCTAACGAATCTACAATATCTTCAATATTACCCATTTACAAAATTCAATACTTATCTCACAAAGTTAACATACCTGCTTAAAAATTACAATTGTTTTTCAATAAAATTTCAAATTCTATAACAATACTAATATAACTAAAAACGTTGGCTTGATTTTTGTTTCTTGCTTTTGCATATTCGCTTCAAATTAATATTTTAGCCTCAATACATACCTATGAGATTTATCTTAGCACTACTCTTTTCTGTTCCATTTCTATTAAGCGGACAAAATAATTACCCTAAAGACTATTTTAGTAATCCGTTAGAAATACCGCTTATACTTTCTGGAACATTTGCCGAATTACGTTCAAATCATTTCCATTCTGGAATAGATATAAAGACACAACAGCGTGTTGGCTTAAAGGTAAAAGCCTGTGCAAATGGATATGTTAGTAGAATTAAGGTATCACATTACGGCTATGGTAAGGCACTTTATATAACGCATCCAAACGGTTATACTACCGTTTATGCGCATTTACAAAAATTCGCTCCAGAAATAGAAGCCTACATTAAAAAACAGCAGTACAAAAAAGAATCTTATGAAATTGAATTGTTTCCTAGTGCTGAAACTTTACCAATAACTAAAGACAATTTAATTGCTTATAGTGGCAATTCTGGCGGGTCTGGAGGACCACATTTACATTTTGAAATTAGAGATAAAAATGAGCATCCCATAAACCCTATGCTTTTCGGAATAGAGATTTTGGATACAACAGAGCCTTATGTTAAATCCATTTATGCTTACCCTCTTGATAATAATGCCTTTGTAAATAATTCCAATAAAAAACAAAAGCTAAGGTTAATTCCTTTAAAAAACGGAGATTATACCGTTGAAAATATAAAAGCAATTGGCAATATAGGATTTGGAATAGAAACTAATGATAGGCAAAATCTTGCTGTAAACTCTAATGGCGTTTATAATATTAGGACCTTTGTAAATGGAAGCAAGAATTTTGAATTAGACTTTAGAAAATTTTCATTTAGCGAAACAAAGCATATCAATCAATTGATAGACTACGAACACTTTGCCACTAAAAAACAACGTATTCAAAAATTATTTCGAGTTAATAATCCATTAAGTATTTATAAATCGGTTTTAAACAATGGTATTGTTAAAATTGAAGATAGCACTTATACGGTATACAAAATACGAGTAGCAGACTACGAGAATAATGAAACCTGGGTAACCCTAAATATTAAAGGTATTAGGAGCAACGCATCTCCTGAAAAGGTTAAAACAACACCTTACCATGTAAAATCTAATCAAACCATCAATCTAAAAGAGGAAAATGTATCGGTTAATTTCTATAAAGACACGTTCTATGAAGATTTCTATCTAAATTTTGAAGTTAACAATGACACCATTATACTCCATAAAAATACCAAAGCAGCTAAAAAGAACTTCAACTTAAATTATGACATCAGCAAATACAAGGATGAAGATAAGAGTAAATTATACATAGCCCGTATAATGGGTTATAAAAAGCATCCTGCATATACATCAACGAAACGAAAAGGTAATACACTAACCGCCACTACTAAAAGTCTGGGAACTTTTGCACTTGCAAGCGATACCATTCCGCCAACAATTAAGCCTGTAAACTTTAAAACTAAACAATGGTTAAGTAAGTACAGGTATTTAAAGGTAAAAATAGATGATGAACTATCTGGCATTTCTAGATATAGAGCTACTGTTAACGGAAAATGGATACTCATGGAGTACGATTACAAAACAAAAACTTTAACTCACGATTTTAAAGATGGTGTCATAACAGACACTAAAAACAATTTAAAAGTAATTGTTACAGATAATGTTGGAAATAATTCTACTTTTGAAGCGTTGTTTTACAGGAAATAAACTTTAATTACCGTTGAGACCAAAATTTTTACTTTCATTAGCGCTTTTTTTTATTATTACCATTTCTGGGTTTTCGCAAACCGCAATCGTAAGAGGTATTATTTTAGATGAAACTCAAAAGCCTATTGAAAATGTAAATATTAAGGCAGGTGATATAGGCACTCAAACCAACATAAACGGTTTCTACGAAATTGTGATTCCGGCTAATGCCGATATTTCAATTGAATTTACACATGTTTCATTTAAAAAAGTAGTAAGTACTTTTAATTTAAAAAACGGTGAGGAATTTGAGTTTAACCCTATAATGAAAACCTCTGTTGAGCAAATTGCCACTGTAGTTGTAAATTCAAGAAAACGAAAAGATGTAGAGGGTATACTTACCCTAGAACCCGAAGCCATCAGGAAAATTCCGGGTGCGCAACCCGGTGTTGAAAATCTACTAATGACCCTCCCTGGAGTAAACAACACCAACGAATTAAGTACGCAATACGCCGTTAGAGGTGGTAATTTTGACGAAAATCTAGTTTATGTAAATGATATTCAAGTTTACAGACCATTTTTAATACGTTCTGGTCAACAAGAGGGACTTAGCTTTGTAAACTCTAATATGGTGCAGAATGTGGATTTTTCTGCAGGTGGTTTTCAAGCTAAATATGGAGATAAATTATCCTCAGTATTGGATATAACTTATAAAACACCTTATCAGTTTGAAATTAATGCCGATTTAAGTTTATTAGGCGGTAGTTTGTCTTATGAAGATGTTAGTAAAGACTCAAAATTCACAAGTATTATTGGTGCTAGATATCGCGATAACAGCCTTCTGGTTAATGCTAAGGAAACTGAGACCAATTTTAATCCTACCTTTGCAGATCTTCAAGCGTATTTCACATACAAGTTTACAGACAAATTTCATTTAAGCTTTTTGGGTAACGCTTCAATTAATAAATACGATTACGAACCGCAAACAAGGCAGACTAATTTTGGAACCTTAAGTGATCCTGTAGCGTTGTTGGTATTTTATGAAGGACAGGAAAAAGATCAATACCAAACCTATTTTGGCGCATTTAAGGGAACATATTTTGCTAATGATAATCTAACGCTTAAACTAATAGGTTCTACATATCATACTACTGAAGAAGAATACTTTGATATTTTAGCGCAATATAGACTAGGTGAAGTAAATACCAATATTGGAGATGAAGATATCGGAGAAGTTGAATTTAGCGAAGGTATTGGGAGCCAATTAAATCATGGAAGAAATGATTTAGATGCCTTAATTACGACCATTGAACATAAAGGTGATTTAAAAATTGAGGATAACTTTATTGAATGGTCTCTAAAATACACCAATGAGGATATTAGAGATAGATTAGTGGAATGGGAAGTCATTGATTCCGCTGGCTTCTCAATAAGACCTCCTAAAACGATTCCTTCAAACGAACAGCCTTATATTCCTTACAGCGGACCTTTAGAACCATTTCAAAATATAAGAGCTACCAATAAAACTCAAATAAACAGATTTCAAGCTTATGCCCAGTGGAGTAAACGTTCAACGCTTGGCAATAGTGATGTTTGGTATAATGCTGGCGTAAGAGTTCATAATTGGTCTGTTAATGGTGATGGGATTTCGTCTTCTAACCAAACCGTATTTAGTCCTAGAGCTCAATTTGCAATAAAGCCTGACTGGGAAAAGGACATGCTTTTTAGAGTTGCCGGTGGATTGTATTATCAGCCCCCTTTTTATAGAGAACTACGTGATGCCACCGGAACCGTACAACCTAATGTAAAGGCGCAAAAATCATTGCATATAGTATTAGGTAACGATTATAGTTTTAAAATGTGGGATAGACCTTTTAAGCTAACATCTGAAGTGTATTATAAAAACCTAACAGATGTAAACCCATATACTATAGAAAATGTTCGTATTCGCTACAGAGCAAACAATAGTGCTAAAGCCTATGCATACGGTTTAGATATGCGATTAAATGGTGAATTTGTTCCTGGCACCGAATCTTGGTTTAGCTTCGGATACTTAAAAACCGAAGAAAACATAGAAAATCAAGGCTATATTGCCAGACCTACAGATCAGCGTTTAAAGTTTGCCGCCTTATTTCAAGATTACGTACCCAACATGCCTAATTTTAAAATGTACCTTAACTTAGTTTATAATACAGGTGTTCCTGGAGGTTCGCCTAGTTATGCAGATCCTTATATCTATCAAACCAGACTACCAGATTATAAAAGAGCAGATTTGGGGATTCAATTGGTTTTAGCCGATGATAATAAACAGTTTAAAAGCGGATGGAAAAAACCTTTTAAGCAATTATCTATTGGCTTTGAAATTTTCAACATTTTTGATGTTCAAAATTCAATTACAAATACCTGGGTAAGAGATGTATATAGTAAGCGCCAATTCGCCATACCTAATTATTTAACACCTAGGGTTTTTAATGTTAGGACTACCATGAAGTTTTAAATTTAGCGTTTTCTTAACCACCCCAAAATAGCGTTATCATCTATAAACCAGAGATCGTTTTTTTGTTCTAAGTCAATGAGGTCTCTTGATGTCTTACCTACATTTTGTTGCACAATTTCTATTTCTAAATCAGATACTTTAGAAACGATTGCCACATGACCATAAGGATTAAACAAATTACCTTTAAAAACTATTAAATCATTAACCTTAGGTTTTTGCTTACTTCCATTGGTATATTGCAATAAGTTTCTATCTATGTTTAATCTACCATCATTAAGTTTAACATTGAAAAAGTCTTTGGCATGCCCATAACTATTTGGCATTTTATGGTTTAAATGTTCAAAATAATAACGCTTAACAAACTCAACACATTGCCATTTTAATCCTAGATTATAACCATCTTTAGTCAAATTTCTTCCCGATGTATTATTCATATTTTCATTATAAAAAATATAAACACCATTAAATACATCTAGGGTGTCACCAATTTTCGAAACTTTATACCCAGGGTTTTGCTTCTTTATTTTATCATTTTGACTATTATGTACAGTGATCTTTTCGTCCTTTTTACAAGAATTGAAAACTATAACGGAAATTAAGAGGATTAAAAATCTGTATTTCACTGCATGTCTTTTAAGACACTTACAACGTAATCTACATCGTCTTTAGTATTATAAATACTGAAAGAAAATCTTAAAGAAGGTTTCTGTAAATCCTCTTCGTTTAAAATTTCGGCTAAAACATGGGATACTTGTGTACTTCCACTCTGGCAGGCACTACCTCTTGAACAAGCAATTCCCTTTAAATCTAATTGAAATAAAATCATAGAAACCGCTTCAGGTGGCATTGGCAGGCACACATTTATAAGTGTATAAGAACTTTTACTTAAGTTTTCCGAAAGCCCATTGAATTTCACATTTGGAATCTGGGATCTAATACTGTCAATAAAATACTGTTTCAGCTCTTCCAGGTATTTGGACTCCTTTTCCAAATTGTCATAAGCCATTTTCAGGGCTGTTTCCGTACCTACAATGTTATGCACGCTTTCGGTTCCTGCTCTTAGTCCACGTTCTTGTTCACCTCCTAAAATTAATGGCTTTAATCCGCTATCTTTTCTAACAAAAGCAAAACCAACACCTTTTGGTCCATGGAATTTGTGAGCAGACGCTGCAAAAAAGTCTATATTTAGATTTTGTAAATCTATATTATAATGCCCAATAGCTTGAACAGCATCGGTATGGAATAGCGCATTATGCTCCTTGCATAAATCCCCAACCTGTTTTACATCTAAAATATTACCGATTTCGTTATTAATGTACATTAAACTAACGAGTGTCTTTTCATTGGCTTTTAGGAGTTCTTCGAGCTGTTTATAATCAATTACACCTTCAGAAGAAACGTTAACATAATTTACTATAATACCATATTCAGTTTGCAACTGATTAATGGTATGTAATACCGCATGATGCTCAATCTTAGACGAAATTATATGTGTAATTCCTAAATCTCTAACGGCACTTTTAAGCACTAAATTATCGGCTTCTGTACCTCCAGAAGTAAAAATAATTTCGCTAGCAGAAACCTTAAAAAGACCTGCAATAGTCTTTCTAGCTTTTTCCACTAAAGTTTTGGAAGACCGACCAAAACTATGAGATGATGAAGGGTTTCCATAACTATCTTGCATAACCTTGGCCATAGAAGCTATAACTTCTTCTCTTATTCGTGTGGTGGCAGCGTTATCAAAATATACGGTTTTCATAAAGTTGAGTTTAAACTTAAAATCTCAATTATAGGGTCAAAAATACTTGAAATAAAATTATTTTCAATAACCTACGTTATAAATATCAATTCTATTATTTTTGCTCTAAAATTGATTCCAATGCGTAAGTTTCTACTAGTTCTAATGTCCATAAGTTTAATAACGATTAACGCTTGTGATGATGGCGATATTATAGATGTTAATCTTGATTTTGATGGCGATTATGAGGCTTGTAATGGTGTAGATGGTTTAACTTTATTCAAAATAAAGGAAGATCCCTCTGAGTCATTATCGGCATTTATATCTGGACTTACAATTAATGAATTATTCGAGGTAGGAGATAATGATACTCTCAAGATAGATGATAGAGCAATTCAGTTTAGATATAGGACATATAACGAAGCATCTTTAGGTAATATATTCTGCCAAGATATCCCCCCTAATGTTGATATTACTTCGGACGAACAAAGTGATGGCAGTAAAATTGATATTTTAACTTCTGTCATTTATGATGATAATGATGGTATTGCATCAATTGATGAAGATCGAAATAATGATGGTAATTTAGAAAATGATGATACTGACGGAGATGGCGTTCCTGATTACAAAGACTTTGATGATGATGGTGATAATGTTGCCACCAAAGATGAAAATCCCGATCCTAACGGAGACGGCAATTTAGACGATGCCCAAGATACAGATGGCGATGGTACACCTGATTATTTAGATAACGATGATGACGGAGATGGTGTCCTTACAAGAGATGAGGAAAAAGGTACTCCTAAAAACAATAATCCTGCTGATGATGAAGAAACAATTGTAGGAGGAGGACTTGATTATCTAAATCCGAATGTTACCGATGTAGAGGCTGTAGCTACACAGTATAGAACTCACACAGTATCAAAAACCTTTTTTGTTAGAGCTACCATTAAGGATATTGATATTTCTACGATTAATCAGGAGGTTCTTAATTTTGGGGTCTTGGATAGTGGGTTTGTTCCAGCTAATCTCAAGTCTGAAGAATTAGCTACTACATTTAATTAGCCTTCACATTCTGATATATATAAACCTCCGTAGCACCTAAACCATATTTTTGGTAATTGGCGTCATAGAATTTCACATTATATCTTCCAAAAAGGTATTCTAGCTCTAGTTTTAGGACACCTTCGCCTACGCCATGAATAAACACTATTTTCTGAATACGTTTTTTAATGGCATATTCTAACTGTCTTTTAGCCGTGTCTAACTGAAGCGTTAACATATCATGATTGCTCATACCCTTGCTAGATTTTACTAGCTGATTAATATGCAAATCTACCTCTAAGGTAGGTTGAAAGCGTTCTTTTGCCTTTACTTTAGGTTGCTTTCTTTTTTTTGACGCTTCTTTTTCAGAAACTACTTTATTTAAACTAGAATGAGAAAAGATTTCTTTTTTAAAAGAGGAAGGTTTACTCAGCACAAGTGCATTTTCATTAAATTCTAGGTCAAAGCCATCTTCTGTCTCAATAAAGACGCTTTTACCAGATACCTTTTTAACAACACCTGATAAATCTTCATCTAAAACAGATACCTTATCCCCTATCTTAAAGCTCATCTTTATCTTTTTCAGTCTTTATAAAATTCTCTTCTTCTTTTTTACTAGGTATTGTTCTGGCTATTCTAGATACCCCGAGCATAAGCATTATAATACCAACAATTAATATGTAGATATTTTGCTCCTCACTACTATTGGCATACATGGCAACAATTGCTCCTAAAAGAATTAATATATAATTTAAATACTTCATAGTAAATAATAAGATATTTGAAAACAAATTTCGGTAAAAACAATTACTTTACTTAATGCTATTGAAAATAATAATTACATTTGGGTATGCAGAATCCAGAAGAATATATGCTTCCATGTCTAAACAAAAAACTTTTTGGAGTGGAGTGTTTTGGATGTGGTCTACAACGTTCGGTTGTTTTAATCTTTAAAGGAGAATTTGTTGAAGCTTTCTATATGTATCCTGCTATATATACGCTGCTTCCTTTATTTTTTATAGTTGTCTTTAATATTTTCTTTAAATTTAAAAACGCAAATAGAATTAAGGCAGTATTAGCTATTGTATCTATTGTAATTATTATTGTTAGCTACTTAATTAAAATAATCAAATAAAATTAACTTATGGAACAACAAAAACTTAATCCCACACTCGTATACGTTTTAGCAATTATTGGTTTTTTATGCTGCTGTTTTGCTGGTTTAGGGTTTATCCTTGCAGGTATTGCTTTTTTTATTGCACAATCTAAATTAAAGGAAGCCAAATTAAACCCAGAAAACTTTGAGCCAAATAGTGTTAAAGCAATGAATACAGCTAAAACTGTTGCTTTAGTGAGTTTAATTATCAATGTATTATATTTCTGCTATGCAATTTTTCAAATCTACAGTATGGGAGGATGGGATGCTTACATGGAAAATGTTCAACAAATAATGGAACAATACCAACAAGCTCAGTAAAAATATTTACATATAAAAAAAGCGACCAGATAGGTCGCTTTTTTTATCTATTAAAATACTATAGCATTGCAGCAGCTAAACCACCACCAATAAATGCTAGTATATAAATGGAAATAATAACTATTGTAAAAATCCCCATAAACTTATAATGCGATTTTAGGTTTAAAAATGCTGCCTTAAAATCATTGTTATTAGTTTGCTTAAGGGCGCTTTTCATGTTTTTTCCAAACTTGAATAAATACAATACAGGAAAGAAATATATTAAGGCCAATACAATATATACCATAGCTACTCCTACAGTAGATCCAATTCCATAAGCGCTTTCAAAGGCGTTACCCATTGCTCCACCAGCAACAGCAACAATAATACCTCCAAAAACCATTAACCCAATACCTATAAATCCAATAATAGACATAAAATAGGCCCATTTTGCTGTTTCGGCTAAATACCCTTTAATTTCCTTGTTTACATCAAGTTCAAAACTTTCAAAAGCTGATTTTTCTTCCATAAATTATTTCTCAAATTGTTTAAACGTTCTTGTTATTATATCTACACAGTCTAACAACTGCTCTTTATTCATAACTAACGGTGGTGCAAACCTAATAATATTACCATGCGTAGGTTTAGCAATTAATCCGTTGTCGCGTAAAGCTAAGCACATGTTCCATGCTGTTTTACTGTCTTCCGTATCATTAACAACTACGGCATTAAGTAAACCTTTACCGCGTACTAAGGTAATAATATTACTTGTTTCGATATATTTATTTATTTCCTTTCTAAAAAGTTCTCCAAGAACCCTTGCATTTTCAGCTAAATTTTCTTCTTGAACCACTTCTAAAGCAGCAATTGCAATTACGGCTGCTAGAGGGTTACCTCCAAATGTACTCCCATGAGTTCCAGGAGTCATTACCCCCATTATATCGTTATTAGCCAAAACGGCACTAATAGGATAAGCGCCACCACTAATGGCTTTACCTAAAATTAGAATATCTGGAGTAACATTTTCGTGATTTACGGCTAACAATTCACCTGTTCTGGCAATTCCTGTTTGAATTTCATCAGCTATAAACAATACGTTATGTGCTTCGCACAGTGCTTTCGCTTTAGCTAAATACCCTTCTGAAGGCACATAAACTCCAGCTTCACCTTGTATAGGCTCAACTAAGAAACCAGCAACGTTAGCATTGTTTTTTAAAGCTAATTCCAACTGCTCTAAATTATCGTATTCAATATTGATAAAAGCATCAGCATACGGACCAAAATTTGAGTTTGAGGTACTATCACTAGAAAACGATACAATAGTAGTTGTTCTTCCGTGGAAGTTATTATTACAAACAATAATCTTAGCCTGATTTTCAGCAATTCCCTTTACGTCGTAAGCCCACTTTCTACATACCTTAATAGCAGCTTCAACAGCCTCTGCTCCAGAATTCATTGGTAATAACTTGTCAAAACCAAAATACTCGCAAACAAACTTTTCGTAAAGCCCTAATTTATCATTGTAAAACGCTCTAGATGTTAACGTTATGGTTTGGGCTTGCTCAATCATAGCGTTAATAATTTTTGGGTGACAATGCCCTTGATTTACAGCAGAATAAGCCGAAAGAAAATCGTAATAACGTTTTCCTTCTACGTCCCAAACGTAAACGCCTTCGCCTCTACTTAATACAACTGGTAAGGGTTTATACGTGTTAGACCCATACGTTTTTTCTAATGCAATAGCTTCTTGTGATGTTAATTTTTGTAAAACAGCCATTTTAATAAAGTTTAAATTGTTAAAAAAATAACCATTCCTGCTCTACCTTTATCCCCTCGGAGGACTCCGAAAATTCAGCGTGGGAGAGAAATCATCCCTAGATAAGGCTTGCAAAATAAAAAATTTTAGGAAGTTTTTACAATAAATTATTCAGTGATTTTACTAGAAAGTGAAGAAATCTGCAATTCTAAGCGCTTAATCTCTCTTGTTAATGCATTTCTATGAATTTGCATCCAAACGTATATTTTAATCATACTCATAGTAATAAAACAAAATATACATGCGCCCACCCATATAATTAAATCGTTAGTATCTTCAACATCAAACGTTTGGATTATACAATAAATAAGCAATCCAAAAACGGCCGTATTTACAATATGAAGTAAAAAAGCTAACCAAGAGTTCTTACCCTTAAAAACGCCTCCAAGCATTTGGAAAAAGTTCTGCTCATCTAACTCATCATAAAACTTAGCTTCTTCTGTAGTTAATGTTTCCTTAATTAATTCATCAATGTCGTTCATTTTACTTTTCATGTGTTCTATTTTTTAATATTGTTTTTAATTTTTCTCTAGCATGGTATAGTCTAGATTTTGCGGTGCCCTCAGAAATATGCAGTGTTCTACTAATGTCCTTTAAAGAATAGGCTTCTGTATAAAACAACTTAACGACCATTTGCTGGTGGTTTGGAAGTGCATTAATAGCTTCCAATAAATGAGAAAGTAATTGTTCACGTTCATCTTTCTCTAGCAATTCTTCAGTTTCATTGTTAACCTGTATAGTTTCTAATCTTTCTTTGGTTCTTTTGTTTTTCTTAATCCAGTCAAAAGATTTATTACAAACAATACGCAATGACCAACTAGCAAAGGTCTTGGGATTATTTAAATCGTTTACCTTTTCAATAATAGTTTTCCAAGAATCTTGAGCAATATCTTTTGCAACATGTTTATCTTTAACAATCCAGTAGGCCTTATTACAAAATGTTTTGTGCCAACGCTTTACTAATTGCGCCATGGCCATTTTGTTTCCAGATTGATAATCAATTACAAGTTTAGCATCAATACTATAATCGTCTCCGCTCATTTAAATTATACCCGCTTTTAACCATATGACGGTTAAGTTTAAAAAAGGTTCATTTTTTTTAGAAGAAATTTCCAAATCGTTTAAAGTTAAGTTAAATAAATCTACATTTATTTGTTGCTATTATTATTTTTGCAGCATGCCAAGAAGAGAAAGAAACAAGTTTGTAAAACGAGGAGAAATAATTGAAATTCTAATAGAAGACTACGCCTTTGGTGGCAAAGGAATTGGACGTATTAGAAATGAGCATGGAGAGTTTGTGGTTTTTGTTCCGAATACCATTCCAGGACAAAAGGTAAAAGCACAAATAAAAAAATCGAGTAAAAAATACGCCGAAGGTAAGTTACTCGACGTCATTTCTAGATCTGAAGACGAATTAGAAATACCATACCAAGATATTCCCGGAGCACCATATATTTATTTACCTATAGAAAAGCAACATGACTATAAAACTGCCAGTACTTTAGAACTTTTTAAACGTATCGGTAAAGTTGCTAATATTGAAGATTTGTTAGATGAATTTGTTAGCTCTCCAAACACATTTCATTACAGAAATAAAATGGAATATGGCTTTTCAGCCATTGGTTATGACAGAACTAAAAAGACCGATATTGATGCCTTTACTTTAGGTTTTAAAAGACGTGGACTTTGGTGGTGCGGTGAAAACCTAAACAATGATTCTGGTTTGTTTGATGCTGATGTAGAAAATAAGCTTAAAGAAATTAGAAATTATTGCGAAGCAACAGGTTTAGAGCCTTGGCATGCGCCTAAAAAGGAAGGTTTCTTTAGGTATTTTATTGTTAGAAAATCATATAAAACCAATCAATTACTCTTTAACTTAGTGACTACATCTTACGATTTACCAAAATTTAACCTAAATACCTTTGCTGATTATTTAGTTGAATTGTTTGGTAACAGAGTTGCTGGCTTTTTGCATACAATAAATGATGAAATTGGAGATAGAACTATTGCCACAACAGGAAGCATAAAGCTCATTTACGGTGAAGACAAAATTGTAGAAGAACTCCTTGATCTAAATTTTGAAATTAGTATTAAGAGCTTCTTTCAAACCAATCCTAAATGTGCTGAGAAGTTGTATTCTAAAGTGATTGACTATGCCTTAGAAAACAAAGAAGCTGTAGATAATTCTGTAGTGTTAGATTTATTCTGCGGTACAGGAACCATTGGTCAAATACTAGCTTCTAAGGCCAATAATACTAAAATAGTAGGTGTTGATATTGTAGCTTCTGCCATTAAAGATGCCAAAGAAAATGCTAAACGAAATAATATTGCAGGTTTAGAGTTTTATGCTGCAGATGTTGGAAAGTTTTTAACCGAGCATCCGCAATACAAAAACAAAATAAGAACCATTATTTTAGACCCGGCTAGAGCAGGAATTGCACCAAAAACCCTAAAAAAAATCATAAACTTAAATGCTGAACGTTTAGTTTATGTATCTTGTAATCCTGCTACTCAAGCAAGAGACGTAGAGCAGCTTACACAAGAAGGGTACAACATAAAGAAAGTGAGTTTAGTGGATCAATTTCCGCATACAGCGCATATTGAAACTGTTATGCTACTTGAAAAAAAATAAAAAACAAATACACAAAAAACCCCATAATGAAATACCTAAGATTAATTATTATTCCAATTGTGGCTATCTTAATTGGATTAAATATTAGTTGTGAGCGCGATGATATCTGCGCAGAAAGTACCCCCACAACACCACGGTTGCTTATAGATTTATATGACTCCGAGAACCGCGAAAACCAAAAAAATGCACCAAGATTATTGGCTTTTGCAAATGTAAATGGAAGTGATATAGCGGTTGCAGGTTATGAGGGGTTGAATACCCAAAGTTCACTTGTACTACCTCTTAGAACAGATGACAACACATCTACTTTTTTCCTAGTAAAAGATGCAACATTTGATGATGAAAATAATCTCATTCTTGCAGAAAATAATATTGATACTCTAGAGGTAACTTACGAGCGTGAAGAAGTATATGTATCTAGAGCTTGTGGTTATAAAACCATTTTTAAAAATATTAATCTAGAAATTGTAGCCGATAGTGATAATTGGCTTATTGGAACTCCTGAAAACTTAACCGAAAACGACACTGTAGAAAATGAAAATGCAACACACTTTAATTTCTTTCATTAGTATTTCTTTTTGCTTACTGTTTAGTGCAACTGCATTTTCTCAAAATGACAGTATTCCTACCGTAGCAGATTCTTTAAAAGTAAAACGTAAATACGGACTTAGGGTTTCGGGAGACGTTGGGAAACTATTGCGTTCTTTTCTGGATGACGACTATACGGGTTTTGAATTAGCCGCAGATTTTAGACTTAAAAAGAACTTTTACATTGCTGGAGAAATTGGCTTTGAGGAAAAAAATACAATCAATGAATATTTAGATGTTACTACCAATGGCTCTTATATAAAAGCTGGTATAGATTTAAATATGTATGAGAATTGGTTAGATATGGATAACATGATTTACGCAGGTTTTAGAGTCGGCGCCAGCACCTTTAGTCATGATAGAAATAGTTTTACCGTGTATAATACCAGTCAATTTTGGGGGTCTCAAGGTTCTTCAAATGAATTGCAAGAATTTAGTGGTTTAACCGCATTTTGGGGAGAAGCTATTTTAGGTATGAAGGTTGAATTATTTAACAACATTTATATGGGTTTAAATGTGCAGTTAAAAGTTCTTGCCAGTGAATCCGAACCTGATAATTTTGAAAATTTGTATGTTCCTGGTTATGGTAGAACCTATGACAGTACAGGTATTGGTACCAGTTATAGTTATACTTTGGGGTATAGACTTCCGCTTTATAAAAAATCTAAATAGGTACTGCATTGAGTTTTCCTTCTAAGTTAACATACTTTTACATGTTTTCCTTTGGAAAACAATATATTTGACTAACATATTTTCCTTTTTTGTTTTTGCGCGCAGCTTAAGCAACAATACCCTAACAAATTATCATACCAACCATGGAAAATAAGAAGTTTGGAACTTTTAAAATATTAGAAAGACATAAGCTTATTGTGGAGTACTACAAAGGCCACTTTGAATTAAGTGATTCTTTCTATGTAAAAAAAATAGAGACCTCCGATTCGGCATATAGCCCCGATTACAATTTAATTGTTGACTTTAGAGAAGCCAAAATAGCATTAACATCTAAGGATGTCTTAACCTATGTTGATTTTGTTAAAAGTCAACCTCAAATGCAAGGAAATCGTAAAACAGCTTTCTTAATAAACACGCCTAAAGAAGCTGCTATTACAACTTTATATTCTAATTATGTTTCAGCGCTTACATATATTGGCGAAGTTTTTTCTACTGAAGAAGCGGCATTAAAATGGTTAAAACTTAAGGATGTTGACCTAGACATGTTGCATAATACTTTTAAAGTGTTAAAAGCCCAAAAGAATATTTTCTAATTCTTAGTCTCCCTGACTATTATCCGCAAATTACAAATTGTAAAATACGCATATATACTTATTTTATTTCCTGTTAATGAAGTTTAAATTGAAAACTCTAAATATTAAACTTTAACAAAATGATTATCAACATTAAAGAGTACAGAATTGTTTGGTCTGATAAAAACACAAAATATGGAGCTATCGATATTAGAGATCACCAAGGTAATACGGCCAGATTACGAAGTGACGACCCCAATTTATTGTCTTTCTGGACTAATCTATTGAGATACGAAAAGCCGCTTTATTTTAATACCGTAAGCGAAGTTTTATATACAGGTACCGAACCTTTAGGAGAAGAAGAAAGTTAATTTTACTTCATATACTTCCCTTTCTTACTCCCTTCATACATCACGTACTTCACTAACCTAGATTCTAGTTTAGCGTTAAACAATTGTATTTTTCTAGAAGGGCGCAATCCTACATGCTTTAACGCCTCAAGATTAGACGTTATAAACCATGCATCTGTACCAGGATAATTCTGTTTTAGTGTATCTCCTATATTTTTATAAAATGCCTCTAAATCAATATTTAAACGTTCACCATACGGAGGATTAAAAACCATGTGTAACTTCTCGTTACCACCTTTCTGGGTTTTAAAGAAATCTTCGTGCTTAACAGTTATAAAATCATCTAACTGGGCATTTTTAACATTATCCTTTGCCTTATAAACTGCACTTGGGGCTTTATCATACCCCATAATCTTATGATGAAAATCTCTGGTCTTTTTAAGAAGTGATTCTTCAATTTTTTCAAATAAATCTACATCCCAATCCGCCCAACGCTCAAAAGCAAACTCTTTACGCATTAGATTTGGTGGTATATTGCATGCAATCATAGCCGCTTCTATAAGCATTGTACCAGAACCACACATAGGATCCATAAAATCTGACTGTCCATCCCATCCAGATAACATTATCATTCCAGCAGCTAAAACCTCATTAATTGGCGCAATATTAGTAGCAGTCTTATACCCACGTTTATGCAAGGAATCACCAGATGTATCCAGAGAAATAGTACATTGATTTCTATCTACGTGAACATTAATTTTAAGATCAGGAAATTTTAGGTCTACATTTGGCCTTTGCCCTGTATTATCTCTAAACCTATCCACAATAGCATCCTTAGTTTTTAAAGCAATGTATAAGGAGTGTTTAAACAAATGTGAATGTATCGTAGCATCTACAGCTAAAGAACCAGTTGGTTTTAAATAATCTTCCCAAGGCATTTTATAGATGTTGTTATACAAATCTTGCTCATTATTTACCCTGAAAGTATGTATAGGCTTTAAAATTTTTATGGCAGTTCGCAATCCTAAATTTGCTTTATACATAAACCCCTTATCCCCTACAAAACTCACATTCCTAACACCTTTCTTAACATTTTGGGCGCCCATTTGCGTAAGTTCATTTTCCAACAAATCTTCAAAACCAAACAAGGTTTTTGCTACCATTTTGAAATTATCTTCCATATTTTACTACTAATTACCTACTTTGATTAGTTAGAATGCAAAAATAGGGTAATTTTCTTCATTAAAAATTGATAATCGGAATGAAAAAAACCTGTATTTTTGTGTTAAATTTATGTTAACGGAATTTGGGTCAGGTAAATAGTTAGTTCACTTTCGTTAGTTCAATCATAACAAAAGCCAAGGCAAAATGTATTTTGAACAAATGAAACCACTAAACCAATGACATCGCCCTCTCAAAATGCAAATGGATACAGATACAACTACATGGTTTACCTCTTGGTTTGATACACCATACTACCATATTTTATATAAAGATAGAGACGATACTGAGGCACATGCCTTTATGGATAAACTCACCAATTATTTAAACATTCCCGAACAAGGCACTATACTTGATTTGGCCTGTGGACGCGGTAGACATGCCCGCTTTTTAAATAAAATTGGATACGATGTTACGGGTGTAGATCTTAGTGAAAATAGCATTGCCTTTGCTAAACAATACGAAAATCATCGTTTAAAATTTGATGTTCATAATATGTGTGAACCTTATGGAAAACAATTTGATGCAGTATTTAATTTATTTACAAGCTTTGGCTATTTTGATAATGATGAGGATAATTTAAGCACTATAAAAGCTATAAAAGCAAACTTAAATGAATCTGGATTTGGAGTGATTGATTTTATGAATTCGGAATTCGTTATAAATAATTTAGTACCCGAAGAAGTCAAAACAGTTAACGGAATTACCTTTAACTTAAAGCGTTTTGTTGAAAATGGATACATTGTAAAAGATATCTCTTTTAACGTAGATGAAAGGTTATATAATTTTCAAGAGCGCGTTAAGGCTTTTAATTTAGATGATTTTGAAGACTTATTTAAAAAAGCTGATGTACATTTGCTTGATGTTTTTGGGGATTATAATTTGAGAAAGTTTCAAAATTCGTCTTCCGAACGCTTAGTAATGATTTTCAAATAGATTAATAATCAGCTTTAAAATCAAATTTCAGTTTTTGAGCTTCAATTTTTTAAATGAATAATTACCTTTTTCCTTTTTTAGCCGTTGTTATTGGCGTTATTATTGCTCGTTTTACAAAAGACAGTAAATCATGGAATAATAAACTTTTACTTTCTTTTAGTGGCGCCTTCTTATTAGCACTCACGCTTTTTGAACTCCTACCAGAAGTGTATCATCATTTAGATGCTAAAATTTCAGGGCTTTTTATAATGTGCGGTATATTATTGCAAATTATACTGGAGCTGTTTTCAAAAGGCGCAGAACATGGACATGTACATACTAATGGAAACAGCAAGTCTTTCCCTTGGTTATTGTTTGTGAGCTTATGTATTCATAGTTTTTTAGAAGGATTTTCCATTCACGAACATAACGATATGGTTTATGGTGTTTTAGTTCACAAAATCCCTATAGCCACTATTATTAGTATGTTTTTATTTAAATCTAATTATGATAAGTTTCAGATAGGAGCCTTCTTAGTTGTTTTTGCCATTATGACGCCTATTGGAACGTCCATTTCGCACTTATGGCATGATACAATTGGCAATTTTATTCATGTTATTAACGCTTTAGTAATTGGTATATTTTTTCATATTTCAACCACAATACTTTTTGAAAGTGGAGATGGTCATAAATTTAACCTTTCAAAGTTTGTTGCAATTATTTCGGGAGTAGGAATTGCCTATTTAATCTAATAAAATCTAAAACTATTACTCTAAATTTATGTTTAGCAAAGAAGAATCTAGATTGTTACGCCAAGAATTTTGGACTAGTTTTGGAAAGTCTTTCCCAAGAAAGTGGATATTATACAATACTAAATTAAAGGGTTTTAGTTTTAAATTTCATTTTGATAATAAAAAAGCCCTAGTGGCCTTAGATCTTGAAGACGATCTTGAGTACCGTATTAAATATTGGGAAAAACTAGTGGCACTAAAATCAATTTTACTGCAGGATTACTTACCGGAAGCCATATATGATGAGGAGTTTATACTAGATAATTACAAGGAAATCTCTAGAGTTTATGTGCCATTAGAACAAAAGGTATCTATTCATAATAAAAACTCATGGCAGGATGTTATGGTATTTTTTAATGAAAAAATGACACTTTTCGAAGCGTTTTTTGAAGAATATAAAGATGTAATAGAAAGCTAACTAAAGCTATTCTAATGCTATGTAAGACAAAGTATAAGGCTTGTCGTGTTTAGTATTAACCATACCCTTCGCTGCCATTAAATCGAAATTAGAAATCACTAATTTTCCATTATAAATAATTAAATCGGCTGGCTGATCTATGGCTCCATTAGCCCCATCATTATCTGGGTATTGGGCTAATAGACTTACCTCTTTATCTGTATCTATTTTAAAAATTTGGTTTTGAGCAAAACCCGCAACATATAAGTTACCCTTATTATCTATGTTAATACCATCGGGTGCCGAGGTTATTGGTAATTGCGCATAAAGTTCTGTCTTGTAAATTTCCCCTTCTGGATTAATGAATAATTTCGTTACTCTCGCATCACCTAAATTTCCAACGTATAAATTCCCGTGACTATCAAAAACTAACCCATCTAACCCAACTTGCCTATCCGCGTTTTGCGTAACTTCACTGTAAAATAAATTGGCATCTTTAGGAGTGTTATTAACTTTAATAAGCCTATCTGTAGTCTTAAATTTATAAACACCACTACTCACTTTTTTTGTGTTGAATAGAGGTAATTTGGTTTGTGTTACGTAAACGGTATTGTTATGGTATCTAATGCCATTAATAGATTGAAAACCGTAAGCTATAACCTCGGTTGTTTTAAGTCCATTTTTATCGAAGGTCATCCTTAATAGTCGCCCTTTTTTTCCTTGATTGTCGCAAACATATAATGTCCCTTTTTCGTCATAGGCAATTCCCATAGGTTGTGCATTACCTGTTTCCTTTAGTACAGGAACATCCGCCATTTTTGAAACAACACCTCCTTTTGAAATCCTTAAAATATTGCCAGTTAATTGCTTACTTGCAAAGTTTGGACATGATAAAATTAAACTCCCATCCGGAGCAATATCGAAAGCATCTGGTGTTGGACAATACTCAGGCAACTCAACAAATTGTTTAGCTGGTTGTAAATCTTGTGCTGATAGGTTTAATGTAAATACGATAAGCGCTGTGCAAACTAAAAAAAATCTCATAATCTCAATTTGCTGTCAAATATATGTTCACTTAACAGCGCTTTGAAGTAATTAATTACCTAAAAGTAATTCTATTTTACCTTTTACAATTACTTGTTAATACATGATGTTATCCGAATTAAGTGTAGAGAAAATAACAAAAATCATTTAAAGCAACTCAGTTGCATTAATTTTATATATTTGTAAGACAGGTGCAAAAATCAAATGAGTATTTACTCATTTGGGCAATTCAAAACACGTTCAATTAATATTGAAATAGTCTTGTTCAAGAAATTAATAACAAACACAACTAAGTACAAATAATCCAAGAATTTACATAGACCACTAAATAAAATAAACGTTAATCAAATAAATTTAATACCATGCAACAAAGAAAATTTGACGAGATTGTAAAGAGTCAATATCCAAATGCGAAGGATGCTAAGGATGTATCTATTCATTACCTAGGAAAAATGCAATTAGAACACAATATTGATATATCTAAAGTTCTTATGGCAACATCGGTTTGTTCGGATGATATCAATATTCCATCTACTACATTCTTCAATGTATTATTTGGGCCTTTTGTAATGGGAGGCTTAGGAGGCATTCCTTATGTTGGACAAACAGGTATGACTGCATTTGCTCATCATATTCCAGATGAAGGAAGTGCCTTTATTTTCTATGGTCCACATATCGGTATTACTTTAGAAGGTGAACTTGGTAAAATGTATAGACCAAGAATGGAACAAAAAGGAAACTCATGCGGTGCCTTAATGTTAGCCTTAAGCAGACTAAAAGAGGATGGATATACGCCTGTAATGAATGATGACGACTATCAACAAATGAAACTAGAAGAAAGCTTATTACCTTACAGAGAGGATATTCTTAATAGTGATAACCCTCAGAGAGCTATTACAGATGCCACTTACAAAATTATTGACGAAAAGATTCATAAGCATCTTAAAACGTGTAAAGATGAATTTCCAGTGGACAAAGTAACTCTTTTGGGTGGTGTAATTATTAATACAGGGCATGGAATGGATGATTACTTTGATGCAAGAAATTTTGAAGTAATTGATCTTAAAACGTTATAACAATTAGTTTAAAACAATTTCTTATTAAACATGGCATGAATAGTTCATTCATGCCATTGTAATTTTTCAACATTTTATGTCTAATTCTCTTTTTCTTTTGTGCCCAACAGACTGTTTAGAACCAATAGTTAATAGACAGTTTAATACAGAAAATTATTTCTTGACCTCTTTAGGTAACACGTTTATATATAATAGTGAAACAATAAAACACATTAAAGAAACGATTAAAACAAATGATATAAAAGATGTTTATTTCGTACTTTCTTTAGATAATCAAATTATACTTGATGCACTAGGAAGTCAAGATTTTTCAGATATAAAGCGATTAAATTCTATTTACAAAGAATTTAATACACAAAAGGAAACAATAACCCTGTCATTGCGCAAAGGCAATCTTCAATTCTCGGTACTTTCGTACCATTTAAACAAAAAGATAAAAGAATTAAATATAGCCTTAGGAAAGATCAAAGTGCGGCAAGCACTTAAGATTAGTGGCAAAATATATGACCGTAGTAATAATACCTTTTTAAATATTTATTCAGATTTAATTTATCTAGAGAAGTTTCAATTAAATTAAAGTCTTTTCTATTTAACGAAAAATTAATATCAAAAACTTTATTACCTAAGTGATTTGGAGTAAGATTGAGTTGAATGAAATGTTAATTAAAAGACATAACGTACAATCCAATCTTTATATCTAAATCAACAACATAATGGAATACAATAGAAGAAATTTTATAAGTTTTTTAGGAAAAGCCAGTATGGCCGTTATAATTGCCCCACCTTTTTTAACAAGTTGTGGTAACAATACAACGCCTGCTAATTCTTCAGAACTATCGGAAGAGCAATTAAAAAAATTAAAAGGTGTAGTTTTAGAAGGGCTTGTGCCATCATCAGAAGATGATTTATTATTAGCCAACGGTTTAAATTATAATGTTGTTCTAAAATGGGGAGACCAATTAACTAATAAAGATACCTTTGGATTTAATAACGATTTTACTTGTTTCATCCCTTTTGATGAAAAAAAACCAAATGATGGCCTTTTATGGGTAAATCATGAATATGCCAACCCTCTTTTTGTTGCTGGTTTTAATTTCAATGCTATTGAAAATCCTTTAGAACAAAGAACTAAGGAACAGGTTGATAAAGAAATGTATAATGTTGGAGGCAGTATCGCTAGAGTAAAAGAAGAAAATGGGGTTTGGAAGTTAGTACAAAATGATCCGCATAACAGGCGTATTACGGCACAAACACCAATTAAACTGAATTGGGATACCCCTATAAAAGGAAAAACAGAGGTTATTGGTACGCATAGCAACTGTTCAGGAGGCATTACACCTTGGAACACCTTTTTAACCTGTGAAGAAAACTATCAAGATGTTTTTGGCGACACCCTCTATGATGATGATAATAATCCTATTAATGCACCAAGTATTTTAGGTTGGGAGAAGTTCTACGACTACCCACCTGAACATTATGGTTGGGTTGTTGAAGTAAACCCAAAAGATGGAAGTGCCCAAAAGCATGTAGCCTTAGGACGTTTTGCTCATGAATGTTGTACCTTATATGAGCTCGAAGACAAGCGTATAGTAGCTTACTCGGGAGATGACAAGAAAGATGAACATTTGTATAAGTTTATTTCGTCTAAACCAAGATCTCTAAAAGAAGGTACGCTTTATGTTGCCGACACTGTTAATGGCAAATGGCTTGCTTTAGACTGGGAAAATGAACCAATTCTTAAAAATAAATTTAAAGACCAAACCGAAGTTTTAGTAAGAGCTAGAGAGGCGGCAAAATTAATGGGAGCTACGCCACTTAACAGACCCGAGGACATTGAAATTGATCCTATTACAGGTAACATCTTTGTATCTTTAACAAATAACAAGAATAGAAACGATTATCACGGTTCTATAATGAAAGTTGAGGAAACTAATGGTAAATTTGATGCGTTAACTTTTAAAGCCTCTACATATAAAGCTGGTGGTGAAGAAAATGGCTTCTCTTGTCCTGACAATTTAGCTTTCGATTTATCTGGAAATCTTTGGATGACATCAGATATGTCTGGTGATGCCATGAATAAAAAAGATAAACCGTATATGCCTTTTAAGAATAATAGCTTATTTGTTATTCCTAGATACGGAAAAGATGCTGGAAAAGTTATAAGAGTTGCCTCTGCGCCTCGTGATGCTGAATTAACAGGACCTTGGTTTTCTCCAGATGGAAAAACACTTTTCTTAAGTGTACAACATCCTGGAGAACAAACAAAAGACCTTAACAACCCAACAAGTAAATGGCCTTTTGATCAGGATGGCATTCCAAAACCAGCAGTAGTAGCCATAAAAGGAGATTTAATAGAAAAGATGAACTTGTTAAACAAAATTGAACTATAAACTAAGTTAAACTATTTTCGAAGATGAAAAAACTACCAGTTACTGTATTGAGTGGTTTTCTTGGTGCAGGAAAAACTACCTTACTTAATCATATATTACACAACAAAGAAGGCTTAAAAGTTGCTGTAATAGTAAACGATATGAGTGAAGTAAATATTGATGCTCAATTTATTGAGAATGAAAACACACTCTCTAGAACCGAAGAGAAATTGGTTGAAATGAGCAATGGCTGTATTTGCTGCACACTGCGAGAAGATCTTATGGTTGAAGTAGAAAAACTGGCAGCTCAAAATAAATTTGATTATTTGTTAATTGAAAGTACAGGAATAAGTGAACCCATTCCAGTAGCGCAGACTTTTACATTTGAAAGTGAAGATGGCAATATTGATTTAAGTCGTTTCAGTTATATTGATACCATGGTCACTGTAGTCGATGCGTTTAACTTTTTAAACGATTTTACTAGTTCAGACTATTTGGTTTCAAGAGAACTTACCAATATTGATGGTGATGACAGAACTATAGTTAATTTGCTTACAGATCAAATAGAATTTGCTAATGTAATTCTTCTGAATAAAATAGACCTCGTAACTAAAGAAGACCTGGAGGAACTTAAAGCTATAATTAAGTCTTTAAATCCCGAAGCCAAAATTATATGTACTAAGCAATCTGAAGTTCAGCTTAATGATGTAATCAACACAGGACTATTCGATTATGAAAAAGCCGAAGCCTCTGCAGGATGGATAAAGGAATTAGAAAATGAACATGTTCCAGAAACCGAAGAATACGGTATTGGTTCGTTCGTTTTTAGAAGTAAAAAACCCTTTCACCCAGAGCGCTTTTTAAATTATCTTAATCAAGACTTCCCTCAGAATATTATTAGAAGTAAAGGATTGTTTTGGTTGGCATCAAGATCGGACCAAGCATTGCTTTGGAGTTCCGCAGGAAGCTCTTGTAAAGCAGATAGTGCTGGAGTTTGGTGGGATTCTATGCCTTTGCAAGAGCGTAATAGTTATGCTGCTTTTGTTGAGAACCAACCTGAAATAGAATCCAACTGGGATGCTTTATTCGGAGACAGAAAAACAGAACTGGTCTTTATTGGTCAATATTTAGAAAAGGAAGACATGATTAAACATTTAAACAAATGTCTACTCACAGATACCGAAATTCAGCTTTGGGAAAACAAGCTTTTTCCTCAAGGAGATCAATGGCCCATTACAAACTAAAAAGAACAGAAACTCTTAACATTAAAAGTTAAAAATGTCAGACATTAAAATAGGAATTATCACAGTAAGTGATAGAGCAAGTGCAGGAATTTATGAAGATATAAGCGGTAAGGCCATTATAGATACTTTAAATGATTATTTAATATCGCAATGGGAAGACGTTTATAAGGTAATTCCAGATGAACAAGATGTTATTGAAAAGACCATTATAGAAATGGTTGATACTAATAAGTGTTGTTTAGTAGTTACAACAGGAGGAACTGGTCCTGCTAAAAGAGATGTTACACCAGAAGCTACAGAGGCTGTTTGTGATAGAATGATGCCTGGTTTTGGCGAACTTATGAGAGCCGAATCTTTAAAATATGTACCTACCGCTATTCTATCTAGACAAACAGCAGGTCTAAGAGGTAGTAGTCTAATAGTCAATTTACCAGGAAAACCAAAGTCTATACGTGAATGTTTAGATGCTGTTTTTCCTGCCATTCCTTATTGCATAGACCTAATGGAAGGACCTTTTTTAGAGTGCAATGAAGACATCATAAAACCATTTAGACCAAAGAAAAAATAAAACGCTTTTAAAGCGCACTTTAAATATGGAAGCTATTATAACCGTTGTAGGCTTTTTGGGCTCTGGAAAAACTACACTATTAAAACATCTTACTACTAATTTTATAAACAAAGGTTTCTCTCCTTTTGTTGTTTTAAATGATTATGAAAATGCCTTAATAGATGCGCAACAATTTACAGAGCAAATAGAATTGCAATCAATTAAAGCTCTAAATGGTAGTTGTATATGTTGTAGTGGTATTGTAGAACTAAGAAATATAGTTAATAGGATTCCCAAAAGAACAAACGGCATTACATTAATTGAAGCCAACGGTACTTCAGACGCTTGTTCTTTAATGGAGTTTTTAGGAGTGGGCATTGATGAAAGGTTTCTTCCTCCTGTTCAAATTTCTGTTGTTGATGTAAAAAATTGGCAGAAAAGAGGGGAACATAACGAATTAGAAAAAAATCAAATACAGGTATCTTCTCTTTTAGTATTAACACACCTTGAAAATACAACACAAAGTAGGCAAAACGAAGTCATAAACGATCTTAAATCCGTTAACCCTGAGGCAAACATAATTACATTAAGCGATTTAGACGTTACCCTTTTACCCAATTTATCGCCTTCTGAAAATACAGCTCAAAAGTTAGATCATTTCAAGGCTCATTGGGCTTCTTGTTCCGTAGATTTACCAAATTTGCCAAATGTAGACTGTATTTATGCTATATGTAACGATATACCTAATTCGATTTTACGCGTAAAAGGTTGTGTTCAGATAGCAGATGAAGATAATTACACCTACTTTGAGAGGCTCCCTGATGGTGAGATAAAAATTAGACCGTTTAAAGGTATACCTTCTACAGGAACCAAACTATTAACAATTGGTCCGGGAAGCGACCCTACTATGTTAAAAAATGTTATAAAAAATATAAAACAACAACAACTTCACCAGGTAATACGTACTTTCAAATTTTAAGATGATACAAACCGATAATCTTACATTCCAATACACTAATAAATCGCAAACGTTTAGCTTTCCAAAAATAGATTTGAAGGAAAGTGAAAGTCTGCTAATATTGGGTAAATCAGGCATTGGCAAAACGACTTTATTGCATCTTTTGGCTGGCTTATTAAGGCCAAAAACAGGAGCTCTATTAATTAATAATACAGATATTAGTAATTTATCAAATAGTAAACTTGATGCGTTTAGAGGAAAACATATTGGGCTAGTATTTCAAAAAAAACATGCCATTCCTTCTTTAAGTGTTTTCGAAAATTTAAAAGCCAGAGTTTATTTTTGTAATACCAAAGTTTCCGATAACACTATTGATGAGCTACTCAAAGAATTGGACCTTATGGATTGTAAACAAAGTAAGGTGAACGAAATTAGTGAAGGACAATTACAACGCTTGGGAATTGCATTATCAGTCATACACAATCCGCAAGTTATTTTGGCAGATGAGCCTACCTCTAGTTTAGATGATGAAAATTGTAAAACCGTTATTTCACTGCTTAAAAAACAAGCAAAAAAAAATAACGCTAACTTAATTGTAATTACTCACGATCAAAGAATTAAATCGTTCTTTCAAAACACTATTACATTATGAACATTTGGAAGATTAGTATAAAAAACCTCAAGTCTAAACCGTTTTATACCTTTCTGAGTATTATAACACTTGCCTTAAGTATCACTCTTCTATTGGGTATTAAACAATTAAAAAGTTCGTTTAAATATCAAATGGACAATAATTTGGGGAATATAGATTTAGTAATTGGAGCTAAAGGAAGTCCACTACAACTTGTTCTTGCATCTATTTTGCATTTAGATAATCCAACAGGAAATATATCGTACAATGAGGCAAATAAATTAGCTAAAAACCCATTAATTAAATCTGCAGTGCCTATTTCCTATGGAGATAATTATAAAGGTTATAGAATAGTGGGTACAACACCTGAATTCTATTCCTTTTACGATGCGGAACTAGAAAAAGGAAATTTTCCGAAAGTATCTATGGACGTTGTTGTTGGTAGTAAAGTGGCTGAACAATTACATTTAAATATCGGTGACACTTTCTTAAGTTCGCATGGGTTAGTAGAAAATACAATTGATGTACATGAAGATGTACTAACTGTAGTTGGTATTTTAAAGCCTACACAAAAAGTTATTGACCGACTTATTGTTACTAATTTACAGAGTGTATGGGATGTTCATGATCATGGAGATCATGAAGGGCATACGGAAGAGCATAAAAACGAAGATGTTGGCTCTAATGACCATGAGGCGCACAAAGACGAACACGAACACCATGATGGTGAAGCTCATGACCATGAGGCGCACAAGGACGAACACGAACATCATGACGCCGAAGCGCATGACCATGAGGCGCACAAGGACGAACACGAACATCATGACGCCGAAGCGCATGACCATGAGGCACACAAAGATGAACACGAACATCATGACGGTGAAGCTCATGACCATGAGGCGCACAAAGATGAACACGAACACCATGACGATGAAGCTCATGACCATGATGAAGAAAAAGAAATTACTTCATTATTAATAACATTTAGGAGTCCTGCAGCACTTTTAACCTTTCCAAGAAAGGTTAATGAGGATAGCAATTTTCAAGCAGCAATACCTCGTTATGAATTAGACAGGTTGTATGAGTTTACGAGTGTTGGTTTTAAAACCATTACATGGATTGCTTATTTAATTTTAATAATATCTGGCTTTACAATATTTATTAACCTTTATAAAATGGTTAAAGAAAGAGCCTTTGACCTTGCCCTATTGCGTACCTATGGTGCTAGTAATTTTCAAATTATTAAAATGGTAGCGTATGAAGCATTTAGCATTGCCTTAGTCGCTTTTCTTTTAGGTTTCTTATTGGTTAAAGCGGCATTATTTTTGATTCTTAATTTCTCGAACTTAGGTAATAAACAAAACATGATTCAAGAATTAGGCATACAAGATATTTTATATACGGGTGTATTAGTTTTAATTATGGTAACTTTGTCTTTAATATTGGCTATTTATCCAATATTAAGAATGAATATTTCAACAATATTAAGTAATGAAAAATAGTGTTATAATTATCTTTTTTCTTTTAAGCACTTCCTTTTGTTTTAGCCAAAAAAGCATAACTTGGGATGATTTAGCAGGTGTTGAATTCAAGAAAAAATATTTTCCTGAATACGATGATTATTTTATGTATCCTGTATTTGGAGAAACTGTAATTAAATTAGATGGAGCAAGAATTTCTATAACAGGTTACTTTTTGCATATATCTCCAAAAGATAAATTATACATGTTGTCTAAAGCGCCAATGGCGTCGTGCTTCTTTTGCGGTGTTGGAGGCCCCGAAACTGCAATTGAGCTTCAGTTTGAGGCAAGACAAGAATTAAAAACAGATGATATCGTTTCAGTTACGGGTAGACTAAAACTTAATGCTGATGATGTAGATCACTTTAATTACATCCTAACAGACTGTGAAGTTAAATTAGTTAAATAACTTAATTTTTTTTACCATTTCGTAATCATCCATTACATATCCATTTCCAATATCGGCAACAAGAGCCCCTAAACTCTTAAAACCCAATTTCTGATAGGTGGCAATGGCATTAGAATTGTGAATATTTACTGTTAGTCTTATCTTATTAAGGTTATACGTCTTAGCTTTAGCCTCAACAAAACGCATAGCTTCTTTACCAATTTTTTTACCTCTGTACGCACTTTTCACATAAATCTTACTTAAGAATAGCGTACTTGCATCCTCCTGCTTAAAAGATACGTAGCCAACTGGTTCAGTAAAAAAATAAAGAATGAAGTATTCATAGCCATTGATAACCTGTTGCTCAATAGCAGATTTCGATTGAAATTTTGCCAACATATAATCAACCTGAGCTTTTCCAATTATTGGAGTATAATGCTCCGTCCAAATAGAATAAGCTAAAGTTTCTACAAGCGAAAAGCTTTCAAAAGATTCGGCTTTAATAATATTAACCATAGTGCTAAATAATATAAAAGAAGATCATAAAAAAATGGCAAATAGCTCCTATTAATACAAAGAAATGCCAAATAACATGGTTATAAGGTATCCTTTCTATAGCATAAAAAATAATTCCACCAGTATAAGCTATGCCTCCCGCAAAGAGTAATATCAGCGCATTTTTATCTACCAATTGCGATAAGTTCGAAAAATCAATTACTATCAAATACCCCATTACAATATAGAGTATAACCGAAAAAACTTCAAATCGACCAGTAAAAAAGAGCTTAAGAACAACTCCAAAAAAAGCAATTCCCCAAACAACCCAGAAAAGTATCCACCCCGAACTACCTATTAAGGTTATTAATGAAGGTGGCGTATATGTCCCAGCAATTAGCAGGTAAATACTTATATGATCTAAAACCCTAAAAACGTGTTTCTTTTTTTCATCTTTTATGGCATGGTATAAAGTAGAAGCCGTAAACAAAATAATTATTGATAGGCCATAAATAATAACACTAAAAAGACTCCAGTCTGTTTTCTTTGTGTCAAAAATAATTAGTAGAACTAATGCAACTACCCCCAGAACTGCTCCTACTCCATGAGAAATAGCGTTAAGTTTTTCTTCAAAAGATGTTTGCTTACGCATGTTTAATCTTTTGGTTCTTCTTTAGTATTCATCCACTTTTCTGTGAGATCATAAAAATCAAAACCTAAAGCAGATTCTTGGGCTTCTAACCTGCCATTTTGAAAGTTGCGTTGTAGAATGTCTTCAATTAGATAGTCTTCTTTCTCATTAACTGGATCAAACTCTCTTTTTAGAGAAATATCAAACATTTTTGCTGTAGTATTATACCAAAAGGCACGCCAACCGTTTCTTAACTCTTTAACCAACTCAAAAGCGGTTGTACCTGTTTGTCTATGAATTAGTTTAACTAGAATTTGCCCTTCAGTACGCGTCATTTTCTTTAGTTCCTCAGAAAACTCCCCTTCAATATATTTCTGTACTCTTTTTGTATAACGTTTCTTTTCTCTTTTACGCGTTAAATTAGCTAAACGCTTATTCATTGAGTCTAACCTAACAGCAGCCATTTTAGCATAAGGATAAACCTTGATGGTTTTACGCTTAAGAATTAAATACCTTATACGTTCTTCCCGGCTATCAAACTTCAATTTATGAAGTAACTTTACCTCCTCTAAACCTATGGTTGTTCTAGGCACAGAATCCCCTTCAATAATTATATACTCAACAGTCTTTGTAGAATCTTGCTCTATTTCATTAACTTGACAAAAAGAGACTAAAGGAAAAACTAATAGTATATACTTTAAAAATTTCATTAACTAAAATTGAGGCTTTTATATTTCAAAATTAATAATTTACGTTTATTAAACGTTTAAATAGGCCTGTTATTTTTAAGAAATGAAATGTGGCTTTCTATTTATATTCTTATTTTAGTGCAAAACTTTTATATATGGCAAAGAAGAGTATTCTTAATAAAAAATCTATTGAATTTTTAGAAAAATATTTAAACAATGCAGCTCCTACTGGATATGAATGGGATGGACAAAAAATCTGGATGGATTATCTTAAACCTTATGTTGATGAGTTCATTACAGATACTTACGGCACAGCAGTAGGTGTTATAAACCCAAAAGCAAAATATAAAGTAGTTATAGAAGGTCATGCAGATGAGATTTCTTGGTACGTAAATTATATTAGTGATAACGGATTAATCTATGTAATTAGAAATGGTGGAAGTGACCATCAAATTGCACCAAGTAAAGTTGTAAATATTCACACGAAAAAAGGTATTGTTAAAGGTGTATTTGGCTGGCCAGCCATTCATACCAGAAGTAGAGTTAAAGAAGAACCACCAAAACCAGACAACATATTTATAGATTGTGGATGCTCTAATAAAGAAGAAGTAGAAAAATTAGGAGTTCATGTTGGCTGCGTAATAACCTACCCAGACGAGTTTCACATCTTAAATGATAATAAATTTGTTTGTAGAGCAATAGATAACCGTATGGGAGGCTTTATGATTGCTGAAGTTGCTCGTTTATTAAAAGAAAACAAAAAAGAACTACCATTTGGTTTATACATAACTAATGCCGTACAGGAAGAAATTGGTTTACGTGGCGCTGAAATGATTACACAAACCATTAAACCAAATGTAGCCATTGTTACCGATGTAACTCATGATACCACTACTCCAATGATTGATAAGAAAAAAGAAGGTCATTTGGAGATTGGTAAGGGGCCTGTTGTTGCCTATGCACCAGCAGTTCAACAAAAATTACGTGATTTAATTATAGATACTGCAGAAGATAAAGACATTCCTTTTCAACGCTCGGCGCTTTCAAGAGCCACTGGAACAGATACAGATGCTTTTGCATATAGTAATGGTGGTGTAGCTTCGGCATTAATATCTCTACCTCTGCGTTATATGCATACCACCGTAGAAATGGTACACAAAGAAGATGTAGAAAACGTTATTAAGTTAATTTACGAATCGCTTTTAAATATAAAAGACGGCGAAACGTTTAGCTATTTTGAATAATTTTTTGTCATTCTGAATGAAGTAAAACGAAATGAAGAATCTCAGCAAATTAAAGGAAGAGATTCTTCATTTTGCTCAGAATGACAATTCAATTCTCTCCTATGGACGAACTCATTGACATAGTTGACGCTCAAGGTAAACCAACTGGGCAATCTGAACTAAAATCAGTAATCCATCAAAAAGGATTGTACCATAACACTGCTCATATTTGGTTTTACACTAAAGCCGGAGAAATTTTGTTATCACAGCGTTCTACTCAAAAGGTAATTTGCCCATTAATGTGGGATGTTTCAGTAGCTGGACATATTGATGCTGGAGAAACAATAGAACAAGGTGCTATAAGAGAAACCTTAGAGGAAATTAGCTTGTTAATTTCTGAAACTGACTTGAAAAAAATAGGTGTATTTGAGTGTTTCCAAGATTACTCAAGTGGTATTAAAGATTATGAATTTCATAACACTTATGTAGCCGAATTACATGAACCAGTTTCTGAACTAATTCCTCAAAAAGGTGAAGTTGAAGCTCTTAAATTAGTAACATTGAGTGAATTCCATCACTTAATTGAAACTATAGGAAATAATGGTAATCACTTTGTTCCAAGTAATAAAGCATATTACAAGTATGTACTTAGCGAAATTAAAAAAATGATTAATTAATGAACTTACTCTTATTTGCTGTTGCTCCTGTTTTTATCATTATACTTTACATTTACTATAAAGATAAATATGAAAAGGAACCTAAACGATTACTTTTTTATAATTTTTTATTAGGGGCTGTAGTAAGTATTATAATTACAACACTACTCTATTATATCTTTGATATAATTCTCCCTCTGCAAAATGAAACTAGTGTGTTTCAGCAGTTTGTTAAAGCCTTTTTTGTTGTTGGTCTTTGCGAGGAATTCAGTAAATATGTTATTGTTAGGTACTATGCGCAAAAGAACGCAGAATTCAATGAGCCTTTTGATGGTATAGTATATGCTGTTATGGTTTCTATGGGATTTGCTGCAACCGAAAATATTTTTTATGTTCTGGAGGGAGGTATTCAGACTGCCATTTTAAGAGCCTTTACTGCTGTACCTGCTCATGCAACATTTGGCATTTTAATGGGGTATTATATGGGAAAGGCTAAATTTTCGAAGAATAAAACAATCTTAAACTTATCGGGTTTGTTTTTGGCTATAATTTTCCACGGGGCTTATGACTTCTTCTTATTTATAGACTTTATCCCTGGTATTTGGATTGGTGCTTTTGTGTCCTTAATTATCGGTATAGTCCTTTCCAAAAAAGCAATAAAGCGCCACCAAGAAAGATCAAGTTTTAAGTAAAAATTCTAAAAAGCACCTGTAAGATCTGCTCTATTATTTTCAATAAGAAAGCCTCCATACTTTTTGCAAAAGCTAGAGGCCTAAAATTATGACTGGCACTACTATAACAGTGTAGTTTCAGTAAATCTTACGTCAAACTTTAACATAATATCATCTTTTGCCTTAATAGTCCCCATTAAAGCCTCTGGAGGAGTTAAGTTAAAATCTGTCATTTTTAATATCGTCTTACCTTTTAGGTTTACTTTATTATTGGTTGTAGTAACATCAAAACTAACAGGTACAGATTTTTTTGTCCCTGCAATTACTAAATCTCCATTAGCCTTTAATTCAAACACTCCGTTGCTCTTCTTAGTCACACTTTTAACTTCGGTAAGTGTAAACAAAATGTATTTATATTGGTCAGATTTTAGAGTTTCAGAAGCGGTTAAAGCCATACCCGGTTTTACCCCTTTTAAGCTTTCTGTAAGCACTGTAAGCGATAAATGCGCAATATCGCAAGCCTCTAAACTATTAAACCTTATTGCACCCTGCTGTGTAGCCGCATCCACTTTCCAGCCGTGTACATTAGAAGTCCCAAAAACAGTTAAAGAAGATTCACTGTTTTCAAGCTTTAACATTTGTCCATGTGAGTAGTTAATTGAAAAACCAATTGCCATTAGGCAAATAACTAGCCTGTTAAAAAATTTACTTGTATTCATGAGGTTAATATTATATGATTAAAATTATAATACAAATATCTCTTTGTTTCAATTATCAAAAAATGATTAAAATCATGTATTTAATAAAAATATCGTAATTTACCACTCTTAAAAAAGGACAAAATTATCATATTATCAAATCGTAAATAAATAATGATATCCGTCATATAGCGTTTATCATAACTATTAATTGGATCGAAAAGTATAAAACAAAATGAAATCTAAAAAATAAACTACCAGTAATATGATGTTAATCATGACTTTACGTTAGCATGTGAAATACATTTGTATATTCTTTCCATACTTAAAACTTGATTAAAAGTTCTGGTGCATTATAATTATATTTACCTAAACCAATTTTTATAATCTTATGAATAAGACTTTTAAAACTAAAGTTAATGCTACTTTTGATTTTGAAATTTCTTCGGAACACGTATCAAAACTTGATACTTTGCAAATTTCAGAATCAAAGTTTCATATTCTTGAAGAGCATAAATCCTTCCAAGCGGACATTCAGTCGTCTAATTTTAATAGTAAAAACTACAACGTTATAGTTAATGGTAATACTTATAATGTTCAAATTTCAGATCAATTGGATGTTCTTATTAATGAAATGGGATTTGCTCTTGGTTCAACCAAACACGTTAATTCAATAAAGGCTCCAATGCCTGGTTTAATACTAGATATAAACGTAAAAGAAGGTCAAGAGGTAGAAGAAGATACGCCTTTATTAATTCTGGAAGCAATGAAGATGGAAAATGTTATAACCTCTCCGAGAAATGGTGTTATTAAATCTATAACGGCAAAAAAAGGAGATGCCGTTGAAAAAAATGAATTATTAATAGAATTTGATAGCTAAGTCTTATTAGTTTCAAAATTAGTTACTACATATGAAGAAAATATTAGTTGCAAACAGAGGGGAAATTGCCATTAGAGTAATGAAGACTGCAAAAAAAATGGGCATAAAAACAGTTGCAGTATTCTCTAAAGTTGATAGAAATGCTCCGCATGTAAAATATGCCGATGAAGCCGTTTGTATAGGTGAAGCACCGTCAAATGAATCTTACCTAAGAGGAGACAAAATTATAGATGTCGCAAAATCGCTTCATGTAGATGGTATTCACCCCGGTTATGGTTTTTTAAGTGAAAACGCTGACTTTGCTGAATTAGTAGAAAAGAACAATATTACATTTATTGGACCTAAATCTAAGGCCATAAAAGTTATGGGAAGCAAGTTAGCTGCCAAAGAAACTGTTAAAGCATATGATATTCCTATGGTACCTGGAATAGATGAGGCCATAACCGATGTTGAAGAAGCCAAAAAAATAGCACGAAACATAGGGTTTCCCATTTTAATCAAAGCTTCAGCCGGCGGTGGTGGCAAAGGTATGCGTATTGTAGAAAAAGAGGATGACTTAGAATCGCAAATGACGCGTGCTATAAGTGAAGCCACTTCTGCCTTTGGTGACGGTTCTGTGTTTATAGAAAAATATGTTACATCACCAAGACATATCGAAATTCAAATAATGGCCGATAGTCATGGTAATATTGTTCATCTCTTTGAACGAGAGTGTAGTATACAGAGAAGACATCAAAAAGTAGTTGAAGAAGCCCCTTCTTCTGTATTGTCTCCAGAGTTAAGAGTAAAAATGGGGGAAGCCGCGGTAAAAGTTGCTAAATCCTGTGATTATTTAGGAGCAGGTACCGTTGAATTTTTGCTTGATGGCGACCATAATTTCTACTTTCTTGAAATGAATACAAGACTACAGGTGGAACATCCTGTTACTGAACTAATTACTGGAATTGATTTGGTTGAGCTTCAAATTAAAGTAGCAAGAGGAGAAGAACTCCCAATTAAGCAAGATGATTTAAACATTAGCGGTCATGCGCTTGAACTTAGAGTTTATGCCGAAGACCCTCTAAACGACTTTCTACCAAGCGTTGGTAATCTTGAAGTGTATAAGTTACCAACGGGTAACGGCATTAGAGTAGACAATGGTTTTGAAGAAGGCATGGATATTCCAATCTATTATGACCCCATGCTCTCTAAATTAATCACCTATGGAAAAACTAGAGAAGAAGCCATCCTGCTGATGATAAATGCGATAAAAAATTATAGTGTTAAAGGCGTTTCCACCACCCTAGCCTTTGGAAAATTTGTTTGCGAACATGAAGCTTTTCGTTCTGGTAATTTTGACACGCATTTTGTGAAAAAATACTATTCCCCTGAAAAATTAAAAGAACAAACTAAGGAAGAGGCCAAAATTGCGGCTTTAATTGCAGTGAAACAATATTTAACAGATCAGAAGCTTTTAAGATTACCAAATTAAAATATATGAACTCAAAAATAAATAAGTTAAACGAACGTATTGAACTTGCCCATTTAGGAGGCGGTCAAAAGCGAATAGATAAACAGCATGCTAAGAAAAAATTAACAGCAAGAGAACGTATTAACTACTTATTAGATGAAGGTTCTTTTGAAGAAATTGGAATTCTGGTAACACACCGAACCACAGATTTTGGTATGGATAAAGAAATCTATTATGGTGATGGCGTGGTAACTGGATATGGTACAGTTGATGGTAGATTGGTTTATGTTTATGCCCAAGATTTTACTGTTTTTGGTGGTGCTTTATCTGAAACTCATGCTGAAAAAATATGCAAAATCATGGATCTTGCTGTAAAAGTGGGAGCTCCTATAATTGGTTTAAACGATTCTGGCGGTGCACGTATTCAAGAGGGAGTTAAATCTTTAGGTGGCTATGCAGATATCTTTTACAGAAATGTACAAGCTTCTGGAGTAATTCCTCAAATTTCGGCTATAATGGGACCATGTGCTGGTGGCGCTGTCTATTCACCGGCGATGACTGACTTTACAATTATGGTAGAAAATACGAGCTATATGTTTGTAACTGGCCCTAATGTTGTTAAAACAGTAACAAACGAAGAAGTTAGTAGTGAAGAACTTGGTGGAGCGCAAACTCATGCTTCTAAATCTGGCGTAGCCCATAAAACATCTCTTAATGATATTGAGTGTTTAGAAGATGTAAAAAAATTACTTAGTTATTTGCCGCAAAATAATACAGAGACTGCGCATAGATTAGACTTCTCACCTTCCGAGGAGATTAGAGAGGTACTAGCTACTATAGTTCCAGATAATCCTAACAAACCTTATGATATGCATGAGGTTATAGACGGCATAATAGACGATGAGTCCTTTTACGAAATTCATAAAGACTACGCGGAAAATATTATAGTAGGTTTTGCAAGGCTTGGTGGAAGAAGTATAGGGATAATAGCTAATCAGCCAATGTTTCTAGCAGGTGTCTTAGATGTAGACAGCTCAAAAAAGGCGGCAAGATTTACGCGCTTTTGTGATTGCTTTAATATTCCCTTATTGGTTCTCGTTGACGTACCTGGTTTCTTGCCTGGAACAGATCAGGAATGGAATGGTATTATTGTTCATGGTGCCAAATTGTTGTATGCTCTAAGTGAAGCAACGGTACCTAGAGTTACTGTAATTACAAGAAAAGCCTATGGCGGAGCTTATGATGTTATGAACTCCAAACATATTGGAGCCGATTTTAACTATGCATGGCCAGGAGCCGAAATTGCGGTTATGGGCGCTAAAGGAGCAAGTGAGATAATCTTTAGACGCGAAATAGCTGAAGCTAAAGATCCAACAGAAAAACTGGCAGAAAAGGAAGCTGAGTATGCCGATAAATTTGCCAATCCTTACAGAGCGGCAAGAAGAGGTTTTATTGATGAAGTCATCTTACCAGAAAATACCAGAAGAAAACTTATCAAAACATTTTCAATGTTAGAAAATAAAGTAGTTGATGCGCCGAAAAGAAAACACGGCAATATTCCTTTATAAAAAATATACTTTGGAAATATTATAAAAGAAAAAAGGAGGCTCCCTAACTTGCCTCCTTTTTAAATTTTCTACTAACCAAAAAAAATAAACAACACGATTATTATTTATTTCAGTTAGATTAACCCGCAATTTGTCCTAAACAAAAAATTAAAAAGATTATATCTTAATAAAATTTCATCCAACCAAAAAAACAAATACGTAGGTTGTTTGAGAGATATAACTGTTGATTAATAGCGACGCAAATATCATTAATTTACTCTAAAAAAAGAAGAAAAAACACTACGCATTTAGTACGCAACTCCCTGTTTTGTTAACTTTTTTATGATATTATGTTAAAATTGTCTTAAAGCTTTTAATGAATTATACTACGTTATTCATCGATAAAAGTGTTCTTTAAAAAATCAACAAGAGTCATTTCCTGTTTATCAAAATCTATTTTTTTTGTTATTCTGTAGCGTTTACTTTCAATTGCCCTAACCGATGTATTTAAAAACAATGCTATCTCCTTATTCTTAAATCCTATATAAATATAATAGCAAATTATAATTTCGGAATCGTTCAATTTTGGATATAAGTTTTTAAGCTTATTAAAGAAACTTATATTAAAATCGTTAACCAAATCGAAATGACTATTACTTTCTTCTAAAATTGTAGAGGATCCTAAATGCAAATTCTTGTAAAAATCCTTTATCATATCTTTTTGGGTGTCCACATCATTAATGGAAGATATATATTTAACCTTTCCTTTTAACGTAGTTATGTAATCTTCGAGTCCTTGAACTTTAGCTGTAAGCTTTTCGTGATTCGTTTTTAAATGTGTTAAATTTTTATTTTGAATATCTAGTTTTGACAGTTTTACTCTTTGTTTATAATAGAAAATAAAGTAGATGAGACTTACTGCCAATAATGTAGATAAAAGAATAATACCAAAATATCCAAAAAACGTTCTTTCTTTTGTTACTTCTCCGAGTTCGTGTTCCGTATTTAAAAGTTCTACATTAATATCATTTCCTGTGTCTATGACACTGTTTAATAATTTCCTTTGAAATATTTTTAAAGAATCCAGGTATAATCTGGCGCTTTCTATTTCTTTTTCTTCGAGTAATACATCAACATTAAGTGTATAGTAGTCCTTTAATGTTTCACTTTCCATAAATTTCCGCCTTTTCTTGGCTTCCTTTAAATAGTATTTAGAAGAATCTAATTGTTTTTTCTTAAAATGAACTTCAGCAAAGTTGGCTTTTAATGTGGCTTCAAAGGAGTAGTAATTAAATGCGGCAACGGTATTATTCGCTTTAAGAATTTTAAATTTAGAAAAATACTTATGCGCATTCTCTAAATCCTCTATATATAAATAATTAGATGTAATTAAATGAAGGGCAAACATATAATAATAGGCATCCTTATCAACAACCTTTTTGTAATCCTCTAATCTTTTAAAAATTAAGCCATTACTTCTTTTATGATAGCCTTTTACAACTGCGTCATAAGCTTTAGACAATTCAATTTCAAAATCGCCGTACTCAAAACCATCTAGCTCATAGTATTTTTTGGCTTTTTCCAGATAAATATTTGCAATAGAATCCTTTTTTGAATGACTTAAAATTGAAAACAAGTTAACACAGGTTTCTCCTGCTATAAAGTAACTTTCCTCTTTATCGGCATACTTTAACGCTAAAATATAGCTTTGATAAATTTTGGAATATTCATTAAAATCGTCATAAATAAGCGCTTTATTTGAATAATATTCACCTAACTTTCCTTCTATATGTTTTTCAACAGGCTCAGGAATAGAATCCAAAAACTGTAAAGCTTTTAACGAGCTTTCATCTATATGATTATTTGCAGAGTCTACAAAACGTCTATAATCAACTTGACCATTACCTTTAAAAACAAGTAAAAGACAAATTACAAATAGCGCTTTTAATAAAGTGTTGTTATTGAGAGAATTAACCAAAAGCCTACATTTAAAATTGAAAAACAATTTACCGTCCATATGTAGGCATAAATGTACATGAAAATGTTGTTTCTAAAAAATAAACTAGACTTTATAGTTGAAACATGGCTCCAAATTCAATATTTGAAGTATTGTGCCCATTGTTCGGTGTTTTGAATTGCAAATTAGAAGTATGGCGTATGGAACATCTAAAATCCAACAAAATCTTATTAAACTCATAAGAAAACCCTAAGCCTAATATATCGGAGAAGGCATAACCTTTTGCCAGTCGCTCAGTGGGTTTGTTTGAAGTCATAGGCCCTATACTTCCTATAACATAAGTACTCAAATCTTTGTAAAACTTGTATCTAACTAAAAGTCCTAAATTGAGTACATATTCTGTTATCTCACGATTTTGCGTGTATAGCTCTCTTAATGCTTCATAATTTTCGCTATCCGTTGGTTTAATAAACCACTTATTCAATAATTGATGTTGCACTATATTAATACTGGGTTCAATATGAAATTCATATGACCAATTTCCCTTTTCCTTTAACGTATAGTTTACTAGAAGCTTATAAAAGTCCACTTCATGTTTATAATCCTTTGAGTTAAAAGGAAATTTATTTTGTGAACCAACGCCATATGAAAATCCCAATTTTAGATGTTCCTTTTTTATTTGTGCATTTAAGTTAAATACCGAACTTAAAAAGAAAGAAAGTGTAACTAAAAAATATAAGATTCTTATTTTGAAAATCATTGAGGCCATTTTTACGAGCCAAATATATAAATTAAAGACATAAAAAAAGCGTCTTAATTAAGACGCTTTTTACTGTGTTGATGTGCTATTAAAATTCTAATTCCGAAATTAAATCAAATTCGTCATTAATGGCTTTATCTTTTAAGTTATCAAAGAAACTTGCAGAGCCATATCTAATATCATACTTTGTTCTATCCACCTTTAAAGACACTGTTGCTTTATTACCTTTAACATTAATAGTAAAAGCAACAGGGTTAGTTTTCCCTTTTATAGTTAAATCGGCCTTAACGTTATAAGTATTGGCACCAGAGCTTTCAACATCTGTAAACACCAAACCTGCAGTAGGGTAAGTAGCTACACCAAAAAAATCTTTAGATTTTAAATGCCCATCTAATTTACCTTTATACTCTCCTTCTAAATCTGTTGTATTTATAGAAGTCATATCCATAACGAACTCACCTCCTACTAAGGTTTTCCCTTTAAAAGTTAAAAAACCAGATTTTAAATCTATAGTTCCTTCATGAGATCCAGTTACTTTATATCCTTTCCAAGTAACTTTACTTTTTTTGGTTTTAACTTCTTTCTTATTTCCATCAATTGTAGTGAATGACAATGTTAAAAAAGCTAAAGAAATACCTAATGCAATTGTTTTTACTATGTTTTTCATGATTTTGTTTTTTTTCAAATTTAATTACAGTACAAATATCAAGAAAGGTGGGTAGTCTTAAAATAATGTAGTTTACAAAAACATGTTAAACTAGTTTAACTTTTTACTCTGTAGCTAACTGACTCTTTATTTTACTTAAAAATTCTTTAGTAATACCCAAGTAAGATGCTACCATATATTGTGGTATGCGCTGTTCTATTTTAGGGTATTGCTTTTTAAAATGAATGTATTGTTCTTTAGCAGTTAAACTAAAACTCCTTACTATTCGTTTCTGAGATGCTACAAAGGCTCTTTCTAACATCTTTCTAAAGAGACGTTCTAATTTTGGTATTTTTAAATAAAGAGCTTCCTGAATATCATATGGGAATTGAATTACCTCGGTATCCTCAATGCATTGAACATTATAATCGGCTGGAGATTGAGTTATTAAACTTCCAATGTCTGAGGTCCACCAATCTTCAATGGCAAACATAATAGTATGTTCCTGTCCTTTATCATCTACAAAAAAGGTTCTTGCACATCCCGAAATTATGAAGCTGCTGTGTTTGCAGATGTCTCCTTGTTGCACTAAATACTGCCCTTTTAAATATTTTCTATAATTAATAATTGCAATTAATTCATCTTCTTCACTATCAGATAAATTAACATGATTAGAAATGTAATTTAGTAATGGTTTTGCTTGATCTCTGGTCATTTATTTATCTAATAATCTTCTGTGATAATTTATTTGCCCAAGGTGGTACCTTAAATGTGTTGTTAAATGAATTAAGAAAAACTCTGTGGTCATGGGGTCTTTAAACACCTCAATAGGATAATTTTTCTCAAAAATATCCTCAGTCAAACTTTCAAGTGTGCTAACAACAATCATTTCGGTTTCTGCAATTTGTGCAATAAGAGTATCTCGAGGAACATCCTTTAAAGAGAACTCTAACTCACGTTGTCTTATATAACCAGTATTTCCTAAAACGCCACCAATAAAATGATTGAGATTACCAATAAGATGTAAACACAAGTTACCAGAGGAATTGGACATATTATTGTCCACAATCCATAGGTTAGTTTCGGTTTTATATGATTCTATTTCCACTTTTAATGCAGAAAGGTCTCTTTTAAAAATTTTAATTAAGGATTCTGTAAGCATTACCCTGTTTTTACGGTTAATAAATTGCTAATTATTTAAGACTAAAAATTGTGAATTCTTTAACTTATAATAGCACCTCATAGATACAAAAATAAATAATATTGAAGTACTTTTGCCCAATGCAAAATCAAAACACTTTTAAAATAGAATTTGTGGCTTTAATGGCATCCTTAATGTCTATTGTTGCCTTGTCTATTGATGCTGTATTACCAGGGTTACCAGCCATTGGAAATGATTTAGGCGTAACAAACTCTAATGACAACCAATGGTTAATTACCATGATATTTTTGGGTATTGGTGTAGGGCAATTAATCTTTGGGCCTTTATCGGATAGTTTTGGACGAAAACCAGTGGTTTATGTTGGATTTGTGGTGTTTGTTATTGCCTCTTACATATGCCTTAGCACGAAGAGTTTTGAAATGATGATTTTTGGTAGAGTTCTTCAGGGGATTGGATTATCTGCACAAAGAACCCTAAGTCTTGCAATAATAAGAGACTCTTATAGTGGAGATTATATGGCCAAAATAATGTCTATTGTGGTCATGGTATTTATTTTGGTTCCGGTGATTGCTCCTGCTATGGGGCAATTAATTCTCAATTATTCTACATGGCATACCATTTTTTATGTGAACCTTATTTATGGTTTGCTTGTTATAATTTGGTTTTGGAAACGCCAACCAGAAACTTTGGCCGAAGAACACCGAATTAAGTTCACTTCAAGTATTTTTATAGATGGTACCAAAGAATTTTTTAAATATAAAGATGCCGTGGCTTATACCATCGCATCCGGATTTATAACTGGATCTTTTATGGTGTATTTAAGCACCTCGCAACAAATATTTGAACAGCAATATAACTTAGCTGACCTATTCCCATACATTTTTGCAAGTTTGGCCATTTCTATTGGTTTGGCTACCTATCTAAATAGTGTTTGGGTAGTTAAATTTGGAATGTGGAAAATAGCATACATTTCAACTATTGCTTATGCGGCAATTTCCCTATTATATGTTGTTTTATTCTGGTCTGGTATTAACCCAAGTATAGAGGTATTAATTGGTTTTTTTGTTGCTCAGTTCTTTTCGGTAGGCTTCTTATTTGGAAACCTAAGAGCTTTAGCAATGCAACCATTAGGACACATTGCTGGTATTGGCGCTGCTATAAACGGATTTATCTCTACAGTTATGGCTGTGCCCATAGCCAACTATATAGGGAGCCATGTAGAAACTTCTGTACTCCCTCTTTTTATTGGCTTTTCGTTATTTGGTGTGCTTACGCTATTTACGTTTTTATACCTTAAGAAAACGAATAAAACAGTTACAAATAGCGCTCTTTAGTAATATTAATATGGTGCAAGTAATGTCCTAAATTTATAAATGCAATTGCTCTAGCAGATGTATTTCCTCCATTTGCAATTCCAACCTGATTAAGATCTTCATTGGTTAACCCGTTTAACAAATCAATAAAGCTTTGTCTTACAGTTTTAAACTCCGTTATTAAGGTTTCAATAGACTTAGCATCTGCCTTTGAAGGTGCTATATAATCATTTTGTTCAAAACCTGGTAATGGTGTTTTATCATGTCTACCAATATGAAAACATCTAAATTGAAATACACGCTCTGTATCTATTAAATGTTGAAATACCTCTTTTATACTCCATTTACCTTCGTCATATCGGTATTCTAATTTTTCGTGTGGAATGGATTGAAAAAAATCTAATACTGTTTTTGAATTTGCTTCAAAACCTGATACTAACTCTGTATCATCTGAAAGTTGGCTTAAATAACCACTATAAAATTCGTTATACTCCGAAGTTTGTAATTCTCGTTTTGTCATTTTTTGTTTTTTAATTGATGTTCTAAATATAGTATTTCTTGCATTAGGGATTGCAGTGGCATCCTTTTTATTTTTTCTTCTGACGCAGGAAGAAAACAAAATAAAAAGATATAACGGAAAGCCCGACGCCTAAAGGCGGAATGCCCTAATCCATAAACAATTTAGGAAGGTATAGTGATATCTCAGGAATGAGTGTTACCAATGCCAGAACTACTAAACTTGTAATTAAAAAAGGTAACCCCGCTTTACTCACTTTACCAATTGACACTTTACCAATACTGGATGATACGAAAAGACAAACCCCTAAAGGAGGTGTGGTGAGTCCTATCATAAGGTTGAGCAACGCAATTACGGCAAAATGAATTGGATCTACATCTACAGCCAATGCTACTTTTAATAAAATTGGAAAGAGGATTAATAACGCTGCTATGGTTTCCATAAAGGTACCTACAAAAATGAGGAGTAAATTAATTAACAGTAATACAACATACTTATTATTAGAAAAATCTAAAATTTCTGAAGACACCAATTGCGGCAACTGTTCTGTAATTAAAATCCAGCCAAAAAGATTGGCAAATCCTATAAGCACCATAAGAGACGCCGAAGTTTTCATAGAATCTAAGACAATTACCTGAATATTTTTAAAATTGAGTTTTTTATAAATAAAGACGCCAATAATTAAAGCATAAACTACTGCTATAATAGAGGCCTCTGTTGGTGTAAACACCCCTCCTATAATTCCGAAAAGAATTATAAACGTCATTAATAAAGACCAAAACGTGTCTTTGAAACTGTATAAAATTTGTTTTAAAGTACTCTTTGGGTGTTTTGGATATTTCTTTCGTTTGGCAATAAAGTACGTAACTCCCATAAGACCAAAGCCTAATAAAAACCCAGGTATAGCACCAGCTAGAAACAATCTTCCAACTGATAAACCGCTTAAGGTTGCCGCAATAATCATTGGTACACTTGGTGGGATTATGGGGCCAACTGTAGAAGAAGAAGCTGTAATAGCACAAGAAAAATCGGCATCATAACCTTCTTTTTTCATAGCGGGAATCATTACCGAACCAATACTTGCAGTGTCGGAAATAGCCGTTCCTGAAATACCTGCAAACAACATGGAAGCACCAATATTAGCTAAGGCTAAACCGCCACGAATATGACCTGTTAAATGATTACAAAATGTAATGATTTTAGCAGTTAACCCACCCTGATTCATTAAGTTTCCTGCCAATATAAACCCTGGAACACTTAACAGGACAAATACATCTATGCCAGAGTACATTTTCATTGGTACTACAATTAGCGGAATACCTTTAAATAGCAAATAGGTTAAACAACTTAAACCTAATGAGAATGCAATTGGAAACCTAAACAGTAAACAGATTATAAAAACAAGTATTAATATCCAGATCATAATTACTGTTTTAGTTTTTTAAAGGCTTTTATGACATCCCAAATGGCATAAATAGAAATAAATAATCCCATAACAACAATAGATCCAAAGGCAATAGACATTGAAAACCCAACACTTGGAGAGCGTTCTGTAATTCCAACATTTACAAAACTAATGGCATAACATGTTAGAATTAAAAACAATAGAATAGTGAAAAAAGACACCAAAGCATCTAAAATTTGTTTCTGTTTGTTATTTAGCTTATTATAGACCACATCGAACTTAACATAGTAGTTGCCTTTCATTGCTAAGCCCGCAGCAAAACTCATGGCGTAAATAAAGAAGAAACGAGCGGCTTCTTCTGTCCATGATGGTGCACTTTCCATAAAAAATCGCGCATACACTTGTGCCATAGTTACCGCTATAAAACAAAAACTACTAACAAGTGTACCATATTTTAAAAACTTACCTATGCCCTTTTTTATGGTCATTTTTCTCTTAATTTTAAAATATCATTATATACGTTTTGCATTTCAGGAGAAAGACTATTAAAAATAGATGCTCTTGCAGCCTCGCCAAATGCATCTTTATCTACTTCTACTATGGTCATACCTGCTGCCTCAAGTTCTGCAACTATTTTTTTCTGACTTTCTAAAAACAGTTTATGCTCATATTTAACCATATCCTCTACTGCTTTTAAAAAGATGGTTTTTAAATCCTCCGGAAATGATTGAAACTGTTTTTCTCCAATTACAGGATACGTCCAGCTAACAACATGTGCTGTTTTATTTACATATTTTTGTACCTCATAAAACCCAGCTGCCTTAATAATAGCAAAACCATTTTCTTGCGCTTCTACTGTTCCCTGTTGCAACGACGTAAACACTTCAGAAAAGGCCATAGGTGTAGGTTTAGCTCCTAAAGCTTCCCAAGCCGTGACAAAAGATGGCACATTGGGCACTCTAACAATTAGTCCCTGTAAATCATCTGGGTGTTTTATAGGTTTATTTGAAGTTAAATGTCTTGGCCCTCCGGGGAATTGTCCTAACGGTCTAAGTCCTATTTGGTCAATCATTTCTTGCTCCATGCGCTTACCTATATCACTATTAATAAGTACACGCATATCTGTAGAATCTCTTAAAAGAAAAGGCAATTCACAAAAGGTCAAGATTTCCACCCAATTACTCAAAGGAGACCCCGTAGTGGTCATATCTATTACACCGGCTCTAATTAAGCGTATAGCTTCTATTTCTTTTGCCAATTGCTCAGAGTGGTAATTATCAAGAATGATACGACCATCTGTGCGTTCTTCTAAGATCTCTGAAAAATACTCAAAAGCTTGAAACCAGGTGTGACTTTCATTAACTAACAAACTTGCTCTTAAATGAAATTCAGGTTCCTTCTTATTATCACATTGTAAAAACAATGTTGCCATAACAGTTAGCAATACTACTGCTTTGGCTTTTACCAAATATTTTGAAAATTGGTATAAAACGTTTGACAAAATTCTAAATAATTATTTTTTGAAGTCTGGTTTCGAATATATTAAAAAATGGTTAGTTTCTACCATATTTTTATGATAAAAAGCAGGATGTACTCTTCTGCATTTTACTATTTTTAGTGCTTCAAATTAAACAAGATAAAAATGAAAATTATTGGTATAGGTAAAAACTACGTATCAGACAAAAGTGAAATTGCAGATTTAAAAGACGGACATCAACTAATCTTTCTAAAAGCTGACAGTACTTTAGTTACAGATAATAAAGATGTTGTTTATCCTTCGCAGATTACAAGTCAAATTGTCTATGAAGTTGAGTTAGTTGCTAAAATTGGAAAAGTTGGAAAGAATATTTCTGAGGCCGATGCACCTTCTCACATTAGCGAAATTGCGGTTGGAATGGATTTTACAGCAAAAGACATTTTAACAGATAATAGAGATAAAAAATGGCCTTGGGCTTTGGGTAAAGGGTTTGATGGTGCCTCTCCTATTTCTGGCTTTAAACCCATTTCTGATTTTCCTAAATTAAACGACATCAACTTCGATTTAAAAATTAATGGAAAACAAATTCAAGTAGGAAATACAGATTTCATGATATACAATATGTCTGAAATTATTGCTTATGTTTCTAAATTCATGACTTTAAATCCCGGAGATTTAATCTTTACTGGAACGCCTGCAGATGGCATTGGATTGATTGAAAAAGGAGATCACTTACAGGCATCAATTGAAGGTGAGCTATTGTTAGATTTTAAAATGATCTAAAACTTTTTAAAAGTGAAAAACTCAATTGCAGACCGTGTTGTTCATTTTTTAAGTGGCTTTCCTCCTTTTAATTTACTTGATAAGCATAGCTTACTTGATATTGCTATTCAAACAAGTATCACCTATTTAGAAAAGGGAGATACACTTTTTAAAAAAGACGATAACTACCATGAGCATTTTTACGTAGTTAGAAACGGCTCTGTAAGTTTATATCATAGTTATGACAATGAAAAACTCATCGCTGGTATTAATGATACTGGCGATGTTTTTGGTTTACGGGCGCTAATAACAAAGGAAAACTATAAACTTAGTGCAGTAGCCAATGAAGAATCTATTGTATATGCTATTCCCATTGAAACTTTTGAATCTGTCACCAAAAACCATGTAAAGATTCATAAATACCTAATTACTGCTTTTGCTAGTAACTCTCATGATCCATATACTGCCGAAGAAAACAGCAAAATATTTGTAGATTACCTACCTAGTTCTACTCAAGATTTGGCCAACTTTCAAACGGCTAATTATACTGAAAAGCCAATTACATGTAATGAAAAAGCAACCTTGCAAGAAGCTGCTTTAGAGATGTGCAAGCATAAGATTAGTTGTATTGTGGTGGTCAATGATAAAAAACACCCTTTAGGAATCATAACCAATAGTGACATCAAAAACAAAATTGCTACTGGAAAATTCCCCATTAGCACCAATGTTACTAACATTATGACTACTCCTGTTATTACTGATACTCCAGGAATAATAGTTGCCAATGCTCAGCTACAAATGATTCAGCATAATATTAGTCATATTTGTATCACTAAAGATGGAACACCAAACTCTAAATTAGTTGGTATACTAACACATCATGATATTTTAGTAACACTTGGTAATAGTCCTTCTGTTATTTTAAAGGATATCAAACGCGCTAAAAAAATTAAGCATATTCGTAAGGCAAGACTAAAAGCAAACACCCTACTAAAGAGTTATTTAGAACAAAATATTCCTTTATCGCACATACTTAAAATAATTGCTAAAATAAATGATGTGCTTACTGAAAGAATCATTGTTTTATCAATTAGAAAAATGAAAGAAGCGCCTCCTGTAGCCTTTTCTTGGTTATCTATAGGCAGTCAGGGTAGAAAGGAGCAATTACTTTTTACAGATCAGGATAACGCTTTAATTTTTGAAGATGTTCCAGAAGAAAAATACGAGGAAACACAAGCGTATTTTATTGACTTAGCAAAACATGTTACCTCTGCTTTAAATGCTGTAGGTTTTGAATTTTGTGAAGCGGATATGATGGCTAGTAATGCTGCATGGTGTAAATCTGAATCTGAGTGGAAAAATCAGTTCAATGAATGGATCATAAAGCCAGATGAAAAGGCTATTTTGCTATCATCTATTTTCTTTGATTATAACCATATCTACGGAAGTAAGGAATTGGTTGATAAACTTACCAATAGTATTTTCTCCTCTTTAAAAAACGCTAATATGTTTTCAAGAATATTAGCCAAAGACGCCCTTAGAAACCCTCCTCCATTAGGTTTTTTCAAACAATTTCTAGTAGAACATAATGGTGATCAAAAAGACTTATTTAACATTAAAAGTAGAGCTTTAATGCCGCTTATTGATGCGGCTAGAGTGTTAACCTTAAAAAATCAACTTAAAGGTATCAACAATACTTCGGAGCGTTTCGAAAAATTGGCAGAAATAGAACCCAATAATGCTGAACTATTTAATTCTTGCGCTTATGCTTTTAAGGCGCTTTTAAAATTTAGAACCAAACAAGGGCTTCAAAATGATAATTCTGGTAAGTTTATAGCGCTTGAAACCTTATCCAAGGAAGAAAAACTAAAATTAAAACGTTGTTTTAAACCAATTCATGATGTTCAAGACATCTTGAAAATAAGATTCGATTTAAAGAACATTTTGTAGCAATGATTAAATGGTTTAAAAAGAAAGAACACAACTATCCAGATTTTTGGAAAAACTATTTAGCATCATTTAAAGATGTTAAACAAAACCCTATTGGAGAAACACGATTTGTAGCTTTTGACACTGAAACAACAGGGTTTGATCGCTATAAAGATAGAATACTATCCATTGGAGCTGTTACTATAGAAAACAAAACAGTAAAGGTAAATGAGAGTTTAGAGCTTTATTTAGAACAAGACGTTTTTAATCCGGAAACAGTAAAAATTCATGGGCTTATGAAAAAAGGAAACCTAGAAAAAATTTCCGAATTACAAGCCATAGAAATGTTTATAAACTATATAGGAAATGCTGTTTTAGTAGCGCACCATGCGCGCTTTGATTATAATATGGTAAATACCATGCTTTCAAGACATAATTTAGGTGAGTTGAAAAACAAATTTATAGACACTGCTATTCTTTTTAAAAAATCTAAACATATCATTTATCAAGAAGAATTAGACAATTATTCTCTAGACGAATTAGCCAACTTGCTAAACGTTCCTATTACCGATAGGCATACGGCATCTGGAGATGCCCTTATTACCAGCATGGTATTTTTAAAAACCTTATCAAGGCTTAATAAAAAGAAAACCGATTTACAATGGGACTATTTACTTAGAACCTAAGTTACTCCCGTTGCCTGTCTATATTTATTTCCACCAATCTAAAGAAGGGTAGTCTTTATTTACAACCACAGCTTCTCCAATAATTGGCGTGGCCATTTTTACATTTAGCTCTTTTGCTTTTTTTATAGATCGCTCTATTGGATCTGTCCATTCATGTAAGGCCAATTTAAATGCTCCCCAGTGTATTGGCATTATAACTTCTGCTTGAACATCAATACTGGCTTGAACTGTTTCCTCTGGCATCATATGTATATGTGCCCATTGTTCGTCGTACTGCCCACACTCCATCATAGCAAAATCAAACGGACCATACTTTTCTCCAATGTCCTTAAAATGTTTACCATAACCGCTATCTCCACTAAAATAAATAGAATTATTTTCAGATTTTATTACCCAAGAACACCAGAGCGTATTGTTTCTTTTAAATCCTCTTCCAGAAAAATGACGAGCTGGCGTTGAAACAAACTCTACTCCTTTAATTTTTGCGCTTTCCCACCAATCAAACTCTTTAATTTTTTCTGATGAAATACCCCATTCGGTTAAATGCGCTTTGATTCCTAAAGGCACATAAAATAGTTTTACCTTGTCTTTTAGCTGTTGAATTGAACCGTAATCTAAATGATCGTAATGATCATGAGAGATGAGTACCAAATCTATTTCAGGTAAATTTTCTATTGAAATTGGTAATTCCTTATTAAATCTTGATCCTCCTAATAAAGGATGTGGTGCGGGAACATTACCCAACATAGGATCTATAAAAATATTTAACTGATCCATTTCCAGGAACAAAGCAGAATGTCCGAACCATGTAATTCTTGGTTCCTTAGGTTCGTTTTCAAAATATTCTGTAGTCAGCTTATTTTGAGGCAATACTCCAGAAGGGACTTTATTATTGCCATTCGTGAAAAATTTTGGAATACTGCTCCATTTAAAACCTGTACTTGCCAAAGTAAGTTCTTGATTTTTAAAAGCTCCATCGCCGTTATAATTGGGAGAGTTTTTAATTTTAATTAAACTTTCCTCAGATTGGTTTCCTCCAAATTGAGGACTTGTGTTTACAAAAATGACTCCTATAATTGTAATTAAAAGAACCATTACTAAAATTCCTATCAACATTTTCTTTATTAGTTTTAAAAGTTTTTTAATCATTAGTTTTCTTATTTAACTTCTTGCATCTTACGAATCTGCTTCAAAAGCATTCTTTTTGGCATAAAGGGCAACATTTTCATCATAATCTTTTGGGAAAATGTTAATCCTGAGATCACATCTATTTTTCCATTCAACATACCATTATAACCATCTAATGCAACAGAATTCGCAGTGGCTGTTTTTTGGAACATTTCTGTTTTATCCATTCCGGAAGTAGAACCGAATTCACTTTCTGTAGCACCTGGCATTAGATTGGTAACCGTTACATTGGTATCATGCAACTCCTCCGATAGGGCGTTACTAAAAAATGTAACATAGGCCTTGGTGGCATAATAAACAGCTTGTAATGGCCCAGGCATAAAACTTGCCGTAGATGATGTATTTAAGATTTTGCCTTTGTTTTGATTAATAAATTCAGGTAAAAACAAACGCGTAAGTGATGTAAGGGCTGTAACATTAAGATTAATCATGGCTATTTGACGCTCTATGGAAAGCTCATGAAATTTACCCAAAGCACCAAAACCTGCATTATTTATTAAAACTTCTAGTTGAATTCCTTGTTGTTTTACCTCATCATAAATGTCTTGCGGTGCATTTATATCACTTAAATCTTTTGCAATAACGACTACACTTACATTATGCTTTTGTTCTATTTCAGCTTTAAGTTGTTTTAGCTTATCCTCTCTTCTTGCTACTAGTACTAAATCACCTCCTTTTTCGGCGTGAATAAAAGCTAGTTCTTTCCCTATTCCACTAGAGGCTCCTGTAATTAATGCTACTTTTTTCATTTTATTAGATTTTAATAATATTGACTGACTATTCACTCAATATGTAATTTAAATTTTTTAAGGTTTTATATAACTATAATACATTTCCCATGCCTGTTCAATAAATACATGATCCTGTCTTTTATCAGGAAACTGATTTAAATAGGTTACCATTGATGTAATTAAGCCCATCATAGATCCCATTAAAAATGCCAAATCTGCGTTTCTAATTAGTGCTTTATCAATATACTCCTGTATAAATGTTCCAAACATCTCATACTTTGCTATTATTTCTGGGTGACTCTTAACTCTTTCGGAAGCACTAGTCGTATCTAACTGCATTAAAAACCTAAATTTCAATGAGTTATCTAATGCCCAATTCCAAGAATTAGACCATATTAAGCGTAACCGACCTAAATCAGACTTCACCCTATCAATATCCTGTAAAATATATCCCGTGTACTCTTTCTTTAAAGAAACATAGAGTTCATCTATTAAATCATCTTTAGTTTTAAAGTAATGGAATAGAATACCAGCACTTACTCCTGCTTCTTTAGAAATAGCAGAAGTTGGTGTGCCATGTAAGCCTCTCTCAACAAATAATTTTGTTGCTGCTTCTAATAATAGGTGTCTTTTATCCATTTACAAATTGAGTAATCACTCAACAAAAGTATGATAAATATTTGAATTGCCAATAAAAAGCGTAAAAATTTTAGAAATTTTGTCCTTGAAACATATTATTATCTGCCAAATACTTATCAATTTTGGCAACAACTTCGAAGTTTTTGAAACCTCCCCAATCTGGAGCAATCAATAAATCTCTTGGGGCTTCACTTATAAAGCGTTCAATTACAATATCTGGTCTAAGGTAAGTAATGAACTCTGAAACAAACTTAATATACGCCTTCATTTCGAACAGTTTGAAATGCTCTGGAGATCTTTTGTATTTCACCCCTAGTATAGAGTTTTCCACAATTTGTAAATGATGTATCTTCAATGTATCTAAAGGTAATTGAGATAATCTAAATGCATGGTCTAAAGCATCCTGTTTAGTTTCATTTGGTAAACCTAAAATTATATGGCCTCCTAAGTGTATACCTTTGTTCCTTGAAAGGTTAAATGCCTCTATAGTCTCTTGAAAAGTATGACACCTATTTACTTGTTTTAGAGTTGCATTGTTAGTGCTCTCTATACCATATTCTAACGAAACAAAGTGTTTTTTTGAAAGTTCTGAAAGGTAATCAATCAATTCTTCAGAAATACAATCTGGTCTAGTTCCTAATACTAAACCAATTACTCCAGAAACAGCTAGCGCTTCTTCGTATAAAGCTTTAAGATTTTCTATATCATCATATGTATTTGTATATGCTTGAAAATAGGCAAGATATTTCTGGGTCTTATACTTTTTTGAAAAAAAAGCTATGCCTTCCTGCAATTGTTCTGTTATGGTCTTTTGAGGACTGCAATATTCGGGATTAAACGTAGAGTTATTACAATAGGTACAACCTCCATAACCTTTTGTTCCATCTTTATTGGGGCATGTGAAGCCAATATTTAAAGAAACTTTCTGTACCCTTTCACCAAACGTGTATTTAATGAAAGAGCTATAGTCTATATAACGCTTACCTGTTATTTTCACACTTCAAAATTGAAGCACAAATGTATACAGGTAAGACATCTTATTAACTGATATAAATCAGGCCTACATTAATTACCTAAAGTGCATTATCCATAATATCTTGAACAACCTCAGGATTTAGTAAAGTACTCGTATCTCCTAAATTGCTTGTGTCTTTATGAGCAATCTTTCTTAAAATACGTCTCATGATTTTACCCGATCTAGTTTTAGGTAAGCCGCTCGTAAATTGAATTTTATCTAGCTTAGCAATAGGGCCAATGTGTTCTGTAATAATTTGGTTAATCTCCTTTCTTACATTGTTATGATCTCTTCCTTCTCCCGTATCTTTTAATATCACATAACCATAAAGTGCGTTTCCTTTAACGTCGTGAGGAAAACCTACAATAGCAGACTCTGCAACTGCTGGATGTTCATTTACCGCATCTTCTATTGGTGCTGTGCCAAGGTTATGTCCAGAAACGATAATAACATCATCTACCCTACCCGTAATTCTGTAGTAACCTACCTCATCTCGTAAAGCTCCATCTCCGGTAAAATATTTATTCTCAAATGCTGAAAAATAGGTATCCTTATAGCGTTGATGATTTCCCCATATTGTTCTTGCCATACTTGGCCAAGGGAACTTAACGCATAACCTACCATCAACTTGATTCCCCTTAATTTCTTCTCCATGCTCATCCATTAAAGCGGGTTGAATTCCAATAAATGGTAACGTTGCATATGTTGGTTTTGTTGGTGTAACAAATGGTATTGGTGTTATCATGATGCCGCCCGTTTCTGTTTGCCACCAAGTATCAACAATAGGACTTTTCTTTTTACCAATATTATCGTTGTACCAGTGCCAAGCTTCTTCATTTATAGGTTCCCCAACAGACCCTAGCGTTTTTAGAGATGATAAATCATATTTTTCAACCAATTCAGTTCCTTGTTTTGCCAAAGCTCTTATCGCCGTTGGCGCTGTATAAAACTGATTAACTTTATGTTTTTCTACAATCTCCCAAAAACGTCCAAAATCAGGATAACTCGGTACACCTTCAAACATTACCGTAGTTGCCCCATTGGCTAAAGGTCCGTAAACAATATAACTATGCCCTGTAATCCATCCAATATCGGCAGTACACCAATACACATCATTTTCTCTATACTGAAATACATTTTTAAAGGTGTAAGCTGTATATACCATGTATCCTGCGGTAGTATGCACCATACCTTTAGGCATTCCTGTTGAACCCGAAGTATATAAAATAAAAAGAGGGTCTTCTGCTTTCATTACTTCTGCTTCGCATTCCGAAGAGGCTTCGTCTAATAATGGTTGTAACCATTTATCTCTACCCGCTTCCATAGTAATTTCAGAATTTATGCGTTTTGCTACCAAAACGGTATCCACACATGGGCAATCCTTTAAAGCTTCATCTACAATGCCTTTTAAATCTATGGTTTTTGCACCGCGATAAGATCCATCGCTAGTAATGACCATTTTACATTCAGAATCGTTTATTCTGGTGGATAAAGCTGTAGACGAAAAGCCTGCAAAAACAACAGAATGAATAGCGCCAATTCTTGCACAGGCTAAAACTGAAATGGCCAATTCTGGTATCATTGGCAAATAAATACAAACACGATCTCCTTTAGAAACACCTTGTGCCTTTAAAACATTGGCAAACTTATTAACGCGCTCATACAATTGATTATACGTTATCTTCTCAGAAGCTTCATTTGTATCATTAGGCTCAAACAAAATGGCAGTTTTGTCTCCTCGTGTGGCTAAATGTCTGTCAATACAATTTTCAGTAATATTCAATTGTGCTCCCTCAAACCATTTTACCTCAGGTTTTGAGAAATCCCAACTTAAAACTTTATCCCACTTTTTTCGCCACATAAAATGTTCTTCAGCTATTTCTTCCCAAAAATTTTCTGGTTCTCTAACCGATTTTCTATATACTTGATAGTATTCTTCTAAATGCTTTATGTGGTAATTACTCATGTGTTTTTTTAATTAAATTTAGTGGTGTTCTAAAATAAATAAATTAATGAATTCCTACTAAGATTTTCTACAAATAACATTCTACTGTAGCTATATACAATACTACGAAACACTAATGCTCTATGGCCTCTCCTACACCACTAGGTATTCTAATATTTTCTACAATGTCTTGAACTTCTTCTGGCGGTGCTTTTGTAAACTTCATAATTACAATAGAAACTATAAAATTCAAAACCATTGCTACTGTGCCGAAACCTTCAGGAGAAATGCCGAACCACCATTCACTTTTATCTGGTAAAGTTTCATCGAACCAACCTAACTTGTATTTAATCATGTAAAGTAACATGGAAACAATGCCCACTACCATTCCTGCAATGGCACCTTCTTTATTCATACGCTTATAAAAAATTCCCAAAATAATAGCTGGAAAAAATGAGGCAGCCGCCAAACCAAAGGCCAAAGCAACTACTGCCGCTACAAACCCAGGAGGGTGTATTCCAAAATATCCCGCTACAACGACCGCTCCTACTGCTGATAACCTCGCTGCAATGAGCTCACCCTTTTCCGAAATAGAAGGTTTTATGACTTTTTTAATTAAGTCGTGTGATACGGAAGCTGATATTACGAGAAGTAAACCAGCTGCCGTTGATAATGCTGCTGCCAAACCGCCGGCTGCAACAAGAGCAATAACCCAATTAGGGAGTTTGGCAATCTCAGGGTTAGCCAACACCATAATATCTCTATCAACTGTTAATTCATTTTTAGAAGAATCTGCTAGGTATTGTATTGAACCATCATTATTCTTGTCTTCAAAACTAATTAACCCTGTTGTTTCCCATTTTTTAAACCAATCGGGCATTTCCGAATATGGTTTATTTGAAACAGTTTCTATCATATTAGTTCTTGCAAACACAGCTACAGCAGGAGCTGTAGTATATAATAAGACAATAAGTAATAATGCTATACCAGCAGATTTACGTGCATCTTTTACCTTCTTGACTGTAAAAAATCTAACAATTACATGTGGTAGTCCAGCCGTACCAACCATTAAGGCTAATGTTATGGCAAAAACATCAATAGTAGATTTTGAACCTTCTGTGTACTCTGCAAATCCGAGTTCTGTACTTAATCCATCTAATTTATCTAATAGATAACCCGATCCATCTACCAATTCACCACCAAAACCTAATTGTGGAATAGGGTTTCCAGTCATTTGAATTGAAATAAATATTGCAGGAACCATAAATGCAAAGATGAGCACACAGTACTGCGCTACCTGCGTATAGGTGATACCTTTCATTCCTCCTAGTACAGCATAAAATAACACGATAAGCATTCCGATAATTACACCTGTATTAATATCAACCTCTAAAAATCTAGAAAACACAATACCTACACCTCGCATTTGACCTGCTACATAGGTAAAAGACACGATTAGAGCACAAAACACGGCTACAATTCTGGCCGTTTTGGAGTAATACCGATCTCCAATAAAATCTGGCACTGTAAACTTTCCAAATTTTCTTAAATAAGGCGCTAAGAGTAATGCCAATAATACGTAACCTCCAGTCCATCCCATTAAATAAACGGCACCATCATAACCGGCAAAAGAAATAATACCAGCCATTGAAATAAAAGATGCAGCACTCATCCAATCTGCAGCTGTGGCCATACCATTTGCCCATGGAGATACACCGCCTCCTGCAACATAAAAATCTTTGGTAGAGTTAGCACGAGACCAAATGGCAATACCTATATAAAGCGCAAAAGTTAAGCCGACTAATATATAAGTCCAATCCTGAACACCTATGGCAGTAAAAATTAAACTAATCTTCATAACCATATTTTTTATCAAGCTTATTCATAAGACGTACATACACAAAAATTAAAATTACAAAGACGTACATTGCTCCCTGTTGTGCAAACCAAAACCCTAGTTTAAAACCGCCTACCTTAATACCATTAAGTTCATCTTTAAATATAACTCCAGCACCAAACGACACTAAAAACCAAATGGTGAGTAAAATTAAAACGTATCTAATATTCTCCTTCCAATAGGCTTTGGCCTTATTTTTTTGTCCCATAATTTATGTTTTATAAATGTGTAAATTAATATAAATTAGTACCCAACAACTCATACAATTATCTTTATTATTGATATTATTTTGAATTGAGAAGTTTCAGTTTCATAATTTTTTAACAAAAACATCTAAATATACTAAATTCATGTTATGGCTTACGACGAATATTTAGCAGACCGAATTAAGAATCAGTTAAAGGAAAAAAAAGCAAATTTTACTGATCAAAAGATGATGGGTGGTCTATTGTTTAAAATGGACAATAAAATGCTCTGTGGAATTCATATTGATAAAAAATATGGAGATAGTCTATTAATGGCTAGAATTGGTGAAGATGCCTACTTAAAAGAACTAGAAAAACCGCATTGCCTGCCAATGGATTTTACTGGAAGACCTATGAAAGGTTATATTTTTGTTACTCCAGAGGGTTTTGATTCTGAAGAAGATTTAAGTTATTGGTTAGATTTATGTATTGCCTTTAATCCTTTAGCTAAGGCGAGTAAACCAAGAAAAAAGACATCTTAAACATGCAGCCTTTTTCAGATTTAAGTGCCTTTTTACTGAGTATCTACCCTATTGAAGAAAACGTTCTAAAAGATTATTTAAGCTATTGGCAACCTTTTTCGGCCTCAAAAAAATCAATCATAACTGAATCTGGAAAAACTGAACGCTATCTTTATTTTGTTGTAAACGGTGTGCAAAAATCCTATTATCGTAATGATAATAAAGAGCATGTTATGTTCTTTGCCTATAATCCATCTTTTAGCGGCATTGTAGAGTCTTTTTTAACACAAACGCCATCAAAATATAATCTAGAATGTATTACTGATTGCGAATTTTTAAGAATTCCGTTTTCAAAACATGAAGCCCAACTTTCTAAACATAGACCATTAGAAACCTTATTCAGAAAGGCTACAGAACAGTTCTTACTAGGAATGATTGAAAGACATCATCAATTATTGGCATTTAATACTGAAACCCGATTTAGACTTTTTCTAGAAAGAAGTAAACACCTTCTTAATATGGTACCTCAAAAGGATATGGCATCATACTTAAGAATAGATGCTACAAACTTTAGTAAACTTATAAATACTCATGTTATATAATCTTGGTAAATACCAAGATTTTAGAGGTTTCTCATAAATAGTTTTGTGATGTGTGTAATTCAAAACTAAAAAAAATGACACCTCAAGACATTGTTATCAAATTTCTAAATGGATTTAACAATCCAGAACACATTCAAGAATCAATTGATTTATTGACTGATGATTATTCCTTTAAAAACCCATTCGTAAATCTAAACTCCAAAGAAGCATTTTTAGAATTGGCTAAAAGTATTTCTCAAGTCATCACGGAAGTTAATATACTAGCAACTAATACTAACGGTACTAGCGTAGCTGTAATTTATGAATTTAAATCTGCGCTTCCCGGGGTTGAAAACAATATAGCTTCAGAATGGTTTGAAACTGAAAATAACATGATTAAGTCATCCATCTTAATTTATGACGCTACCAATTGGCACAAAGTATACGCAAATATGAATTAACCAGAACGTATTGCGATATACCTATTCGCTATTATTCTAAGGACCATCTATTGAAAAATTGATGGTCTTTTTTTTTTGAGTAAAACAGCTAAAAAGGACATCGACATCTTATTATTTAGAACAATTACAAATAACAATAAATTTCCAAAACATGACATTTGTAAGCTTTTTAACTTTTTCTTAAGCATAATTTTGGGTCAGCTTAATTAGGATAAAAAACTCTTTTAAATCGTAATAACTTGAACCTAAAGAAAAAAGAAATTCTACCAAGTAAAAAGTCTAGATGGCGTCCTGTAGCTGTAATTTCTATCGGAATTATAGTGGGATTGGGCTTTTTTATGGCAAAAGAGGCCTCTTTGGTTTCCTATATGTCTAATGATCCACAGGCCTGTGTTAATTGCCACGTTATGACACCAATGTATAACAGTTGGATGCACAGTTCTCACCGTGAATATGCTAACTGTAATGATTGTCATGTGCCTCATGATAATGTGGCTAACAAGTACTTTTTTAAAGCAAAAGACGGACTTTTCCATGCTTCTGTTTTTACAGCTAGAATGGAACCCGAAGTTATGTTTATGCGAGAAGCATCACAAGAAGTTGTTCAGGATAACTGTATAAGATGTCATGTGCAACAGGTAACTCAGGTTAAATATGACGGGTGGTTAGATGGGCATGCAGAAAGTAGAACAGAAAGAAAATGTTGGGAATGCCATCAGGAAATACCACATGGAACTGTTCATGGTATTTCAACAATAAGAAACAACATTGCGCCAATACCAACAGATACTTTAACAACGGTAATTCCGTCATGGTTGGATAAAGAAATAAATGATAAAACTGATTAACATACACTTGCAAATTAAAAACAAATGAAAAACAAAGTATTATTTATAGTAACTGTAATTGTAGTGTTCCTTTTGGGACTGCTGGCTTCAAGTATTGTGAATAGAAAAAATGAGGCTAAATACAAATATGTTCCTCAGGTAGAGATTAGCGAAAACGAACCTAGAAATGAGGAATGGGGTAAAAACTTCCCTGCTGAATACCAATCCTTTTTACAAACAGAACAAAGTGATTTTGCTTCTTTTCAAGGCGGAAACGCTATGCGAGATATGTTAGAGGAAGATACACGTTTAGCGGTACTTTGGGCAGGTTATGGTTTCTCTAAAGATTATAATCAAGGTAGAGGTCACCAATACGCTGTTGAGGATATTCATAATTCTTTAAGAACTGGTGGGCCTAAAGGTAAAGGCGACGGACCAATGCCTGCTACATGTTGGACATGTAAGTCTCCTGATGTTCCTAGATTAATGAATGAAATTGGCGTTGCAGAATTTTATAGTGGTAAATGGGCAGATAAAGGTGAAGAAGTTGTAAACCCAATTGGTTGTGCAGACTGTCATGATTCTAAAACAATGAAACTTACAATTACCCGTCCAGCATTAGTTGAAGCCTTTGAAAGTATGGGCAAAGACATTAATAAAGCAACACATCAGGAAATGCGTTCTTTAGTATGTGCACAATGTCACGTAGAATACTACTTTGATAAAAAATCTCCTGGTAACGAAGGTGTTCCTTACTTAACCTTCCCTTGGAAAAATGGTATGTCTGTTGAAGCTATGGAAAAATACTATGACGACATGGAATTTAAAGATTGGACGCATAAGCTAAGTAGAGCGCCAATGTTAAAGGCACAACACCCAGGATATGAAACGTATTTAACTGGAGTTCATGCTGATAGAGGTGTGTCTTGTGCCGATTGTCATATGCCATATAAGAGTGAAGGTGGACAAAAATTTACAGATCACCACATTCAATCTCCTTTAAACAATGTTGCTAATTCTTGTCAAGTTTGTCACCGCGAAGATGCTGAAAAATTAAGAGCAAATGTATACGACAGACAGCAAAAGGCTGCTGAAAGTAGACTAAAATTAGAAGATGCTTTAGTAAAAATGCATGTTGAAGCTAAGAAATGTTGGGATTTAGGAGCAACTGAAGAACAAATGAAAGCTATATTAATGGATATCCGCCATGCACAATGGCGTTGGGATTATGCTGCTGCTGCTCATGGCGCATCTTTCCACTCTCCTGTAGAAACGGCAAGAGTATTAAGTAGCGGATTAGACAAAGCTACAGAAGGACGTGTAAAATTAGCACGTTTATTAGCTGAATTAGGACATAATAAACCTGTTGAAATGCCAGACCTTTCTAGTAAAGAGAAAGCGCAAGAATACATTGGCTTAGACATGGAAAAACTAAACAAAGAGAAAGAAGACTTTAAAGAAAATTTACTACCTAAATGGTTGGAAGCTGCGGAAAAACGTGAGGCAAATTATGGCAGCAAACAAGCATCTGTAGTGAATTAATTTTGGTTAATTAATTAGTTTAAGTAATAAACTAAGAACAAGAAAAAGATAACCTACTAAGTGTAATTACTCTGTTGGTTATCTTTTTTAAATTTTATTAAAGGGTATGAGCATGAAAAAATTATATAAATTCTTTTCATCATCGGGTGTGGCCTTAATTTTACTTCTTGTATTTGGAGTAGCAATGGCAATTGCAACCTTTGTTGAAAACGATTATGGTACAGCTGTAGCTTGGGCAAGTATATATGACGCCTGGTGGTTTGAAGTTGTAATGGTTGGATTAGCCATTAGCTTCGTCTTCAATATTTTTAAATACAAACTTTTAAGAAAACAAAAATGGGCCGTCCTATTGTTCCATTTAGCCTTCATAATTATTGTTTTAGGAGCAGGTATTACGAGATACACTTCTTATGGTGGCATTATTCGTATACGCGAAGGTGCTTCTTCAAATGTTATTATTTCGGATACTAAACTATTAACGGCTACCATTTCAGATGGCACCAATAGTAAAACAATTCATAAGAAACTAAGTTTTTCTCCATTACAAAATAATGAGTTTAGGGTAGAAACAGACTTTAATGGTAAACCCATTAGTATAGCATACCATGATTACATTGCTGATGCTTCACCAGAAGTAGTTCCCGATAGTATTAATGGGAAACCCTTGTTAGAAATGGTAGTAACATCTGGAGAAGGTAGAAATACTATTTACTTAGAAAAGGGTGAAATTGAACGTATTGGCACTCATCAGCATGAAGTAGGTTTTGAATCGAACAAAGAGGGTATTATCAATATTATTGAAGAAGAAGGCACTTTTAAAATTAAAGCACCTCATCCTGTAGATTTTTTCATAATGTCTAGTCAGCAAGCAGGCAAAATTCAGCAAGACACGCTTGTTAATATAAATTTAAAGACGCTCTTTAGGTCGGGAGATTTTTCATTTGTTCCAACCGCGTTTTATGAGAACGGCACTTTTAAACTTAAAAGCTCGGCAAAAACTGAAACTGATAATGACAAGACCCTTGATGATGCTTTAATAGTAGATGTAAAAGTAGGTGAAGAACCATTACAAGAGACCAATCTACTCTACCGCGAAGGTTTTTTGCCAATTAAGCATGTAAGTCACTTTAAGGACAATTTACAAATCATTTTATCTTATGGTTCTGGAGCTATTGAAATGCCATTTGCATTAAAACTAAACGATTTTCAATTGGAACGCTACCCTGGGTCTTCAAGCCCTTCGGCCTACGCTAGTGAAGTCATGATACTCGATGGAGACACTCAAATTCCTTATAGAATTTTTATGAATAATGTATTAGACCATAAAGGTTTTAGATTCTTTCAGGCCAGTTATGATACCGATGAACAAGGTACTGTACTTTCAGTAAATCACGATAGTGTTGGTACTTGGGTTACCTACATTGGTTACTTTTTAATGAGTTTGGGTATGTTTTTTACATTCTTTGGAAAGACGTCTCGTTTTCAAATTATCAATAAAAAACTAAGAAAATTGAAAACAAAGGTTGTAGCAAGTCTTGTGCTTTTATTGGGACTGGGGCTAAGTACTGTATCACATGCTTCAACAAACGATACTATACCTAAGGTATCTATAGAAAAATTAGTGTTATCGCAACAAATAGATAAACAACAAGCCGATTTGTTTGGCAGATTATTAGTGCAAGATCTTGATGGCCGCATAAAACCAATTAACACCCTAGCATCAGAGTGTATTAGAAAAGTATCTAGAAAGGCCTATTTTAAATACCCTATTGATGGAAAAACTATAAAGTTAGATGTTAATCAGGTATTCTTAGGTATGCATAAAGAATCTGGCATATGGCAACGTATTCCTGTAATTAAAGCGGATAAGAAAAAAACTGGAGAGCTTTTAAACACCATTCCTATTGGCAAAAACGGTTTATATGCTTTTGTGAGTTTTTTAAATACCGATGGCCAATATTTACTCTCTGAAGCGGTTGAACAAGCCAATAAAAAGAAACCCTCGGAACGTAACGAGTTTGATAAAGAGGTTTTAAAAATTGACGAACGTTTTAATATTCTTTACAATCTATTCACAGGTAATTACCTTAAAATATTTCCTAATAAAGAGGATGCCAACAATACTTGGTTTAGTTATACCCATACGTTTGAAGATTTTACAGAAGAAGACGGCCGTTTTGCAAAAAGCATCTTACCTGCCTATTTTAAAGACTTAAATCTTGGAAACTATCAAGAGGCTTTTAACAAAGTAAATTACATTCAAAAATATCAAAACGTAATTGCCTTAGATATTATACCGAACCCCCAACGTATTGAAGCGGAGCTTTGGTATAACAAAGCCAATATAAATTTTTGGTTATTTCAGGTGTTTTTCACTGTTGGTTTTGTGCTTTTAATTATGGCTATTATTAAAATGTTTGCTAGTAATAAACTAATAGACATAGTATGGAATGGATTGGTTTTACTCACTTTAATAGCCTTTTTACTATTCACCTTTAATATTATTTTACGCTGGTACGTTTCGCAGCACGCCCCTTGGAGTAATGGCTATGAGATGCTCATTTTTGTGGCCTGGTGTTTACTTTTATGCGGCATCTTAATTTTTAGAAAATCTGATTTTGCCTTGCCTTTAGCTACTTTATTTAGCGGTGCATTACTGTTTGTAAGCTACCTAGATTGGTTAAATCCAGAGATTACTAATCTAATGCCAGTATTAAAGTCCTATTGGTTAAAAATTCACGTGGCCACCATTGTTAGTAGCTATGCACCTTTAGCACTTTCTGCGGTATTAGGCATAATGGCATTACTATTAATGCTATTTAAAACCGCTAAAACAAAAGCTATCATTGAGCTTAAAATAAAGGAACTTACTTATATCAATGAACTATCTATGACTATTGGTTTGTTTACACTATCTATTGGTACATTTTTAGGTGGTGTTTGGGCAAACGAAAGTTGGGGACGCTATTGGGCTTGGGATCCTAAGGAAACCTGGGCTCTCATTAGCATTATTGTTTATGCCATTGTCTTACATTTAAGATTTGTACCCAAGTTAAATAACTTTTACACACTTAACGTAGCAAGCATGTTTGCGTTTTGGTCTATTATAATGACATCGTTTGGTGTTAATTATTATTTGTCTGGCCTACATAGTTACGCCTCAGGAGATCCTGTTCCCGTACCTAAGTTTGTTTATGTGGTTTTCTTTAGTATGATATTAATTTCAATTTTAGTAGCTTTCAAAAGGAAAAAGTCAGTTCTTAAAACATGATTTTCAATGTATTAAAACAACAAAGCCTTTTAGCTTTGTTTTACTTTTTTATCATTGCCTTCTTAGGTGTTGTATTGCGCGCATTTCCTGTTTTTGATATAAATATTGACTACAGGTATATTGTGCACACCCATTCTCATATTGCGCTATTAGGATGGGTATATACAGCTTTAATGGTACTCTTGTATAAGATTTTCTTAAAAGACACCAATGTAAAAAAGACGTACAGCATTGTTTTCTGGTTTACCCAAATTACAATTGTAGGTATGTTATGTACATTTCCATTTACAGGGTATGCGCTGTTTTCAATACTGTTTTCTTCATTGTTTTTAATAGCATCATATATATTTGCAAGATTAATTTTTAAACATACACCAAAGCATCTAAAAACTTCACATGGCTATAAATGCGTTCGCATAGCATTATGGTATATGATTATATCTAGTATTGGACCTTGGGCCTTAGGTTATATAATGACTACCTTCGGTAATACCTCTAGTTGGTATAGAAATGCCATCTATTTTTATTTGCACTTTCAATATAATGGCTGGTTTATTTTAGCCTTATTTGGAATCCTTTTTTACATCTTAGAACAAAACTATGTTAAGATACCTCAACAAACTTTCTCATGGTTTTACAGATTATTTAATACTGGTGTTGTATTGACCTTCGGTATTTCCATCTTATGGATGGCAATAGATTATAGCGTTAATTTACTTTCTGGTTTAGGTGCTATAATGCAGATTTTGGCGTTTTATTTACTTATTAAAACAATTTTTAAGAAGAAAACCGTATTACTATCTAATTTTTCTAAGTGCTTCTTATTCATTTTAAAAGTGCTATTTGTTTGTTTTACTCTTAAACTAGTCATGCAATTGGTAGGCGTAATACCAAGTATTTCAAAACTAATCTCCTATAATTTAGATTTCATAATAGGCTATATTCACTGGATATTTTTGGGCGTTGTAAGTTTGGCTTTATTAGGGTTTCTTTACTACTTTAAATTAGTTAAACTATCTAAAGGCAGTGTAGTTTTTTATGTTATTGGGTTTGTTGCCACTGAAATCTTTATTTTCTATAAAGGGTTAGCCGTTTGGTCTGGGTTATATCTACCTGAAAACAATTTAATGTTTATTTTCATTGTAAGCTTCTTTTTTTTTGCTGCCATTCTTCTAATTTTTGTTCAACAAAGCCATTTTTTGAGTGTAAGAAAACGTAATAGTTAATAAAATTGGTTGGAAATTAACAAAACCTGATATAAGTTAGGTTTTAAAAAATTATCCACTACTAATTTTGGGGTATTAACCACAATAAAATATCCCAAATGCAAACAACTTTAAAGCTATTTCTATGCTTAGTCTTGCTAATTACGGTTTCCTGTAATAAAGCAAAACACCAAACTTTAGCAGAGCATACCAACGAACAACATTGGAGTTACGAAGGCGAAACAGCACCAATCCATTGGGCTGAAATAGAAAAAAACTCAGATTGCAATGGTCATCACCAGTCTCCAATAAACATTATTCACAAAGATGTGGATTCGGTTAGAATTAATAACGATTTAAAAGTACTTTACAATCCGTCAACATTAATTAAAGAAGTTGAGAACAACGGGCACTCTATTCAATTCGATTTTGAACAAGGTGACTCAATAAATTACAAAGGAAAAACCTTCTACTTAAAACAAATTCATTTCCATGAGCCTTCAGAACATAGAATAAACGGTATGATTTATCCAATTGAAATGCATCTTGTTCACGCCAGTAAGAAAGGAGAACTAGCTGTTTTAGCCGTTTTAGGTGAAGAAGGTGAGGAAAGCCAGTTATTCGAATTCTTTGAAAGCTTTTTACCCTTAGAAAATGGGGCAGTTAAAGATATTCATCAAAAGATAGATCTATCTAGTTTATTCTTAGAAGACAAACATTATTACTCGTATGGAGGTTCATTAACTACTCCGCCTTGTTCTGAAAATGTAAACTGGATTGTATTCAAAGAACCCATTGTTTTATCTGTTGAAGAAGTCCTAAAACTAAAAAACAACATGCCTATAAATAACTACAGAAACGAGCAGGCTTTAAATGGTAGAATTGTAAACTATCATTACTAGCAAAACATATTTACAAATTGACTAATTCTAAAAAGGCAATTGTTCCATTCGTTAACTAATGGAATGATTGCCTTATGTATTTAAAAACCGCCCTAAAACAAGCTAATAACATTTTGTTCTACATATTTAAACATTAGTTTTCCTATTGGCCTATTTGTATAGTTAATTTCAAGTCTTGTAACGAGCAGGCTTTTAACACCTTAATTTAAGTTTGTTACAAACAAAACTTAAACATATGAAATTCTACAAAATCGCGCTTTTAGTAATGCTAATTGCATTTAAAACCACTACAGCGCAAAATGAAAACATTGAAACCTTACCGCTTCCTGAACATTTGCAAGACGGAACAAAATGGGAGTTTCAAGACAAACTTTCAGACGACTTTAATTATACCTATACACCTAAAAACAAAAAAACAAATTTTGGAAACGGGAAATGGTATAACTTTTACCAAAGTAGATGGGACGGACCAGGAACTACCTATTGGAAATACAATCATGTAGCTGTTGATGGGAATGACCTAATCCTAAAAGCATCTCGATGGAAAGGTAAAGATGAAGCGGCTCCTAAAGCTTTTAAATTTAATAAAATGAATAAGCCAAATGGTGGTGTTAGCGCTGGTTGTATTACTTCTAACAAACAAGTTATCTATCCAATATTTATAGAATCTAAGAGTAGTGTTGCCAATATTACCTTGGCTTCAGATGTATGGTTATTAAGTCCGGATGCTACACAAGAAATTGACATTATGGAGTGTTATGGTGGTGCTGGACAGGGTAATGCCTATTTTGCAAAGTCAATTCATATAAGTCACCATTCATTCATTAGAAAACCGTTTACAGATTACCAACCAAGAGATAAAGGTGCCTGGTACAAACAGAACGATGTTGAAGCTTGGGGAGATTACTGTTGGAATAACGGCAATAGAAAATATGTTAGAACAGCAGTGTACTGGAAAAGCCCTGTACATTTTGAATATTTTATTGATGGTGAATTAGTTCGTGTATTATACGACAAAGCATTAGCCACTAAAGTAAATGGGAAATGGGAATACGGTTACCCAACTATGACCAATGGTAAATTAGATGTGCAATATGGGAAACAAAAAATAACCTCATTTAGTACCAAAGACACCTATTCTTTTGAAGAGTTGCAAAAAGCCAATAAGGTTTCTAAAGTAAGCATTATAGACCCTTATGAATATCAAGGAGGTAAAGGGTTTACAAAGCCTTTAAATGTAATTATTAATATTGAATCTCAAGATTGGCATGTAAAGGCTGGAAGAACACCAAGTGATGAAGATTTAAATAATCCTAAAAAGAACGTTATGAAAGTAGATTGGTTTAGAGTATTTAAACCAAAGGGCTAAATCTCCTTTCGGCTAATAAAAAATTAAATATAACCTGTTGTTATTCTGATGATTAAACTCTATATTTAAGCATCTAAACAACAGGTTTTTATTTTGAAAAGACTAACAACTATTCTCATAAGTATTTTCTTTGTAGCATGTAATACCCCAGATGCTAAACAAGAAGAAGATGATATCTTACAGGCATTATGTCTAAATAGTGCGGAATTTCATTTTTCGGGGTATATTAATGATGAAGTCAAATGTTTCAGCGATGGTCTTGGGAATTATCAAAGGTATTCTGGCGGAGCAATTGAGGGGCATGAAGATCCTATTGGCGTTTTTACCATGGGTATAAACACTTGGCCTTTAAATAATGGAGATGAAGCTATCTTTATTAATACCCCTAAAGTCGACACCAAAAATGCCAATGATGTAATTGCCAAATTACCTATTGGTGAACTCCCTCTACAACAAAGACAAGAATTTCACCTTTGGTATAGGGTAATTGATCAAATTAGAGATGTTAGCAACATGATTACTACTGAACTTGAGGCTAAATTTGATGAAAACTCAGCCATTACCATTACTGAGGTTGAAAAAGAGAATAATGACTTATATGATGGTACAACACTAAAAGTAAGTATGACCATTTCATGTAGACTATATGACCAGGATGATAAAATGTCTGGAAGTATAGAATCCGCTAGTTTTACGGGTAGAATTTATGTAAATGATATTGACGATTAATCTTTATACGCCTCATTTAAAGCCATAGTGCCATTGGTGATGCTCGAATAATTAGAGTTAGTAGGTATAGATTTGGGCGAATTATTAAAAACACCACATAAGTAGGCTGTTTTAGGTATTTATCCTGAAATCAACATATCATAATCACCTGCAGTTTTAACAACTTCTTCAATTATCTCTGGTGCTACAGAACGCTCTTGAGAATTAGCTGCGTCTTCAGAAATTCCCAATTTTTCGAAAAACATTCTAAAGCCTTTCGGACTATGAATATTAACCCATTTACAGGGCTTATCCGTTTTATTACTAAAGGTATGTAATGTTTTCTTTGGCACATCTAGAGACTCTCCTGCCCTAACAATTTTTACCTCTCCATTGATAAAAAACTCCATTTCGCCTTCAACAATCAAAAAAGACTCATCATAAGAATTATGAGAATGTGGCGGTGGACCTGGAATGTGAGGTGGTGTTTCGGCAAACATCATATCGTAGTTTCCCGCGGTGTCATAAGGCGTTACTTTATGCCCTAAGACCCATTTTGTGGTTGGTTTTTCCATTTTATGAGATTTTTGTCTCATAAATATATAATTGAATTTTGAAATACCCAAATTTTATAAGACATTTGTCTCATGAATAAAAATTATACAGAAACTGGCAGAACACTTCAGAAGCAAAAAACACGCAATAATATTCTAACTTCAGCTAAAAAATTACTTCAAAAAGGAAAGGATTTTACTTTAGAAGATATCGCTGAGGATGCCAATATTTCAAGAGCTACGATTTATAGGTATTACTCCAGTGTAGATGTGCTTTCTCTTGAAGCGGGTTTGGACTGGCAAACTAAAAGTCCTGAAGAGGTTTTAGAGCCTTTAAACGGTTTAAATACGCAACAAACTATTTTAGGTATTCAAGACTATTTTAACAACCTTGCCTACAACAATGAAAAAGCCTTTAGAAAATACCTCAGTCATGCCATTACAACAAACTCAGAAGAAGGTAAAAGAGGTGCCAGACGTGTTAAAACCCTTTCCCTAGCGCTGCAAAACAATAATTTAAACTTGAGCGAAGAAGATTCTCAAAAACTAATTGTTGCCGCCACAACGCTTATGGGCGTTGAAGCCTTAATTGTTACTAAAGACGTCTGTGGTTTAAACAATGAGACCTCAAAAAGCGTTTTGAATTGGGCTCTAGAACAAATGCTTAAGGGCATACTTTCTTAAGATAGTAGTGTTGAGTTCCTTTATTAAAAAACATTAACCTTCCTCTAACTTTTAGGGTTACTTTTACTACCTTGTTCGCTTCAAATATTACTTATGAAACAGCGCACATTAGGAGCTTCAGGATTTGAGGTAAGTGAAATTGGTTTAGGTTGTTGGCAAATTGGAGCCGATTGGGGAAAAGCCTTAAATGACGAACAAAGTATAGCCATTCTAGAAGAAGCCGTAAAAAATGGCATTAACTTTTTTGATACTGCCGATGTATATGGAAACGGAAGAAGCGAAACCCTTATTGGTAAATTTCTAAAACAAACCGATAAAACGGTTAGAATTGCCACCAAATTTGGAAGAAATGCCAATGTCTTTCCAGATAAATATTCAAAAGATCTATTACGAGCTTCCGTAGAAAACGCACTTAAGCGTTTGGGGGTTCCAGCCATTGATCTTTTACAACTGCATTGTGTGCCATTTAATGTGTTAAAACAAGGTGCCATTTTTGATTGGCTTCGTGATTTAAAAAGCGAAGGGCTAATTACACACTTCGGAGCTAGTGTGGAAACGGTTGAAGAAGGTTTGTTTTGTATAGAACAGGAAGGATTACAATCACTTCAAGTTATATTCAATATTTTTAGACAAAAGTTAGTTAAAGAATTATTACCCCAAGCAGAGGAAAATGGTGTTGGTATTATAGTAAGACTACCCTTAGCAAGTGGCTTGTTAACAGGAAAATTCACAAAAGACACCACCTTTGCCAAGGACGATCATAGAAACTACAATAAAGACGGGGCCATGTTCAATGTAGGCGAAACCTTTGCGGGTTTACCTTTTGAAAAAGGTATTGACCTTGTAGACACCATTAAGAACGATGTACTTCCCGATAATTTGAACATGGTGCAACTGGCCCTAAGATGGATTTTAGACCATAAGGCAGTAAGCTCTATAATTCCTGGAGCCAGTTCTCCGAATCAGGTGATTTCTAATGCGTCGGTATCTCAATTAGAACCATTGTCTAAGGAAGTTCATAACACATTAACGCAATTGTATGTAGATGAAATTCATGAGAACATTCGTGGGGTTTATTAATCGAAGATAATTCCTTAGCAAGATTCTTAAACAACTTCTCGATACAATTCCTCATCCTTCGGAATCACTCGAAGTGACAGGAAGGAACTTTTAACACCTCCTATTGGTTCTAGTAAAGCAACGTTTTAAACTCGCACCGCCTAATGTCAGTTCGAGTAAAGCGACTTTAGGAGCTTTGTATCGAGAACCATTTAATAGGACGTTACATAACAAATAGATTGAAACAACTTCTCGATACTATTCCTCATACTTCGGAATCACTCGAAGTGACAGTTTATACTATTTCGAAGCCGCGGCAGCGGCACCAATAATACCAGCATGATTACCCAATTCCGCAGGAATAACAGGTGTTTGTATTTTTATCTGACTCTTGTATTTATCAAAATCCTTAGAGCTTCCGCCTCCTAGAATAATTAAATCCGGACAGGTAATAATCTCAACCAATTCTAAAAACTTATTGAATCGTTTGCCCCACTCTTTATAATTTAAGCCGTCTCGTTCTTTGGCAAAATTAGAAGCGTACTCCTCTATTTTCTTATATTTCTTATACGGTATTTGTCCGAGTTCAAAATTCGGTAAGAGTTCACCATTCAAAAAAGCACCACTTCCTAGACCTGTTCCAATAGTAATCATCATTACCAAACCTTGTTTTCCCTTACCAATACCATAATTCATAACAGCATACCCCGCAGCATCAGCATCATTAACAACGGTAACAGGTAATCCAGTAGCTTCGGAAAACAACTTTTCGGCATTTACACCTAACCAACTTTTGTGCATATTCCCAGTAGCCATACAAACACCTTTTTTTATAATGGTTGGAAACCCTACACCAACGGGTCCGTCATACTCAAAATGGTCTACAATGTCCTTAAATACTTTAGCCATATCGTTAGGCTTCTTAGATTTTGGTGTAGGTATTCTAAAGCGTTCTGTAACCATCTCACCTGTTTCAGCATTTACCAAAGCTCCTTTCATTCCAGAGCCACCTATATCTATTCCAAGAACATTCATTTGTAGAATTTTAAAATTTTTCAAAAATAAGAAAAGTAAATTTTAGGCCCCTTTAGGGATAAAAAAAGTTTATAAGATCACTAAAACATAAAAAAAACAGAGTATTTAAGTACATTTTAAGATATATTTTCTTTCTTTTGAGCTAAAACCATTAACTTGTTGTAATTAAAAATCAATTCAAAATTTCAAACAGAGAAAAATGAAAAAATTCTATTTTTATGTAATTGTTAGTATTGTTTTTATCATTCATCTTAACTCTTGTGGAAGAGAAGTTTGTAGAGAATGTATTAAATGTATTTCTTTTGATGACCAAGATAAAATTATAAATGAAGTCCGAGAATGTAATCCTGATACGACTTATTTAAATGGATTTAAAACAGGTTTTATTGATGGCGCAAATGAACAAGGCTGGAACGCCACCTGTGTTAATCTAGGTGTTATTTGTGAATGTGAAAAGTAATTAAAATACTCAACACCCTAAAAAAGTACACCATACGTAAATATAATTCCATCAACCGTTGCTTTTATTACACCAAATGATAATTGCCATAATGGTAAATCTTCGTTTTTTACTAAAAACCATCATTTTATTACCCTCGCTAGAACTAGTCGCCGACTAATTAACCAAATTCTATAATAAAAAGCCCCGACCTTTCACATGTTTCTAATTTGTAATTATTTTCAAATTTTGACAAAATGAATATTAATCAACTTATTCAAAGAAGATCCTTTCTTGAACAAATAGATAAACTTCCTAGGATTCCTTTACTTCCTTTGATTCTCATTACCCTATTATTTATAGGCCTATTGTATCTCTTTCATGAAAAGTATAAAAGAAAATAGAGTTTTTATCTAAGTTAATTATATTCTAATCCAAAACTAGTCTATGACGAGTGCATCCTTAAAATTACAGTTATACCACCCAACCCATCCCTAAAAAACAACATTTCAGTATCTTAGATTTCAAAAAACCGTATGTAATTGAGACCTTTGAGGTGTTAATCAATTAAGCTAAGTGGTATGAAATTATCTAAACTCCTAATATTTAGAATTGCCTTATTTACGGCAACGGGCATTTCTTTATTTTATGTACCATGGATATTGGTTTGGGCTTGGATATTACCATTACCAAATACGGTGCAAGAACAGGTAGACCAAACTATAGGTCATGGGTTTCATGGTATGATAGTTTATGTAGACCAAGAAGGTAAAGCACCTGCTTTTTATACCGGTGGTTATGATAACAGAGACACTAAAACAGCTGTAAACCCAAATGCCTTATTTAAAATTGCTAGTATTAGTAAGTTATATACTTCTGTAGCAGCGACTAAATTGGTTAATGAAAAACGTTTGTCTTTTGATAAAGCGCTTACGCATTATCTTCCAGAACTTAAAGGAAGGATTGAAAATGCTGAAGAAATTACCCTAAAGATGATGATTCAGCACCGTTCTGGTATTCCAAATTTCACAAACAATCCTGCTTATTGGGAAAACGAACAGGAAAATGGCAAAAATGCTTTAGATTTTGCTCTAGACTTACCAGCTAGTTTTAAACCTAATGAAGGGTATGAATATTCGAACACAAATTATTTATTACTGCGTAAGATAATGGATGGTGTTTTAGGGTATAATCACAATGAATATATCAAAGAGAAGATTTTGACTCCCTTAGAATTAAATAACACATTTTTTTCAATTACTGACGTAAATCTAGATGATGTTATGAGTGGATATCATGTGGGACATGAGGAAGATTTTAAAGCTCGTGAATATGGTATGTTGGCCACTGCAAAAGATGTAGCTATATTTTTGCGCGCCTTAAACAATGGTTCGGTATTTGACGCGGGAGAAAATGAAATCTACCCGTATGAATATAATCACGGGGGCTTGGTAGTTGGTTATCAAAGTCTTGCGGAATACCACAAAGATATAGACACGGTTGTTGTTCAGTTCTTAAATACCACAGATTTTGAAGGCTATGAGTGGAATTTATCAGAGATATCAATTAATAGAATTGTGAAAATCTTGCGTAAAAATAAGAACTAAAAAAGACCTAATTGTCATTTCGACAGAACGAGGTACGAGTGACGAGAAATCTCATAATACCTAGATGTTTCCAAACACTTAGCATGAATGACAAACACCTAAGATAACGAGAGCCAAAAAGGACTTTCTAAAGTTTCACTTTTGTCAATCTGAACTTGTTTCAGATTCTGAAATAAATTCAGAATGACAGGTATCTTAATTTTTTTAGATTACCAGTATGGTTTTATAACGTAGTTCTTGATACATCCCCGATAAAATCGGGACACTCGAACTGACATAACGTTAATTACTATTTCAAATATTCCAAAACATTAGCTTCAATACGCTCTTGTATATTGGAAACATCTGCCTTTACAAAGGTTTCACCAGTAATGTTTTCATACAATTCAATATAACGTTCTGAAACCGATTCTATGTATGCATCACTCATATGCGGTACAGTTTGTCCTTCTAAACCTTGAAAGTTATTAGAAATTAACCATTGGCGTACAAACTCTTTGGAGAGTTGTTTTTGTGCTTCGCCATTAGCTTGTCTTTCTTTATAACCTTCTGCATAAAAATAACGCGACGAATCTGGTGTATGTATTTCGTCAATTAAAACGATTTTTCCGTCTTTGGTTTTACCAAATTCATATTTGGTATCTACCAAAATTAATCCACGTTCTGCAGCTATTTCAGTACCTCTCTGGAATAATTTACGCGTGTAATCCTCAAGAATGACATAATCGTCTTCACTTACAATACCTTTAGCTAAAATATCCTCACGAGAAATGTCTTCATCATGATCACCCATTTCGGCTTTAGTGGCAGGTGTAATTATTGGTTCTGGAAAGGCATCATTTTCTTTCATACCTTCTGGCATTGGTATACCACATAGCATGCGTTTACCAGCTTTATACTCACGTGCAGCATGACCAGACATGTACCCACGAATTACCATTTCAACTTTAAATGGTTCACATAAATGCCCTACGGCTACGTTTGGGTCTGGTGTAGCAACCAACCAGTTTGGTACCAAATCTTCTGTAGCAGCCATCATTTTGGTAGCAATCTGGTTTAAGATTTGTCCTTTGTACGGAATTCCTTTTGGCATTACCACGTCAAAGGCAGAAAGTCTGTCTGTAGCAATCATTACCAACTGGTCATCGTTTATGTTATACACTTCTCTTACTTTTCCTTTGTAGACACTTTTTTGCTCTGGAAAATTAAAGTTTGTATCTATTATTGTGTTACTCATTTTGTTAGTATTCTTTTTCTATTTCCACTAAACTGGAAATTTATTTATTCTTATGAGTTCGTTTTTTATTGTTTAAATACTTTTAATATTCCATTTCGACTGTGTTCAATGTAATCTAGAACTTCAAAACAGAAAAGCAAAAGTATTACTTAATTTCTTTATTTCTTAATTTTCTTTGTCATTACGAGGAGTGAGGCGCGAGCGACGTAGTAATCTCTTCCTTTTGCTACTCAAAATATATTATTGTAAATAAGTGAAATGATTTTAAAACTCTTGTCAGTTCGAGTGTTTTGTGAAGCATGAACAAAATGTATCGAGAACTCTAGCCCTGATTGATGCGGCATCCTTTTTTGTTTTTCTCAAAAAAGATATAGCGGAAAGCGGGAAAAAGCTTCTAAAAAAACAATGAGATGCTGAAACGAGTTCAGCATGACAAGGCTTTTAATTATACCGCACATCTCAACTGAAAACTATTAAATCTGACTGCTAACTGAATTACCCTCTATTCTCAATGCTTTTATAAGCGTCTATAATCTTCTTAACCAGCTTATGGCGAATCACGTCTTTTTCATCTAAAAATATCATTCCCACACCTTCTACATTCTTTAAAATAAGCATAGCTTCTTTGAGTCCCGAAATGGTTCTGCGCGGTAAATCTATCTGTCCAGGATCTCCTGTTAATAAGAACTTGGCATTTTTCCCCATACGCGTTAAGAACATTTTCATTTGTGCATGCGTGGTGTTTTGTCCTTCGTCCAGAATCACAAAGGCGTTATCTAGTGTACGTCCGCGCATAAATGCTAATGGCGCTATTTGTATGGTGCCATTTTCTATGTAATGTGCTAATTTTTCTGGAGCAATCATATCGCGCAGCGCATCGTATAAAGGCTGCATATATGGGTCCAACTTCTCTTTTAAATCACCTGGTAAAAACCCAAGGTTCTCCCCTGCTTCAACAGCTGGTCTAGTTAAAATTATACGCTTTACTTCTTTATTCTTTAATGCCTGAACCGCTAAGGCAACACCTGTATAGGTTTTCCCCGTTCCAGCAGGCCCAATAGCAAACACCATATCATTTTTGCGCATGCTTTCTACCAATTTACGTTGGTTAGCTGTTTGCGCTTTTATAATTTTTCCTCCAACACCATGCACTATGGTCTCTCCACTTTGTTTTGATGTGTTATAATCTTCACTACTAACACTTGTTAATACACGTTCTATAGAGTTTTCATCTAACTTATTGTATTTACCATAGTGTTTTAGCAGCATAGTTAATCGGCGATCAAATTCTTCAAGTAATTCTTCGTCACCAAAGGCTTTAATTTTATTACCTCTTGCTACAATTTTTAGTTTTGGGAAGTACTTTTTTAGAAGTTCAATATTGGCATTTTGAGCTCCAAAAAATTCTTTTGGAGTAATTTCTTCAAGTTCAAAGATTAATTCGTTCAAAGGCGTATTCTAATTTTAAATTTCTTCTGATGATTCTATACCATCAGATTAAATGATTTGTTTAATTTTGCTTTAACTCAAATGTAATGAAATTTGAGGGCACTAACCACAAAAACATATCAACAATTTTGCCAATGGCAATCATAACTTTAACTACTGATTTTGGGGAGAAAGATCACTTTGCTGGCGCAACTAAGGGTGCTATTTACAGTGAATTACCAGATGTTAGAATTGTTGATATCTCACATTCCGTATCGCCATTTAATATTCCGGAAGCGGCATATATTATTCAAAATGCCTACAGTAGTTTCCCAAAAGGTACCATTCATATTATTGGTATTGATTCAGAAATAAATCAGGAAAACAAGCATATCGCGGTTAAACTAGACGATCATTACTTTATTTGTGCTAACAACGGAATTATGAGCATGATTTGCTCTGAAATTGCTCCAGAAAAAATTGTGGAAATTAATATCCATGATAAGATACAAACGAGTTTCCCTGTACTAGATGTGTTCGTAAAAGTGGCTTGCCATATTGCTCGCGGCGGTACTTTAGAGGTTATTGGCAAAACCATTACCCAAATTAAGCCTATTAAAAATATTGTGCCTTATGTAAATGACGACAAAACCCAAATTATTGGTAGTGTTATTTACATTGATAATTACGGTAATGTGATTACAAATATTAAACGTGGCTTTTTTGAAACCATACAGAAAGGGCGTGCTTTTGAGATTTCGGCTCGTAACCATAAATTCAGAACTATATTTGAGAAGTATAGCGATATTGTAAACTTTGAAATCCCTGAAGACAAACGTTTTGACGAAGGTAGAGGCCTGGTAGTCTTTAATTCTGGAAACTTCTTAGAAATTGCCGTGTATAAAAGTAATTCCGCCACTATTGGTAGTGCTAGCAGCTTGATGGGCTTGGGTATTATGGATACTGTGAGCATTAATTTTATAAAAGATTAACTATGTTTGTGCGTATTGTTAAGTTAGGATTTCATGAAGAACATGTTGCAACCTTTCTTGGTAATTTTGAAGAGAATAAGCATAAAATAAGAGATTTTGAAGGTTGTAAGTTCTTAGAGCTGTATCAAGACAAAACAGATCCTACCGTATTTTTCACCTATAGTTATTGGGAATCGGAAACACATTTGGAAGCTTATAGACAATCTGATTTCTTTAAAAGCATTTGGAATAAAACCAAAGTGTTATTTAATATAAAACCCGAAGCTTGGAGTGTGGATAAGCTGGATAGTTTGAAATAGACTGATAACTGATGAGTGACTTATGAAAAAACAATTAGCGTCATTGCGAGACAAATTATTAGATTTGTTGTGGCAATGTTTCTTGAAAGAGATTACCACGTCGCTCGTGCCTCACTCCTCGTAATGACAGGCAATTAATTTAATAAACGAATAAATAAAGCTAATGCTCGCTATACTTAAAAAAGAAATTAATTCATTTTTCGCATCACCCATAGGCTATTTAGTTATTGCTATATTTTTAGTTTTAAACGGACTCTTTTTATGGCTATTTAAAGGAGAATTTAACGTGTTAGACTATGGTTTTGCAGATTTGTCTTCATTCTTCTTATTAGCACCTTGGATTCTTATTTTTCTCATTCCAGCAGTAACCATGCGTAGTTTTTCAGATGAAAAAAAACAAGGTACTTTAGAGCTGTTATTAACAAAACCTATTAGTCATTTAAACATAGTCTTAGGTAAATATTTTGGTGCTTTAATTCTTATTTTGATAGCACTTGTTCCAACATTGTTATACGTTTATACCGTTTACCAATTAGGAAAACCTATTGGTAATTTAGATATGGGAAGCACATGGGGCTCTTATTTTGGTTTACTATTCTTAGTAGCTGCATATACCGCCATAGGTATATTTGCTTCTACTCTTTCAGAAAATCAAATTGTTGCTTTTATTGTTGCTGTATTTTTATGTTTTCTATTCTATATAGGCTTTGAAGGTATTGCAGATTTTACTTCTAGTAATCTTATAGAACAATTGGGAATGAGTTATCATTTTAAAAGTATGAGTAGAGGGGTTCTGGATACGCGAGATATCATCTATTTTTTAAGTGTAACGGTATTGTTTATTATGTTAACTAAATTCAATTTAACCAAAGACTAATGATACTTAAACCTATATTTATCATATTAGTCCTTGTTGTTTTTGTCTTAGTTTGGTGGTTTGCCAATACCATAGATAAGCGCAAATGGGTATCCTTTTTAATTGCATTAGTGTTAACGCCTTTTGTGTATTACTACGTATTATATCCAGTAATGAATATTTTTAGTGCTTACCATCATGAAAAGTATTTTGATGCCGCTATTTGGAATGAAAAGCCAGCTTATAGATATGAAATGGCAGGTAACTTACTAGCAGATAGCCTACTAACAAACAAAAGTAAAAAAGAGGTAAAAGCGCTACTAGGGCAAAGTGAATGGTACGGGTGGAATGATGCTATAAAAGCCAATTCTAAAGAGCAATGGAATTATAATCTTGGTGTAAAACCAGGAGCCTTTAATAATATGCAAGAGTGCTTAGAAATTATTTTTAAAGATAATGTGGTAAGCGAAATACGTGAATATCAAATAGAACAAACTTTTGAAAAAGAAGATTAAACATATAGCTATTGTTGTAATTGTTTTAATTGCAATAAACCTAATTAGTAATGCGGTTTTTAAACGTTTCGATTTAACTGAAGACCAACGCTATACTTTAAGTGAATCTACTATCACTATACTTGAAGAAGTTGAGTCTCCCATTACAATTGATGTGTTTTTAGAAGGTAGCGAATTTCCATCGGAATTTAGAAGACTACAATCTGAAACTAAGCAACTGCTTGAGGAGTTTTCTAATGTAAATGATAACATAGCATTTAGTTTTATAAACCCGTTAGAAGATGACGCAAGTAGAGATGCTAATATTCAATCCTTAAGTGCTCGTGGTATGCAACCTATGCAATTAAGCGTTAACGAAAGTGGCAAATCATCTAAAGCCATTATCTTCCCTTGGGCTTTAGCAAGTTTTAATGAGCAAACTGTTATTATTCCGCTTATTAAAAATAAAATTGGTTCCACACAGCAGGAATTAGTCTCTAATTCTGTGCAGCATTTAGAATATGCCTTTGCTGACGGATTTAGTAAACTTACTAAACCTAAACGAAGAAAAATTGCCGTTTTAAAAGGTAATAATCAGTTAGATGATATTAACATTGCAGACTTTATCAAAAAACTTCAGGAGTACTATTATATAGCACCTTTTACCCTAGATAGCGTTGCTAGTAATCCGCAGAAAACGTCTAAAGATTTAAATACGTATGATTTAATTATTTCTGCAAAACCTACTGTACCTTTCACTGAAGAAGAAAAACTGGTTTTAGATCAGTTTACCATGAATGGTGGAAAAAGTTTATGGCTTATTGATGCTGTAGCCATGGAAAAAGATAGTCTGTATAATGCAGCAGGTAAAAACTTTGCTGTGGCACGAGATTTAAATCTTACTGACTTCTTTTTTAAATACGGTGTTAGAATTAACCCTGGGATTGTGGCCGATATGTATTCTGCGCCTATTATGGTGGCCACAGGCAATGATAACGATACGCGTTTTATGCCTTTAAGATGGTCTTATTCACCATTAGCTTCTGGGAATCCGCATCACCCAATAACAAACAATCTTAATTTGGTAAAGTTTGATTTTGCAACTCAAATTGATACCTTAAAAAATAGTATCACTAAAACAGTACTTTTAAGAAGTTCTGCACTAACTAAACTAGAAGGTGTTCCAAGAGAAATTAATCTGGAAGAAGCTACTAAAGAACCAGATGCCAACCTTTATAACAAAGGTAACCAAACCCTTGCTGTATTGCTTGAGGGCAAATTTACTTCGGCTTATAAAAACCTTATAAAACCAACAAAACTAAACGGTGTAAAAGACCAGAGTCCACCAACAAAAATGATTGTAGTAGCCGATGGTGATGTTATCAAAAATAATGTAGATAGAAACGGTCCTACTGATCTTGGTTTTGATCGTTCCAGTAATCAGGCCGTTGGAAATAAAGAGTTTTTACTAAATGCCGTAAATTACTTACTAGACGATAACGGACTTATAAACATTCGCTCTAAAGAAGTAGCTGTTGCCTTCTTAGATCAACAAAAAATAGCACAAGAAAAAACTAAGTGGCAACTCTTAAACATAGCATTACCACTAGCCTTGTTGGCTTTATTTGGTTTTGTGTTTAATTATATTAGAAAGAAAAAATACGGGGCTTAAATGTTAATAAGTTCTTTTCGGTTATTTAGTTGTATCGAATATATTTGTAAGAAGCATTATTTCGAAAATTAAATTCACGGTAAATTCATGAAATTTATAGTATCAAGCACATATTTATTAAAACAATTGCAGGTTTTAGGAGGCGTTATTAACAACTCTAATACCCTACCTATTCTAGATAATTTTTTATTTGAATTAGATAATAGTACGCTTACTGTTTCTGCTAGTGATTTAGAAACCACAATGGCCTCTACATTAGAAGTAGAAAGTGATAGTACAGGTAGTGTTGCAATTCCTGCTCGTTTGTTACTTGATACCTTGAAAACATTTCCAGAGCAACCTTTAACTTTCGTTATTGAAGACAATAACACAGTTGAAATTAGCTCTAACCATGGTAAATACGCTTTAGCATATGCCGATGGTAATGAATTTCCAAAAGCGGTTGAATTAGAGGACCCTAGTAAAACCGTTGTTACAGGAGATATTTTGGCAACTGCTATTAGCAAAACAATTTTTGCTGCTGGAAATGATGATTTAAGACCTGTAATGAGTGGTGTATTCTTTCAGTTTTCTACTGAAGGCTTAACTTTTGTTGCTACAGACGCTCATAAATTGGTAAAGTATACACGCGAAGATGTAAAAGCAAATCAAGTTGCAGAATTCATTATGCCTAAAAAACCTTTAAACCTTTTAAAAGGGATTTTAGCTGCTAGTGAGGATGAAGTCACTATTGAGTATAACGATTCTAATGCGAAATTTACTTTTGAAAACTCTGTATTAATTTGTCGTCTAATTGATGGTAAGTATCCTAATTACGAAGCCGTAATTCCTAAGGAAAATCCTAACAAATTGACTATTGCAAGAAATCAGTTTTTAAGTTCTGTAAAACGTGTTAGTATTTTCTCTAACAAAACAACACACCAAATTAGACTTAAGATTGCTGGTGCTGAATTAAATATATCTGCCGAAGATATTGATTACAGTAACAAGGCTGAAGAACGTTTAACTTGTGATTATCAAGGTGATGATATGCAAATTGGTTTTAACTCTCGTTTCTTAACAGAGATGTTAAACAATTTGGGATCGGATGACGTTCAACTTGAAATGAGTATGCCTAACAGAGCTGGTATCTTAACACCAATTGATGGGTTAGATGAAGGTGAGCAAGTAACAATGCTTGTAATGCCTGTAATGTTGAATTCTTAACAAGTTTCTTTTGTGATTGCTATTAAAGTCTAAGCAATTCAAAACAAAGAGGAAGTTTTAAAATATGTAAACGGTAATCTTTTTAGATTACCGTTTTTTTTTACGCCTAATTGAACTTGTTCAACAGTATTATCATTTTTATTTAAGTAATTTATTTTCTACTAAACTAAATAAACATGATAAAAAATATTTTACTTCCTTCTAAATGTGCCTTTCTTCTGTTTTATTTGAATTCATTAGGGCTGCCTTTTACTTTACAAGCTCAAAGTAATACCGATGATTATAATTTAACAGCAGCAATGCAGCCTGTATCTGAAGAAAATAAGTTTTACGATAACGACTATTTTAATTGGGGATCAACCATTATAAAAGGAGACGATGGAAAGTATCATCTTTTTTATGATCAGATGCCCAGAAAACATGGATTTTTTTCTTGGTTAACAGATGGCATAGTATCAAGAGCAGTATCAGACAGTCCAACCGGACCATGGAAAAAAGTCCAAGAGGTATTAAAGGCCAGAGGCGGTAATTTCTGGGATCAGTACACTGTACATTGTACAAAAGCCTACAAATTTAACGGCAAATATTATTTGTATTATATGTCTACTAATTCTGGTAACATGGATTTAACTCCAGAACAACTTGAAGAAATTAGACATAAACCCTGGAAACACGACAATTTAAGAGGTATGCTTCGACTAAACCAGCGTATTGGAGTTGCCGTAGCAGATCATATAGAAGGGCCTTGGAAACGCTTTCATAGACCGATATTTGAACCCCAGCTTCCTATTGCAAATCAATCTAACAATGTTAGTGTTACTAAACGTCCAGATGGCGGTTATTTAATGATTATTAGAGGTGATCAGCCAGATCAACCATTTAATAAAATTGTTAGAATGCAAGCAGTCTTATTAGCCGATAACCCAATTGGTCCATGGAAAATGCAACCTAAACCTGTAGTTATAAATTATAACTCAGAAGATCCGGAGGTTTGGTACGATACGAAACGTAAACGCTACTACAATTTATATCATGCCTTTGGTTACATGGGAATGATTACTTCTGTAGACGGATTAAACTGGGAACGTGCTGAGAATTATAAAGTAGCTGACAAAGCCTATAAAACAACCGATGGTAAAATAGTTCCCGTGCATCGGTATGAAAGAATGGGCATTTATATGGAAAACGGAAAACCTTTGGTTATGACTGCGGGTATTCTAACAAAAGAAAATGGTGTAATTGATACACATTCCCTGTTTATTCCTTTAAAGCAGGATTAATATTTCGACTTAGCTAGTTTGTTATCCTAACTAAATGCAACCAGCAAAAGAGTTAAGTATTTCAACAAAGTAAGCCATAAAACCCAAAATGTGACTTTTGTTTCATATTGCCTTTTACAGATTTTGTATCTTTGAAATCTAATTATACTTTATGTCTTTTTCATCTGTAATTTCATATTCAGATATTGTAAAATAAGGTAGTCTAGAACTTAGACTATCACTTTTGAGACTTCGGAAACTCTTCCGAAGTGTATGACTATACACATATAATTTATCAAAACTATTTATTTTAAACACTAGCTTAAGCTACACTGTTTTTTCGGTTGGTTGCTTTCCTATGTTTTCAATAAATTTCAATACTAAGAAAATGAAATTACAACAATTAGGATATAATAAAGAAGTAGAACATCATTGGAATAAATCAGATCACGAAGAATTTATCTTGGGAAGGGTACTTTTGGTACATAAGGACAGGTATATCGTTGGAACCGAGAAAGGTGACTTGAGTGCTGAAATAACCGGAAATATGCGATATACAGCCACTTCTTCACTAGATTTTCCAGCGGTTGGAGATTGGGTAGCACTTATCGCTTATGATGCCTACACTTCTATAATACATAAAATATTACCACGACATTCTCTAATAACAAGAAAAGCTGCTGGTAACGCAAAACAGTCTCAAGTTATTGGCGCCAATATAGATTACGCCTTAATAGTACAAGAAGTTGGCAGAGACTTTAATATAAATAGAATAGAACGATACCTTGCTATTTGCAATACCTCTAACATACAACCAATAGTAATACTTAATAAAATTGACTTAATAGAAAACGATGCCCTTCTTTTACTTATAGAAAAAGTAAAACAAAGGTTAGGAGACATACCTATTTTAACTATTTCAGCATACAAAGAAAGCGCTTTGGTAGAACTCGAAAAGATTGTTTTAAAAGGAAAAACCTATTGCCTTTTAGGATCTTCGGGTGTTGGAAAATCAACATTAGTAAATGTATTAGCTAAAAAGGAGCGTATGAGCACAAAAAATATTAGTTCTCAATCTAAAAGGGGGCAACATACTACAACACATAGAGAACTTATTACTCTAAATGCTGGAGGAATTTTAATAGATACTCCTGGAATGCGTGAAATTGGTATGGATAGCTCTAACGGTATGCAAAAAACGTTTGAAAAAATCATCCATTATTCCCAATTCTGCAAGTTTAATGATTGTAGTCATACAGTAGAATTAGGATGTGCTGTTAAAGAGGCCATTCAAAAAGGAGAATTACATATAGAAACTCTTGAAAACTATCTGAGGTTGGAAAGAGAAAAAGAACATTTTGAAGAGAGTATTGCTCAAAAGCGCAAAAAGGATAAAGATTTCGGAAAAATGGTAAAAAGAATGAAGAATATAAAAAAACGGTAATATTTAAAACTCTATAAAAAAAGGGCTCACCTTACGGTGAGCCCAAAACTTATCTCATACTAACTAAACTAACTAATAAAAATTAAGAGATAAAGATCTATATTTTACGTATTCTTTTTAAAACTTGGTATCAGGATTCCAATAACTAAACCTAAGGAGGCTCCAAAACTAGACCCCATTGTTAATCCAACAGCTATATTATCTGTTAAAGTTCCTACAATAAGTCCAATAGAACTTCCTAGTGAAGAGCCTATTACAAGTCCCCAAACCATATAATTTGAGCTATTCTTCTTTTTTTCACTCATTTTAATTCAAAAAATTAATGGTTAACGGATAACTAGGCGATTCGCCATTACTAGCTTTAATAGCGTTTATAATTGGAAATATAAATGAAAAGATACCTAGAACAATAAACCCTAATATGCCTAAACCAAATAGTAATATTAAAGGCACACAAATAATGCAGTAAATTATTAAACTTAATTGAAAATTTACAATACTCTTGCCGTGTGCATCCATTTGATAAACCTTCTCTTTTTGGGTAATCCAAAGAATTAAAGGAACAATTAAGCTACCAAACCCTGTAATAAACAGCAGTAATTGGCTTAAATGTGTAATTACTATTAATTGATTGTCTTGTCGCATCATTGTATGGTTAATTTTTGATTGATTACCTATATGACGCAACATAATAGAAAATGTTACAAAACTTTTTACAACTACTATTCTAAGAAGATAAAATAGGGAGAACAGGAACCACCAATCCCTCTTTTGAACTAACAAAAACGCTAAACTACATCTAAAACTACACCAAGAAAGGTATAATCTAAATTTCATTTAACAGTGGCTCCTACCATTAACTACTCTAATTTAATGATTCTAATAGAGAATTTAATTAACATAGGTTAATTAAATTTAAAATCTACCACTTAAAAACCACATTATCAGCAAATTGAAAAAAAGCCTTACAAAGTTTCTTTGTTTAAAATTAGTAATGGTAATTGGCAGGAATACGCTATTTCTTCTTCTGTAAAATTCTTAAGAAGATATTCTAAAAAGGAGTGGTGTTTTTTTACTATGGATAACATACCAATATTATCATATTCTTCTTTGGTTTTAATAGAATTTAAGATGCCTTCACGTTCTGTTTCAATACTTCTATGAGATACTTTGTTAAAGTATAAATCAAAAAAAGTATGGTTATGGATATACTCTTCAGAATTTGTATCATTTGTTAAGTGTAAAATTGTTAAATCGGCTGTAGAAATTGTAACAAGATCTTTTAAAGCCTTTAAAGTTTCTTTATCATATAAGGTGATGTGGTTAGTTACAAAACCTATTTCTTTAAGTGCATTAAACTCGCATTCACTTGGTATTGCCAGTAAGGGCGTATCACAATTACGCATAACTCGTACTGTATTACTTCCAAATAAAATTCTACTTAATCCAGAAGCTCCTTTTGTACCCATTACTATTAAATCTATGTTGTATTTCTTAACCATTTGGTTTATAGAATCCATAAAATTGTCATAATCAACAATAGAGTGAAATGAATGCTTCTTATTGTTATGTTTAGTTTTTATGTTAGAAATAACATTGGCTATAGATTTTTTAGCTGCATCTATAAGTGTATTATAAATTGTAGTGGTAGACGATACTACCATCATATCATCAGAAATAAATGCGGAGGCTTTTTGCACATTCAAAACATAGAACTGGCAATCTACTTCTTTAAATAATTCAACAGCATAATTGATAGCATTTAAAGAATTTTTAGAAAAGTCTGTAGGTAATAAAATTGCTCTCATCTTAATACAGGTTTGGTTGTAAGTAAATTTACCCCGTAAACCAGGCTAAAACAATGATAATTATCAGTTGAACAACTTGTTATACGATCTTATTAAGAAAAATTAGCAAATTCATACAAAGCATTGTATTTTCGGCACAATAAATGTTTAACCAAACGTTATAACCATAAACTATTTTTATGAAGCGTTTCTTGCCTCTTTTTGCTTTATTACTGTCTTTTACAATAACCTCACAAAATAATGCCGTTGCTGCCGGAGAAAAACTTGTTTATAAGGCTACTTACAATATGTCTGGTATTTTAAATGATATTGCCCAAGTTACTATGGAAACAAGTAACGTAAAAACATCAAAAGCGACTTTACTTAAATTAAAATGTACAGCAGCAACTTATAGCAATTGGGATAGCTTCTTTAAGATTAGAGACCTATACGAAAGCTATGTTAGCCCCAAAACACTAACGCCATTTTTATACAAACGTAATATAAACGAAGGGAGTTATTTTAAGGCAATGAAATACACGTATAGCCATAAAACAAAAACTATAAAGTCTGTACAAACGAAGAAAAAAAATAATATCCAAAACAAATCTTTTAGCTTTAAACCAGGCTCTAGAGATATTGTTGCTTCCTTATATAAACTTAGACTACTAGATTTTGAATCTATGTCTATAGGCTCTAAAAAGGTATTTACAGTAATTTTTGATAGAAAAGAAACTCAAGGGCAGGTTACCTATTTAGGAAAAGAAACTATAAATACAGCTATTGGTAGAAAAGAATGCTATAAAATAGCTATTGGTTCTTCCCAAACAGACGTTTTAAAAGGTACCAAAAGTAATTTGTTATGGCTGACTGCCGATGGTAATAAAATTCCTGTTTATGGAAAATTTAAAATCCCTGTTGGAAATGGCGAATTAAAAATTAAATCCGCTTCAGGCTTAAAACATTAAGAAATATGAAAAAGACCTTCACAATATTAGCAGTAATTGCATCTGTTTTTGCAATTATACTTGCTGTTTTACCTGCATCAAATCTTGCTATTATTCCCTCTGTCTTAGCCTTAGTTTTTGGCTTAGTTGCCTTTTACTTATCTAAAAAGACTGGACAGGTAAAAAAAATAATCCAATTTTCTTTCCTTTTAACAATTATGGCTTTGGCTTTAACCACCTATAAAGCCGTATTTACTGAAACAAAACTTGAAAACACAAAAGAACTAGAAGCTACAGAAACTAAATCTGAAGAAGAAGCTATTGAAGAATTGGAAGAAATTGATTTTGAGGAATCTGAGCTAGAAGATGTAGAGATTTAATGTAAGTTTTTTTGTTCTTATTTGTATCTTTGGTGCGTAAATTAGCTATTATTTAGTTTTTACCAAACAAAATTAAATGTTTCAGACTCCCTAACTCTGAACTAAAAACTTGAGAGATTCTTAAACATGAAAAGCTTCCTAACGCTATCTGTATTAACTTTGGTAGGTACTTGCTCAACACCTAAATTCACTCAAAAAATTCAAAATATTAAAGATAGTATTACTCTAGTTGATAGTGTAGAGGTAATTAAATATGCTAATAAAATTACAGTAGAAGAGCTAAAAACACAGCTTTATCGAATCTCTTCTGATGAATTTGAAGGTAGATCTCCTGGTACAATTGGACATAAAAAAGCTGAAAAGTATGTTATAGACTTTTATTTAAATGAAAATATTGAAGGGGCCTATGGTAAAAGACAATACATTCAAACCGTCCCCGCAGAATTCTTTAGTGATAATACACCTAAAACAAATAACGTACTAGGTTTTATAAAAGGATCTGAAAAGCCTGAAGAAGTGGTAGTTTTATCTGCGCATATTGATCATATAGGTTTTGATAAACATGGTAATGTAAATAACGGAGCAGATGATAACGGCTCTGGTACCGTTGCTATTCTACAAATGGCACAAGCATTTAATTTAGCCAAAAAGAATGGTTTAGGCCCCAAGCGAAGTATACTTTTTGCGCATTTTACAGCGGAAGAAATAGGGAAAAAAGGTTCAGAATATTATGCGCTACATCCAGCATTTCCAATTGAAAATACGGTTACAGATTTAAATATGGATATGATTGGAAGAATTGATGATTACCATAAAACTAATAGTAACTATATCTACGTTATTGGCTCTGATAGACTCAGCAAAGACTTGCATTATATTTCTGAAAAAGTTAATAATGCTTATTTTAATATTGATTTAGATTATAGGTATAATGCCTTAGATGATAATAATCACTATTTCCAAAGATCAGATCATTATAACTTCGCAAATAAAGATGTTCCTGTTATTTTCTATTTTAATGGTGTACATGATGATTATCATAGACACACCGATACAGCAGAAAAAATAGATTATAAACTACTACAACGACGTGCTCAGTTAGTGTTTGCTACTGCATGGCAAATTGCCAACCAGGACAGACGAATTGTTCTAGACCAAGACAACACTCTGTTAAATTAACCTCAACAAAACCTTTAAATAAGGGCTTTTTTTGTATTATAGCATGAAATTGAGGATTACCAATGCAAAGAATACTAGTGTTTATATGTGCTACTTTTTTAGTAACTGCTTGTAGTACATCAAAAAATAAGAAAAAAGATAAAGAAAATAGTCCTGCTAAATACGCTAAAACAATTACGGCTGAGGAGCTAAAAGAAATGCTTTATACCTATGCTTCTGATGAATATGAAGGCAGAAAAACAGGTGAAGCAGGACAAAAAAAAGCAATAGAGTTTATTAAAAATGCCTATGTTGAAAATAAGATTCCATCTCCTTTAGGCGATGGTGATTATTTTCAAGAAATACCAGAATCTTACTTTCATGGTGGCATCAAAGCTTCTGAAAATGTGTTGGCATATATAAAGGGCAGTGAAAAACCTGAAGAGCTTATAATCATTTCTGCTCATTTAGATCATATAGGAATTTCAAAAAGTGGCGAGATTAATAATGGAGCTGATGATGATGGTTCTGGTACTGTTGCCGTTTTAGAGATAGCAGAAGCATTTAAAGCTGCTGTAAATAAAGGGTATGGACCTAAACGCTCTATCCTGTTTTTACATGTAACTGGCGAAGAAATTGGTCTTTTTGGTTCTAGATATTACGCAGATGTAGACCCCATTTTTCCTTTAGAAAACACTGTGGCAAACTTAAATATAGATATGATTGGACGTATAGATCCTAAACATCGAGGTAATCCAAATTATCTATACCTTATAGGTTCCGACAGATTAAGCAAGGAGTTACATGAACTTTCTGAGCAGGTAAATAAAGAATATGTGAATTTAACGTTTGATTATAAGTATAATAAAAAGAATGATCCTAATCGTTTTTATTACCGCTCAGATCACTACAATTTTGCAAAACACAACATACCTGTAATATTCTACTTTAATGGCACACATGCAGATTATCATAGACCAACAGATACACCAGATAAAATTGAATATGAGTTATTGGCTAAAAGAACTAAGTTAATCTTTCATACCGCTTGGGAATTAGCCAATAGAGAAGAGCGTATAAAAGTAGACTAATAGAAACGTAAGTTCAGGGTATAAAAATTTTGGTTTTCAGAAAGTTGCTTAAGCTTAATAATTAGTTTTTAATATTCTAAAACTCTATTTTAAGTTTTTCCACTACCTGTTTCTTGTAACTAATTCCTATTGGAATTTCAATAGTATCAATCTCAATATCATGAGCGGTAAAAGCGGTAATCTTATCTATGTTAACAATATAAGATCTATGTATTCTTAAAAAGTTATTTGGCAATTTTTTTTCAAAATCACTAATCTTAAACTTGGTGCTTATGCTTTTATCTTTAGTATGTACTTGAACATAATCTTTTAAACTCTCAGCATAGAGAATTTCAGAAAATAAAACTTTATGCAATTTTTTATTCACATTTATCACTATAAAGTTCTTATTGTTAGACTCTGGTGTTTCTGTTTTTTTACTATTTTCTTTAAGTTCAATAGTCTTAAAAAACTTATTGATAGCCTTAAAAAACCTATCAAACGCAATTGGTTTGAGTAAATAGTCTACAACATCAAATTCGTAACTTTCAATGGCATATTCTCTATAAGCTGTGGTTAAAATTACCTTAGGTGAATTGTTTAATGATTTCAGAAACTCCATTCCTGTTAATAAAGGCATTTGTATATCTAAAAACATTAAATCAACCTGTTGAGATTTTAAAACACTAAAGGCTTCAATAGCATTATTACATTTAGCAATGACTTCCATATTAGGAATTTTAGCTAAATGTGTTTCAATTAGTGAAATTGCAAGTGGTTCGTCATCAATAATTATACATTTTATTATCACAAATTCTATATTTAGCTTTTACAAACTTATTCTGAGTTCTATTTTATAACTATTGTTATCTTCAATAATATGTAATACATGTTCCATAGGATAAATTAGATGTAGCTGATTTTTAGTATTATTAAGTCCAATTCCATCTTTGTATTTAGTATGGTCATTTTTAGTGATACCTGGTTTTGTGTTTTTAACTGAAAAATGCAACTGATTTTCTTTAACCATTAACTCAATTTCTATTTTAGGCTTTGTTACCGTGCCACTAGCACCATGTTTAAATGCATTTTCAATAAACGAAATTAAAATTAAAGGTGCTAGCTGAGTTTTTAAATCGTCTACTTTTGTTTCAAACATAATCTCTAACCTATTTCCGTAACGGAGTCTTTCTAAATTAATATAATTTTTAATTAGTTTAATTTCATCTTCAATTGACACCGTTTTTTCTTTGCATTTGTATAAAATATAATCTAACATTTCTGATAATTTAAGTACGGTCTCAGACGCCTTATCAGATTTTTGCAGTGTTAGCGTGTAAAGATTATTTAAAGTGTTGAACAAAAAATGGGGGTGAATTTGAGCTTTTAGAAAATTTAATTCTGCAGTTATCTTCTCTTTTTCTAATAATTCTCTTCTATTCTTCTCTTCAAACCGTTCTTTTAAAAGCTTTATACTAACAAATAAGAATACTGGTAAAAAAACCCTATGGAAAAATTCTTTGTATAGCCTCTCTAAATCTGTAGCTATTTCTAATATAGATTCCTGTTTAAATGGTTGTTCCCTATATATACCTTCAACAACATGTACAACCAAAATACGGGCCAGCCCAGAAAAAATATAAGTACATAGCAAAAAGAACGCCCCAAATAAAATGTATTGTTTTTTGTATAAGAACTTTGGAATTAGAAAATAACTTATAATGTAAGCTGCAAAAACTTGTGGAAGTAAAAGAATTACATTACGATTAAAAAGACTACTTATTGGGGCAAACTCGTTACTCATTGCCAGTGTATAAAAGACTAACAAGCTTATCCAGAATACAAAATGGTTTATCCATCTTTTTTGCTTCATAACACTCAATTGCGCCTTCATATACTTACTCTTAACCTTTATTACAGATTCATAAAACTAAGGATAAATATGATTTATTATGCGTTAAATGATGAATTACTATTAACTACACCTAAATACTATAAAACTAGTCCTGAGTTTAAATCATCTATAGATATACCTTATTTGTACTCAGTAATAAAACATACTTAGGTATAACAACAATGAAGTGTTTTCAACTCTGATATTTGCTCTAAACTAATTTTTAAAATATTAAATTATGAATACATTAAGTCTTGTCAATAGCATTATAACCCTAGCTTTACTAATAAGCCAATCCTTTAATTTTAATAAAACTACTGAGAATATTAAAATTAAAGAGGGCACGGGTGTCTTTCAAATTATGGGAGGTATGGGGCATGAAAATGATACCATTAACATTCATTATTATAAACCAAAAAATTTTAATTCTAATTCCAAAATTTTAATGGTTATTCCAGGTTCAGGGAGAAATGCTGATAGTTACAGGGACTCATGGATTACAGCTTCTGAAAAACATAACGTATTAATCATTTCTCCATCATATAAAGAAAAGAATTATTCTTATGAAGATTATCATTTAGGAGGAATGGTAAAAGATATTAGTAGAGCAGGTTTTTCTTTTGTAAAAAACTCAAACCATGTTATTATGAATGAAGATTTAGTAAGATTTAGTATAAATCTAGATTCAAAATTATGGATTTACAATGACTTCGATCGTATATTTAAAATTGTAAAAAAGGCTGTAAATTCTAATCAAACAAATTATGATATGTTCGGCCATTCTGCTGGTGGGCAAATTTTACATCGCTTTGTTTTAATGCACCCAAAATCTAAAGCTCGCACTATACTTGCTTCAAATGCTGGATCTTACACTATACCCGATTTAAAAACTGAATTTCCGTTTGGAATAAAAGGTATGAATTTAAACCTAAAGAAATCTCTAAAGAAAGACCTCGTGCTTTTTTTGGGAGAATTAGATAATGCCAATGAAACAGGGGGACTACTTTTAAGATCTAAAACTATTGACAAACAAGGACTTCATAGACTTTCAAGAGGGACTAATTTTTATAATAAAGGAATAAAAATTTCAGAACGGTTAAATCTTAAATGTAATTGGAAAATAGAAATTGTACCTAATATAGGACATAACCAAAGACTAATGGCTAAAGCAGCTGCAAAATATCTTTATGAACACAAATAGTTATATTGATATTTAATTCCCACAAAAAAAGCCTTTCGAAATCGAAAGGCTTTGTCTTTTTGGGTGGAAGATCGGTCTCGAACCGACGACCTCCTGAACCACAATCAGGCGCTCTAACCAACTGAGCTACAACCACCATGTAAATACGTTTTTATAACGCGAGTGCAAATGTAACAGATTTAGGTTTTTCTACAAAACCTTTTTCAATATTTTAAACAAAAAATATGCCTTTTTACTTTAAATCAAATAGACTATCAACCGCAGCATAACGTTCTACATTAAACCCTTCGGCATACTCCACTCCTATTAATCTGCCTAAGTCTCTGGCTCTATATTCCACACTATCAGTAAAGTTCTTACTAGAAATTGGAGTTTCTGGCTCCTTACTATTGGCATCAAAAAATTGGGTTTTATAAGCTAAAACCGCTTCAACTTTTTTATCAATAAAACCTGTAACATCAACAACAAAATCTGGTTCTAAATGTTTCCATTGTATGTAATGGTATACATGTTTAGGCCTCCATTGCTTTTGAACAACACCATTAATATCTGTTTCAATTTTAACTAAACCGCTTAAAAAACAAGCATCACTAACCAATTTACTTCCTTTACCATGATCAATGTGTCTATCGTCAATGGCATTACACAATACGATATCGGGTTGATACTTTCTTATGTATTTAATGATTTCTAATTGATGCTGTTTGTCATTTATAAAAAAGCCATCTGAAAATCTAAGATTTTCCCTCACTGCAACACCTAAAATTTTTCTTGCCTCTTCTGCTTCAATATCTCTTGTTTCCGCGGTACCTCGTGTTCCAAGTTCGCCTCTAGTTAAATCTATAATTCCAACGTTCTTTCCTTTAGAAATTTCTTTAGCTATGGTGGCTCCACAACCTAATTCTACATCATCAGGATGCGCTCCTATGGCTAAAATATCAAGTTTCATTTGTTTATTTTTTGACTAAAAAAGTAAAATTAGACTAAACCCTAAGCTAGTTTATCAAAATTTTAAGAATTAAATGGGATAATAAAAAAACATTCTTTTAAAGAAATTACATTACCCTTAAAACTTACCATTACGAAAACGTCTTCGTTAATACTTTCCTCAGTTTTTATAGGATAAATATAACAATTATTAAAAAATCAATGCATTCTTCAAAGTATGACTTTAGTCATGATTGGTCGTTCTATTGGGTAGTAATTTTACACCATAAACAATACACAAACACTCAAAAAATTTCAGGTATGTATTTAATGTTATTCATATTAGTTGTAACCATAGGACTCTTTGTTTGGGGTAAGTTTACACCAGATATTGTTGCTCTTATATCTATGATAAGTTTATTCCTTACAGGAATATTAACAGCAAAAGAGACACTTAGCGGTTTTAGCAACCCAACGGTTATTATGATTGCGGCGCTCTTTATTATAGGAGAAGGTATTGCCCAAACTGGTTGGACAGCACTAGCTGGTAAAAAGTTTGTAGAATGGGCAGGTAAGAGTGTTCCCAAATTGTTAGTTATTGTAAGTTTAGGAGCTGGGGTTTTATCTGGTTTTGTAAGTAATACTGGTACCGTGGCTACCTTAATGCCATTAACTATATCTTCTGCTTGGAGTATAGGTACATTACCCTCTAAGATGTTAATGCCTGTAGCCTTTGGCTCAAATACAGGTGGGCTTTTAACCCTTACTGGTACACCTCCAAATATTATTGCAAGTAATGCATTAGTTGAAAACGGATTTGAAGGCTTCTCTTTCTTTGAATTTGCCCTTATTGGTGTGCCTCTTTTAATTATTGCTCTTATCTACTTTAGGTATGTAGCATATAAATTATTACCTAATAACAAAACCAATAACAAACCGGTAAACATAGAATCTACATTACACAACTGGATTGAAGCCTATAAAATAGATGACGATTACTACAGACTACGTATTAGATCTTTATCTCCAATGATTGATACTAAATTAAAGAAGTGGGACTTAGAGAAAACATATAATGTTACTGTAATTAGATTGAAAAGAAGACACCCTAATGTATTAAAAGGTATTCATCAGTTTGAAGAGTTCCCAGATTTAAATACGGAGCTGAGATATCATGATATAATTACTGTTAAAGGGGATACGGAATCTATTAACAAATTGATGATTAGATTTAGATTGGGGCTATTACCTCTAGAGCCTGTAACCGATGAGTTAAAACACAACCTTATTAACCAAGAGGTTGGTATGACAGAAGTTATCGTAAACCCAAATTCAATCTTTGTTGGAAGAAAATATAAGTTAGGCGATTATTTTAAAAGATTTGGTATTCAGTTATTAGCTGCTTCTAGAAATAACAAACCTTTATTAGATAAAGAATTTAAGGTAAAAGCAGGTGATGCATTCCTTTTAAGAGGAAGTTGGGATAGCATTGATGAACTGAAAAAGCAGCATGAGAACTTAGTTATTTGTGGTAGTCCAGAAGGCATGGCTAAGAACGTTGAAAATCTAAATCACAAGTCTTATATAGCTCTGGGTTCGCTTATTTTAATGATTATTTTCATGGTATTTAAAATAGTGCCTGGTTCTATAGCTGCCTTAATTTCTGCTGGAATTATTCTTCTTACAGGATGTATTCCTATGGCAAAAGCTTATAAAGGCATCAGTTGGATAAGTGTGGTAATGATCGCAGCTATGATTCCAATGGGTATAGCACTACAAAAAACAGGAACAGCACAGGTGATTGCAAATGCATTGGTAGATTATTTAGGTGCTATTCACCCTGTATTACTATTGGGCGGTGTATTCTTATTAACCACAACTTTTAGTCAAGTAATTAACAATTCTGCCACAGCCGTATTAATGGCTCCAATAGCAATTTTGGCAGCAAATTCTTTAAACCTGTCTCCAGAACCATTTATGATAGTTGTTGCTATAAGTGCATCTACAGCATTCTTAACGCCTATTGGTACAACAACAAATGCAATGGTTATGACTGCTGGTGGTTATAAGTTTATGAACTACCTAAAGGTTGGAGCACCTTTATTACTATTATTCTTAATCGTGTCAATGGTACTTGTACCTATGATTTGGCCATTTTAAAAATACAGATAAAATGAAAAAGCTAGTAATTCCATTAATTATTATTTTGAGTTTTAATACTAATATTTCAGCTCAAACACCAGTTGAAGATCAATTAGGCTCATGGTTTACTTATGGCGGTACTTATAAAATTTCAGATAAGTTTAGCGTTAGTAATGTTGTACAGTCATGGCATTATGAAGTGGCACAAAACTTCAACTTTTTATTTACAAATATCGCAGTGAATTATCATGTTAGTCCTAAGTTAACGACATCTTTCTCTTATGGTTGGATGGACATTGACAATGGTTTTAACAAAGTTGGTGATCATACTTATGAGAATAGACTTTATGAACAAATAGGCTATAAGCATAAGATTGCTAAACTTCCAATAGATCATAGATTTAGATTAGAACAACGTTTTTTGGATAGACCTGTACCGAGAGAAGATGTTATGCATAACCGTTTTCGATATAGACTAGGTACCAAGGTTACTCTTAATAAAACATTCTTTTTAAGATTTAATAATGAGTACATCTGGACCATTCAAACCAAAAAGAACGACGGTTTTGATGAAAATAGAGCATATGGAGCATTAGGTATCAATATTTTCAAATCTGCCAATATTCAGGTTGGTTACTTAAATAGAAAAATTAAAGGCATGAACTTACATAGACTTCAGTTTAGTCTATTTTATAAAGCAGATTTAAGAAGTAAGCCTCAAAAAATAGCATCTCTTAATAAAAAGACCAAGCAATAATTCGAGATTGCTTATTGCTTGTTCCCATATTTATAACCTTAATCGAAGTGGCATTTAATTTCTTTAATGCCACTTTTATTGGTCTTATATGATCCTTTTTAGACACCAATGAGCTATACCAAAGACATTGTTCTTTAAACAAAGAACTTTCATAGGTGTAATTTTTAAGAAAACTCAATTCTCCTCCTCTACACCAAAGTTCGTTATGTTTACCCGCAAAATTTCTTGTTAATCTATCTGAAGTTTGCCCTAGTCCTTTCAATTTTCTGGTAGTAGCATTAATGGCTTCCTGTTCTGACTTATAAAACGGAGGATTGCAAATTGCTACTGAGAATCTATCTGTTTCGGTTAAAAGACCTTTTAATATATACCTGCTTTCCTTTTGGAATCTTAAGGAAATATGTTCGTTTAAGTTATTTTTATTGATAATTTCTTGGGCATATCTTAAAGAAACCTCATCAATATCCGAACCAGCAAATTTCCAGTTATAAACTGCATGCCCCAAAATGGGATAAATACAGCTGGCACCAGTTCCGATATCTAAAACCTTTACATCCTTAGATATTTCAGAATCATGCAATACATCATTAACATAATGTAAATAATCTACCCTTCCAGGTATTGGCGGACACAAGTTTTCATCAGGAAATTCCCAAAACCTAACATTATAATACTTAAATAATAATGCCGTATTTAAAGCTTTAACAGCTTTAGGGTTTCCAAAATCTATAGTTTTCGTCTTATATTGATTTTCAAACACAAACGAAGACAATTCAGGATAGGATTGACATAAAGTATCAATGTTATATCCTGAATTGTGTTTGTTGTTTGGATGGAGTTTGTTAGTCATCTTACACCTTCACAGTTTTCCAGTTTCCTTTTTTAAACCAAATAATAGCTACAATAGCTATTAAGATTTCAGCTAGGGTAATTGCCCAAAACACACCCTTAGGTCCAAAGTCTAGCGTAATGGCCATACCATATGCAAAGGGTAATTGGAACAACCAGAAACAAACAAAGTTAATTTTAGTTGGTGTTTTTGTATCGCCAGCACCATTAAAAGCATTAATAACCACCATAGCATAACCATAGAAAATATAACCAGCAGCCATTACGCGTAAGCATAAACTACCCGCTTCTACAACACTGGGCGTCTTATTAAATAAGGTTATTATTTGAGGAGCAAATACTAAATATATTAGAGACACAAGCCCCATAAACAGCGCACTATACTTTCCGGTTTTCCAAACGGATTGTTCAGCTCTATCTGGTTTTTGAGCACCTAAATTCTGCCCAACTAAAGTTGCTGCGGCATTACTCATACCCCAAGCAGGCATTAAGGTAAACATCACTACTCTAATTGCAATAGTATATCCCGCAAGAACCTCGCTACCAAATTCGCTCATGATGCGCATTAAAAACACCCAAGAAGAGGTACCTATTAAAAATTGACCAATCCCCCCTAGAGACACCTTAATTAAATTAAACAAGATACCAACCCTAAGTACCAGATCTTTTAGACCTATCTTAATTTTACTATAACCATAAAATAGAATGGCTAATTGAAATATCACAGCAACACCTCTACCAATAGTAGTAGCAATGGCAGCTCCCTCAACTCCAAATGCAGGAATTGGCCCTAAACCAAAAATAAAAATAGGGTCTAAAACTATGTTTAATCCATTTGAAAGAATAAGCACTTTCATAGCTACAGAAGCATCACCTGCACCTCTAAAAATGGCATTAATTAAAAACAACAGCATAATGGTTACGTTACCACCTAAGAGGACTTTGGTATAGCCATAACCTTCCTCAATTAAATCGGGTTCACCACCCATTAATTGAAGTATTTCTTTTGGATATAAAATACCTATTACACTTATTATTGCGGCTATTAGTATACCAACAAAAATTACCTGAACTGCTGCATCTGAAGCACCCTTATAATCAGTTTCACCAACACGTCTTGCAACTACAGCAGTTGCTGCCATACTTAAACCTATGGCCACGGCATAAATTAATGTAATAACCGATTCTGTTAGACCTATTGTAGCAACAGCATTAACACTTACTTTTGAGACATACATAATGTCTACAATTGCAAATATGGATTCCATGAGCATTTCTAAAATCATGGGAATAGAAAGCATAAAAACAGCTCTCCTAATACTGCCCGAAGTAAATTCCTGTTCCTTACCTGTTACAGCAATTTTAAAATAATGTATAAATTGTTTGAATGAAATTTTATTTGATTGCATCTTGAGTTTATTATAAATAGACATGGTTAAAGACAATAGCTTTAACACTTTTATTTGCTGAAGAGTATCAGCTAAAACCTGAAGTTAATTTACACAATCATGTTACAAAGGTGTTTAAATTAATTGAAAATACAAAATGAAATTTTAGGTAGCATTTCTGATTTGATTTATATTCGCCAAAAAAGATTAAGATGCTAAAAGCAGTTATTTTTGATATGGATGGGGTAATCATTGATAGTGAACCCTTACATAATAAAGCCTACAACGATATGTTTAATGAAGTAGGTATTGAAGTTACAAGAGAACTTTATGAGTCTTTCACTGGGCAATCTACCATTAATATCTGCAAACGCTTATGTGATCATTTTAATTTAAAACAAACTCCTGAAGCGTTAGTAGCTTTAAAAAGAAAATATTATAAGCAGTTTTTTGAAAGTGATTCTGATTTAACTTTAATTGATGGTGTTTTAGATTTAATTAAGGATTACCACAACAATGGGCTCACTTTAGTTTTAGGATCATCGGCTTCAATGGGAGGAATTAATCAAATTTTTGAACGTTTCGATTTAAACCAATACTTTAAAGCCAAATTAAGTGGTGCCGACTTAAAGGAGTCTAAACCTAACCCAGAAATATTTATTAAAGCTGCCGAAGCTGCTGGCGTTAAAAGAGAGGAATGTATTGTTATTGAAGATTCTACTAATGGTGTAAAAGCTGCACATGCTGCTGGAATTTATTGTGTGGGTTATGATAGCTTTCACTCTAAAAACCAAGACTATTCTAAAGCCAATAAAGTTATTAATGATTTTACCGAAATTAGCTTTGATAAGATTAGTAATGAATTGGTGTTTGCTAATTCAAATTAAGTTATTATTCCGAATTAACTTTATTTAGCACATAAAACAAAAAAGCAACCTAAATAGGTTGCTTTTTAAATATATACGAGTTTGTTTTTTAAACATGTAATGGTCTATTATCCGTAGCCGCTAACGCTGCTTCTTTAATAGCCTCGGTAAATGTTGGGTGCGCATGAGACATTCTCGAAATATCTTCGGCACTAGCTCTATATTCCATAGCTACAACGGCTTCAGCAATCATATCTGCAGCTCTAGCTCCTACCATATGAACACCTAAAATTTCATCAGTAGTTTTATCTGCTAATACTTTAACAAAACCATCAATATCCATACTAGCTCTACTTCTACCTAAAGCACGCATAGGGAATTGACCTGCTTTATATGCTATACCAGCTTCTTTTAATTGCTCTTCAGTTTTACCAACAGCTGCAACTTCCGGCCATGTATAAACTACACCTGGAATTAAATTATAGTCAATATGTGGTTTTTGTCCAGCTAAAGTTTCAGCAACAAACACACCTTCTTCCTCAGCTTTATGTGCTAACATTGCACCCTTTACAACATCACCAATAGCGTAAATATTAGAAGCGCTTGTTTGTAAATGATCGTTAACCTCAACTCTACCTCTCTCATCTAATTTAACACCAGCAGCTTCGGCATTTAATCCATCTGTATAAGGACGACGTCCAACACACACTAAACAGTAATCACCTTTAAATTCTACTTCTTCACCTTTCTTATTATCTGCTTTTACTACAACCTCATCACCAACACGCTCTACAGATTTCACTTTATGTGATGCATTAATTTTGAATTTTTGTTTCTTAAGAACTTTGTTTAACTCCTTAGAAACTCCTGCATCCATAGTCGGTAAAATTCTATCAGCATACTCAACGACGGAAACTTCAGCTCCTAAACGTTTGTATACTTGACCAAGCTCTAAACCAATAACACCACCTCCAATAACAATTAAATGCTTTGGAATCTCTTTAAGTTTTAAAGCTTCGGTTGATGTTATGATTCTCTCTTTATCTATATTGATGAAAGGTAAGCTAGAAGGCTTACTTCCTGTTGCAATAATGGTATTTTTTGCTTCAATTTCAGTAGTTTCTTCGCCAGCAACAGTGATATGCGTGGCATCTTTAAAACTACCAATACCTTGATAAACGTCAATCTTATTCTTCTTCATTAAGAAATCTATACCACTAGTTGTTTGGTCTACCACAGACTGCTTGCGCGCAATCATTTTTTCAAGGTTAACCTTTATATCACCAGGAATATCAATTCCATGCTCTTCAAAGTGTTTTATAGCATCTTCGTAATGGTGTGAAGAATCTAATAACGCCTTACTAGGAATACATCCTACATTTAAACATGTACCTCCTAAAGTTGCATATTTTTCAATTATGGCGGTTTTCATTCCTAATTGCGCACATCTAATTGCTGCAACATATCCACCAGGACCTGAACCAATAACGGCTACATCGTATGAATTCATATATAGTTTTTGGTATTTAAAAATTGGAAAACCAAAAATACAAATGTTTTATGGTAAGGCAATAAAAAAAAGAATTTATCAAATAGAATTATGTATACTGTAAATAAGCTTATTAAAAATAAAATAAAAAACAGTTAGTACAGTTTAAATTGTGTTTCTTTTAAGCCAAGTGATTGTAAATAAGATGTAACTTCTAAAGCTTCATCTCCTCCCTTATTAGCATGATGTAACAATGTAAGTCCGTGAGGTCCTTTAGCATTTAAGAGTGCCGGATTAAAATCTAACATAGGTTTTAGAATATCTAATCTCCCAAAAAGGGCCGCAGTAAAAATATTTGCCTGAGCACCATTATCCAGTAGGTATTTTGCAATTTCCTTATTTCCCATGTGGCTGGCAGCACCTAGGCCTGTTTCAAAATCGCCCCTTCTCCAGTCATGAGCGGCGTTTAATAAAGTTGGATGTTCTTTAAGTAATTCTTTAATCATATCGAATTTGCCATGACATCCTCCAACAAATTTTTTAACTAGAGCCTTATCTAGTTTTGGCTCTTCTTGATTTTGAGAAAAAGCAAAAACCGAAGTTGCCGGAATTACTAATGACGTAATTCCAAGTGTTTTAATAAACTGTTTGCGTTCCATTGTCTTTTTTTTTTGATTGAAGTTAAATTTAAAAAGAAGGAACGCTGATCTGTATTAGTTTAACAAAGTATTATGTTAAACTTTATGTTTTGCCTAGTTTATTCAGTACCCAATCAAGTTCAGGGTCTTTACCTTCTTGCCTATCCTTTATAGTTGGTAATATTTCAACATCTGGTTTTATACCATATCCATCTGGTTCCTGTCTGTAAGGTGCTTCAATTTGCATTAAGCCCATTCTTACCCTTAATCTTGTTTCTGGCAACCTATATATTTTATAAATACCTGCAACACAACCGTTATAAGCCCCACCAGTTTCTTCTCCAACAAATGTAGCTCTATTAGTTGCTTTTAAATGTGTTGAGATAAGGGATGACGCAGAAAACGAATTACCATTAATTAACACATACATATTCCCTTTGTAATTTAAAGGATTTGGCTTCTGCACTTTAGACTCTCCAAAACTATAGTAATACTTTCCGTTTCTCTTTTTAGTATGCAATACATTATGCATGTAAATTAAAGGCGATACTACGCCTCCCAAAACCTTTAAACTATTTGGAGTTGTATTACTCATTATCATCTTAAAAAATGGTGCTCTACTATTCACTTCACTTTCTAAAATAAACCGATACTCTTTATCTGTTAAATAGGAATAAAGTTTGTCTATTTCCGCAATACGTCCTCCGCCATTATCTCTTAAGTCTAGTATAAAGTTTTCGGTTTTAAGCGAGTCCATTAGTGCAAAACTTTCTTTATAAAATCGTTTATAATTACCGTTGCTAAAACCTCTAATTTTCATGTAAGCCACACTACTGTCTTTACCAATAAGGCTAAACTTTCTTGTGTATTGCTTTTTAGAAGCTATATAACCATATTTTCTATTGTCTTTCCTTCTTTTTCTTTTAGCCAATCGTCTTTGTTGCTTTTCAGACTTGGTCAATTTTTTAGGTTTTATCTTCTTTAAAGAATCTTTTGGGATTTTCAACTTACGTGTATCCTTTTTAGCAATACGCCTTAAGGTTTTAGTAAATAAAGAATCGTTTTTTCTGAATTCTATTTTTAAACTATCAACAAAGCCTTTATCCTTATAATAAAATGTGGTAAACCCTTTGCTCACATATCTATTGTGTAAAGTAGTGTTATAACCATCTGAAGCAAAACGCGTTTTAAATCGTTCTGTTAAATCTTGAGCGGTTTCACCATCAATACTCACAACTTCACACCCCACCAAAGTAGAATCTTTACCTCTGTTTGCCTTTATCCAAAGCTTATTATTTAAATATTCAAAGTCTAGTTTATAAAACTCAAATTTCCTTTTTATAAGTTCTTTTCTCTCTTTCTTTTTAAATCGTTTACCAGCAGATCCTACAGATACATGCCCTTGCCTAACACTTGCAACAACTGGAGCTAGCTTTTTATAAAAAGCCCTAGAATTCATCGGTGTTTTAATGGCATTTTTTAAGCTGTCGAACTTAAATTTTAAATCTTGCTCGGGAGTATATTGATATAATTTAGGGTGGTGCTTTTGTAACTGCTTAAACAACTTATCAATATCGCTTTGTAATGCTTCAACAGAATGCTGTTTAGATATTTGCGCATTGTACGTTTTAACACTGGTGCAAGAAGCTAGTTGAATTAAGATAAAGGAGATAAGAAGGCATTTTTTCATAAACTTGAATAAAGAACTTTAGCTAAAATAGTTGTAATTCTATGTTTTAGCTAAACATTACACAATCTTTAACTTTTAAATGAATGAAACGAAATTCAAAATCATAAAATTATGTACTTTTGCTCCCCATGCAAAATAAGGTCAACATACTTAACAAAAAAGCGCGCTTTCAATATGAAATATTAGATAAGTACACCGCTGGTATTGTATTATCGGGTACCGAGATAAAATCTATTAGAAAGAGTAAGGCTTCAATTGCCGAAAGTTTTTGTGAATTTAATGACCGTGGTGAACTTTTTGTTGTTAATATGACAGTAGAAGAATACAGTCATGGCACCTATTACAACCACAAACCGAAAGCTACTAGAAAACTGCTTTTAAATAAAAGAGAGTTAAAAAAACTTCAAAAAGAAGTCCAAAATACTGGACTTACTATTATTCCTTTAAAATTATTTATTACCGATAAAGGCTTTGCGAAACTAGATATAGCTCTAGCTAGAGGTAAAAAACTATATGATAAACGCGAAACAATTAAGGACAGAGATAATAAGCGTAATCTAGATCGTATTAAAAAGAACTTTAAATAATTTCCAATGTTCTTGGGAATGCCGTAGTCTGCCTAAATCCTTAAAAATTTAAGACGCGCTTAACCTTATAACTGGGGTAAATTCATTAATTTCATTTTTTATTATTTTATAGAACAATGAAAAACACCTTTATTTTAGCATTCGCTTTACTTGCCTCCTCTTTTATTCTTGGACAGGAGAAATCTAAAGAAAAACCACAAAACACGCCAAAACTAGATACTACAAAAGTCTATACTATAGATAATATGATTAAAACGCTTTATGGCAGTATCTCTGGTGAAAAAGGAAAAGCAAGGAATTGGAAACAATTTAAATATTTATTTCATAAAGATGCAAAACTCATTCCTTCGGGTGAGAATAGAGAAGGCGATTTTAAAATTCGCTATATGTCGCCAGATGATTACATTAAGAGCTCTGGGAAATGGTTAGTTCAAAATGGGTTTATTGAAAAGGAAATACACAGAGAAATACAGCAATTTGGTAACTTAGTTCATGTGTTTAGTACTTATGAATCATACAAAAGTGCAGCTGACGAAAAACCCTTTATGAGAGGCATCAATAGTATTCAATTGTTATTTGATAACAACCGTTGGTGGATTGTTAATATTTATTGGACTAACGAATCTCGTTATAATCCAATACCAAAAGCTTATTTACCAAAACTTGGTGTTAAAAATGAGTAAAACCAATTACTTGAATGCTACTGAAGAAGCTGGAAAAACGTTTTATTTAAGTGATATATCTGGCTCTTTTATTATGCTTAACCTTTTAAGCTTTAAAGAGGTTGCAGATTATTCCAATTTTAAAACCATAGCGCCTAAAGAAGACATAACTGGAGCAGAGGCTTATCAACTTTACATTGAGAATACACTACCTTTTTTAAAGGAAGCTGGTAGTGAAGTAATTTTTAAAGGAAAAGGAGGCCAATTTTTAATCGGTCCGGAATCTCAAAAATGGGATCTAGTGCTTCTAGTAAAGCATAAGAATAAAGAAACGTTTTTAAAATTTGCAACTAATAAAGAGTACTTAAAAATTGCTGGTCACAGAACGGCAGCTTTAAAGGACTCTAGGCTTTTACCAATAACCCAAGACACCTATTAAATAAAATGGCAAAATTTTTCACAGAAATATCACCAGAATTAAAATCCTTTATTGAAAACCAGAAGGTGTTTTTTGTTGCTACTGCAGCCAATGAAGGTAGAATCAATTTATCTCCAAAAGGATTAGATACATTTAGAGTTGTAGATGAAAAGACTATAGCTTGGTTAAACCTTACAGGTAGTGGAAATGAAACCGCAGCGCATTTGTTAAAAAACAATCGTATGACTATTATGTTCTGTGCTTTTGATGGTAAACCACTTATTCTAAGGCTTTATGGTCATGCCAAAATGTATCACGACAGAGACGAAGAATTTCAAAATTATATCAATTCTTTTCCTACTATAGCCGGTACCAGACAAATTGTTGAAATGCACATAGATTCTGTTCAAACATCTTGCGGATACGCGGTACCTTTTATGGATTTTAAAGAGGAACGTTTACAATTAAATTCTTGGGCAGAAAAACAGGGAGAAGAAAGGATAAAAAATTACTGGAAAGAGAAAAACACAAAAAGTATTGATGGATTGGAGACTGGGATTATTTAATTGTATCACTTAAAGTACCACTTAAAGATGCCGGAAAAGCAACAATTACTATACGTTTAAAGGCTAATAGATTGTTGTTTCCCCATGGACATTTGTCTATAATGGTAAGAACTAAAGCAACTATTAATAACGAAATTAGATAAGTGCCAATAACTCTTTTAAAAAACTCAAATTTATTTCCTTTAAAATTAAATCTATAGAAATTAAAATACACAAACATTCCAATCATTATTAGCGAAAGTAGTATTATAAGTAAAATATTCTTAAAAGGTAGTGTTATGCCCAAATTCCATGCTTCTTCTGTCAACGATACTGGAATAGCTAATAAAGCGGAACCAATAATAACCTGAATAATATCACGAGGTTTAAATTCAACCATTAATGGCTTGAGCGCATAACTAATTATCTCGCCAGATTTATCAGCTATGGGAATCACTCTATGGAGATATCCACCTATTCGTTTTATTGTTCCTTGCTTAATATCAATTTTTTCCTCCATAATACATTCCGGTTATAATGAAAAATAACTTTTAATACCAGTCATAATACTCTGTACTGCATACGAAGCAAGTATTAACCCCATTATCTTGCTTATAACAGTGATACCATAGTCTCCAATTATTTTTTGAACCTTATTCGCTGCTAATAAAACGATAGAAGTCAAAACAATTACCAAAAAAACTAAAAGTGTTGTTATTGCTTGCTGTTCCAAAGAATAAAGATTGTTATCGGTTAAAATTACCACCGCCATAATAGCCCCCGGAGAAGCTATTGAAGGAATAGACAAAGGAAATACGATAACATGCCTATAATCTGTTATTCTGTTTTTTTCTCTTTCAGGCTTGCCCTCACCAAATACCATTGTTAAAGCAAATAAAAATAATATTACCCCTCCAGATACTTGAAATGCATCTAAAGAAACATCCATCCCTTCGAATATTAGCTGTCCTACGATAATAAAAAAAAGTAGAATTAAAAAAGCTAAAAAAGCCGCTCTAATAGCTATTTTTCTCTTTTCACTACCATCAAAATCTCTAGTAGCTTCAAGATATACTGGTACAGAACCAATTGGATCAATTACAGCGAATAAAAAGAAAAAAGTAGTTATTAATTCTGTCATCTTATTTTATTCGCTTGGCATGTGTAGTAAACGATATACCTTGAGTTCCTTGCATAGAATTCATAACACCTTCAAATAATGGCTCTGGACAACCTTTTGGTATTTTCCAATCAAATAAAAAATTTGATCCCGTTCCTCCTTCTACATCAGCCTGTGCAATTACAATTTCTAGAGTTTCCATTGGATCAATAAAAACGGGATAATCAAAATATGTTCTTATTTTTTTTCCTTTAGTGTTAAAATAGTCTGCTCTCAATAGATAAATAGTATCTTCTTCACTTACATTTCTTAAACTAATCATTCCGGTCAAGTTATATTTTTGCTTTTGTGAAAAACTGTATATCTGGGAATAAACTGAAAGGTAAGATTTGCCATAATCAAGTGAATCCAATTTAGTAATATTAGCTTTCCTTTTTGACCAATCTTCTTTATGAATTTGTACATTCGGCTCTTCATTACAACTTACTGTAAGAAGTAATAATAAAAGTATACAGTATCTCATTTTCTTAATTTATTTCTTAATGCTTATTTATAAATATAAGTCATAATAAAAACATATTGCGAGCTTTAGCAATTTAATTCTTATCCTCCAACAATGGTACAAATCTAAACTCACCTAACTCATGTTGTTCAAATTCCTTTTGACCTTTTCTAATGAATAAATTCATAACTTGAACATCATCTCCCACAGGAATTACTAACCTACCTCCTATTTTTAATTGACTGAGTAGAGGTTTTGGTACAAATGGTGCGCCAGCAGTTACAATAATACCATCAAACGGTGCTTCATCTGGTAAGCCTTTATAACCATCTCCAAAAATTAGCTTTTTAGGCCTATATCCCAACTTTGGTAAAAACTTACTGGTTTTTTTAAACAATTCTTGTTGGCGCTCAATACTATAAACTTTAGCACCTACCTCGCATAAAACCGCACATTGATAGCCACTACCTGTACCTATTTCTAGTATCTTATCTCCTGTTTTAACTTTTAATAATTCGGTTTGATAAGCCACTGTATACGGTTGGGAAATAGTTTGATCTGCAGCAATAGGAAAAGCCTTGTCTTGATATGCATGATCTAAAAAGCTAGAATCCATAAACAAATGTCTAGGTATGCTTCCTATAGCATTTAAAACCTTTTCATCTACTATTCCTTTGGCTTTTATGGTCTTAACTAGTTGCTGCCTTAGACCTTGGTGTTTAAAAGTATCTTTCAATTTTTGGTATGGTTTACAAGGCTAAAATTAGTTAAACATTTTTAAGCTAAAAACTATTTGCAAAAATTTTATTCTGGCTAAATTATTCACTGTTTTTACGTATAAAATTTAAGGGAAAATCATGAAATACCTTCATTAAAAATCTTATTTTTGTTTAAAACCTATAATTATGCTAAACGCTGGTGTACTGGGTGCTGGCCACCTTGGAAAAATCCACTTAAGACTTCTAAACCAATCCAATAAATACAATCTAGTAGGCTTCTATGACGCCGATGCAGATAATGCAAAAAAAGTAGCCGAAGAATTTGGTTATACTTATTTTGACTCTATTGATGCCTTAATCGATGCTGTTGATATGGTGGATATTGTTACACCAACGCTTTCGCATTATGAATGTGCTAAAAAGGCCATTGAAAAAGGCAAACATATTTTTATTGAAAAACCTATTACCAATACAGTTGAAGAAGCTGAAAATATTAGAAAACTTTTGGCAGAACACAACCTTAGAGGGCAAGTAGGGCATGTAGAACGTTTTAACCCAGCATTTTTAGCTGTTAAAGATGACATTAACACACCAATGTTTATCGAAACACATCGGTTGGCAGAGTTTAATCCAAGAGGAACGGATGTTCCTGTGGTCTTAGATTTAATGATTCACGATATAGATATTGTTCTAAGTTTAGTTAAGTCTAAAGTAAAACATGTATCTGCTAGTGGTGTTTCTGTTATTAGTGATACACCTGATATTGCAAACGCCAGATTAGAATTTGAAAATGGTTGTGTAGCTAATTTAACTGCCAGTAGAATATCATTAAAAAATATGCGCAAAGCACGATTCTTTCAAAAAGACGCCTACATCTCTGTTGACTTTTTAGAGAAGAAATGCGAAGTGGTAAAAATGAAAGATGCTCCAGAAACCCCTGGTGATTTTGATATGATATTGCAGAATGCCGAGGGTGTTAAGAAACAAATCTATTTTGATAATCCAGATATAACGCAAAATAATGCCATTTTAGATGAGCTAGAAACTTTTGCAGATGCCATAAACAATAACACTACACCAATTGTAACACTGCATGACGGAACTGAAGCATTACGTGTTGCTAACCAAATTATAGATAATTTTTAATTAAATGAGACATCCGTTAATATGTTTTAACCGTACATGGTTAAATGATAATTTGGATGTTACACGTGACCATTGAAAAACAATAAGTATTAACACATGAAAAACATTGTAGTCATTGGTGCAGGTACCATGGGAAATGGTATTGCACATACGTTTGCACAATGCGGATTTAAAGTGCAATTGGTTGATATTAATGAAACCTCTTTACAAAAAGGGTTAGCTACTATATCTAAAAATTTAGATAGAATGGTAGCCAAAGAAAAAATAACTGAAGACGATAAAAATAAAACTCTAGCCAATATTAATGGCTTAACAAATCTTGAAACAGGAGTCAAGGATGCTGACTTAGTTGTAGAAGCTGCAACTGAAAATGTGGACTTAAAACTCAAAATATTTAAGCAGTTAGATGAGATTTGTAACGCTAAAACTGTTTTAGCAACAAATACATCATCAATATCCATAACAGAAATTGCTGCCGTTACTAACCGACCTGATAAGGTTATTGGTATGCACTTTATGAATCCTGTACCAATTATGAAATTGGTAGAGGTTATTAGAGGTTACAGTACATCAGATGAGATTACTAACACTATTATGGAGTTATCCAAAACTCTAGGTAAAGTGCCAGTAGAGGTTAATGATTATCCAGGGTTTGTAGCTAATAGAATTTTAATGCCAATGCTCAATGAATCTATTGAAACGCTGTATAATGGTGTTGCTGGTGTTCAGGAAATTGATACAGTCATGAAACTTGGTATGGCACACCCAATGGGACCACTTCAATTAGCTGATTTCATTGGTTTAGATGTCTGTTTGTCTATACTTAATGTCATGTACGATGGTTTTAAAAACCCAAAATATGCACCTTGTCCGTTGTTAGTAAATATGGTAAGAGCTGGTAAACTGGGGGTGAAATCTGGCGAAGGGTTTTATGATTATTCCGAAAGTAGAAAAGCTGAAAAGGTTTCAAAACAATTCTTGTAAAATTAATGAGCGTAACTAATCAAATTATATTAAATTTTTCTGAAATTAGAAGACGAAGTATAAAACTTTGGACGAATATTCCTGAAGAATTTTTGCATTGGAAACCTGATAATGACGCTTTTTCTATAATAGAAATGATTAGACATGTACTTGAAGGTGAGCATCTTTTTCATAAAATAATTGAAAATAAAGGCAATTTAGGCAACTATGAATCTCCATGGAACGATTTACCCTATAAAAGTATAAGTGCAGAACTAGAGTTTTCGAAAAATTATAGAAAAGCATTCATATCTATGATTGAACAATTTACGTCAGAAGAATTGAAAAATGTTAGAATAGAAAGAAGTGAGGTTGGACAAAGCAAAACTTTAGGTGATTATTTAAATAGAATTGCCTATCACGAATCTGTTCATACAGGTCAATTACTAGGTTATTTAAGAACGCTTGGAGTAGATAGACCTAAAATATGGGATTAATTTCTTTTAAATGACTATTAAAGACAACCTAGAAAATATAAAATCAACCCTACCAGATCATGTTACTCTGGTGGCTGTTTCTAAAACAAAACCTGTTAGCGATATTCTTGAAGCTTATGAGGCTGGCCAACGTGTTTTTGGTGAAAACAAAATTCAGGAAATGGCTAGTAAATATGAAGAATTGCCCAAAGATATTGAATGGCATATGATTGGTCATGTGCAACGAAATAAGGTAAAATACATGGGTAGTTTTGTACATTTAATTCACGGAGTTGATAGTTTAAAATTACTTGAAGAAATAAATAAACAAGCTTTAAAACATAGTAGAATTATTAACTGTTTGCTTCAAATAAAAATAGCTTCAGAAGATTCTAAATTTGGAATGACTCCTAACGACGCAAAAGCATTGCTTCAATCAATAGATTTTTCAGAATTAAAAAACATTAAAGTAACTGGTGTTATGGGAATGGCAACATTTACCAATGATCATGAACAGATAGAAAATGAATTCAAATTGCTAAAATCTACATTTGATAATTTAAGTAGCTTAACATCTGAAAACTGTGAACTACAAACAATTTCAATGGGAATGAGCGGTGACTATAAATTGGCCATAGATTGCGGCAGCACAATGGTTCGTGTTGGAAGTAGCATTTTCGGAGCAAGAAATTACAGTTAAACAAAAAACCAAATAAACCCATAAATAGTTTTTGTACGCAATACTAGACATAGAGACCACGGGAGGAAAGTATAACGAAGAAGGCATTACAGAAATAGCTATCTATAAATACGATGGTCATGAAGTAGTAGATCAGTTTATTAGTTTAGTTAATCCTGAGAGGGAGATTCAACCCTTTGTTGTTAACCTAACAGGTATAAACAATAATATGCTACGTAATGCGCCTAAGTTTTATGAGGTTGCTAAACGTATCGTAGAAATAACTACAGACTGCATTGTTGTTGCTCACAATGCCCAATTTGATTATAGGATTCTACGAACAGAATTTGGTCGTTTAGGTTTCGAATACGAAAGACAATCACTTTGTACGGTAGAGTTATCTAAAAATCTTATTCCAGGGCTCCCCTCCTATAGTTTAGGCAAGCTTGTGAGATCATTAGGTATTCCTGTTTCCGACAGACATAGAGCCTCGGGAGATGCCCAAGCCACTGTAAAGCTTTTTAAAATGCTCCTGGCCAAAGACACTGAAAAAAGTATAATTCAAAATTCAGTAAGAGCAAATCCAAAATTGCAGCTAGAACCAAAGCACATTGATATTATTGCAGACTTACCAACTGTTACTGGTGTTTATTACATTCATAATGCCGATGGCGACATTATTTACATTGGTAAAAGCAACAATATTAAAAAGCGTATTAATCAACACTTTACTGGTACCAATCCTAAATCAAAAAAAATACAGGCCTTAGTACATTCGGTAACTTATGAAGCTACAGGAAGCGAACTTGTTGCTCTTTTAAAAGAAAGTGAGGAAATAAAACGCGTTAAACCCATTTTTAATAGAGCTTTACGAAGAACAATTTTCACACATGCCTTGTATAGTTTTGTTGATGATAATAATTATATCAACTTAAAAATTGATAAAGCAGATGGTAGAAAAAAACCTATCACAACGTTTAGTACTAGACAAAGCGGTAAAAGCTTTTTAACTAAAGCCGTTGAAGAATACAATCTATGCCAAAAACTTACGGGATTATATAAAACAAAAACAAGTTGTTTTAATTATGAAGTTAAAGCCTGTGAAGGTGCCTGTGTAGAAAAAGAATCACCAGAAGATTATAACCAACGGGTTAACGCCTTAATTCATAAAAACAGCTACGCCAATAAAAACATGGTAATTATAGACCGTGGTAGAGATGTTGATGAACGCAGCGCTATTTTAATAGAAAATGGTGTTTTTGTTGGCCTTGGTTTCTATAATCTTAATTATCAATTAAACAATCTTGAGGTTTTAAGGTCTATTATAACCCCTATGAATAACAATAGGGATACTCAACATATTATACAAAGTTATTTAAGAAAACATAAAAAAGTAAAGCAAATTATATTCGAAGATCCATGAAAAAAACCACACTAATCTTAGTATTGCATATTCTCGTTTTTTTTCATTCTCACTCTCAAACAACATCTCAATTTAACTCAGAATCATATCGTGTAACATTACCCGATATAAAAGCTACTTCATTTGACAAAGATTCTACGGCAAATGCTTTAATAATTTACCAACATGGTAAAAGTTGGGTAAATCCAGCAGATTATAAATTAAAGACAAAAGAGCAGCATAAATTAAAAATTCTTAAAAAGGAAGGTTTTGAAAATGCTACAGTTAAAATATATACCTACAAAAAAGATAACAACACTTATGAAAAGGTGCAAGACATCATTGCTACAACCTATAATTTTGAAAATGGCAATGTTGTTAAATCGGAACTACGTAAAAAGGATATTTTCAAAGAAGAATACAACGAAAATTTTGATGTCGTAAAATTCACCTTACCTAATGTTAAAGAAGGTTCGGTAATTACATATAGTTATACCATAACATCTCCTTTTATGTTTAAATATAAAGGTTGGGAATTTCAACATGATATACCCACGCTTTATAGTGAATATCAAACAAGTATACCAGGCAATTGGATTTATAATATAAAACTTGTAGGAGGTAAAAAACTCTCAACTAATACTGCCGATTTAAAACGAAACTGTTTAGAAGGACCTCGAGGTGGTTCGGCAAGCTGTTTGGAATCTATTTATGCCATGAAAGACATTCCCGCATTTATAGAGGAAGATTACATGACAACAGAGGATAATTATTTAGCAAGAGTTGAATATGAACTAAAAACATTTACAGACTTTGAAGGAAACGCAACGAATTATACCAAAGAATGGAAAGACGTAGACAAGGAATTAAAAACGGATCAAAATATTGGTAAACAACTGTTTAAATCTATAAAATTAGAGGATTTGCTTGATGCCGAATTAATAAATAGTCCAACAACTTTAGAGAAGGCACAAGCTATATATAAATTCGTTCAGGATAACTATACCTGGAATGAAAAGTTTCGAATATTTAAAGATGTCTCTGTAAAAGATCTTATAAAGAAAAAAACAGGCAACGTTTCTTCCATTAATATTTTACTTCATAATATATTGAAAGAAAGTGGTTATGATGTAAAGCCTTTGATGATTTCTACAAGACAAAATGGACATCCAACCAAGATATATCCAGTTATTTCAGATTTTAACTATTTAATAGTACATGTTAAAATAGATGATAAAGACTACCTATTAGACGCTACAGATAAATATTTAAGTTTCGGAGAACTTCCGTTTAGATGTTTAAATCAATACGGAAGATTATTAAACTTCAATGATGGAAGTGAATGGTATGATATTATTCCAAAAAAATCAGATATTTTTTATTCGGCAGACCTAAAAATTGATGATAACCTAAATGTTGTAGGCACCATTAAATCTAGAATTACAGGGCAACATGCTTATGATTATCGTAAATCGTATTTTACAAATGAAACGACATACGTTGAAAAGCTAGAAAATAAATCTGACGATATCATAATATCAGATTTCGAAACTTTAGAAAGCTCTAAAACCAATCCTGTGTTTAAAGAAAAGTACACTATAGAATATGCTGCCGAAGACACTGGAGATAACATATATCTTAATCCCTTTTTTGTTACTTTTTTTACTGAAAACCCGTTTAAACTTCAGGAAAGATCATATCCCATAGATTTTGGTTACAAGGATTCCTATTATTACAATGTAAAGTTAGATTTTGGGGATAAATATGAACTTGTTGAAAAACCCAAACCCATTATTGTGAATTTACCAAACAAAGAAGGTAAAGTCTTTTTCTTTTCAACCCTTAAGGAAAATAGTATCATACTTTCTTTACGTATAGATTTTAAACAGGCTGTTTATCCTCCAGAGTATTACCCCTATTTAAAGGATTTTATGAAGAAAGTAGTAGATATTCAAACAAACACCGTCGTACTCTTAAAGAAAAAGTAAATTCTTTATTACTTTTGAATTTATGAGTAATGAACCTAAAAAGCATTGGAAAGCAAAACTTCATGAAATTATTTATGAAGCCGATACCCGAGAAGGTAAGCTTTTTGATGTTATTCTACTTTTTGTAATCATTGCAAGCATAGTTATCGTAATGCTTGAGAGTGTTGATAGTTTTGCCAGTAAATATCATGGCTTACTTAACATTGCGGAATGGGTAATTACAATATTGTTTACTCTGGAATATATTTTCAGAATCATTACTGTAAAAAACCCTATAAAGTATATTTTTAGTTTTTACGGTATTGTAGATTTACTATCTACTATTCCAAAATATTTGTCTTTTTTCTTAACAGGGTCTTCTTCTTTAGTTGCATTAAGAGCCTTAAGGCTTATGCGAGTTTTCAGAATATTAAAACTAACTAGATACATTGGCGAGTATACCAATTTTGTGAGAGCATTAAAGCGTAGTAAAGCTAAAATATCGGTTTTCTTGTCGTTTGTTTTAATTCTGTGTATTATTCTTGGCACCATTATGTACCTAGTAGAAAGTGATCAAGACAGTGGTTTTACAAGCATACCAAGAAGTGTCTATTGGGCTATTGTAACATTAACAACTGTGGGTTATGGAGATATAGCGCCTGCCACAGCCCTTGGCCAATTTATTGCCTCTTTAATAATGGTAATGGGTTATGGTATTATTGCCATTCCGACGGGAATTGTTAGTTCAGAAATGACTAAAAAAGAGAAAAAGAAAATACCCAAGAATACTAAAGTATGCGCTAATTGTAATGAAGACCATCATGCAGATAATGCTACTTTTTGTCACAAATGCGGACATAAATTATAATGACTAAGTACTTAATTTCAATTATTGGTCCAACAGCAATTGGTAAAACAGCCTTAAGTATTAAATTGGCGCAACATTTTAATACCGAAATTATTTCGGCAGATTCACGTCAGTTTTTCAAAGAAATGCAAATTGGAACCGCTGCTCCTACTGCAAATGAACTTGCAGGAGCAAAACATCACTTTATTCACCATAAATCCATACATGATAATTACAGTGTTGGTTCTTTTGAAAAAGAAGCGATTGTAAAATTAGAACAACTCTTTAAAAAATATGATGTTGTAATAATGGTAGGTGGTTCTGGTTTGTATGTAGATGCCGTAACTAAAGGACTAGATGATTTCCCATCTGTTAATCCAAATATTAGAGAACAACTTAATAAACAATTAGAAACTGACGGTTTAGAAGCACTGCAGAACCAATTAAAAGAATTGGATGAAGTCTCATATCACACCATTGCAATAGACAATCCGCATAGGATTATTAGAGCATTAGAAATTTGTATCGGTACAGGTAAACCTTATTCTTCTTTTTTAAACAAACCAAAACAACAAAGAGACTTTAAAACCATTTCCATAGGACTTACGGCTGATAGGGAATTGATTTATAACAGAATTAATAAACGTGTGGATATAATGGTTGAAGAAGGCTTGTTGCAAGAAGTTGAAAAATTAATTCCATTTAAAGACTTAAACGCATTAAACACGGTAGGTTATAAAGAAATATTTAATTTTTATAATGGTGAATGGACTTTAGACTTTGCTATTTCTGAAATTAAAAAGAATACCCGTAGGTTTGCAAAACGTCAGTTAACATGGTTTAGAAAAAGCAAAGATGCCATGTGGTTTGATTATAAAACCGAAACTACAGAAATAATAAACGCTATTAGTAAAAATTTAAGCAATGATTAAAGTAAACGAATATTTTGATGGTAAAGTAAAGTCTTTAGGTTTAAGCAACTCTCAAGGAAATTTCACTGCAGGTGTTCTTTTAAAAGGTGAATATGAATTTAGCACCTCCTCTAAAGAATGGATGACTTTAACCTCTGGAAAATGGGAAATTGAATTACCTAATGCCGACAAAAAACCATTCGATATTTTTGAATCTTGCGAAATTCCTTCTGGTATTACCTTTAAAGTATATGCCTTAGAAGACTCTTCATATTTATGTAAATACGTGTAATTTTTAGTTCGCATTTTGCAATCTAGCATGAGTACTTAACAAGAACTTTTAAGTGCTCAGTAGAAAAATCAAACGATATTAGACCTCTTACTCTTTGCGTCCTAGCGCCTGTTCGAGTGAAGTCTTTCGGTCTTTAAAATAATCTTGTCATATTTAAAGAAACCTTCTATCTTTAATTTATGAACAAATTTCCTGAAGATCCTTTAGACAATCCTGTTTGGTATGCGTTAACAGATGAACATTCGGACTACCACATAAGTTACGGCAAGGTAAAGTTTTATCATCCGGATTTTACTCCTTTTGGTGCGTTCATAGACATTGAGGATACAGTTAAAGCTATTAAAACACATTCGAATCTATTGGATAGCTTTTTTATTGTAGGAGAAGAACCAAAGCTTCCGCCTTCATTTAGCATAACTAAGTATGTGGGACTTCAGATGATAATTTACAATGAGATTGAACACCCTATTTCTGAAGATATTATAGAGCTAAATGACCAAAACCATGAAGATTTAATGGAACTAATGGCCTTAGTTTATCCTCATTTTTTTAAGGAAAAGACTAGGTTATTAGGAAGATACTTTGGTATTTATAAAAACGAGCAATTGGTTGCTGTTACCGGAGAGCGCATGCAAACCAAAAATTTCACTGAGATTAGTGCTGTAGTAACGCATCCAGACCATACCGGAAATGGTTTTGCAAAACAATTAGTTGCTTACACAGCAAAAAAGATTTTGGAAAAGGGGAAAACGCCTTTTTTACATGTAGACCAAAATAATACTGGTCCTATTAAACTATATAAAAAACTAGGCTTTAAAGTAAGGAGAGAAATGCAATATTGGTTGATTAGTAGGGCTTAAAAGTGTAAAAATTACTTCATAGTTACAGTACTATACTTTGCATTAACAACTATACTTTTTCCACTGCTTAAATTACCTGTAGAAAATGTAGTTACATTACCACTTTCTTTCTTAGGGTGACTTATTCTAGATCTGGTACCTTTATAGCGTACATTACAATCTGTATTTGGTAAGGCTATTACCGCATCACAATTTTGAAGTATCGTATTTAAATTTGTAAAAGCATCATCTATTTTTAGAATCTTAATATCTCCGATATTACAATCTATAACCGCATTACCCGTTAAGTTATCAATAACCACATTAGATGAATTAGAATTTAAAACAACATGTTTTACATTGTTTAATTCGACATCCTTAGCATAATTAAGATTTAACTCCCCTAAATTCCAATTAGAAATATAAACTGGTGTATAAGAAGCACTAATGGAAGTAGAACCTCCATTAATGCTTTGTGCTATAAGTTTTGAATGTGATAAATCTGCTTCTAAATTATCAATATTATTGGCAAATTCAACTTCACCATGCCTTACATTAACTTTTAATTTGGCATCTTTTGGTAATTTGATTTTAATCGTTTTTTTAACTTTAGAATTACCTTCTTGATTCACTAATTTTTCTACTAACACCCTTCTCTCCTTAACTAGCTTATCTCGCCTCTCTCTTTGCTCTCTGCGTTCTTTGATTAGTTTTTCACGCAATTCTTCTCGCTTTTCCTGAGCTTTCTCCCTTGCTTTTTCAGCCTTTTCCAATGCCTTTTGTCTTTCTTCATTTCTTTTTTCTCGCTGCTCCATTTGTTTTTCAAAACGTTCTCCCCAAGCTTCCATTCTTTTTTCAAAATCCTCGCTATTCCATTTTTCTTCAAATTCCTTAGCCCATTCTTCTATTCGCTTTCCATATTTCTTTTCCCACTCTTTACCAAACTTCTCTCCCCAGGCTTCCATTTTCTTAGCATAGTCTTCTCCATAAACGGACTCAAATTTTTTAGTGTATTCTTCTAAATACTTTTCGCCATCCTTTTTATAAGCTTTATAATCAAATTCTACATCTGCAACACCTTTAGGCAACTCTGGTAGTTCTGGTATTTCCGGCATTTCTGGAAACTCGGGTACATCTATACCATCCATAATTATATGTGGTATATCTGCCAATTCATGTTGCAATTCCATAACAATGGTATTTACTAAGCCATTTTCGTCTATGAAAGTACTATGAGGCGCGCGCTCTACCCATACATTTGGTCCTCCAGAACCACTAGTACTTATAGTGATTTCGCTACTAGAAGCATCTACATCTACATTCCACCCTTTTAAAATGGCTTGCAATTCTTCATTAGTAAGATCTTCGCCTTCCGCATAGGCTTCAATTTCTACCGTATTCTTATTCCAAGTATCAAAAATAATATTGCAATGACTTGTATTTAGGTGTATTGCAACATCCTTATTTACTTTAATTGACTGTGATACTTTTGTCTGTTTTTGAGCAACTAAACTTCCAACGGTAAACAATGTTACCATTAAGAGTTGTAGTTTTAATATTGATCTGTTCATTTTTTGATTGTTTTTTTAAGCTGCTTTTTCAACAACTTCTGTTCCTGCTTCTTCAGGAGTTAATTCTTTTAATTGAGATTTTAACCTATACAATAAGTTTAAACGTAATTTTAAGTTATCAATTAAGGCATTTACCGTTAACTCAGATGGTCCCGATTCTGTTAGTTCTAAAGAAAGTCTTTTGTATTCCTTGTCTAACTCACTTAGCTGTTCTATATAACCATCAAATAAATCTTTTGTTTCAGCTGTATATTTAATTTTAGATAATTCTAAATTTATACTTGCCAGATAATAATCTTCAACCTTTTTTAAGCCTGGAGATAGGTCTCCCAAAGATTTAGTTTCAACAGTATTATTCTTTACAATTTTAACTGGTTTTTCTCCTTCCTTTACATTAGGTTGAAACATTTTATACGCACCAAAACTCAGACCTATAAGCAATACAATACTTGCGGCAATGCGCATCCATCCAAAACTTGATTTGTTGGAAGTCTCCTGAGGTAATGCTTTATCTAACTTTTCTAAAAAGCGCGCCTCATGATTCTTCGGCATTTGTTCATTGGCTATTTTATCATCTTTAAATAACTCTCTAATATCTTGCGCCATGACTTAAAGGTGTTAACAGTTCTTGTAATTTTACTTTTCCTCTTGATAATTGTGTTCTTGATGCAACTTCAGAAATATTTAAAATTTCAGATATTTCTTGATGATCATACCCTTCAATTAAATACAACATAACTACATATTGGTATTTATCCGGTAGCTTCCCTATGGCCGATTTAACATCATTCAGCGTAATAGCATCATCTACTAACCATTTGTCATCTTCAGTAGTATCAACAACTTTTAAGTGTACATCTTCCAAATCAACTAAGTGTTGTTTTCTAGACTTTAAAAAATCGATACTTTTATTTACAACAATACGTTTTAACCATGCACCAAAAGTAACTTCTGCCTTGTATTGATCTAGTTTAGAAAAAGCTTTAATAAAAGCTTCTTGCACCACATCTTCGGCATCATCAGCATCCTTTAAAAATCGTTTAGCAACAATATACATACCATTGCAGTACTGGTTGTACAACTGCAGTTGTGCTTTACGATTGTTCTGTTTACATTGTTCAATAATGTCAACTTGAAACATGCTGTTTTCTACTTTTGGTTTAAGTTAGTTCGTTTAAAAGACGATACAAAAATTGAAGTGTTGCAAAAATTTTCATTTTTTTTATTGTCTCCACCAAAAAAGTACGATTCCACAAGACTTATTTAGATATTAAAATCTGTTTCAAACCCGAGCCTCATGAGCTTCTCTAAGATAGTTTATTTGTAGAATAACAAAACTTTACATTTTAGCGTTTCCTTTACTAGCATTTAATACATTTTAAATTATATTTATAACCTAAAAACACCCTCACATGAACGCCTTTTTAAAACGTGTATTAATCCTACTCTCTATAGTGGCTCTTGGCCTTTTATTATATTCTGTTTTTGTTGAAAATATATTTGAAAAACGCCTTAGTCCTAAAGATACTGTAAAATTTGAATTGAACGATTTAAGGTTAAAAGTGTTTTATAATAGACCATTTAAAAAGGACAGGGAAATTTTTGGGGCTTTAGTACCTTTTAATAAAGTTTGGCGCACGGGTGCTAATGAGGCCACTACATTTGAAACTAATAAAACATTGGATATTAACGGAATGACCTTACCCGTTGGAAAATATACCTTATGGACTGTTCCTAAAGACTCTACATGGACAGTAATGTTTAATTCCAAACAGTACGAATGGGGTGTTGATTCTGAGATGAACCCGCTTTGGGATCCTAATTTTGATGTTATTAATGTAGATGTTCCTGTTCAAATAATAGATGGAGACGTAGAACAGTTTACCATTGCTTTTGATAATTCTACAGACAAATTATTCTTAACTATGGCTTGGGACGATACTAAAATTGCTGTTCCGTTAAAAAATTAAGGGGTATTATTCCGTATCTTAGAGTAAACATTTCAGCTTGTGAGTAAACCAAAGAAATCGGCATTACAAGAAAAAGAAGGTGTTTCAATTTCTGAAATGACTAGCGAAAATGCTATTGCCAAGTTAAAAGCAAAACGAAATAACGCTTTAAATGCAGAAAGGTTGGTTGCTTCAATATTAAAAAGAGACATCACTGCATTAAGTAAGGCCATTACGCTTGTTGAAAGTAAAAACCCTAACCATTTAGAAAAGGCACGTACCATTATTAACTCATGTCTACCTCATGCCAACAATTCAATTAGAATTGGTATTACTGGCGTACCTGGAGTTGGAAAAAGCACCTTTATTGAGACTTTTGGTAAACATCTAACAAACCTTGGTAAACGCGTTGCCGTGTTAGCAGTTGATCCTAGTAGTGCAATTACAAAAGGAAGTATTTTAGGTGATAAAACAAGAATGGAAGCCTTGGTAAAGGATGAAAATGCCTTTATACGGCCGTCTGCTTCAGGGGGATCTTTAGGTGGCGTAGCAAGAAAAACAAGGGAAACTATAACACTCTGTGAAGCCGCTGGTTTTGATGTAATTATTATTGAAACAGTTGGTGTTGGGCAAAGTGAAACCACAGTTCACAGTATGGTAGATTTCTTTTTACTACTAAAGTTAGCCGGAGCTGGTGATGAGTTGCAAGGTATAAAACGTGGCATTATAGAAATGGCCGATACTATTGCTATAAATAAAGCGGATGGCGCAAACATGCAAGCTGCAAAACTTGCCAAAGTTGAGTTTACGAGGGCGCTTCATTTTTATCCAGCAAAAGATTCTGGTTGGCAACCTAAAGTAACTTCTTGTAGTGCGCTTGAAAATAAAGGTATCGATACTATTTGGACTATTATAGCCGAATATGTTGAATCTACTAAAGCTAACAACTTCTTTAGTGATAAGAGAAATAATCAAAACAAATACTGGCTAATTCAAACAATTGAGGCACAATTAAAATCCGATTTTTTCAATAAATCGCACATACAAGAAGCACTAACCCAACAGCTTGCACTTATTGATTCTAATAAAACAACACCGTTTGCAGCGGCAGACTATTTGTTAAGCCTATCTAAGCAGTAATATATTTTTTTAATAAGAACTGTGCTAACTTGTAAAACATAAATCCTGAGATGGCTCCAAAAGTTAACCCGCAAACAATATCAACAGGGTAATGTACACCAACATAGATTCTACTGTAAGCCACAACAGCACTCCAAAATAACATTATAAAAATTAAATTTTTATAGTATGGTTTTAGAGTTAAACCTGCAAAAACTGCAGCTGCCATTGAATTTGAAGAGTGCCCAGAGAAAAAACCATATTTACCGCAACGTACAGCAATATAGCGCATTTGATCAAAAATACCCGCTTCGTCTCTACAAGGTCTCGGTCTTTCAAAACCACGTTTAAACACGTTTGTAATTTGGTCTGTAAATGTTATCATTAAAGCCACTACAACAATAAAAATTATTAAGGCCTTCCATCCAAATTTTTTGTAAAGTAAAAATAGTAAGATGGCGTACATTGGTATAAATGTTAGCTTATTGGTAATAGCTAACCATAACCAATCCCAAGTTTCGGACCCCAAGTTGTTAAGGTATAAAAATAACTCAGTATCGTACTTCAAAATTTTTTCTATCATGATGTGAACTTCTTAAATACTATTCTTCGTATTTGGCTATTTCATTATCGTACCACTCCGTTGCCAATTTAATAGCATTTTCAGTTTCTACCTCTAGTTCTTTTTGATCTTCTGCATCAAAATCTTCAAACCATTCAACTTCATCATCTTCAAGATTAATAATAAACCTTGGAAATTCAGTGTGAACAACATAAATAGCGTTTGGAAATTCTGAGTTATCGCCTAATATAAATTTTGGAAGTGACATATTCTAGTTTTTAGTTAATCACATTTAGTCAAAGGTAAAGTCTTCTTCTTGAATTTTAAAAATACCTTGTCAAAATTTTTATCTATTACAAACTTCTTTTCATGAGCTTCAATTACAAAACTAATTTTTGTTAACCATCTATTTGAAACATTAGAATAATCAGATTCTATCTCTTTTGTGTCGGAAATCATAACCATAGTTTCACCGCTTTCAGTTAGGAATGTAAGTGAGCATCCTTTATATGTTTTAATATCCGTAGCGCTAAGAATAGAAACGTTCATAAATTCATAATCAGCTAAAGTTTGAAAAGAAACAAAAAGCTGTCCATATAAGGACTCCGCAATCTTAACACCACTGATATTGGTTATTAAATTTTCAGTAAAAGAATCAACATGTAACCTCTCCATTGCCCTTATATTTCCAAAAGCAGCCAAAACTTTATCTATCGATTTTAAAACCCCCATATTAGTTAGAAATCAATTTTTTAGTTAAATAATTAAATCGAATATATAATAAAATTGCAGCTGAAGATAAACCAGCTAATAAGCCTAACCATATACCAAAACTTCCATATGCATCTTCTTTACCTAAAAACCAACTTACTGGAAATCCAACTAACCAATACGAAATAAAAGTAATTATGGTAGGGATTTTAACATCTTGAAGTCCCCTTAAAGCTCCTAAAACAATGACTTGTATGCTATCACTTATTTGAAAAATTGCAGCAGCAATTAAGAGACTTGAAGCCAATTTCACTACTTCTGTATTGTCCGCAAGGTTTTTTGTATCGTCAAAATCTACATAAATCTTTGGTAAATACTCATGAAAAGCAAAAAATACTATAGCGAAGAAAAAGGCCAACAAGGTGCCCATTAAAAATAAAGAGAATGCAATTCTGCGCAACTCGTAATACTTCTTAAGCCCCTTTTGATTTCCTACTCTTATCATAGATGCAACACTTAATCCCATGGCTACCATAAAAGTCATAGAAGACAAATTAAGTGCAATTTGATTAGCTGCTTGTGGATTTTTCCCCAATAAGCCACTTAACCAAATGGCCGCAGTAAAAATGGCAACTTCAAAAAACATTTGCATAGCACTGGGTGCTCCTAGGTTAATTATTTTAGATAACATCGTTTTATCTAAAACGAATAATTTAATATTAGTTACAAAATGTTTAGATTTTTCTTTGCCAGCTAATAAATACCATAAATACAATACCATTATTATTCTTGACACTAATGTTCCGTAAGCCGCTCCAATAATTCCAAATTCGGGGAAACCAAATTTTCCAAATATTAAAAGGTAGTTAAGTATAATATTTACAACATTAGCCAAAAGTGTAGCATACATAGGGTATTTGGTCATAGAAAGCCCATCTCCAAACTGTTTAAATGCCTGAAATATTATTAACGGTATTAATGAAACTGCAACCAAATCTAAGTAAGGCATTGCTAATTCAACTACCTCTGGAGGTTGCTTCATATAATACATTAAAGGTTTTGCAAAGTACACTAATAAAAAAAGCAAAATTCCTAAAACCATACATAAAAAAAGTCCATGCTTAAAGGAGGATTTCCCATTAACAAAATTCTTTGCTGCATCAGCCTCAGCAATCAGTGGAGTAATTGCAGTTGAAAAACCAATACCTAAAGACATGGCTATAAACATAAAACTATTTCCAAGAGAAACAGCTGCTAATTCTGCGGTTCCTAATTGCCCTACCATGATATTATCTACAAAACTTACAAAGGTATGTCCTAGCATACCAAGCATAACTGGAGCCGCTAATTGCCAATTGTATTTAAACTCTTTAGTATAGTCTGTAAATTGCATTTTGTAAATGTACGTTATACCTTTTTCTTTAACGAATTTTATTAATTACTTAAAAAAAGTATTCTATTAACAGCTGTTAATAACTTAGCGTAACTTTCAGATTATTAAGTAGTTATTTTTTATACATTTGACAACCATTAATCTGCTTAAATAGACAATTGTAGAACATTTCTTTTACAATTTACAGAGACATTAGACTTTCATTTTATTAGGGATTTAATTAAAGTTTTAAAGTTTCGACATTACAAAAGGAGGAAGCTTTCCTCCTTTTTGTATTTTAGAAATTAACATTGTTTTTAGAATACTATTCCTCTCAAATTTTTACTTTAGAAAAAACCATTTTTCATGAGACGGCTATACTTTGTAATACTAACCCTTTTTACATTTACTTCATTTTCTCAGGAAAGTAAACCTTTTATTCAAGAGATTGTCAAACAATTTCCTAATGTAAGAGATATTGCTATTTCTCCGAATGGCGAAGAAATTATGTTCTCTGCCCAAAATATAAACGGTACCATTTCAACAATAATCTCAATTAAAAAAAACAAAGACACATTGGGAAAACCTAAAATTGTCTCATTTTCTGGTCAATTTTTTGATTTAGAACCGTTCTTCTCTAGTGACGGTTTAAAAGTTTATTACGCCTCTAAAAGGCCTTTAAACGCTAATACCAAAGAACAAAAGGATTTTGATATATGGTACGTAGAACGTGAGACCTTAGATTCTGAATGGTCTGAACCTAAAAACTTGGGAGCTCCTGTAAATACGAAGTATGGCGAATTTTATCCTTCAATTTCTGATAATGGCAACTTGTATTTTACAAGAGATAATCCAGAACTTAAAAGAAAGGATGATATTTATTTTAGCTCATTTGAAAATGGTTCGTACAGCAACCCTATTTTACTTCCTGATACCATAAACTCTCTTGGCTATGAGTATAATGCTTTTATTGCTCCAGATGAGTCTTTTCTTATTTATGGATGCTATAATAGAAAAGATGGCCTAGGTAGTGGCGATTTATACATTAGCTTTAAAAAAGACAATATCTGGACAAAACCGATAAACCTTGGCCCAAAAATAAACAGCAACAAAATGGATTATTGTCCTTTTGTTGATAGGAATAATGTTCTTTATTTTACAAGCAAAAAAGATGCAAGCCCAATAGAACTGCCAGATGAACTGACTATTAATGAACTAAATAACATATTCAACCAGTATAGTAATGGCTCCAGCCGACTTTACAAAATACCTTTAAATCTTGGTGAATTCTAAACCTTCTCCCCTGCTAATTCTTCCCATTTAGGTAGCTTCCAATCTACTGGCTTCGGAAATGATTTAAATTCATTATAGAATAAGGCCTTCATTTCTTCAACCAATTCAGGATGTTTATCTGAAATATCATTGTTCTCTGCTGGATCATTTTTGATATTAAACAGTTCAAAAATTGGTGCTCTTCCTTCTAAAAAATCGTAGTAAATTCCTTTTTCAAGAGTCCCCACAAAGCGAAGCATATAATCACCTTTTATAACAACCCAAGAAGATGGAGCAAACCCCGATTCGTCCATATGAGTTTTTGTAGATTTATTTATTAAATATCCCCATTTATAGGCATGAAGTCCAGACCATACCAAATGATCATGCAAAACGTCTTTAGTTTCTCCTTTTAAAAGGGGCACTAGACTTTTTCCTTGAATGTTTTTCGGTAAATCTCCTCCTATAGCATCTATGGCTGTTGGCAGAATATCCATTGTGGATACCATTTGACTCTCTACTTTAGATTCTTTAATCCCTTCGGGCCAACTTATAAACATTGGAACTCTAAAGCCTCCCTGATGGTAATTTCCTTTGTGACCAGAAAACGGCGTATTTCCAGGTAATGGAGAACCTGTCTTCATACCATCATAAGATCCTCCTGCCATTGCCCCATTATCCGAGGTAAAGACAATAATCGTGTTTTTATATTGTTCCTGTGATTTTAGAAAATCTACCACGCGTTTTACATTCTCATCTACACCATTAACATGCGCATAGAAATTATCTAAATCGTAGTTTCCAGATGTAAACTTGCTAAAGTACTTCTCTGGCGCCTTAGGTTCTAATGAATCATGAACCGCATGATAATGTAATTGAACATAAAAAGGCTTCTTATCTTTAATAGCAGTTTCCATTACCTCTAGCGCCTTATCTGTAAAAACATCTGTATTATACTCCTTTTGATTTTCTACATGCTTAAAGTTTTCCCAAACGTTTTTTGCTTTGTAAAAATCACAGGCCCAATGATTGTAACCATAATAATAATCGAAACCATTATTTAACGGATGCTGTTCTTTTACAACAGATCCAATATAACCACTATTTACAGCGCTTTTAAAAACATCTGGATTGGAATTTCCTAATACATAATAATTTGTGTTTTCATCTAAATTATTCACCTTTAAAATAGAGTCATACATCTTTTGATTTCGCTTCCCAATATGCCACTTCCCAATGTGCGCGGTTAAATAACCTTGGGCATCAATTTTTTCGGCTAAATGAGTTCCTTTTTGCAAACCACTTTGTTCACAATCATCATTGGTATAAATACCAAATCTGTTATTATTCATTCCAGTAGCAATTCCCAACCTTGAAGGTGCACAAATATTACTGGTAGTATAAGCTTTGTTAAAAATAACCCCTTCTTTTGCTAAAGACGATAACGTTGGAATGGCAGTTTTAGAAAATTCTAAAGATTTCTCTAAAGAATAGCCTTGTAAACTATCCACTAATTTGACAAAATAGGGATCATAATCGGATGTAGTTACGGTATCGTTATACACTCCAAATTGACCATAACCTAAATCATCCATCATAATGAATAATACATTAGGTTTTAAAGGTTGCTGTTCTACTTGGTTTTGGCAATTGCACAATAAAAAGGACAGGGTAAGTCCTAAAATTACTCTTTTCATATATAGTTTGTTGTTGTTTTAAAGCTTAACGGCCTCGGTCTTTGCTAATTCAAATTCAGAAATGACATCTCCTATAATATCTTTCACTGGTTTTATATCATGAATTAAGCCTGAGATTTGCCCTATTTCTAGTTCGCCATTATCCAAATCGCCTTCAAACATCCCCTTTTTAGCACGCGCTCTACCAAGTAAGTTCTTCAGTTCCTCTATAGTTGGTCCTGTTTTGTATAGTTCCTGAACCTCATTGAAGAACTTATTTTTAAGTAATCTCACAGGAGCCAATTCTTTTAAAGTTAGATGTGTAGCTCCTTCTTTAGCATCAACAACAGATTGTTTAAAATCTCGGTGAGCAGAACTTTCTTCACTAGCCACAAATCTGCTTCCCATTTGCACGCCATCGGCACCTAAAATCATGGTGGCTAACATTGCTCTTCCCGTTGCAATACCGCCAGCCGCAATTAAAGGAATTTTAATATGTTCCCTAACCATTGGAATTAATGCCAATGTGGTAGTTTCGTCTCTTCCATTGTGACCACCAGCCTCAAAACCTTCAGCCACAATAGCTTGGACACCAGCATCTTGAGCTTTTAAAGCAAATTTTAGACTACTAACCACATGAACAACAATAATGCCTTTGTCTTGTAACCAAGATGTCCATGTTTTTGGGTTCCCTGCTGAAGTAAACACAATTTGAACACCTTCTTCTACAATGATATTCATAATCTCTTCAAGATTAGGGTATAGCATAGGAACGTTTACTCCAAAAGGTTTAATGGTAGCTTTTTTACATTTTTGGATGTGTTCTCTAAGAACTTCAGGATACATTGAACCCGCACCTAAAAGGCCAAGACCTCCTGAATTACTTACCGCTGAAGCTAGTCGCCATCCACTGTTCCAAATCATTCCTCCTTGAATGATTGGATATTTTATTTTGAAAAGTTCGGATACTTTGTTTTTCATTTTAGAGAACGAAATTTTAAAGGGATAGAGAAATCATATGGTAATTTTCGGTTCAAGTGCAGTGCTGGTTGCCAGCCCTTGATACCCTCAAAATGTGCAGTTAAATTATTTATGACAGAGGAAGGTAATTCTTTATTTTCAACCTCAACATTTATAATATTTCCGCTAATATCTACAGTAAAATTCACATGAACAGTTCCATCTAAATTATAATCAATCTTATCTAAAACTTTGCCTACAATTCTATTAAATTTATTTTTACCTCCCTTAAATTTAGGTTTAAAAAACTTATCTGTACCTCTATAATTTATTATATCTCCTTCCTCGTTATAAAAAGTTCTCATTAACAAAGAATCATTTTTGAATACTGACTTAACAGCGACGCTACCATCGTAATGGTAATGCTTCCAAACACCTTCCTTTTTATTCTCTAAATAAATGCCTTCTGATTTCCTATTTCTATTGCTAAACCATGTTTTAGTTTTACCATGTTTTAGTCCTTTTGAATTATAATACAAAATACCAGAAATACTATCTTTTCTGTTATACGAAATGAATTCTCCAACAGGTACTTTTTTATTTTTGCTCTTGAAATGACCATATCTAATTAGTTTGCCGTTTCTACGATAAATTCTAACCATCCATAAGGAATCGTCTTCTTTAGTTAGAATCTCAATTTTTCTGGCTTCATTTTTAACTAATTCGTTGTCATTTATAATTTTATTATTTATATCATAATATTTTATAATTGAGTCTTTCTGAGCAGCAACGAAATTCGATAAAATAGAGAAAGAAACCAACAACAAAAAATGTCTCATGTAAGTAAATTTATTCCACTAATTTAAGAAATAACCCCTGAACCTAAAAGTTCTTCGTTAATATACCATGCTACAAATTGTCCTTCTGTAATTGCCGATTGATAATTTTCAAATTCTATGTAAAGCCCAGAATCAACTTTATATAGGGTAGCCTTTTCAAGAGGTTGTCTATACCTTATTCTTGCAGCAACTTGTAAAGTATCGTCAACTTTTAGAGCTAAGTCTTCTCGTATCCAATGTAATTCATCATTGCTAACAAAAAGTGCTTTTTTTAATAATCCAGGATGTGATTTCCCCTGGCCAGTATAGATTATATTTTCATTAACATCTGTATCGATAACAAATAAGGGCTCTACGGTACCTCCTACCGCTAATCCTTTTCTTTGTCCCTTTGTGAAGTAATGAGCTCCATCGTGCTTACCAACTACTTTTCCTTGCTCTATATTGTAATTTATCTTTCTAGATAGGAAACGTAATTTATCTTCTTCTGTCTCAAACTCAGGTACTGCTTCCTTGTAAATATCCTGCTCTTTGGGTATTTCTACAATTACCCCTTCTTTTGGTTTTAACTGTTGCTGTAAAAAATCTGGTAATTTTACCTTTCCAATAAAGCAAAGTCCTTGAGAGTCTTTTTTATCTGCAGTTACTAAGCCAATTTCATTCGCTATTTCTCTTACCTCGGGTTTAGTTAATTCTCCGATGGGGAATAAAGCTTTAGCTAGTTGTTCTTGGGATAATTGACATAAAAAATAAGATTGATCTTTATTATTATCAACACCTGCTAATAACTGATAAGTTTCTTTTCCGCCTTCTGATATAATGCCTTTTCTACAATAATGACCAGTAGCAACATAATCGGCACCAAGATCTAATGCTATCTTCATGAACACATCAAACTTAATCTCTCTATTACAAAGTACATCAGGATTAGGTGTTCTTCCCTTTTCATATTCATTAAACATATAATCTACAATACGCTCTTTATATTGTTCGCTTAAATCTACTGTTTGAAAAGGAATACCTAACTTTTCTGCCACGAGCATTGCGTCGTTACTATCATCTAACCAAGGACATTCATTAGAAATGGTCACAGAATCATCATGCCAATTTTTCATGAACAAGCCTATAACTTCATACCCCTGCTCCTTAAGCAAATAAGCTGCAACACTAGAATCAACTCCTCCCGAAAGCCCTACTATAACTCGTTTCATTTATATAAAATTAGGGTGCAAAGATACACATATTTGCTTGATTATTGGACTACGTGCAACTCGATAAAACGCATCTTTGTTTAACTTATTTTAATTTTTTTTGAACAAAATTTGTTTTTTTTGTTTAATTATTTTATAAATTTGTTAAACAAAATTAAACTTTAATATTAACATCATGAAAACATTAACAGCATTTACACGTTTGATTGTAGTTCTTATGATTACAGTCTTCATTTCATCATGTAGCGATGATGACGATAACAATGTAGTTCAGAAAACACCTGAAACCATAACAGAGTTAGCAGTGGCTACTCCAGACCTAAGCATTTTAGTGCAGGCTTTACTAGCAGCAGATGGCAACCTTCCTGCTGTTTTAGATGATCCTTCAGCTTCGTTTACGGTTTTTGCCCCAACAAATGCGGCTTTTAGTCAATTTTTAACAGATAACAACTTTGCAAGTTTAGCAGATGTTCCTAAAGACGTTTTAACGCAAGTTTTATTAAACCATGTTGTTTCAGGAGAAGCAATGTCTTCAGGATTATCAACAGGGTATATTAAAACCTTAGCAACCGAAGCAACTTCTGGTGCTAACCTTAGTATGTATGTGAATACATCTGCTGGTGTTACATTAAATGGTGTATCTAGTGTAAGCACACCAGACATTTCGGCTACTAACGGTGTAATTCACATTGTAGACGCCGTTATTGGACTTCCATCTGTTGTTGATTTTGCAACAACTAATGACGATTTTTCAATATTAGTTCAAGCTTTAACAAGAAGTGATTTAACTTTTGATTATGTAGGCACTCTTTCTACCGCAAATGGTACAGACCCGGCACCTTTTACCGTATTTGCTCCAACTAACGATGCTTTTGGTAACTTATTAACAGAGCTAGGAGCAAACTCTCTTGCAGATATTGATGAACCAACTTTAAAAGCAACATTAGACTTACATGCAGTGGCTGGTGCTAATGTACAATCATCAGACTTAATGGATAATATGACTGTTGGAACATTAGGAGGAGATATTACGGCTAATGTAACTGGGGGCGCCACCTTAACAGACGCTAACGGTAGGGTAAGTGATATCGTTGTTGTAGACGTGCAAGCTGCAAATGGTGTAATTCATGTTATTGACAAGGTGGTTCTACCTAATCTTCCAAATACAATTGCTGGAAAAGTAGCTACCAACGAGAGCTTAAGTAGTTTATTAGCGGCTTTACAAGCAGCAGACGGCGACTTGGTATCTATTTTAAACGGAACAACAGAATTCACAGTATTAGCGCCAAGCAACGAAGCTTTCGCTCAATTCTTAGCTGACAATAATTTTGCAACATTAGGAGATGTACCAACAGATATTTTAGCTCAGGTACTATTAAATCATGTTATAACAGGTTCTGTTATGTCTGGAGATTTAGTTAATGCTGGTTCGGGATATGCAAAAACTAACGCCACAGGTGCTGGAGATATGAATATGAGTATCTATTATGATACCTCTGATGGTGTTAAATTTAATGGAACTTCAATGGTAACTTCAGCAGATATAGATGCTACCAATGGTGTAATTCATATTGTAGATAAAGTAATTGGGTTACCAAGCGTGGTTGATCATGCTTTAGCTAATCCTTCATTCAGTAATTTAGTAGCTGCTTTAAGTGCTGCTGATGGCGACTTAGTAAACGTATTAAGTGGAGATGGACCATTTACAGTGTTAGCTCCAGTTAATGATGGGTTTACATCCTTCTTAGCTGATAACAATTTTGCTGCTCTTGGAGATGTTCCTACAGATGTATTAGCTCAAGTTCTATTAAATCATGTTCTTGGTAGTACAACTTTTTCAACAGATTTAGTAAACGCAGGAGCAGGATACACAACGACAAGTGCAACAGCACCTGGAGATAATGCAATGAGCCTTTATTTTAATACCTCTGATGGTGTTAAGTTCAACGGTATTTCTACAGTAGCTCTGCCAGATGTAGTAGCAAGTAATGGTGTAATTCACGCAGTGGATAAAGTTATTGGCTTACCAACTGTGGTTGATTTTGCCTTAGCTGATCCAACATTTAGCATACTTGTTCAAGCCCTAACCAGAGATGATTTAACAACTGATTATGTTGGTTTATTATCAGGAACGGACTCTTCTCCTTTTACAGTATTTGCTCCAACAGATGCAGCTTTTGTAAGTTTATTAGGAGAACTTAACGTGGCAGGACTTGCAGATATAGACGAACCAACATTAAATGCAACACTAAGCTATCATGCTGTAGCTGGTGCAAATGTGAGATCTTCGGATTTAACAGATAATATGACCGTAACAACTCAAGGTGGAAATATAACAGCAAATATTACAGGTGGTGCAACCTTAACAGATGCAAACAATAGGGTGAGCAATATAGTTGCTGTTGATGTGCAAGCCTCTAATGGTGTTATTCATGCAATAGATAAGGTTGTTTTACCACCTCTACCTTAAGAGTTTTAAAGTTTTGTAATTTGATTTTTTATTGATTGCGTAGTTTGGTTAGCTACAAAATCATAGACACTACTATTTCTTAATTTGAAATTGTCTATGAAAAAGGAGCTCCCTGTTCTTCAGGGAGCTTTTTTTATTTTATATTTTGATTTTGGCGTAAAATCCTTTTCGTTAATTAATTTGCCATTTTCATAATATTTCCAAACACCATGTTTTTTATCGCGCTTATATCTTCCTTCAGCTTTTAAATCACCTCGAGGGGTATAATATCTTGAAATACCATGCAATTCCCCATTCTCATATTGAAAGTGCTTTAAAACTCCATTTTTAACCGAATACCAAAAGGATTCACCATTTAGTTTACCATTAATGTAATTTTGTTTTTCAGCCATTTGTCCGTTATCATAATAGACCAATCGCTCTCCTTCTAAATTACCGTTATTATTATAATGCTCAATAGTCATTAACTTATCCGAATTACTATGATAATACTTCCAAGTTCCAATGTATGTTTTACCATCCATTTTACCTTCACTAATTACTTTTCCTTTTGAAGTATAAAAAGTGACATTGGCAGTTGTACTGGATTCATTAAAAACCTTTGAAGCAGTTAAAACCGCTTTGTTTCTTATATTTTTATAAAAGTTGAAGGTTCCAATCTCCTTACCATGATTAAATTGACCTTCATACCTAAGAACTTTTGTACCATCAAAATTCTTTTTCCATATACCGTGACGTTTTCCATTATCGTCAAATTGATTAATTGTTTGAGCTGAAAATGATATGGAAACCAATAAAAAAAGAGCGAAAAACCAATACTTCATAAGACCAATAAATTTGATTTATATTTTACAAAACTTAAAACGAAAAATAAATTTTCAAATTGTGTAGAACAAAAAAGCTGCCAAAAGGCAGCTTTATATTATTTTTTTCTATTCTGAGCTTGCTTTTGTTTTTCCGCTTGCTCCATCATTTCTTGCATTTTTGCCTGAAACTTACTTTGCTTTTTTGGTTTCTTCTTATTTTCTTGAATCTGGGCATGAATCTTATCTTCATCAAGAATATAATTTTTTATAACTAAAATAATTCCAATACTAATTAAGTTAGAAATAAAGTAGTATAAACTTAAACCAGAAGCATAGTTATTAAAGAAGAACAACATCATAATTGGTGAGAAATACATCATGTATTTCATCATTTTCCCCATATCTGGCATACCTTCTTGCTGAGGCTGTTGCATCTGTACATTTTGCCCAGTTGTTAATCTCATATAGAAGAAAATAGCAATAGAAGCTAATAAAGGAAATAAACTCACATGATCTCCGTAAAAAGGAATTCTAAAAGGCAAGTTAGCCACAACATCATAAGACGATAGATCATCTACCCAAAGGAAACTTTTTTGACGTAAATCGAATGCCGAAGGGAAAAATTGGAATAAAGCATAAAACACAGGTAACTGTATTAAAGCTGGTAAACATCCAGCCATTGGGCTTGCCCCAGCTTTATTCTGTAGCGCCATTGTTTCTTGCTGCGCCTTCATTTTATTGTTCTTAAACTTTTCTCTAATAGCATCTAACTCAGGCTTCAATATTTTCATTTTTGCCTGAGACAAGAATTGCTTGTACTGCACAAAAGACAAACATATTTTAACTAAAATGGTCATTACAACAATCGCAATTCCATAAGGCATAAATCCACCAAGGAAACCAAATAATGGCATAAAAATAAAGCGGTTAATCCAACCGAATATTCCCCAACCAAATGGTACTAATTCATCCAGGTTTCTTTCATAGGTATTTAGAACTTTAAAATCACTTGGCCCATAGTACCAATCCATAGATTCATTAAGTTCTCCTCCCTTTAACTCTAAAGGCACTTTAGATGTAAACATCTTAGTATAAACCGTATCAACGGCTTCGTCTTCAACTAAATTTTCAGCTTCTATTTTTACTGTTTTGAACCTGTTATCGGTTAATAAAACAGAAGAAAAGAAGTGTTGTTTATACCCTATCCATGCAACATCCTCTAAGTCCTCATCCCCGTTTCTTATAAAATCGTCTTTTCCTCCTTCATAATCATAATACAAGTTTGTATACCTATTTTCATAAGAAATACTCTTAGCATGGCGGTATCCTTTCAGTTTCCAATCTAAATTGATAGCTTGAGAACTGTTAATGATATCACTCATTCCTTGGGAGCGCACACTAAAATCAATCATGTAATCATCAGGTTTCAGCTCATATCTGTATTCTAAAAATTTAGCTTCAGATATTTTAAATTTCATAGAAACAACAGTGTTATCACCATTCTTGGTAACTGAAGGCTGAAAGTATCTGTCTTTAGTATTTATAATTCTGCTATCGGTAGTACCAAAATCTAAGTTAAAAAGCGCGTTGTTATCTTTGATTAGATATATGGGAATGGAATCATAGTCTACGAACTTCTTAAGTTTAACCTCAGATAAATAACCACCTCTATGGTTAAATTTCAAAGCAAATAAATCTGTTTCAACTAAAGTTTCATCCGAACCGGTTGATAACATCTCGGAATACGCTAGTATACCTAATTTATTTTGAAGTTCAACTTTTTGAACAGAATCCAACTGATTTCCAGGTGTATAATCTTGTGCTGAAGAGACAAAAGTCTGACTTTCCTCTTTGGCTTTTTTCTCAGCTTCAACCTGTTCTTGTTTAGCTTTTTCTTGAGCTTCTAATTCCTCTGGTGATGGCTGATTCTGCCATAACATGTAAGCCAAAATTCCAAAAATAAGAACAAAACCTATTATTGAATTTATATCTAACTTTTTTTCTTCCATTTACTTATTTACTTTTAGACCTGCTAGGTTTTAAAAACCTGGCAGGTCTTTTCTATATTTTCGAATCTAGAACAAAAAACTGTCCAAATTTAATTTTGTGCCATACTGACACCTTTTTGTTTGCTTTTGTATTTTACGGCAGCCTTAACAAATGCCACAAATAACGGATGTGGATTCGCTACGGTACTCTTATATTCTGGATGATACTGTACACCGACAAACCAAGGGTGGTTTGGTATTTCAACAATTTCTACAAGTCCTGTTTTCGGGTTCAAGCCTGTAGCTAACATACCAGCTTCTTCCATTTGATCTTTATAATCGCCATTAAATTCATAACGATGTCTATGGCGCTCCATTATAGATTCCGCCTTGTAAATATCTCTAACACGACTTCCTAATTTTAGATCACAAGCCCATGCACCTAAACGCATTGTTCCTCCCTTATCAGTAATAGACTTTTGTTCTTCCATTAAGTCAATAACAGCATTAGTACTCTCAGGATCCATCTCAGTAGAACCCGCATCTTTTATTTTAAGAACGTTTCTCGCAAATTCAATAACTGCCATTTGCATACCTAAACATATTCCTAAGAAAGGGATATTATTTTCACGAACAAACTTAACAGCATCAATCTTTCCTTCTATACCACGTTCTCCAAAACCAGGTGCCACTAAAACACCATCTAAATGTGATAGTTTTAGTTTAATATTATCGCTATTTAAATATTCCGAGTGAATTGACTCTATATTAACTTTTACTTCATTAGTTGCTCCAGCATGAATAAACGCCTCTAAAATAGATTTATAAGAATCTTGAAGTTCTACATATTTACCAATTAGACCTATAGTAACCTCAGATTTCGGATTTTTATGACGTGTTAAAAAGGCATTCCATCTTGTAATATCAGGATTAGAACATTCTAAATCAAGCTTATCTAAAACAACCTTGTCTAGCCCCTCTTTCAACATTAAGTTTGGTACATCATAAATGGTAGAGGCATCAATAGATTGAATTACTGACTCTTCTGTAACGTTACAGAATTTGGCCAGTTTTCTCCTAATATCTTTTGGTAAATCATGCTCCGTTCTACAAACAAGAATATCGGCTTGAATTCCACTTTCCATTAACGTTTTTACACTATGTTGTGTTGGCTTTGTTTTTAATTCACCCGCAGCAGACAAAAACGGAATTAACGTTAAATGAATTACTATACCATTATTATCTCCTAAATCCCATCGTAACTGACGAACAGCTTCAATATAAGGAAGAGACTCAATATCACCAACGGTACCTCCTATTTCGGTAATAACGATATCGTAATCTCCAGACTGTCCAAGTAACTGAACACGTCTCTTTATTTCATCTGTAATATGTGGAACAACTTGAACAGTTTTCCCTAAAAATTCACCCCTGCGTTCTTTTTGAATTACACTCTGGTAAATACGCCCTGTAGTAACATTATTGGCCTGACTTGTAGGCACATTTAAAAAACGCTCATAATGACCTAAATCTAAATCGGTCTCAGCACCATCTTCCGTAACATAACACTCACCATGTTCATAAGGATTTAACGTTCCGGGATCTACATTAATATAGGGATCTAATTTCTGAATGGTAACTCTGTAACCTTGAGCCTGTAAAAGTTTAGCAAGAGATGCTGCTATAATACCTTTTCCTAAAGAAGATGTAACACCTCCGGTTACAAATATGTATTTTGTGTTTGTCATTGTGCGCTTATAAACGCAGGCAAATTTACAAAATAAAAACAGTTATTAAGAAATAGTTTTAGGGTTATTTATTTGTTCTTATTAACAGTTTAGTACTTAAACTATTTAATAAAATATTTTTTAAAACCACTGACATAATCTGTCACACACCCTTGCTAGTTTTGTCATAGATTAAAAAAACGACTATGCCTGAACCACTAAAATACATTTACAGTAAACCACTTTTTGAGTCTTTTACAGCAACAATAAAAACAGTTGTTCCTGAATTTGATAGTGAAGGTTATATTAAAGATATATTCTATAAGGATTGGGAAAACTTAGAATTGAAAGAGCGTATGCGTCATTCAACCCATACTTTAAACAAATACTTTAGTAAAGACTATAAAGTTAATGTTGATCACATATTGAAGTGTGTTGATTTACTTAAAAACAAACCAAAAACCTCAGAATATGATACGTTAGCCTACATGTTCTTTCCAGACTATATTGAACAATATGGTATAGATGATTATGAAACTTCTATTAACGCCATGGAAACTATAACGCAATTTGCCAGTTGTGAGTTTGCCATTAGACCGTTCATTATTAAATATGAAACACAAGCCATTGCGCAAATGCTAAAATGGTCTAAACACAAAAATCTTCATGTAAGGCGATTAGCTTCTGAAGGATGCAGACCTAGATTGCCATGGGCAATGGCATTACCATCATTAAAAAAGGACCCAAGCCCTATATTACCAATTCTTGAAAATTTAAAAGACGATACATCCGAATATGTTAGGCGTAGTGTAGCTAACAACTTAAACGATATTGCAAAAGACAACCCCAACATAGTTGTGTCTATTGTAAAACAGTGGATAGGAAAAACTGAAGTCACCGATAAATTAGTAAAGCATGCATCAAGAACCTTATTAAAACAAGGGCATCAAGAACTTATGCAATTATTCGGTTTTGGTTCTATTAAAAACATTAAGCTTAAAAATTTTAAAATCTTAACACCAAAAGTTAAAATTGGTGAAGACCTTGAATTTGAATTCATAGTTAAAAACCTAAGTAAATCAAGCTCCAAAATAAGGCTAGAATACACCATTTATTATCAAAAAGCCAATGGAAGCTTAACTCCTAAAGTATTTAAAATTAGTGAAAAAGAGTATGCTGGAAATAGCAGTACAACAATACACAAAAAGCAATCTTTTAAATTAATTACAACACGCAAGTTTCATTTAGGATTGCATAAAGTGGCAATTGTAGTTAACGGCAATGAATTCAAAACGTTAGACTTTAATTTAATTCCTTAGTTTCGAAAAAAAACATGTTAAAATTTAGTAACCTTTTAGGTGTTTAATCGTCTTCCTAAAAAAATAATTTAAAAAAAATGCAATGGATTAAAAACCTTGCGTCTTTATAATTGAAGGGCCTTAAAAAAGCGTCTTTACATGAGTCATCAATCAGAAAACAACAAAAAACTAAACAACTTCTTTAACGAAGAATATAACTCTTTAAAAGGTTATGTTAACTCTAAATTAAAGTCTAGTGTTAATAATGATCCTGAAGATATTATTCAAGATGTTGCTTTAAAATTATTTACAGGAGCAGACCGGTATTCTCCTATAAATAATGTTGCTGGTTTTGTGTACAGAGCTCTAAAAAATAAGATCATAGATGTATTGCGTAGCTCTAAAAAGGAACGTATTGATTACGAAACACAAAACGAAAACAAACTCTTGGAGTTTGCTTCAATACTAAGTGATTCTGCAGATAATGTGTATCCCGAACAAATGAAAGACGCTCTAAAAAGTGCTATTATTAGTTTAAAACCAGATTACAGAAACATAATTATAGCCATAGATTTTGAAGGTTACACCTATAAGGAAATAGAAGAAGAAACGGGCATACCTGTGGGCACGCTAATGTCTAGACGGCACAGAGCCATGTCTCTTCTGCACAAAAATTTGAAACATAAAAAGGAATTAAATATTTAAAAAAAAAGAATTATGTCGAACTATTTTAAACATAAAATGAGAGGTAAGTCTCCTGGGGAGATTGTTGGAATGATAATTTTCGGAGGCATTTTTATAATCGGTCTTGCCATATTATTTGGCTTTATAATAATGTGGCTCTGGAACTGGTTAATGCCCATGATATTTGGGTTAACAACACTTACCTTTTGGCAAGCAGTTGGTGTATTTATTCTTGCCAAAATACTATTAGGAGGCTGCAATTTTGGAGACTCTAGCAGTAAAAAATCAAAATCGTCTAGAAAAGATAAAGACTGTAAAGGCGAATTCTATAAGTGGAAACACTATGATGACTTCTGGAAAGAAGAAGGTAACCAAGCTTATGAAGCTTATATAGAACGAAAAAACAATAAAGAAGAAAATAATTATGATTAGTCCATTTTACCAAGCCAGAAAAAAAGATGTGTTAATTCATGTTCTAAAAACCGATATTGACACTAAATTAGGAGTAAACACCCTTAAATTACTCTTTAATGCCCATCCCCAAATTGTTAGATGGTCTATAGACCAAGAGGATATTGACAAAGTTTTAAGAATTGAAACTACTAAAACAATAAGTACAGAAGATATTATTGAACAGGTACAAGCGCGTGGATTTTATTGTGAGGAGTTGGAGTAGTCGTTCGATATAGTTTTGATTTGGTAGAAAATTTCAACTATTTTCGCTATCCAAAAGAAGACAATTTAGAAAAATCGATGCTTAAAAACCTTAGATTAAGACAACTTGATTTCCTTAGAGGAATTGCGATAATTTTGGTATTAATAAGACATTCCCACATAAATCGATTTTTAGTAAATATGGGATGGATCGGAGTCGATTTGTTCTTCGTCTTAAGTGGCTTTTTAGTTTCTGGGCTTCTTTTTAAGGAATATAAAAAACATGAAAAACTAAATATTAAAAGATTTTTAATTAGAAGAGGGTTTAAAATATATCCTTTGTTTTATATCACATCTATACCATATGTCTTTTTAAAAATTTTTGACAATAATTTTTCTATTATTCATCTATTAGGTGATTTGTTTTTTCTACAAAACTATGTTTCAAATTGGGGGTACTTATATGCTGCCGGCTGGTCTTTGGCCGTAGAAGAACATTTTTATTTTGGTATAGCAATAGTTTTATTTATCACTTCTAAATCTTTTTGGTTCAAACAATCTTTAAAGAAAAAAAGCTGTTTTTTTGACGCCATTGTTATATCCATTTTAATAACAATTGCTCTTATCTTTAGTATTAGATTGTTAAGTAACCTATATCTATACAGCGATACAAAAAACTTCACGCTTACACATTTAAGAATCGATTCTCTCTTGACTGGTGTATTATTATCCTATCTTTATAATTTCAAATTTGAAATTATAAAAGAGTTTTATTTGAAAAATTATAGACTTCTTTTGACCATATCTTTTTTATGTCTTATTTGGACTCCATTCATTAACCCTGTATCTTCTTTTTTTGTAAAAACACTAGGGTTTTCAATGCTCTATTTATCATTTTTTATTATCCTTTTAAGTTTTGTAATAGATAGCGAAATTAATCAAAAATTAGACTCTGCTTTCTCCTCAGTAGTAGTGTCGGCTATTAGTAAAATTGGCATAAGCTCTTATTCTATATACATTATTCACAGTTTAACAAACACCCTTGCACGAAGAATTCAGAGTTCTTATGAATTATACTATCATCCTTATTTATACTTTCTATTAACTAGTATTATAAGTATTTACTCTGGATTTTTGTTAACAAAATATTTAGAGGGTTATTTTTTGAATATTAGAGACAAATACTTTCCTAGAATAGTGTATGCCATAAATCTTAGTGAGAAGAAAAAATCAAAATAATTTAAAAAGCGAAACCTTAAAATAAATCTAAATACTTCATTCGCTAATCTTCTGAATATTCCTCACCAAATACTCCAAACCATTAACCTTTAATTCATAAACTGTAGTAAGCATATCACCCAGTTTTCCTTTGGGAAAGCCTTTTCTATGATACCATACTATATAATGTTCTGGTAAATCTATAAGATAGCGGTCTTTGAATTTACCATATGGCATTTTGGTATTTGCTAATTTTATGAGGAAGTCTTTATCTGGGAGCATTACTTTAGGTTTTATTTTTTAATTCAGAAGGTATTTTCATTCTGAACTTGTTTTCAGAATCTCATTAATTAACATGAGTGTATTGCATTAGAACCTGAAACAAGTTCAGGTTGACAAAACTTGACTTGAAAAGTCCCTTATCTCAGTTAACCTTATTTGGATTTAAATCTAGAATAGGTTTTTAATTCTTTGGCAATATAAGCATTCCATTGGGCTTGCGCCTCAAAATTCCTTGAATGATCGGTCTCGGAATCGTATTTGTTTTGTAGTGCTCTTAATTCCGTGTTAATGTCTTTTTGCAGTTGCCTTAATTTATTCTTTATAGTATTAGAAATTCCTAATTGACTTATTCTGTATCTTAACTTTCTAGCATGTAATTCTGTAATATCAAAATGTAATTGCTCATGAGCCAAAACATGGGCATCGGCACGCTCTGGTTTATACCAAGACTGTTCTGGATAAAAATGTGCATATACCTCTGTTGAAAAACCTACCACTTGTGTATCTGTTTGTTTTATAGAATATCCAAAAGAAATTCCCGAGGCTGTAATGGCCACGGCGCTTGTATTCGGATTCGGACTATCTTTAAAATCTGCCCAAGTTAATTTATAAGAATCGTTCCAAGATATAACCGGTTCATCTTGAACACAGAGAAAACAGCATAAGACAATAATAATTCTAATCACAAAACTAAAACGTTAAGTGTTAAAGCTTATTGTTGTTTTACTTCTACAATTTGTAAATCTTGGTGTTTTACAAGGTATACGGTATCATTAAAATAACCCCCAAATAGCTTCTTTTTATAAGCAAATTTGTTTTCTACATATTCTGTTACAGGAGCCTCGTTAACCGACATAAATAAGTCTTCCGAAGTTACTAAACGAAGCACAACGTCCATAGTTAAATCAAAGCCTTTTACAGCTCTTTTATTAGGAGTAATATGATATTTTTCCTTATAACGTTTTACAAAAGCATTATCTAACTCATAGCTTTTAGATGTAGTTGCATAGCAAAATTGAAGTTTAGATAAATGCTCATTGGAAATATCATTATCCTCAAAGGCCTTATTAAAGTTTGTAGTAACTAGAGTGATGTTGCGCTCTTCTGTTTCAGTCTCTTTGTCTTCCTTTTGAATTAATGAAGCCAATACACTGGTTACATTAGAAACAAACCCTGTATCTTTTGTCTCCAAGAAGACAACATTATTTCCTGGTGTTAAAACGTCTTCTATATCAGTTTTAACAATAAAGTATTGATCTTCTCCAGTTTTTTTATCCTTTCTAGAAAACACTTGTTTTGATGCGGCAAATTCCTGCTTAATACTATTAGACACAGTAACATGTTTGGAATCTGAAATAATAATGATATTCTCTACAAGCGTATCTGCCTTAACAAAATTGATAAGCTTAGAATTTAATAATTCTGAAGATGCTCTCGACTGAAAAACATTATCGTATAACTTGAGTTTTGAACCTATAGGCGATACAATCGGTACTTGCAAACTTCTTAATTCTGAAGATGCCTTTTCAAAGGTTTTAGACATTAAAGGACCAATAACAGCATCTACAGTTTCAAAGTCATTATTTTCTAGTATTTGAAGAACTTCACTCTCTTGATTTTTCGTATCATATACATCCACTTTAAGCGAAATACCAAGGCGCTGTAAAGAATCAACCGCCATTAGAACTCCTGAATGAAAGTCTAAAGATACATTTAAATATGGATCTTTTTTTATACTCTTTTTGGTTCCAGAAATTGAATCGAAATCTACCCTATTTAACCTAAAAGGTAACATTACCGCAATATGTTTTGTGTTATAATCTGAAATACTGTCAGATAGGTTAATCTTCATTTCTTCACCATCTAAAGTGGCCTCATTGAAAGGAATCTTTAAGATCATCCCAACTTTTAATCCACTTTCGGCTAACCCTGGATTTAATTCCTCTAATTCTTCTTTTTCTAAACCTAATTTTACTTTAAGACGATAAAACCCTTCTTTTGGTAATACTTTATAGTAACTAAACTGTTCGTCTATTTCTTTCTCATGTTCTTTTTCTAGGTTAGGCACCTTGATTTCTTGTCCTTCTTGAAGCACTTCTCCCATTTCCGGGTTCATAGCTTCTAATTCTGCTACTGTAATTCCAAACTTATACGCAACACGCCATTTTCCTTCTTTAGGCTGAACAATGTAGGGCTTATATAACTCAACTTCCTCAACAACTTCGGTAGTTTTAAATACAGGAATTTGCAGCTTATCTCCTTTTCTTAATGGGTTGGCATATAAAAAAGTATTATGTTTTTTTATGTCGTTTTCTTCGACATTATACTTTTTAGCTAAACTGTAAAGTGTTTCTTTTCGTTTTGTCTTATGCGTTTTAAAACCTTCTAATTCCTTAACTATTGTTACCTTCTTTTCAACCTCAGATTTAGGAATTATTAATATAGTATTTGGCTTTAGTTCCTTTTTTGCCTCAGGATTTAATCTATAAATGTCAAAAGGTGTCACAAAATAACGTTTAGCAATACCTTCAACAGTTTCACCTTCTTTAACTCTATGTATACTGTGTTTATCTTGAGCACTCACAAGATTAAAACTAAAAAGACATAGGAAACAAAAAATGGTAAAGAATTTAGTCATATAACTAGTTTTATTTACGTTAACACGGAAATCATTAGACTCCCTAAGGGTATACATCACCCTCTTCAATTTTTAATCATATAACATGCCAAAAAAAGAAAAGTTACGACCTAAAGCCCAATAATATTTATTTACTTACTTAGATATATACGTGACATTGTACTATTAAGATGACCTAAATATCTTAAAAATAATTGAGTCACAACTATATATATCTACGCGTAAGACACTCAAATAATTACAAAGTCACTTTTACTCCCATTCTATGGTAGCAGGTGGCTTTGAACTAATGTCATAAACTACTCTATTAACGCCTTTTACTTTGTTTATTATATCGTTAGATGTTTTTTGAAGGAATTCATAAGGTAAGTTTACCCAATCTGCAGTCATGCCATCTGTACTCTCTACAGCTCTTAGTGCTACACATTTTTCATAAGTACGCTCATCGCCCATTACACCTACACTGTTTACAGGTAATAGCATTGCTCCAGCTTGCCAAACACTATCGTATAATCCCCATTCTTTTAATCCGTTTATAAAAATATGATCAACTTCCTGAAGGATTCGAACTTTTTCAGCTGTAATATCTCCCAAAATTCTAATTCCTAATCCTGGACCTGGGAAAGGGTGACGACCTAAAAGTTCAGGATCAATACCCAAGGAAGCTCCTACTCTTCTAACCTCATCTTTAAAAATAGCACGTAATGGTTCCACTATTTTTAGTTTCATAAAATCTGGTAAACCTCCAACATTATGGTGACTCTTAATAGTTGCTGAGGGACCTCCTGTAGCCGATACACTTTCAATAACATCTGGATAAATAGTACCTTGAGCTAACCAAGTAACGTCTTCAATTTTATGTGCTTCATCATCAAAAACCTCAATAAACGCATTACCAATAGCTTTACGTTTTTTCTCAGGATCTTCAATACCTTTTAAGGCTGCTAAAAAACGATCTGAAGCATCAACGCCTTTTACATTAAGCCCCATACCTTCGTACTGATTTAGTACGTTTTCAAATTCATTTTTACGAAGTAATCCGTTGTTAACAAAAATACAGTACAAGTTCTTACCAATGGCCTTGTTTAATAATACTGCTGCCACTGTAGAATCTACACCACCAGATAAACCAAGAACAACTTTATCATCTCCTACTTTTTCTTTTAATGCCGAAACCGTTTCTTCAACAAAAGAATCTGGTGTCCAATCTTGCTGCAAACCAGCAATATTCACCAAAAAGTTCTCTAATAATTGTTTACCATCGGTAGAATGGTATACTTCAGGGTGAAACTGAATAGCATAGGTTTCTTCACCATCAATTCTATAAGCCGCATTTTCCACATCATGTGTACTTGCTATTAAAACACCGTTTTCAGGTAACTTTTTAATGGTATCTGAATGACTCATCCAAACTTGACTTCCTGTATGAATATGAGCAAAAAATGGCTCATTTCCTTTAATGAAAGATAGATTTGCTCTTCCGTACTCTCTTGTGTTTGAAGGCGCTACTTCTCCACCAGAGAAATGAGCTAAATATTGAGCCCCATAGCAAACTGCTAAAAGTGGCTTTTTACCTCTAATTTCTGTTAAATCTGGATGTAAAGCATCCTCTCCTCTAACGGAGTTTGGACTACCAGAAAGTATAACTGCTTTATACTCTTGTAAATTAGATGGAATTTTATTGAATGGATGTATTTCGGAGTAAATGTTGAGTTCCCTAACTCTACGTGCAATAAGCTGTGTGTATTGCGATCCGAAGTCTAAAATTAGTACCTTATCATGTTGCATGCGCAAAAATAAAAAGGTTTTTATAATTACGTTTTACTATTTTACTTTTTTTTAAAAAGGTTATTAACGTGTTATTTCATAGAATCTAAAATAGCTTCAATGTCTGCTTCGGTTGTATCGGGATTAATAAAACAAAAGCGAGAAACCGTTTCGAAACCATCAGAAGTTCTCCACTTTGTGGGTGTTACTAGAGCAAACCCTCTCCTATGGTTCTCATACGTCCATTCCCTATAGTCTTCTGGTTGCCATCCTATTCTTCTATACAATACACAAGACAAACTAGGATCTCTAACCAATTCTACATGAGGTTTTTCATCAATCATTCGTCCAGCAATTTGAGCGAGCTCCAAACCACGTTCTACAGCCTCCTTGTATCTATCAGTACCATGAGTTGCTAAAGAAAACCACAAAGGTAGCCCCCTTACTCTTCGAGTTAGTTGAATTTGATAGTCGGTAGGATTAAACCCATTGGCACCTTCATCTTTAAAAATCTCTAAATAAGAGCCTTCTTGAGCGTGTGCCTTTTTTGCCAATTCAGGTTCCCTATAAATTACTGCTCCGCAATCATATGGTGAGAACATCCACTTATGCGGATCTACAGTGATACTATCGGCTTTTTCAATACCATTAAATAAATGCCTAACAGAATCTGCTACAAGAGCGCCACCACCATAAGCTGCATCTACATGAAACCATAGCTTTTCTCTTCTACAAATAGTTCCAATACCATCTAAATCATCAATAATTCCAGCGTTGGTTGTACCTCCAGTGGCTACTACTGCGAATAAACGTTTACGTTGATTTTCAGATAAACTATCTAAACACTTTTGAAGTTCCTCGCCACTCAAAACATCTTCACTATCTACAAGAAGAATATCAACATCCGCAACCTTTGCCATAGCTTTTATTGAAGAATGGGCTCCAATAGATGTAATGATTAGACCTTTCTCATTTTTAAATTCGTCATTTTCTCTCCAATGTTCTCTTGCGGTTACGATAGCGGATAAATTGGCTGCTGTTCCACCACTAGTAAAAACACCAAAGGCTCCTTCTGGTAATCCGGTTAAGGAAACAATCCAAGTCATAGCCTCATTTTCGCAAAAGATACCACCTGCACCTTCCATCCAATACGCGCCATGAATACTTGATGCAGAAGTCACCAAATCAAACATTACTGCTGCCCTTGTAGGTGAAGCAGGTACGAAGGCCAAATGTCTTGGGTGATCTATTGGTACAATAGCTTTCACTAAGTGCTTGCGCCACATCTTAAATGCATACTCTCCTCCAACGCCTTCTGGGGTAACCGTTTCTCCTACTAAAGCCTTTAAATCTTCAGCCTTTTGGGGTTTTCCTATTTTACTTTTTGTGGCAGAAACACGATCTATGGTGTATTTCATAACATCCATAGTCATTTCAATAAGGTCAAAATCAATCTTATGCATTACTATATTTTAAATAATAGAATGCAAATTTAAGATTATAACAACAAAAAGGCTTGTTTTTTGAGAATCTTTTATAGCGTAAGAATTAAGAATTCTCCATTAAGCGGTTTTAAATTTTCAATTAAACTCGGCACCAATTTAGTTCCGTATTCTATGTAGAATTCAGAAAAGTTTGCATTACGCTCCTGTAAGCTTCCATTTGGAAAGAGCTCGTTTTTAATATCTGTCATGCGTAAAACATGATCAGATAGTTTTATTTTCTGAGCTTTTAAGAGGCGTTTTTCTAGATTTTGGATACCTTTTAATTGCTTTTTCTGTTGGGCTTCCACAGCACCTAAAAACGATTTATCGGTTTGTTCAGCCAAAACTAAAAGCTCCTTAAATTGCTGTTTTAAATGTTCTTTTTGCTCAGAAAAATCAATATTGATATTCGATATCTCCCTAACCTTCTTATTAATAAATGTATCTCGTTTTAGAAAAATATCTTTTTTGGAAATATTTAAATTATGAAGCTTTTTAGCCTGACTTTCCGTTTGAATTAAAACAGAATTTCTTAGAAGTAGTATAGGGAAAGGTACATTAAACGTATTAAACATAGCCTTTAACTGGAACCAATATGCCAACTCTCCACCACCGCCTATGTAGCAAAGGTTTGGTAAAATAACTTCTTGATACAACGGACGTAAAATAACATTCGGCGAAAATTTTTCAGGCACCTCATTGAGATGGTCTAATATTTCGCTCTTGCTAAATACAATATTTGTATTTTTTACTTTATAAGCGTCATCTTCAAAAACAATACGTTCTCTTAAGTCTTTATCTAAATAAAATAAATTTATTTCCCTTGGATTAACCTGAATTTTATAACCTTGAGATAGAACTGCATTAGTTTCCGAAACATTTTTGAATGAGGGTTGATTAAGAAGTTCTTTTTCAACATAAGGCGTAAAAAGGTGTTTTAAATCTTTATCATTACCATCAACAATAACCAATCCGTAATCTTTAAATAGCTCATTAGCCAGATATCTTGTGGCATCGGTTAAATTACCATTATTTATGTAAGCCCTTTTGAACAGATCTTTTAAAGCTTCAGCATTCTTTGTATTGCCAAATTCACCATTCAAAACTTCTAAAACCACATCTAAACCTTCAGTAGACAGCTCTCCTACTGCGCCACTAGCATTTCTATTCCATTGTATTTTTTTACCTTTAAAATTGAAATAATTTATTTCATCAAAATCATGGTCTTCCGTGGCCATCCAATATATAGGTACAAAATTATATTTAGGATACTGCGTTTTTAGTTCTTTTGAAAGATTTATGGCAGAAACTATTTTATACAAGAAGTATAACGGTCCGGTAAACAAATTTAATTGATGCCCTGTGGTTATAGTAAAGGTGCTGTCCTCGCGTAATGCATCTATATTATTTAGCGTGAGTTCTGATATCTCAAAACCTTCATATTGAGATTTAAGAGTACTGGATAATACTAATCGCGTTTCTTTTTTAAATGAACTTTGCTTTTCTTCTATCTGAGGTTTAAAGTTATTTAATCTTGGGAATTTATTGTAAAACTCATTTAATTCAGGCTTTTCATTTAAATAGTCATTCATCAATGAGGAGAAAAAACCTGTATCAGAAAATTTTAGTGTAGATGATTTTGTCACAAAAAAAGTATTTAAACAAATGTAATTGATTAGTAAGAACCTCTCCTAAATCCTAACAGATTTTTAACGTATTAATGTTCTTAACATTGAACAATTTTAATTAAAAGCTTTAACAATAAGCTCTTATACTTATGATTACCTATTATATTTATTTAGATTCATTATAAACATTAAACATTGCATAAAATACCTAACACTACTGAAACAAAAAATTAATACAACAACCTTACTTAATTAACAAACATTGGATACTCGTTAAATAGTTTTGAGGAATAAACAAATAACTAAAATTTTAACAAAAAAAATGAAAAAATTACTTAATCCAATTTATGTATTAATGTTATTAGCTTCTGTAGCTTTTACTAGCTGTGACATTGAAGATGGTACAGATGGTAGAGATGGCGTTGACGGTATTGATGGTGTGGACGGGACAGATGGAGAAGATTTTATGCCTCCAACTTTAGAACCTTTAACAAGCTCTGTGGTTTCTGCCGATAAAGTTTTTATTAAAGGTACGGATTTCTCTAGTGTAAATGTAGAAATGCTTATGACTTCTCAAGACATTTTACCTAGCGACCCATCTTTTGTTTACGGTTCTTATATGGATGGTGCTGCTTTATATCCTTATGGAGATGGTACTTATGCATTTATTAACAACTTAGAAAGAGATTTTTCTATTGCTAGAATTAGGTTAAACGCAAACTTACAACCTTTAGAAGGTGATTATATTGTTAATGCTTTTGCTACTGGTTTTACAGCACAGTGTTCTGCTTCTTCAATTACTGAAGAAGAACATGGATTTGGTCCTCTATACCTTTCTGGAGGTGAATGGGGAGGTGATAACAAAGGTGTATACATTGTTGACCCATTTAAACCTGTTTCCTCAGCTTCAATAGCAAGTAGATTAAAAGAATTTGGTGAATGGTCTACTGAGAATGCCGTAGTTATTGGTAAAAACGCTTATACAGATAAGACTGTGGCCTTTATAGGTGATGACGATGGAGGTTCAGAACCAGATGGTCATTTAGGTATGTATGTTGGTAACCGCGGTGACTTATACGCTGGAAACTTATACGTTTTAAGAGGAAAAACTAATAGTGATGTGGCGCCAGTTACTGTTGGTGATGGTAATATGAAGTTCGAAATGGGTATGGAAGAAGGAACAACTTATGATGCCGAATGGGTTATGATGGATGAAAGAACTAAAGATGAGCTAAATACAGAAGCTATTGATTCTAGTGCTATTGGTTTCCAAAGAATAGAAGACATTGATTGGAGAAGAGGCTCTGCTTCTAATGAAAGAACACTATTTTTTAACGTAACTGGAAATAGTGCAGCTCCTACCTATGGTACTGTTTACGGTAGAGTTTATATGGTAGAACTAAATGAAAATGATCCTACTGGCGATTGTAAAATCACTTGTATTTTAGATGGTGATAAAGTTGGTGGAATCGCTGCAGGTTTCAATTCTCCTGATAACATTGTAGTAACCGAAAACTATGTATACATCCAAGAAGACCCAAATGGGTACAAACCTGGGCAATGGGCTAAAATTTACCAATACGATATTGCAAACGGTACTTTAAAAACAGTACTAGAATGTAACGAAGATGACACTGATGTAAAAACACTTTACGGTGGAGGCGGAAAATGGGAATTCACTGGTATGATAGATGTTACTGATATTATTGGCTCTTCTACTCCAACATTCCTATGTGGTGTTCAAGTTCACGGTTGGGAAGTTGATAAAATTTCAACAGCTGTGAGAGCTGATGGTCATCCATTTTATGACCCAACTGCTATTCCTGCCGAAAACTCAGATTACGAAGGGTCATTCCTATTCAAAATTGAAGGTTTGGCTAGATAATTCATATTCAGAATGCATAAAATAATTTCACATTTAAAAGTGGCTTTCCTTTTGGGAAGCCTCTTTTGTTCTTGTTCTGGTAATAAAAGAGAAACTAAAGTTAAACTTTCGGACAAAGAGAAGTCAGTATTTATTGATGACTTAAGCCAAATATATTTTACAGCTCTGGATAGCTGCAGCTTTTATCTAAAAAAGATGGATACATCTAGAACATTAGCTGATAATAAAATAGCTTTTTTAAAATCCAGAGAATGGTATAAAAAAGCCGAACCTTTCATTATTGCCTTCGACTATCAAAATTACAAAACACTTAATGGACCAAATCTTCTTAAAATCGAAGAAGAGGCTCCAAACGACATTAGGATACAGAAACCAGCAAGTTTTCAGGTCATAGAAGAAGCATTACTTGGAGATGAACCGGATACCAAAAGTCTGCACAGAACTTTAACCTTTATGAATGCAAGATTACCTTTTATAAAGGTTAACAATATGATTTCTAGACAGAGTGATAGGCACTTTTTAAAGATGATTAGAGATCAAATTATTACAATTGCAACAAAAGGTATAACTGGCTTTGATTCTCCCGTTTTATTAAACTCTTTAAAAGAAGCTTCATATAATTATCAATCCATTTTAGAAATATTAATTGTATACAAACAAGCTTTCGCAGATTCTAATTTGTATAATGAATGGATAAATGAGTTGAAATCTACCCTTACTATTTTAGAGGAAAATAATTTTGACGATTTTAACAGGTATGACTTTATTAAAAATCACATTAACAAACAACTAAATTTAGTAAATGAAACTGCCAAGGATTGGCAAATAGAGCTTAAAGCGAGATATCATTTAAACCCTAAATCTGTTAACTTGTTTGGGCAAGACTTCTTCAATTTAGCTGGGTTCTCTTCTAAAGGTGTTTATAAAAATAGTGATAGTATAATTACTTTAGGTAAAAGAATATTTAACGATAAAAGTTTATCAAAAGATAACCTAATGAGTTGTGCAAGTTGTCATGTTTCGGATAAAGCTTTTACTGATGGCCTAAAAGTGCCCAATTCCAATTCTGGCAAACCACTATTAAGAAATACGCCTACCCTAATGTATACTGCTTATCAAAAAGCATTCTTTTATGATGGCATTGCATTTACTTTAGAAGGTCAAATAAAACATGTAGTTGAAAACACTCAAGAATTTCACACTGATTTATTCACCATTGAGAAGAATATAGCTTCAGATTCCTCATATGTAAAAGTATTTAACAAGCTTTATTCTAATGGAGTTACCAATCAAAATATTACTAATGCCATAGCTAATTATGAAAGAAGCTTAGGCAGTTTTAACTCCAAATTTGATTTAAACATGAGAGGTGAAGCTTCCGATTTAAATGATGAAGAAACGCTTGGTTTTAATCTATTTATGGGTAAAGCAGCCTGTGCCACATGTCATTTTCCTCCAACATTTAATGGAACAGTACCTCCAAAATTTGATGAAACCGAGCTAGAAAACCTGGGTATGACAAAAACTTCTGATTTTAACAACCCAGAATTAGACGATGATTTAGGAAGGTATAACTTATATAATATTGAGGAACGTAAAGGCTTCTTTAAAACCTCTACAGTTAGAAACATAGAACTAACTGCACCATACATGCACAATGGAGCCTTGGAAACTTTGGAGCAAGTTCTAGACTTTTACAATAAAGGTGGTGGTCAAGGGATGGGATTGGATGTTCCACATCAGACCTTACCTCCTGATGCGTTGGATTTAAAGGCTCATGAAATAAAAGCTATAATAGCATTTATGAAGACCTTAACAGACCAATCTTATTAAGTATAGAAGTTTTAGAGCAATTTAATCTTCTTAAAACCTAACCAAACATTTACTAATAAAATGTTAAACCCTAGTAAAACTCTGGGGTTTTTTCTTTTTTTTAAGTATCTTATTGGTTACTAATCCCTTAAACACTACAAATCATGAGAAATATTCGTAATTTCAATCAATGCTTACTGGTCATTTGCATCATTTTTATGGGTGGAATAAGTACTACGTTTGCGCAAAACTTGTCGAAATTTTTAGAAATTAAAGGAACCGTTATTGATCAAAATACTAAAGACCGTTTAGTCTTTACAGACCTTATTATCAAAGGCACTAATATTAGTACAGTATCTAATATTGATGGAGAATTTCTTTTAAAAGTGCCTGCAAAACATGTTGAAGGGGTTGTTGTTATAAATCATTTGGGATACGAAAAAAAAGAAGTTGATATTAGTTCATTAAAAGGTAAAATAAAAATTGCCTTGGTTCCGGCTGTAACGGCCTTAGATGAAGTCAATTTAGTATCTAGACCTGGTGATGCCAAAAAATTGGTCTTAGAAACGTTAAGCAAAAAATCATCGCTTTATAATAATAGTAACACATTAATGACCGCCTTTTATAGAGAAACTATAAAGAAAAGAAGAAAAAATGCCTCATTATCTGAAGCTGTGGTTAAAATTCATAAGCAACCATATGCTAACTACAGAAAAGATAATATTGAACTTGTTAAAGCAAGAAAAAACACAGACTATTCAAGGTTAGATACTTTGGCACTGAAACTTCAAGGTGGCCCATTTAGCAACTTGTATACAGATTTGGTAAAATACCCTGAATTCATTTTTACCGAAGATGATATTGATGATTATGAATTTAGCTTTGGTGAGTCTACAAATATTAACAAAAAGATGGTATATGTTGTTAATTTTAAACAGACTGCCTTCATTAAAGAACCGCTTTATTATGGTAAACTTTATATAGATGCTGAAACTTTAGCTCTAACAAATGCCGTTTATAGTCTAAATGTTGAGAACAAGCATTTAGCAAGTCAAATGTTCGTGCGTAAAAAGCCAAGAAAAGTGGCAGTGCACCCAACTAAAGCAACATATAGAGTAAATTACAGAACTCAAAATGGAAAATGGCACTATGCTTACAGCAACATTTTACTATCGTTTAAGGTAAATTGGAAAGGAAAATTATTTAATAGTGTTTATACGTTAAATAGCGAAATGGCTGTTACAGATTGGGAAATTCAAGACAGTAAATTTGCAAAACTTAAAAACCAAATGTTACGTCCATCTACTATTTTAACAGACCAAGCTTCTGGTTTTTCTGATCCTGAATTTTGGGGAGAATACAACATAATTGAACCCGAAAAGTCTATAGAAAACGCCATTGCGAAAATAAAAAGACAACTCAAGAAGTCTTAAAGATTAACAAAAATCCCGATAAATATTTATCGGGATTTTTATTTAGTTCAATTTTAACTCCGTAAAAACTGGTTCATGATCGGAGTAGTTAAGGTCATAGTTTTTATGAGACAAAACTTCAATATCCTCATCTACCAAAATATAATCTAATCTTAAGGGATATCTATTTAAGCTATATGTGGTTCCTAAACCATTTCCTTTCTCAATAAAAGTATCTTTTTTACCCTCTTTTAACTTTAAATACGCAGAAGAGTATTGGGTACTATTAAAGTCTCCACAAACTAAAATTTTACCATCAAAATCATTCATATGATCTTTAACTAACTTTACCTGTTCTTCCTTTATCTTTTGCGAGTGAGAAATTTTTTTTAATACTTTAAACATTCCATATTTAGTATAAGTTGTGCGAGAATTGATTCTAACATGAAAAGATTCTAAATGTAGATTATAAATCCTTATCGTATCGTTTTTATAATTAACATCGGCAAACATACCATTGTTTTTACTATTTAAAAAATCCAGAACACCACTATTAATAATTGGATATTTTGAAAAAAAAGCTAAAACCGATTTATGCGGAGCCAATTGATTTGTTTTAATCCAGTAAGGATATTCCTTTTTAAAAAGGTGATACTTAATAGCCGAAAATTCTTGAAATAGCACGATATCAGATTTCTTAGTTTTAACGAAATCAACTAATTTTTCTTCTTTATTTCCTAATTGAAAATTGCGCGTATTATAAGTTAAAATGGACAAACTATCCTGCGCTCCTAAATCACTTGAATTCTTTTGAAAAAAAAGATTAAAATTAAATAAAAAGACAGCTGCGGCAATAGCGGGTAAAATCACCTTCTTATTTCTTTTAATAAGAAGATAAGCTAGCAATATTACATTTATTAGAAACAATAATGGAAATAATATTGAGAATACAAATGACAAAAAGTTAGTAGTATAATGAACCACAAACACCCCTAAAACTGTTGCAATAGGCACAAGTACAGTAAAAAAACTACTTCCTAAAGTTTTTAAAAGTCGAATCATTATTAGCTTAAGTGATAATTAAGCACTTTTTAAAATAACTCCGTTTGATTTTGATCTCCTTTGTTTGAATTAGTAGTATCTCCAGAAACTTCAGTTTCGTCTACAACTTCTAAATCATCGGCATGTACTTCTTCTGGAGCCTCATAAGGCAATGGCTCCAATAAATTCACCTGATTCACTTTGTCTCTTGTTAACTGATTTCCTAAGGCATTAATACCTTTTATAGAAATGAATTCCTCTAGATTAATTTCTAAATTATCTTTTCTGTCTTTACCACGTTCTTTTGCAAAAACAACTTCTGCAATTGGCCTCCAGTCTGTAGATACAATTTCTAACTGGGAATTGGCATCTTCAGAAATGAAACTTTCCTCTTTATTTTCATTTTCTATTAAGAAGCGCTTAACATAATACATTTCTTTTCCTCCATGGTAATAAATAGCAGAAATAGGTTTTTTTGGCACCCATTTTTCCATGACAATCATGTCTTTATCAAAATGCATTGTTACTTCTGGAGTAACTGTTTTTGCTATGCCTTTTTGATTTATAATCAATAATTTATCTTCGCCTCTAAACTCACCTATAAGCTCTCCTCTTCCATCAACATTTATACGTTGTACAACATCATCAAACCAAATTTTACGAGGCTTTAATGTGGATACTCCTTTTTCCTTTAACTCTATTCGTTTTACAGAATATTTAGTAACTACGTTTCCTTTAGAAGCCCTTCCCTTTATTAAAATATCAGCAAAATCAATATCCCATTTAAGCTTCTTAATACTTCCTGCTTGCCTTAAATTAACAGTGATAATTTCGGCTTCTCCGTTAGGGTTTGCTGTAAAGTACAATACCTTAGAACTTTTATTCCCGTTTGTTAAATCGTACTCTCTATCCCTAGTAATAGAAGTTACCGCAAAACGTTTAATATAAGAAGGTCCTTTAGCGCCATCTTTATAAATCATATTATAAATAGTACGCTTATCTTTCTTTTTAAACACCGCAACATGAATAATATCTTTACCAACAAAAGTCTTTGTATCAACTTTGGTTACCATCATTTTTCCTGCTGCCGTAAACACAATAATATCATCTATATCGCTACAATCACCAACATATTCATCACGTCGTAATGAAGTGCCTATAAAACCTTCTTCTCTATTAACATAGAGTTTTGTGTTTCGTATAACCACTTTAGTTGCATCTACATCATCAAAAACACTTATTTCGGTCTTTCTTTCGCGTCCTTCGCCATAATCTTTCTTCAATCTTGTAAAATAAGAAATAGCGTATTCGATTAAGTGTTCTAAATGATGTTTAACTTCGGCTATTTGCTCTTCTAAAGCATCAATTTTCTGCTGCGCCTTATCAATATCGAATTTAGAAATACGCTTAATTCTTATTTCAGTCAAACGTACAATATCATCTTCAGTTATTGCCCGTTTTAAGTGTTTTATATGAGGTTGAAGTCCTTTATCGATAGCTTTAATTACCCCCTCCCATGTTTCTTCTTCTTCTATATCTCGGTAAATTCTGTTTTCGATAAAAATACGTTCTAAAGAAGCAAAGTGCCACTGCTCCTCTAGCTCGCCAAGTTTTATTTCTAATTCTTGTTTGAGTAACTGAACAGTGTTATCTGTTGAACGACGTAACATTTCGGAAACTCCTATAAACAATGGTTTGTTATCTTCAATAACGCAACCTAAAGGAGAAATTGAGGACTCACAACTTGTAAAAGCATAAAGGGCATCAATGGTTTTATCTGGTGATAATCCAGAAGGTAAATGCACTAATATTTCAACTTCAGCAGCAGTATTATCTTCAATCTTTTTAACCTTGATTTTTCCTTTATCATTAGCTTTTAAAATAGAATCAATTAAAGACGAAGTTGTTGTGCCATACGGTAGCTCTGTAATAACTAAAGTGTTTTTATCTAACTGTGAAATTTTAGCTCTTACTCTTACCTTTCCTCCTCTATTACCATCATTATAATTCGTAAAATCAGCTATTCCAGCTGTTGGAAAATCGGGTACTAACGTAAACTTTTTTCCTTTGAGATGTTTGATGGAAGCATCTATAAGTTCAAGAAAATTGTGTGGTAATATTTTAGTTGATAACCCTACCGCAATTCCCTCTCCTCCTTGTGCCAATAACAAAGGGAACATTACAGGTAAATTTACAGGTTCTTTCCTTCTACCATCGTAACTGGCCTGCCATTCCGTAATCTTTGGGTTATAAACTACATCTAGTGCGAACTTAGACAAACGCGCTTCTATGTAACGAGACGCCGCTGCCCTATCTCCTGTTAAAATATTCCCCCAGTTTCCTTGGGTATCAATTAATAGATCTTTCTGACCAATTTGAACCATAGCATCCGCTATACTTGCGTCACCATGCGGGTGATACTGCATAGTATGCCCTACTATGTTAGCTACTTTATTGTAACGCCCATCATCAAGGTCCTTCATAGAATGCATAATACGACGTTGCACAGGCTTAAAACCATCTTCTATAGCTGGTACTGCACGTTCTAAAATTACATAAGAGGCATAATCCAAGAACCAATCTTTATACATACCCGTTACACGAGTTATAGTTTCGGTTTCCTGAGATTCTTCGCTTTGTTGGTTTGTTAAGTCGTCGTTTTCTTCTTCTATCATACTTTCTTATTCCTGCGAACGCAGGAATCTGTTTAATTTACGGGTTCCATTCCACATCTAGTGCGAAATGATAGTTATATAAATTCCGTTATCTTATTTCTCTTCAATTAAATCCATTTCCACCTTCAAGTTATCTATAATAAATTCTTGTCTAGATGGTGTGTTTTTACCCATGTAAAATGCTAATAACTCTTCAATAGACATATTATCATCCAACATAACAGGGTCTAATCGAATATCTTCACCAATAAAATGTTTAAACTCATCTGGCGAGATTTCTCCAAGTCCTTTAAATCGTGTTATCTCTGGCTTTGGTTTTAATTTTTCAATGGCGTTAACCCGTTCTTCTTCGGTATAACAATAAATCGTTTCTTTCTTATTCCTAACTCTAAAAAGCGGTGTTTGTAAAATATACAAATGACCTTCTTTAATTACTTCTGGAAAGAATTGAAGAAAGAAGGTTATTAATAACAAGCGAATATGCATACCATCTACATCGGCATCGGTAGCAATTACTACATTGTTATAACGTAAATCTTCTAAAGATTCTTCAATATTTAAAGCCGCTTGAAGCAGGTTAAACTCTTCATTTTCGTAGACTATCTTTTTGGTAAGTCCGTAACAGTTTAATGGTTTCCCTTTTAAACTAAACACTGCTTGTGTATTAACATCACGAGATTTTGTAATACTTCCAGATGCAGAATCTCCCTCAGTAATAAACAAGGTTGTTTCTAAGTTTCTTTCATTTTTAGTATCGCCAAAATGTACACGGCAATCCCGTAATTTTTTATTATGAAGACTTGCTTTTTTTGCTCTATCCTTTGCCAACTTTCTAATACCAGACAGTTCTTTACGTTCGCGTTCTGCCTGTAGAATTTTCCTTTGAATTTTTTCAGCAGAATCTGGATTTTTATGTAAAAAATTATCAAGTTTAGTTTTTACAAAGTCGTTTATATAAGTTCTTACTGTTGGGTAATCTCCTCCCATTTCTGTAGAACCTAATTTCGTTTTAGTTTGACTTTCAAAAACAGGTTCCATAACCTTAATAGCAATGGCTGCTATAATAGATTTTCTAATATCTGAGGCATCATAACTTTTGCCATAAAACTCTCTAATGGTTTTTACAACCGCCTCTCTAAAAGCATTTAAGTGTGTACCTCCTTGGGTAGTATTCTGTCCATTAACAAACGAATGATACTCTTCGCTATATTGTGTCTTACTGTGGGTAATAGCAACTTCAATATCATCCCCTCTTAAATGAATAATTGGGTATAATAAATCGGTTTCATTTGTGCTTTCCGTTAAAAGATCTTTTAATCCGTTTTCACTGAAATATTTTTCTCCATTAAAAACAATGGTTAATCCAGGATTCAGGTACACATAGTTTTTAAGCATTTTTACTATATACTCATTTCTGAATTTATAGTTCTTAAAAATGGTTTCATCTGGAATAAAAGATACTTTAGTTCCTTTTCTTCGAGAGGTGTCATCTAACATTTCTTTTGCCGTCAACTCTCCTTTTTCAAACTCTGCGGAGGCCGATTTTCCATCACGTGTAGATTCAACTCTAAAATAATTAGAAAGCGCATTTACCGCCTTTGTACCAACACCATTTAACCCTACGGATTTTTTAAAGGCTTTTGAGTCGTACTTCCCACCTGTATTCATTTTAGATACTACATCAACCACTTTCCCTAATGGAATACCTCGTCCGTAGTCTCTAACAATCACTTTATTACCCTGAATCGAAATTTCTATGGTCTTCCCAGCTCCCATTACAAACTCATCAATAGAGTTATCCAGAACCTCTTTTAAGAGAATGTAAATACCATCATCAGGAGATGAGCCATCACCCAACTTACCAATATACATTCCCGGACGCATTCTAATATGCTCTTTCCAGTCTAATGAACGTATATTATCTTCGGTATAATTGGATTGTACTGCCATAAAAACAAGAGAGATTTAGTGATTGCTCGCTAATATAACACAACGCCTTAAAAAATAAAATAGCCAGCACACAAAGTAATTAACAATAGCCCATGTATATTGTTGAGAACCCCTTCTTATTTACTTTTATTGCTTTTAATCGATACAATTAAGATACCTATTATCACTACTAAGGCTCCTAGCAATTGTAAATAGGTTAATTTTTCATTTAGAAAAATAGCCGCCAAAATAATGGTAGAAATTGGTCCCAAACCAGCAAGTACTGCGAAATTTGATGAATTAATCATTTTTATTGAAGCTGATACTAAATACGATGGAATTACCGTTGCAAAAATGGCAATTAAAAAGCCCAATGCGTACACCTGCCAAGGAAGGCTAAAAATATCTCCGCTATAGGTTAAGCCGTAATGAACAAATACGGCCAAACATGAGACTAACATGGCATAAGAAGTAAACTTAACAACCCCAAACTTTGGTATTAACCAACCACTACCTACTAAATACGAAGCGTAAGTTATGGCACTTAAAACAATAAAAAAACCTCCTAAATACGTATCACTACCCGAAATAGAAACTTCTGTTCCAAATGCTATTACAATGCCTAAATAGGTTAGGATAATGGCTCCAGCTTGAATTTTACTTATTGGTTTCTTTAAAAATATTTTATTTAACAGTAATACGACTGTAGGATAAATAAATAGAATAATACGCTCTAAACTAGCCTTTAAATAATTAAGCCCTTCAAAATCAAAATAACTAGCCAAATAATAGCCAACTATCCCAAATATAACAACCCAATAATAGTCTTTTCGACTTATAGATGCTATACTCCCTTTATTACGATATAAGAGCGCAATAACTACATAAAACGGGAATGAAAACACCATTCGTAGCAAGAGAATACTAATCGTATCAACCTGATAATTATAGGCTAATTTTACCATAACGGCTTTTGAGGAAAATAGTACTATACCTAATACTCCAAGAAGTACGCCGTAAACAAATTTTTTGGTTGATTTTTGCATAAATCAAAGGTAGTTTATGCCATTTTATACTGTTTTTAAGATTCAGTCCTTTTTACGATGTTCAAGAGGCTATAATCTGGTTATTTAGGATTCTTATACAATGAAATAAAAACTCCTAACTGGGAAAACGTTTTTACATGTTCCCAATTTTGGGTAACAATATAAATATCATCATCTTTTGTTTTATTATCGACGTTTGAAATAAAAATGTAGTCATTTTTTCTTAAACTGAAACTAGCATAATTGTCTTTTTTTTCGGAAGATAAATATGCATTTTTCTCATAGGACATTGGCAACCTTGTTCCTATGTTTTTTGTCTCTATATGTTCCTCTTCTAAATAATTTTCCATTTTCTCTTTAACCGGAAAATAATTTAAATGAGCCAAGGAACTATCCCATGCCTGAGAAATTGTTACCGGATATATCCATAAATGACCTGTTAAGAGTACCGCAATAGCTGTAACTATTGTTATTTTTTTGTATTTAGAAATAGACCTTTCAATGATGTTTACAAAAATTACAAGTAAAAGAATATATCCGAGAATATAATATCTATCACCTATTGGGTTTGACATTAACACTGTTCCAAAAAACAATACAAGAGAAACAACTATAAATGAAACCATTAATTTAAAAAACTTATCATTCTCTCTACATAAACTTACTACCGACTTTAACTTTAAAATTAAAACCCCAACAATAAATACCCTCCCGTAATCTAAATAACACTTTATATAAGCTAATATGTTCTTAATGATATTAGCATTTCCATTTACAGCTTTTCTATGGCTATTATCTTTTAAAATAGCCCATCCTAGGGCACTATACTGGAAATAGGCAAATACACCAAAAATAGTTAATGGTATTAAATAACTTAAGACAAGTTTCCGATTTAATTGAACAAAACCTTTATAAATAAAAAAGAGGTGAATAATAGAAAAAGCACCGAGCATGTATATGCCTCTCAGATTAGTTAAAAGTAATCCGGAATATGCCAAAATTAGGAGATAATAACTCGAAGATAAAATTGAATTTAGAGCAAATAAAGAGAAGAAAAGTAGCAACATATCATTGTTAAGACTCGTACTTTGTGCTATTAAAGTAGGATCTAAACAAACAATTAAAACTAGTATTATTGGAACGTTTTTAAGTGCTAATTTTTCAAACAATTTTAGTAATTGATAATAAACACAAAGATTAACTAAGAGTAATAAAACTCTAGATACTAAAACTGTCTTTCCAAAAAGCTTCCAGAACAAGGCCAATAAAAATATCCACAAAGGCGGATGCCCTGAATTGATTTCGTTAGGAACAATTAATGATTTAAAATTATTTTCAAAAATCCAATCTGCTCTTTGAGATTTTGTTAAACCATCCCAAAAGAAGGGTATATCCTTAGTAACAAAGAAAAGAAATACTAGAAATATAGAAATACCTATATATAGATACCAAAAACTATATTTTTTAAGTCTAGACATTAAAAAGGAAATGCATCACATCACCATCTGCTACAACATAGTTTTTACCTTCTACACGCATTTTACCAGCTTCTTTAACTTTAGCTTCGCTACCTAACGACACATAATCATTGTAGGCAATAACTTCAGCCCTAATAAAGCCTTTTTCAAAATCTGTATGGATAACACCCGCAGCTTGAGGTGCAGTAGCGCCAATATCTACAGTCCAAGCTCTAACTTCTTTTTGACCCGCAGTAAAATATGTTTGCTGATTTAAAAGTTTATAAGCAGCTCTAATAAGCTTAGAAGAACCAGGTTCTTCTAAACCAACATCTTCTAAAAACATTTGACGCTCCTCATAATCATCTAACTCATTGATATCTGCTTCTGTTCCTACAGCTAACACCAATACTTCTGCATTTTCGTCTTTAACAGCTTCTTTAACCTGTTCAACATAATCATTACCAGAAACTGCTGCTCCTTCATCTACATTACAAACATACATAACAGGTTTATCCGTTATAAACTGTAATTGCTTTACATACTCCTCATAATCTTCATCACTAAACTCTAAAGCCCTAACCGAAGTTCCAGACTCTAAACCTTCTTTTATTTTTAATAAAATAGCTTCTTCTGCTTGGGCTTCTTTATTTCCTGTTTTAGCTGCTCTTTTAACCTTATCGAGCTTCTTCTCGGCTGTCTCCAAATCCTTTAATTGAAGCTCCATATCGATAGTTTCTTTATCTCTAATAGGATCAACACTTCCATCAACATGTACAATATTATCATTATTAAAGCAACGTAAAACGTGTAAAATAGCATCAGTTTCTCTAATATTTGCCAAGAATTGGTTACCTAAACCTTCCCCCTTACTAGCACCTTTAACTAACCCAGCAATATCTACTATTTCTACTGTTGCAGGTATTACCTTTTCTGGATTTACTAGACTTTCTAATTTTTCTAATCTAGGATCTGGAACATTCACTACACCTATATTAGGTTCTATGGTACAAAACGGAAAGTTTGCACTTTGCGCCTTTGCATTAGATAAACAATTAAATAAAGTTGATTTGCCTACGTTTGGTAATCCTACTATGCCTGCTTTCATGAAAATACTCTTTTGTCATTCCCGCACTTGTGATGAATTTGTTTCAGTAAAGGCGGGAATCTTTTTGCGAGTGCAAATGTAGGTAATTAGTAGGAGTTAAATTATTAGAATTTTGCATTATTTAAGGCTGTATTTCAAAATGACTTGGAAATTTTAAATATTTTAATAAATTTGTACGACCGTACATATTATTATGAATACAACAAAAGAAAATCTACTTCAAAAAGGCGCAGAACTATTCCTACTACAAGGCTATCATGCTACGGGTATTGGTGAAATAACCAATGCCATTGATGTATCAAAAGGTTCGTTTTATAATCATTTTAAAAAAAAGGAAAAGTTTGTTGTACAAATTTTAGATGATTTTGGAACAGTATTAGCAAAAGAGCACACCGATGCTCTATCAGATATAAAATACACGCCATTTAATAGAATTGTTGTTTTTTACGAAGAGAAAATAAATAAGGTTATTCATAGTGAACAGTTCTTAAAAGGCTGTTTAATATCCAATATGTGCCAAGAAATAGCTGATAAATCTGATATGATTGCTCAAAGTATAGATAAGGCCTATGTAGGTATGCATAAGGCATTGAAAAATTGTTTAGAAGAAGCTAAAAAATCTAATCAAATAACCGATAATGTAGATACTGATCTGATGGCTGAATTTATTATAAACAGCTGGAATGGCGCACTTATGCGAGTAAAAGCGTCTAGAAACTCAAAAGCTTTAGACGCTTTTTTAGAATTCTTAAAAAGTATTAGAACATAATTTTTTTTATCATTAAAATGTACGACTGGTCATACTAACTTAAATTTAATATAAAATGTCAAAATCAAAATTAATTTTACCGTTTATTTTTTTAATCACTTTAGGCTCTACAAAACATGTAATTGCTCAAAATTCAACAAAAAAATCTATCAATGTATTATTTAAAAAAAACAAAATTATTGAAGTGGCTTTTTTGAGTATAAACCCACAAAAAAAACAACAGTTAGCAGAAGAGTATTTTAAAAAAGTAATGCCAATAGCAAAAGAATATGGCATGAAACCTTTAGCAAAAATTAAAATAGACTACGCATATTCCGAATTTGTAAAACCGCAGATACTGGGATTCTTTGAATGGGAAAGTGAACAACAACATCAAGCTTTTTTAAAAGACCCTCGTTTTCAAAAAATAAAACCTATTCGTGATGATGCTCTGGACTTTCTAAGACTAGGATACTTTAAGATAGAAAAGAATACAACCGTGAAATTTGATTCTGGAAAACTAATTGAAATTTTCGCATTATGGTTAAATCCTGAAGAAGCGCACAGAATGCAAACTTATTTTAAAAATGTAAAACCTTTAATTGCCGGGGCAAATACTAAATACGATGTTCAATTTCCCATAAAATTAAAGCCTTTAGATTACGGATATGATACCTATAAACCACAAAGTTTTGGAATAGCCATTTGGAAAAGTAAAGATAGTAATTCCCAATTCTTTGAATCTTCAGAATATAAAAAAATAAAACACGATAAGGAGGCTGCCTTGGGTCGTTTAGATGTATGGCAAGGCCATATTATTATTAACTAGCTAATTTTACATAAATAAAAATCCCAAGCTTTCACTTGGGATTTTTTTATCTAATAACGCTTAGCGTTTAATCTTCAGGGTGCATAAAGCGCTGTTTAGCCAATAATTCTTCTTCAGTTTCAACAACATCTTCATCGGGAACACAACAATCTACAGGACACACTGCAGCACATTGTGGCTCTTCATGAAACCCTTTACACTCTGTACACTTATCTGGTACAATATAATAGAATTCATCACTAACTGGCTCCTGAGCTTCATCTGCATCTACCTCGTTTCCGTTAGTTAAAACCACAGTACCTTCTAAGCTAGTACCATCTTTATAGCGCCAATCATCGGCACCTTCATAAATTGCTGTATTTGGGCATTCTGGTTCACATGCCCCACAGTTTATACATTCGTCTGTTATTATAATAGCCATACCGTATTTTCTCTTGAGTTTGCTTAAATTTGCAAACGCAAAAATAAAGCCAAAACCATTCATAACCAAATTAAGAATGCATTTACAACAAAGAATTACCGCTTTTGTAAAATTAGGATATTTTTTAGAGCAATTTTCTAACAAAGTCCCAACTAAACAGGATAATGTTGAATATAACGACCTGTTTTTTGATGGCTTTAAACATCAATTAAAACTGGCAGAAGAACACAACGGTTGGTTTACTAAAGAAAACATTCAGTTTGCAATAAATAGTTGGACCGAAGCCCTAACTAAAGACAATTTAGAAAAATGGTTAAGTGTTTATAATTTTGATACCGTAACTCCAAAACTGGTAGCCATAGTTATGGCTGGAAATATACCTCTAGTAGGGTTTCATGATTTTTTATCGGTTTTAATTTCAGGTCATAGCGTTCTTGTAAAGCAGTCATCAAACGACAAACATTTACTGCCTTTTTTAGCCAAATATTTAGAATATGTTGAACCTAATTTTAAAGGAAAGATTTCTTTTACTGAAGAAAAACTAGAGAACTTCGATGCAGTTATAGCCACTGGCAGTAACAATACAGCACGTTATTTTGAATATTATTTTAAGGGAAAACCTTCAATAATTAGAAATAATAGAAATTCTGTGGCTGTATTAACCGGAAATGAAACAGAAGAAGATCTGCAAAACCTATCAGAGGATATTTTCAGATATTATGGTTTGGGTTGCAGAAGTGTATCTAAAGTATTCGTTCCTAAGAACTACAATTTTGACGCTTTTTTTCAAGCAATGTATCATTGGCACCCAATTATTAATGAAGCTAAATATGCCAATAATTACGACTATAATAAAGCCGTTTATTTAATGAGTGAATTTGACATGCTAGAGAATGGGTTTTTAATGATTAAAGAAGATAAAAGTTACGCCTCGCCCATAGCTACAGTTTTCTATGAATTTTATGACGATTTAAACAGTTTAAAAGACAAAATAAACGCTGAAAAGCAACAAATTCAGTGTATAGTCTCAAATGGTTTTATTGAAAACGAAGTGGGCTTTGGACATACACAGAAGCCACATCTTTGGGATTATGCGGATAGTATCGATTCTGTTGAATTTTTATTAGCAATTTGACGAAAAAATTATTGAATTTTCACTAAGTATTAAGCAATTAATTGCAAACTTTGCATCTTTAAATTTTACCACACACAATGAGAAAACATAACTTTAGTGCAGGACCATGTACTTTACCTCAAGAAGTATTATTAAAAGCATCACAGGCTGTTGTAGATTTAGATAATAGCGGCTTGTCTTTAATTGAAATCTCTCACAGAAGTAAAGCTTTTGTAGATATAATGGAAAATGCTAGAGCATTAGCGTTAGAGTTACTAGGTTTAGAAGGCAAAGGATATAAAGCCTTATTTTTACAAGGTGGCGCAAGTACACAGTTTTTAATGGTAGCTCTAAACTTATTAGAGAAAAGAGCAGGATACTTAGATTCTGGGTCTTGGGCAGCAAAAGCCATTAAGGAAGCTGAAATTTTTGACGATGTTTATAAAGTTGCTACTTCTAAAGATGCCAACTACAACTATATTCCGAAGGGATATGATATTCCTGAAGATTACGATTATTTCCACTGTACATCTAACAATACCATTTTTGGAACACAAATGAAAGAGTTCCCTAACGCTCCAATTCCAATGGTATGTGATATGAGTAGTGATATCTTTTCAAGAACTTTAGATTTCACTCAATTTGACATTATTTACGCAGGAGCTCAAAAAAATATGGGACCAGCTGGAACTACTCTAGTTGTTATCAAAGAAGATGTTTTAGGAAGAGTTTCTCGTAAAATTCCTTCTATGATGGATTATAAAGTGCATTTAGACAAAGGAAGTATGTTTAACACTCCTCCAGTATTTGCTGTTTATACCTCAATGCTAACATTACAGTGGTTAAAAGACCTTGGAGGTATTGCTGCCATTGAAAAAGAAAATGAGAAAAAGGCGCGCTTAATGTATTCTGAGATAGATTTAAACCCATTATTTAAAGGATTCGCAAATAAAGCTGATAGATCTTTAATGAATGCCACGTTTACGTTAGAAAACGAAAACTTAAAAGAAACTTTTGACACTATGTTAAAAGAAGCTGACGTTAATGGTTTAAATGGTCATAGAAGTGTTGGTGGTTATAGAGCATCAATGTACAACGCTTTATCTTTAGACAGTGTTAAAGCCGTTGTAGAGGTTATGAGCGAATTAGAAAGAAAAGCTTAAAAAATTGCTTTTTCATTTCCACGAAAGTGGAAATCCCAAAAAGCTAACTAAATAATTATAAATATCAAGATTTCCACTTTCGTGGAAATAAAAAAATAAAATCAAAATGAACGTATTAGCAAACGATGGTATTTCACAAAGTGGAATTGATGCTTTAGAAAAAGCAGGTTACAATGTAAGTACCACTACAGTAGCACAAGAACAATTGATTAACTATATCAATGAAAAGGAAATTAGTGTTTTATTAGTTCGTAGTGCAACAACTGTACGTAAAGATTTAATAGATGCTTGTCCTAACCTAAAAATCATTGGTCGTGGTGGTGTTGGTATGGATAACATTGATGTTGAATATGCTAGAGAGCAAGGTAAACATGTTATTAACACTCCAGCTGCTTCTTCTCATTCTGTAGCAGAATTAGTATTTGGTCATTTATATGGTTTAGCACGTTTTTTACATAACGCTAATAGAGATATGCCTTTAGAAGGTGATAAGAACTTTAAAGCATTAAAGAAAGCCTACGCAAAAGGAACTGAGCTTAAAGGAAAAACATTAGGTGTTTTAGGATTTGGTAGAATTGGTCAAGCTACAGCTAAAGTTGCATTAGGAGCAGGTATGAAAGTTGTTGCTTTTGATCCATTTTTAGAAAAAGCAGACCTAGAATTAGAATTCTTTGATGGGCAGAAAGTAAACTTTGAAATTGAAACTATTTCTAAAGAAGAGGTTTTAAAACAATCTGATTTCTTAACATTACATGTTCCAGCTCAAAAAGACTATGTAATTGATGAGGCAGAATTTAACCAAATGAAAGACGGTGTTATTTTAGCCAATGCTGCAAGAGGTGGTGTTGTAAACGAAGTAGCTCTTGTTAAAGCTATAGAAAGTGGTAAAGTGGCAAGAGCAGCTCTTGATGTTTTTGAAAAAGAGCCACAACCAGAAATTCAATTATTAATGAATTCTTCATTATCACTAACACCTCACACAGGTGCTGCTACTAATGAAGCTCAAGATAGAATTGGTACTGAATTAGCATCACAAATTATCAGTATTCTTGGGTAAGAAATTTTTAATGTGACCTAAACGTTATATTTGAGTCCTAACTATACAAGTTGGGACTTTTTTTGTACCTTACTTACCCTGATATTAACCTCTTTAAAAAAATAAACAAATTATTATGTCTGGAATTTTAGATTTATTAAGCAGTGATCTTGGAAAAACAATTATTAGCGGTGTTGCTGGATCAACTGGAAATGATGCAAACAAAACAGGAAGTGTTTTAACTATGGCCTTACCTGTATTAATGAAAGCAATGCAACGTAATGCTGCAACTCCTGAAGGAGCTGAAGGACTAATGGGTGCCTTAAACGGAAAGCATGATGGCAGTATTTTAGATAACCTTGGAGGCTTATTTAATGGTGGTGTAGATGAAGATGTAAAAGTAGATGGAGCTAAAATATTAGGCCATGTATTAGGAGCTAAACAAAATGGTGTTGAACAAGTTATTGGTCAGAAATCTGGTTTAGACGCTGGATCTGTTGGTAACATTTTAAAAGTTGCCGCTCCAATTTTAATGGGCGTTTTAGGAAAACAAACAAGACAACAAAATGTAAGCTCTTCTAACGGCATTGGCGATTTATTAGGAGGTTTACTTGGTGGAAGTTCTGCGCAGAAAGAACAAAGCTTTTTAGAGTCTATTTTGGATGCCGATGGAGATGGTAGCGTTGTTGATGACGTAGCTGGAATGGTTTTAGGAGGAAGCAAAAGTAAAGGTGGCCTAGGAGGTTTACTTGGCGGCCTATTTGGTAAATAAATCTATATTCTTCAAAAATAACAAAGAGCCAATTGGAATGCCAATTGGCTCTTTTTGTTAAAATCACTTAAAAACAAAGTGTTAAGGAATGATTTTTGTAAATTTATTACTAAGGTATTATGTTTACTCATTCAAAACGATAGTTCCCTAAATTATACTTTATAAACCTGTGTTTAGTAATTAATTTTATGGTATAATTTAAAACCCTTTGCTATGAAAAATGTTAATTATATAATGTTCACTTTAATTTTTGCTGTAATAGCTTTTAGTTGTAACACATCAAAAGCCCCTTCAAAAAAAACAGCAAACTCAGAACAGGTAAAAGATATTAAGGTTAATGATACTGTTAGAATTGCCAATGATGATTTAGAATATGAGATCATAATAATAGATCCAGGTTATGCAACCTGGTTAGCTACGCAAGCTAGACCTGAAGGTTTCTTTTCTCAACAATATATGGAAAACAGAAACAATATTTATGTCATAGAATGGAACCAAAGAGTCTTACAACCACTGCGGTTTGATCCTGACTTATATGAGCTTCAAATAAACTATAATTCGAGAATTGACTATGGTTATGAAGTTAATTATAAACTTTACAATTACTTCATTTACTTTCAAATGAGATACAATCAAAGGTTAGGCCCTTTTGTTGTTCGAATTTAGCGGATGCTTTTCTTAATTTTTTCAAAATCCATAATTTTCAAAAAATCATGTATTTTTGCAGCTAAACAATTGCTGTGAATAAACTAAAAGAACGTTGGGGTATAGAATCTAACTGGCAAATAGCTATAATTTTTATTGTTTTTGCTGTTACAGGTTCTACTGCTTCGTATATAGGAAAACCTATACTAAGCTTTTTAAACATTACTAAAGAAGGTTTAGGAGCATGGGGGTATTGGACAATTCGTATTCTTTTACTCTTTATTGTCTACCAATTTTTACTTGTTTTATTTGGTTGGCTGTTTGGTCAGTATAAATTCTTCTGGAATTTCGAAAAGAAAATGTTAAGAAGATTTGGGCTATTCAAAGAAAAAAATTAGGGTTTTATTGGCATTGTTTAAGTAGAGAAACTCTATCTTCGCAAAAATTGTGATGAAAAGCTATTTAGCAAAAATATCGTCTATCTTTTTTTTAACAATTTTACTTGCTAGTAATATTGTAAATCTCCATGTTTATTTTCACCATGATTCACATGAATATGATCATCATCAAAATGACGATTCCAATCATGATAGTGAGGACAATAAACAATGTGATATATGTCTTGTTGCATTCAATCTTAACAATTTAGAATATAGCACGACACCTCAGTTTTCTTTTGAAAACAATAACAGTATTCCACATTTACAGGAACAGAATGAAATAGTCTATGTTGACTCATTCTATCAAAAGTTCTATTTAAATCAAAATAGAAATAAAGCTCCCCCTTACCTAGCCTAATACTTCATAGGAAATAACAATAAATAAATTAGTAACCAAGATATTTAATACTATGAAAAATATCTTTCTAATCTTATTTATACCATTCTCATGTTTTATTTTTAGTCAAAACTGTAACAGCATACTCATTGGAGAAATAACAGATTTCCACAATGCTGAGGCTTTAGAAAATGCTACTATAAAACTTGCTGGTACAAATAAGGCTACCATTTCAGATCAAAAAGGAAAATTTACCTTTAAAGATTTATGTGACGGCTCATATACATTAGAAGTGTCTCATATTGGATGTAAGACAAAATTTTTAACCATTAATATTAATGGTAATACTTATCAGCCAATTCGTTTAGAGCATCATTTAGAAGAATTAAATGAAGTAACTGTAGCTGGAAGCACAAAAATAAAAGCTACAGCTACTAGTGTTCAGCAGTCTCTTTCTAAGCAAAACATTATCACTTATACAGATAAATCATTAGGTGATGCCCTAAATACCATTAGTGGTGTGTCTTCATTAAACACGGGTAACACCATTGTGAAACCAATTATTCATGGATTACACTCTAGTAGAGTCATCATTTTAAACAATGGTACCAGACAAGAAGATCAGGAATGGGGTGTAGAACATGGTCCTAGTATGGATATCAATTCTTTTGGTAACATAAAAGTCATAAAGGGTGCAGGTGCATTACGTTATGGCAGTGATGCCATTGGAGGTGTTGTTGTAGCAGAATTTCCTAAAATGTACAAAAAGGATACGCTAACAGGAAATGCCGTATTATCGCTAAACTCCAATGGCAGAGGCGGACTAGCTTCAGCAAGAGTTAACAAAGGCTTTAATGAACATTGGCAAATGCAATTTCACGGTAGTTTTAGAAAGCTAGGTGATTTTGAAGCACCAGATTACGTGTTATCTAATACTGGGACACAAACCGAAGCATTTTCGATTCAAACGGCTTACCAATCTTTTAAATTTAAGTCTAAGCTTAGCTATAGCTATTTTCAAAACGAAATAGGTATCATGCGATCAGCACATATTGGAAGTTTAAGAGATTTGGCTGCAGCCATTAATTCTGATCAACCCTTTAGAATTAATCCGTTTACCTATGATATTACAGAGCCAAGGCAAGAAATAACCCATCATTTGGCTAACTGGGAAAACATTTTGCGTATTAGCAATTTGGGGACATTGCATGCTTTATATAGCTTTCAATACAATCAAAGGTATGAATATGACATTCGCAGAGGAGGCAGAAGCGATGAACCTGCAATGAATTTAAAATTGACAACCCAAAATATTGATACCTATTTAGATATTAATAAATGGGATAAAATTAATTGGGAAATAGGGTTAAACGGACAATACCAAATTAATGCAGTACCTGTAACTGGTGTTAAACGATTAATACCCGATTATGAGTATTGGAAAGCGGGTCTATATTCTTCGCTTCAATACGACATTAATGACCAATGGACAACAGAAGGTGGCTTTAGATATGATTATTCTTATATCTTTGCTAAAAAATGGTACGAAACAGACGATTGGGATGATGCCAATTATAGCAATGATTTCCCAAATGCAATAATAGAAGAATCTAGAGGTGATTATCTAACACATATTAAATTAGAGTATCATGCTTTAGCAGCAATGCTTGGGGTTAAGTTTAAACCATCTCAACATCAAGAAATCAACTTTAATTTCAGTTTAGCCAATAGAGCGCCAAATCCATCAGAACTATTTAGTGATGGTTTACATCATTCTGCTGCCGCCATTGAAATTGGGGATTTAAGATTAGATGTAGAGTCTTCAAAAAAGTTTTTAGTTAATCATAGAGCTAATATTGATCTATTAGCAGGATTAGAATTAGAAACAACGGCATACTGGAATCATATTGTCAATTTTATTAATCAGGTTCCAACAGGTGCTGACTTTACCATTAGAGGTGCTTTCCCTGTATGGTCGTATTTACAAGTAGATGCCAATTTATGGGGAATAGATTTTGATTTGAATCAGAATTTAACCGATAAGTTCGCTTGGTCATCGAGCTTCTCGTACATACATGCTCAGGATACCACCAATGATATTCCTTTAATAAATATGCCAAGTGCAAACTGGAAAAACGGATTAAAATGGCAGGATAAATCCAGAAGTTATTACATAAAGCTAAATACAGATTGGGTATTTGAACAAAAACGATTCTCTGATTTCAATTTCCCTATTTCCTATTTGGAAGGTGGAGAAATTATAACTGAGACCGTAGATATTAGTACGCCTCCAAAAGGCTACTTTTTGGTAAATGCTTTAGCAGGAAAACAACTTAAGATGCAACAAAACCAATTGGAAATTCAATTTGGTATCGAAAATGTTTTTAACACAAGTTATAGAAATTACTTGAACAGGCTAAGATATTTTGCTGATGAATTAGGACGAAACTTTCAATTGAAAGTCATTTATACATTTTAATGAAACTTATTAATTATTAACAATTTAAATTATGAAAAACGTAAAAATTGCCTTAACAAGCCTACTAGTAGGTGCTTTATTATTAACAACATCATGTTCTGATGATGATAGCCCAGAGCAAGGACATCATCATGATGAAGTAACTTTGGTACAAGTAATAGTAACTGACGGAGATGGTAACACAGAAACCTACGATATACATGCCGAACATGAAGATCACGATGATAAAAATGGAAATAAAGAAGAAGATGATGAAGTTGAAATAGAGTTATATGCTAATAGTACATATTCTGTTGAAATTAAATTCTTAAATGATGAAGATCCTAATGATATTGAGGATGCAACTCTAGAAATTCTTGAAGAAAAAGACGAGCACTTTATTGTTTTCTCTAAAGAGGCAGGTGTAAATTTGTCTATAACTAGAACAGATGACGCTTCATCTACACGTGCTGATGGTAACAAAATTGGGCTTAGTACTGATTGGACGACTGGAGCTGCAAGTCCAGAGGGGCATGTAGAAGTTAAATTATATCATGAACCAACTGAAGTTAGCGAAGCAAGCAATGGTAATGATTTCGGATCTGTTGGAGCTGGAAGTGAAACAGACGTTGATGTACATTTTGCTGTTGTTGTAATAGAACAACCAGTGTAATTATCTTTTTAGATATCATAAAAAAATCGCCCGAACTAGTTTTGGGCGATTTTTTTTATACATAATTGTGGAATTCACGCATAGGTTATAAGAAAAGAAATGTAATTTTACCTTCATAAAAATTGCATTGCTTATTAAACCTTATTTACTTTTTATACTTCCTTTTTTCTGTATTTGTTTATCTGCTCAAAATGATGATTTTAAGCAGACTTTAGATAGTATTCAATATTTAAGGAAATTATCCGATAATGAGAATTCAAGCTTGGAAAAAAGGCTTGGATATGCTAAACGAGCTAGTGCATTGTCCTATAAGACCAAGGTTGATAGTATTATTTATAAATCTAATATTAAAATTTTCACTATTTATTCTTCAATGAGCAACCTTGAAATGATGGGCAAATACAGTTACAAAATTCTTAAATTAGCGGAAAAATTAAACGATAGTTTAAGAATAGGAACCTCAAGCCATAACTTAGGTTGGTACAGTAGTAATATTAAAAATGAAAACGATAGTGCATATTACTATTACTATAAGGCATTAAAAACTTTCAAGAAATTAAAGAACTCGTATTTAGAATCCGATGTCTTAAACTCATTAGCTACTCTTCAAGCAATCGAAAAAAATTATTTAGAAAGTGATGCCAATATAGTTAGAGCTCTAAAAACATTAGAAAACCTAAATGAAAAAACCAAAGATGTTTTGGTATCTACTGTTGACTGTTACATTTTGTTGGGTAATAACTCCGCTTATTTAAAATTATACGACAAAGCCCTTAATAACTACAAAAAGGCCCTTAGTATTAGCTATCTATTACCGTCTGACTTCCCGAATAATTATTCATATAGGAATACTGCTAGACTTTACATAAATATTAATATTGCGGAAATTTTTAAATATAAAAAAGAGCACAAAAAAGCTCTATCTGTATACAAAGACTTATTACAAAATTCTCCAACATTTTCAAGAGACAGCCTGTTAAAGAAAGATCCTTTAAGCTATGCGGCAATATTAAACAATATTGCTTATAATTCGTTTAGAGATGGTAGTTTAAATTATGATAAGATTAAACGGGAGTTTATTGAAGCCTTTACTATTTTTATTTCAAAAAACTCATCACAAAATATAGCAGCTTCCGCAAATGATATGGCTGAATTCTATGAGGCAATTAATCAAAAGGACTCGGCATTCATAATTTCTAAAATGGGCTATAAACATGCTCTTACGATCAAAAACTACGAAGAAGTATCTCGTTCTTTACTTATGCTTTCTAAACTAGAAAAAGGAGAAAAGGGTAAGAAATATTTATATGAACACATTAAACTAAATGATAGTCTTCTGGATGCTGAACGAAACGCCAGAAATAAATTTGCCAGAATTAAATTTGAAACAGATAATTATATAGCGGAAGCCAAACGGTTAAAAACCAGAAATGGTCTTCTATTATTTATTGGGGGGGGCGTTGTACTCTCATTAATATTATTGCTTGTTCTTAGACATCAAAAATTAAGATTGCATAACCTCCAACATGTAAACGACCAACAAAAGTCTAATGAAAGAATTTATTCCTTATTAATTAAAGAGCAATCTGAACTTGAAAGTACAAAACTCACAGAACGCCATGAAATTGGTGAGGAACTTCATGATGGTATCCTAAACAGACTAACAGGAACAAGATTAGGTCTAGAATTTTCTATTATGGATAATGAGTTTAAAAATGACTTGAATTCTTATTTAAACGAAATTAAAACCATTGAAAAAGATGTCTTATCCCTAGCACATAACCTCAAAAATACGAGAGTTTTAAACACCAATTTTGACACCCATATTAAAGGCTATATTAAAAAACAATGTGAAATAAATAAGCTACAATTTCAAATTGATTATAGAAGTAAAATTGCCTGGAAAGATATTAATGATATTATTAGAGTTAATCTCTTTAGAATAATACAGGAATCTTTGCAGAATATCATAAAACATGCCCAAGCGAGTTTAGTTACATTTTACTTTAGCTTAGACGGTAATACTTTAAAAGCTAACATTACAGATAATGGTGTTGGATTCAATACACAGCAAAACTTTAAAGGTATAGGTGTAAAAAATATAAAATCCAGAGTATCAAAGCTAAGCGGCACTATTTATTTTAACTCAGCTAATAATAAAGGCACTACAATAACCATTCAACTACCTATTTAACTATACAATTTTGAAATCTTGGCATTACATATTTTTAATTAGTTTTTTCTCTTACTTCACTAATAGTCAAGACGTAAACTTTCAAAAAACTTTAGATACCGTCCAAAAACTAAGGAAACTATCTACTCTTGAAACTCTAGATTTAGGTACTAGGCTTAAATATGCTCAAGAAGCCAGTCAGCTTTCCTATAAAACCAAAGTTGACTCTACAATTTTATTGTCTGATAGAAACAGACTAACAGTTCACTTAAAAAAATTAGATCATAAAATGATTTATGACTTATCAAAAAAGAACTTAAAACTAGCAACAAAGTTAAATGACTCAATCGCCATTCTTAGGTCCTACATCGCCTTAGGTTATTCATTTATGAAAAATTCAATTAATATCGATAGTTCTTATCACTATTATTTGAAAGCCTTAAACATTTCAAAAAAGCTAAATAATAAATTAGAAACAGTATTCATTTTAAATAATATTTCGATTTTAACGCGGAATAAAGAGGATTACGCAAACAGCGAAAAAGCATGTATTGAAGGAATTAATATACTTAAGACTTTACCTAAAAATGATCAAAACTTAGATTACCTTGTTTCTTTCCTTTTACATTCTGGACTTAATGCTAAATACTTAAAACAATTTGATAAAGCATTAAATATCTATAACGAAGCATTATTAGTAAATAAAGACTTAAAGAATATTAATTCTTGCAAAAGTTGTTATACTTATAATGAAGAAAACTATTTATTCTTAAACGTTAACATCGCTGAAGTTTATAGAAAGAAAAAAAAATTTAAAAAAGCAATATCAATATATAAAGAGCTTTTAAACAAGAATCGCAATTTTAGCAAGGATAGCATGCTAATTAAAGATCCTTTAACCTACAGCGCTATTGCCAATAATATGGCCTATTGCTTATTTTTATCTAAAAATAAAGATACTACCCAAATTAAGTTACTTTTTAATGAAGCTTATAAAATTAGCGACTCATTAAATGCTCTTTACGAAATAGTTGCTGGAGGAAATGATATGGCAGAGTTCTACCAAAGTATCAATAAAAAAGACTCTGCTCTAATCTTATCTAAACGGTCTTTTAAAATTGGGCGAAAAATTAAAGAGTTTCAAGAGGTTTCTAGATCACTAATGTTGCTATCAAAATTAGAAGAAGGCGAAAAAGGCAAACAGTATTTATACGAACATATTAAACTTAATGATAGTTTACTTCAAGTGGAGCGTGCATCAAGAAACAAATTCGCAAGAATTAAATTCGAAACCGATAATTATATTGCCGAAACCAAGAAGTTAACATCTCAAAACGCCTTTACTTTTCTTATAATCCTTATGTCGCTTTTTGTTCTAGTGTTGTTTTATATCATTAGAGTGCAAATTTCCAAAAACCAAGAACTTGCATTTATTGGTAAACAGCAAAAAGCTAATAAAAGAATTTATGATTTGTTATTGAATCAGCAATCAAAAATTGAGGAAACCCGACTTGCTGAACGTCATAATATTGGAGAAGCCCTTAATGATGGTATTTTAAATAAACTATCTGGTTCAAGATTAGGGCTAGAGTTTTTAGCTCTCGAAGATAATGCTGTAATTCAAGACAGATACCATACGTACATAACAGAATTACAGAACGTTGAAAAGGAAATTAGAGACATATCTCACAACCTTAAAAATGAAGGGCTGTATGACGACTCCAACTATATTAAACTTATCGAAGATTACTTAAACAAGCACAAAAAGGATCATCTACTTCAGTACACCATTAAATCTACAACATTAATTAATTGGCAAAACATTAATGACGATTTAAAAGTGAATATTTTTAGGATTATACAAGAGGTGGCTAATGGTATTAAAAAACATAAAACATCTGATACCCTTACAGTTAATATATCACTTACTCCTGAAGAATGTCTCATTCTTAATATTCACACCAATCTGGGTTGGTCTACAAAACAAATAAACCAAAGCAGGCGAGTAAAAAATATCAAAACGATTGTAAAAAATAGTAATGGCACTATCCATATGGAGTCTACGTATAAAAAAGAAACGGTATTGTCTATTAATTTACAGCTAAACTAAACCTCAATAATAGTTTCTTCCTTTTTAGGATTTAATACATAAGAGTAAATCCACATTAACGTAAATGTTGGTATCACGTCTAAAAATGGTAAGGCCTCTTCAATAAAAGTAATAATACCAGCTATTTTACCTTCTTTACCTTTGTACATTTTCGTCATTAAGTACCCCGATAAAGGCGCCCAAACGATATCTATAAAAGGGATAAAGCCTATAGCATCAAATACGATACTTACTAAGAGTTTTTTGTTTTTTGATAAGTGTTCTAAATTCATATAACAATTTTATATTAATCTGATAACAAGAAACATACCAAAAATATTGTTTATTATCCTTCTCTTTTACATTAATTTTGTGGTTTAAACCTTAAAGTAGTATTTTCATTGCTTCAATTTCTTATATGATTCAAGCCAAAAACATACATAAATATTACGACGATTTACACGTTCTAAAGGGTGTAGACATTTCTATTGAAAAAGGAGAAGTTGTCTCCATTGTAGGAGCCTCTGGTGCAGGTAAAACCACCCTTTTACAAATTTTAGGCACCTTAGATTCTGCTGAAAAAACTGATGGTTTAAACTTTTCAATAAACAATACCAATTTAAACACTTTGTCCGATAAAGATTTGGCAAAATTTAGAAATGAACATATTGGATTTATTTTTCAGTTTCACCAGCTATTACCAGAATTTACCGCAGTAGAAAATGTATGTTTGCCAGCGTTTATAAAAGGGACTTCTAAAAATGAGGCAGAAACCAGAGCCAAAGAACTATTAGATTTTTTAGGTCTATCGCACCGTTATGATCATAAGCCAAGTGAGTTATCGGGTGGAGAACAACAGCGAGTGGCGGTAGCAAGAGCCTTAATTAACAAACCAGATTTAATCTTTGCGGATGAGCCATCGGGTAATTTGGATAGTGAATCTGCCGAAAACCTTCATAATCTGTTTTTTAAACTTCGTGACGAATTTGGTCAAACCTTTGTAATTGTAACTCACAATGACGAGTTGGCCAATATGGCGGACAGGAAACTAACCATGGTTGATGGTAAAATTATGCTTTAACCTTTCCCTTAAAAAGAAATACTAACCCTAACACTGGACCAATTGCTAAAACCAAAAACAAATATTGGATAGCAATTTCAACTTTAAGTAAATTGATGAGTTGGATGCTTAAAACGGTAATTGCAAACCCGATACAATTAACTATTGTTAAAGCCGTTCCTTTATAACTCTGATTTACGTTTTGGGCAACTAATGTGGAAAACATAGGAGAATCTGCAATAACCACTATACCCCAAAATAATAAGTAAATCATAAACATTACAGGAGAAGCATATATAAAAAAGAAAGGCGACAGGAAACAGCAAAGGCATGAAAGGCCTAAGGATAAAGTCGCTATTTGTTTAGTAGAGAATATATTAGACAAGTACCCAGAGAGCACACAAGCCACCCCTCCAATTCCAATTATTCCAAAAGACAAAAGCGCCACATTAAAACTTGCAGCTTCATGTGTCTTATTATAAGCCATTAGAAAAAAGGGAACGAAAGCCCAAAATGAATAAAGCTCCCACATATGGCCAAAATACCCAAAGGCAGCCGATCTAAATTCCCCAGTTTTAAAAACTTTATAGAAAACAGAAACATCAAAGCTACTTAGTTTTGTTTTATAAGGACCATCTGGCACAAAGGCCAACATTAAAACACCTCCCAAAACAGAAAAAGTAGACGTAACATACACTATATATTGCCATGAAAAATTAAAACTAACAGCTTTTAATAAATGGGGCAATGCTGTACCTAACACCAAAGCACCAACCAGAAACCCTAAAGATTTTCCTAAACCACCTTTGTAATAATCTGAAGCTATTTTCATTCCCACAGGATAAATACCTGCCAAGAAAAAACCAGTAAAAAAACGCAACATCGTCAATGAAAACATGTTCTGATTTTCGTAATTCATCAAAACATTACACACGGCGGCAATTACAGCACTTACAAAAAATACTTTTGATGGTGAAAACCTGTCCGTTATGGTGAATATTGCAAAAAGTAAAGTCCCTAAAATAAACCCCAATTGTACGGCTGTAGTAAGATGCCCTAAAGCGCCATCGGTTAAATTAAAAGTGATCACCAGATCTTTAATTATTGCATTACCAGCAAACCATAAGGACGTACATAAAAATTGTGCAATTACAATTATTGGTAAAATTCTCTTTTTAACAACCATAGCTTAGGTTAAGACATTTTGTAATTAAAGCATAAGTCTTCTTAATGTTAGACTAATTACATTTATTTTAGCGAAATAATGAAAAGAAATACAAAAAATCTCAATACATCTGAACTCAAAGACTTTTTAAATGAAAAAGTTGTTGCCTATAACAATCCAAAGTTTATAGAAAGTGATCCTATTCAGATACCGCATACATTTTCCTTAAAAGAAGACATTGAAATAGCAGGGTTTCTAACGGCTACAATTGCTTGGGGAAATCGGAAAAGTATTATCAATAATGCGAAACGCTTAATGAATTTACTTGATAATTCACCTTATGATTTTATAATAAATCACAAAGCATCAGATTTAGAACAACTCAAACCCTTTGTGCATCGAACATTTAATGGTGATGACTGCACGCAGTTTATAAAAAGCTTAAAAAATATCTACATAAAGCACAATGGCCTTGAAGTATTGTTCTCTAAACATGCCGAAAATAACAATTTACAAACAGCCATTTCAAAATTTAAAACTGTATTCTTTGAAATAGAACATTTGGAACGAACAAAAAAACATGTTAGCGATCCTCTAAAGAATTCAGCCGCCAAAAGGATTAACATGTACCTACGTTGGATGGTTAGACAAGATAATGCTGGTGTAGATTTTGGTATTTGGAAAAGTATATCTCCTAGCCTATTATCTTGTCCGCTAGATGTGCATTCAGGCAATGTGGCTAGAAAACTTGGACTATTAACCCGAAAGCAAAATGACGCTAAAGCGCTACAAGAATTAGACCTAAACCTGAGACAACTGGATAATGAAGATCCTGTAAAATATGATTTTGCCTTATTCGGCCTTGGGGTTTTTGAAGGATTCTAAACCAGAAATTATGTGATTACATATTTTTAACTATTTTAAACATATTAGTTTCATTATATTTAAAAAATATTTATTTCTCTAAAAAATACATGAAAAAACTATCATTATTATTACTATTATCAATATCTACTTTTTCTTATTCTCAAAAGAGAACTATTCCAAGTGATACAGCTGTAGTAACAACACATAGTACAACAATTAAAGGGGTTAGCTTTTCTTATACTGCCGAAACAGGCATGCAACCTGTTTGGAATAAAGAAGGTAACGCCATAGCCTCTCTTTATTATACCTACTATACTAGAAATAGTATTAAAAATAGAGCAGAAAGACCTTTACTCATTTCGTTTAACGGTGGGCCTGGATCTGCTTCAGTATGGATGCATGTAGCCTATACAGGACCAAAAGTTTTAAAAATTGATGATGAAGGCTACCCTGTTCAACCCTATGGTGTTAAAGACAATCCAAACTCTATTTTAGATGTAGCCGATATAGTTTATGTAAACCCAGTAAACACAGGATACTCAAGAATGATTACGAATAAAGAAGGAAAAATGCCTAAACGCGAGACCTTCTTTGGTATAAATGCAGATATAACTTATTTAGCAGAGTGGATTAACACCTTTGTAACCCGAAAAAACAGATGGGAATCCCCTAAATACATAATAGGAGAAAGTTACGGAGGCACTCGCGTTATGGGGCTTGCGAAAGAATTACAAACCAAACAATGGATGTATTTAAACGGAGTTATTCTTGTATCTCCAGCAGATTATAAACTATACAGTACATCACAACCCGTATATTCTGCTTTAAATCTACCTTATTATACAGCTGCTGCTTGGTATCAAAAGGCACTATCAAGTGAATTACAACAAAAAGATCTTTTAGATGTTTTACCGGAAGCCGAGAATTTTGCTGTTAATGACCTTATGCCGGCCCTAGCTAAAGGTGGATTTATTTCGGAAAGCGAAAAGAAAACCATAGCTAAGAACATGGCGAAGTTTTCTGGTTTAAGTGAAAAGGTAATACTGCAGCATAATTTAGATGTTCCAACTTCCTTTTTCTGGAAAGAATTATTGAGAGATAAAACTGGACAAACTCTTGGCAGATTAGATTCTCGATATCTAGGAATTGACAAAATTGAAGCAGGAACCAGACCCGATTATAGTGCCGAATTAACATCCTGGTTACATTCGTTTACCCCAGCAATTAATTATTATTTAAGAACGCATTTAAACTTTAAAACCGATGTTAAATACAATATGTTTGGCGATGTTCACCCTTGGGATAGAAGAAATAATAATGTCCGTGAAGGTTTAAGAGAAGCCATGGCTCAGAATCCGTATTTAAAAGTATTAATACAATCGGGATATTATGATGGAGCTACAACATATTTTGCAGCTAAATATACCATGTGGCAAGTAGATCCTAGCGGAAAAATGAAAGATAGGTTTACCTTTAAAGGCTATAGAAGTGGGCATATGATGTATTTAAGAAATGAAGATCTAATCAAAGCTAATGAAGATGTTAGAACCTTTATTAAAAGTTCTTTAAGCAACGGAAAGTCCGCGAAGTACTAATTCACATAGAAGTTTAAATAACCTTTAAAAGACTTTAAGCTCGAAGTCTTAAAAACAACGTTTTTAAGTAACGTCCCTGTAAACTTACTTGGTACATGCTCACAAAACCTTACAGATTTCAATTTAAATTTCATTCAGAAAATGATAGTAAAAACACTGTAAAACAGTGATTTGTCATATCGACTGAGGGAAGTATGAGCAACGAGATATCTCATTAAAGTGAGATTCCTCCTCAAATGCGACACAATATGCGTTCAATCAAAATATATTTTGATTTCAGTAGCGTTTAGAATGACATTATTAATTTGATTATGATATGTAAAACACTGATTATCAAACTACAATGCACTAAATACAATTTAATTATAAAGTAATTTTAAATTCTAGAAAAGCCTTGAAGTATTTAAATCAAGATTATTGACTAAAAAGGGCTAGTATAACCATATCTAGTCGTTTTTGTTTTCAGAATTAATTAAATCCATTAAACCCTTTACGTTAAATCAACTATTCCTAAATTAATATTAAAGATATTATATTCGCACAATGCGAGCACCCTTAATTAGTATTCTAACACCTTTTAAAAATACAGAAGTTTATTTAAGCGATTGTATCAAATCAATTCTAAATCAAACTTATACCCATTGGGAGTTAATAATTATTGACGATCATTCATCTGACAATAGTTATGAGATCGTTGAACAATTTGCAAAATCGGATAGTAGAATTAAGCTTTCCAAAAACAAGGGAAAAGGGATTATTTCAGCACTACAACAAGCCTTTGCTAAAAGCTCTGGGGAATTTGTTACTCGAATGGATAGTGATGATATCATGACCTCGAACAAACTTGAAGTTCTAGCAGAAAACCTAATAAATCATGGTAAAAAACATGTGGCTGTTGGTTTAGTAGAATATTTCAGTGCGCATGGTGTTGGACCTGGTTACAAAAGCTATGAAACATGGTTAAACCAACTAACACTTAAAGGAAATAACTATGATGAGATTTATAAAGAATGTGTAATACCATCACCCTGTTGGCTCATTCATAGAGAAGATTTAATTGCTTGCGATGCCTTTAACCCTAATATATATCCCGAAGATTATGATTTAACCTTTAGGTTCTATAAACATAATTTTAAATGTATTCCATGTGATAAAGTGATTCATAAATGGCGAGATTACAGCACTAGAACATCCAGAACACATATGCATTACGCCCAAAACCATTTTACAAGCTTAAAAACGCTTCACTTTTTAGACATTGACCATAATATTGAGAAAACACCTGTAATTTGGGGTGCTGGTACAAAAGGAAAACTAATGGCTAAACTATTCATTGAACGCAATATTGACTTTCACTGGATTTGCGACAATCCAAAAAAAATAGGAAAACATATTTACGGAAAAGAACTTCTTGAATTTAGGGCTTTAGCAGAAATTGAAAATCCGCAAAGTTTAGTTACAGTAGCAAATAAAGAAGCTCAAAAGGAAATTAGAGCGTATTTAAAAAAGTTAAATTTAGAACCAATTAAGGATTATATATTTTTTTGTTGAAAAAAATACTTAATTTTGGTTAATCAAAAAAAGGAATGCAGTTTAAACACCCAGAACTTCTTTACGCTTTATTTTTACTGCTTATCCCTATTATTATTCACCTTTTTCAACTTCGTAAGTTTAAAAAAGAAGCCTTTACTAATGTAGCATTTTTAAAGGAAATTAAACAAAACTCCCGCAAAAGTTCTCAGATAAAAAAGTGGTTAATTCTTTGTACCAGACTCTTACTTTTGGCAGCATTAGTAATCGCTTTTGCACAACCCTTTTTATCCAAAACACAAACATTTAAATCAGAAAAAGAAACGGTTATATACATTGATAATTCGTTTAGTATGCAAGCTAAGGGTAGCCAAGGTGAACTTTTAAAGCGTGCTTTACAAGATGTGGTTACTAGTATTCCTGAAAACGAGAAAGTATCAATTCTTACAAATAACAAAACCTACAGGCAAACAGAATTAAAAGCTATAAAAAATGACATTTTACATTTGGAATACACCTCAAATCAGTTGCCCTTACAATCTGCTTATTTAAAATGCAAAACACTTTTAAACAAGAATACCAATAGCCTTAAAAATATTGTACTTATTTCTGACTTTCAAGACCATGCGGGAGAATTCAAACCAGAGACCGACAGTCTAACAACAATACATTTGGTAAAATTAGAACCTGTTAACACCAATAATATTACCATTGATAGTGTTTACATTTCTGAAAACACACCTGCCAATCTTCAGTTGAGTGTTGTTTTAAAGAATTCCGGAAGACCAATTGAAAACCTACCAATTTCTCTGTTTAACGCCGATAACTTAATCGCTAAAACATCAGTTAACATAACGCAATCTGCAGAAACTAGTTTTTCTTTACCTACAAACGAGTCTATTAATGGCAAAATTACCATTAATGATGCCGATTTAAGATTTGACAATAGCTTGTTTTTCAATATTGATACTAAAGAAAAAGTGAAGGTTATGGTTGTTAATCAGGATGATGATGACTTTTTAAAACGAATTTTCACTGAAGGTGAATTTAAGTACACATCAAGTACTATAGATGCGCTGGCTTATAACCTAATAGATCAACAAAATTTAATTGTTCTAAACGAATTACGTAGTATTCCTAATCCGTTAATTTCAGCCCTAAATCATTTTACAACGCAAGGTGGTTCTATAATTATCATTCCCTCAGAAAACTGTAATATAGCATCTTATAATCAGCTCTTAACCAATTACAACACAAAATTTGAAACCTTAGTTACTTCCGAAAAACGGGTAACTAACATAAACTATTCGCATCCGCTATATAAGAAAGGGGTTTTTGAGAAACAAGTGTCCAATTTTCAATACCCAAAAATGCAGAGTTATTATGATGTTAATTCCAACAATGCTTATGCAATCTTAAATTTTGAAGATGGGAAACCCTGCTTACTAAATAGTAGTAATGCCTATATTTTTACATCTGCTTTAAATCAAAAAAATTCTAATTTCAAAAACTGGAATGTAATTGTGCCGACATTTTACAATATTGCAAAACAAAGTTTTAAATCACCTCAGCTATATTACACCATAGGTAAAAACAATAGTTTTGAAATAGAAACGCAACTGCAACAGGATGACATTGTATCCTTAGTAAGTCATAGCGCCAATGTAATTCCAAGACAAAAATATTTTAATAACAAGGTTGTTATAAATACTCTAGAAACGCCTGCTATATCTAATATTTATAGCATAAAAAACAAAGATTTTACGGTTACGAATGTTAGTTATAACTACGATAGAAGTGAGAGCAATTTAATATACCGAGACCTTTCCAACATCGAAAACGTAAGTATTAGTAATTCTATTATCAATGTTTTTGACAGTATAAAAAGTGATGCAAAAGTTAATGCCTTATGGAAATGGTTTGTTATTTTTGCACTAGTATTCCTTGTTATTGAAATGCTCATCTTAAAATATTTTAAATGAACATACTTATAAAGTCTGCCACAATTATTGATCCGAAAAGCGAATTTCATAATGCTACTCAAGATATTTTAATTGAAAACGGCACGATTTTAAAAATTGCTAAAACCATAAAAAACACCAACGACTATCAAGAAATTAGACTTGATAATTTACACGTATCTCAAGGTTGGTTTGACAGTAGTGTATGCTTTGGTGAACCTGGTTTTGAAGAACGCGAAACTATAAGTAACGGACTAAAAGTAGCTGCTTCATCTGGTTTTACAACCATTGGCTTAAATCCTAAAACTAATCCGGTATTAGATACCAATTCCGACATTACATTTGTTAATGCCAAATCAACTGGCAACGCAGTAACCGTTTTACCAATTGGAGCACTTACAGTTGGAAGTAAAGGTGTGGATTTAGCAGAGCTATATGATATGAGTTCAGCTGGGGCCGTTTCCTTTTACGATTACAAAAAGCCTGTATCTAATCCTAACCTTATGAAAATTGCTTTGCAATATGCTGCCAATTTTGATGGATTAGTTCAATCTTTCCCTCAGGAGACTAAAGTGGTTGGAAAAGGTGTAATGAATGAGAACGTAACCAGTACAAAATTAGGTCTTAAAGGTATTCCAGCTTTAGCAGAAGAGTTACAAGTTGCAAGAGACTTGTTCTTATTAGAATATACAGGTGGTAAACTGCATATCCCTACCATTTCTACAGCTAAGTCGGTTGCGTTAATCAGAGAGGCGAAAAAGAAGAAATTAGACATTACCTGTAGCGTTGCAATCCATAACCTATATTTTACAGATGAGGTCTTAACAAGCTTTGACTCTAACTATAAAGTACTACCTCCTCTAAGAACACAAACCGATGTTGATGCCCTAATTGAAGGGATTAAAGATGGTACTATAGATATGGTAACTACAGACCATACGCCAATAGATATTGAAGATAAAAAAGTGGAATTTGATCATGCGGCCTATGGTTCTATTGGTTTAGAAAGTGCATTCGGAGCATTGCAAACCGTATTTACTACAAAAAAGACCATTGATATTTTAACCAAAGGAAAAGATCGTTTTGGTGCCAAAACATTTTCCATTAACATTGGAGAAAAAGCCACCTTATCACTTTTTAACCCTGATGGTAAATATACTTACGATAGAAAAACTAGTATATCTAAATCTAAAAATAGCATTTTTGAAGGTGCTCAGTTAAAAGGGAAGGTTTACGGCATTATTTCTAATAATAAAGTTTCATTAAACAGTTAAAATGACACAACAAGATATTGAGCGCGGAAAAAGAAACGCTATAATTAGTTATCTCACAATTTTTGGAGTAATTATAGCTTATTTCATGAATAATGAAGCTGATCAAAAAAGCCCTTTTGCTGGATTTCATATAAGACAATCTTTAGGCTTATGGCTAACTTTTTGGGCTTTAGGTTACATTGTTGGAAGTTTTGACAGCTGGTTTGTCTCATCTGGCTTTTATTTATTTTTTGCTGTACTTTTTATTTATGGTTTTATAGGGGCAACATCAGGAAAATTAAATGAAGTGCCGCTTCTAGGAAAGTTCTATCAAAAAATATTTGCTAATTTCGCTAATTAACCCAATGAGTAATTCTCTTTCTTTATATCATCTTACGAGACCATCAAGTTTAAATGAAAACGCACCTTTATTAATCATGATGCATGGTTATGGTAGTGATGAAAACGACTTGTTTTCATTTGCTAGTGAATTACCCAAAGAGCTTTTTATTATTTCGGTAAGAGCACCCTACCCTATGCAACCTTATGGTAATGCTTGGTATGCTATTAATTTTGATGAGGATAAAGGTAAATGGAATGATAAACACCAAGCTACCGAATCTAGGGATTTAATTGCTCAATTTATAGACGAAGCTACTTCTCATTATCCTGTTAATAAAGATAATGTTACACTGTTAGGATTTAGCCAAGGGTGCATATTAAGTTGTGCAGTGGCCTTAAATTATCCAGATAAAATAAAAAACATAGTAGGTCTTAGCGGCTATATTTATCATGATATCTTACCTGAAAATCTGGAAAATAGAGATTATTCTAATTTAGATTTTTATTGCTCTCATGGTACCGTAGATCAAGTTATCCCCGTAGATTGGGCTAGACAAACACCTGTGTTTCTTAAAAGTCTAAATATTAAACATAAATACTCTGAGTTCCCCGTAGGCCATGGTGTAGCACCTCAAAACTTTTACGAGTTCAAAACTTGGTTGTCTGAACGTATCTAAAACGGCAACGTAAATTTCTTTAATTCTCAGCTTTCCGAACATTTGTTATAGTAAAACGCATATAAACAAAGGTGTGTTCAGGTATTGTCAAGTGCTTTTTCATTAAAAACGATTAAACTGATTTTAATTTTATAGGCCAGAAATGAAATTAAAATTTAAAAATGAAAAAGACCACTAAACTTATTATTACATTATTTACAATTTCCCTTTTTATAGCTTGCGGCTGTTCTAGTAGCAACGGAGACCCTGTAGATGAAGACCAACAGGAAGAAACTCCTAAAGAT
>NZ_VSDQ01000718.1:0-169884 GCF_008085455.1 Seonamhaeicola marinus | reverse complement strand
AGAAGAAGAAGAAGAAGAAGAAGAAGAAGAAGAGACTAATCAGTCATTTACCGATATAGAAGTTCCGGCTAATGCTGGAGATGGTTTGATATGGGAATTCCAAGAAGACTTATCTGATGATTTTGAATACGAATATGCTGGTGAACCCAACTTAGCAACTTTTGGTAATGGTAAATGGACTAACTTTTACCATAATACATGGAATGGTCCTGGTCCAACAATTTGGCGACATGAAAACGTTACAGCATCTGGTGGAAATCTTAGACTACTAACCACAAGAGTAGATGGAGAAACAAAAACTTATGGCGCTTCAAATGGTAACAGAACAGATAAAGCCACGCGTTTAGGCTGTATTACATCAACTAAACGTGTTAAATACCCTGTTTTTGTAGAGGCAAGAGTATTGGTAGCTAATGCTTTTTTTGCCTCCGATATTTGGATGTTAAGCCCAGATGACACGCAAGAAATTGATATTTTAGAAGCCTATGGCGCTCAAAACCCAAGAAATGAGCAATCTTGGTTTTCCGAACGTTTTCACATAAGTCATCATGTATTTATTAGAAACCCATTTCAAGATTATCAGCCCAAAGACGCAAGCACTTGGCAAAAGGTAGATGGCTACCCCTATACTTCTAGTGATTGGGTAAGAATTGGAGTGTATTGGAAATCACCAACACATCTTGAGTACTATATTAATGGTAACCTCATAAAAGTTATGGACAATCTAGATACTGTTGGCGATAAACATGGTATAGACCCGCTAAATTATACCTCACCAACAGGAAACGCAGCTGATCGAACCGGATTAAGCAAAGAAATGGACATTATCATTAATGCTGAGGTTCAAAATTGGAATGCTGAACAAGGTAGAATGCCTACTGATGAAGAAATTGCAAATAATCAGGAGGATCACACTCTTAAAGTAGATTGGATACGTGTATTTAAACCCGTTTCTCAATAAAAACCTTATAAGAATAAAAAAGCTATCAATAAATGATAGCTTTTTTTTCGCATAAACTTAGAATATTTACACGTGGGTTAGTGCTTAGGCATATTTCCTTGGCGTTCCTTAAAATGATCCTGAAACCAATCTGGTTCTTCTATATCATAATCATATATGTATTCGGCTATTTGAGTAATTACAGTATCCGGATAACTTAATTTTTGCATTACTCCAAAGCGCCTTACAGCTCCATACATTTTTGCTTTATCTTCAGTTGGGTTTTTAATCCATTCCTGTATAGCGGAAATAAACATTTCTTTACTGGTTCCATCTAAAATATAATGTTTCTTAATGGCTATCATAGGAGGTGCTATGCGTTTCTCATGTGAAGTTGATGCATCATGACAGGCATAGCAATACCCTTCCATTAATTTCTTCCCCGGGTGTTCCGTTGCTTTCTTGCCTTCAACAATTCTATTTGATTCGTAAGTTTTAGACATTTCTTTTTTACAGGAGAATATCAATGTGAACATCAATAAAACAAGTATATGTTTCATTTATAAATGAGTTATTTTTATAAGAGAATTAACCCAATAAAAATATCTGGTCACAAGATCATAACTTATGACTTTTATCAGGTACAATACATTCGACGTTATAGTTTTCAGAAATATTTTATATCTTTTTAAAAACTATCTAAAAATGAAGCTATTACGATTATCCTTCCTATTGTTTAGTATATCCCTGTTTTCACAAAACACAGAGTTAAAAGCAATCAATTCCCAATTATGGACTAATTTCACTAAGGCTTATGAGCTTCTAGATTATAACCTATTTGCCAGTATACATGCCAACGATTTGGTTCGCGTTAGCGGTAATAGCAAAACTATAAGCAACAAAACCACCTATATAGACAAGTACATTAAGTGGTGGACAGATAATGACAGAAAACAAACCATCTCCTTTAGATTTTTAGAACGCATTGTTAGTAACAATAAAGCTTCAGAACGTGGTATTTACAAACTAACCATAGGACCAAATACCCAAAACGAAAAAAGTTACTATGGTAAGTTCCATGTAATATTAACTAAAGAAAACTCAATTTGGAAAATATTGGTAGACTACGATTCTTCTGAGAACGATACTATAGATGAAACATCCTATCTAAATGCGTTTGCCATAGACGATTTTGAAAAATTCTAGTACGCTACATTAAAGAGTCATCCATTTAACAAGCTCTTTGCGTGTTACGGCGCTTTCATTTAAGTTCAACATTTAAATTTGCGAATAATCTCACGCAACCTAATTAAAATTAGCTCATCTTATTATTGCTAATCTTTATGTACTTAAATATGAAAAAGATACTTCTTATTACAGCACTCTCCGTGCTTTTTCTTAATTGCGAAGAAGACAAAATGAATGAAAATGACAATCAAAAATTAGATTCCTTCATTATTGAAAACTATTTCTTTGATGCCAAACAGTTGTATTTTCACGAAATATTTCAAGATAGTAATCATCCCAATTATCAAAATGAAATACTTGATCAAAATGAGATTGATAAAATTTTAAAAATTATTCAAGCTGTTTACTATTCAGATTCACCAGAAAGAGATACTGTATTCGATATCCATAAAATTCATGGCTACTATTGTTATAGTTTTAGTTCTATAAGTTTGAAAGTTGATACAGAAGCACCAGAGATTAAAAACCTTGTCAATAAGGTAATTCCAACTGGAGAAACCAAGCTTGATGACTTGTTAAATTTATATGATTTTGATTCAATAAGAACATCGTACAGTTATCCTAAATTTCCATGGTTGACTATTTATACTGATAAAGAGTTTAACATGATTCCTTTAGAGGAGGAGTTTAAGAAAGTAACTTCTATAGAATACGCAGAATTTAACAAAGGGTGTATTGGTGATGGAAACACTATAGAACTAACAAGAAATGATAATTCAGCAACTATTACCTTTAGTATTGGTAAAGGAGATTGTCCTGCAGGGTGCATTTATCGAAAACATTGGGAATTCGAAGTTTCAAACGGAAGCGCTAAATTTATAAAAACGTATTAATACCAAAAAAAGCTAATAAATTACGCTATACCTTTTCCTACCACCTAAGAACGACTTTTAGTTTTCAACACAAAAAAAGTGAAATTCGTAGATTATTTTTGTTATTTTGTTTAATTTTTTGTTTAAATTGTTAAACAAAAAAAACACTAATGGCAACCAGAAAATTAGTTTACACCGCCATAGATCCTTATGGGATATTTATAGCAATAGTTATGATTTTATCATGGCTAACAAGCCTATTATTCCTGTTGCAATGGCACCTAAATTATACCGCTTTAGTGCTTTATCTTGGTATTTTACTTCAGACACACTTATTCACTGGTTTATTTATTACAGCTCATGACGCCATGCACGGCACTGTATCGAGTAACAAAATTCTAAATGACACTATTGGCTGGATAACCTCTTTATTATTTGCTTTTAATTTTTATGACCGTTTGTTAGTTAAACATCATGAACACCATAGACATGTAGCTAGTGATAAAGACCCGGATTATCATGAATCTGGGAAGTTGTTAATATGGTACTATAATTTCATTAAAAAGTACACTACAATAAAACAACTGGTTTTAATGACCATTAGCCTACAGCTTTTAAGGTTAATTTTCCCATTGGAAAACCTATTATTGTTTTGGATACTTCCTAGTATTTTATCAACCTTTCAACTTTTTTATTTTGGGACTTATATTCCTCACAAAGATGGTCATAGCCATAACAACAAACATAATTCTGGTTCTTTAAAAAAAAACCATGTATTGGCATTTTTTACGTGCTATTTCTTTGGATACCATTACGAACATCATGATGCGCCTCATGTGCCCTGGTGGCGCTTATGGAGAACTAAATAAGGCTTAATTTCTGGAGATATAGCAAAAAAAATCCAGCTACCTTTATAACAATAGTAACTGGATTCTAAATATAATTGAATAATTTATCTATTCGTTTATTACAAGTCTAAAACCTTCTCCATGGATATTTAGTATCTCAACTTTTTCATCTAATTTAAGATACTTGCGTAATTTGGCAATGTAAACATCCATACTTCTGGAAGTAAAGTAATTGTCGTCTCTCCAAATCTTTGTAAGGGCTAATTCTCTTGGCATTAAATCATTCTCGTGTAAAGCTAATAAACGTAATAGCTCATTTTCTTTTGGAGATAACTTAACAGGTTCTCCTCCATTAAAACTTAAGAAACGTAGTTTTGAGTTTAAATTAAACTTACCAATCGTAAATTTAAATTGTTTGCTATCTGATATCGTCTCAGTTGCCTTACGTTGAATAATAGCCTTAATCTTCATTAAAAGCACTTCGCTATCAAAAGGTTTATTTAAATAATCATCAGCGCCAACTTTATAACCTTTTAAAACATCTTCTTTCATTGTTTTAGCGGTTAAAAATATAATTGGCACATCTGTATTTTTCTCTCTTATTTCTTTAGCCAAAGTGAAACCATCTTTATAAGGCATCATGACATCAAGAATACATAAATCGAAATCGTCCTTTTTAAACTTTTCAAATCCTTCCATACCGTTTTTAGCATGGGTAACTTCATAATCATTCATCATTAAATAGTCCTTAAGAACGGTTCCAAAGTTAGGATCGTCTTCAACTAATAAAATTCTCTTTTTTTGTTCTTCCATAGTTTATGATATTAGCGGAAGCTTTATACTAAAGGTACTTCCTTTTCCTTTTTCGCTTTCTACGTAAACATAACCCTGATGATCATCTATAATTCGTTTAACATAAGCTAAACCAAGTCCGTGACCTTTTACATTATGTATATTACCAGTATGTTCTCTATAAAATTTTTCAAACACTCTTTTGGCTGCAGCTTTACTCATACCACTGCCATGATCTTTCACTTTTAAAATAATGTTGTTACCAATATTTTCGGTATATACCTCAATCTCTGGGGCATTTGGTGAATACTTAATGGCGTTATCTAAGATATTTACAACAACATTAGTAAAGTGCGTTTCATTAGCCAAAACAGAAGACTTACTTGCATCTAAAAAGGTTTTTATATACCCTTTTCTATCTTCTACGATTAACTCAACATGCGTAATAGCATCCTCAATTAAGTCGTGCAATTTAACTCTGTCCTTACTAATGTTAAGTTCATTTTTTTCTAGTTTAGATATCCTTAAAACATTTTCTACCTGAGCATGCATACGCTTGTTCTCTTCCTTTATCATTGAAAGGTATCTCTTAACTTTATCTTTATCATCAATAATAGCCGGATTCCTAATAGCATCTAGAGCCAAGTTAATCGTTGCAATAGGTGTTTTAAACTCATGCGTCATATTATTGATAAAATCGGTCTTTATTTCAGATATTTTTCGTTGTTTTATTAACTGATACAAAGCACTCCAATACGCAATTATAATTACCAAAGTAAATACTATTGCCATCAATATCATTCCAATTATAGATGATAAAATAAAACTCTTATCATCTGGAAAATTAACCAATAATTTATAAGAGCTTTGTCTATTTTCATCATAAAAAACAGGTACTTTGAAAGTAGACTTTAAATCATTTTCAAAGTTTGAACTCTGCACCTTAGTTGCCAAATCATTACTATAAATGGCATACTCAAAACCAATATCAATATCGTTTTTATTAAAAGCTTCAGACAATAACTCCTTTACAGCCTCTTTTGATATTCTTTTATGAATTGGTGTATTTTTTTGAAGTGCTTTAAAACTTTTTTCAAAGCTTATACGCTGCGCATCATCTACTACCCCTTCGGTTATAATTTTAGTTATTGGGCTTTGATTAATATCCTTATCAGACAATTCAAAATTACTATAAACTTCTGCTGTTGAGCTTCCAATTATATTTTGAATAGTAAGACTATCTAAACCAATGTCAAAGAGCGATGAAGATAATTTATAGTTCTCTTCAAGAACATTACTTCTAAATATTACGGTTTCTTTTGTGCTATTATTTTGTTGGTAAATTAAAAGCTGTGAAACCTTTGATGAATCTGCCTTATCCTCTTTAGGTAAACTTTGAAATCTATCGTAATAATCAGCTATTTCGTTTTCCTCAATCGTATTAGAAACATAGCTTAACGCTCGTTTAACCTTAAACTTAAAACGTTCCTTTTCGTTTTCAACAGAATCATTAATAAAATAAGCTTGTACAAATATTATCCCTATTAAAGATAAACTCATTAAAATTACCAGTAGGGTGAATATTCTTTTGCTCATTACCCAAAATTAACATTTTAACATTTAGCTATATTAGGTTTTAACCTTACATTAACAAAAATGTTAAAATTTGAAGTTACTTGCCTTTTTTTAGAAGTGTATTGTGAATTTTACGCACTTGGTCTTTAGTGTCTTTTAGCTCTATATTTTCTATAACAAAGTCCGATAATTTCACCTTTTCTTCATCGGTCCATTGGTTATTCATAATAGCTTTAATCTTTTCTAAAGTAGTATCATCTCTTTTCAATAACCGGTCTAGCCTAATAGTTTCGGGAGCAACAACAGTTATTACATAATCACAGTATTTGTGTCCTCCATTTTCAAATAAAATGGCTACTTCTTTAATAACATATGGCGCATTTTGTTTATTGACCCATTTTTCAAAATGTCTTGCCACTTTAGGATGAACAATAGCATTCATTTGTTCTAAATATGATGTATCATTAAAGATAATATTTGCCAAAAAAGGCCTATTTAAAGTATCATTTATATAAGCGTCTTCTCCAAATAGTTTAACGAGTTTACGTCTTATTATTTTAGACCTATTCATAAGCTTCTTAGCTTCATCATCGGCTATATAAACAGGAATACCTAAGGCTTTAAACTCATTAGCTACTGTTGTTTTTCCACTACCAATCCCACCTGTTAATCCTACAATCATTTACTTAATAATAATAAACTCTATTTGTTGATGATTTATTTTAGCACTTTTCACCTTATCTGGATACTTAACTAATTCTGGTACCAAAAAAGTCTGATTTCCTGTAACGTTTTTATAGTTACAAATTACTTTAAAATCTTCTGCGTTAACGGTATTAAAATTATCTAAACTCACAAAATAAGCTACGTTAACCTCTTTTGGAAAATACTTTAAATTAATATTTTTTGGAATATTGATAACTTCTACAGGAACTTTTAAAGTACCCTCAGTAAATTTTTTTACTTCCGCCTTTACCATTATCGTTTTAGCAGAAAACTTTAGGTCTATACTATTTTCAGGTAAAATTATTGAGATTGGTTCCTCTATATCAGTTCTTATCTCTTCTAGACTAAGTTTTTCTGTTTCTATCTCTTTTATTTCCTTAACCAACACATGTGGCCCAATCACTGTTACAGAATCTGGTTCTAATTTCATAGCTCCAAACACATTATAACCTGCACTAAACTTTATATCTGCATCTAATGTCACAGGAACTTTTTTTACCATATTACTATCATATCTAAACAGTAATGTATCTGGAGATACATTTAAAATCTGTACCTCCTTATCAAATTGTGTATTCTTGAGATAATCTTTAGACTGGCTCCAAATATACATCTTGTCCTTCTTTGAAACATCCTTGGTGAAATCTACACTAATCTTAGGGGTGTTAAAATAATAGTTAAACCATCTAAACCCATGAGTTTTCAGAGTTATATCTATTGTAGTAGAATCATTTAAAATAACCTGTTCTTCTGGTACATTTAGTTTTTCTATTTGAAAAGCTAGTGTATTTGTATAATCTTTTGAAAGCTTGGAAAAAATTAAGATTACAAATGAAAACAGTAAAAACAAAAAGAAAACATTCACCCTTTTATTTTTTAAAGACGCCCCTATTTTAGATGTAATTTTACCTATCATATTTATTTAAAAAACAACTTCGGGAAATGCTCCTCTGGGTTTTTATTAAAAACCCCCACAAAAAGAGTGGATTTAAAAAACCCGTAACCATATCCAAAAAATTGAATACAGATTGCAGGAACGGCTAATAAAGCAACCACTAAACTCTTGGTAGAGGCTATAGCCAATACAAATGCCAATACAAAGTACAATAAATAGCCATACAATAACCAATTAAATTTAACTAAAAGTAGAGCTAAAGCCAATAAAAACCCAAAACAAAACACTGTGGGAAACCAATAGGTTATTTTTTTAGTTGAAGGGTGCCATTTATTCAAAATTGGCCTTACCAATCCAAATTTATTCACTTGAATGTAAAACTTAGACCATGATATTCTGCGTTTATGAAAAACCTTGGCCTCTGGAATTAATTTGGTTTGAAACCCTAAAGCCCATAGTCTTATGGATAAGTCTGGGTCTTCTCCAGGGTGAATTTTCCCGAAACCACCAGACGCTTCAAAAGCTTTCTTAGAAATCCCCATATTAAAACTTCTCGGCTGGAATTTGCCTACGTTATTTTTATTGCCTCTTATGCCACCAGTAGTGATGAAAGAAGTCATTGAAAAATTAATTGCCTTCTGTAAATTTGAAAAAGAATCGTGAGCTGCATCAGGTCCACCAAAACAATCTACATAATCTCTTGATAAACTTTCCTCAACTTCTTTTAAATAGTTATTAGGTAAAATACAATCGGAATCTAGTATAATAAAATAGTTACCTTTTGCTTTGCGCATACCATAATTCCTGGAGTCTCCAGGACCTGTATTTGGTTTAAAAAAATATGAAATATTCAACTTGTTTTTAAACTGTTCTACAATGTCCTGTGAAGATATAGCAGACCCATCTTCTACAATTACAATTTCAAAAGGTGTATTTGTTTTCATACCTTCAAAACTTTGTAATAACTCTAAAGTTTCATCTGGTCTATTATAAACAGGAATTATAAAGGAGTATTGTAATTGCATAAAACAAATGTAACTATTCCCAACAAAAAAGACCTGCTAGGTTTTAAAAACCTGGCAGGTCCAAATTATATTGGTCCAAATTATATTTATTTATTGGTCTTATTCTTCTCCCATAAAGGTGCTCATTACAGCATCACTAACTCCCATATTACTAAAACCACCATCATTATAAAGGTTTTGTAAAGTAACACGTTTTGTTAAGTCACTAAACAAGGTTACCGTATAATTTGCACAATCCATTGCTGTTGCATTACCTAACGGCGACATTTTTTCTGCATAAGAAATGAATCCATCAAATCCTTTAACTCCACTACCAGCAGTAGTTGGTGTTGGCGATTGAGAAATAGTGTTTACACGTACTTTTTTATCTCTACCAAAGAAATAACCAAAACTACGAGCTATACTTTCTAAATATGCTTTATTATCTGCCATATCATTATAATCTGGAAAAACACGTTGCGCCGCCATATAAGTTAAAGCAACTATACTTCCCCACTCATTCATGGCGTCTGCTTTATAAAGCGTTTGCATTACCTTATGAAAAGACATTGCAGATACATCTGTTCCTTTTTGAGTCCAGGCATAATTTTGATCTGTATAGTGTTTTCCTTTACGTACGTTTATAGACATACCTATGGAATGTAAAACAAAATCAATCTTTCCGCCTAAGATTTCCATTGATTGCTCTACCAAGTTCTTTAAATCGTCCTCAGAGGTAGCGTCTGCAGGAATAATTTGAGAACCAGTCTTTTCAGCTAACTCATTAATCTGTCCCATTCTCATTGCAACTGGTGCGTTTGTTAAAACAAACTCTCCTCCTTCTTCATGAACACGTTCTGCTGTTTTCCAAGCTATTGAATTAGAATCTAAAGCTCCGAAAATAATTCCCTTTTTTCCTTTTAATAAATTATGTGACATAATCTTTTGGTTAGTTTATCTATTTAAATTTCTTGTTTACTTTTATTAGGGGTCAAATATACTATTAATTAAGTAATTCTTTAGCGTGTGCTATTGCAGAAGATGACATTTCTATACCACCCAGCATTTGAGCAATTTCCACCACACGCTCATCGTGATTTAATTGAACCAAATCAGTTCTTGTTACATTATTAACGTCTTCTTTGTATACTTTAAAGTGAGAATGTCCTTTGGCCGCAACTTGTGGTAAGTGTGTTATAGTAAATACCTGCATGGTCTTACTCATTTGCAACATAATATCTCCCATTTTATTGGAAATCTCACCAGAAACTCCAGTGTCAATTTCATCAAACATTATAGTAGGAAGCTGAATATACTTTGCCAATATAGATTTTATAGCTAACATAATTCGAGACAACTCACCTCCCGAAGCAGCTTTTTTTAATTCATTAAAATTACCGCCTTTATTCGCCGAAAACAAAAATGACAATTCATCCTTGCCGTTTGAGAAAAAACTATCTTGTAACGAAACTGAGATACTAAATTGTGCATTAGCCATCCCCAATTCCGATAAAATTGCCTCTAATTGCTGTTTTAAATCAGGAATTGCCGCTTCTCTATTTTCATGAATAGTCTTTGCCAGACCATTTAACTTAACTTCTTGACTGGCAATTTCATTTTCTTTTTTAGAAATTGAATCTTCTAAATTCTCAGTTACTGATACTTTTTCTTCTAAGGCTTCTTTTATTTTTATTAATTCCGAAACATCCTCAGCAACATGTTTTTGCATTAAATCATGCAAGGTTTTCAACTTAGAGTCAACCTCTTCCAACCTTTTAGGGTCTGCATCTAGTCCTTCCTGTAAAGCATTAACTTCGGAGTATACATCATCCATTTCAATTAAACTACTATTTACTCTATTGAATAAATCTTCATATTTTGAAGACAGTCCAGATAACTTTTGAAACGTATTTTTTAATGAAGTTAATGTTGAAATTGCGCCTATCTGTTCATCGCTTAACAAATGATACGCCTCGGATAGATTCTCCTTTATGCCTTCAATATTATTTAAGGTTTCGTATTCCGATTCTAAAGTTTCCAATTCGCCATCAACCAAATTGGCTTCCACCAATTCATTTAATAAAAAAGAATTGTAATCATGTTCTTTTATGGCCTCAGCTTGAAAGTTGAGTAACTCTTTTAATTCCTTTTGAAGTTTTTTATAAACTTTTAACTCTTGTTGATATGTAACTAAAACCGAATCATTTTTAGCTAAAGCGTCAATAATTTGAAACTGAAAAGTATCGTCTGTAAGTTGTAACGTCTGATGCTGCGAATGAATATCTATCAAAGACGCTCCAAGCCTTTGTAATCCACTTAAATTTACAGGAGAATCGTTTACAAAAGCTCTAGATTTACCCGAAGGTAGTATCTCTCTTCTAATAATAGTTTGATCTTCATAATCAAAATCTTCTTCTTCAAAAAGTGCCTTTAATTTATAATCAGACACATTAAATGTGGCTTCGATAATACACTTTTGCGTTTCATCTTTGAGACTACTTAAATCTGCTCGTTTTCCCAGAATTAACGACAATCCTCCTAGTAAAATGGATTTACCAGCTCCAGTCTCTCCTGTTATAATTGAAAATCCATTATTAAACTCTACTTGTAACTTATCAATTAGAGCGTAGTTTTTTATGGAAAGGGATGTTAACATAAGTATCTATTGCTATTTGGAACAGTGAATAAACGACTAAAATTTCATAGAATTCCACTTTGCACTATGCATAGGCGCAACTCTTTGAAGCACTTCCTTTAAACTAGCTATGTTTACATTTGGTCCCCCACTAAATATTTGAGAAATCTCATCTGCTTTGGCATCAAAAAATGTTCTTTGTAAAAAAGAATTAGGCCTCCTTCTATTCATTATCTGAAACTGCTTTAGGGCAGTTGCAATTTTTTCTTTTGCTTTTTTTGGATTCTGACTCATTTCATCCAACCCCTCTCTATGATAACTATTCACAACATTCTTGTACTCCTTAAATGTAGGGGATAATAAATTGTCAATAAGCATGAATCTACTTTGCAAACCATCCTCTAGTTTCCAACCTTTAAAATTACCCTGTTGCGAGTAATTTGTAATAGTCATAGCTTGCTTTAAATAGTTCTCACTACCATTAACAGCAAAAGACTCCGCATCTAAAGCTAAAATCATATATACATGAAATGCTAAGACAGACACTAAATTAGATTGATACTGAGTTGGGTTGAATATTAAATTCTGATACTCTAAATACTTAAAAGTAAAATCTTTATCGTTAAAGTTATAAACTGGTGTACTATATGATGAACCATAAACAGGACGTGAAGATTGTACCTGTAATGTTGCTTGAAATGTTTCTCCTCCAGAATAATTAGAAACATTAATAACCATGCTACAATCTATTTTTTCTTGTGCTAAAAATGTTTTATTGGTCCATTTAGTATTGTTTACAAACTCTTTTAGTTGTTTTTCTAAGGTTTTAAAAATTGGGAAATTTTCATTTCCTGTGAATTGGGCATTAACAACAACATCACAGTTTAACTCTTGTGAAAACCCAAAAGTTGACATGAAAAAAGTTAAAACAAAAAGAATTTTACGCATTAATTTCCTCAGTTATTTTATTAAGTAAATCCTTGGCAACATCGGCCTTAGACTTTAATTGAAACGAAGTGATATTCTCCTCTTTATCAATAAAAGTAACTTTATTGGTATCACCTTTAAAACCAGCTCCTTTATCTTGTAACGAATTTAAAACAATTAAATTTAAATTCTTTCTTTTTAGTTTGTCTTTTGCATTTTCTAATTCATTATTAGTTTCTAATGCAAATCCAACTAGATATTGAGTGGTCTTAATGGCTCCTAAAGATGCCAAAATATCTTTCGTTTTCTCTAATTCTATAGTTAACGCCGAATCTTTCTTTTTTATTTTCTGAGAAGCTACTTCTTTTGGTCTATAATCCGCCACAGCAGCAGAAAGGATTGCCACATTAGAAGTTTCAAAATGTTTATGAACTTCATTATACATTTCTTCAGCACTCGTAACAGGCTTAATAGCTATTAAACTATGCGTTACTTTTTGGTGTGTAGGTCCTGTAATTAAAATAACTTCTGCTCCAAGATTAGCCGCCGCTTTAGCTATTTCGAATCCCATTTTGCCACTTGAATGATTCCCAATAAAACGAACCGGATCTATGGCTTCATATGTAGGTCCAGCGGTAATTATAACTTTCTTATCTTTTAGAGGTAACTTATCCAGGATATCATTTTCAATAAAAGCAACTATATCTTCTGGTTCTGCCATCCTTCCTTCTCCAACCAATCCACTAGCCAATTCACCGCTTGTGGCTGGAATCATAGTATTCCCAAAGGATTTCAACTTTTCAAAAGACGCTAAGGTAGTTGGATGTTTGTACATATCTAAGTCCATAGCGGGTGCAAAATACACGGGACATTTTGCAGATAAATAGGTAGCTAATAATAAATTATCGCATACACCATTTGCCATTTTAGACATTGTATTTGCAGTTGCTGGAGCAACAACAACCAAATCCGCCCAAAGTCCGAGATCCACATGATTATTCCACACACCACTATCTGCTTCCTCCTCATTTACAAAAGAAGCATATACAGGGTTTTTAGATAATGTTGAAAGCGTTAAAGGTGTTATAAACTCTTTAGAAGCTGGCGTCATTACCACTTGAACATTGGCACCAGATTTTATAAACAGCCTTACAAGTGAAGCAGTTTTATAAGCGGCAATTCCGCCACTAATTCCTAATAGTACGTTTTTGCCGCTTAAAATACTCATAAGAAAATTTACTGAGCGTCTTCCTCAGTATTTCTAAAATAAATTTTATCAGTTAGCCATTCTTGAACAGCTAAGGCATGAGGTTTAGGTAGTTTTTCATAAAACTTAGAAACCTCAATTTGTTCTTTGTTTTCAAAGATTTCTTCAAGGCTATCATTATAAGTAGCAAATTCTTCTAACTTATCAATTAGCTCTTTTTTAATCTCAGTATTAATCTGTTCTGCTCTTCTAGCAATAATAGAAATAGACTCATAGATGTTTTCTGTTGGCTCATCTACTTGATTTCTGTCATAAGTTACTGTGTTAACAGGAGCGTTGATTTTCTTTAAATCCATCTTTATATATTTAACTTTTTTCGCTATACTTTTTTAATTCTTCGTCTACCACTTTAGCTATTTCATTAACGTCTTCTAAATACTTAGATTCTTTATAAGATTGTAAAAATGAGTCACTATACTCTTTAGTGGTTTCTAATCTTTGTTTTCTTAGTTGAACAATTCCCTCTTCTCTTGAAGTAATACGTTCATAACTATTTACAGCTTGTTTATAAGAAGCATCTAATCTATAAAACAACGCTTCTTCCCTTAATTTTGAACCAGGGAAATCAAATAAGAAATTATCAAAAGACTTTATTGCAGACGTATAATCTCTTGTGAATCCAGGAGCAATTTCAAAATACTGTTTAGCTATATGAAATGCCTTCTGTTCCAATTTATATTCTAGTTCTTTTACTAGCTTGTTTGCTTCTTCCAAATACTCAGAATCAGGAAACATATTAATAAAGCCTTGAATTTTCTCTACAGCATCTTTAGTTTCTGTTTGATCTTTGGTGTAAACAGGAGATAACATGTAATAACTTCTTGCGCTCAAAAAAGCTGTCTCTTCTAACTTTTCACTTTTCGGATAGCTTTTTGTGAACTGCTCAAATCTGTATGCAGAAATGTAGTAGTCTTTCATTTTATAGAAAGTCATAGCATACAAATACATTAATTTTTGAGCCTGCGGTTTACCTCTATATTCTGGTACTATTTGACCAAAAAGCCTATTAGCTTTAGCATATTTACCTTCATTATAAAGCGATTCTCCCAAAGTAAATTTTTCTTTGGTTGCTCCTTCTCCCGAAGCCTTTAGCACCTTTTGATACTCACTACAAGAACTAAGTACTATTAATGATATTACTAAGTAAAAAAACTTCTTCATTGATTTTTTAACAGAATGCAAAATTAAGTTAATAATATGGATTTTAAAAATATATTTTAAAGCTAAAGTAATTGCTTAAAGTTAGTAATGGCAAGGATTAAGTAATATTTAACTTTTTAATTTTTCAACACAATCAAAAAGTCTATGATCTAGAACCATTTTTCCCTTTTCATTATAATAATAAGCTCTAGTGAATTTATAATCTAAATGTAATTCGTTTAATGTATAGGAATGCATCTGATGAATTTCTTGATTAAAAGATTCGTCATAGTAACTTATCATTATTAAAAGTTCTCCTGTTTGCTCCTTTAACTCCTCTTTTGAAAACTCAAATAACGGGCTATCCTTGTCTATTTCATGGACTATAGTCCATGTTGTTGGTAAATAATTAATTGACTTTCGTTCAAGTGGTAGGTTATAAAATTCATTTACAAAATGCCCCAAATTATTTTGCTTTGTCAAAGAAAGTGTTACTGCTACTTTTGGATAGATCATAACACTTTTTCTATTATTTACAATTCTAAACATAATTGCTTTAGTATGTTTAAAATCTCGTAAGACTATGTGCTCACTAAATCTAATAGCTGCTTTTGGTTTTGAAAATCTACCATAAAGTAACCCCGTAACAAAAGCAAAAATTACCAAACCTAAAAAGGCCTCAAAAGAAGATATTATACCGCTTAAGACACCATTAGGTGCCATTGCTCCATAACCTAAGGTTGTGAAGGTTTGCGCAGAAAAGAAAAAAGCATTTAAAAAGTCATTCAGCAGGTTTCCTGTTGATGCCGTAATTTCCTCAATACCAATAACAAGATAAACTAATGCAAAGAAAGCATTAATTAAGAGCCCCATTAAAAAGGTTAAAAAGAAAAAGTATCCCCAAGAAATACTAACCAAAAAATTATAGGCTTCAGAAAATCTTCTGGTTTTGTTTAAATGAATAATATTAAAAGAACCATTAGGATTCATCATACGTTCTGCAAAAGGAGCAGAAGCATTACCCAACCCTGGATCTTTTATTTTTTCACCCATGTACTACGCCAAATATGCTTTTATTTTTTCTTTTAGTTGAGTAGATGCTGGTACTACAGGTAATCTTACTGAATCTGCACATAATCCTAATGCCTCAAAAACAGCTTTTATACCTGCTGGATTATTTTCTTCAAAAATATACCCAATTACATCCATTAATTTAAAATGTAATTTATAGGCTTCTTTTGCATTACCTTTTAATCCTAATCTAATCATTTCCGAAAAATCCTTAGGTAAAGCTTGTCCAATAACCGAAATTACTCCCGAACCACCTGCTAAAGTAACACCTAAAGCTAAGTCATCATCTCCAGAAATTACATGAAAACCTTCAGGTTTGCTTTTTATAAGTTCTAAATACTGGGCCATGTTATTTCCGGCTTCTTTTACAGCAACAACATTATCAAAATCACTAGCTAGTCTTAGCGTAGTCTCAACCTCCATGTTTTTTGCTGTTCTGCCCGGTACATTGTATAAAATCACATCTACAGGGCATGCTTCTGCAATAGCCTTAAAATGTTGATATAATCCTTCTTGAGTGGGCTTATTGTAATAAGGCGACACCGATAAAATAGCATCTATTCCACTAAAATCGGTACTTTTAATTTCATCGACCACCAATGCTGTATTATTACCTCCAATACCTAAAACTAAAGGTAAACGTCCGTTATTAGCTTTAGAAATAGTTGCTATTACGTCTTGTTTTTCTTGTTTAGTAAGGGTAACACTTTCACCAGTTGTTCCACATATCACAAGATACTCTACACCATTATCAATATTGAAATTAACAATATTTGTCAACGCATTATGGTCTACACTTAAATCTTCATTAAAAGGTGTAACCAAAGCAACTCCAGTTCCTAAAAACTTGTTGTTCATTCTAAATTTTATTTAATATAGTTAAGTATTTAGTTAGCTCTTTACTAAATACATCAAATTCTTTACTATCAGTTTTTATAATGAGGTCATTTAAACGTTCATCTGCTTGTAGAACACCAACCTTAAACTTAGATTTAGAAGCGGCTGTTATTAGTTTTAACTCCAAAATATCCTCTTGGTAATAACTTAGAAGCATATCAAAATCTTCGTTTAAAAAAGATTGCAATTCAACATTTGTCACTGTTCCATTCCAACCAAAATCTTTTGGATTAAAACATTCAACCCAAGATAAAAGTGCTTCTTTTTTACTTTCAGAAAACACTACAACCTTAAGTTTGTTATGGTGCACATGTATTAAATCTGCTAAGTCTCTAAAAACATCAAGGTTTTCAAACTCATCTACATTTAAAATTACCCCCAAACTCTCTACCTTAGAACTAGTAACATTTACCTGCCTTTTAGATAACAATTTGTTTAAGTACTTTTTATTAGAATTCTCTTTAAAACCCTGTAAAATCATTTATCTTTAACCTTTGCACAAATGTAGCAAATCTACATTCAAAATTTAGATTAAACATATGAGGTTAACACATTTATTTTTTTTGTTAATATTTTTTACACTCATTGGCTGTAAAGAACAAGGTTCGCACCTATCCAAAATTGAAGGTAAAAGAATCTCAATTTCAGATTCAATTTCAAATAATGAGGATATTGAAAATTTCATTAAACCATATAGAGAACGAATTAATTCGGATTTAGATAGTGTTATAGCTTTTTCCACTAATGTGTTTTCTAAAAAAGATGGCACACTGAATACAGCTATTGGAAATTTTATGGCCGATGCCGTTTTTAGTGAATCTAACCCAATTTTTAAAAGTAGAACAGGAAAAGATATTGATTTAGTTTTGTTAAATCATGGCGGTATTAGGTCTGTGCTACCAAAGGGAGATATTACTAAAAGAACTGCTTTTGAAATTATGCCTTTTGAAAACAGTATTGTAGTGGTTGCACTTAAAGGGCATCAAGTTGATAGTTTAGTTTCATATTTAGTCAAACGAAAAAGAGCCCACCCTATTTCTAAACTAAAAATAGTTCTTGACGCTAAAGATAACCTTGTTACGGCTACCGTTAAAGACCAACCAATAAATAGAGATAAAACTTATTACGTAGCAACCAATGATTACTTATACAAAGGAAATGATGGCATGACTTTTTTTAGACCAAATGATTCTTTATACACTCTAAATTATAAAATCAGAAACACCATAATTGATAAATTTAACAAACTTGACACCATTAATCCTGTGATTGATGATAGATTCATACAAATTAAAGAGTAGCCATGAAACGTAGAGATTTTATACAACAAGCAACAGCAGGAACGGCCCTAGTTACTTTAGGAGGTGTGGGATTACAATCCTTTTCTAGTCCATCAACAAGAAAAATTACCATTTTACATACAAATGATGTGCATAGTCACATTGACGCCTTTGGACCAAATGATGGTAGAAATGCCAATAAAGGTGGCGTAGCTAGAAGAGCTACTTTAGTTGAAAACATTAGGAAAGAAAACCCGCACACCTTACTTCTAGATGCCGGAGATATTTTTCAGGGTACCCCATACTTTAACTACTATGGAGGAGAACTTGAGTTTAAGTTAATGAGTATGCTTAAATATGATGCCGCGACTATTGGGAACCATGATTTTGATAATGGTATTGATGGATTGTATGCTCAAATACCACATGCAAAATTTGAATTCATTTCGGCTAACTATGACTTTTCTAATACGGTTATGGATACACATGTTAAACCTTATAAAACATTTGTTAAAGACGGAATAAAGATTGGCGTGTTTGGTCTTGGAATTGAACTTAAAGGCCTCGTTGATCCTGCAATGTTTAAGGAAACTAAGTATTTAGATCCTATTGAGATTTCTCAAGACATGACTCGTATTTTAAAAGACGAAGAAAAGTGCGATTTAGTTATTTGTTTATCGCATCTTGGTTACAATTATAGAAATGAGCCTAAGGTAAGTGACCTAAGTCTTGCAAAAGCAACAAAAGATATAGATTTGATTATTGGAGGTCATACTCATACTTTTTTACCTAAACCAACTATTGTAAAAAATATTGAAAATAAAAACGTTCTAGTAAATCAAGTAGGTTGCTATGGTATTTACCTAGGTAAAATAGATTTCTATTTTGATAATGGTAATAATAAATCAGCAAATGGAACTTCCATTATAGTTTAAGCTAGCATTTTTTCTTTAGAAGTAAATCTCTTGTCTACTGAAAACGAATCCTTTTCAAGGTTTTGGTACCTCTTTTCAAAGGCAAAACTTCTAAATAGAAAATATAAGCAGGTTACGTATAACAACTTATCTATCATTTCAAAACTCCAGTGGTAGACATAATAAAGATTAACGTAACCTAGTATTGAAGATAGATTAATAAGTATTGCCCCAATAAGTACTAACACTGATATGGTATTTTCTTTGCTTAAATAATTTGCGAAGGCTACAAAAGCAAAGACTATTAATGTAAGATTCTTTAGAGAAAATAACACCATTTCATTGGTGTCTGATATTATGAGATTTAACTCGTAACCCACAGTGTATAAAAAGTAAAGACTAATACAAAAAACCATTACTAAATAACCTCTAATTAGTCTACCCAATTTACCAAACTGAAGTTTAGGTAACATCATTAAGAAAAGACATGTAAAACCAAGAACGGTTAAGCTACTAGAAATCTTTACATACCAGTCATCCTGAAAAAAAATTGATGATATGTCTGATAAAAAGCAAAATATTAAGAATATCACAAACCCTATATTTAGGTTTTTATTATTTAGAAAAAAGAAAATTAGAAATACTGGAATAAATAGAGGGTAAACAGATTTAGAAATTAAATCATTATCGGCCACACTGCCATAAATTACCCAAATTACAAGCACTAAAAATGCAGTAAAAAGTACCTTATCAAAGGTTGGTTTTAATGATTTCATTACATGTTTTTTTAAGTAGGCGATTAAATATATTAAAGTTTTTTAAATTTCATCGAAAAAAAAAGCGTTTAATCGATAATTCGTAGTTACAAATACAGTTCGTCGACAACAAAAAGTTATTCGTTGATATGTTTCTATGTTTTCATCGTCTAAAAACTTGTGTTATAAAAAATCTTTAGTATGTCAAAATATATTCCTTTTCTATTAAGACTGGTTGTTGCAATAATTCTTATTCAAACATTACGTTTCAAATTTACTGGACATGAAGACAGTATCTATATTTTTTCGAAAGTTGGACTAGAACCATATGGCAGAATAGGAATAGGTATTTTGGAACTAATTGCCGGAATTTTACTCTTAGTCCCTAAAACTGTTTGGGCCGGAGCTTGTCTAACTTTAGGTATAATTGGAGGTGCAATTTTTATGCATTTAACCACATTAGGAATTGCAGTTAATAATGACGGCGGCATACTATTCTATACAGCACTTTTTACATTTATATTATCAGGTATAATTCTATATTTATATAGATCGGATATTCCTTTTATTAATTTTACTAAAACTAAATAATTCGAATTTCGTCTTCTTTTATATCCGCCATTTCTGTTTGAATATAAAAGAAATAAAAAGCTCCTAAAGACAAGGTTGTAGATAAAAAGTTAAGAAGACTCCTTTGAGTAATATAAATGTAAGCCACATCGATTACCTCTGAAAACACAATACATAAGGCTCCTAAAAATAGATACAATGATTTCTGATTATCTCTACAGAAATAATTAAGTAAGGAAGCTGCTAACAATACGAGCATTACTATATTATAAACAAGTTCAAAAACATAATCACTAGTGGTAAACACTTTAGTTACCACTATTAACTGTAGAACATAAACAAGCCAAATATTTAACGCTATAAGAACGATTAAATGAATTTTGAAACTTTTAAAAATCTCATTAAAATCTATATTCCTTATAACTTCTATAAAAAGAAAGAAATAGGCTAAAATATATAGGGAGTTTCCTGTATAAAAATCGACACTTTGAATAAAATCATTAGCTCCACTAGCCAAAAGATAACTCACAGTTAATCCCATTAACTCAGAAACCGCATAACAAATAACAAAAAGAGAAAAGAAAAACGTTCTTTTTTTTACAAATGCAAAATAACTAATTGCAACCAAAGGAATAATTAAAGAATCAAATGTAAATGCAAGATCCCCATATCCAGTAAATCCTAAAATTACAAATAAACTGTAAACAATTAATATTATACCAACTAACAATTTTGGCATGTGCATTTCTATTTTTTAGTTCTGCACAAATATATAAATTAATTTTACAATTAATCGATAAAAAAATGCATTTTATCGAATTTATTTTATTTTTTGTAAGAATTCATACTCATTTAATATTACAACCCCTAATTTATCTGCCTTAACTTTCTTACTAGGCCCCATATTTTCTCCTGCGACTATAAAACTGGTTTTAGACGAAATAGAACTACTTACTTTACCCCCATTGTCTTCTATTAATTTTTTTAAGTCATTTCTTGAAATAGATTCAAACACACCTGTTACTACAATTGATTGCCCCTCAAGAATTGTGGTTTGTCCTTCAAGCTGCTCTTCCGACATTTCTAATTGAACACCAAACTGTTTTAACCTATCAACTATTAACTTATTCTCTTCGGAATTAAAAAAGTCCACTACACTTTCTGCTATTTTTATTCCAATCTCATCTACGGCAACCAATTCCTCTTCAGAAGCATCTATAATAGCAGCAATACTTTTATAATGTTTTGCTAGTTTTTTAGCCACCGTTTCCCCAACATACCTAATACCTAAAGCGTATAATACACGTTCAAAAGGAATACTAACAGATTTTGCTATACCATCAACTAGGTTTTCCGCGCTTTTTTCTGCCATACGCTCTAACGGTATAACCTGCTCTTTCGTTAACTCATATAAATCTGAATAGTTGCTTATTAAGCCCTCATTTACTAATAAGGCCACAGTTTCTCCTCCTAAGCCCTCAATATCCATTGCTTTTCTGGAAATATAATGCTGAATTCTTCCAATAATCTGTGGGTTACAACCATTGTAATTAGGACAATAATGTTGTGCTTCGCCTTCTTTTCTTATTAGCTCAGTTCCGCACTCAGGGCAGTGTGTTATATATATTGTTTTTTGTGAATTCTTAGGACGTTTACTTAAATCTACACCCAAAATCTTAGGAATTATTTCTCCTCCCTTTTCCACATAAACCTCGTCTTCTACCCTAACATCTAACTTTTCAATTTGATCTGCATTATGCAATGATGCCCTTTTTACAGTAGTTCCAGCTAACTCCACAGGTTCTAAATTAGCAACTGGTGTTATGGCTCCAGTTCGCCCAACTTGATAAGTAATACTATTGAGCCTCGTTGAAACCTGTTCAGCTTTAAACTTATAAGCCATTGCCCAACGTGGTGCCTTAGAAGTAAAGCCTAATTCTTCTTGCTGTTGCAGGTTATTAACTTTAATTACAACACCATCTGTTTCATACGGTAAATTATGCCTCTCAACATCCCAATAGGTCACAAAATCCAAAACTTCTTCAATAGAATTTACCAGTTTAGAAGCATCGGGAACTTTAAATCCCCACGCTCTTGCCTTCTCCAAGCTTTCAAATTGGGTATTAATTCCTATGTTTTGTCCTTTTATATTGTATAACAAACATTCCAAAGGTCTTTTTGCTACTTCTGCGCTGTCTTGCAATTTTAAACTCCCAGAAGCCGTATTTCTCGGATTTCTATAAGGCTCTTCTCCATTGGCTATGCGTTCTTCATTCATTTTATTAAAACCATCAAAGGGCAAAACTATCTCTCCTCTAATTTCAAATTTAGGCGGGTAGTCTCCTTTTAATTGTAATGGTACTGACTTAATGGTTTTTACATTTGCCGTTACATTATCACCTTGAAATCCATCTCCTCTTGTAACTGCCCTAAGTAACCTACCATTTTCATACGTTAAACTCATGGAGGCACCATCGTATTTTAATTCGCAGGTATATTGAATATCTCCATCAACCAGCTTTTTAATACGTGTTTCCCAATCTTGTAAATCTTCTTTAGAATAAGAGTTATCTAAAGAGTACATTCTATGTTCATGAACAATAGTTTCAAAGTTTTTGGTTACCTCTCCTCCTACACGTTGTGTTGGTGAGTTTTCATCATAAAACTCGGGGTGTTTATCCTCAAGAGCTTGTAACGCTTTCAACTTTATATCAAAATCGTAATCTGATATCGTTGGATTATCTAACACATAATAATTATAATTATGCGCTCTTAACTCGTTTCTTAATTCGTTTATTTCTTGTTCTACACTCATTAAAATATACCTTTTAGCATTCTATCTTTTCTAAAGATATCTTGTCTTAATTCTATATTCTTAAAACCATTTACTTTTAGAAGTTGAACCATGTCATCACCTAAATATTCATTTATTTCGAAAAACAACGCTCCTGTTTCTTTCAGGTTTTCTTTAGAAAAGTCACAAATAGCTTTATAAAATTGTAAAGGGTTTTCATCCTTTACAAATAAGGCCAAATGTGGTTCATTTTCCAAAACATTTGGTTTCATTAATTCTTTTTCTTGTACTCTTACATACGGTGGATTGGAGACAATAACATCAAACTTTTGAGACGCTGAAACAAATTCAGCATTGTAAGGGCTTAGAATATCATCCGCAATAAATTCAACTTCAACATCATTTAACTTAGCATTGTGTTTGGCTACTTTTAAAGCGTCTTCACTTATATCTAATGCATAAACTTTGGCATTATGCAAATTTTTAGCCAGTGAAATTGCTATACAACCGCTACCAGTACCTATATCTAAAATTTTTAGTTGTTGAGATTCTTCGCTTTGCTCTGAATGACACTTTAAAATCCAATCTACTAATTCTTCGGTTTCTGGTCTTGGTATTAAAACATCTTCATTAACCTTAAATATAAGTCCAAAAAATTCAGTTTCACCCATTATATACTGAATAGGCTTTTCTTGTTTCAGTAATTCTAAACTTTCTAAAATCGGCTCTTGTTCAACTATAATTGTTGTATCAAGAGCAAGCTTCAACCTCGTAACGTTATAATACGCCTCTGTTAGTGTAAAAAAGAAGTTATTAATTTCTTCCTCCGAATAAAGCGTGCATAACTCTGCTTGAAATCTCTTTTGAATGGCTTTTAACTTCATAAATCCTTAATCATCCAAACGCCACAACTATAATGTCCTGTTCCTCCTAATTCACCCGATAGGTGTTCAAATCCAAAAGATTCATAAATGTGAATGGCTGCTTTTAATTGAGAAGCCGACTCAAGATAACATTTTTTATATCCTAATTTCTTGGCAGCGATAAGACACTTTTCAAACAGCAACTTACCAACACCTTTACCTCTAACTTTAGGGGAAAAATACATCTTATTCAGCTCGCAAATTTCATCCTCAAAACCTTTTAAAGGCTGTATTCCTGCTCCTCCTAAAACTTCATTTTTATGCACTACAACATAATAAACTTCATTTTCATTCTGATAAGCTTCATACATACTAGACGTTGATGGATCTGTATATGCAGTCCCTTCTAAAGGAATCTTAAACTCATGAAAACAAGCTCTAATAACCGCCTCTATTTGTGCATTATCCTCAGGCTTAATTTCTCGAATAACAATAGTATTTTTACTCACTTTAAAATAGTACTTTTACCTAGTGAAGATACTTAAATAAAAAAGCATGAAAAGAAAGGTCTTAATTATTTTATCAACAATATTATTTATAGGTTGTACAGTAAATGAACACCCAGAATTTTTAAAAGTTGAGAACATTAAGATTACAGAATCTTCATCAAAAGAAATTACTATTACTGCCGATGCCTACTTTTTGAATCCAAACGATATTGGTGGAAAACTAAAAACGGATGCCATTAAAGTATTTGTAAATGACAGAGAAATGGCTACAGTTTCTACGAAAACTTTTGATGTTCCCGCTAAAAAAGAGTTCAGTATTCCTTTAAAAACTAAAATACCAACCGATAGTATTCTTAACACAAAAAATATTGGTGGGTTAATTAATAGTCTATTTAGTAAAAAAGTTAAAGTACAATATAAAGGTGATATTATTTATAAAACTTTCGGGTTTTCATATAAATATCAAGTAGATAGAACCGATAACATTAAGATAAAGTTATAACTCTTGAATTCCCACGAATTTTATATAAAACGCTGTATTAAGATAGGTAAAAACGGATTAGGGAGTACCAGACCTAATCCTATGGTAGGTGCTGTTATTGTTAGGAACAATACTATAATTGGTGAAGGTTTTACAAGCCCATATGGTGGTCCTCATGCAGAAGTTAACGCTATTAATGCCGTAAAGGACAAAGAGCTTTTAAAATCTGCTACCATTTATGTGACATTAGAGCCTTGTTCGCATTACGGTAAGACACCTCCTTGCAGTGACCTAATTATTAGACACCAAATACCAAACGTTGTTATTGGTTGTATTGATGATAATGAGCAAGTTGCTGGTAAAGGAGTTAAAAAATTAAAAGATGCTGGAGTAAATGTTGTTGTTGGCGTTCTAGAAAAAGAATGTAAAGAACACCATAAACGTTTTTTTACATTTCATAATAAGAAAAGACCATACATTATATTAAAATGGGCAGAAACTAATAATGGCTTTATTGCTCCAGAATCTAAAAATGAACAAAAGCCTGTTTGGATTTCAAATACATACTCCAGACAATTAACACATAAATGGCGCACTGAAGAACAAGCTATTTTAGTAGGAACAAATACAGTATTGCAAGATAACCCAACGCTTACTGCCAGAGATTGGACTGGACAAAACCCAATTAGAGTGGTCATTGATAAAGATTTAAAATTAAATAAAAACTTAAATATTTTTAATGATAAAGCCGAAACTCTCATTATTCATGGAAAAAACAACAGTTTATCTAACGGTAATGAAACTCAAAAAGGCTGGTCAATTCATCCCCCAATAGGCTACGAAAACGTAATCTTATCAGAAATTGATTTTTCTAAAAAAAATGCAATCGCACAACAAATATGTGAAGTTTTGTTTAGGCAAAATATTAATTCTATAATTATTGAAGGCGGTCAAAAAACCTTGCAAACATTTATAAATGAAGACCTATGGGATGAAGCCAGAGTTTTTACAGGTGACGTAATGTTTAAAGAAGGTACCAAAGCCCCAAAATTTAATGGTCAACAAATCTTTGAAGAAACTATTGGATCAGACACTCTAAAAATCTATACCAAATATGATTAATACCCTAATTTTTGATTTTGGTAATGTTTTTATAAACCTAAATGATGCCTACGCTGTAGAGTATGTAAAACATTTTGAATCTTCTAAGTACTTGGATGATATTATTAAGACAAATTTGTTATATGAAAAAGGAGAAATTTCAACAGATAGGTTTTTAAAGAATTACCAGAGTTACTTCCCAGAACAATCTAAGGAAGATATTATAGAAAAATGGAATTCCATTTTAGCAGAATTTCCAAAACATAGACTAGATTTTTTAAAAGATTTAAAAGAAAACGCTTCATATAAATTAATACTTTTAAGTAATACTAATGCCCTTCATATAGAATGGATAAAACAGAAAGTTCCTCATTTTATGGAGTTTAAGAACTGTTTTGATAAATTCTATCTGTCTCATGAAATTAATATGAGAAAACCAGATGAATATATCTTCAAATTTGTACTTAATGAAAATAATTGTGAGGCAGAAGAATGTTTATTTATAGATGATAATAAAGATAACATTCAAACTGCTAAAAACATGAACATAAACACATGGCATTTAAATCCTAAAAAAGAAGATGTTGTAAACTTGTTTAATACGAATAGCGCATTATTTTAAGCTTTTGATAGAAAAAGACACATATAAAACCATTACTTCGTCTACCAAAAATGTACTATTTAAAGATAAGAATAGTAAATTTTTTGGTTATGCTTTTCCTGTTTTGAATGAAATTGAAGTTAAGACACATCTTGAAGCCATAAAAAAAGAACATCACAGCGCAAGGCATTGGTGTTATGCTTATAAGATTGGCACTGAAACAGTTGTATTTAGAGCAAATGATGATGGCGAACCCAGTAATTCGGCAGGTATGCCAATATATAATCAGATTTTATCCTTTGATGTTACTAATGTTTTAATAGTAGTAGTACGATACTTTGGCGGTGTAAAATTAGGCGTTAGCGGTTTAATAAATGCCTACAAAACAACGGCCCAATTAACTTTAGATGCTTCTACAATAGTTGAAAAAACCATAAACATAGAGTATCTCATTAAATTCGACTACAAAAATATGAATACGGTTATGAGAATAATTAAAGAACGCCATATTAATATAATTCATCAAAAACTAGAAATGGATTGCCAAATCACCATTTCTGTTCGCAAAAAAGAAGCGGAAGGCATCTTTAATGTTTTTAACAACCTCTATGAAGTAGCTATAAAAGAAGCCTAATTTAATTTCTCAATAGCATCAAGTATGTATTTTGGAGCTTTGGTAGGTCTATTTGTTTTCATGTCAATAAAAACCAAAGTCGTACTTGCCTGAGTTAATAATTCACCTTTTTCATTAGTGATTTCGTAATCAAATTCTATCTTGGCAGTAGGCATTTTTCTGAGTTGAGTTTTTACATTAATTACATCATCATAACAAGCTGATTTTTTATAATTTATATTCAAAGAAACAACGGGTAACATAATACCATTTTCTTCCATTAATTTATATGAAATTCCTAACTTCCTAAGCCACTCTATTCGCCCCATTTCAAGGTATAATGCGTAATTACCATGATACACCACTCCCATTTGGTCGGTTTCACCATATCTCACTCTTATTTGTATTTCGTCGAATTTCATTGTCATTATTAAATATTTTTTTGTAGATTCGGAAAGCGATTAAACATGGGGAAAAATTTCTAAAAATTCAATAATATTTCATTTTTTTTTTAAGAATTTTGTTCACATATTTGCCATCAAGAATGAGGAACAAAATTTAGCTCTCTTTCTTAAACACTAACTAACAAACAAACCACAGAATTTAACAATGAGTAGAACTGCGCAATCGGTATGGAATAATTGTCTGAAATTTATACAGGATAATATTCAACCACAAGCATATAAAACTTGGTTCGAGCCGATAGTTGCAGTTAAGCTAACAGATAATGCTTTAAGCATTCAAGTTCCTAGTAAATTCTTTTACGAATGGCTTGAAGAGCATTATGTAAAAATTCTTAAAGTAGCTTTAACTAAAGAACTGGGAGAAAGTGCCAAATTGGTTTACATCATTAAGATGGAAAACACTTATGGCAACAAACAGCCATTCACTGAAAAAATTCCAAGTTCCAATAGATCAGCGGTTAAATCTCAAGATGTTGATATTCCTTTAAATAATAAAAGTCCTGAATTAAGAAATCCTTTTGTTATTCCAGGAATAAGAAATGTAAAGATTGAATCTCAGCTAAACCCTAATTACAGTTTTGATAATTTTTTAGAAGGTGATTCTAACCGTTTGGCTAGAAGTGCAGGTTTAGCAGTTGCTAATAAACCTGGCGGCACTTCTTTTAATCCTTTACTAATATTTGGAGGTGTTGGTCTTGGTAAAACACATTTAGCTCATGCTATTGGTGTTGATATTAAAGATAAATATCCTGAAAAAACTGTCTTATATATTTCTGCTGAAAAATTCACACAGCAATATATAGATGCTATAAAGAAAAATAACAGAAATGACTTTATTCATTTCTATCAAATAATTGATGTTTTAATAATTGACGATGTACAGTTCCTTTCTGGAAAATCAGGAACTCAAGATGTTTTCTTCCATATTTTCAATCATTTACACCAAAACGGAAAGCAAGTTGTTTTAACCAGTGACAAAGCTCCTGTAGATATGCAAGATATTGAGCAGCGCTTATTATCAAGATTTAAATGGGGACTTTCTGCCGAGTTACAAACACCAGATTTTGAAACACGTGTTTCTATTCTTAAGAATAAGCTATATCGTGATGGTGTTGAAATGCCAGAAGAAATTATTGATTATGTTGCCAAAAACATCAAAACTAATGTAAGAGAGCTTGAAGGTGCTATCATTTCATTAATAGCACAATCTTCTTTTAACAAAAAAGAAATTACAATTGATCTTGCAAGAGTAATCGTTGAGAAATTTGTTAAGAATACGAAACGTGAGGTTTCTATAGATTATATTCAAAAAGTTGTATCGGATTATTTTCAAATGGATATTGATACGTTACAATCTAAAACAAGAAAACGTCACATTGTTCAAGCACGCCAATTAGCCATGTTCTTTGCTAAAAAGTTCACTAAAGCTTCTTTAGCTAGTATCGGTTCTCAAATTGGAAAACGTGATCATGCTACGGTATTACATGCTTGTAAAACAGTGGACAATCTATCTTCAACAGACAAACAATTTAGAAAATACGTTGAAGACATTACCAAAAAGCTTTCTGTTTAAAAACACATTCTAATGACTAAAATACTAATGGTTTGTCTAGGCAATATTTGTCGTTCACCATTAGCTGAAGGGATTCTAAAATCTAAGCTATCTCCAGACACAGCTATTGTAGATTCTGCCGGAACTGCTAACTACCACTCTGGTAGCCAACCAGACAGGCGCTCTATTGCTGTAGCAAGAAAGCATGGTTTAGACATTTCTAAACAACAAGCTAGACAATTTATCGTAGAAGATTTTGATGATTTTGACCAGATATATGTCATGGATCAATCTAACTATCAAAATGTTATTAAGTTAGCAAGAAGTAATAGTGATGCCGAAAAAGTGCACATGATCCTGAATTTAGTACATCCTAATCAGAATTTTGATGTTCCAGACCCTTATTATGGTGGTGACCGTGGTTTTGAAAATGTGTACCAAATGTTAGATGAAGCTTGTGATATTATTGCAGAAAATTTAGATTAAAATGACTCAAATTGGAAGCTTATATTTAATTCCATGCACTTTAGGAGACAATGAACCTTTAGAAGTTTTACCAATTACAGTAAAGGAAACCATTGAAAAGTTAGACTATTTTATAGTTGAAAACAGCAAGACTGCTAGACGATTTATAAAAAAAATTGCTCCCAATAAATCACAACCCTCCTTAAATCTTTTTGTTTTAAATAAGCATACAGAAGCATCTGAATTCCCAGAGTTTTTAAGTCCATGTTTAGAAGGTAAGCATGTTGGTTTACTTTCTGAGGCTGGATGCCCAGGTATTGCCGATCCAGGAGCCGACATTGTAAAAATTGCTCACGAAAAAGACATTAAAGTTATTCCCTTAGTTGGACCATCTTCTATTCTTTTGGCATTAATGAGCTCTGGTATGAACGGACAAAGCTTTGCCTTTAATGGCTACCTTCCTATAGATAAGCATGACAGAAAACAGGAATTAAAGCGATTAGAACGTTTATCATTTGAACAAAATCAATCTCAGGTCTTTATTGAAACGCCATACAGAAACAACAAAATGTTAGAGGAGATTACTAGTACGCTAGGTGGAAATACAGCAATTTGCGTTGCTTGTGATATTACCCTAGAGACCGAATTCATAAAAACCAGAACGGTAACACACTGGAAAAAAAATATGGTAGACCTTCATAAAAGACCTACCATATTCATTATTCATAAAAGCTAATTACATTAAATAGCTTTTGCCTTTTTATTAGGTTTAATAAAAGAAGTATCATATCCAGAAAAACGTTTCATGTACTCATAAACTGTTGTTCCAAATCCATCAGCAAAGTTATCTAAACCATAACTTCTTAAATACTTCTTTACACTTCCAGGACCGGCTAAATGGGCCGCTGCCAAAATTCCAGATTCCGTTACTAACACACCATTAATTCGTTTTCCAACAAAATTTCTAATGTCTCTTCTTAGAATCCACTTGTTTCTTTCAGCGTTAGCAATAAATGCTTTTTCCTGAAGTTTAGGGTCATTTAAAAACTCATTAGGATTATTAATTCCAATAAGTTTTAAAGTTCCTGCTCCAAATTGGTATTTTCCTAAGTATCCAAAAGTGTTTACACATGCATAGTCACCTCTAGACTCTTTAAAAGCTACTGCTTCTTTAAAACCAACAAAAGATTTACCTAAATAAGGAGAGAAAACTTCTTTAGATGCTAAAAGATCCTTGCTAATAGCACCATTTAGATTTACTGTGTATTGTAAATCTAGTCCTTTTGTAGAATACTTACTCAAGTCAATTGTTTCATCTTTTGAAAATGAAACTACAAACAATAAAAAGATTATTGTAAGCCCGAGGGTAAAATAACTTCCAATATTCTTTACCATAATTCTAAATTTTTACTAACATAATTTGACAAAAACTATGCCTTGAAATTTGAGCGTGCAAAATTATAAAAAAAATCAATACACTCAAAACTACTCGACTAAATACTTCTTTTAATAGTAGAATAGATGAAATGCAGCCCCTTTTTTATTAATTTCTAACGTAGGCAAAGGCATTTTTATCATATTAAAAATGCTAAAAATTGATCTTAACAAGGGAGAATTCGTTTTGATCTTATTCAAATTTATATCAAAACTGAAATAGAATTGACGATACCTTCGATTAGTTGTTAACAACTGATTGTCAATATCTTCGAAACCACTAGTCATTCCGTGGGCTCCATAACCCACAGCAAAATTTAACCATTTTGGTATTTTACTCTCTTTAAAAAATGAATGCAAATTTGCGCTTAACCAATATGTTTGGCCATTATAGTCCTTAAGTGTTTGTTCTAATAAATTAGCTCCAAGCTTATCTGGATTCATCTGAGCAAATCTAGTTTGATGGAAAGAATACTTTAAATCTATTCTCTGCTCTTGCCACAGTAATTCTTGACCAATATACAATCCTGTTCCTGCTGCATTGGCTGCCACATCACCCCATGAAAAACCCCATTCTTTAGAGTAACCATCTAAAATTTCAACAGCAGTTAAAAAGCCAAAACCTAAAGTAGCTCCATAAATAAGCTGATCTTTTTTGCGTACACCACTCCAATTTAATAAGTCCGCTCCTACTCTTCCCATTTGATAAGAGGTAAATACATGCCCCATTTTATCCATTTGAAGCCATTCTTCATTATCATTAACAGTATGAAATTTGGACCTATCAAAATCTGCGTACCATAACTGGTTTAAGCCAATTAATGTTAAACCAGACAAAGAAGCTTCAGAAATAACAACTAAATTTCGTCTGGGCTTATTTAGCGTATCACTGGGTGTTAAAAACAAATTTAACTTAGACTGAGAAAAACATGAAGCCGTTGCAATGAAAAATAATAGATATTTTAAATCTAAAACTTTCACTATTTGTAAATACCTTGTGAAGATAAATACCTTTGGTATTCCCTGGCATTTACGTTATGCTGGGATAATGTTTTAGCAAACTTATGATATCCAAATCGTTTAGCATCTGCAGCAAAATACAAATACTTGTGTTTTTCTGCATTTAGAACCGCCTTTATTGCAGATAAATCGGGCATTGTTACCAACCCTGGTGGCAATCCTGCATACTTATAGGTATTGTATGGAGATTCTATATCCTTATGCTTATTCAACACACGTTTAATTACTGTGTTTTTATATTCTGGTAGTTTATACGCTGCAAACTTTAAGGTAGGATCAGCTTGCAGTGGCATACCAATTTTAAGTCTATTCAAATAAACTCCTGCAATTCTTGGTTGTTCTGTTGGTTGTTTGGATTCTTCGTAAACTATAGAAGCCAATGCAATTACTTCATCTTCAGATAAACCTAATTTTTTGGCTTTTTCTAATCTTGAAGTATTCCAGAATCGGTTATACTCTTTAAGCATTCTATCTCTAAAACCTTCTGCAGACGTATTCCAGAAAAACTCATAACTATTAGGGAGATACATCCCTAAAGCCGTTTCTTCTTTAAAGTCATTGTCTGCATAAAACGTTTTGTTTTTCATGGCCTCTAAGAGGGAAAGACTATCTGCCTCAATTTGCTTTGCAATTCGTCCAGCTAGTTTTTCTAAAGAATTCTGATTATTAAAAGAGACTTTTATTGGTAAGTTTTTGCTTCGAATAGAGTTAATAATTTCATTATTGCTCATACCCCTTCTTATAACAAACTTTCCAGCTTTTAAATTGGTTACATATTTCTTTTGTTTGGCTAAAGCATCAAATTTTGAAATATCCTTAAGCAAAGGTTCTAACTGTTCTCTTACATCTGCATAAGTATCAGTAGACTTCACATAAATAAAGGCTTCTTCGTTATTAAAAGCCGTATTTGGGACCATCATAGCAGAATACACGTAATAAGCAAAGTATCCTATTACTAATAAACCAATTAGGGCTATAGCCCAAAGTATTTTCTTTATATACATGTTATTTTTTTATAAGCTGAAATAAATGCTCGTCTTTAAAGATGCCATTATTATAATTCCAATCTTTTTTTAGACCAACTTGTTTAAAACCCTGTTTTTCAAACAGTTTAATACTCGCCTTATTATCTTCTGAAATATTACAATATAATTGATGCAAATTTAAATGCGAAAAACTATACTTAATTAGAACCTTTAAAGCGTCTTCTCCATAGCCTTTACCTCTATTTTTAGATTCCTTAATAAGAATACCAACACCTGCTCTCTTGTTTTTAAAGTCAAAATCAAACAAATCTATCATTCCAAGAGCAACATTTGCATAACTAGATATTACTAGCCTGAGTTGTTTAACCTCATAAATATCTTTATGTGCATTCTCAATATACTGTTTGATGATATATTTAGAAAAAGGGTTTTGAGTATTGCTAAGCTCCCATATGGCTTCATTATTCTCAACATCATGAACGAACTCTAAATCCTCGGGTTCTAATGCTCTTAAATAGATATGTTCTCCTTTAAGGGTAATCATATAGAGCCTTTAAAAACATGTTTTGCAGGCCCTACAAGCCATACATTTTTATAAACCCCATTATCCTCTTCAAAAGACACCTTTAATTCGCCTCCTCTAACATTTAGATTAATTAAACTATTGGCAGTCTCTTTAGTGGCATGCATAGCAATAGCCACTGCTGTAACACCAGTACCACAGGATAATGTCTCTCCTTCTACTCCTCTTTCATAAGTTCTAACGGTAAACGTATCGTTACTCACCTTTTTTACAAAGTTAACATTGCTTCCTTCTTCATTATAAGGAGCTCCATATCTAATTTTGGCACCTTCAGTATTAATATCAAAATCTTCAATATTATCTTTATGTTCAACATGGTGCGGAGATCCTGTATCTAAAAATACATGATTTTCGTGTTGTTCTATAGTGTTAACATCTACCATTTGCAATTTTACAATATCACCTTCAATAGAGGCATGATGCACTCCATCAATGGCCTCAAAAATGGTATTTCCTTCAATCACCCCTAAATCCCTAGCAAAAGCCACTAAGCATCGTCCGCCATTGCCACACATAGTACTTTCATTACCATCAGAATTGTAGTAAACCATCTTAAAATCGTAATCCTTGTGGTTTTCTAAAAGTATAAGCCCATCTGCTCCAATACCAAATCGTCTGTCACATAAAAATGCCACCTGTTTAGTATCTGTTTTATCAAACGTTTGCTGACGATTATCAATCATCACAAAATCGTTTCCTGTTCCTTGATATTTATAAAATTCTTGTTGCATAATACTCCACAAAGATATAAATATTATACTGTTTTTTGAGTTGTTAAAACTCGTTAAAATTGGCGTTAAAAACAGTTAAAACATAAAAGGTAATTCAATAAATAATTAATTTTAATCGTTGTAAAGATTCCTGCCTTGGCGGGACTAAAAAAGAAAATAAAAAACTTAATACTGAAAAATTATGAAGAAGATATTATCGCTTGTCTTGATTTCGGCCTTAGGTGGAGTTTTAACACTTGGGGGATACAAATTATTTTTAGAGGAAAAAAATACAGTAGTTGTTGAAAACGTTCAGACTACACCAAATTTTTTACCAACTAGTAATATAAATACATTATATAACACCACAGAAGCTCCAGATTTTGTTTCGGCAGCGGAAAATACGGTTAATGCTGTAGTTCATGTTAAAAATATGTCTATGAGCAGTGGCCCTATGACCTTTGAGGATTTATTCTTTGGAGGAGGTTCTCAACGTCCGCAACTAGGAACGGGTTCTGGTGTTATTATTAATGCAAATGGTTACATAATTACAAATAACCATGTTATAAAAAATGCGCAAAAACTGTCTGTTACATTAAATAACAATAAAATTTATGAAGCTGAAGTAATTGGTGCGGATCCAAAAACCGATATAGCTTTATTAAAAATTGAAGCGGATGACGAATTACCTTATGTAACCTTTGGAGACTCTGACAATGCAAAAATTGGAGAATGGGTTCTTGCCGTTGGTAATCCATTTAATTTAACATCTACTGTTACGGCAGGAATAATAAGTGCCAAAGCAAGAGATTTATCTGGAAAAAGCACGCAATCTTTTATACAAACTGATGCTGCTGTTAACCCTGGAAACTCTGGTGGCGCATTGGTAAATACAAATGGAGAACTTATTGGTATCAACACAGCTATTTCTTCTCAAACGGGCTCTTACGTGGGCTATTCTTTTGCAGTTCCTAGCAACATAGCAAAAAGGGTTATTGAAGATATTATGGAATATGGCAACGTACAAAATGGTATTTTAGGAATTAGAGGTAATGCTCTAAATAGCAAATATTCTGAGGAACTTGGTGTTAACGAGACCGAAGGTGTTTACATTGGTGAGGTAGTTGAAGATTCTGGAGCGGATAGAGCCGGATTAAGACAAGGAGATATCATAGTTAAAGTGAATAACACGAAAATTTCTAAATTCTCTGACTTAACTGGACAAATAAGTTCAAAAAGACCGAATGATATCGTACAAGTTACATTCTCTAGAGATGGAAACATTAAAACAGTTCCTGTTACATTATTTAAAAATAATGTATTTACAATGCCTTTAGTGGGAGAAATAAAGGATGTAAAAAAAGTAGACCTCAAAAAGTTTAAAGTCTCAAATGGTGTAAAGATTATTAAGCTTAATGAGAAATATAATGACTACTGGACACGAAATGGAGTGGCTGAAGGTTGTATTATCACCTCTGTTAATGACGTTGAAGTTAACTCTATTGAAGATGTTCAAAAAGCATTGAAAAATCAATCGGATTATGATTCCTTAAGATTAGAACTTATTAATACTAAAGGTGAAAAAGATCGATTTAATTTTAGATAAATTTGAACTGAAATACCGTTAAAATGCATAGCCTCCTTAAGTAAAATTAAGGAGGCTATTTTTTTTACAAAATGTGCTACGAAAACGTTTGAAATATGATACTTTTGCAACACTTAAACACAACTAAACTTTATTTTGTATGAGTACAAATGAAACTTATGAAAAGGAATTAGCATTTCAAGCAGACCGTAGAAGAGCCACTGTAGAATTCATTAAAATTGTGAGTGATTTATGGTATGATAAGTCCATTGAATTGGTACTTTTTAGAAACCAATTAATTGACAGAAATGTTAGCCAAATTCTCAATCTGCATGATTATGCAGGTAAGTTTGTTCAAAAACCCATTTCTATTTTTGATTCTGTTGAAATAGCAAGAGCTATAAAAGCTCTTGATATTAGACCTGCCAAACTTGATATTGGCAAATTAACCTACGAATTTCATTTAGATGATAACAGACATGCTAATGCCACTGCATTTATTGCTTCTAAATTAAAAGATGCCAGTAAAAATGGTGACATTACACCAAAAGACGTTATTCTTTATGGTTTCGGTAGAATTGGTAGACTTGTTGCCCGTGAACTTATGGTGAGAACAGGAAAAGGCAGTCAACTACGTTTAAGAGCTATCGTAACTAGAGGAACTGTAGATGAAACTGTTCTTGAAAAAAGGGCCTCATTGCTAAGAAATGATTCTGTTCATGGTGATTTTCCGGGTACTGTAGCTGTCGATGTTAAGAAAAAAGCTCTTATTATTAATGGAACAACGGTTAACATCATATCGGCCAGTGCACCTGAGGATATTGATTATACACAGTATAATATAGATAACGCCTTAGTTATTGATAATACAGGTGCCTTTAGAGATAAAGAAGCCTTAAGTAGACATTTGGTTTCTAAAGGCGTTGATAAAGTATTACTAACCGCTCCAGGTAAAGAGGTGCCAAACATTGTTTATGGTGTAAACCATTTAGAAAATAATCCAGATGATCTCAATATATTTTCGGCAGCGTCTTGCACAACTAATGCAATTACACCGGTTTTAAAGGCTATTGAAGATTCTTTTGGAATTAAAAGCGGACATTTAGAAACAATTCATGCGTATACCAACGACCAAAACTTGGTAGATAATATGCATAAAAAGTACCGCAGAGGTCGTGCTGCTGCTTTAAACATGGTTATAACAGAAACTGGTGCAGGAAAAGCAGTTTCTAAGGCATTACCAAGCCTAGAGGGTAAACTAACTTCAAATGCAATTAGAGTACCAGTACCAAACGGGTCTTTAGCTATTCTAAATTTAGAACTAGACAAAAAAACATCTATAAATGGTATTAATACTATTTTAAAGAAATATGCTTTAGAAGGCGATTTAGTGGAACAAATAAAGTACGAGCTAAGTGATGAACTGGTTTCTAGTGATATTGTAGGATGTTCTGCCCCTTCTATTTATGATAGTAAAGCTACTATTGTTAGAAAAGATGGTAAAAACACTATTCTTTATATCTGGTATGACAATGAGTATGGCTACAGCCATCAAGTTATTAGGCTTGCAAAATATATAGCTAAAGTTAGACGTTATACCTATTATTAATAGTTCAGCTAACATCTAAAATTTTAGTTTTATACGTATATAAAAAAGCCTCGCTAAAGTGAGGCTTTTCAATAGACATGAGTGTATTAAACTATATTTTTTACCTTAGCAAAACCAAATACAACCTTTAAAACCAATTATAATGAATCTTTTTAAGCAATCTGCTGTTGTTATTTTATTCTTGTTCAGTGCCTTAACCAGTTTTTCGCAAACCAAGGCCGAAGTAGAAAAACAAGCCTTAAACAGTAGTTCTCTTGGTGAACAGTTTGACTTCGTAATAAAAAAATCGGGAGATTTTAGAGGTACTAACGGACAAGCTTATGAAGCTGTAAAAAAATCTTGGTTATTTACTTTAAAAGCACATTCTCTAGACTCTTTAAAAACAGTTAAAAAGAATTTAAATGATACTAAGGCTGTAGTTGATAATCAAGCTAAAGAAATTGCAGAGTTAAAGTCAAAACTTTCTAATACACAAAGTGATTTAGACAAGACTAATACAGAAAAGGATAGTATGTCTTTGTTTGGAATACAAATGAGTAAAACTGGGTATAACATGCTTATGTGGACCATAATCATAGCCCTATTAGCCTTACTTATTTTCTTTATCTTAAAGTTTAAGAACAGTAATGCTGTAACGAAACAAGCTAAAAAGAGTCTTTCTGAAATCGAAGAAGAGTTTGAAGACCATAGACGCGTAGCTTTAGAGCGCGAGCAAAAAGTAAGACGTCAACTTCAGGATGAAATTAATAAGCAAAAAGGAGCTTAGTTAAAGACATTTATAAAAATAAAAAAGCTGCAATCTTTGATTGCAGCTTTTTTTTAAATCTATCTTTACGTATTCTATCTTGAATAATTAGGAGATTCTTTTGTAATAGTAACGTCATGCGGGTGACTTTCATTAATTCCACTAGCAGTAATTTTAACGAATTGCCCCGTTTCCTTTAAGGTTTCTATATCTTTTGCGCCACAGTATCCCATACCAGCACGTAATCCTCCAACAAACTGATGGATGCTTTCATATAATTCTCCTTTGTAAGGTACACGCCCCACAATACCTTCTGGCACTAGCTTTTTAATGTCATCTTCAACATCTTGGAAATAACGATCTTTAGAACCTTGTTTCATTGCTTCAACAGATCCCATACCACGATACGACTTAAATTTACGTCCTTCGTAAATAATAGTTTCCCCTGGAGACTCTTTTGTCCCTGCCAATAAAGATCCTAACATTACTGTATCTGCTCCGGCAGCAATAGCTTTTGGTATATCGCCCGTATACCTAATTCCACCATCGGCAATGACAGGTACACCACTCCCTTTAATAGCTGCGGACACTTCAAGTACTGCAGAAAATTGAGGAAATCCAACCCCAGCAACTACACGTGTAGTACAAATAGACCCAGGACCAATACCAACTTTTACAGCGTCTGCACCAGCTTCAACTAAATATTTAGCAGCCGCTCCTGTTGCAATATTTCCAACAATTACGTCTAATTCAGGAAATTTAGCTTTTACTTCCTTTAAAACAGCAACCACACCTTTGGTATGACCATGAGCTGTATCAATTACTACCGCATCTACACCTGCATTTACTAAAGCCTCAGCTCTTTCAACTGCATCACCTGTAACTCCTAATGCAGCAGCTACACGTAATCGCCCATACTTATCTTTATTCGCAATAGGTTTTTGATTTACCTTAGTAATATCTCTAAATGTTATTAATCCTGATAGTTTATAGTTATCATCAACAATTAATAGTTTTTCAATCTTATGTTTCTGCAGAATAATTTCGGCATCTTTTAAAGATGTTCCCACTGCAGAAGTCACCAAGTTTTCACTTGTCATTACTTCTACGATAGGTTTTGTATTGTTACTTTCAAAACGTAAATCACGGTTGGTAACAATCCCTTTTAAAGTTCCTTCTTCATCAACCACAGGAATCCCACCAATACTGTGTTCTGCCATAGCTCTTTTAGCATCGGCAACAACCGCGTTAAGAGGTAAGGTAACTGGGTCTATAATCATACCGCTTTCAGCTCTTTTTACACGTCTTACCTTGTTAGCCTGAGCCTCAATAGTCATGTTTTTATGTAAAACACCTATACCACCTTCTTGAGCCATAGCTATAGCCATTTTACTTTCGGTAACTGTATCCATAGCCGCCGAAATTATAGGCACATTAATAGTAATGTTTCTAGTAAATTTTGTTTGAATGTTTACTTCGCGAGGAAGAACTTCTGAAAATGCTGGAACTAGTAGTACGTCATCATAAGTTAAACCTTCTCCTAGTATCTTGTTTTGATGTGCAGTCATGTGCAATTACATTAATAATTGCGTGCAAATATACGTTTTTTTTCGGTATGCATTGTTAATATTAGCTTAAGAAATAAATGTTATAAATAGCTGAATATAATTTTAAATGTATAGAAAAAAGTTTACATTTGTTTTATTATTTATATTTAGTCTAAATAAAAACAAATGTGTCATAAGTATATTACCCTAGCCAAAAATTGTGATGGACAATTAACATATTGCTCAAGTTATGGTGTTTACCATCTAACATTCAATAATATTTACTTAGAGTTTACAGAAAAAGACATTATTCGTTTTAAGGAGTATATTATTGAATTAGAAGCTGATTATTGGCAAATTCCATATGACAGAGTTGTTATGAACAGAAAAATTCCAATAAGAACATTACAACAGAATCTATCCCTAATATTCAGCAAACAAGAACTGAACTCTCTAAAAAGTTTAGTAATGCAATCAACCAAAAGGCCTTTTGAGGACTTGAGTGTTTTTGAAATTGACTACTTGTTTTATCTAAACTAAGCCGAATGGAAGATGCAAATATTATATATAGAACTAACCTTGGTTTTTCCTTTAATTGGAAAAGAAGCCCTGCTCAGCATATCAATAAAGTTCATTTAGTCATTAAAGATGTGGCCCTTCTCTTGACCAAAGAGGAGCTCATTAAATTTACTAATTACATTGATGCGGCGTTAAATAGAAAGGAAGACGAAACGTTTAGTCCTAACCCAAAACAGTGTTTAAAATCTATTCTTCTTGAAACTCCTGTTAGTGATGTTACTTTTATAAAAAGTTATAAAGAAATACTAGTAATTAAAGAGCTAGTTCATGGCACCTTATTTGAACTTGGACTCAGTTCTTTACTAAAGAAAATATTATAACTTATAATTAGCTCTAACGCCCTTAGCCCAATTAATTAAAGTCTCCTTTTCTTCTTCACTCATAGAACCATGCAGCCAAGTATAAGAATCAAGAGGCATTTTACCTTCCTCTACTTCTTCAATGAGTTCATCTAATTTATGATCTCTTTTTTTCACTTTATAAGCGCTCCAATTAGACACATCGAAATGTTCTTTTCCTTCTTCTACATGGTGATTAACCCACAAAGATACTGGTGCTACTTCTGCATACCAAGGGTAGGTGGTTTTATTACTATGACAATCATAGCAATATTTTTCTAAAATAGCCGAAACTTCTTTTGTTGGTTTAGTGTCCTCAATAAAAGCTGTTATATTTCTAGTTTCAGCATTATTTTTATCTGGTCTGTAAAACTGAAGTAAAACCAACGCAAGTACTAAAACCAAAAGTATTTTCTTAACTATTTTCATCCTTAATATATTTTAAAATTTTATTTGAAGTGTTGTATACCAGTTTCTTGGAGCCGAAGGAATGATTCCAGGTCCAGGGTATCCCGTAGCTCTTCGCGTAAAATAAGCATTATCTAACACATTATTTACTCCAGCCTCTAATTTAAACATTTTATATCTGTAGGATGCGGATATATCTAAAATATCGTATGAAGGTATTTCTCCAATAACACCACTTAAGCTTGCTGCAGTAGAGTTCGTAGCATCGGTAAATTGCTTTCCTAAATAGGTATACTGAATACTTGCTTGAAAATTTTTGTAGCCTCCATTTAATCCTGTTTTTAAATTTAAATCTGGCACAAACTCTACTTTATTTCCCTTTATCCCTGGTTGTTCAGAAGATGTATATTCAGAATTTATAATTGAGGTATTGACAAAATAATTTAACTGAATATTGTTATTTAAATTAAATATTCTTTTCAAATTAAAATCAAATAAGGACTCAACTCCGTACATAACAGCATCTCCAACATTTCCGCGTACACTTTTAATTCTATTCCCTTCAAAAACTTCTTGAACAAAACCTATTCTTCTGTTATAAAACAAACCAAATAGTCCTAAATCATAAGATACAAATCTTTTAAAATTACCTCGAATTCCTAAATCTGTAGTAAACCCTTTTTCATCTGTTATATTAGGATTTATAGCAAAAGCAGGATTGTTTATGGCGATATCTGAAAACGTTACAGATCTATAATTTTGAGATACATTTCCATAGAACTCAATACTTGCGTTAGGTTTATAACTTAAACCAACTCCAAGTAATACAAAAGAACGTTCTTCATTTTCGTTGCTATCTCTTACCTCATTAAAAATTACATTTCCAGCAGCATCGGTTCTTATCTCTCTAAAAAAACCATCGCTTTGCGTTTTGATATATTCAAATCTAAAACCTGGGGTAACCGAAAATTTATCAGATAGGTAAAATATATTTTCCCCAAAAACCGCAACGTTTAAGTTTGGTAAATCGAACTCCGACTGATTAGTGTAGGTCGGAAATTCATCTGCTCTAAAACTAAAATCAGCATCAGAACCATTACTTCCAGGGCCTTGTTTTTGGTAATTATCTGCTTTGTAAAATTTAGCTCCAATTAAAAAAGTAGCATCTTTATTGTATAACTTGTATTTACTTAAAAGCCTTGTTTCAAATCCGAAATTATTAAAATCTCCTTTAATTAAATCACGTTCCGTTCCAGGGTCAACCTGATTAACTCTATTGGTTCTGAATCCAAGAGCTTTTCTAGATGCATTTAATCCGAAAAAATTAAAGGTAAAATTGGTGTTTTTAGAAAACTCATGGGCAAACTTTAAATTATATAACAACCAATCTACTTCAAACCAGTTTCTAGCTCTATTACTTTGATATGGGTCTTGGTTAAACATATCATCTGTTAATCCGCCACCTTGTTGCGCTAAATAGTTTAAATAGGTTACTTCGCCTTCTAAAGATGTTTTTTCTGTAAACTGATAACCTAAATGTGCGAATATGTTCTTAGATTCAAATTCAGAATTTGGTCTAAAGCCATCTCCTTTCTTATAGTTAAAGTAGCTGTAATAGCTCCATTTATTTTTCGTTCCGCTTAAACTTGTAAAATTAGTATACAATCCAAAACTTCCAAGAGTATTTCTAGTAATAACTTCAAGAGGTTTATTAGGGTTCGGTGATTTCATTTTAAAGTTTATTAGACCTCCAAACTGAGTTCCATACTGCAAAGATGCAGCACCCCTAATCACTTGAATTTCAGAAAGCCCTTCTGCTGCCGGAGTATAGTAACTCTCGGGATATCCTAAAACATCGGCACTAATATCATATCCATTTTGTCTTGTATTAAAATTGGCAGTTCTGTTAGGGTCTAATCCTCTACCTCCAACATTTAATTGCAAACCAGCATCATCATTTTGATAAATGTTTAAACCAGCTACTTGGCTATATATCTGTCTTGCATTATTTGAAGCCAAATTAGCCATAGATTGTTCTACCAAAACAACTTCTGTCTTTTTACCAGCATAAATAGCTGTTTCTTCTACATCTTTTAATCGCGATAATTCAAAAGCGCGTCGCCTGTGAGCGTTAATGATTACTTCCGACAGTTCTGTTGTTAAATCCTTTAAATTTATTTTTAAATTCTGGGCGCTATTGGTGGTAATTTCCAACTCTTTTATTTCGTATTCTGAAGAAAAAAAGATCAGCGTCATTGTTTCTTTTGAAGTGTCAAATTCAAACTTACCCGAAGCATCGGTTACTGCAAGTAAGCCAGCATCTTTATCATATACATTTACTGCTGCAAGAGCTTTATTATTTTTAGAATAGCTAACAACACCACTCACTTTGTTTTGTGCGTACAACGACACACTCAAAACTAACATTAAAAATAATTTATAATCCTTTAATTTCATCTTTAAAAGGTAATATCCAAAACTTTGGTTTAAACGATTCTTTTTGGGCGTACAAATCTACGCTTTTGTCAATAAATTGAGTACTTAATCTTCCATTTAATGCCACAAAACTTTCAACATATACTTCTACATTTTCATGCCCTTGTTTTGTAAAGTGGTCTCCTAAGTAATGGGCGTATTCTAGAATAAAGTCTGGTTGAAAACTCATTTGCTTTTCTTGAAATGGCGTTAAAAAATCATCATTATCTACATAGAAGAACTCCCCAGTTTCTCCATTGACAATTTTAAACGTAGAAATCCCCATTTTTTCCATGAGCATTACACGCCAAGAGAAACGGAAACCTTCCTCCGTCCAAAACAATTCTCCAGGATATAGTATATATCTAAAAGGAAATACAATTTGAATGAAGAAAAAAGCAGCAAGGAAGAACGTTATAGGCTTTCTAAATCTATAGGTGTAATTAAATGAACTATGGACAATAGTAGTTTTGGGTAAGCCCTTTTTTAACATTGTAATGATCTTTTTGTGTAAACCATAATCGAAAAAAATCAAGGTTGATACGATCATTATAAACGGGAACATACCAATAGGAAACAATACCCTTGTAAAGACATGAAAAAACACCACTAAAGCAAATGCAAACAATCTCGTTTTTCTATAAAGTAACAAGAAAGGAATGGCAAGATCATATAGCATTCCGCACCAACTCATGGCAAAATGAAACCAATTTTGGTGCATAAGTGTGTCTCCGATTATTGGTAAGTCATATTTTGAAGGTAACCATATTTTTAATGGTTGTGCTTTAAATAACCAGTCCGAATTTATTTTAGCTAAACCTGCATAAAAGTAAACAATCCCTAAAAGGAATTTAACACTATCAATAGTCCACCGAGGTACATTTTCGTAGCTTCTTTTTCTTAAGATATTATCAACGGAAAAATGGGCATTAGCAGGCAAAAAAATCATTAAGAAACTTAAAAGGCTAATAAAGTAATAATGATTTAAGTAGGTGGTTTTATCCATTAGTTCTATGTAAGTGAAACTAAGAAAAAACGTAATTATAGCTATTCTATATTTTAGACCTATAGCTACTAAAAATGCAGACAAACCACAAATAACAAAAAGTAAATAGGTATAAACCCCAAGCGGTTTTACCCACTCAAAACCGTAATAGGTAAAATGAAATTTGGGCTGAATATAAAGCGTTTCTATCCAGCCATGATACCAAAACCTTAACATCCCAAAACACATCATAATACCAAAGGCTATTCTGAACACTGCCAATGGAGCTGCATTGGTGTCTTTATTTAGATATGTTTTTAATTTTTCATTCATAAGAACAAAAAAAGGTTGCCACCCGGACAACCTTTTTTTATTTATTTTTATTACTAATCGCCATCAGCGTCAACGTAATCAACATTGATATTAAAGGCCTGTAGCATATCCACTTTTAAAGATACCACAACTAATTGTAAAGCATCATAAGCTTGTGTCATTTTGGTATTATCGGAGTTAATCTGAGCACCATAATCATCATTTAGTGCCTCTATCTTTTGGCGCGCATCATTAAATCTTGAATTTATTAAAGTAACTAAGTCATTTCTATTTAAGTTTGTTAGATAAGCTTTAAAACTTCCACCAGATGAACTATTGGAATACGACTTTCCATTAAACATATCTTGTACGGCATCTAGTGCAGTTAAAGTCAATTCTTTGGAATATATTTTACTGTAAAGACCTTCAACTTTATCAGCTAAAGGAGAATTTGAAAAATTGCCAGCAGGTATACCAATTTTATTTGCTCTAAGTCCTTTTTCATAATAGAACACATAGTCATTTACTAACTTATTAAGGGCACTTGTCGCGGTATTTCCTGTTTGACTTACAAAAGTTGTTCTGTAAGAACCCGTCCAGTCATTTAGTACTGTTTTTGTTATGGCTGACATTTGATCTACTAGATCAGATAAATAATCGATATACTTTGAATCATTATACTTAGTCAAGATACTAGAATCATCTACTCCCACACCATATAGCATATAATCTAATGCCGGAAAACCAACCGCATCATTATTATTAACACTAGCTAAATCATAAGTCCCAGTTGATATGTTATTTTCAATATCTACCGTATTAGTTGGATAAACATTCATTTGAAAACCATAAAGAATTTCTTCTGCTTTACCAATATTAAACATTTCAACATATTGCCAAACTTTATAGGCTTCCAACCAAGAATCCCTAAGCCCTACTAAATTGTTTTGAGTAGGATCAGCTGTGAAAGCATCCTTAGTTGATTTCAACAAGGTCAATTTTGAATCTAAATCTTGAAATGCAGGAATAACAATATTATCGGCGACATTAATTAGTAAATCTTCCCTATTATATGTATCTCCTACTCCTGTTGGTCCATCATCTGAAGACGAGGACGAACTACAGGCTAATACTAAACCTAAAACAACTAATCCTAAAAAAAACTTTTTCATGTGGTTATATTTTATTTCAAATTTCTGCAAAAGTACTAAAAGTAACTGTTACAATTTTTGTGCAACAGCTACTTCTAAATAAAGCTATTAATTCATCTATGATTTAACTACCTGCTTCCGCTGTAGTGAAATTAAATCTTGCTGAGATACTATCAGACATTGTATCTAAATCTTGGTTATCTAAGTCCCAAAAACCGTTTCCTGTAGTTAATCTAGAGATAAAATCATCAACTTCTGTTTTAGAGAAGTAAGGAGCACCTGTTCCAGGTTTTCTAGTAAACTGTAAACTATAAACAAAACCAAAACCTTCAGATAAATCATGGAACGCAGAAGCGTTATCAGTACCTAAGTTAGCTTTAGCTTGTTGTAAATAATACACAGCTCTTATTCCTATTACTTCAGAGATTTTTTCTCTAATAATATCTGCTTGTTCATCTCTTAAATCATAATCTCCGGCAACTATAGCCGCTCTACCTAATTTAAATGCTTGGTAAATTTCATCAGCAATACCAGCAAAATCAGCATCACCTTCTACTCTACCAACATATTTGTTTAAGAAACTATCTGCTCCTAAATCTGCATTTGGTATTGCAGGGTTAGCGTTTACTCCATAAACATAACCATAAGCCTCATCCCATTTATGCTCCATATTGGTATAGTTTTTATCTGTTGCAACAACACCAGCATCATTATCTGCCACATTAGTTCCTGCATCTAAAACGGCAGTACTTAAGTAGTTGTTTAATGCTTGGTCTACCATTAATGCACCAATTAAGCCTTTATTAATTGCCTGATTATACTCTAAACCTTTTGCATTTACATAACGTGTAGAACCCCCTCCTGCTTCTTGAATTTTACCAGCAGTTCCAGATACGGCGTCTACATCCCAATTAGGAAAAACTTCATCTACCTGCGCAGCAATCCATGCATCAAAATCAGCTTTAATAGCATTTGCATCTGTAGTATTTGCAGAAAAATAATCTGCAGATGCAGCCGTCTTACTCCTAATACTCTTAGTTGAAGCATTTAAATCTGCATCAGTAAATTTATCTCCAGTATTTGTAAACATTCCATCTAAATCCTCTTCACTTTTGGAAGTATCTTTTAAAGCTGAAATGAACTCATGCCCCATTTCAATTCTTGTTGTTTGCCCGCTAAAGCTAACTGTTGTAGCTCCGTTTCTTGTGAAACTGTATGTTGTCGGTGCTTCAACTCGATTTCCTCCATTATCGTCATCAGAACATGACACAAATAAGCTTCCTAAAACTAATGCGCTTATTAAGACTTTTTTCATGATTTTTTATTTAGATTAAATTTAAATAGTAGTTTTCGAATGCAAATATATAACTCATTTACACTTAAGCAAAGTTTATTTAGATTAAATTTAAATAAATTCAAAAGAAAGAATATAACAATTTAAAATACAGTGTTTTAACCCAAAAAAATTAACATTAAAATAACTTAGTGATAGTGTTTAAATATTTTGGAAGCTTCATTAAAAGCACTTTCAAAACTCATGGCATTTAAACTATTGCATTTTTTTGAAGTGAAATACGATAAGAGCTTTTCGGTTGGCATATTACCTGTGAGTTCGTCTTTTGCCATAGGACACCCCCCAAAACCCTGAATAGCGCCATCGAATCTTAAACAACCAGAAGCGAAGGCTGCGTCAACTTTTTCAAACCATGAAGAAGGTGTGGTATGTAAATGAGCTCCAAATTCAATCTTGGGGTACATTGGAATTAAATTAGAAAATAAGTACGAAATACTTTCGGCATTAGAGCTGCCAATAGTATCGCTTAATGATAATATTTTAACCCCCATTTTATATAGGCGTTCTGTCCACTCTCCTACTATATCAACATTCCAAGGGTCCCCATAAGGATTTCCAAACCCCATGGAAATATAAACGACAAGCTCCTTATCATTTTTATCTGCCAACGCTATTATATCTTTTAAAATATCAACAGATTGAGAAATGGTTTTATGTGTATTACGCATTTGGAAATTCTCCGATATGGAAAACGGATATCCTAAATAATCTATTTCCTGATGCCTACAAGCATCTTGCGCACCTCTTAAATTTGCTACAATGGCCAACAACTTACTCTGGGTATTACTCAAATCTAATTGCGACAAAACCTCTGCTGTGTCTACCATTTGTGGAATGGCTTTAGGTGACACGAAACTTCCAAAATCTATGGTATCAAAGCCAACCCTTAATAGCGACTGTATATACTGAACTTTTTTCTTTGTGGGAATAAATTCTTTAATGCCTTGCATGGCATCACGAGGACATTCTATAATCTTAATTTCTTCTCGCATGAATAAGTCTAGTTATTGGGATAAAAATAATACTATTTTTTTGTAAGGAATAAAACTATTGTAAGACTCAGATTTTAAATTAATTAACCATCGCCATGAAAAAAATTACCTTATTCCTTACACTTGTTTTTTGTTATTCAGTTTCTATAGCGCAAACCACGGCTACTTACAACATACAATTTACTAATCATTGGAACGCTACAGATCATAACTCTGGTAGTGCATTACCTGGAAATGCCCATTGGTCTGATTTAGTAATAACAAATCACAATAACAATGTTACTTTTTTTGAAATGAACGGAACAGCAAGTCCTGGAGTTGAACTAATTGCAGAATTAGGTAGTGTTTCAACATTTCAAAATAATGATTACCAAAATGCTTTTAATGCAAACAACGCCCAACAATTTGTGAATGCTGGTAGTTTATTCCTATCATCTGGAACAGAAATAACATATAACGGTTTACAAGTTAGTGAAGATTTCCCCTATGTTACTGTACTTTCAATGATTGCTCCTAGTCCGGATTGGTTTGTTGGTTTGGATGGATTAAACTTAAGAAATGGTGGCAATTGGCAAAATTCAATCACAATTGACTTATTTCCTTACGATGCAGGTACCGAAGAAGGTACAGGATATTCTATAAGTAACAGTGCTACATCCCCACAGGAAACAATTCAAAGTATTCAAGGTGTAGCTCCTTTTAATAACGAAAAAGTTGCTACAATAACATTTACTTTACAATCCGTTCTTAGTACAAATGAAGAAAGCATAGCGTCAGCAACTTTATCTCCTAACCCTGTAAAAGACTATTTTTCAATAAACAGTTCTTCTAATTTAGATTTAAAGAATGTTGAGATTTATACGATTTTAGGAAGTCTGAAAAGACAAATTCCAGTAAATACCAATTCTAAAAATGTACGATTTAACGTATCAAATTTAAATTCAGGTATTTATCTCGTAAAACTCAATACTGTTGAAGGAAAGAGTAAAATTCAGAAAATTGTAGTGAAATAATGTCAGATAACCGATAAAACCTTACTCTTAACGTTTTTTTTACATAATTTTCACACTTAGAGATACATTTGGGTATATAATTTGCCCCCAAATGAATTATAAAACACCTAGCTATCTCTATTTTCTTATTTCGATATTCCTATCGAACGTAGGTTTTCTTTCCTCTCAAAATATTGAACTTATTCATGATGATCCTTTTACGAAGGAACAAATTGAGCTTTTCAAAAGTATTAAACCTCAATTAAAATCTATTGAACAACGTTTTGCCTCTAAACAAGCAAATTTTAGTCAAAAAAATGCAACGTCGCTGTACGTAAATTATATTCCTGTAAAAATTCATATCATAAGAGATAATAATGGAGCTAAAGGCCTAAACATTTCTAAACTAGAAAATGCACTTGGTACTTTAAATGAATCTTTTGAAGGCTCCGATCTTGAATTCTTTATTTGTGGAGACATAGATTACATTGATGCTAGCGAGTACGTAGTTATTAAAAAAGGGGAAATAGATGATTTACTGGAATCTAATAATGTTGAAAATGTGATTAACCTTTATTTTTCTCCTTCTCTTATAAACGAATATGACCAAGTTATTTGTGGCTATTCAAATAATTCAAGAGGAAGTGATTTTATAGTTCTAAAGAATAGTTGCGCCTCTAACATTTCTACATTATCTCATGAAATGGGGCATTACTTTTCACTATTACACACACATGGAACAGATAATAATGGTTTAACCACAGAACTGGTTGATGGCAGTAATTGTGATACCGATGGTGATGGTATATGTGATACACCTGCAGATCCTAAACTATCTAGCTCTAATGTAAACGATAATTGTGAATATACAGGCTCGGAAACTGATGCACATGGACATGCTTTTAACCCGGATACTGAGAATATAATGTCTTATTCGAAAAAGCAATGTAGAACACATTTTTCTAACCAACAGTTAGCAAGAATGTATGCGTTTTATGTTACCCAAAAGCATTATTTGTCTTGTGCTTCTTTTAGTGCCGATTTTTCTGCTAGCAATACTGAGACCTGCGAAGAAACATTAGCGGTTAATTTTAATAATAATAGTCTTGGCGTTACCAAATGGGAATGGGATATTAATTCTGACGGCGTTATAGATTACACTGAACAAAACCCTTCACATACTTTCGAAACAGGAATTTATGACGTAACACTTACTGTATACAAAGAATCAAAGCAAATAACGAAAACCTATGATAAATTAATTAAAGTTGGTATTCATACAGAATATCTTTTTGATGAAAACTTTAATAGTTTTGAAATAGCAGGAGATAATGGATGGACGGTAAAAGATGTTAATAATTCTGGCTACAACTGGTTAATTACTCATGGAGATTCGCCTTCTGAGGAAACGGGTCCTTTAATAGACCATCATAATGCCAAAGGTGAACTAAACAAATTTATTTATACGGAAGCATCTGGTGCTAACAAAGGGGATATTGCCGAATTTATTTCTCCTTGTATAGATATTATACATGAAAATTCTGAGCTTGAATTTGCTTATCATATGTTTGGCGAGAATATCGGCGAACTTCATATTGATATTAAAACTAGTAATGGTTACATAAATGACGTTGTTAAACCTATAATAGGAAGTCAACAAATGGAAAGAACCGACGCTTTTCTGAATAAAACCATTGATTTATCTTCTTATGTAGATGAAACGATTAATATCAGATTTAGAGCTGTTAGAGGAGATGGTTGGAAAGGTGATATTGCTATAGACAATGTATTTTTAAAGACTATAAGTGTTCCTATTTCTGATGACTCTGTTCGTCTTTATCCTAACCCAGTTAAAGGCAACTTATTATTTGTTAAAGCAGATGAATTAGAAAGCAATGAAATAGCTCATTATTCTATCTCTAATTTAATGGGGCAACAATTTGCTTCGGGTGTTGTTACAGATAGACCAATAGATACAAGTAAATTAGCATCAGGTTCATACTTACTAACGGTCTTTTACCAAGACCATAAAGTTTCTAAAAGGTTTATTAAGTAGTACCTAAAATAGCCTTATTTATTGATTTAATGAGTCGTGGACCTTCATAAATAAAGCCTGTGTATATTTGAACCAAACTAGCGCCGGCCTCTATTTTTTCTAAAGCATCTTTGGCTGAGTGAATACCTCCAACTCCAATTATAGGAAAGGCATTATTACTCTTATCTGATAGGTACTTTATAACTCTTGTACTTCTATCTTTTATTGGCTGTCCGCTTAATCCTCCATTACCAATTTCATCTAGACGCTCTTTAGAAGCCTTAAGACCTGTTCTATCTACAGATGTATTACTAGCTATAACACCATCTAACTTTGTTGATTCAACTAAATCCACAATCTCATCTAATTGGCCATCATTTAAATCTGGAGCAATTTTTAATAGTATTGGTTTTTCCTTTTCAAAATTTCTATTCGCGTTTTGAACTTCAGCTATTAGTTCTTCCAAATAATCTTTATCATTTAATTTGGCATGACTTCCTACGTTAGGGCAACTAACATTCAAGACGAAATAGTCCACATAAGGATGAAGGGCATTAAAACAAGTTAAATAATCTTCGGTGTAATCTTCGGGCTTGGTAGCCGTATTTTTACCAATATTACCGCCAATAATCAATTTACCCTTGTTCTTCTTTAATTGCGTAATTGCAGCATCTAAGCCTTCATTATTAAATCCCATTCGGTTAATAATACCTTTATCATCCTTTAACCGAAACAAGCGTTTTTTGGGGTTTCCTGCTTGCCCTTTTGGAGTTACAGTCCCTATTTCAATAAATCCAAATCCAAAATTGGCTAGTTCATTGAACAAAACGGCATTTTTATCAAAACCAGCAGCCAAACCAACCGGATTTTTAAATGTAAGTCCAAATACGTTTCTTTCTAACTTCTTATCTTCAATAGCATATATACTTCTGAATAATGCCGGAAAACCAGGTATTTTAGAGGTTGATTTTATTAAACTAAACGTAAAATGATGAATTTTTTCAGGGTCGAATGAAAAAAATATTGGGCGTAGAAGTGCTTTGTACATCTGTAATATTTGTGCAAAAATACACTTAAATGTTCAAATAAAAAACACCACTATCGTTACGGTCTAAAAATTAATAATTGTAATTTTGAATGTATGAGGTTTTCATAACCTTTTCAAATTCTACTTTCTAATTTATACTTTAAATGATTTCAAAAGAACATATAATAAAAAGATTTACAGGCTACGTTACTATAGATACTGAATCTGATCCAAATTCTAAGACCACACCAAGTACAGAAAAACAGTGGGATTTAGCAAATAAGCTTGCCGAAGAATTAAAAACTATTGGTATGCAAGATGTAAGTATAGATGACAACGCTTATATAATGGCTACATTACCAAGTAACATAGACTATGATGTACCTACTATTGGCTTTATATCGCATTTTGATACTTCTCCAGATTTTACAGGAGCTAATGTAAATCCTCAGATTATTGAAGCGTATGATGGTAAGGATATAGTTTTAAATGAGGCCGAAAACATAATACTTTCTCCCGATTATTTTGAGGACTTACTACTTTATAAGGGGCAAACCTTAATAACAACAGACGGTACAACGCTTTTAGGTGCAGATGATAAAGCTGGTATTTGCGAAATAGTATCGGCCATGGAATACTTAATAAATAATCCAGAAATTAAACATGGGAAAATTCGGGTCGGTTTTACTCCAGATGAGGAAATTGGGCGGGGCGCACATAAATTTGATGTCGAAAAATTTGGTGCGGATTGGGCTTATACCATGGACGGTAGTCAAATTGGTGAGTTAGAGTATGAAAACTTTAATGCTGCAAGTGCCGTGGTTACTATAAAGGGTAAAATTGTACATCCTGGGTATGCCAAAGGAAAAATGATTAATTCAATGTACATTGCTACAGAGTTTATTAATTCTTTACCCAGATTAGAAACTCCGGAGCATACTGAGGATTATCAAGGTTTTTTCCATTTACATGATATGGAGGGTTCGGTTGAAGAAACGAAACTTCAATACATTATAAGGGATCATGACAAAGGCCATTTTGAAGCAAGAAAAGAGGTTATGGAAAAACTTACTAACGAACTGAATTCCCAGTATGGCATGGAAGTTATTTCTACCCAAATAAAGGATCAGTACTTCAACATGCGGGAAAAGATTGAACCTGTTATGCATATTGTTGATATAGCTGAAGAAGCAATGAAACAACTAGATATTAAACCTTTAATTAAAGCTATTCGTGGGGGAACTGATGGTTCTCAATTAAGCTACATGGGGTTACCTTGTCCTAATATTTTTGCTGGCGGACATAACTTTCATGGACGCTATGAATATGTTCCGGTAGAAAGCATTATTAAGGCAACGGAAGTTATATGTAAAATTGCTGAACTCACTGCGCTTAGAAATAAAAACTAAACTTATGAAAAAGGTATCCTCGGTTGAAGAATATATTGAAGAAAACACAAAATGGACGGAAGCGCTTTCTATTTTAAGATCAATAATGCTTTCAACTGAGTTGGAGGAAACCTTAAAATGGAGCATTCCTACCTATACAATACAGGGAAAAAATGTTCTTGGTATTAGTGCCTTTAAAGACCATTTTGGAATTTGGTTTTTTAATGGTGTTTTTCTCAAAGATCACTATAATTTGCTAAGAAATGCTCAAGAAGGAAAAACTAAAGCTATGAGACAACTTAACTTTTCATCTATTGAGGAAATGGATAAAAACGTTATCCTTCATTATGTAAAAGAAGCTATAGAAAATCAAAAATTAGGTAAGGAAGCAAAACCAGATAGGACTAAAAAGGACATTGTAATTCCAGAAGAATTGCATGCAGTATTAAACAATAATTCCGAATTAAAAAATGCATTTAGTAACCTAACACCATATAAACAACGCGAGTATTGCGAGTATATTCAATCTGCCAAAAGAGAAACTACAAAACAATCTAGGTTAGAAAAAATTAGTCCAATGATATTGCAAGGTGTAGGCCTACATGATAAATATAAAAACTGTTAAGACAATATAAAATGAAATTTAATAATGTACTAGAAAGTATAGGAAACACGCCAGTTGTAAAACTTAGTAAAATGTTTCCTGAAACAAATGTTTGGTTAAAATTAGAAAAAGCCAACCCAGGAGGTAGTATCAAAGATCGTATCGCTTTAGCTATGATAGAAGACGCCGAGGAAAAGGGGTTAATCAATAAAAACACCGATATTATTGAACCCACCTCTGGTAATACAGGTATTGGTTTAGCTATGGTAGCAGCGGTAAAAGGTTTAAAACTTACACTTGTTATGCCAGAATCTATGTCTGTTGAAAGAAGACGATTAATGGCAGCTTATGGAGCTAATTTAGTATTAACTCCTAAAGAGCAAGGCTTGGGCGGAACCATTGAAAAAGCTAATGAACTGGTTGCTAACAATACCAATGCATGGATGCCATCTCAATTTACCAATAAGGCAAATCCGGAAATTCACATTAGAACAACAGCTCAAGAGGTTTTAACTGACTTTCCTGATGGGTTAGATTACTTAATCACAGGAGTTGGAACTGGAGGCCATATAACGGGTATGGCTAAAGTTTTAAAAGATAAAATGCCCGATTTAAAAGTATTTGCTGTAGAACCAGACGATTCTCCAATAATTTCTGGTGGCGAACCAGGGCCTCACCCAATTCAGGGTATTGGACCAGGTTTTTTCCCTGAGGTTTTTGATGTTGACTTAATTGATGGCGCAGTAAGAATTACTAAAGAAGAAGCTTTTGCCGAAGTACAAAATATAGCCAAGACTGAAGGTATACTAGTTGGAATTTCTAGTGGTGCTTCTTTAGCTGCTGTTAGAAAGAAACTAACAGACATTGATTCGGATGCAACAGTTCTAACAATGAACTACGACACAGGAGAACGTTACTTATCTATTGAAGGTTTGTTATAACAACAATACTAAATTCATAAAAAAAGGCTTCATTTAAAATGAAGCCTTTTTTATATCTCTATATTTCCGCTAATTTATTTAGCTGGAGCATTTAATTTATTACTCATCTCCATTGAAATAGCAGAACGGTCAAATTTAATTTTACCAGACATAGTTTCAATGACACAACTATTGTCTTTTTCATTTAACTCTAAAACCTTACCGTGCATTCCGCTTTTAGTAATAATTCTATCCCCTTTTTTAAGTTCGGCTGCAAATTTCTTTTCTTTTTTAGCACGCTTCATTTGTGGAGCAATCATAAAGAAATAAATAACCACAAACATTAAAATAAATGGCATAAAAGCCCCTAATCCACCTTCTCCCATTACTGTACTGGTTTGTTTTGAGCATTTGGATCTTTTACAAATGCTTTAATTTTTACTAATTCTTTTCCTTTTTCTGTATTAGCTGTTACTGTGATGGTTTTAGACACTGTACTAGAACCACTACCATTGTAGGTAACAGTAAATTCTCCAGAGCCTCCTACTGCTAAAGGCTTTCTACTCCAGTCTTGAGGAACTGTACAACCGCAAGTACTTTTTATATCCGTAATAACTAATGGTGCATCTCCAACGTTTTTATATTTAAACACAGTAGAAACACTTTTCCCTTTTTCTATCTCTCCAAAATCGTGCTCTGTTTTATCAAACTCAAGAACAGGAAATTTAGAAGCATCTGCATCTCTTTTAGCCGCTGCTGCAATATTAGCTTCATCTATTTTTTGGGCTGCATTTTCTTTACAAGAAGTAAATGCTATTAAGCACATTGCACTTAAACCTAAAACTATTTTCTTCATTTTATTAGTTATTTATCTATTTAAAGTGTAAAAATAATAATTATTTAATCTATTAAAAACTTTTAAAGAACTCTTAACTATAAATTACATAAGACCTCTTCCAATCTTATTTAATGTGCCGTTAGCAGTATATTCCTTAACAAGCTTATCTAGAATTCCATTTATAAAAATACTGCTTTTTGGCGTGGAGTATTCTTTAGCTATTTCTAAGTATTCGTTAATAGTTACTTTAACTGGTATTGAAGGGAAATTTTGTAACTCATTTATAGCCATTTGAAGAAGGATATAATCTATATCTGCAATTCTCTCAGCATCCCAGTTTTTAGTCTTTTTATCTATTTCTGTATTTAAAGCAGATCTGTTTAAAAGGGTTTTCTTAAACAAATCTATAGCAAATTGCTTATCCTCTTCTTCTTTAAATAATTTTGGAGTAAAGTGTGTTTCATCAGTAGTTTGTTTTACCTTCCTAAGCAGTTTTAGAATTGTGGTATTTACAGTTGGTAAATCATCTAACCACGTTAAATTCTTGTCCTCAATATAATCATATAACTTATCATTAGGAGCAATAATTTCTTTGTAAATATCTATAACAAACGCCTTGTCTTCTTTAAAATCTGATACCCTTGTTTGCATGTACTCTTTATAGATATCACTATTTAAAATATCTTTAAAGATAATTTCAATATATTCTGTATCTAATTCCCAATTATTAATCTTATACAAATCTAAATGGTCTTTTAACCTTAAGTTATCGGCCAAGACTTTTAATAATTGATTATTTACAAACTTCTTATTTGGGTCCTTGTCTTCTTTAGTGGCAAGGTGCTTCTTTTGTTTCTTTTGAAGATCTACATCTGCTCTTTTCTTAACCTCTAGTAGTAAAGAAATTAACAGCAAATACAAATTGTACATGTTATTAATACTAAATAGTAAAAACTTCTGATCTTTACTAAAATCATCACTTTCGCCTCCTTTATAGGCGTACAAAGTTTGCATAACTTTTACACGAATATGTCTTCTATTTAGCATAATTACAAAGAACTTAAATTAAGTTATAGTAAAGTGTTTACTGTTTATTACGCTGCAAAAATAATATTATTTTGAAAAGAATCTTCATTTTTAATTTTTATTATTTCATTAAAATTTTGGGCTATTTTTAACAATATCAAAACGCTTCAAATCACCATTTATAGTTTAATATAGCTTATATTTGCTTTCTTGTTTCCTTATTATAGATGAAAGAACTAAAACACCTAAACAAATATTTTTCTAAGTATAAAACGCATCTTATTATAGGTGGAATTATTACAGTTGCAGCTAGGATATTTTTACTTTATACGCCTAGGTATGTTAAGAGGATTTTTGTTGCAATTGAAAGATATGACGAAGCTAAAATAACAAGTGATGTATTTAAAACTGAGCTAACACAAGCTATTATTTGGATAATAGGAGCTGCTTTAATAGCTGGTGTACTTACCTTTTTTATGCGTCAAACCATTATAAATGTATCGAGATATATAGAGTTTGATCTTAAAAACGAAATCTACGAACAGTATCAAAAATTGTCTTTAAACTTTTATAAAAACAATAGAACTGGCGATTTAATGAACCGCATTACAGAGGATGTTGGTAGAGTAAGAATGTATGCCGGTCCTGCTATAATGTACAGTATTAATACTGTTGCACTATTTGTTGTGGCATTAATTTATATGTTTAAGGCTGCGCCTACTTTAGCTATGTACACTATTCTTCCATTACCAATTCTTTCGGTAATTATATATAAGCTTAGTAGAGAAATTCACAATAGGAGTACTATTGTGCAAGAGTATTTATCTAAGCTCTCTACGTTTACGCAAGAATCGTTTAGTGGAATCTCTGTAATTAAAGCTTATGGTATAGAAGGACAAACATCGTCAAATTTTAATTCATTAGCATTAGAAAGTAAAGAGAAACAAGTAAACCTTGCTAAAGTACAGGCTTGGTTTTTTCCTATGATGATTTTACTCATAGGAACAAGTAATCTTTTGGTTATTTACTTTGGAGGTATGCAATATATCAATGGAGAAATAGAAAGTATAGGTACCATTGCAGAATTTATAATTTATGTAAATATGCTCACATGGCCAGTGGCTACAGTGGGTTGGGTTACATCTATAGTTCAACAAGCCGAAGCCTCGCAAAAACGTATCAATCAGTTTTTAAAATTAGAACCTGAAATTAAAAACACAGTTGAAACGGCAACCGAAATTACTGGAGATATAACCTTCACTAATGTTTCGTTTACCTATGATGATACGAACATTCAGGCACTAAAAGGCGTAAGCTTTAATGTTAAGCAAGGAGAAACTTTAGCCATTTTAGGTAAAACTGGTTCTGGTAAATCAACGATATTAGACTTAATTGGGAGGCTATACGATATTGATAGTGGTGCAATTGCAATAAATGATACCAACATTGAAAAACATAATCTATATACCCTGAGAGATAATATCGGCTATGTGCCGCAGGATGCTTTTTTGTTTTCAGATTCCATTAAAAACAACATTAAATTCGGGAAAGAAGACGCTACAGATGAGGATGTTATTGAAGCTGCTAAAAACGCTCAGGTTCATAAAAACATCAAGAAATTTAGTAATGGTTATGATACCGTATTAGGGGAACGTGGTATTACACTTTCTGGTGGACAAAAGCAACGTGTTTCAATTGCAAGAGCAATTATAAAATCTCCTAAAATTCTTTTATTTGATGACTGTCTTTCTGCGGTTGATACGGAAACCGAAGAGAAAATCCTTAAAAACCTCAACAAAATCTCTAAAGGAAAAACATCAATAATTGTAAGCCATAGAGTTTCTTCTGCTAAAAATGCAACTAAAATTATTGTTTTAGACGATGGTAAAATTGTTCAAGAAGGCACACATGAAAGCCTTATAAACCAAGATGGATACTATAAAGATTTATATTTAAAACAGATAAGTGAAGGCTCTTCTAAGTAGTCTAAAAATCAATAATTTATATTAATTTTTATTAAAAAAATTGCAGTAAAACCGAACATTTCAAAAAGAAAGTTCATAAAATGTTGGTTAGTAACGGTTTTTTTTAGATTTTTGATACACAAACTATAATTTAAATAAATTTCTATTTAACCATGAATAATAATGATATGATGGAGCGAGAAGAGATATTTTCGAAAGTATTGAGAGCTGGTAGACGCACATATTTCTTTGACGTGAGGGCTACTAAAGCAGATGATTATTACTTAACTATTACGGAAAGTAAAAAGTTTACAAATGACGATGGATCTTTTCACTACAAAAAGCACAAAATATACATTTACAAGGAAGACTTCTCTGAGTTTAAAAGTATTCTAGGTGAAATGACAGATTATATTATAGAACAAAAAGGTGACGAAGTTATTAGCGAACGTCATCAAAAGGATTTTAAGAAAGAATATAACAACGATTATTCTTCTGCTAAGTCTGAAACTGAAGACACACTTAAAACTACCGAAAGTTTTACAGACGTAGATTTTGATGATATTTAATCACTTCTACCCTTACTAAATAATTAAGAGCAGCGTTTTTCGCTGCTTTTTTTATTCATTTAAGATACTACTGTCCCATTTTTAATCTTTTTCTCTGGGTTTAGAAGTATAACGTCATTTCCTTGAACTGCTCCTAAAACTAAACATTCACTCATAAACTTAGCTATTTGTTTTTTAGGAAAGTTTACCACTGCCAATACCTGCTTATTAAGTAATTTATCCTTGTTATAAAGCGTAGTGATTTGTGCCGAAGTTTTTCTAATTCCTAATTCTCCAAAATCAATTATTAATTTATAAGCCGGATTTCTGGCTTCAGGAAAGTCTTTTACTTCAATAATAGTTCCTATTCTTATGTCTACTTTAGTAAAATCCTCAAAAGTTATTGCAGTGTTCATTTTTTAAAAATATAAATATTTACGAACTTTGACTAAACAAAATATTATGGCAAGAACACCTTCAAACATGCTACCGTTAGGAACTACGGCTCCAGACTTTTCTTTACTAGACACCATTTCTGGCGCTTTTAAAGCCCTAAACGATATTAAAGGTGAAAAAGGAACCGTTGTAATGTTTATATGCAATCATTGCCCTTTTGTAATTCATGTAAATTCTGAAATTGTAGCCTTAGCCAATAGTTATTCTGAAAAAGGCATCGGGTTTGCTGCTATTTCAAGTAATGATGTTGTGAACTATCCACAAGATAGTCCCGAAAAAATGACAATTCACGCTAAGACTCAAGGTTATCCTTTTCCATATCTATATGATGAGACACAAGAAGTCGCAAAGGCTTATGATGCAGCATGTACGCCAGATTTTTACCTTTTTAATTCTGAAAATAAATTAGTTTACAGGGGGCAGTTAGATGATTCCAGACCAGGAAATGATAAACCTTTAAATGGCGAAGATTTAAGAAATGCCTTAGACCATGTTGTTGAAGGTAAGGAAAATAAAGCATTACAAAAGCCAAGTATTGGGTGTAATATTAAGTGGAAATCTTAGTTTAACTTAAGCTGATACATCCCTACATCCTGCCATTTCCCAAATTTTAGTCCTACCTCACTAAGGTGCGCTACCTTTTTAAAGCCTAGTTTCTCATGTAACTTTTCACTGGCTGTATTAGGTAATGTAAGTGCCCCCAGGGCTATATGATAATTTTGTGTCTTAAGTTCTGCTATTAATTCCTCATACAACTTGGTTCCAATCCCCTTACCATGTGCATTATTTGCTACATAAACCGTAAGCTCTACTGTATTTTTATAAGCTGGTTTTGGTCTAAACTTACTGCCGTAAGCAAAACCTGAAAGCTTACCTTCATCTTCATACACTAAAAAAGGAAATTCAGAATTTATTCGAGTTACCTTATCCGAGAATGTTTCAAAAGACAACGCTACATCATCGAATGTGGCAACAGAATTTAGCACGTAATAATTATAGATATCCAAGAGTTCTTGGATATCTTTCTCTTGAAAAGCCCTAATCATAGTTTATAACCAACCATTTTCTTTAAGTACATTTTCTATATGTGCATAATGATGATTACTATGCCAAGCATAATTTCCAATATTATAAGACAACTGCACTTCGGAATTAGTTTCTGGATGTATAAACCCCTTGTTTAAATCATCATCAGATAACTTCTTAAGTAAATTAACTAACTTATAGTGAATTGCCTTTATATGTTCTAAGGACATCTGGATGGGATCTGTTTTACTATCTTCCAATTCTGCCCATAGTTTTTCGTCATAGGCTTTTATTAAAGGTTTATCTTCTGTTAAAGCCCATTTAAAACGCGTGTAACTATGATGGTGACTATCTGAAACATGATGAACAGTTTGCCTAACCGTCCAACCACCTGGTCTATAAGGGGTATCTAATTGTTCTTTAGTAAGATGCTTTACCAGAGCTTCAAACTTTATTGGAAAATGTTCCAAGGTAGTAATCCAGTTATTTATATCTTTCTTTGTAACTGGAGATGGACATTCAAATTGCCCAATAGGATACTTTAATTTTTCTAAGTCGCTTTCTTTCAAAACAGTATATTCTTTAGTTTGTTAACTAAATATATACTTTAAATTATACTTAAACAACTTCTTCAGAATTGCTTTTGGCAGAATTAATGGCTTCGTAAAGAGAAGTAAACTTTTTTATCTTATTCTTAAAAAACAAACGTTCAAATGTTGTATTTAGGTTTCCTTGATTGGTATTAGTAACCACGTAATACCCCTTAAGCCCATAATTAAACTTAAAGAACTTTAGCCAATCTTGAGGTGTTACAGAATACGAGTTAATTCTATTAGATATATAAATTATATTGGTGCCATCGGTACCCAAATAACAAGAGATATCTTCTACTATCTGTTTAGCATGCTCATCCCATGTAAAATTAATACCGCCTTTTATTTCGGAAATAACTATTCCTTTAAACACATATACATCACCAAAGGCGTAATTAAGTTCTTTAATAACCTCTTTATAAAACTCGGTATCTTTTACTCTAATCATAGTTCACAAGTTATATTTTACCAAAGAGTTTTGGAAAAAATATCGACTAAACATAGTTTTAAATCTATAACACAAAAGCAAAAAAAAAGCACTCTAATTAAAGAGTGCTCTATCCTTTTATTATAGAAGAATTTATTACTTCACATTCATTAATTCTACATCAAAAATTAATGTAGCATTTGGTGGAATTACACCACCAGCACCTCTGCTTCCGTACCCTAAATTACTTGGTATTACTAAACGTGCCTTATCTCCAACCTTTAATAATTGGATACCTTCATCCCAACCAGGAATTACTTGTCCAACACCTAATGGAAAATCTATAGGTTGGTTTCTTTTGTATGAAGAATCAAAAACAGTTCCGTCAGATAGTTGACCTTTGTAATGTACTGAAACTGTTTGGCCCTTTTCGGCTTTTACACCATCTCCGTTTTGAATGATTTGATATCTTAGTCCACTATCAGTTTTTTCAAATCCAGCGGCTAATTTATCCAATTCAGCTTCTGCTTTTGCCTTTTCTTCTGCAACTCTCTTTTCTCTGGCTCCTTCAAATGTTCTAAAAGCTTCAATAGCATTAAAACCTTCAGCTTCTGCACCAACTCTAACTATTTCTAAGCTTTCAATTGCATCACCCTGAGCAATTGCATCAACAACATCTTGTCCTTCTTTAACTTTTCCAAAAACGGTATGATTACCATCTAACCATGATGTTTCTACATGAGTAATAAAGAATTGACTCCCGTTAGTACCAGGGCCTGCATTAGCCATAGATAAAACTCCTGGACCGTCATGCTTTAAATCTGGGTGAAACTCATCATCAAATTGGTAACCTGGATTTCCGGTACCAGTACCTTGAGGACAACCACCTTGAATCATAAAATCTGGAATAACTCTGTGAAATTTTAATCCATCATAATAAGGTGTTCCTTGAGGTTTTGCTGAGTTCTCTAAATTACCTTCAGCTAAAGCTACAAAGTTACCTACTGTACCTGGAGTTTTTTGATACTCTAGAGCAACTAATATTTCACCTTTTGTTGTATTGAATTTTGCGTATAAACCGTCTTGCATTGTTCTGTTTTTTAAGAAAGTGCAAAGATAGACTTAAAAGTTATAAGTGAAAAGTTTAAGAGAAGGAATTACTAATTAGCAACTTCGCTTATAAACTTAATTCTGTATAAACGCAATTCTTCTTCGTCATAATCACCATCAAACTCATCTATAGCGTCATTTATACCATCAGATTCAGATTCCATAAAGTACTCATGAATTTCTTCTTGTTGATCTTCATCTAAAATCTCATCAATCCAATAACTAATGTTTAATTTCGTCCCGGAATAAACAATAGCTTCCATCTGTTTAATGAAATCTTCCATTTCTAAACCTTTTGCAGAAGCAATATCATCTAAAGGTAATTTTCTATCAATATTTTGAATGATATAAAGCTTGTTTGCAGAATTAGTTCCAGTAGATTTTACCACCAAATCATCTGGTCTTACAATATCATTTTCTTCAACATATTTGGCAATGAGGGCTACAAAATCCTTACCATACTTTTTAGCTTTACCTTCTCCAACACCGTGTACATTTCCTAACTCAGATAAAGAAACAGGATATTTTAGTGCCATATCTTCTAGAGACGGATCTTGAAAAATCACAAATGGAGGTACTCCTAATTTCTTTGCATTCTTCTTACGCAAATCTTTAAGCATACCCATTAAATTTTCATCAGCCGCAGCTCCACCTCCTTTGGCTGCTGTAATTATGTTTCCATCTTCTTGTTCCGAATCATAAACATGATCTTCTGCCATCATAAATGAAGATGGTTTCTTTATAAAATCCTGTCCTCCATCGGTTAAATTAATTACACCATATGTTTCAATATCTTTTTTAAGATACCCTGCAACTAATACCTGCCTTAAAAGCGCCATCCAATACGTCTTCTCTTTGCTTTTTCCTCTTCCAAAGAAAGGTCGCTCATTGGTTTTATGAGAATTAATCATAGCGTTTTCAACACCAACAATAACGCTTACAAGGTCTTTAGATTTATACTTTTGGTTAGTATCTCTAATGGTTTCCAATAATACTACTACATCATCCTGAGATTCTACTTTCTTTTTGGGATGCCTAACATTATCATCCATATCGCCTCCCTCTCCTGTCTCAACATCAAACTCCTCTCCAAAATAATGTAAAATGAATTTTCTTCTTGATATTGAAGTTTCAGCAAAAGCAACAACTTCCTGCAATAAAGCATGTCCTATTTCCTGTTCAGCAACAGGTTTTCCAGACATAAATTTCTCTAACTTTTCTATGTCTTTATAAGAGTAGAATGCTAAACAATGCCCTTCTCCTCCATCTCGTCCAGCTCGCCCGGTTTCTTGATAATAACTTTCTATACTCTTGGGTATATCATGGTGAATTACAAACCTAACATCTGGCTTATCTATTCCCATACCAAATGCTATTGTGGCCACTACAACATCAATATCTTCCATTAGGAACATATCTTGATGGCTAGATCTTGATTTTGCATCTAAACCTGCGTGATAAGGCACCGCTTTAATACCATTAACCTGTAGAACTTGAGCTAATTCTTCAACACGTTTTCTACTTAGACAATAGACAATGCCAGATTTACCTTCATTCTGTTTTACAAACCTAATGATATCGGCATCTACATTCTTAGTCTTTGGTCTTACTTCGTAGTATAAATTTGGTCTGTTAAAGGATGCTTTAAATGTATTAGCCCCAGTAATTCCCAAGTTTTTAATTATATCTTCTTGAACTTTAGGAGTTGCCGTTGCAGTTAAACCAATAATTGGAATGCCTTCTCCAATTCTTGCTATAATATGCCTTAGATTTCTGTATTCTGGTCTAAAATCATGCCCCCATTCACTTATACAATGGGCTTCATCAATAGCCATGAATGAGATTTTAACTGACTTTAAAAAATCTACATTTTCGTCTTTGGTTAAAGACTCTGGAGCTACATATAGTAGTTTAGTAACTCCATTAATTATATCTTCCTTTACACGTTTAACTTCTGTTTTATTTAAAGATGAATTTAAAACGTGAGCAATACCTTCTTCATTAGAGACTCCTCTTATAGCGTCTACTTGATTCTTCATTAAAGCAATTAATGGCGACACAACAATTGCGGTACCTTCTTGCATTAAGGCAGGTAATTGATAACAGAGCGATTTACCTCCCCCTGTTGGCATAATTACAAATGTATGATTACCTGATAAAATACTTTCAACAACATCTTCTTGCAACCCTTTGAATTTATTAAATCCAAAATACTTTTTTAGCGCAGAATGTAAGTCATTTTTTGCTATCAACATGAATTAATTAAAATTTATTAACTACCCAAAATACTTATAAACCTTCAAAAAATTGAACAATTTAAAATAGTATTTTAAAGAACCCTCATATTTTTTTTCGTTAGTTTTGTAACGAGAAACCAAAATACAATAAAATTTAAATTTGAATACCTTTAAAGATAATAAATTCTTTAAAAGCATCAACTAAAAACATATAAATTTTGAATAGCGAGAAATCTATTATAAAAATTGCTAAACAAACAATTGAAGAGGAAAGTAAAGCAATTTTTAATCTCTCAAATTTGATTACAGAAGATTTTGAAGCATCTGTAAAACTTATATATAATTCTAAAGGACGGGTTATTATAACTGGCATAGGAAAAAGTGCTATTATTGCCCAAAAGATTGTAGCTACTTTTAACTCTACTGGCACGCCTGCTATATTTATGCATGCGGCTGATGCCATTCATGGAGACTTAGGCTTAATTTTAAAGGACGATGTGGTTATTTGTATTTCTAAAAGTGGTAATACCCCAGAAATAAAGGTTTTAGTTCCTTTAATAAAAAATGCAAACAATAAAATGATTGCTATTACTGGGAATAAAGATTCCTTTTTGGGCCAGCAAGTAGATTATGTTTTAAATGCGTTTGTTGAAAAAGAAGCTTGCCCGAATAATTTGGCTCCAACAACAAGTACTACGGCTCAATTAGTTGTTGGTGATGCTTTAGCTGTTTGTTTATTGGAAATGCGTGGTTTTTCTAGTAATGATTTTGCTAAATACCATCCTGGAGGTTCATTAGGAAAAAAACTGTATCTAAGAGTTCAAGATATTTCTTCGGTTAATGAAAAACCTCAGGTGTTTTTAGATACTAATGTAAAAGATGTTATTGTTGAAATATCAAAAAAACGATTGGGTGTAACCGCTGTTGTTGAAAATAAAGAAATTGTGGGTATTATAACCGATGGTGACATAAGGCGTATGTTAAGTGATACAATAGATTTTTCTACTTTAACAGCAAAAGATATAATGGGTAAAACTCCCAAACGCGTGAGTGCCGACACTATGGCTGTTGATGCCCTTGATATTATGGAAACTAATGGAATTTCGCAATTGCTAGTTGAAGAAAATGGAAAATATGCAGGTGTGGTACATCTACATGATTTAATAAAAGAAGGCATTATATAATGGCAAAAAAGAATATTAACGAGATGTCTTTTTTAGATCATCTTGAGGATTTAAGGTGGCATTTAATTAGAATTTGTGCAGCCGTAATGATTGTAGCCACTTTGGCTTTTATTTTTAGTAGATTCATTTTTCAATCCATAATTTTCGCGCCTATAGACATGAGTTTTCCAACTTATGAGTTACTGTGTAGAGCAGCAACCTATATTGGGGTAGAAACTACATTCTGTAACGAAGAGATACCTATGATCATTCAAAACAGAACCATGGCAGGCCAATTTTCTGCTGATGTATGGACAGCTATTTTAGGAGGCTTTATCATTTCCTTTCCTTATGTTATTTATCAACTTTGGAAATTTATTAGTCCTGGTTTACATGATAACGAAAGAAGACATTCAAAAGGGTTTATCATTATTTCATCCATCTTATTCTTTTTAGGGGTTCTATTTGGTTATTATATTGTAACACCATTATCCATTAACTTTTTGGCCAATTATAATGTGGCCGATGTAGTAGATAATCAGATTGATATTAGCTCTTATATAGCCCTGGTAAGATCATCTGTTTTAGCTTCTGGATTAATTTTTGAGCTACCAATTATAATTTATTTCTTAACTAAAATAGGCCTTGCAACACCAGAAGGACTTAGAAAATATAGAAAATATGCTTTGGTTATAGTTTTAATTCTTTCTGCTATAATTACGCCTCCGGATATAGCAAGTCAGGTTATTGTAGCTATTCCAATTTTAATCTTGTATCAGGTAAGTATATACATTTCTAAAATTGTTGTTAAAAACGAAAGAAAAAAACAAGCTGCAAAAGCCTAGTGCTTTAAAGCCAATAATTAATTAAATTTTACGTTATTGCAAGTATGATTTTAAGAGCTGAAAATTTAATGAAGTCCTATAACGGACGAAAAGTAGTAAAAGGCGTGTCTTTAGAAGTAAACCAAGGGGAAATCGTTGGTTTATTAGGACCTAATGGCGCTGGGAAAACTACGTCTTTCTACATGATTGTTGGTTTTGTAAAACCTAATGGTGGAAATATTTTTTTAGACAACACTGAAATCACTAATTACCCCATGTACAAACGTGCTCAAAATGGTATAGGGTATTTAGCACAAGAAGCTTCTGTTTTTAGAAAACTAAGTATAGAAGATAATATATTAAGCGTTCTACAACTTACAAAACTAAGTAAAAAGGAACAGCACCATAAAATGGAATCTCTTATTGAAGAGTTCGGTTTAGGACATATTAGAAAAAACCGTGGTGATTTATTATCTGGTGGTGAACGCAGACGTACTGAAATTGCCCGTGCGCTTGCTACAGATCCTAATTTTATTTTGTTAGATGAACCTTTTGCTGGTGTAGACCCTGTTGCTGTTGAAGATATACAGCGAATTGTGGCACAGTTAACAAAAAAGAACATTGGGATTTTAATCACGGACCACAACGTGCAAGAAACACTTGCCATTACAGACAGAACCTACCTTATGTTTGAAGGTGGAATTCTAAAACACGGTATTCCTGAAGATTTAGCCAATGATGAAATGGTGCGTAAAGTTTATTTAGGTCAAAACTTTGAGCTGCGTAAAAAGAAGATTAGGGACTAAAACCCAAGACTACATTCTTCTACTATTCAAAAAATTCTAGTCTTATATAGAATTCTTCTCTTTTAGAGCATTGCCTCTATCTCTACACATTTTACAAAAGAGGTTTTTATCTATACCTTTTATACATTGCTATTTAATTAGAAATGTTTTAATAGCTATTAGTTTGGTGAAGTGGTCTATGTTTTAAATTAAAGAGTTGTTCTTTAAAATCATGAATTCAATTATTTATTCATATCTTTATGATATCATTTTAATATCATTTTAAATTTCAAATATCATGAAAGAAGAAAAAATCATTACACCCGTAGATGGATACTTAATACTCTTTGTCTTCATATTATTAATAATTCTGGGAGGTATAGTATTGGCAATGCAAAATCCAATAGGGGTTTTTATGATAATCTTTGCAGTTATCTTAGTAAAAGGATTTGTTATGGTTCAACCAAACAATTCAAGAGTTTTAGTCCTTTTTGGAAAATATGTAGGTACAATTAATAAAAACGGATTTTATTGGGTAAATCCATTTTTCACGAAAAAGAAAGTTTCTCTTAGAGCCAGTAATTTTGATAGTGAGCGGTTAAAAGTAAATGATAAGTTGGGTAATCCAATTATGATAAGTACCATTTTGGTTTGGCGGGTTAAAAACACATATAAAGCTGCATTTGACGTTGATAATTTCGAAAACTTTGTACGAGTACAAACCGATGCCGCCGTTCGAAAACTAGCCAGTATGTATCCATACGATAATTTTGCAGATGAAGGACATGAAGAAGATATTACCCTCCGCTCTAGTGTAAATGAGGTTAGCGAAGCACTTGAAAAAGAAATTCAAGAACGCCTGTCTATAGCTGGTATAGAAGTTTTAGAAGCTAGAATTGGCTATTTAGCCTACGCCCAAGAAATAGCAAATGCCATGTTAAAACGTCAACAAGCTACAGCTATAGTTGCTGCAAGACATAAAATAGTTCAAGGTGCTGTGAGCATGGTAGAAATGGCTCTAGAAGAATTAAATAAAAAAGATGTTGTTGATTTAGATGAAGAACGAAAAGCCGCTATGGTTAGTAATTTAATGGTCATTTTGTGTGGAGACAAAGAAGCTTCTCCCGTATTAAATACTGGTACTTTAAATCAATAAATAATACATTTGCACTTAAATTTATAATCAAATGGCCAAAAAAAAAGCTTTTGCATTGCGCATAAATGAAGATATGCTTAAAGCAATTGAAAAATGGGCTGCGGATGAATTCCGCAGCACTAATGGTCAAATTGAATGGATGTTAAATGAAAGCCTAAAAAAGTCTAAGCGATCTCCCAAGAAAAAATCAGAAGAATAAAACTTTATCTTTCGAATCATTAATTCTTCTTAGAAAGAAAAATGGTTTTAAAACCTTTCACTAAAATTAAAGTCACTATTCCAACTAATAATCCAACAATAAAATCTCTTAGGATAGAAGGTAGGGTCTCTAGAAAATGATGTAAATATTCTATATTATGGACAAAAATACCACCTGCCACTAAAATAAGTGCTATGGTGCCAATTACGGCTAAACTTTTTATCACCAAAGGTAAAGCTCTAACCAAAAAGTTACCCAATAAAGCTAAAACACCCTTTCCATTTGAGCTTAGTCTTATTAATCTATAACCAAAATCATCCATCCTTACTATTAATGCCACAATCCCATAAACACCTACAGTAGCAATAATACAGACTATTGATACTACGAGCACTTGAAATAAAATGGGCTTTTCTAAAACAGTACCTAAGGCAATTATTACTATTTCAACGGACAAGATAAAATCTGTGAAAATAGCAGATTTTATTTTCTTTTTTTCAGCTTCTCTCTGCTCTTCTTCGCTTAATGTTTTATCGGCATAAACATGATTTGGAGACGCTTCTTTTCGGTGAAAGAAAAACTCATATATTTTCTCTACACCTTCATAAGCTAAATACAATCCGCCTAAAACTAATGCAATTGTAACTGCAATAGGCAAAAATGCACTTAACAAGAATGCAATGGGCAAAATAATAAGTTTGTTCAGAGCAGAACCTTTAGTAATTGCCCATAAAACAGGCAACTCTCTGGACGCAACAAAACCAGTAGCTTTCTCTGCATTAACGGCTAAATCATCTCCTAAAATACCTGCTGTTTTCTTTGTAGAAATCTTACTCATAGCAACGACATCATCCATTAGAACAGCAATATCATCTAGTAGTGCAAAAAAACCTGAAGCCATAAATTTTATTTAGAAGTTAAATTGTCTAAAACAGACATAATTATATATAGTAATATTACCAAAGGAATAGCTGCAAACTTAAGAACAACAAGCAATACTACACATAGAATTATAAAAATATATCGTGTTGCATTTTCTTTAAATCCCCATGTTTTAAACTTTAAAGCAAACAACTTTATCCCAGAATTTAGTAGCCAACAACTCAAAATTGTTACACCAATTAAGAACCATTTATTTAAAATAATAGTATTTATGCTATCATTATTTTGAAACTCTAAAATTAAAGGTAAAGAAACAATTAGTAAGGTATTTGCTGGTGTTGGCAATCCTTTAAAATAGGTTTGTTGTTCCGTATCAACATTAAATTTTGCTAACCTATAAGCCGAAGCTAAGGTTATTGCAAGTCCCAACACTGGTAATATTAGAAATTTACCTCCTATCCACATCATAGTTTCGGTCCTTTCATAAAAGGAGCCAGAGGATTCAGAGTATACATTTATAGACAGGTGTAATAATTTATACATTACAATCCCAGGAACTAAACCACTGGTAACAACATCGGCCAAAGAATCTAATTGTAAGCCGACTTCACTTTGAACATTTAACTTCCTAGCTGCAAATCCGTCAAAAAAATCGAAAAATATACCAAGAAACACGAAGTAAGCTGCTAAAATTAACTCGTCATTTACTGCGAGAATAACAGCAATACTTCCACATAATAGGTTTAAAAGTGTAAGTGCGTTTGGTATGTATCGCTTCATATAAATTCTTATAATTTTTGTAAAAATAACAAACAAATTGAGTCATAGACAAGGAATAAACAATATCTATTATTTTTTACAGTTTATAGGGTTATATTTGTATAAAAATAATTGCTTTTGAAGGCTTACTTAACAACCTTTATTTGTTTTACATCATTGCTAGTTTTTGGTCAGGCTACTAGAAAATATTCTAACGAATTTATGAATATTGGGGTGGATGCTGCTGCGTTGGGTATGAGTGGTGCCGTAACTTCTCATACAGGAGATGTTAATTCTGGTTATTGGAATCCTGCTGGACTTTTAGCTCTAGAAGACAATCAATTAGCCTTAATGCATTCCAGCTATTTTGCAAATATTGCAAATTACGACTATGCTGCCTATGCCATGCCTATAGACGATAGAAGCGCAATGAGTATCTCTTTAATTCGTTTTGCGGTCGATGATATTTTAAATACTACGCAGTTAATTGATGATCAGGGTAATATTAATTACGACAGAATTAGTCTTTTCTCTACCGCAGATTATGGCCTAACATTTTCTTATGCTAGAAAACTACCCGTACAAGGTTTAAATTATGGAGTTAATGCCAAGGTCATTAGAAGAGTTATTGGTGATTTTGCTTCCTCTTGGGGCTTTGGTATTGATGCTGCCATTCAATTTGAAACTGAAAATAACTGGAAATTTGGTATAATGGCTCGAGATATTACAACAACCTTTAACGCTTGGGCTATAGATGAAGGTGAATTTGAAACTATTAGAGATGCTGTTGAAGGACAAAATCAAGAGTTACCAGAAAACACAGAAATTACAATACCTAAACTTCAAATTGGGCTTTCTAAAAAATTCAACTTTAATTATGACTATACGCTTTTAGCTGCGGCCAACTTAAATGTTCGTTTTGAAGAAAATAACGATATTATTTCTACTTCGTTTGCTAGTATAAACCCTGCTTTGGGTTTAGAATTTGGATATATAGATATGGTTTACCTACGCGCAGGTATGGGTAACTTTCAAAATGAATTACAACTAGATAATACAGAGCAGTTAACCTTTCAGCCAAGTTTTGGAGTTGGTTTTAAATACAGTGGTATTCAAATAGATTACGCATTTACGGATATTGGAGATCAAAGTGTAGCTTTATATTCCAATGTATTTTCTTTAAAACTAGATTTTAGTATTTTTAGGTAATGGCAAAACAACTATTCTTACTTCTTTTTATTTGTTCATCGTTAGCATTTTCTCAACAACTGACACTTTCTGACACTGCTGAAATAAGTGTACTCACTGTTGGACCGGGAAATTCTCTAAATGATGCTTTTGGGCATAGTGCTTTTAGAATTAAAGACCCAAACAATGGTTTAGATATTGTTTACGGTTATGGAGAATACGATTTTGATGCGCCTAATTTTTACTTAAAATTTGCTCAAGGCAAATTAAATTATTTAGTAAGTAGAGATAAGTTTAGTAGATTCTATCAAATTTATGTTTACTACAACAGAACGGTTAAAGAACAAGTTTTAGATTTATCGCAAAGCGAAAAACAAAATCTTTATAATTACCTAGTTAATAATTATAAGCCCGAAAATCGTGGGTATTTATATGAGTTCTTTTTTGATAATTGTGCCACAAGAATTAAGGATGTTGCAAATATCTCTACTGGAGAAAATATTGTATATAACCTTCCAAAGAATTATAAAGAAAAAACCTTTAGGTCTTTAATTTATGATAATGTTGATAAAAACACCTGGGGAAGTTTTGGAATAGATGTGGCCTTAGGCTCTGTTATAGATAGAAATGCGCTTCCTGAAGAGCAAATGTTTTTGCCAGAAAACATTTTTAAATTCTTTGAAGTTGCAAAACACAAGTTAACAGACAAACCTTTGGTTAAAGCTAATTTCATCATTTACGAGCAGAAGCCAACTGTAGCGGTTAATTCATTTTTTACTAGTCCATTATTTGTTATTGGTTTAGTCGCCTTATTTATTCTTTTTATCACCTATAAAGACTTTAAAAAGGGTAAGAGGAGTAAATGGCTAGATGCTGCTTTATTTACAATTACTGGCTTAATAGGTATCTTAATTTTATTGCTTTGGTTTGCAACAGACCATACTGGAACGCATCAAAACTATAACTTGCTTTGGGCCTTTGCCCTGAATATTTTAATGATAGGACAAACTCTAAAAACTAAGACAAAATCTTGGTTTGCTAAATACTTAAAGTTCTTAGTAATTATGCTGTGTTTGTTAACAATGCATTGGATAATTGGAGTTCAGATATTTGCTATTGGATTAATTCCTTTACTTCTTGCATTACTTATTAGGTACCTTTACCTTATTAAACATTATTCTACTATCAATAGTCAATAGTCAATAGTCAATAGTCAATAGTCAATAGTCAATTTAACTATTGCCCTCTAAAGAAGATTACGGTACTCAGTGTTTTAAATAGAATATTAATATCTAATAAAAAGCCACGATGTTTTATATAAAACAAGTCATATTGCAGTTTTCTTAAGCTATCGTCTACAGATGAGCCATATCTTGTTTTAACCTGAGCCCATCCTGTTAGTCCTGGTTTTACAACGTGTCTGGTCTCATAAAATGGGAGCATTTTAGATAATTCTTTAACAAAATAAGGACGCTCTGGCCTAGGTCCTATAAGACTCATTTCGCCTTTTAAGATGTTAATAAACTGAGGAATTTCATCTAATCTGGTATTTCTCATAAACTTGCCGAATGGTGTAATTCTAACATCGTTCTTTTGTGCCCAAGTAATACCATCTTTTTCGGCATTTTTCACCATAGTTCTAAACTTAACTATTCTAAACACCTTACTACTTTTACCTATTCGCTCTTGGGTATAAAATAAAGGGCCTCTATTGGCAAGTAAATTACCAAGTAAAACAAAAGGAAGAAGCGCCACACCAATTAGTAAGCCTAAAATTGAAAATATAACATCAAATAAACGATGAAAAAACAGGTATAACTTATTTTGATTACTTCTACTAAATGGAAAATATCTATAAAAGTCCTTTCCGATATACTGAATTGGAATACGTTGTGTTAGGTCTTCATAAACATGGGTGTATTCTTTAATTGGAATACCTTCTTCTAATAGAGAAATAAGAGCATAGTGAATTTCGTAGGAGATAGATTCCGAAGTGTAACTTGAAACTACAATTTCAGAAACCTTTTGATCTCTTACTATTTCTTTAAGTTGTTTAGGAGTATACTCTTCTACACCATTAAAGTTTATGTTTTCCTCATTTTCTTTTTTACTGTTAATAAAGCCTACTACCTTATAATTGGGATCGGCAGAACTAAACGCTTCCATTATAGCTTCAACTGTAGAAACCTCTCCAACAATAAGTGCTTTTTTATAGAATCTTGCAGAAACAATAAAGGTGATGTAGCATAAACGCCATAATACCAATGCAAACAAAATAGAGAAATAGAAATATAAGATTTGAAGTCTATTATCTGGTAATACTGGCGTGAAGTAAGGTGTTAAAAAATAGAATAAAACTGTTGTTGAAACGGTAAAAACTATACTTGTTGTAATCTTGTCTATTTTACTTGATTTTTGCAAATCATACATTTCAAAAATAGATCCGAAAATTATGATATACAGAATGAGGACAAATACCCATTTCCAATTCTCTTGATTTATTGTAAAGTAATCAAAATCGAAAGTATTCCCCACAAAATACAATACCGAGAGAATGGAAAGAATATCAAAAATACGTAAGAGTACTTTACGTTCAGATAAGTTAAAATGGATACTATTTCTAGCCACTTTTAGTTGGGTAAAATTTGTTGGTAAATATAAAAAGTTTAAACTAGACTAGCATTAAGATAATACTTTCAACCATTCTTTTTTAACTATGTTCCAATCAAAATTCTCAACCTTATTTTTAGCATTTTTTGTTATTTTGATGGTCATATCTTTATCTTCGATAAGCTTTTTAATAGCTAAAACAAAAGCTTCAACATTATTGGGTTCCACTAAAACCCCATCAACTTTGTTATTAATTAAATACGGAATTCCTCCAACGTTAGTTGATATTACAGGCAACCCAAGTGCCATTGCCTCAATAACGCTAACTGGTGTATTGTCTACATTTGTGGTATTAATAAAAATATTATAGTCATTAGATAGTTCTATCCATTCTTGCTTTTCTAATTTCCCCGTAAAAGTAACTTTTACATTAAGCTTATCAGCTAAAGCTTTAGTTTCTATTAAACTTCCATCTTTATCAGGTCCAACCATACACAACTCAGCTTCATAACCTTCATTTTTCAAATCTGACACTATTTCTATGGCTAAACCCGGATTATAGATTTTTGAAAATGATCTCACCCATAATAATCTTATATCTTTAATACTCCTTTCTTGATAAATATAATTATTGATTTCAATGGTGTTTGGAATAAAAACTAAGTTATGAACCCCTTCTTCTTTAAACTTTGTAAATAGATACTTTGATGGTGCCACATTTATGAAAGCGTTTCGAAATAGTTTTTTTGAAAGTTTTGGAGATTTCCTCAATCTTTTAGGTAAGTCTCCTCCGTGTAAAATTGGCACGTATCTCAAATTTAAAAGTTTACACAATCTACCACAAACATAGGCGTAGTAAAAGTTTAGAGTGCTATAGGTATCGATTAAAACATAATCTGTAGTTTTCCTATTTATAATTATATGCCATAGCATATCTGCTAAGCGTATTATTTTATTGCTTTTTGAAGAAGCAGTTTTCACATAAAATCCTTCTCCTTTAAAGTATCTACTTAACGTATCTATTGTAGAGACGGTCTTATTTTCTCCCTCTAATTTATTACCTATATAAAGTAGATTTTTCATTAATTATGTGACAATAATATTATAAACTATTGTATTACTTTTTAACCAATCCTAATTTTCTTCTTGGAATGTCGTATTTAATATTTAGTAGTGTTAAACCATAAACAAAAGCCGGTGCAGCAATACGCATTGCTGAATGGTTTATTGTTAAAATCCAGAATATATAAAACGAAAAGAAAAAGATATTTGATCTATTTCTTATTCTAAAAATTAAAGGATTTATTAGTAAAATGAGAAAAGCCAAAATACCTAAAGAACCATGTTCTGCTATAATTCTACCAATTTCATTATGAGAAGCTGCTATTACACCGGTCTCGTTAAAACGAATTTCCTTTACCTTTCCTACACCAATACCAAATAATGGATTGTTGCTAAAAGCATTTAACTCAAAAAACAATAACTCCGCTCTTCCGGTTGTAACGTCTTCCTTTGTTCTTCCTGCGGCATCTTGATTGGCGTAACGTTTATCAATCATACCACTTGTTTGTGTGGAACTATAAATCCATGTAAACAAAACAATTCCCAAAAAGAACAACAACGCCCCTTTAATATGGAACTTCCTTTTCATATTAACCTTCATATAATAAAAAAGCAAAAAGGCTAAAATCATTACTACTCCAGTTATTACACCTCCTCTACTAAAAGTGACTATGGCTCTAAACCCTATTAAACCTAGAACAAATAAATCTATAAGTTTTGGAATTATACCTTCTTTAGACATAAAAAAACGAGAGGCCAATGCAAACATTCCCAATCCTAAAACCGTTGCTACTTGATTAGGTCCAAATCCGCCAGAGGTTGCAAAGTTTGAAGCTGTACTGGTTACAAACGCTCCCACGTCTGGCGTATACAAAAACAAGTAAACCGTCATACTAATTAATGGTAATAAGAAGCCCACCAGAATTATCTTTAACTGCGTAAAACTCACCGTCTTTTGATAACAATACATGGCTACTATCCCTAAACAAATAGGGCCACTTAAATTAAAAGCAATGGCCTTTCTAATATTAGTTTCAAAACCCATTTGGGATACTGCAACAAAAACACTTGGGATGAGTAGAATTATATAGAGTACATAAAGTATTGCCTTATTATTAAAATTTCCAGACGATAAACCAATTAAAGAATAGAGAATTACTAAATACTTGCTAGCTTCATAGAAAAAGGTTCCGTTATTCATTCTTAAAAACACCTCTGCGCCAACAATATAGGCACAAGAAAACAGAACATAAAACACCTTTTTATTTCCAGAAGCTCGCAATATTTTTATGCCCAAAAACGTAGATATAAAAACAAAATAAACCAAAGCCAAAGGTTTAACGGCAAAAACCATTACCCCAAAAAACATATGAAATATTAAAAGTTTATAATATAGATTTAACTTCATTTAAGGTGAAGTTTATAAATGTTTATTAATTCTTTAATTATGGCTTCTTCAGAAAAAGAAGTATTAACTTTATGGAATAAATTAAGTCCCAAAGATAATCTTAGTTCTGGTGATTTTATAATTTTTATAATGTTCGATTTCAATGCTTCATGATTTTGTTTCTCCACAACATAACCTTCCTTTTCATTTGAAACAACTTTTAAACAATCACCAACATTAGTAACAACAACGGGTAACTTAGCAAATCCATATTCTAACAAGGCTATGGGTAATCCTTCAGATTTTGACGATAGTACAGCTATATCAGCCTGATTTAAAACATGAGTAACATCTGGTATACCTCCATAGAAAAACACCTTATTATTTAATCTTAGCTCACGAACAAGTACTTTTATGGCATCACTATACGGATCATTAAAATCTTTGCCTACACAGTGCAACGTCCAATCATTGTGATCTTTTATAATTTCAGCGAAAGCTCTTAACAAGGTTTCATGATCTTTTTGAGGTCGCAAATTAGCCAAATGCATAATACGTTTACCTCTATTTCCTTTTAAAGTTGTTATTGGGATATTATTTGATGGTATTGCAAAATTCGGAATATAATCTACATCTTTACATTTTAGCTTTTCTTTCCCCCAGTTTTTCAACCTTTCGTTTACGCATAAAACATGATTAAATTGGGATGAAAACCGTATTAAAACTTTAGCTTTTCTTTGATTAATAAACTCATTATTACCATAATGATCATGCCAAATAATTTTAATTCTTGGATAGACAAACTTTAGTAAAACAGCCATAAAAAAGGAGCTAGAATGTGCATGAATTATACTAATCTTTTCCTTTTTAACAAGTTTTTTAAGTGTAACTAGCGCTTTAAAATCAATAGTTTTCTTCTTTTCTAGAAATGCGTATTTAACCTGGGATTTTAAACTTTTTTTTAATATTCCTTCTTTTCTTGTAGCGCATAAAACAGACACTTCTATTCTACTAGATAAAGCATTAGCAATATTTACGGCAACACGTTCTGTACCTCCCGTATCCAAAGAATCTACTAATTGAAGTACTCTCATTTCTTAACGATTAATTTTTTAATCTCAAATTCAAAGGCATTTAGAGTATACTGTTTAGACCAGTTTTCTCCTAATAACGCTATCTCTTTTAAATCTTTGGTTTTTAAATACTGTAATATAGTATTGACTGCACTTTCGTATTCTGGTTCAATTAAAACACCTCTTTTCCCAAAATCTAGCATAAAAGGTACGCAAGATATTTGCGTTGCGATAGGTATTGCCCCAAAAAACATGGCTTCTGCTATAACTTTAGGCCAACCTTCGGATTTTGATGGTAATATCAAAAAATGAGCTTTTTGTATAGCTTTCTTTATGTCTTCTTTCGATTTATTACCCTGTAAAATTATGTTATTACTAAGATTATTTTTAACTATATAGTCTTGTAACTCTAGTTTTAAAATTCCTTCTCCATAAATATTAAAACATATTGAAATACCTTTTTTTAAAAGCTCTTGTACAATTTTTATTGCTAACAAAGGGCGTTTGCCTTCCACTAAACTACCTACAAACATAAAATTTAGAGTAGCCGAATAGTCTCTCATTAAAGAAGGTCTAATTTCGTCTTTGGAATAAGTGGCGGTAAAAAATGGTTTTATATTTTTTGACTGATTCTTCCATTTACCATAAACCAAAACAGTCATATTTTTAGTTAACAATCTATTACTTAAGAGCCATTTTTGAAATCTATAACTAAACGGTTGCTTAGCATTTGGATCCCAATTCCCTGCATACTTTGTTGTCTTTATTTTTGAAGGAAATAAAACCTGGACCAAACATCCCAATAAACCAATGTTCCCGGGACATCTTAAATGTATGTGATCCGCTTTTTTACATGCTCTAAATACTTTGAATAGTATTTTGGGGGTCCACAAAACACTTTTAATACTATTGGAAAATGACGTAAAATTTAAGCCCTTTACAGATACCACTTTTGGTTGCTTATTAAAAGGAGAAATCAATAATTTAGCATTATACCTTGTTGGGGAAACAATAGTAAATTCGTCAACATACTTGCACCAAATGTTCATTTCCCTAACATATGGATCATAAGCTACATACTTAGAATCTTGCAGCAAGGTTGGCGCATTAGTGATTACCAAAAACCGCATTAAATATAATCTTTAGAGGTGTTGTTATTAATAACTACTGCTGGTACACCAGCTACTGTAACATCATCTTTAATGGAGTTTACCAATAAAGAATTACCGGCTATCACGCAATTATCTCCAACATTGATTTTCCCCGCAACAACCGCATTAGCTCCTATGTATACATTATTACCAATAGTAGGTACGCCTCTTTCATCTCCTCTACCACTAACACCTATAGTAACTCCTTGCGAAACATTGCAGTTGTTTCCAATAACCGCCTTTGCATTAATTATAATACCTCCAAAGTGGCCAATATAGAAATGAGAACCAATTTTGGCTGAATAAGGCAATGAAATGCCTGTGAGTATTTCTATTAGTTTTTGCCAAACTAAACAGATAACCAACAATATGTGCTTAACAATTGGAATTTTAAGTGTATAGCAGCTATGTGCTATTCTATGTTGAAAAATGGCCCAAAATCCTTGTGTAAAAAAAATAATAGAGATAAAGTTACCTCCATATTTTTTATACTTAGAATAATCTTGCCTAATCTTTTTAAACATAGGTCAAATTTATAATTTAATTTTCGGACTATTAAAAATAACAGAAAACCAACCAACTACTCTACCGATACTTTCTGTAAAGGCCATCTTCCTACTTTTGGAATTTTTAGTCAATATATTTGTAAATCGTATTGCTGTAAGCAAAAAAGCAGTTGCATTCCATTTTATTCGTGCCTTAAAACTTGGGGTTTTATCTTTAACTCTCCAAATATACCAACCATTTCTCACTACCATTTTGCCATATTTAAACTGATTAGGTCTTCCTGCAGCATCATGAAAGTGTGCCAGTCTAGCAGCGGTATTTACAAAAAGCTTGCCTCGTTTAGCAAGGCGTAATGAGAAATCAGCATCTTCATACAAACCGTAACCTTCAAAATAAGTTGAAAATTGAAGTGCATTAAAAACCTCTTTTTTGTAACTAGAGACACCTCCCATTATTAATTCTACTTCATAAGTTTTTCCCGAAGGTGGTAAGAATCCAATGGATCTTCCATGGGAAAATGAGGGTAAAAACCCTGGGTTAGCATCTGGCAATAGCCCAAACTTACGTCTTAACTTAAATCTAGATGGCTCTTTTCTCATCCATCCGTCATAATAAAAATTAGATGGCTTATTGCTCCCATCAGATTTCGTCCAATCTACTTCATTAGTTATATACCCTCCTACAGCTAAGGCATTCTTATGGACTTTATAAGTTGAAATTAATTCTTTAAAGTAATTCTGTTCTAAGATGATATCATCATCTAAAAAGCAGACAATTTCTGTTAATGCATCCACTTTCTTAAGTCCAAAATTTCTTTGTTTGGTTAAGCCCCGGTTAATGGTTTCTACCTTAAAATATTTAAGATTACTAAAATTGTTTTCCCCTAATACCTGTTCTGTTTTTTTATTTGTAGAGCCGTCAATAATAAGAATCTCATTTGGGTATAAAGATTGATTCTTAACTGACTTCAACAATTTTAAAAGAGGCTCTGGCCTCATATATGTACAAATAATTAATGAAAATCTCATCCTATTTATATCTTGGACCTAAAGCTATTAAACGCTGAGCATATTTTAAAGATTTCGAAAATTGATATTGCTTATATGGCAGTTTTAATAAACGTATTGGCAACGTCTTTTTATCTTTTTTAAATAAGTAAATAAAAAAATGTTTGTTTCTCCATTCTTTTATTTGCTCCTTTTTGTAATGTTTTAAAATACCATAAGTAATAGTTGGACTTGGAACAGGGGTTACAAACTTAACTGGTTTATCTAACTCCCATGGTTGCTTTTTTCGTTTTTTCCCAGTAATTTTAGATTGTTGTCCCCAAAATCGATAGCCTCCTTGTGGTGGTTTTAAATGTAAATTTGGCGAAAACGGATTATACATTATCACATGACCTGATTTTAGAATACGTAGACCAAAATCTGAATCCTCTCCATAACCACCATCAAAATTTATGTCATTTCCAATAAGCTCTTCCACTAAACTACGTTTAACAATAGAATTAGCATTACTAAAGGCTTGAGAAACGCCTCCTTTCCATCGTGTTTCTCCTAACTCCTCCAATCTAAGTTTAAGATCACTTAAATCTTGAGATTGATTAGTGGCCATAATATCTAATCCATTGGCTGCATCCGCATTATATGTTTGTAAAAATCTCAAATGGTTTTCTACAAAATCCGGTAAAATTCTAATATCATCATCTGCAAAAATGATATAATCTCCTGTGCACAGATTTACAGCCTCATTCCTAGCCCTACAGCTACCTTTACTTGTTTGCCATTTTACCTTAATGTCAAATTTAAAGTTTTGTTTTTGATAGTATTTCGAATCACGTTCATCTTCAGGTGTAGCATCTACAATTACAGCTTCCTTTATTAGATAACTTTGTTCGTTATGGTCTTGCAATAATAACTCTGTAAACTTTTGACGTTTCATTGTAGGAATTACAAGACTAACCGTTGGTTTAGAATTAAGAGGCTCCAAATCTCTTAAAGACACATTTAACTTAGCACCTCCCCTAATACCACCTAGTTTAGCAGTGGCAGCCTTTAATGCTTTAAATTCCCTTAAAAATTTGAAAACACCTTGTCTTAAGAGCATATAATGGCTATGGTGCTTTTTAAAGTTTTTTAGATAAAAATAATATCTATCTTTCGGAGATACTTTTAAATTGGCTAGTTCCTCATTAGCAAAAAGACCTTTCACATAAAGAGGAATTCCTCCCTGATAACGCAATAGATTAAAACCAAAGTCTAAACCAGAGAGCATTATATTTTCATAATTAAAAATTGAATCTTTTAACAGATTCCACACTTGCTTTCTAACTACGAAGGCATTGATATTAATACGCCAATTAACGCAAATATCTTGGTCAAAATCATTTAAAAACCACCAGTAAATAGCAGTCTGATACTTTATATCCTGAAAACAGTTTTTTAAGCCTTGTTCTACAGAACTATGCCAAATATCACCTGGAGTATCCACTAATCCTTCCAACATTTCTAAATTAGGATTGCCTGTATATAGCAATACTTCTTTAGATTGCGTTACGTATTCTTTTAAAACCAATTTCAGATTAGACATTGTTTACTAAAGTTTTGTAAAAATCAATATTTTTTTGAGCTATAACTTCTAAATCAAACATCTTTTTCACTTTAACACTTGCCGCTTCTCCCAAGTTGTTTTGTAAAGTAACATCATTTAAGATATTTACAATTGCTTTTGAAAAAGCCTTATAATCCCTAGGATCTACCAGGATTCCCTCTTTTGTATTGGTTATCATCTCACCTGCCCACCCAATATTTGAGGCTACAATTGCCTTTTTCATGGCCATAGCCTCCAACCAAGAAACCGGAAGTGCCTCTGCAAAAGACGGAAATATGCACACGCTGGCCCTGTTAATATAGTTCTTAATTTCAGTGTAAGGCACCTGCCCTCTATACTGAACTTGAGGTTTCGCATTAGTACTAAACCTATCCCTCATTAATTGCCAGGTCGAAGCTTTGCCTGTTTTTATATCTGATGCATCTTTACCCACTAAGATAAGTTGCACATTCGGTAAAACTTTATGTACCTCGTTAAATATTTGTGGTATTTCTAAAACGCCCTTTTTCCGTATTAATGTGCCAAAGTATAGGATACAATTGTTCTCTTCTGTCTCATTTGGATTAAATAGTTTTATATCTATTGCATTGGGGATCACATTAAATGTTAAATTTAAGTTGAATACCTTACTTGTTAATTGCCCAACAAACTTGCTTACTGCTATAACACCATCAGCTCTTCTTAACGCTAACTTTTCTAAAAACTTATTTTTGAATTTAACTGGTCTATTATCCAAATGACAAAAATAGGCATCACTGCCATGTAACTTTATGATTAAAGGGCTTTTTACGTTTAAAAAAGACGTAAACCCCGTCCAATCTGGTGCTTCAACAATATCTATTTTACCTGTAATATAAAGATCGTTAATTAAGCGTTCTACTTTTTTTTGTGTTAGGAAAAGCGAAAAACCTTTGAACTTAACATTCTTTACCTTGAAAATAGTTAAGCCTTTTTCCTGAATCACCTCATCTCTGTCTTGTCCATAAACAATTACAATTACACTATGGTTTAGTAGTATTAACCCTTTAGATAGATTAAAAATACTAGCACCTATACCTGCTGATGGCAACGTTTTTTCATGAGGAAATTCTGGTGTTAAAAAGGCTACTTTCATGAAAACGCTTTTTTTAACGAACTAATACTCCTATTTTTTTTAAAAAATTCTAGATTTATCAGTACACCTAAAAACAAAAGTGTTACTCCGTAAATAGCGTTAAATCTTAATCCTGTATATGTATAAATAGACATAACTACTTGTCCAATTATAACACTTAAAATCACCAAACAAATACGACCCCTTGAGCCTTTCCAGTTTTTTCTTATAGTTAATAAATATACAGCTTGTATAAACACAAAGAGATAAAAAAGTCTAAAAGGAATTCCTAAATTATCCAAAAATGTATTTTTTTCTTTCATTGGAAAAGGGTTAAAATTGGATCTCAGTTTAACATAGATAATAGAGAATTTTTCTTTGATAGATAACGATTTTATATAGTTCCAAGTGCTTTCCTTTAATAATTCACTTCTATCTAATACACTTAAAGGTTTTAAAGCCTTTTCATTATAACCCATTCTTTTTAAATTCAAACTTTCATCGGCTAAATCACCATCAACATTATTGAATTCTAAAGCTACCTTATCATTCCAACCTTTTGAAAAAACGGCTCCTTGAGATGCCGTTAAATAAAAACCTTTATGAAACGTTTGTAAATTTCTCATTGGCCATAGGACAAATAGCCCTATAAATAGAAATGCATGTAGAAAAACTCTAACCTTGTTTAATTTTAAGTTAGTAATCCCGTAGAAAAATAATACGGCAATTACAAAAAATACGCTGACTGGATGAGACAAAACCGAAAGAAACCCCAGAATTATAATAAGAGAGCTGAGATACTTATTTTTATTAAATACAATAAAACTTACGGAAAATAAAAGCACCAAAACAGCTGTAATACTTTCAGACAAAAAAGTTATTGAATATTTAATGTATTGAGGTTCCATGAATATTATAAAAAAAGGAATTAATTGCAAACCTGAAACCTTAAAAAACTTTCTAAAGATATTGATAGACAGTATAATTAAAACAAATTCGAGAAACGATTTAAACAACATCAAAGTGAATACATCATCAGTTAAAAGATAAAAAAGACTCAGAATAAACGGCCACAACGGAGATCGCCATGTTGCCCTCTCTGATGGAGTTTTTGAACTATTGTCTGAATACGTTCCGAATTTTTTTAAATTTTTAGCAATTACTAAAAAATGAGTTTCATCTCCACTATTGAAAACCTTTTGCTTAGTGTATTGATTGGCACTATGTGCTTTAAATATATAATAGCATTTAGGTGTTAAAACAACAATAAAGCAAATAACCAAAATTATATTTTTTTTAAAAAACATATTATTTAAAAAACCTATATTTTACAATACAATAAATTGCTCTAATACCATCTTTCCATCCTATTTTTTTTCCTTCGTCATAAGTTCTTCCATAGTAACTTATGCCTACTTCATAGATTCTAATATTTTTAATCCTGGCTATTTTTGCGGTTACCTCAGGTTCAAACCCAAAACGTTTTTCATTTAGCTTTAATGATTTTAAATGTTCTGCTCTGAACATTTTGTAACATGTTTCCATATCCGTTAAGTTCAAATTAGTCATCATATTGCTTAAAAATGTTAAAAACTGATTTCCTATGCTATGCCAAAAAAACAAAATTCGATGTGGTTTACTTCCTTTAAATCTACTACCATATACTACATCGGCAGTTCCCTCGAAAATAGGTTTTAACAAATCATTATAGTCTAAGGGGTCATATTCTAAATCGGCATCTTGAATTACAATAAAATTACCTTTTGATTCTTTTATACCCCTATGTAATGCAGCTCCTTTTCCTTGGTTTTTTTTTTGTTCAAAAAGTTTTATATCAATATTATCATGCCTATTAATGTATTCTCTAATAACTGAAGAAGTATTATCTTTGCTAAAATCATTTACGATAATCAATTCCTTGTCAATTCCCCCTATTAAATTTACTTTTAATATTTTATCCAATATTAAGTGAATTGTTTTTTCTTCATTGAAAACAGGGATAATTATAGATAATACCTGTATCTTTTTATTCATAATTTTAAGTACTTAAAAGTTCGAAATAGCTTTCAACCATTTTATCAATTGAAAATTCATTCTTAATTAAATTTCTTGTATTTTCAATAATATACTTTTCACCTGTCATAATAGAAATAAGCAAAGTAGACAATTCTTTAGGTCTATCTACTTCAAAAATGTACCCGTTCTCACCATGTTTTACCGCTTCTTCGTTACCCCCAACATTAGTGGTTATCACTGGAACATTGGCCGCTAGACTTTCTAAAATTGATAAACTAAAACACTCCATATGAGTAGGTTGCAACATGTAATCGTAAAGACAATAGAGTTCATTAAGATTTGAAACACTTCCTTTAAAATTAAAGATAGTTTCTAATTTAAATTGGCTAACCTTTTTCTTTAATTCAGCTTCATATGGTCCTTCTCCGTAAATATCTATTCTAAGATTTTCCTTTATAGTATCTGAAAGTAGATTTACAGCATCTATTAAATCTTGTATACCTTTTGAAACTCTTAAATGAGAGACCACCAAAAACTTTGGGTTAGTCTTGTTTCTAATTGTATTTTGTTCAATATCATCTATAATAACACCATTATAAATTACAAATGCTTTATTTCTTAAACCACTACCAAAATCCTTAAGAATTTCATTGGTTGTATATTCGGAAACACCAATGAATTTATCTATGTGTTTGGCATAAATTAATCCTTTGAGTCTTTTTTTAAATCTTTTCTTTAAGGGATATCCCTTTAGAGGTCTTGGATTATGGTCTACTGCAATAATGTAAGCACCTGTTTCTTTTTTTAATTGGCAATAAAAGGACGTACATAACTCAATAAAATGTGTAAACACTGTTACATATTTTCCTTTAATCTTATTTATTACGAAGGTTTCAAAAGTTATTTCAATATCTGGAGAAATAATATTTAAACTTGAATAGTCTCCATGATATGAAGTGTTTGGAAAAAACCAGTCGATCTCAACATTATTTTCTTTACATTTTTTGTTAAATGCCCAGAAAAAATGATCCATACCTCCTACTCGTTCAGGGAGTAATTTATAATTACATATTACCGCTACTCTATTAGCCAATCGTACTCGTTTTTATAGCGTTTACAATTCTCTCGCCCGTTTTCGATAACTCTCCAGTAATTAAAACTTTTAACAATTCATGTTGCTCCTTAAGTTTAGCATTTGGATTTGTTAAGAGTTCATTTATTTTTTCTATAAGCTGATTGGCATCTTTTACGACATTAACAGCTCCGCTTTTAACAACCTGATTATAATGTCTGTATTCTAAATATTTCTGATCATCATACAATCCGTTTTTTGCGTTTCCAAAAACGGGGTTGATTACGGGTTTATCAAAAAACATAGCATCTAAACTCATCGTCGAGCACATGTTTATCATTACATCTGAATAGGCTAAAATACTTCTTAAATCTGACACATCTTCCACCTCCGGTACTCGCTGCGACCATATTTCTTGATGCTTATTTCTGGCTAACTTCCATTTAGGATAGTTCCATTGTATAAAAGGATATTCTTCCTTTAAGGCTTCAAATCTGGTTGGTTCTTCCGCTGGGGATGTCCTAACAATAAAATTAACACCTTTAGTTATTTTTTTTGATGCCATAGCCTCTGCAATAGTTCTAACATACAATGCATCATTTTTACTTGTTGAAACATCTCCACAACTGTAACAAATTGTCTTGTAGTTATCACTTAAACTAAACTTTTTATTAAAATGAGCTTTACTATCATTATATCTATCTAGTACATAAGGCTCAAACTGAGGTGTTCCCACAACCTTTACTTGTGCCGCCTTCACGCTACTATAAAATTCAAGTAACTCTTCTTTCATTAAATTGCTCCAAACAAAATAATAATCAAAATCTCCTGCCATTCTTCCCTTAGAAGCTAAATTATCCCAGCTAAATATAAAAGATGCAGATGGTATATCTAATTTTTTTGATGCATATATTAAAGGCGCTATAAAAGCAGGTCTTTGGTGCGTAAAATAAATAATATCTGGTTTGTATTTTTCTAATTTAGCCAGATAACGTTTAACAACACTATTACTTTGTAAACTTGTTTCTTGTAGTTTTTGGTATTTACTTATGAATTTCTCAGAATAAAAATAACGCGTCCAAATGAAAATCAGCTTAATTAAAATAGCCCTTTTAGAGTTTCCTTTTGGGTAATTTCTTTTAAGGTTAGCTCTAATTCCAAAATTATTCTTCTTGTGGTTTTGTAAATGAGCTACTTCTTTTAACTTTCTATAAAACCATGTTTTTCCTGACTCTCTATGATCTTCCAATTCTTCAAAAGAACAATTTTTAGCCAAAAAACCATCATAACAGGATTTCGGCAAAGCCGAAAAAATAATAACTTCTTCAAAGTTTTTAATGGCCTCTTTTAAAAAATCACTTAGAACATAATTTTTAAAGCCAACACCATCGGTAATAACTAGAACTAACTTATTCATAGGTTTAGTAAATTATTATACTCTTCAGAACTTAAAAAAGCTTCTGCTTTTTTCCAATCTTCAATGGTATCGATGTTAATTGTAGAATTATAGGGTGATTTTACATATGCCAAATTATTGCCATAAAGAGAGTTTTTCTCTAATAACACTTCAGCTTTTGTGATGTATATTAATCCATCTCTATGATACATATTAGGCAAATCCTGACGTCTAGAAATGATTGTTTTTTCTCCTGTTACCAATTCTAATTGGCCTCTTTGGTTTTCTTTAAAGACCCAATGTGGATTATATTCGGCTGGTACATTTTGAACAGATACCAATGCATCACATCCTGAATTTTCAAACTTGTCTATAGCGTCATCAATAAACTTTCCCGTTTTAAATGGACTTGTTACCTGTAATAGACAAACAGCATCAAAATTATTCCCAATTCCTTTATAAAATTTTAAAGCATGTTGAATAACTCCAAGTGTTGGCGAAGTATCTTCTGCTAGATGTCTTGGTCTTACAAAAGGCACATCTACTTTTAATTCTTTAGCAATATTAATAATATTACTATCGTCTGAGCTTAAAATTAGATGATCTAACTTTTTAGAATTTTTAGCTGCTTCAACTGTATATTGCAATAATGGTTTACCGTTAAGCTTTTTAATATTCTTTCCCGGAACAGATTTTGAACCTCCTCTTGCCGGTATGAGTCCTAATATTCGCATTAATATGAAATAGTTTTATGAAAACGTAATTCAACTTCAGCTAAAATATCTGCAATTTTTTCACCTGAGTTTCCTTTTCCATAAATTGCATCACTTATAATTGGTCTTTTCTGTTTTACCCTATCTACGATAGCTTTTTCAATGGCTTCTTCTTCATAAGACACATCTATAACATTTACACCCCTTGCTCTTCCGTGCTGACGTGTACCTATATTAACAACAGGTACTCCTAAATAAGCACATTCTCTTATGCCAACACTAGAATTCCCAACCAAACATTGACTATTTATTAGTAACCTAAGAAAATCTTCTGGCAACATATTTTTAAAAAAATGAATGTTCCTAGGTTTATGAATTTCTCTATAAGATCTTATGCCATTTGAAGTGCCATCGGCTCCTGCATCTACGTTTGGCCAAAACCAAAACGTTGGAATTCCAAGTTTATGAACAGCTCTTAAAGTAGATAATACACTTTCCTTTGCTTTTGTATATTCCGTAGTTACTGGATGTTGCATCACCACAATATAACCATTCTGCCAGTTAATATTACTTCCTACGCCTCCATATTTTTCAATGGGATTAAAGTTTAATTTTGGCGTTTGATTTACTTTAAACGCTATATCTATTGATGGGCAACCTGTGTTAAAAACGTAATCTTTATCTTCTCCAAGTTTTAAAACTCGTTCCTTTGCATCTTCTGAAGCGACTAAATGAATATCAGCTAATTTGGTATTTGCATGTCTTACTTTTTCATCAATATTACCTGTTACCTCTCCTCCTTGAATATGAATTAAAGGTATATTTTGATATGAGGCAGCTATTGATGTTGCCAAGGTCTCAAACCTATCTGCAATTGTAACTACAGCATCTGGTTTTAAATTATAAAATGTATTGGCCAACTCCATAACTCCAAGGCCAGTGGTTTTTGCCATTGAGGTTTTGTTTTCACCTTCTAATACCATAAATACTTTGGCATCAATTTTAAAACCATCGCTTTCAATATAATCAACCGCATTACCATAACGTCCTAAAAGAGCAGAACCTGCTACAACTAATTGTAACTGTAATTTCGGGTGTTCTTTTATGGCCTTTAAAGCCGTTTTTATTCTGCTATATGAAGGTCTGGCAGTAATAACCACACAAATTTTTCTCATACTCATTTAATGTCCTCTATATTTAAAAACTCCCATTGTTTAATGACTCTGGTTGTTTCTTTTCCTATAACATCTTGAAATTTTGAGGCCGATATTCCTTTATTTGCAGGTTTTTTTGCTTCTAAATCTGAAAATTCTATAATATGCCCCTTATCTAAATTTTTATTAATAGCTAAAGATTTTTCAAAAATAGCTTTTAAATCCTTAAACTCTGAATTATCCGACTTATCAATTGGATTATTTAAAGCCTGTTCAAAATTTCTAACCGATTTTACCAATAAGGCTATTTCTGGCATTGTTAAAGACGAGGACACATCCGGACCAAACATTTCTTTATTAAATACCGCATGAAATTCTAAGATTTCTGCACCCATAGCAACTGCTGTAATTCCAGTTCCTATTTGTGCCGAATGATCTGAAAAACCAACTGGCACGTTATACCTTTCTTTTAATTCTGATATTACATTCAAACCATACTCCTCTGGAAGGGTAGGATAAGAGGTAGTACATTGCAGTATAGAAAAATTTGCCCCTTTAGACGTTAAGAAATTTACGGCTTCATCCAATTCTTTATATGAACTCATTCCAGAAGAAAGGATTATAGGCTTTCCTGTTTGCGCTATCTTTTCTAACAACAACAAATTATTTACCTCACCCGAACCTATTTTATAACTAGAAACGCCTACTTCTTCTAATACATCTACAGCTGCATTACTAAAAGGAGAACTCATAAATTCTAAGCCTACGTCATCACAATGCTGTTTTAACTCATGCCATTGACTTAAAGTAAATTCCATTCTTTTCCAGTAGTCAAAACGTGTTTTATCTTGTTTAGAAAACTTTACTCTAAATGGCTCATAAATACTACTCTCAGCATCTGCAATATGTGTTTGAAACTTTATTGTATTTACTCCTGTTTTAGCCAAGGCATCAATATAACTATGGGCCATACCTAAACTACCATCATGTGCCTGAGCTATTTCGGCTATAATTTTAACTTTCATAGAAATTCCTTGTTTACACAAAATTGGTTTCAAAAATAATATAAACCTTAATCCCCAAAATCCAAAAGATAAAAATAATACATCTGTTATTAACGAGAACTTTTATGTTAGACATTTTCATAATTATTTCATTAAGAAATCTAAAGTTGTTTGCAATCTATTTTTCTAAATAAACACTAAGACAACACACTTTTTTACAAAACTCAGTAACCACAAATTATATTATTTTCTTCAAATACTTTCCAAGTTTAATTTCAACCTTTTGTGTATATAAAATACTTAAACCAACAAATAGAATAATTAACACAAGAACGAAAAACAGCGAGCTACTAAAGAAATTACCATATTTAGCAATTAACACAACCCCAATTACCTCATGAATTAAATATAAAAAATACGACGCACCGCCTATTTTTAAAAGTATTGGTTTTTTAAAAAAATTTAGGAGTTTAGGTCTGTATATTAGAAGTAAAAATAATATTTGACATACTACCATAGATAAAATTCTTATTCTATCGAACCAAAACACATAGCATTGTAGAAAAAACATAGCCAAAACACAAACCAAAATATATTTTTTGAACTCGCCTTTATATAATAAGTAATAAAACACACCATAACAAAACAATGGTAATGATTTAGTTAAGTTGAACAATTCAAAGACGGATTTTAGTTTAAGAAAAAAATATATGCTGGAAGTACCTAAACTGTTAATAAAAGCTCCCAAAAATGTAAAGGAAACTGATGCTAAAAAAAATATTTTCAAAAAATTAGATTTGAAAATAAAATATATAAAACTAATAAAAAAGTAAAATTGAACTTCATGCCACAAACTCCAATAACTTCCGTTTATATAGTCAAATTCAATTTTTCTGTTAAACAGTGTTGACAGTAATTCGGGCTGTACGAAAGTTATACTTGCAAAAATATTTTTTACCAAATGTGCATGAGGAAATATCTTTTCGGCATCAAAGAGCAGTACAAAAACAAAAGTTATAAGCGTAGCTATTACCATAGAAGGTAGTAACCTTATCAATCTATTTTTCCAAAAAATTTTAAAAGATGTTGTATTGTTGAGGGAATAAAAAATAACAAACCCGCTAATGATAAAAAAAAAGTGAACACCTAATCTACCAAACCAAAAATAATCATATGAATTTTCATATGGATATATGTTTGTCCATCTAGAAAAAAAATGAAATAGCATTACCATTATGATGGCAATGGCTCTAAAACCATCTAAAACCTCAATTCTTTTCTTTTTCATATCTACTAAAAACTCTAATTTATTTTCCTGGTAAAGGAAGTGCCCGCTTCTTACTTAGAGTATTATTAGTCACTGGTTGTCTGTGGTATAATAAAACCCTTGGAAATCTTATAAAAAAAACAGATACCGTTGCTATATAGGTTTTAAAAAAATTGTAATCTACAACTGCATACTTTATAAAGTTCCTTGCAAAAAGCTTTAGTATGCTCTTAAGAGGGTACCTATAGTAAACCAAAAAATAAAATCCAGAATTTCTTAACTGCCTACCAAACCTAAAGTAATTGTTTCCTTGTTTTTTTCTTATATCTCTATCTACCCTATGATTAACAGAAATGGTACTTGTATACAAAATATCATAGCCATTATTAATAACTTCTAATGAAACACATGTTTCTTCACCATAAATATCCATCCAAACAGGAAAACCTTTTGTTGAATCATAAACATTTTTTCTTATGGCAAATCCACAACCAACAAACTCACTACATAAATACTCTTGATGTTCTATATCTTCTTTTAAAGCGTCTATATCAGATTTAAAGACACCCCTTATTTCTTTAAATGCAATAACTCCTACTTTTCCGTTTCTTTTAAAAACGTCTTTTACCTTTTCAATAAAATTTTGTTGTAAAGGATGTGCATCATCATCTAGTCCAATTAACAACTCTCCAGAAGCTAGTTTATACAATTCATTTCTTGCTCTAGAAGCTCCAACATTTTCACTAGATAACTGCCATAAAACCCACGGATACTTTTCCTTAAGGTCTATTGAGTTATCTGTACAACCATCTAAAAACACAAGTAACTCATTCTTTTCCTTATTAATAAGAGTCTCTAGAATAGAAATCGTTTTATCTAATTCTAATTTCCTGTCTTTAGAGACTATTAAAATAGAAGCCTCAATCATTTTATGATACTTTTTAAAATTTTTATTTTATCAGAAAAATGAACATTATTAAGTACTAATAACCAAACACTTAAAGAACTCTTAGTTATTCCTGAATTAACCCAAGTTCTTAATATACTTCTTAAACATCTATATTCTAAAATCTTTAGCTCATCTTTACTTAATTCTTTAGCAGCATGAACATTTAACACATTAAACATTTTAATAAGAGTTAGAATATTTTCTTTTAGCTTTTTTTTTGAAATTGATGCTGAATTGTAATAGGTATCATAAATAAAATTTGAATTAATACTAATATTAAAACTTTGCCAATACTTTGCAATAACTTTAGACCTTTCTCTTAAATGCTTCTCTCTATTCTCTTGCGCTCTGTGATTACTATTTTCTACTATTCTATACTTCATTAAAAAGTCAGGCAAATTAACTACTTCTCCTAGTTTGATTATTCTAGTCCATAAATCCCAATCCTCACAAGTATCGATACTCTCGCTATACCACATTTTATTTTCTCTCAAAAAAGAAGATCTAAATACAACCGAGGAATGCCCAAAACAAGCCGAAAACAATAGGTTATATTTAATTTCTAAACTATCAGTAGGATAAACCCAAGGAGATGGATTATTCATTACATTTAAGTCCTTTAACCAATACCCTTGTGTACCGCATAGGGCAATATTGGTGTTGGAATCTAAAAAAGAAATTTGTTTTTCAAATCTATTTGAGTAACACCAATCGTCTGCATCCATTCTGGCTATATACTCATATTGATTTACTAATAACTTTAACCCTTTATTTAAAGTGGCTGCAAGACCAAGGTTTTTTGAATTTCTTATATATTTAACTCTGTTATCATCAATATTTTTAACAAATTGTTCTGTGCTATCTGTTGAACAATCATCTATAACAAATAATTCAAATTCTTTAAAAGATTGGTCTAAAATAGCACTAATAGATTCTCCAAGAAAATGAACTGAATTATAAGTAGGTAATATTACCGCTAATCTATTCATTAAACACTGTTAGTTATTCATTAAAATTATCAATTACTTCTTTTAAATACTTTTCTGAGAGGTAATAATCCAAATCATCTCTATTTAATAAAAGATTATCCGGGTTATTCTTCCATAAAAAATATAATTCTTCTATAATATTGGCAATCTTAGCTACATCATCAATCTCAGCCACATAGGGGTAATCAGGTCCTAATAAGCGTCTAACTTCACTTTCAAAAGGAGATAAAGACATTATCTTTTTATTAGCGGAAACACAATGCGGAAACTTGCCTGGTAAAAATGGGCTAATATCAGACTTAGTTTCAAGAATAATATTAACAGAGACCATCATTTGAATAGCATAAACATCATTAAAGGGAACAGTTTTGTCTACAACAATTAATTCTGGCATCTCTTCATGAAAAGCGCTTAACATATTCGAAAAACGCGTTGTATTACCTATTAAAATTAATTGAACATCATCTCTATATTCAGGATATTTTTGAAAAAACAACAATAAGCCCTTTAACAAGCCTTCTGGATTTCTTGCATTTAAAAGTCCTCCTGCATGTAATAAGGTAAACCTATTAGTATCTAAAAAATCAGGAAGTTTAATTTTTTCTGTATTCAATTCAAATTGTTGATGTGGTATAATCACACCATTTCTATTACAATTATCAAAAAATTGCCCCATCCATTCTTTTAGCAACAAGCTTGGAAATATGGTATACTTGGCATTTGTGGTAACTTCCTTAAAAAAGGCTTCTTTTATTTTATACCCAGGCTCTTTAAATCTGTACGGTTGCGGGTAATAAGAAAAAGGAAATGGATCATGTATGTATGCTAACCACTTATCATGTAATGCTGTTATTTTGTTTATGGCGTAATGAGGTCTATAACTAGCTGCTTTACTTAAAGTTAAAACATGGTCTACCTCAGAAAAGTTAATATTTTTTATCGCCGATATAATACTATTTACATCATTAAAATAAGTAAAAGAGAAGCCGAACAATGGCTCTAGTCGTTTTGCCAAATTAACCTTAAGATATCTTTGTATTAATCTTTGAATCCGGCTTAGCACAAATAAAAAGCTGTTACGTATTTCAGGAATTGCTATGCACTCAATATCCTTTAGATGAATATCTTTTCTTGTATAATGGAGTACAGTTAGTCTAATACCAAGCTTAGAGAGGCTTCTTATTAATGCAACTCTTCCCTTTGATGCGCTACTATCATTAACATCAATAGATTCAACTATCACTAATATATGTTTTTGTTTTTTAAACATAATATTAACTCATGTTGCTAATCAAAATATCAACGATGCGCTTAGCACTTTTACCATCCCATTTTTCAGGTATCTTTCCTTCTTTCCATCCCTCATTAAACAATTTATTTAAGTACAATTTAATACGCTCCGATTTGGTTCCTACTAGTTCATTTGTTCCAATTGTTACCGTTTCAGGCCTTTCGGTACTATTTCTAACAGTTATGCAAGGTACTCCCATGACTGTTGTTTCCTCGGTGATACCACCAGAATCTGTAATTACAACTTTGGCGTATTTAGTAAGGTAATTAAACTCTAAATACCCTAAGGGAGGTATTGTATAGAGCCTGTCATAATTAATATTAAGTTGATTTAGAGTTTTAAGTGTTCTTGGGTGAACAGGAAATACAACGGGTAATCCATTTGAATTTTCACAAACAGTATCTATTATTGCTTTTAAACTATTTTCTGCATCTACATTAGAAGGCCTATGCATTGTAAGTAATACATAACTTTTTTCTTGTAAATTTAAATCTGCCCAAACCTTGGGAGGTTTAAAGCTTGACATGAATTTATTAAGTGTATCAATCATAACATTTCCAACAAAATAAATATTAGATTCGTTAATACCCTCTTTAATCAAATTTTCTGAAGCTGTTTTAGTTGTTGTAAAATAATAGTCTGTAAGACTATCTGTTACAATTCTATTAATTTCTTCGGGCATGGCCAAATCTCCAGATCGTATTCCTGCTTCAACATGTATAACCTTAACTTGAGCTTTTTTTGCCACAATAGCACAAGCCATTGTTGAGTTTACATCACCTACTACAAGACATAAATCTGGTTTTTCTGTTTTTAATAGATTCTCATAACTTATCATTATTGCAGCTGTTTGGCTTGCTTGAGACCCGCTACCAACTTCAAAATTTAGATCAGGTTTAGGAATATTTAACTCTTCAAAAAATTGAAGACTCATGTTTTTATCGTAGTGTTGGCCAGTATGAATCAGCCTATAGTTAATTTCATACCCATCAGCCTTTTTACTCTTTATAGCATCAATAATAGGTGCTATTTTTATAAAATTTGGACGAGCTCCCGCAATAATATCAATATTCATATACTAGGTGTTGCTTGAATTAATACATCCAATAAAAACGTATTACTTACAAGCATTTTATTTTTTATTATCCCAAAAATGCAATTAAATCATTTTTAAAACAATTATAATGTTAATTTAAAATTTTAGAATCATTGCTTAAGTAAAAAATAAGTTTCATTAGGTGACAATACCAATTTATTTTTACCAATTCTGACGCCAATCTATATCTTGTTTCACTATCTTAGCTGGATTACCCATTATTATAGTATTGGTGGTATTAAAATTGCCAGAAACTATGCTTCCCAAACCTACCAAGTTAGTAGAAGACAACTTTGTTCCTGGTGCAAATCTAGAAGCCGAACCAATATAAACATTGTTTTCAATTTTGATGGACAAGTCTTTTGTTGCAGTTTTGGTATGAATTGATCCATGTGTCCAAAACTGAGAATCTCTACCAGCTACCCAGGTATTATTACCCAAAGCTATATTATTATATAAATCAAAAAAATGATTATTAATTATTCTTGAATTTTCTCCAATGGAAAACTCTCCGTTTCCTAAAAAAAGATTCCCAGAAAAAATTTTAGTGTTAGCTCCTATTTTTAGACTTTTACATGAAAATGTATTCCTGTTTCCTATTGATACATTATCTCCAATCGAAACATCTTTGCAATTAATAATTGCCCTACCAATTTTTACATTACTTCCTATTTCATAACTAAATAACCTTTTTAAAAGATATATCTTCAATGAATTTATGGGAAGGTATTTAATAAACCTTAAAACTAGTCCTTTAATGTTCATTGCTGTACTTCTTTTTTAAACGTAAATACATTTTAACGAATGGTCCCAAATTGTACAATAAACTTAGTTTTAACTTATCTTTACTTTTTAACTGCGATTGGCTAATTAGGTGGTTCAATAAATTCCTATTTTTCATTGAAAATGACTTCCAAACAAAATATTTCTGCAATGAGGGAGATAACATTAACATAGTGTTCAAATTACTAATTATTAATTTGCTAGCCTCTATTTTGGAATTAACCCTAACTGTATTCCCTTGGTAAAACTCTCCAGTATTTGATTTTTGATGTTTACGCCCATAAAACAATGTTTTACTTATTGAAACACCTTCAAATCCTTGACTTAAAATCCTTGAATACAATTCCCATTCTTCGGCATACATTAATGTTTCCACAAATCTGTTATTTTCGAAACAATTCTTTCTCCACATTACTGCACAAGAATTAAAAGGCAACTCATTAGTAATTAATTTACCCACATCATTTTTTTTTATGTAAAAGGTTTCATATTCCTTAGATAAATCAAAATCATAATTAAATTCTTCAAAAAAAACGGAACGCTTATACCTGCAAAAAGCCATATTGCTATTTGAGAGTTCTGAAACACAAATCTCTAAATTTTGGGGATGTACAATGTCATCATCATCAAAAAAAATTATAAAGTTTCCTTGTGCCAAATCCAAACCATAATTTCTACACCCTGGTAAACCTTTTAAATACTTATCTGTTCTTTTTAAATAGGTAAACCTTGAATCATCATTTAATAAAGGAACGAGTACTTCTTCTGTGTTATCTGATCCTCCATCGTCAATAATTATGCACTCCCAATCATTAAACGTTTGATTTTGAATTGAATTTAATGACTCTAATATAAAGTGCTCTCTATTATAAGTAGCCATTATTATGGATACTACTGGCTTTACTTTCATTTTAAAAGTTTTTTTACCCATCTCAAAGGCTTTAATATGGTATAACCTATTCTATACTCCAACCTAAGAGTGTTTTTTGTTTTTTCATGTTCTTCTCTTTCTATTCTGGATAAAAGATGCTTTACAAAACCTTCAAAATGTTCTATATATAGTTCTTTATGTTTTATGTATATATAAGTTAGTAAGTCATATTTATTCCTGTTAGCTTTTGATGTTGTAGAATTTTGCCTTTTTCTATAATTAAACAAAGATTCTTTTAGAACAAAAGCTTCCCCGCCTCTTGCTAATAATCTTATGTAGAACTCCCAGTCTTCAAAACCACGTCTCATCATTTCATCATACCCTTCAACATAACTCCAATCACTTTTCTTAAACATAGCGCTTCCCATAGCTACATTTTTTTTTAAAACATCTTTTAAAGTTCCTCCAGATGGTTTGAATACACCTTTTCTTTTATTTTCATAAATTAAATTAGAGTAACAGGTCACTAATTTTACACGACTATAATCTAAAAATGTATTCACTGCTTTTTCGCAAAAAGTGGGTTCAAAATAATCATCGCTATCAAGTACCAAAATATATACTCCCTTAGCTTCTTCTATACCAATATTTCTTGCTGTACTTTGCCCTTTGTTCTCCTGGGTAATTAGTTGATTTATTTTAGACTCTAATTTTTTTAAGACTAACTTCGTTTCTGCATTAGAACCATCATCTACAATAATAATTTCCTTGTTGCTATAAGTTTGATTAATGACAGAGTCTATAGCTTGCTCAATATATTCAACATCATTATAGCAAGGCACAATTATTGACAATAAAGGTTCTTTATTCATTAGCTATACTATAAGTTTGGTTATAAAGTATATTCCATGTTTCATCTATTTCTTTTTTGGCGTAACACTCCTTAATAAACCTAGATGCATTAACACTCATTTTGTATAAAACATCAGGAGTATTAATGAGATACTTAATCTTATCTGCCATACCATTATAATCAAATTCTTCACAAAGATAACCAGTAGTATTTTCTTTAATTGTGTATGGTATCCCTCCCGTATTAAAAGCAACTACTGGTAAACCACAAGCCTGAGCTTCAATAGTTGCTAAACCTTGTGTTTCCGCTCTACCTCCTTCTAAAGAAATTGAAGGAAACAGAAATAAATTATTTTCCCAAAACAACTGTCTAATTTCAGACTGAGATTTTATTCCGACTAACTCCACGAGGTGTTCAATATTGTTATCTTTGACAAATTTTAACAGCGCTTTGCGTTCTTCTCCTTCTCCAACAATAGTTAAAAAAACATTACACCCCATTTCATTAAGTCTTAAAATAGCTTTAAGGGCATAAATATGACCTTTAACTTCGGCTAATCTACCTACAGAAATTATTTTAAATGTTTTATTTACCTTCTTTTCTCTTTGCTTGGAATAAAAGAAATCTGTATTTACACTTATAGGAATAGTCTTTATTTTTTTAGAATTACAACCAATAGCTTCAATTTGTTTTGCTAAATAAGGTGTGTTCGCAATAACAGTATTTGCTACATTGAATAAATCTTTGTAATAATTATGATTCTCAATATACCCGTTAATTGGGAAAAAAGCATCATGTCCATGAAAGGAGACCATAATTTTTCCTTTTAAAACACCTATTCTTTTTAATATATCTAAAGGATGTTTGTTAGTTCCATATTGAATATGAAAAATTTCTGTATCCTTCAATTTTGAGAAAAAACAAAACTGGTACAACCACGTTAAACTAAACTCATTCTGAATTCTGTGGTATTCTAAAATTTTTAACAGATTAAAAACATTAATGAACAGTAAATAGACCCATTTTAATAATCTAAAAACTTTATTCTTTGGAATCCTATAGTCTTCCGTGATAATTTTCTCACAAAGACCATATTTTTCGATTATACTTTCTTGCCTGCTTTTCTTAACAGGTAAAAGATTTTTCACCAATATTTGAACATGAAATCCCAAACTAATTGCTGTAACTACTTGAGTAGTTATAAAAGTTTCTGAAAAACGAGGATATTCTTGTATTTTGAAAATAATGTTTTTCACTTAATTGCTAAGTTAAATATTACCATTCTTTTAATAAATACAAATTTATTGCTTAATCTACACTTATTTTCATTCAGTTAAAAACAGACTCTATACTTAAATAGCATAAACGACTTTAAGATGAGTTTAAGACTTTCTGTAAAGGTACTTTTATAAGAAAGCATACTTCTTAATTTTAGATATTCAAAAAGAGCTCTAAAGGAAAAACTATTTCTTTTTAAGAGATAGTTTTTTAAGAGTTTTTTTTCGACATTACTAAAATAAATTGATACTCCTTCTTTTTTGAAAAAACCATTGTTCCTAATGAGAAATTCATTTTTAAAATCTAAATATTGTTTCACATCCGAGAAACTTCTTTGCTCTTGCCTATAAATCTCAACTAAATTTTCTTCATGATATAGAGGCAGATCTTTATAAACATATTTAATTAATTTAATACGTGTTTTTATTGCGCTTTCATTTTGTTGCATTCTCCTAACAGCCGACACCTGAGAAGTATGTTTTCTATATTCTAAATATACCTTCTGTAAATTATGAAGTTTCCCAAATGTCATTAACTCAACCCATAAATCATAATCTTCTGCTGGCTCTCTTTCTTTATTGTATTGTATCTTATGTTCTCTAATAACTGAACTTCTCATCATTACAGAGGGGTGTGCCATAGAGTTCCCACTAAGCATTGCCAGCTTAATATCCCCATCATATTCCGGCAAACCAATAGTAGTCTCCGTATTGAGATACTTAAAAATGGTTCCACAGGCAACAACATCTTCGTTATTTTCTAAAAAATCTACTTGTGCTTTAAACCTATTTAATAAACTAACATCGTCTCCATCCATTCTAGCAATATACTTGCCATTCACTAATTGTAATGCATAGTTTAAGCTATTGGTATACCCAGTATTCTTTGGTTTTTCAATAAATATAATACGTTTATCATCAAACCCCTTTATAATGTCCTTAGTTTTATCAGTAGAACAATCATCTATAATTAATAATTCAAAATCCGTAAATGTTTGGTTTAAAATACTATTAACAGATGCTTCAATGTACATTTCGCAATTGTAAACAGGCATAACAACAGAGACCATAGGTTTTTTTTCCATTATATATACGCTTTGTTTAAACCAATTGTTAATTCGCCGGATTCTAAAAGAAAGAATCCATAGGATTTTAAAATATCATAAATTGATTCCCGAATATCATACTCATCATGTATTTCTATGGCCAATATTTTTGTTTTGTTTAAAAAAGAGGTATCATTTTCTTTATTAAATATAAAGCGTTCAGCTCCTTCAATATCAATTTTCAATAGGGATATAACCTCTATATGATTTTCCTGTATAATTTCATCTATAGTTATTCCTTCAATTTCTCCTTTGGAGTTCTCTATTGTTTCTATGGACCAATCTTTACCATCTCTGAAACCATTAGATATATTATAATTAACACCTTTTTTATGACTTAATGCTTTACTATAAATCTTAACATTTGTAAGGTTATTTAGTTCAAACACATTAGTCCTAAAAATGTTAACGTTTTCTGGCGAAGGTTCCACAGCATAAGTGTACATTTTTTTTGAATTTATATGCTTGTTAAGATATAATGTAGTATAACCGACATTGGCCCCTGAATCAATAACTATTAGTCTTTCGGAATTACTAAAATTGAGGTTTATTAGCGTAGATACTATTCCAAACTCTTCGAAATTAAAAATCTGTCTAAAAACACTATAATCGCTATGAAGATGATCTCGTACTTTTAGCTTAATTCCATGTTTTGTAATTATATCATAAATGTTATTTTCATAATTGAAAGTAGCTATTTCAGAATTCTTCTCTAGAAATCCTTTAAATTTTTCTTCAGGAGGTCTATTATCTGGAAAAAAAAATCTGTAAATCTTTCTCAGTTTTTTAAGGTTACTCATTTCTATTTTTTATTGAAAATCCATATGTATTATACGGCCCGAATTTTAGTATTTTAACACTTGTAAATCTGCATAAAAGGACTTACAGCTATTCAACTAAATTTATATTCATTAAAGACCAGTATTACCTTGTAACATCAAAATCATTTCTTTTTGAAACTTAAATAATTTGAATCCGAAATTCTATTTGATACAACGCTATTTATTACTTCTTTGGTTTTTAATCTTTTGAATTTATTGATAAATAATCTATACCTACTAATTTTAAAAATTAATAAACTTAAAATTGCCTTACGTAATAAATAAAATTTAAAATATCTGAGTTTTTTATAGTCCTCAGAATTAACATTAGCATATTTTACATAAATTTTATTCAAAAATTGTTGATAATATTTCTCGGAACCGGGTTTTCCTTCTGCATAATTGTTATTTTCACTATCATGATAAATTAGGGCACTTGGAATTATACCTATTTTAAACCCATGGTATTGAACTCGTTGACAATAATTATCATCTTCTCCATACATAAAAAAAAGTGGATCAAAACCTCCTACAATAGAAAATACCTTTTTAGGAATGAACCATGCTGCTGCATTAATAAACCTTACATCATATATGTTTTTCGAAAATTTCTTTGTGACTAAATCTGAAATAAGCGGAGACATATGTGTAACTTTTTGAAAACTATAATCTAAGGCATCACCTCTTCCATTAAAATGAATTGGAGAAATAATACCGAAATTCAAATTGTTTTTATACGCTAAAACCATTTTTTTTATACAATCTACTTGAGTATAAACATCTTGATTAAGTAAAAAAACAGCATCAGCTCCAATTTCTAAGGCATAATTTATTCCAACATTATTAGCTTGTCCAAAACCTAAATTATTCTTCTGAGCAAAAAGTTTTACCATAGGGTAATTTTCTTTAACAAAACTTAATGTTTCATCTTTTGAGTTATTGTCAACAATAACAACATCACATTGTTCAGTTATACACTGCAAACATCCATTTAACCATTTTATACCATTATAAGTAACAATTACAGCTACTACTTTCATAATTAATATTTTAGGCTAGTTAAAATTTTCTGTAAACTTCTCATATCAGCAATATCTATCCATAATCGAGAATTCTCACCATTTAACGCATCTAATAAGCTACCAAAATCGAATAGATAAACATTAAATCCTTTTTTCAAAATTCTTTTTTGAAGTATTCTTCCAGGGCACCCCATGGCCACCACAACAACCTGAAAATTATTTTTCTTCATGTTTAAAAGCTCAATTAAATCATTTTCAATTCTATCAATTTCATCATAAGAATTTGAAACAGGTGTTTTTACATGTATTTCTCCAAATAGTTTTTTAACTATTTCAATTTTTACTTTCTCATTTCCTACAAAAATTGGGTTATATGTTTTTAAAAATCTCAAAAACTCCATACAATTATCTTGATCGAACGTTGATAAATAATGTAAAGCTACTGGAGTATAAATTGTTTCAAGATTGAAATATTTATGAGTTACTGCCAAGTAATTAAGAGCATTTTGGTCACTAATCAAGTGCATATCTTCTTGCATTCCCTTTTCAAATCCAAATAGTTTTGAATGAATGGCTAGGGCTTTATGTAATTCCCCTATATTTAAGCTAAAGGCCTGTTTCATTTCCTTTGCAATTTTGGGGTTAGCCTTATGAAGTATATCATCTAATCCTCTCATTAAATATATATCTCCATCTCCAAATCTTAAATATGCACCTCTCTTTTCTTCCCTTATGGTTCTCTTTATATCATTAAGTGTCTCTAAAGAAGTTTTTATTTTTACACTTTTCAAGAAATACTTGTGCATTTTATCTGTTATCTTAGGCCATTTGCTTTTAGTTCTATATAACCCCAAAAGACTTAAAAATCTTTTTATTTGTTTTTTAATTAAGACCATTTGGAACTCAAGAAAGTTTTTGGTGACCAAATCGATGTATATTCAAATCCTGTAGAAAGAATGTCGTGTTCCGAAATTTTAAAACTAATAGCTTTGTTCCAATTATCAAAATTATCATCTCCCGGAACATGCAATACAAATCGAAAGGTATATTCACCTGGAATTAAAGCTTTCGTGTCAATTATACATTCAATAGAATCTGTCTTATTCGAATAATAAACATTATTCATTTTACCACTTGAACATATTGCTTGATCTTCATCAAATTTGTCTTTAATAAACCAAACTACCGAATAATCTCTAATTTCACTGCTATCTGGAATAATGGATAAACACAGTTTAACCGATTCTCCTGCTTTAAAAATACTTTGTACTTTTCCATTAACATCATGTAACGCGCATCTGGCGATTTTTGGCCCTGTAGTATTGGGATAATCTTGTCTGCTTTTAGGATTCTCAAATGAAAGGTTTAAACTTTTGCTAAAATAAAATTCTACAGCTTCTTCTGTAGTTCCCCTATATGCAATAGTTCCATTATGCAATACAATAGAATTTGAACACAACTTTTTAACTGTGGCCATATTATGGCTAACAAACAAAACAGTTCGTCCTTCCCCCTCACTAATATCCTGCATTTTCCCAATAGCTTTTTTTTGAAATTCGGCATCTCCTACAGCTAAAACTTCATCTACAACTAAAATATCAGGTTCTAAATGTGCGGCTACAGAAAAGGCCAATCTTACAGTCATACCAGAGGAATATCTTTTTACCGGAGTATCAATATAAAGTTCACAGCCTGAAAAGGTTATTATATCCTTGATTTTAGAGCTGATTTCTGCTTTTGTCATTCCTAAAATTGCACCATTTAAATATATATTTTCACGACCAGTCATTTCCGGATGAAACCCTGTACCTACTTCTAGTAATGAAGCTATGCGTCCTTTAGTTTTTATTTCTCCTTTGGTTGGACTTGTAACTCTTGAAAGTATCTTTAATAATGTAGATTTACCTGCTCCATTTTTTCCAATAATACCTAAAACCTCTCCTCTTTTAACTTCAAAACTTATATCCTTTAAAGCCCAAACGTAATCTGACTTTCCTTTAGAACTTCGATCATTGGTCTCTCCTATTTTCAAATAAGGATCTTCTTTCCCTCTAATTCTATTCCACCATCTATTTAAATCATGACTGATTGTACCAGTACCAACTACTCCTAGTCTATATTGTTTAGATATGTTTTCCGCCTTTAATATAATTTCTGCCATTACTAAACCGTATCTATAAAACTTTTTTCAGTTCTGTTAAAAACCGCTAAACCGAATAAAAATGTAACTATACTAATTAATAGAGTATAATTAAAACCAATCCAATTAATACTACCTGTATTTAAAAACATTATTCTAAATCCTTCAATTATCTGAGTCATTGGGTTATACTCCACAAAGGGTACCACCCAATCAGGAAATTTTAACCGAGCCTCAGAAACAGGATAAGGCACAGCCGAAATATACATTAACAGCTGTACACCAAAACCTACCACAACTGTTAAATCCCTATACTTAGTTGTCATTGAAGAAATAATCATTCCAAAACCTAGACCTAACAACGCCATCATTGAAACATATATAGGGAAGAGAAAAATACTTTTACTCAAACTTAAAGGTTTTCCTTGAAAAACGTAAAACATATAGAACCCAATAAAAATTCCCATCTGTATTCCAAACTTAAGTAAATTAGAAATAGTTACTGATAAAGGTACTATGGCTCTTGGAAAGTATACTTTACCAAAAATGTTTTGATTTTTAGTAAAGGTACCCGAAGTACCTGTTAAACATTCTTTAAAATAATTCCAAGCAGTAATACCTGCAAGATTAAATAGAAAAGGAGGGATTTCTTTTGTATCTACCTGCCCAAGGTTATTAAAAATAAGAGTAAAAATAATTGATGTAAATAGGGGTTGAATAATATACCAAATTGGCCCCAGAAGTGTTTGCTTGTAAACCGTTATAATATCTCGTTTCACAAACAAAAAAAGCAAGTCTTTGTACCTCCAAATCTCTTTAAAGTTGAGATTTAACGCCCTATTATCAGATGAAATGATATAAAGCCATTCGCTGGGTGTTCTTTTCCTTAACAACTATTCTAAACTTAAATTTTAAATTTACATTTTACCCTTAGAAAAAACTGATTTCAGTCTTTGCAGCACACCTGATTTCTTAGATGTATTTTCAAGATATCCATTAGCATAGTTTCCATACCCATAGCCATAACCGTAACCATAGCCATAACCAGTTTTATGGTCATACCCATTGTATACAATACTCACATTACTAACCTGCTTAGTTTTATACTTTTCATTAATAACATTGAGCATCTCCTTTTTAGTGTACCCTTGCCTTACGACATATAATGATACATCGGCAAAATCTATAAGTTCTAAAGCATCAGAAACAAGACCTAATGGCGGTGTATCTAAAATTATGTATTCATACTGGGTTCTCAAGTTATTTATAAGGTCTCTTAATTTTTCTCCTATTAAAAGTTCTGAAGGGTTTGGAGGAATTGGTCCGGAAAGAATAACATCTAAGTTTTCTACTTCTGTATCTACTAAAACCTCTTCTAAAGATTTCTGACCTATTAGATAATTTACTATACCGACTTCGTTTTTGATATTAAAATCTCCAAATATTTTGGGTTTTCTCAAATCTAAACCAAGTAGTATTGTTTTTTTACCACTTAAAGCAAAAACCGTTGCCACATTAATAGAGCAAAATGTTTTTCCCTCACCGCTTACCGATGATGTTACTAAAACCGTTTTTGATCCTCCTACATCTTTTTGTTTATAGAAAAATTGTAATCCAGAACGAATAGCTCTAAACGATTCTGAAACCGTAGATTTAGGTGTTCTATGCACCACCAAATTGTTATCCAGTGTATTTTTTCCAATGACACCTATTAAGGGAATATTTGTTAGTTTTTCTATGTCTAAGGGAGAATTTATCTTTCTATCTAGTATCGTCACAAAAAACGCCAACAATACAGGAATTAAAAATGCAACAAAAACCACAAAAACATACCTAATATTTAGGTTTCTACTAATTACCTGAGCTCCTGTATTCTTTGCCGAATCTACAACTACAATATCAGAAACATTGGAGGCCTTTATAATCTCAGCCTCACCTCTTTTTGCTAAAAACACATTATAAGTTTGTTCACTTAAAGTATACTGCCTTTGTATTGTGATTAATCTTTGCTGTTCTTCGGGCAAAGTAGTAAATTGATTATTTACACTTTGAATATTTCTATTAACATATTCTAAATTCTTATTCAGAATATTTTTTGCTGAACTAATGTTTTCTAAAAGTACATTTTTTAAACCTTCTATTTGCCTATCCAAATCATCAAAAACAGAGGCATTACTCCTAACCGAGTATTGAAGCTTAGATTTTTCTACCGATAACTCATTAATTCGAGATACATTCCCAACAATATTTCCATCGGAAATACCAGCAACAGAAGGAGCAGGGATATCTGTAAACGAATCACTCGACTGCAAATATTGTTCAAGGTTATTATAATAATTTAATTGCTGTTTAACAGCCTGTTTTTCATCTTCAAACTTTAAAAGCTTTTCACTTAAAACTTCATTTTCACTATCAAGGTTATAAACTTTATTCTTTCGTCTAAAGTCATTTAAATCTTTAGCATTTTCAGATAACTCCCCTTTAACTCTAGATATTTGCTCATCTATAAATGCCAATGCTTTTGTAGCATACAAATTCTTTCTATCCAATTGATCTTCTTTAAGAACGGTTACGATCATATTTAGATAGTCTACTATCTTTTGTTTATTCTTATCAATTAAGAATATATCTAATATAGGAGTTCCTTTAGAATTAGAAACACTGGTTCTTGCTCTATAACTTGCTACAACACTATCAAAACTGCTAAACTGCAAATAGTACTCGTCTCCTGGATTAAATCCCCTTGCCTCATTTAACACGATCTTACCACTTAAAAATGGCAAATCTACCTGTTCTCCAAAAGCATAAGTTTTATTAAACATACCCATTGAGACCCCCACACTACTAATGCCTTTTGTTAGGTAGTTTTGGACTGAAGCACGTTCTCCCATAAATTCTACCTCAACACTATAAGTATTTGCATCTATACATGTTATCTTAATAGGTGTATTGATAAGCTGCGGTTTGTTGAAATCATGAATAAATCTAAATGGTGAAGCATTATAGATATCTTGTTTTCTAAATTCGCCTTGAACTAAATAACTTTTATATAAACCTAAACGTTCTACTACCTTCTCATGATGAGATCTAGATTTTAGGGTCACAATCATGGTTTGCACCTTGGCCGTTACACCTCCCCAATTAAATGTTAAACTAGCGTTTGAAGTAAATAACGGGTTACTATCATCTTCAATAGATATCTTAGTACCTAGTCTATATGAGAACTCCTCTCTTACGTTTTTATAATGTACATAATAACAACCTATGGCCAAAAGAATTAAAAACCACTTCCAATAGCTTAAGGCTTTAAATAAAAATTTTTTAATATCGAAAGCGGCCGTAGATGAAGAGGAAGAAGTAGACTCTAATATATCAAATTCATCATCCATAGTAAGACTATAAGTTTTTAACTAAAAAATAAGTTGATACCAAAACTGAGAATATCGATGCCACTGTAGTAATGGTTTGAGAAGCTGTTTCCCCTGCCCCTAAAGCCTTACGTTTTAATGGCTTCACCATTATAATATCATTTGGTTGAATATAATAATAAGGCGATTTCATTGCCGTTATATCGGTTAAATCAATATGGTGTATTTTCTGTCCATCGGGATATTGCCTTATAACCAAAACATCTGTTCTATCACCTGTAACCTTAATATCACCAGCATTTGCAATAGCATCTATAATATTAACTCTATCTTGAAAAAGTGTGTGCACACCTGCACTTATCTCTCCTACCGTGCTATATCTTAAACCCGCCATTTTAACAGTTACAAAAATCTGCGCTGTTTCTTTGAAATATTGTTTTAAGAGCTCTTCTTTTACTTTAGCTTCTATTTCTTGAACCGTATAGCCCAACACTTGTAATTTACCGAGAATAGGAAATTTGATATCACCATGCATATCAACTGTAAAACCATTAAAATATAAACCACTGTTACCGCCTTGGTTTTGGTTTGTATTTTCTTGAGACACTGGATTGAAAATATTTACCAATTCTTCATCTAGTGCTTTTACATTTATATATAAAATATCATTAACCTGAACTCTGTATGGTTTTGAAAGCTCTCTAATTTGAAGGGAGTCACTGGCTATCGTGCCTTTTTCTTGCAGATACACAACATCTTTATTCGTAATGCAAGAACTTAATAATAAGCTAAATAAAATACAATATAACCAAAAATTAGGTTTCATGAAACGGGGTTTGAATTAGACAAATATAGCCTTTCAACGGGAATAATAAAACTTGAATCGGATTTTATAGTTTTTTGCCCGTTATTTGCAAAAAAGAGCCTTTATGAATTATTTAACTGTAGAAAACATATCGAAATCTTACGGCGAAGTTGTACTTTTTGAAAATCTGTCGTTTAGCATTCATAAAGATCAAAAAATTGCATTTGTAGCCAAAAATGGTACTGGAAAAACCTCTATTTTAAAAATTCTTTCTGGTGAAGATGAAGCTGATGCTGGCAATGTAATTTATAGAAAGGATATTAAAGTTTCGTTTCTATCACAAGACCCTCAGTTTGATGATAATTTAACCGTTGAAGAAACCATTTTTGCAAGTGATAACCCTATTCTAAAAATTATTCACAATTACGAACAAGCACTATTACATCCAGACGATACTGAAGCTTATCAAAAAGCTTTTGATGATATGGAACATCATGGTGCATGGGATTTTGAGACACAGTACAAACAAATCCTTTTTAAACTAAAGCTTGAAAATTTAGAACAAAAGGTAAAATTGTTGTCTGGTGGACAAAAAAAACGTTTATCTCTTGCCAACGCGCTTATTAATAAACCTGATTTGTTAATTCTTGATGAGCCAACCAACCATTTAGATTTAGAAATGATTGAATGGCTAGAAGCTTTTTTTGCCAAAGAAAACATAACACTCTTTATGGTAACGCATGACCGTTATTTTCTTGAGCGCGTATGTAATGAGATTATAGAATTGGATGGGGGTGAGTTATACAGTTACAAGGGCAATTATTCGTATTACTTAGAGAAGAAAGAAGAACGTAAAGAACGAGAAGCTATAGAAGCTGGGAAAACCCAACAACTCTTTAAAAAGGAATTAGAATGGATGCGCAGACAGCCTAAAGCGCGTACCACAAAATCTAAGTCTAGAATTGACGATTTCTTTGAAATTAAACATAAAGCACACCAGCGTAGAAAAGAATACCAAGTTCAATTAGAACTTAATATGGAACGCCTGGGAAGTAAAATTTTAGAATTTCATAAGGTTTCTAAGGCCTTTGAGGATAAAGTCATTTTAAACAGTTTCGATTATACATTTAAAAGAGGAGAGCGTGTTGGTATAATTGGAAAAAATGGTACAGGAAAATCTACCTTTTTGAATATTTTAACGCAAACAGCTCAACCAGATGGTGGTAAAGTGGTTAAAGGTGAAACGGTAAAGTTTGGTTATTACACACAAAACGGGATTACCATAAAACCAGAGCAGAAAGTTATTGATGTTATTAAGGAGTTTGGTGACTATATCCCATTAAAAAAAGGACGCCAAATTAGTGCGCAACAGCTTTTAGAACGTTTTCTTTTCAGTAGAAAAAAACAATACGACTTTGTTGAAAAATTAAGTGGTGGTGAACGCAAACGCCTCTATCTATGTACGGTGTTAATTCAGAATCCTAATTTTTTAATTTTGGATGAGCCTACAAACGACTTAGATATTGTAACCCTTAATGTTCTTGAAAGCTTTTTGCTAGATTTTCCTGGATGTATTATCGTAGTGTCTCACGACCGCTATTTTATGGATAAAATTGTGGATCACCTTTTTGTTTTTAAGGGCGAAGGTGTTATAGACGATTTCCCTGGAAATTACTCAGACTACAGAGCTTATGAAGATAGTCAACCGGTAATTTCTAAAGCTACTGAAGATAAAAAAGACAAAACCTCTTGGAAAGAAAATAAGGCCAGTAAACTTAGTCACAACGAAGAAAAAGAACTTAAGAACATAGAAAGCAAACTGAAGTCTTTAGCCTATGACAAAAAACAACTTGAAGATAAATTCTTAAATCCAGAATTAACGCAAGATGAGATTAATTCACTTTCTGAAGAATTACAAGGTATAATAGATACCATTGAAGCTAAAGAAGAGCGTTGGTTTGAGTTGTCTGAGAAGTTAGAAGGTTAACTTCTCGATACATCTCGATGTAAAATCGAGACACTCGATGTGACAAACCCGACATATAAATAACAAGACCTCAGTTCTAGTGAAATTCTAAAGTATGAAGAATTTAATAGCGAGAACAAATTAAGATATGTTTTATCAAATATTTCAATATGTAAAATTTCTTTTAAAGTCCACCAACCAACATGGTGTACACTCGCCGTTTGTGTATGATTTAGTAACTAAGTGTTTTTATGACCGAACTCGCTATCCAGAATACTTCAAAATCAAGGATTTCATTACACGTCTAAAAAGAGTCAAACTAAAACTTGATGTTACCGATTTTGGAGCAGGAAGTAAAAAGCTAAACACTGAACAACGAAAAGTTTCTAATATTGCAAAAGTTTCAGGTACCACGGTAAAAAGAGCCAAACTTCTTTTTAGAGTCGTAAAATACTTTGAATTCCAATCTATTTTAGAATTAGGGACTTCTTTAGGCTTTTCCTCTCAAGCAATGAGCAAAGGAAATCCTGATGCAAAAATTGACACTATTGAGGGTTGTCCTAATATTTCGAAATACACAAAAAAACATTTTCAAATGTTATGCTTAGATAACATTAACGTTATTACAGGAAATATTGACGAAAAACTTGAAGATTTATCTTCGAAAACATATGACTTAGTATTCTTTGATGGTAATCATCAAAAAGCACCTACTTTATACTACTTTGAAACCCTTTTACCAACTGCACACAACGACACAGTTTTTATCTTTGACGATATCTATTGGTCTAAAGACATGACCGAGGCTTGGGACATTATAAAACATCATCCTAAAGTTAGCATAACTATTGATACGTTTTATTGGGGTTTTGTGTTTTTTAGAAAGGAACAAGCTAAAGAACATTTTTTAATTAGGGTTTAATAACTTTATTTACAAACCCCTTTAAAAAGTAGGTAGTAGTTGCCCTCACATCTGTTTTAATACCGATTTCACCTGCAACATCTTAGAAAATAAAAAAACAAAGGAGTACACTTTAGAAAGAAGTAAACTCCTTCTCTTTTGCCTTTTCCCTTTATAAACTTTAAATTTGAAATATGCGAACACCATGGACTTTAATAGCGTTTATAATAGGTTTTGCATTTGTTCTTTGGAACAATAAAAGATTTAAGAAAAATTTGAAAAAGAAAGATGAAGATTTACACAAAAACAGGAGATAAAGGCACCACCGCTCTATTTGGAGGTACCCGTGTTGCAAAACACCATATTCGAATAGAAAGCTACGGCACAGTAGATGAACTCAACTCCTATATAGGATTAATTAGAGATCAAGACATTAATTCACTGTACAAAGACATGCTTATAAAAGTGCAACATGAGTTATTTACCGTTGGAGCCGTTTTAGCAACAGATCCTGAAAAGGCCATTTTAAAAAACGGCAAAGAACGTTTGAATATCAATAAAATTTCGGATAAGGAAATTGCACTATTAGAACAGGAAATGGATACTATGAACGCGGCGTTACCTCCAATGACGCACTTTGTATTACCTGGAGGGCATCAAACTGTGTCATTCTGTCACATAGCACGTTGTGTATGCCGTAGAGCCGAGCGTTTAGCTACTGCTCTTAATGAGACCGAACCTATTGAAACCAATGTTTTAAAGTACTTAAACCGTCTTTCTGACTACCTTTTTGTATTGGCACGAAAGTTGACACACGATTTACAAGCAAATGAGGTAAAGTGGATGCCCGAGAAGCATTAGGCTTAAGACAGTAGTTACCAATTTAAACACTGTATACTGCTTACTAAAATCCGTAACCCCATTTTGCTGTGAGTATTAACCTTGCATAATAATTGCTTTAAATGTTTGTTACTCAAAGAAAAACGCTCTTTTAATTATTGGTTAAATAATTTACATTTTTCTTGCACGTTTAAACGAAAAAATTATTTTTGCAAAAAAATAAACCCAAAAGAAATGTATTGGACTTTAGAACTAGCATCTTATTTAAGTGATGCACCATGGCCGGCTACTAAAGATGAATTAATAGATTACGCTATTAGAACCGGTGCTCCTCTAGAAGTTGTTGAAAACTTACAGTCTATTGAAGACGAAGGAGATTCTTATGATTCTATTGAAGAAATCTGGTCTGATTATCCAACAGATGAAGACTATCTGTGGAATGAAGATGAATATTAAATAAAATCATGCAGCATAGATTAAAAAGTCTCTAAAAGAGGCTTTTTTTTATTTTAATACCTGCAAAAAACAACATAACATAATGTATCTTTGATTGCTTGTTAAAGCTATAATAAAAAAGATAATTTATGTCATTCAGAGCAAAGCGAAGAATATCTGATACCAAAACAGATTCTTCATTGTCATTCAGAATGACAAGAAATATATAAAACAAAATATATGAGTTTTTTAAATTCTGTCTTAAAAGTTTTTGTTGGAGACAAATCTAAACAAGACGTTAAGGCTATTACACCAATTGTTGACAAAGTAAAATCTTTTGAACCTGCTTTAGAAGGTTTATCTCATGATGAGCTTAGAAATAAAACTGTAGAGTTTAAAGCTAAAATTGCTGAAGCTTGCAAAGAACTAAACGATAAAATTGCTGCACTTACTGAAGAAGCTGAAAATACAGAAGATATTGACAAACGCGAGGACATTTATCAAGACATTGATAAATTACATGATGATGTATATGCTAAAACAGAAGATGTTTTAAACGATATCTTACCAGAAGCCTTTGCTGTTGTAAAAGAAACTGCTAAACGTTTTGTACACAATACTGCCATTACAGTAGCTGCCACAGAATTTGATAGAGTGGTGTCTGGCGAAAAACCATACGTTACTCTTGAAGGTGATAACGCAACTTGGGCTAATTCTTGGGATGCGGCTGGTAAGCCAATTACTTGGGACATGATTCATTATGATGTTCAGTTAATTGGTGGTATTGCCATGCACCAAGGGAAAATTGCAGAGATGCAAACAGGTGAAGGTAAAACACTTGTGGCTACCTTACCTGTTTACTTAAATGCCTTAGCTGGTAAAGGGGTACACCTTGTAACTGTAAATGATTACTTAGCCAAACGTGATAGCGCGTGGATGGCACCTATTTTTGAGTTCCATGGTTTAAGTGTAGACTGTATAGATTACCACCAACCAAATTCTGATGCACGTAGAAAAGCCTACAACGCAGATATTACCTATGGTACCAACAACGAATTTGGTTTTGATTACTTACGTGATAATATGGCGCATGCGCCAGAAGATTTGGTGCAACGTCCGCACCACTACGCTATTGTAGATGAAGTAGATTCTGTATTAGTTGATGATGCCCGTACACCATTAATTATTTCTGGTCCAATACCAAAGGGAGATCATCATGAGTTTAACGAACTTAAACCTAAGGTAGATAATATTGTTAGCGTTCAACGTAAATATTTAACTGGTGTTTTAGCAGAAGCTAAAAAACTGATTAAAGACGGTGATACAAAAGAAGGTGGTTTTAAATTACTACGTGTATACCGCGGTATTCCTAAAAATAAAGCACTTATTAAGTTTTTAAGTGAAGAAGGCATCAAGCAGTTACTTCAAAAAACTGAAAACTTCTATATGCAGGACAACAACCGTGAAATGCATAAGATTGATGAGGAGCTGTACTACGTAATTGACGAAAAAAACAATCAAGTAGAATTAACAGATAAAGGTGTTGAATATATTTCTGGGAAAGATGATCCGAACTTCTTCATTATGCCAGAAATAGGAATGGAAATAGACCGTATTGAAAAACAAGGACTGTCTGCCGAAGAAGAAGCAACACTTAAAGAAGATTTATATAAAGAATTCGGTGTTAAGTCGGAACGTATCCACACCCTAAACCAGTTATTAAAGGCTTACGCTTTATTTGAAAAGGACACACAGTATGTTGTGATGGATAATAAAGTAATGATTGTAGATGAGCAGACAGGTCGTATTATGGATGGCCGTCGTTATTCGGATGGTTTACACCAAGCCATTGAAGCTAAAGAAAATGTAAAAATTGAAGACGCTACACAAACATTCGCTACGGTAACGCTTCAAAATTACTTTAGAATGTACCGTAAATTATCTGGTATGACAGGTACAGCGGTAACAGAAGCTGGTGAGTTCTGGGAAATCTACAAATTGGATGTGGTAGAAATTCCAACCAACAAACCAATTGCACGTGATGATAGAGAAGATTTAGTATATAAAACTAAACGTGAAAAATACAATGCGGTTATTGATGAAGTAACCGAATTATCTAAAGCTGGTAGACCTGTATTAATTGGTACAACTTCAGTAGAGATTTCTGAGTTGCTAGGAAAAATGTTAAGCATTAGAAAAATACCGCATAACGTATTAAATGCAAAACAACATAAGAAAGAAGCAGAAATTGTAGACCAAGCAGGTAGAAGCGGTCAAGTAACAATTGCTACCAATATGGCAGGTCGTGGTACCGATATTAAATTATCAGATGAAGTAAAAGCAGCAGGTGGTTTAGCTATTGTGGGTACAGAGCGCCATGACTCACGTCGTGTAGACCGTCAGTTACGTGGTCGTGCTGGTCGTCAAGGAGATGTTGGTAGTTCGCAATTTTATGTGTCTTTAGAAGATAATTTAATGCGTTTATTTGGTAGTGAGCGTATTGCTAAAATGATGGACAAAATGGGATTAAAGGAAGGCGAAGTAATTCAGCATTCTATGATTTCTAAGTCTATTGAGCGTGCACAGAAAAAAGTAGAAGAAAATAATTTTGGTGTTCGTAAGCGTTTGTTAGAGTATGATGACGTTATGAATGCACAACGTGAGGTAGTTTACAAACGTCGTTACAATGCACTAAATGGAGAGCGTTTACGTGTAGATTTAGCCAACATGATTTTTGATACTTCCGAGGGCATTGCACAAACCAATAAAGGAGCTAATGATTATAAGAACTTTGAGTTCGAATTAATTAGATACTTCTCAATGAGTTCTCCAATTTCTGAGGAAGAATTTGGAAAACTATCCGAACAAGAGATTACCTCTAAAATTTATAAAGCAGCGTTTGAACATTATCGTGAAAAAATGGAACGCAATGCAGAAATTGCTTTCCCTGTAATTAAAAACGTTTATGAAAATCAGCGTGACAAATACAAACGTATTGTAGTACCATTTACAGATGGTGTAAAAAGTTTAAATGTTGTTACAGATTTAGAAAAGGCTTACGAATCTAATGGTAAGCAATTAATAACAGACTTTGAAAAGAACATTGCTCTGGCCATTATTGATGATGCTTGGAAAACGCATTTACGTAAAATGGACGAGTTAAAGCAATCTGTTCAGTTGGCAGTTCATGAGCAAAAAGATCCTTTATTAATTTATAAGTTTGAAGCTTTTGAGTTGTTCAAAACCATGATAGACCAAGTAAATAAAGATGTAATTTCGTTCTTATTTAAAGGAGAATTGCCTCAAGAAACTCAAAGTAATATTCAAGAAGCTAGAGCAAGAAAACAAGAAAAAGTACAAACTTCTAAAGAAGAAATACCAAACCTTGATGAGCGTTCTGCTCAAAGCAGAGCTGCCGGAAATACGCAACAGCAACAGATTGTAGAAACCATTGTGCGCGATAAACCAAAAATTGGACGTAATGATCGTGTTACCATTAAACATGTTATGAATGGTGAAAACAAAACGCTTAAATACAAACAAGCTGAACCTTTAATTGCTAAAGGTGACTGGGTTTTGGTTGAGGATTAATTCCATTCCTGTGAAAAACAGGAATCTCATACATATAAAAAAAGCTCTAATAATTTTTCTGTTGGAGCTTTTTTTATTTTGTTTCCGTGATTGACCTTAAACAAAAGCTAGAAGGATATCAATTTTTCTTCAAAGCTTTAATAACGCTCCTAATAGCAAAAACAACATTCTGAATTTCTTTTCTATCAAAAGTATTTTCCTCTATATAAAATAACATCTCAATTCCTTTATCCAAACATTCAACGAACTCCTCTGAAGAGATACAACTGGTATCAACTAACTCGGATAGGCATTCTAGTTTTTCTTTGTTTAGCATTTGAATATAAATGATTATTTCAAATGTAGTAAAATATTTTCAAATAACTACTAATTAGTAGTAACTTATTAATAGTGAACTTAATTTCTTTACTCTCATGGATAAACCAAAAGAAATTAAGAAGCTTGCTAAACGAATAAAGTCTTTAAGAATTGAAAAAGGCTATAGTAGCTATGAAAACTTTGCATTTGAAAACGGAATACATAGAGCTCAATATGGCAGATATGAAACTGGAACGGACTTACAATATACGAGCCTGGTTAAAATTGCAAGGGCTTTCGATATGACCCTTGAAGAATTCTTTAGTGAAGGATTTGATTAAAAAGAGCATTGTATTGCAAAAAAATAATATGAGAAAATTAGCAATATTAACATTCCAATCACTAGATGGAATAATGCAAGCTCCGAGTGATCCAAAAGAGGATACATCTGGAGCGTTCACAAAAGGAGGCTGGGCTCAAGATTGGTGGAATGAAGTAATGGAACAAGTGATGCGCGAAGCAATGTCAGTTCCTTATGACCTTCTTCTTGGACGACATACTTACGAAATATTTGCGTCACATTTTCCAAATGCCAACAAAGATAATCCTGTGGCCCAAAAGCTCAACAATGCTATAAAGTATGTCGTAGCCTCTAGCAAAAGTCCATTGGAATGGGAAAACACAATATACCTCAACAAAGATTTTACATCTGAAATAATTGAATTAAAAAAGCAAGATGGTCCATTATTACAGGTTCACGGAAGCTGGGAACTCATTCAAGAATTACTGAAACAAAACCTTGTGGACGAGCTACGTCTTTGGACCTTTCCGGTAATTGTTGGTTCGGGAAAGCGACTGTTATCAGAAGGTACAAAATTCAAAAAACTATCACTTATTAAATCCGAAACATGCAAGAACGGCGCAATAATGTCAATTTACAAACCGATTAAAACCATTGATAATTAACCTTAAGCATATAAAAGTAAAGCATAAGGCAAAGGTTAGTTTAAAACCGAAGATTTACAAATAGAAACCCGCTATTACTAATTGCGGAGACCGTTTTACATAAACTGTAAAAAAGCCATTTCGACAAAAAAATGAACCAAATATACCAATAATCTAACCTCATTTATTATAGCATTGTAAAAAAAAGGACATGATATTAGATTATAAAACCATAGACTTGTTCGGTAAAATGCTTTTTGAGACAATCGTTCTTAAACCACCTTTCAAAAAGCCAAATCCTATGCCCAATGAAGCCTGCTTTTTATATATCATGAAAGGTGAGTACGAATCCATATCAGAATATGAAAAGGTAAAAATAGAAACTGAAGAATCACTACTAATGAAGTGTGGTAATTATACGAGTAGAATGCTTTCTTCAAAGACTTCAGACACTTACCAAGCCTTGGCTGTACATTTTTACCCTGAAGTCTTACTAAAAATTTACGAGAATAAATTACCAGATTTTCTAAAAGAACAAACTTCTACTACGGTTGGAATGACCAAGTTAAATAGTGATCAATTAATTCATAAATATATTCAAGGCATCCTATTTTATTTCAACAACCCTAATCTCGTTAATGATGAAATTTTAATTTTAAAACTTAAAGAAATCATCCTTCTATTGAACCAAACAAAAAGTGCTCCTGCCATACGTTCTGTGCTTTCTAATCTATTTAGCCCTAGTTCTTATTCGTTTCGTGAAATCATTGAAGCACATTACTATTCTAATGCAACAGTTGAAGAACTTGCGCAATTAAATAACCAAAGCCTTTCAACTTTTAAAAGGGAATTCAAAAAAATCTACAAAGTATCTCCCGCAACATATTTAAGACAAAAAAAACTTGATAAAGCGCTTGAATTGCTAAACGCTACAGATTTAAGAGCAACAGACATTGCCTATGAATGTGGGTTTACAAACGTTTCGCATTTTTCCAAAACATTTAAGCATCGTTATGGAGTTTCTCCATCGGCTTATAAAATGAACGTTTTAGACAAATCTTTGAACTAACCATAAAACAGGTCCTTCTTACTTCACTTCATCTTTGCACTAGTAATCAAAAAATTTGTAAAGATGAAAACAATACTAGTTACAGGTTCAAGTAATGGATTTGGTTATTTGACTGTTTTAACTCTTGCTCGAAAAGGCTATAACGTTTGGGCAACAATGCGTGATAGTAATGGAAAAAACAAATCGAAAAAAGAAGAATTAGAAACCCTTGCATCTAACGAGAATATCTCAATTACAGTAGCTGAATTAGATGTAACAAGTAATAATTCCATTTATCACTTAATGGACAAAATTAGTACTGAGGCACAAAATGGTATTGACGTATTAATTAATAATGCTGGGGTAATGTACGTTGGTATTACAGAGGCCTATAGTTTAGAACAAGCTCAAGAGCAATTTGATACCAATTTTTTTGGTGTTATTCGTACTACAAAGGCTTTTCTCCCTCTGTTAAAAAAATCTTCAGATGGAATGATTATAAACATTTCATCTCTTGCAGGACGTTTGGTATTTCCTTATTTCGGGATTTATTGTGCCAGCAAGTTTGCATTAGAAGCTTATTCTGAAGCTCTTTCATATGAATTAAAACCATTTGGAGTGGATATTTCCATTATAGAACCTGGTCCTTATCCGTCTGGATTACTTTTTAGTGGACCAAAAGAAGATGACCTTAGTACATTGAACACCTATGGAGAAATGTCTAGTGTTCCCAAAACAATGCTAGAAAATTTTGAACAGTTTTACAAAAGTGACAATGCTCCAGATCCACAAGAAATACCAAATGCCGTCATATCTCTAATAGAAAAGCAAAAAGGTAATAGACCATTACGTCAAGCAGTCGGTATAGATTACAATACCAATGAACTAAACGAAAAAACAAATCCAATTCAAAAAAGTCTAATTAAAGATGCCTTACAAATGGAGCATCTTCTTTAAACCCTAAATTATGAAGTATTTAAAAGTTATTACAAGTATTGCTTTAGTAACAACGTTATTCTACGCTTACAATTCAATAGCACAAAACTCTAATATTAACTCAAAAAACAAAAATAAAATGGAAACACAAAACGAAGAGATCGTAAACGTGGCACTTATATATTTAAAAGAAAGTGAAAAAGCTCGTTTTGAAGAATACAAAAAAAAAGGTGGTGCAATTCTTGAAAAATACGGCGGTAAAATAGAACGTATTATTCAGCCAAAAATGTTAGCAAAAGGAAATTTAGAACTTCCAGATGAGATTCATTTTGCCTCATATCCAAGCATTGAGGTATTCAATAAATTTAATGAAGATCCAGAATTTGTAAAAATTAGGAATGAGTATGCCGTTCCCGCCATAAAAGATATATCAATCTTTACTAGTAGAAACACCGATTTCGAGTTTAAAAAAGAAACTGGAGATAAAACCAAAACATATGGCGTGGCTCTAATTTATTTTAACAACGGACAAAAGTATGCAAAGCTATTTGAGGAATACCATGACAAAGTCTGTACAATAATGCCTGAATTCGGAACACACTTTGAACGTTTTATTGCGCCTTTTCAATCAAAAGGAAACATAAAACAACCTGATGAAATTCATCGTTTCTATTTCGACTCTATGGAAGGGTTACAGGAAATGGAAACAGATGAACGAATGAAATCCTTATTTCCTAAAAGAGATGCTTCTTTAAAAAACCTGTACTTCTTTATAGGTGAAGCTAGCTTATAAACATTTATTAGAAATTGAAATAAGCCAGCACAAAACAATGTGTCTAAGTAATAGCGGTTTGAGTGAAAGCTCTAACCGTTTTTCATTTAATTAAAGTATATTGTATTATGAAAATAGCTGAGTAAAAAGCGTTACTTGTCATACACGAACACCTTAGCTGCAAACTCAAAGAACACTTCTAGTTAAACATGCAAACTTTACTTCAAGAAATAAGCAAAAGATGTTTTTTAAGCCCTGAACTTCAAACAAGAATTCAGACCCATTTTAAAGAAAAACACTTTAAAAAAGGCGAAAAAATACAGGTTCAAGGGGGTAAAGCCAATTACCTCTATTTTATAAAAAAAGGAATTTTACATAATTATTACTATCACGATGGTAAGCAAATATCCTCCTGGTTTTATAACGAAAACCACTTTATAACCTCTTGGTATAGTTTTTATACACAAAAATCTAGCTTTGAAGAAATTGATTGTCTTGAAGATTGCATTTTATATGGAATAAGCTATAAAAAGTACCAAACATTAATTGCTGATTTTCCTTCTTTCGGGAATTTTGCAAGACTGCTTGCTGAAGAAATGCTCGCGTTTATTGATGAGTTTTCAAAAGGTTGGTCTTTTCTTAGTGCCAAAGAAAAATACAGTTTATTACAACAGTATTTTCCAAACGTTGAACAACGCGTAAATCTTGGTTACATCGCTTCTTTTTTGGGGATTTCTCAAGAAACGCTTAGTAGAATTAGAAAATAGATTTTGATATAGGTCAAAAAATCCTTCTAAATCCTTTCTCACTTTTGTAGTAAACATTTTAAATATGAAAAATTCAACATTAGTATTTCGAAGTTTAGCGGTTATAATCTTTATTGCTGGTACAGCGCATTTAGTAGGTTATACTTCGCAAAGTCATGACTTAAATTATAGAAATAATGGCACCTATGAAACGCCTTTGAATAATCGAGAAAAACTATCTTCAGAAGAAAATAATGCAAATACTGTTTCCCTAGAATATTCTGAAACCGATTATATCATTGGCAAGTGGAAAGTTAATTACAATAGTGATGATTTTAAAGGTGCTATAATCTACAGTTTAAAAAAAGAAGGAGATATTTATAACGCCTATTCTTACGAGTATCAAGATGAAAAGGGCTATGCAGAAAAAGCCGAAAATGTAAAAACCTTAACCATCAAAACCTTTGATGGCTATAAAGGTAAAGGCATATATAGATTTGAATATGAAGGCGAGCAACATCAAGTAGATTGCAGTATTGATATGGTTGATGAAAACACCTTTAAATTAAGCTACGATTATTACGGTTATGCCGACGTAGAAACTTGGAAAAGACAATAGCCATGATTGAATTTTTATCAAAAAAGTTAGATTGGATTGATGTGCACTATGTGTTTTATATCCTTAACGATTTAAGTTTACTATACATAATCATTCCATTTTTTGTGTTGGAACTCATAAGATATACCTATCTAAAAAAGCTAAGTAAAAATTTAATTTTAGACAGCGTAGCAAACATCCTAACCTTTGGAGGTTTTTTTCTAATTGAAATAATCCTAGGACTTTTAGCCATAACTAAAGTGTATTTTTGGGTTTACGATAATTTTAGTTTACCGCATTTAGAACTAAATTGGATAACCATTATCACCTGCATTTTACTGGCAGATTTCGCCTATTACTGGGAACACCGAATGATGCACAGAATAGGTATTGGCTGGGCTACACATACGGTTCATCATAGTTCTGAACATTTTAATATGTCGGTTGCCTATAGGTTTGGGCCATTAGATGCTATTATGCCCATTTTGTTTTCGCTACCTATTGTTATTCTTGGTTATGACCCAATTTTGGTACTGCTATGCGAAGTTTTTGTACAGGTTTTCCAAACCTTATTACACACCGAAATTATTGGTAAACTTACCAAACCCATTGAGTTTATTTTTAACACACCATCGCATCATCGTGTGCATCATGGTTCTAACAGACAATATTGGGATAAAAATTATGCGGGCATCTTAATTATTTGGGATAGAATATTAGGCACTTTTGAACCTGAAGTTGAAAAAGTACGTTACGGTATTTCGGAACCTTTAAACAGTACTAACCCCATAAAAGTATTCTTTCACGGTATTTCTCGCCTATTTAGAAAATTGAAAAAAGTAAATGGTTTTAAAAACAAGTTTTTGGTATGTATTAAACCACCCGATTGGATGCCAAACAAGTAAGTATCAATAACAAAATGTCATGAAAATTAATTCAAATAACATCATATTCGCCGATTTATCAACATACACACCAAAAAAGAGTATGCAGTTTTATGAACGTGTTTTTGGGTGGAACTATTACGAAAGCGATAATTATTATTCTGCCTTTATAGGTAATAAACAAGTAACAGGTCTATATGAAACCCCCGAAAGGTTTAAGCAAATGCGAATGCCTCATTTTTGGATGACATATATTCAGGTGAATGACATTAATACTTGTGTGAAAAATGCAAAAGCTTTAGGCGGTATTATAGAACTTGAGCAAACCATAGGTAGTTTTGGAAAAGTAGCGCTAATTAGAGACCCAAAGGGCACAGGTTTCACAGTTTACGAAGGAGAATATTTGAAATCGACAAAAACAGAAAAAGAAATAAATACATTAATTTGGAATGAGCTTCACGTTTCTAACCTAACAACTGTTATTCCATTTTATGAAGGTATTTTTAATTGGAGATTTCAATCTGAGAGCAATGGCCTTTTTAATATTTATACTGCAGAACAAGAACACATAGCAGATGCCTTAGAAGTTAAGAATGAATATAAAGGCAAGTATGAATATTGGGCTTGTGTTTTTGGAGTTTCTAACCTTGACGAAACCTCAGAAAAAATATTAAAAAACGAAGGCAATTTGATTCTAGACGAAGGCAACAGAAGATTATTCACGGATAATTCTGGACAAGCATTTTTCTATATAAAAGACATTAAAGGTAGATCATGACACAAAACGAGTTTATAAATTAAGCTGTATTTTGGGGATTTCATACTAAACTCATAGTCCAGGCTATTCTTGTGTCTTCTAATAAACAAATTTCGAATTGATAAAACTACTGACAATAACGCTTTGTTTAATTTTAGTTTCATGTGGAATTAAAAAGAATCAATCTCAATATGACACAATTCGTGTTGATAAAGAATTAAATAGTCATTTATTTAATTCAACTGAATTTATGCTCAATCCATTGACTTTGAAAACGGAATCTGGATATGACAATCTTCCTGACTCAACTCAATATTTAATAAAATCTAACGCAATTGTAAATAACGATAGTTTGAGATTAATGAGATTTGCAGAACTAAAACGAATTGACTCTGATACTCTTGAATTGAAAATATTTGAAACCAATCCAGCATACAGCCAAAATTTGACAATAAAAATAGTTAATAATCAATTTAAGTCTGATTTTAAATTTTGGATGTCAGGACCTCCCTTAGACGCGAAAATTAAAAGATTGGAACAGAAGTTAATTGTAAAATCAATTCCTAAGGAAAGAGGAGAAATGATTTTTGGAAGATTTCATTTTAGAGGAATTTGTGAGTCTGACTGTAACGGCAAAGTCGAAATTAAAGGTGATTTCAAAGCAACATTAGAGTAAAAAAATGTTAGTTAATAAAGTTTAAAATAACTGTTCGGTTTTACCCCGTTAGTAAAACCCACAACATTTCGTTTTGTTTCTTTTCAACTTTTATGGTTTTAGTTAGGTATATAACTAATCCCGCGCGGACTTTTCCCTGTAAGCAAGCCAATTCTTCGTTTTTTACTAAAAACCATTTTTTTCTTACTAACCAACAGGCCTTTGTTGGTTCTATCTTTGTATTAGAATTAAATTATATAATAAAAAAAAGAAAAAATGATACATACTAATGCACTCGCACAGGCTCGTGCGCTAACTTTACCTTCTCGTGAAGCGATGCTTCTAAGAGAAGCCTCTGTTTCCGACTTTTGGAACAATAACAAAAAATTACTTGAGGATGCTTGGACAGAATGGGAAATAGAAAACAAAAAGAATCTATTGGTTCCTGATGAAACCCTATTAGATCCACGTTTAAGACAAGCTATTAAAGATGCATGGGAAAATCCAGAAAAAGAAAATGCCGTTGCTGATTTATGGGAAGAAGTTATTCCTGGAGTTTATACTGCACAATTTTTTGATGTAGAGCGTTTGGCTGAATTCCGTAAGTATTTAGAAGCGGTAGCAAATTCTCAAATTCCTGCACGCCCACCTTATGGTATCCAATTAAATCGCCATGGATTCATGCTAGATGAGCGTTCAGAAGGACATCTTGCAGCACCAAATTTTCAGGCGTTTTACAACGATATCATGAACCGTTATATGCGCCCGATTGCACGCTTACTTCTTGGAACTTACGGCTATGACAACCAAACATTTGGTTTCTCTATTCAATATAATCCGGATAAGGACAAGGATTTGAAACCGCATACAGATGCTTCCGCAGCTACTTTAAATATCAACATTAACTTACCTGATGAGGAATTTACAGGCTCACAAGTTGATTTTTATGATAAAGCTACAGGGAAAACTGTACAGACTATTTTTGAACCTGGCAAAGCTATGATTCATCGCGGTAATGTTCCACATGCTACACACCCTATTACCAGCGGACAACGTAGTAATTTGGTAGTATGGTTGTATGGAGACCGTATGCAAGTACCAAGAGGTGGTGCCAGTAGTTATGGAAATTTTGGTGGTGCTCAAACACAAGCAGATACACCAGAAAATGTTACAGCTAGTGAGCGTTGGAGTGTTCCTGATAGCCCAAAAGATACATTTGCACCATTTTAGAAGTAAGTTTATTAAAACTGAGATTGTTTGCAAAAACACGTTACAAATGCAGTAGCAGATTAATACGACATTGAGATTAGCAATAATCCTTTTAGAACATGCAATCTGCTACTGTTTGAGTAACATACAATTTTATAAATGCAAAATATAACTAGGATCGGGACAATTTTGCTTGTAAAACTCTAGATTCTGTTTTGCACAAACACCAGGGTAATCGCCTAAATTTCCTTGTAAATCTCTAATGATTTGAAAATGTAAATGTGGTGGATAATTACCATTTACAGCAGCATCTCCTAATGATCCTATTTGTTCACCTTGTTCAAAGATTTGTCCCACTTTTAAAGTATCTATAGATTCCAGACTTAAATGTCCGTAAAGGGTATAAAACGTAATATGTTCCACATTATGTTCTAGAATTATTGTTGGGCCATAATCACCATAATTGGTGTTATTTTTAAAGCTATGTACTTTCGCATTTAAAGGTGCGTAAATAGGTGTTTTAGCTTCACACCATAAATCTATTGCAATATGAATATTGCGCTCTTCTTTTGCTTGTTTATTAAAATGAGTGCTCCTTTTATAAATGTTTCGAACTTCTAAATAGCCGCCGTAAGCTACTTTAGCATTATGATTGGCTATATGATTATTGACAAATGCCCCTAACTTCTCTGCTGAAGCGACATCAATTTCATTTAGAGACTCATTTGAATCAGATAAATCTATTGGAACATAACTTGATAAAGGCATTGCTTTATCTAACACATAAAGCGGTTTTGGGTCTAGGCCTTTTAGAAACTCTATGAAGTTTGTTGATTGCATTCCTTTAGCATTGTTGATGCATCCCAATCATGACGAAACAATCCAACAGATGCACCAATATTTGATTTTCTAATTTACGACTTCACCGTAAAGATCGAAATCTTCGGCTTCATTAATTTTAACTGTTGTAAATTCACCTGTTTTTAAATAAGTAGAAGATGCATCTATTAATACCTCGTTATCAACATCTGGCGAATCAAATTCTGTTCTACCAACAAAGTAATTACCTTCCTTTCTATCAATAACCACCTTAAAGGTCTGCCCTATTTTCCCTTGATTCAATTCCCAAGAGATTTGAGATTGAATATCCATAATTTCATTTGCTCGAGCTATTTTAACATCTTGAGGTACATCATCTTCTAAAGCATAAGCACCTGTATTTTCTTCATGAGAATAAGTAAAACAGCCTAAACGTTCAAAACGCATCTCTTTAACCCATGCTTTAAGTAATTGAAAATCGGCTTCTGTCTCACCAGGATAACCAACTATTAATGTGGTTCTAATTGTCATTTCAGGCACCAAGGCTCTAAAGTCATTTATCAATTTTGTTGTCTTTGCTTTAGTAGTACCACGTTTCATACTCTTTAAAATGGAATCAGAAATATGTTGTAATGGAATATCTAAGTAATTACAGATTTTAGGTTCACGTTTCATAACGTCTAACACATCCATAGGAAATCCTGTTGGGAAGGCATAATGTAATCTAATCCATTCAATACCCTCAACTTTTACCAAAGCTTCGAGTAATTCTGCCAAGTTTCGTTTTTTATATAAATCTAAACCATAATAGGTTAAATCTTGCGCAATTAAAATCAACTCTTTAACTCCTCCTGCGGCAAGTTTTTCTGCTTCAGTAACTAAATCTTCAATTGGCGTACTTCTATGTTTACCGCGCATAATAGGAATAGCGCAGAAACTACATGGTCTATCGCACCCCTCAGCTATCTTTAAATACGCATAGTTTTTTGGTGTAGTAGTTAAACGTTCACCTATAAGTTCATGCTTATAATCGGCTCCAAGAACTTTTAACAAACCTGGTAATTCTGTTGTACCAAAATATTGGTCTACATTTGGAATTTCTTTTTGTAAATCTGGCTTATATCTTTCTGATAAGCATCCTGTAACGAAAACCTTATCTACATCACCCTCTTCCTTCTTTTGAACAAATTCTAAAATAGTATTAACACTTTCTTCTTTAGCATTATTTATAAAGCCACAAGTATTTATAACTACAATATTGCCTTCTTCCTCATGAACAACATCCTTTCCACTAGCTTTTAGCTGCCCCATTAACACCTCACTATCGTAAACATTCTTACTACAACCAAGGGTTACAACATTAATCTTGTTTTTCTTTAGAGTCTTTGTTCTCATTACCAAATTTAAATATGAGCGCAAAGATAAGGAATGATTTAGGATATCTTGGTATTGTTATTTATCCTCTATAAGGAATTTTAAAAGATACCCTTAAGGATAACCATTAAGATTTTTTTTCAATTAAACCTTTGCTATATTTGATAGTCCTAATTCCAAAATCTACATTATGAAAACCTCTGTTACTATGTTGCTACTGGTATTTCTTTTTTGCATAAGTTGTTCTTCTGCAGATGTTATAAATGATACTGAGCCACCTGAATCGGGTATCTACTTTCCTCCTTTTGGTTCTAGTACATGGGAGGCACGTTCGCTTTCCGATTTAGGATGGAATAACAATGAACTTCAACCTTTGTTAGACTATCTAGAAGACCAAAACACCAAAAGTTTCATGATTTTACATGATGGAAAAATTGTTGTTGAAGCGTATATGAATGGACATGATGCCAACAAATTATGGTATTGGGCAAGTGCTGGTAAAACATTAACAACTGCTCTTTCTGGTATTGCACAAGAAGAAGGTCTAATAGATATCAATACCAAAGTATCGGATTATTTAGGCACAGGATGGACTAGTGCCTCTTTAGAAAAAGAGAATCTTATTACATGTAAACACCTATTATCTATGAATTCTGGTTTAGATGATAGTACTAATGGGGTTGAGCCAGAAGATTTGGAATACATGGCCGACGCAGGAACACGTTGGGCTTACCATAATGTATATAAAAAAATGCAGGATGTTTTGGCCGAGGCCAGCAACAGTACGTTTAAAAATTATTTCAACACTAAATTGAGAGATAAAATTGGTATGACCAGTACAAAAGGAGGGTGGTTACAACTTAATGATTTTAATGTGTATTGGAGTGATACCCGAAGTATGGCTCGTTTTGGATTACTTATATACGCTAATGGAAAGTGGAATAGTGAGCAAATTATTCCTGAAGCTTTTTTGAACGAAGCCACTAATACATCTCAAGATATCAATAAATCTTATGGTTACCTCTGGTGGTTAAATGGGAAGTCATCTTTTCATCTACCAGGAAGTCAATTAAAGTTTAGCGGCGCTTTAGTTCCTAATGCACCAGATGATATGTTTGCTGCCTTAGGTAAAAATGATCAAAAGATTTATGTTGTACCAAGTAAAAAACTTGTGGTTATTAGAATGGGAGAAGCTGCCGATAGTGAAACTTTTGCACTTTCTAGTTTTGATAATGATTTATGGGAAATGATTAACGAACTTATTGACTAATCACATAAATAAGTTTAAAAAAATCCCCAGCTTAGAATACTGGGGACATTTCTAGTTGATATTATAAGCATCTAAACGTCTAATGATTGATGGTTTATCACTGCTAACAAAGGATTGCGTATCGTATATTAACCCATAACCATCGGCATAATAGTACTTATCTTCTGCTGGTAATAATTGATTATCTGGGTCTTTTGCATATCTTTTAGATGATATACAATTAAACTTTCCAGATTCAACATTAATCTCTTCAGTGCCATTTTCTAATACTTCGTAAATATTTCCCCAATTATTTTCTTGTACTAAACGCTCTTCATAGTTTACATAAGTATGTTTTATTTCTCCATCACTATTAATTAAATATCCCAAAGAATCTCTTAAGAATTGAAAATGCTCTCCATTTGGATTACAAAATGTAATGTTAGCTTCATTTCCTGAAGTAAATCGTCTAACTTTATAAAAAGTCTCACCTTTTATAGTTTGTTTACTTACTACACTAATAGAGTCTACTACAGAGGTTTCTTCGTAGGTAACATTAGTCTCATTTAGTTTGTAGTTTTTGTACACCCAAGAATTACCTACGGTAAGCGCATAAAAATTAGTATCATTAGCATTATCAGAACTCTGATTTGATGAACATGAAAAAAGCAGTATTGAAATGCTTAAAATGGAAAGAGTTGTTTTCATAAGAAGTTTTTATTAGTTAAAATCTATCTTTTAACGATAAGAGCCTTCTTATGTTTTAAAAACAGTGATTAAGAAATTGTTAATTTAAAAATATTAACTATTTAAAGAAAGAGTCTACAAATTCAAACTTATTAAACACTTGTAAATCTTCTATCCCCTCACCTACACCTATATATTTTACAGGGATTTTAAACTGATCTGAAATACCTATTACCACACCGCCTTTTGCTGTTCCATCCAATTTGGTCACAGCTAAGGAGGTTACTTCTGTAGCTGCGGTAAACTGTTTGGCTTGCTCAAAAGCATTTTGCCCTGTAGAACCATCTAATACTAGCAATACATCATTAGGCGTATCTGGAACAACTTTTTGCATAACACGTTTTACCTTTGTCAACTCATTCATTAAGTTGACTTTATTATGCAACCTACCCGCAGTGTCAATTATTACAACATCAGCATCTTGAGTTACGGCACTTTGTAAAGTATCAAAAGCTACTGACGCAGGATCACTACCCATACTTTGTTTAACAATTGGTACATCTACTCTATCTGCCCAAACTTGTAATTGGTCAATAGCTGCTGCCCTAAACGTATCTCCAGCGCCTAATACTACTTTTAACCCTTGTTTTTTAAACTGGTTTGCAAGTTTACCTATTGTTGTAGTTTTTCCAACACCATTAACGCCTACTACCATAATTACATATGGTTTCTTATCCTTTGGTATAGTAAATTCAGTTTCTTCTCCTACATTTGTTTCACTTAACAAACCTGCAATTTCTTCTCGTAGAATTTTATTTAATTCATCTGTTCCAAGATATTTATCTTTAGCAACACGTTCTTCAATACGCTCAATAATTTTCAAGGTAGTATTTACCCCAACATCACTACTAACCAAAACTTCCTCTAAATTATCTAAAACCTCATCATCTACCTTTGATTTCCCAGCAACAGCTTTACTAAGCTTACCCAAAAAACTAGTTTTAGACTTTTCTAAACCTTTATCTAATGTTTCTTTTTTTTCTGAAGAGAATATTTTTTTAAAAAAACTCATTTACCTTATACGTTTATGCGTTGATTTATCTGTTTAGATAACATCTAAACATTTTTTAAATATGTGTTAGGGTTGGTGCCTCTCTTGGAACTGCTTCAAAAGCCTATTTACTATTAATAAAAAACTTTTCCTAAAGACCCTCCCATTAAAAAAGTTATTGCAATTTCTTTACCACAAATTTTTACTGCCATTTTAGCAGTAACTTCTCGTATTCGCGAGAAAGACAATTTCAAGAGATTCCTTAAAACCAATGTTTTAAGGAGTTTTCTTTCGAGCCAAATATAAACATAAAAAAACTGCTTTCTAAAAAAGAAAGCAGTTTCTATATTTTAAAGAAAAGCTTGTGTTTACTTTTTATTTAAAAAGTCATTTACTTGGTCTGGAGCCATAATAGACTCAACAAACATATAAGCTCCTGTTTTAGGCGACTTTACCATTTTGATGGCTTTAGTTAACCTTTTTGATCCTGTTTGTAACGATGCTACTGCTTTCTTTGCCATGACTTATTATTTTATCTCTTTATGAACTGTCATACGCTTAAGGATAGGATTAAATTTTTTAATCTCCATTCTATCTGGCGTATTTTTTTTATTTTTTGTTGTAATGTATCTAGAAGTTCCTGGTTGTCCAGAAGCTTTGTGCTCAGTACATTCTAAAATTACCTGAATTCTGTTGCCTTTCTTTGCCATTGTTATAATATTTTTGTCATTTCCGCGCAGGCGGAAATCTCATCCTATTTTACAGCTATTATTTTAAAAATCCTTTAGCTTTAGCTTCTTTAATTGCTGCAGAAATTCCTATTTTGTTGATAGTTTTTAATGCAGATGTAGAAACTTTTAAAGTTACCCACTTATCTTCTTCTGGAATGTAAAAACGTTTCTTAACTAAGTTAGCATTGAATCTACGCTTAGTTCTATTTAATGCGTGTGACACGTTGTTTCCAACCATTGCCTTCTTCCCTGTAAGTTCACAAACTCTTGACATTATATATAACTTTAAAATTTTGTTGCTTAAAATCGAGGTGCAAATATACAAAATATTTAGATTGTAGCAATCTAAATATTATCTATTTTTAAAAATTTCTTTTAGGAGCATTTCGAGAGCCTTGTTAACAGCTCTATTTACAACTTTTACCCTGTGATTTCCTAAACTAAACATTTCGGAGTACACCTTAGTTTTAGTAGCTATTGCAATATAAACTGTTCCTATTTCTGCATCGGAATCTCCTTTTGTTGGTCCTGCGTTTCCTGTAGTAGCTACCGCATAATCGGAGTTAAACAATTTCAAAGCATTAGCTGCCATAGCTTCTACAACTTCATGACTAACTACTGAATATTTATCTATTAACGCCTTAGAAACTCCTAAAACATTTACTTTAGATTCTGTTGAGTACGTAACTACGCCTCCATTAAAATAAGCCGAGGCTCCCGAATTTTTAGTAAACTGTTCAGCTAAATTTCCTCCGGTACAACTTTCTGCAATGGCCAAAGTCTTTCCAATTTTTGGTAATTGTTTGGCAATAATAATTTCAGCCGAACCATCTTCATCTTCAAAACCGAAGAATTCATCTTTGATTAATGGCAGTACTTTATCTACCTCTGCATCTACCCTAGCTTTTAACTCATTTTCATTAAAACCTTTAGAAGACAAACGCAATCTCATTTTACCTAAATTAGGCAGATAGGCCAGTTTCATATCTTCCGGTAGAGCATCTTCCCAATCCTCTATTCTTGCTGCTAATGCGCTTTCCCCCAAACCATAAACCAACATGGTTTTATGAATGATATGCGGACAGTTATATTTTTCTTTTAGATTTGGAACCACCTCATTAGATACTAAGGTACTCATTTCATAAGGCACACCGGGAAGTGAGATAAAGGTTTTTTCTCCTTTATTGAACCACATCCCCGGAGCAGTTCCTAATTTATTCATTAATACTTTAGACTTTGAAGGAACTAAAGCCTGATCTTTATTTACCTGAAGTAATTTCCCGCCTACATGTTTGCGCCAGAGGTCTTCAATATTTTTCAGCACATCGTCATTTCTTACCAAGGTGTCATCAAAATATTCTGCAATGGTTTTTTTTGTAATATCGTCTTTTGTTGGTCCTAAACCACCAGTTAAAATAACAATATCTACAAGTTCCTCCGCTTCCTTTAGCGCTTTGAGAATATGCGCTCTATCGTCTTGTATAGACGTTATTTCAAAGACCGAAATACCTATTCTATTAAGTTGTTTTGCAATAAAAGCAGAATTGGAGTCAATTACTTGCCCTATAAGAAGTTCATCACCAATGGTAATTATTTGGGCTTGCATTATAAATTAAAATCCTCCTTTATTTCGGCAAGGGCGTTTTCTACCGCCGTTGCAACAATTTGTAATTGTGCTGTAATATCCTCTCCTTCTTTAGTAAACTTACCCCAATCTTGCACTTCAATTAATGTATCTAAAACACCTAGTTCAAATAAATCTACTGTAGGTTTCATTTTATGCGCAGCTTGATATGTTTCTTGATAGTTTACATCGGCAACTCCTTGCTTTAAACGTTCTAAATCTGGTCCCATTTCTTCAATGAAAGCTTCTGCTAAAGTTGCAATAAAATCTTGATCGTTATCCGCTAATTCGCGTACGCGTTCTAATTTGTAATGTTGTTCCATTATTTAATTGATATTGAAAACATTTCTCTGTTTTCTATAAATCCTTTTAGTTTATCGTTGGGTTTTACAATGCCAACGCCAGCTGGCGTGCCCGTAAATATAATATCTCCAATCTTTAAAGTAAAATATTTTGAAACATATTCTATTATTTCATCAATTTTCCAAAGCATTAGGGAAGTATTTCCTTTTTGTACAATTTCTTGGTTCTTTTTTAGAGAAAAATCTACTGCATTAATATCTTCAAACTCGTTTTTTGGTATCCATTTACCAACAACGGCAGATCCATCAAAGGCTTTTGCCTTTTCCCATGGTAATCCTTTTTCCTTTAACTTTCGTTGCAAATCTCTTGCCGTAAAGTCTATTCCTAAACCAATTTCACTGTAGTATTTATGGGCAAACTTTTTGTCTATATATTTTCCTATTCTATTTATTTTCACCAAAACCTCTACTTCGTAATGGATTTCATTTGAAAAATCTGGAATAAAAAAGGGTTGTTTTTTAAGTAGAATTGCGGAATCTGGTTTTTGAAAAATTACAGGTTCAAGTGGCTTCTCATTTTCCAACTCTTCAATATGCTCTGTATAATTTCTACCAATACAAATTAATTTCATCTCCTTTAAGCTTAAAGAACAAAGACCATTTTACTCAATGAAACAAGACGTGTAACATGAATTCTTATCCTTATTCTAGATTCTTTTTTCTTAATTAAAAGAGTTTATTATTAAAACCTCTTAATTTTATATTAGTCAATACTTTTTTTGTGTAGAGCGGGAAATCGGCATTCAATACCCAACCGAAATAACCTGGTTCTGAAGCTAAAACATCTTCAACTTTCTTTCCTTTATGTTTTCCAAATGAAAAACATTCTTCACCTTCTTTATTAAATACAATGAAACCGGCAAAATCTGCAAACTGTTTTCTAGAACTAAACTCAGCCAAAAACTTAGTATTATTTTCAACTTCATCATACCTTTCTATTTGGGCTTTTAGAACTTCGTAGGCAGCTTTAGTATCTGCTTCTGCACTATGAGCCCCTTCAAGATTTTTATCACAATAGAATTTATAGGCCGCACTTAAGGTACGTTGTTCCATTTTATGAAAAATGGTTTGCACATCAATAGCTAAACGGTTTTTCATATCGAAATCTATATCTGCTCGCAACATTTCTTCCGCCAATAAAGGAATATCAAATCTATTGGAATTAAAGCCTCCCAAATCTGAATCTTTAATCAAATTGTAAACTTCTTTAGCCAATTCCTTAAATGTAGGTTTGTTTGCCACATCTTCATTGGAGATACCATGAATAGCAGTAATATCTTCTGGGATTTGTATTTCTGGATTCACCAACCAAGTTTTAGTTTCTTCTTTTCCATTAGGATACACCTTAAGTATAGATATTTCTACTATTCTATCTTTTGAAATATTAACACCTGTAGTTTCTAAATCGAAAAAGCAAATAGGCTTCGTAAGATTGAGTTGCATATACGTTTATATTAATTTTAGTATTTAAGCCGCTGCTTGCAAAAATAAAAAAACCCAACCACATTAGTGATTGGGTTTTTACACATTTATTTTTAAATTTTAGATTTCTCTATTTACGTCCCAAGCTTCTAAATAGTCTTTAACCGCTTTTACAAACATACCTCCCAAAGCGCCATTAACAACTCTATGATCGTATGAATGCGATAAGAACATTTTGTATCTAATACCAATAAAGTCTCCTTCTGGAGTTTCTATTACCGCTGGAACCTTTCGAATTGCTCCTAAAGCTAAAATACCTACTTGTGGTTGGTTTATAATTGGTGTCCCCATGATACTTCCAAATGATCCAACGTTTGTAACGGTATAAGTTCCGCCTTGAATATCATCCGGATTCAAACTATTTATCCTTGCTCGGTTGGCTAAATCATTTACTTTTTTGGCCATACCAACCAAATTAAGTTGATCTGCATTTTTAATTACTGGAACAATTAAATTCCCATCTGGTAAGGCAGTAGCCATACCTAAATTAATATCTTTCTTCTTTATTATAGTATCTCCTTGAACAGAAATATTCATCATTGGGAAATCCCGTAATGCCTTTGCAATTACTTCCATAAAAATTGGGGTAAAGGTTAATTTCTCACCTTCACGCTTCTGGAAATCGTTTTTAACTTTATTTCGCCAATTCCAAACATTAGTTACATCTGCTTCGATGAAACTTTGTACATGAGCTGATGTCTGGATAGACTCTTTCATGTGATGTGCTATGAGTTTACCCATTCGAGACATTTCAATAATCTCGTCTTCACCACTTGAAACAATAGGAGCAACAGCTTCAGGCTTTTGTTGCTCTTTCTTTCCCCCTACTGGTTCTACCTCCTTTTGCATTGTTTTAGGCGCTACAGGCTGAGTGCCTCTTTTCTCTAAATACCCTAAAATATCATTTTTGGTAACTCTACCCTCTTTTCCTGTTCCAGGGATGGCATCTAACTCCTCTTGATTAATACCTTCTTTCTTTGCAATGTTTTTAACCAAAGGCGAATAAAATCTATCACCGCTAGCTATTACAGGAGCCACTGTTTCTTTAGCAATAGTAAAAGATTGCTCTATATGCTCAACGGCTTCTTCTTTAACATCTGTGTTCGTTTCTTGTTCTGGAATAGTCGCGTCTCCATCTACTTCAATAACAGCAATTACCTGTCCTACTTGAACTACGTCATCTACTTCAAAAAAACGTTCAACCAAAACACCCTCTACTTCACTGGGAACTTCACTATCAACTTTATCTGTCGCTATTTCAACAATAGGCTCGTCCATTTCTATATTTTCTCCAACCTCTTTTAACCAAGAAGTAATTGTAGCTTCCGCCACACTTTCTCCCATTTTTGGTAGTTTAAGTTCAAACCTTGCCATATTTTTATTGTAATAGTTGTTTTTTTGTTTTCGCTTGCAAAATTACTAAAAAAATAGTGATTTATTTAAAAATTCAATAATTAAAAACACTAGAATTCTATTATCTCCCCTCTACTTATTGCCGTATCACTTCCTAATATAAAACTAGCTTTATTTGGTAAAATTTTGAAAGTCAAACTATTATTTTTAGAATACTTCTCTATAGATGAAATTATTTCTTTATGCGTTAATACATTTGCGTCAAAAATAAGTTCATCCGACTTTTCAAAATTACTAATCTCTTTTTCTAAAAAAATATTATTTAATAATTTAGATTGTAACTTTTCATTATGCCTTTTTGATAGCAATATGTACCTATTAATCTTTTTGACTGAACGTTTTGGAATTTTTCTAAAAAAATAAGCCATTTGAATACCGAACCATACTAGAGCATCAAACAATAAATTTTGCCTAAAATGTTTCTTATAAAAAATTTGCATGGCACCATAAAACCGTTTTGCATATAGCCTATCTTTTAAAGTGCTTTCTCCCTTAAAATGTAGAATGCTAGTTTTTCCGTAATAGTAGTTTTGATATCCCTCTTTAAGAAGTTTAAAAGATAAATCGATATCCTCACCATACATAAAATAATCTTCATCAAACCCTCCAACCTCATCATATACCTTCTTTTTCATCAACATAAAAGCTCCAACCAAAACATCTATTTCACCTTCTTCGTTTTCTTCTAAATGATTTGCGTAATACAACTTAGAATTACCCATCATTTTTTTAAATGAGGCTTTTATTACAGGAACATTTCGTTTACTTTCTGGCAAAAACCTCCCTACACCATCAATCAATTTACATCCAACAGCCCCCAATTTACTTCTACTTTCACAAGATTTCAAAAGATTTATAAAAACATCTTCGGGAACAACAGTATCTGGATTTAAAATGCAAATGTACTCCCCTTTTGCTTGTCTAACACCTATATTATTTCCCTTAGAAAAACCGTAGTTCTCTTTATTCTGAATAAGTGTTACTTCTGGAAAAAAGGTTCTCACCATTTGGCAACTATCATCTTCTGAATTGTTATCAACTACAATTATTTCCGCGTCAATTTGATGTATTGCCGCCTGCACACTTTTTAAACATAACTCTAAAAAGTACCTTACATTATAATTAAGTATGATTACTGAAAGCTTCAAACGAGAGACTAAGATTTTAAAGAAGATTCAAACGGAATTCTATTAACAATACTCCTTCCTAAAGTAATTTCATCTGCATACTCTAATTCATCACCAACGGATATACCTCTGGCTATAGTGGATGTTTCAATATTGTATTCCTGAATTTGCTTGTAAATATAAAAATTTGTTGTATCTCCCTCCATAGTAGAACTTAATGCAAAAATAAGCTCCTTAACCTTTCCTTCTTTTACCTTATTTACTAAGGTTTCAATATTTAAATCATGTGGTCCTATACCATCCATTGGCGATATTTTACCTCCTAAAACATGGTATAAGCCTTTGTAAGAGCTAGTACTTTCAATAGCCATAACATCTCTAATATCTTCTACCACACAAACAATTTCTTCATTTCGGTTATTAGACGAGCATATCTCACAAAGCTCATTATCACTAATATTATGACATGATTTACAGAATTTAATTTCATTACGCATTGTTTGCAAAGCTTCTGCTAAAGCCAACGTCTGTTCCTTTGGTTGTCGAAGCATATGCAACACCAACCTAAGTGCAGTTCTTTTACCCACACCTGGTAGCTGAGACATTTCATTTACAGCTTTTTCGAGCAATTTTGAAGAAAATTCCATAATCGCGAAATTACAATATATTATTAATTTCAATAGTACAGATTTTACCTTCTTTTGAACAGATTTTGGCTTTTGAAGCTATTAATTTGTATTTTGAAAACCTAACCCAGCTTATATGACTGCTACTCAAATACTTCTGTTAATTGCCGCATATTTTATTGTGTTAATATTAATTTCTTATGTAACAGGAAAAGAAGATAGTAACGATGCCTTTTTTAAGGCAAACAAATCTGCTCCTTGGTATTTGGTGGCTTTTGGTATGATAGGTGCATCTTTATCTGGTGTCACATTTATTTCTGTTCCAGGAGCGGTAGAGGCGAAACAATTTGGGTATTTACAGGTTGTTTTTGGGTACTTTTTCGGGTACTTAATAATAGCCTATGTTTTGCTCCCCATATATTATAAGCTTAATCTAACATCTATTTATACCTACTTAAGGGATAGGTTTGGCAATGTAAGTTATAAAACTGGGGCTACTGCATTTTTAGTATCTAGAATTGTTGGTGCAGCTTTCAGGCTATTTTTGGTTGCTAAAGTTTTACAACTTCTTGTTTTTAATCAATTTAATATTCCTTTCACAATAACCGTTATAATTACTATTGCCCTTATTTGGCTTTATACCTTTAGAGGAGGTATAAAAACTATTATTTTCACCGATACTCTACAGACTTTGTTTATGTTAATCTCTGTAGTAGTTACCATTGTATTCTTAGCGTCTGCAATGGACTTAAATACTTTTTCTGAGGTGTACACAAGTGTTTCAGAAAGCCCTATGAGCAAAGTATTTTTCTTTGATGATTTTAATGATTCTCAATACTTTATTAAAAGCTTTTTGGCTGGTATGTTTATTACCATAACTATGACTGGCTTAGATCAGGATATGATGCAAAAAAACCTAACTTGTAAAAACTTAAAAGAAGCTCAAAAAAACATGATCTCTTTTAGTGTTGTACTTATTTTTGTAAACATTCTGTTTTTAGTCTTAGGTCTGCTACTAACGCAATATGCCAGCCAACATGGCATTAGCGCTAAAAAAGATGATTTATTCCCAACCATTGCTATGCTGCCAGAAATTGGAATACTTACGTCTTCTTTCTTTTTACTTGGCCTTATTGCAGCAGCATATTCTAGTGCAGATTCGGCATTAACCTCATTAACTACATCATTTTGTATTGATATTATAGAATTAGACAAAAAGCCTTTTAATGCTCAAAAAAGAATTAGAAAACAAGTACATATTCTCGTAAGCCTTGTTTTAATTGTAGTTATTATACTTTTTGATGCCATATTTAAAGATGTATCTGTAATATGGGAATTATTCAAGGCTGCAGGTTACACTTATGGACCATTATTAGGTTTATTTGCACTAGGTATTTTTACAAAAAGGCAACTAAAAGATAAACTTGTTTGGGTAATAGCTCTGGTTGCTCCTATATTGTCTTACTTTTTGAATACGTATTCTGTTGATTTGCTTAACGGTTATCAAATTGGCTTTGAAATTTTGATAATTAACGGCATACTCACCTATTTAGGTTTAATACTGATTAGTAGAAAGCAAAACTAGGGTGCAGGAAGCCTCAAAAGCAATGTTATGTCCTTTCAAAATGCCATACAATTCCGGGTTTTCGGTGCCTGGATTAAATATTACACGTTTTGGTTTTAAAGACACTATATAATCGTAATACGCCTTTTGTCTTTTGGGATTTAAATATAAGGTAACCGTATGAATGTCTTCATATGGTAATAATTCTGTGTCAATTGTAACACCTTCAACTTCTCCTTTTCTCAATCCAAAAGCAACTGTTTCAACTTTTTTTGCTACTAATCTTTGTACGGCATAATTGGAATATCTATTTGGTTTTAAAGAAGTTCCGAGAACAAGAGTCTTTTTATCCATTTGTTAAAATGTTGTTAAGGTTAAAAAAAATGGTAACATAATGCGTTCTTTCGCGTCTTAAACGTAACTGAAATCAATCAATCAAAAAACATCAAAATGAAAAACGTATTTTTCATGTGCTTTTTATTTCTTTCAATTATAGTAAAAGCGCATACAGATCCTGTTACTAATGCTGATAATAGAGGATCAATTACAGGAACCGTTTTAGACGCAAAGTTAAAACAACCCTTACCTTATGTAAACGTAATTATTAAAAACAGTAAAAACGAAACTATTACTGGGGGTATCACCCTAGATGATGGTACTTTTAGTGTAGATAAGGTTACCGAAGGCGATGTTGTAGTTAGTATTCAATATATTGGATATAAAACGTATACTAAAAATGTTACTATAGGTAAAGGCAATTACAAGGTAAAACTTGGTAACATCTATTTAGAAGAGGAAGCAGAAAGTTTAGATGCTGTTACAGTAATTGCGGAAACCTCAACGATTCAACAAAAAGTTGATAGAAAGGTAATTACTATTGGTAAAGATCTTGCTGCTACAGGTACAGCTTCTCAATTAATGGTAGGGATTCCTTCTGTTAATGTAGATGCCCAAACTGGTGAAATTAGCATGCGTGGTAACCAAAATGTTCGCGTAATGGTAGATGGAAAGTTGTCAAACATCCCAACAGCGCAGTTACTAAAGCAAATTCCTTCTACCGCTATTAAATCTATTGAGTTAATCACTAATCCTTCAGCTAAATACAATCCTGAGGGAATGAGTGGGATTATCAACATTGTATTGCATAAGAATACTATGGTAGGATTTAATGGTAACTTTAATGTTGGTTTAAGTCATGAGATAGAAGCAAAATTTAATAGCTCCTTAAACATGAACTACCGAAATGGTAAATTTAATGCTTATGGTAGCTACAGTAATAATATTTCTAAAAACAGAAATAGAGGTTTTGTAAACAGACCAGAAAATAACTCTGAACAAATATTTAGATTCTTAGACAAAAGAGATAATCACCAGTTTAAAGTTGGGTTAGACTTTTACCTAAATGATAAGAATACTATTTCTGTATTTACAAATCAGAACCTTTCTGAAAATAGTACTATAGGTAGTACAAAGGCTATTTTTAATGATAATATGGCTTTTAATCAGAACCAAATATTTACAAATACTGGCGATAATACCTCTCAGCAATACAACTTCGATTATAAGTTAGAATTTGCTAAGGAAGGTGAAAACATAGAACTAGAGGTAGACCATAATATTTATGAAGGTGAAAACCCAGTATTTTTTGACCAAATAGAAGGACCTCTTAGAGATTACACAGACTTTAACGAAACAGATAGAGAAAGGACTACGATTAACTTAGATTATGTAAATCCTTTATCCGATAATGCTAAGTTAGAAGTTGGGTTACAAGCAAGATTATTTAACACCGAAATCAGATATGCTTCTACTGGAGATTCTTTTACAGAAGCCGGAACTTTAGAACCGACACCAAGTACAGATTTTGATTATTCTAGAGATATTTATTCTGCTTATGTAAACTTTAACAAGAAAATTGATAAATGGACATACCAGGTAGGGCTTAGAGCCGAAAGTGTAAATGTTGAAACATTAGCTTTACAAGAAAATGTGACAACTAATGTTGTAACTGAATTACCTTTTGATAATGATTACATACAAGTTTACCCTTCTTTATTCATTACTTATACTCCATCTGAGAAAAACTCTTATCAATTTAGCTATAGCCGAAGAGTAGATAGACCAGGAATAGGACAAGTAAACCCTATAAAAGAATGGAGTACACCATTAATTTCTTCCTTTGGTAATCAAGATTTAGTTCCTCAGTTTACGAACTCTGTTGAAGTTAATTACACAAGAAATTTAAAAGACAGAAAAGGGAGTATTACTGCTGGCGTTTTCTATAGAGCAATTTCTGATGAAATAAACAGAGCCTTATTTATTGATAGAAGTGATGTTACATCGGGCCGTGTAATTTTAACACACGATAACTTTGATAATACTTCTGCTTATGGGTTCGAATTATCTACAAACTACAGACCTACCAAATGGTGGTTTATAAATGGAAGTTTCGATTTATATTCTCAGACTCAAAAAGGTATTGCTGAAAACATTAGAGATGGTGTTCTTATTGAAGATGCTACGGTAGCTGATATTGAAACTAATACAACAGAAGTAGATAACGTTGCTTGGAACTTTAGAATGTTCAACAACTTTAGCGTAAGCAAAAAATTAACGTTCACCGCGTTCGGATTCTACAGAGGAAAAAACAAAAACTTACAGTTTGATGTTAAGCCAATGTACTTTATAAACCTAGGCATGCGTTATAGTTTCTTAGAAAATAATAGAGCAACATTTGCGTTTAACTTAAACGACGTTTTTGATACCCAAAGGTTTGGTTTTAACGGTAGAAGACCATTTGTTCAAAATGGTGAATTTAACTGGGAGAGCAACACTTGGAACGTGAGTTTAAACTATAGATTTGGTGGAGGAAAATACCGTGCTAAATCTAGAAAAAGAAGAGATAATGACGAAAAATCGGGAGGTGGAGGCTTCCTATAAAATAACCCATTTAGTAGCCTGCATAATAATTTGATGGTTAGTGTTAAGTAAGGCTATTGAATAAGAAACCCCAGAGTTTATGCAACTTTGGGGTTTTGTTTTTTAAGAAATTAAAAAAAAATTTAAGCAGTACACAATAAGCACAATAATTTTACGTTAAACGAAGTATACAATCTAACACCACGAAGAATTAGTTATTTGAGTTAGTCAGTCATACAATAAAAATTTCGTAAAAAAGATTAGTATTAAAAGGAAAAATCCGAATTTCTTAGTTTCGGATTTTTCTTTTTATGTTAAAAAAAGTTAAATACTAATTCGTATTGCAATAAAATTTAGTTTTTAACGTCTAATAATATAAGATTCTTCACTTTAGTGTTAGTTGGGAATTGATTGATAGCTGAACAACCCTGAAATTAAATTACTTAGTTTCAGGGTTTATTTATATTACCATTTCATAATTACACTACCCCAAGTAAAGCCACTCCCAAAGGCAGCTAATACCACAGTATCTCCGTCCTTAATTTTGCCTTCTTCCCAAGCCTCAGTTAACGCAATAATTACAGATGCAGCTGTAGTGTTTCCATATTTTTGAATATTGTTAAAGACTTGATCATCTCGCAAACCAAACTTCCTTTGTACAAACTGAGAAATACGTAAGTTGGCCTGATGTGGAATTAACATATCAATATCTTCTTTCTGTAAATTGTTTGCTTGCAGCCCTTCTATAATAGCTTCGCTAAAACGAACCACGGCGTGTTTAAACACAAATTGTCCGTTCATATAAGGATAGTACGATGTGTCTTCAGGATCATTAGCCTCTAAAATCTCTGGCACCCATTTCTTAATATTGGGACCTAAAACCGTTAATTCTTCGGCATATTTACCTTCAGAATGTAAATGTGATGACAAAACACCTTTACTGTTATCTTCCGTTCTAGACATTACAGCAGCTCCCGCCCCATCACCAAAAATTACAGAAACACCTCTACCCCTTGTAGTTTTATCTAAACCACCAGAATGGTATTCAGAACCAATAACCAATACATTTTTATACATACCAGTTTTTATAAACTGATCTGCTACAGACACCGCATATACAAATCCAGAACATTGATTTCTTATATCTAAAGCGCCAACTGTAGGCATGTCTAACATATCTTGAATTTGAACGCCACAACCAGGAAAATAGTAATCGGGGCTTAAGGTAGCAAACACAATAAAATCTATTTCATCCTTAGTTAGTCCTGCACGTTCTATGGCAATCCTAGCAGCCTTTGCACCCATTGTGGCAGATGTATCCTCACTCCCTTTTTCAATCCAACGTCTTTCCTTAATACCAGTACGCTCCTGGATCCATTCGTCATTAGTGTCCATCATTTTAGACAGATCATCATTTGTTACTACATTTTCTGGCACATATTTACCAAGACCTATTATTTTAGAATTGTACATATCACATACTTTTTAGTACAAACCAAATTACAAAATATAATTCTCAAATTCCAAAATCTAAATTCCAAAAACCAAAACATACTGGAATTTGCTCTTTTGAATTTTACAATTTACTTCCCTATCCGAAAAAAGTTGTGTCAGTTTGTCACATTTTAAGGCTTGGTATTTTTTTTGAATGTAGACCAACAAGAATTAAAACTTATAATTAATAAGATTCCCGTCTACACGGGAATGACAAATAAATTTATTTATCATGACAAAAGGAAGTATTAATGTATCGGTAGAAAATATCTTTCCGTTAATTAAGAAATTCTTATACAGTGACCACGAAATCTTTTTACGTGAGTTAATTAGTAATGCCACAGATGCTACATTAAAATTAAAACACCTTACAAATATTGGTGAAGCTAAAGTAGAATATGGCACCCCTCAAATTGAAATTAAAATAGATAAAGATGCCAAAAAGCTACATATTATAGACCAAGGTTTAGGTATGACTGCAGAGGAGGTTGAGAAATATATTAACCAAGTAGCATTTTCTGGAGCTGAAGAATTTTTAGATAAATATAAAGACTCAGCAAAAGATTCTGGCATCATAGGTCATTTTGGATTAGGATTCTATTCTGCGTTTATGGTAGCAGATAAAGTAGAAATCATTACCAAATCTTTTAAAGATGAACCAGCAGCACATTGGACTTGTGACGGCTCTCCAGAATTTACTTTAGAACCAAATGATAAAGCCGAAAGAGGTACTGAAATCATTCTACATATTTCTGAAGGTGAAGAAGAATTCTTAGAAGAAAGTAGAATTAGAGAGCTACTTACTAAGTACAATAAGTTTATGCCAGTGCCAATTAAATTTGGAACCAAGGAAATCAATGATCCTGAGCACGAACCAGCAACTATTACCGATGATGAGGGTAAAGAAACTAAAGAACCTCATAGAAAAATAACTGTTGATGACATTATCAACAACCCAAACCCAGCTTGGACTAAGCAACCTTCTGAATTAGAAGATGAAGATTACAGTAACTTCTATCGTGAGTTGTACCCAATGCAGTTTGAAGAGCCGTTATTTAACATTCACTTAAATGTTGATTATCCTTTCAACCTAACGGGAATTTTATATTTCCCAAAAATGACGAACGATTTAAACGTTCAAAAAGATCGCATTCAATTATACCAAAATCAAGTATTTGTAACAGATAACGTTGAAGGTATTGTTCCAGAATTCTTAACCATGTTACGTGGGGTTATTGATTCTCCTGATATTCCTTTGAACGTATCGCGTTCTTATTTGCAAGCTGATGGCGCAGTTAAAAAGATTTCGTCTTACATTACTAGAAAAGTAGCTGATAAATTAAAGTCTCTATTTAATAATAACCGTGAAGATTTTGAGGCAAAGTGGAACGATATTAAAGTAGTAATTGAATACGGAATGCTTTCTGAAGAAAAATTCTTTGAAAAAGCAGATGCTTTTGCGCTTTATCCAACAGTTGATGAAAAGTACTTTACCTACGAAGAGCTATACAATAAAATTAAAGCAAACCAAACGGATAAAGATGACAAGTTAGTAATCCTTTATGCTTCAGATAAAGATGAACAACATAGTTACATAGAGGCAGCTAAAGCAAAAGGTTACGAAGTATTGTTATTAGATTCTCCAATTGTATCTCACTTAATTCAAAAGTTAGAAACTTCAAAAGAGAATATTTCTTTTGCTCGAGTTGATGGTGATCATATTAATAATCTTATCAAAAAAGATGACACTACTATTTCTAAGTTAGATGAAGACCAAACAAAAGCTTTAGACGAATTATTAAAAGAGCTAATTCCATCTGAAAAATTTACTGTACAATTAGAAGCTATGGATAGCGATGCTTCTCCTTTCATTATTACACAGCCAGAGTTTATGCGTAGAATGAAAGAAATGCAAGCAACAGGAGGCGGAGGTATGAACATGTTCGGTAACATGCCAGAAATGTACAACTTGGTAGTTAATACTAATCATGAATTAGTAAGTGAAATATTGAATACAAAAACCAAAAAGAAACAAGAACGTTTAATAAACCAAAGTTTGGATTTAGCTAGATTATCACAAGGTTTATTAAAAGGTGAAGAATTAACAAACTTCATTAAACGTAGCTACGATATGATCAAGTAATTTATTTGTCATATTGAACTTGTTTCAATATTTATGATATTAAAACCACTTTGCTTATGCAGAGTGGTTTTTTTATTAAAATGAAGTTTAACAATTCCCCTACCACATTCTTACTATTTATCTAATTATTTGGTCATTACGTTAACGGTTCCGTAAAATTTTCAAATTAATTATATCTCTTGTTAACATCTCAGTTTCAGTAAACGGAACTAACCTTAAGTTACTGTAATCTCAGAGCTCATAGCAGGTTATGTATTACCTCAACTATTTCGAGAATCATGTCTATGTGCTCAGTCTAAATTAAGCAGCCATTACACCAGAGCTCAAAAAACAGTTATGTTTGTTACTATGAGCACATTACACATCACGCTTTTAGTCTTAATTTATGCCAAATGAATAAAAACAGAATCGTTCTAATAGATGCCTTAAGAGGTATTGCTCTTGCTGGAATTTTACTGCTACATCATATTGAACATTTTGGTATTTATTTAAAACCTACCTATACAATACCATGGCTTAAAACCCTGGATAAATGGGTTTGGGACACACTTTTCTTATTGTTTTCGGGGAAATCCTTTGCGCTTTTTTCCTTATTATTTGGTCTTAGTTATTGGATACTGTATAGTAATAGAAAAGCTGCTGGAGACCGTTACTTTTTTAGACATATCTGGCGTATGGTTTTACTACTAGGTTTCGCTCTAATTCACATGATATTCCAAGGAGGTGAAATCCTTTCTAAATATGCTATTTTTGGACTAACCCTAATTATAATTCCCTTTCTAAAAAATAGGACTTTACTATTTTTAAGCCTTTTACTTTTATTAGATCCTCTAAGAATATATGGTTTAATATGTCACTTTATCGAAGGCGCTGTAATTAATTTTAAGGTACCTTATCCAAAAGCCAAAACACAAGAAATTTTAACTACAGGAACTTTCTGGGATGTATTGGAATACAATTTTACAATGGGTTGGAAACGCTCCTATGTATGGTATATAAATGCCGGGAGAATGTTTACCATTCCCGGACTTTTCTTTTTAGGTGCCTACCTTAGTAAGACAAAAGCATTCACTCAAAAATCTTTAAAATTCTGGTATAGCGTGTTATGCTTTAGTAGTGTAATCTGGTTGCTCACTGGTCTTGGAACCCGATTAGGAGAACTAACTAATACACCTAATTTTATTAAAACCTTAAATGCTTTATTAGATACTTATACTAAGTTCGCCATTATGCTATTCGTGGTATCTTTAATTGTAATTCTATGGAGACAACATAAGGGGCAGGTTTGGATTTCAAGATTTGCAACGTTTGGTAGAATGGGATTAACAAATTACATTCTAATTGCGGTAATTGGAACCTTTATGTATTATGGTTGGGGACTTGGTCTTTATAGATACTGCGGTTCAGCCCTCACTTTGTGTATTGCCATTGTAATTTTGATACTTCAAATGAGATTTTCTTCTTGGTGGCTTAAACACCATACATATGGACCTTTAGAGAAATTATGGCGAAAACTTACTTGGATTAAATTTAAAAAATTAACTTAGTAAGACATTCAAAAACCTAAATGCCATGGGAATGAAAGGTCCAATGCCCAGTTATGATACTATTGATGATTACATAAAAAATCAATCTGCTGAGGCTCAAAAAATCTTAAGTGAGTTAAGAAACATTATTATGGAAGCTGCTCCCGATGCAACTGAAGTCATAAATTATAAAATTCCTTCCTTTACTTTAGTTCCCAAGGGAAAAAAAGAGCAACAAATTATGATGGCTGCATATGCGAAATTTGTGAGCTTCTACCCTTTTCCAACTACACTTAAGAAATTCTCTAAAGAGTTAAAAAATTACAAATTAGGAAAAGGAACTGTTCAATTTCCTTTTAACGAACCTTTACCAAAAGAACTAATTTTAAAAATGGTAAGATTCAGAAAAGAAGAAATTGAAAAAACATGGAGCTAAACACTTATAGCTGCCTTGGATCAAGTAAACATTTAAATTCGTTAGTTTTTTTTATTGTAATAGGCCTTTACACTAGTATATTTACGCCTAAAAATCTATTATGAAACATTTTACTAAAGTAATTGCTCTATTTTTAATTATCTCATCATGTTCTACCGATAATGGCGGAATTAAAGACTACAGAGAAGAAAATGACCAAGAAATTCAGGATTATATTACTGCGAATAACTTAAATGCTTTGAGCAGTAATACTGGTTTATATTATGTAATTGATGAACCAGGAACAGGAGCGCAGCCAACAACAACTAGTGACGTAACGGTAGCTTACAAAGGTTACTTTACAAACGGACAAGTGTTTGATGAAAGTGATGACTTAGGTATTTCTTTTAATTTACAACAGGTTATTACCGGATGGACAGAAGGTATTACCTATTTTAAAGAAGGAGGAAGCGGAATGTTGTTAATTCCTTCTCACTTAGCTTATGGCAATCTTGGTAGGGGAAACATTCCTGGAGGTGCCGTTTTAATATTTGATATTAACCTAATTACAGTAAATTAATAACTACTTTAAAATTTTAATACACAACAAACCACTTTGTCTTTGCAGAGTGGTTTGTTGTTTATGACAGCTAAACTAATTTTTTACAACTAAATCGAAAAAATTTCTTACTCACAAGAATTTTACGTAAATTATTCATTATAAAGCTTTTAAAGTGAATACCGATAATTCCATAAGTAAAGAAATATTTAAAGACCTTTCTTTTTCTAATGAAGAAAATGGAATTATTAACGCGGTATTTTTTAAAGAAATTTTACGGAAAGGAGACCAATTGATTAAGACAGGAGATAATGTTGATGTACAATATTATGTTATTGAAGGCTGCCTAAGATCTTACCATATAGATGCTCAAGGAAGGGAATTTACAGTACAATTTGCTATTAAAGATTGGTGGATGAGTGATTATACTGCCTTCTTTTCTTCATCTAAGGCCATAATGAATATTGAAGCAATACAAGATTCTGTTGTTTATAAAATAACAGATTTAGACAAAGAATTTCTTTATTCCAATATCCCAAAAATTGAATCTTTTTTTAGAAAAAAATTAGAAAGAGCTTTCAGCGCATTTCAAAAAAGAATCCTATCGGAATTATCCTTAACAGCAAAAGAACGCTATATAAATTTTCTTAAATCATACCCAGATATTGAAAAATCCATAAAGAACTATCATATAGCTTCATTTTTAGGTATCACAACAGAAAGTTTGAGTAGAATTAGAAAAGAACTTTAACATAATTAATTCATTTCTTATCATACATCAATTTTTAATACGTCAATCCATTATATCTTTGCCTCCCTTAAAGATTATATATAGATAAAGTTTATATGTAGGTTAATAGCTAGAAACGCGTGATATAATCACGCGTTTTTTCTTTCCATCTCCCATAGCAAAATAGATTAGTTGATAAAATAGGAAGTATCACATAGTTGTATATACAACCCTATGTTTTATATTTGTAACGTGGATAGAACAAAAACATACCCGAATATTAAGGAAGATTTTAATCCTAAAGACTGCATTTCTGGCAAAGTAATGCGTTGTAATAGGATTATTGCTAATGTTTTCAGACAGTATTTGGCTCCATTTAATATTACTGACAGTCAATTAAGTATGTTATTTGTATTATCTAAAGTAAAGACGTGTAATCAGAAAACAATATCGGATATTTTATTCCTAGAGAAATCCACTGTTCATAGAAACATTAACAGGCTGGTGCAAACCAATATAGTTACAGTACTTGGCACAAAGGAATTGGAACTTACAGATAATGGTTGGCAATTGCTTAATGACATTATGCCTGCTTGGGAAAAAGCTATGGAGGAAATTAAAGAAACTATTGGGTCTGATGGTGTTAATGCACTAAATGTACTAACATCAAAACTAGAGCATTAAAAAAATTTCAATCAATAGTTGTATATACAACTTAAAACTATATTTATGTTAAAACTAGCTTATACAGTCCTATTCCTAACACTATGGTTAATAATCCTTTATGTTTACAATGTTAACGCCAAAAAATTAAGCTTAGCGTCATTTCTCAGAAAGAAATACATGCTTGTAGCCACTGGTATACTTGGTATTTGGCTCATCTTTCAAATAGCATTGCACAATACTGGTTTCTATTATGACCTCACTTTACCTCCAAGAATTCCATTAGTAATGATCTTACCGCTTATAACGTTTACAATAGTTTTTACGCGTGTTCATAGGAGCAATAAGATTTTACAAGTTATACCCATATATGTGCCTATTGCCTTTCAAAGTTTTAGGGCATGCATTGAATCCTTGTTTTATGCTACCTTTTTACAAGGCATACTTCCAATACAAGTAACATTTGCAGGAGCTAATTACGATATTCTTTTAGGTATTTCAGCAATTTTTGTGTCTATATATACAGCAAAAAACACGCATCCTAATAAAAGGTTTCTTTTATTCTGGAATGTATTGGGGATATGTATTGTTTTATTTGCAGCTTTCACATTTATATCTTCATTCTATTTCCCCGAAATTTGGGGGCAAACCAACTCCAAAATATCACTAGAATTTAATCAATTTCCGTACTTATTATTACCTGCATTTATAATGCCTTCCGCCATATTTATGCACGTGCTATCAATTACACAATTACTACAAAATAAACAAAACTAACTCATCATAAATTCCATTTAACAAACTTAAGCCAAAAACTAACCAGATATTTTAGGACTAAGATATTTAGCGAAAAGTAACTATCTTGTCAGGACTAATTTGTCTTCAATGAACAACGACTATAATAATCCAGCTTTTAAAAAACTCCTTCAAAAGCTTCAAGAAGAGAGCTGGCAATTAGAGCTTTTAATATCTGGTTTTGCCATTTTTGGACTTTTTACAGCTTATGAACCGCTTTCCGTAAGTGCCATGGAGGCAAAAAATGCGCAGCAGATATACAAATTTATTATAAGTATTGTTGCTCTTATTTCATGTGCCATATTAATATTCAACTTACTACTTCATGTCCTTTTAAGAGGTTTATGGATTGGTGCTCTTGGTTTAAGATATGTTTCTGGAGACATAGATTATGATAGTTTAAATTATAGCAGAAGGTTTACCAAATATTTAAAAATTAAAGTTGGTTCTTTTGATAAATACATTGGCATTCTAGAAAACTACTGTAGCATTATTTTTGCCATTTCGTTTTTACTCATTTTTTATGTTCTGGCTCTCACTTTCACAATTATCGTTATTGCTTTAATTGGTAATTATATAATAGGCAATGATGCATTACCATCTTGGATATCTAAAGGTGTTGGTATTGTACTAATGCTTTTTGTAACCTTTGGTGCGTTACTTACCTTTTTTGATTCAATTACCCAAGGATTACTCAAGAAAAAAAATTGGATTTCCAAAGTATACTTTCCTATTTACTGGGTTTTTAGCTTTATTACATTATCCTTTCTGTACAGACCCATTATCTATAATTTTTTAGATAATAAATTTGGAAAGCGACTAAGTGCTTTTTTAGTCCCTCTTTTTATCTTACTTTTTTTTGCAACAAGTTTTAAGTATAATAATTCCAACTATTTTAATGGTGATTTACGTTCCACTACTTTTACTTTGAATAATCATAACTACGAGGATCTGTTTGACGAAAAACTAGAAGAAATTAACAGAGTATTTATCCAATCGAAAGTAATTTCAGATCCTTACATTAAGGTTTTCGTTAAATACGACGATAACATAGAAGATAGAATGTTTTACTATAATCCAGGACTAAAACCTAAAAAAGATATTAGAGGTATTAAGTCCGATATACAAATTAGTAATAATTGGATTAGTAGTGGTAAAAAAGACAGTTTACAAAACGCCTATGTAAAAACATTTAACAGCATATACTTTATCTCAATTGATACCTTAAAATTAAACACTGAATTCTTAGTTGGAAAAACGAAAAAAGGAACCCTTGGTTTTGAAACCTATTTAGGAACTTCAAGTCTATCTGAGGGAAAACATATTCTCAATTTAAAACGCTACCGTATTAAAGAAAAAGACACCGCAATACTTACGATTGCAAGAATTCCTTTCTGGTATTATAAAAACTAGCAAATACTGCTTATTTACCTTCAAGCATTAATAAAAAATCAAATAGAAAAACACCCCTGACATAAAACGACACTACCGCTTTTAAATTTGCATATAAGTTTAATCAATAAAATTATTATCAAATGAAAAATGCAATTAGCTGGTTTGAAATTCCCGTAACTAATTATGAAAGAGCAAAATCTTTTTATTCAACAGTTTTAGATTCTGAAATTGAAGATCATCCAATGCCAGAGCAAAATGTTAAGTATGGTATGTTTGCTCATGACAATGAAGCAGAGGGTGTTGGTGGAGGATTAATAGAAGGAGAGGGTCAAAAACCAACTAGCGACGGTCCTACTATTTACCTCAATGGCGGGGACAATTTAGCTACACCACTTAGTAAAGTAGAAGATGCTGGTGGTAAAATTATTATGCCTAAAACGGCAATAGGAGAAAATGGCTTTATGGCTCAATTTATTGATACAGAAGGTAACAGAATTGCATTACATTCTTGGAACTAATTTTTACCTTTCATCAATAATAAAAACCGAACATGAGTTAAAACACAATCAAAAACAAAGTGATAGCGAATTGTAAACCGGTTCGCTATCTTTGTTACTATGTCTCAATTACCAAGACTCATATCAATTCTTACTTTATTAAGATCTAAAAGGCTCTTAACGGCCACAGAATTGGCAAATAAATACAATGTAAGTATTCGTACTATTTATAGAGACATCAGAAAACTAGAAGAAGCTGGTATACCAGTAACTACAATAGAAGGCAGAGGTTACTCCCTAATGGAAGGTTATCAAGTTTCTCCTGTTCAGTTTACCGAAAAAGAAGCTAATGCTTTAATCACAGCGCAACATTTGGTGAGCCAGACTAAAGACGCCTCGTTTGCTAAAGATTTTCGAGAGGCACTTATTAAAATAAAATCTGTTTTTAGAACTTCTGTACAAGAAAAAATTGAACGCTTAGAAAGCAATATAAGAGTTTTTGATTTCGACTATGAAGACTTTTCAAGTAACGCGCTTTCTGATATTCAATTGGCAATAACCAATTTAAATTTTGTTGAGATTAACTACCAAAAAGCCGACGATCCTAATATTTCATTTAGAAAAATTGAACCTTATGCCTTTTATTCTATGAATAACAAATGGATATTGATAGCTTGGTGTCATTTAAGAAATGAGTTTAGAGCCTTTAGAATTGATAGAATTAAGCACTTCAAAATCCTTCACCAAAAATTTGAAGATAGGCAGTTTAACCTCCAAGCGTATTTTCAAACCTGTCCTTATAAAGAATAATTAATTTTAAAAACGTTTTTAATCGAAAGATTTTTCATCTAATTTAGTCTCTTAAAAGCTAATTTATTATGAAAAACCTCTTAATCCTTATTCTTCTATGTTCTTCATTGAACATATCCTCTCAATCCACCCCAAAAGAGTTATTAGATAGTTTCTTTTCAACATATGCAGAAAGTCCTGAAAAAGCTGTAAGAGATTTATATGCCACCAATAAATGGACAAAAGTCAAAAAAGATAATATTGAAAAAGTAGTTCAAACCATTAATAGTCTTACTGAAGATTTTATGGGAAAGTATTATGGCAATGAACTTATAATAACAAAGAAACTATCTCAAAGTTTTGCACTTTACTCGTATATGATTAAATATGATCGCCAGCCACTAAGATTTATTTTTAAATTTTATAAACCTAATGATAAATGGATGTTATTTGCGTTTTCCTTTGATGATGATTTAGATGATGAAATTAAAGAAGCTGCCAAACTACAAAACTTAAATTTTGACAAAAACTAATGAAAATAATTTCAACTAATACTGCTAAACCAACTACTATCACTTGGAATGGTAAAGAAGTCGTTACAGGTATTTACAAAAAACCAACAGATTCTCCCATTTATTTAGGAAAATCTGATGTAAGGCATGATACGGTAACAGACCGTAAACATCATGGAGGTGAATTTAAAGCGTGTTACTTATTTTCAAAAGATCATTATGACTATTGGAAAGACCTTTATCCTAATTTAGAATGGAATTGGGGTATGTTTGGTGAAAACTTAACTGTAGAAGGGTTAAATGAAGAGCAAATTCACATTGGTGATATTTATAAAGTTGGCGATGCACTAGTACAAATAACACAACCCAGAGAACCCTGCTATAAATTTGGCTATAAATTTGGCTCTCAAGATGCTTTAAAACAGTTTATAGATCATGGATATTCAGGAACTTATGTTAGGGTATTAGAAGAAGGTAATGTGAAAATTGGAGATGAATTTGAACTCGTTGAAAAACGTAAAAACAGTCTCTCAACCAGAGCATTTTTCAATCTACTATTTTCAAAAAACAAAGATGAAAATCTCATTAAAATGATTGAAAACAATGATGCTATTCCCCAAAAAAAACGTGATAAACTAAAGGCTTTCGTTGAAAAAAATAAATAGAAAAAAGCTATCCAATACTTTTTCATTTAAAAAACTGTTATATATTTAGAAAATTTTAAAAAAATAATAGTACTATTTTACATTTTACTCTCTAATAATACATGGATTTTACAAACCCTCTAGTTTATGGTGTACCCTGCTTTTTAGGGCTTATTTTAGTTGAACTTACCTATAGTAAAACCCATAATAAAAAAGAACTTTACGAGTGGAAAGATTTAGGGTCTAGCCTTTTTATGGGGCTAGGATCGGCAATTTTAGCACCACTTTTAAAAACCATATCTGCTATAGTAATTTTTAATATAGTTTATGACTTATTTAATCCTTTGGTAGATGGTGTAAGAACCAACATAATGGGTTACCAGTCTTTTGGATATGCCTGGTATATTTGGTTGGCCTGCCAATTGCTTGATGATTTTGCTTATTACTGGTTTCACAGACAAAACCATATGGTACGTTTCCTTTGGGCTGCCCATATTGTGCATCATTCTTCAGATAATTTTAACTTAGGAACGGCTGTAAGGAATGGTTGGTTTACAATTTTATACAAACCATTTTTCTACATGTGGATTCCTGCTATAGGATTTCCTCCGGAAATGGTGGTTGTCTGTTTAGGTATAGAGGCACTTTGGCAATTTCAGCTGCATTCTGTATATATTCCTAAATTAGGTTTTATAGAAAAAATAATGAACACGCACACCATGCATCAAGTTCATCATGCTAGAAACCTAGAATATATGGACAAGAACCATGGTGGTTTTTTGAATATTTTTGACAAGATATTTGGTACTTGGAAAGAACTAGATGATAATATTGATATTGAATATGGTGTTACCAAACCGCCAAACTCTTTTAATCCCTTTGTTATTTTAACACATGAGTATAGAGACATTTGGCGCGATATGAAAAAAAGCCCTAACTGGTATCATAAATTCATGTATGCTTTTGGTCCTCCAGGTTGGAGTCATGATGGTAGTACTTTAACTATTAAACAAATGCGACAAGCTATTGCCAATGGTCATATACCAGCAGTTTCAGCAAAGTGATGAAACAGTCTATTAAGCGTATTATTGAACAGCTGGGTTTATTACCTCATCCAGAAGGTGGTTATTATAAAGAAACTTATAGAAGCAATGGTATTATAACTAATACCAACCTAAATGATTCTTTCTCTGGTGATAGAAATTACTCTACAGGAATATACTTCCTATTAACATCCAATACGTTTTCAGCATTTCACAGAATAAATCAGGATGAAATGTGGCATTTTTATAAAGGCTCTCCTTTAAAACTACATATTATTTCGGAAACGGGAACGTATTCTGAAGTAATAATTGGTAATGACGTATTGAATAACCAAACGCCACAATTTACAGTAAAGGCAAGAGATTGGTTTGCTGCCGAAGTTATTGATAATGGCGATTATTCCTTAGTTGGATGTACGGTTTCACCAGGGTTTGACTTTAGAGATTTTAACCTTCCAAAACGAGAAATGCTGATATCAAAATTTCCGGAGCATACAGCAATTATTTCTAAACTCACCAGAGTCTAGCCTTAGACTTTTAATTGTGCATTGAAATAGTTTTTCAAAAAAGGAACTTGAATGGCAAACATAACTCCAAACAAGACAACGGCATAAATAAAAGTATTAGATAATGATAGTGAAGGGAGCTTCCCTACTAAATCAATATTTAAAATGTTGGACAAATCAATAGACTCAAACCAAGAACTAGTATTTATGGAGCCACTACTAAGTCCAATACATACAATAAATAAAACAGTAGACAGCGCAGTTAACAACCATCCTTTTGTTGAAATAAGAGGTTTATAAGTAGTTGTTGACGTTTCTAATTTAGAAATTTGAGACATTACAGAAGCGGTAAAATCAATCGAAGGCCTATCAATAGAAGCATTCTTAAATACTTCTTTACTCAATTCATCTAAATATTTATCAGTCTTATCCATATTGCTCAATTATTTCTTTTTCTAATCGTTTCTCTAAAATTTTAGCCAGTTTTTTTCTACTTCTAAACAACTTAACTTTAACATTATTTGGTGTTAAATTCATTGCTTTGGCTATTTCATCTAAAGTTTGGTCGTTATAGTAGAATAAAGTTAATAAAAAGCTATCATCTGGAGGTAGCAGATTAATGCAATGTTTAATAGCCTCTTCTTTTTCCTTATTTTCTATAGACGTTAGGGCATTATTTATGGTTTTTACTTCATGTTCGGTGTACTCATCTATTGCCACATTGTTCAAATACTTTTTGTTTTTCTTTATCCTGTCTAAACTTGTATTATATGCAATTTTATATACCCAAGTAGAGAATTTAGAATCGCCCTTAAATTTAGATAATGATTTATACATTTTAACAAAGGTATCTTGGGCAACTTCTTCTGCCTCTTCCCTATTCTTAAGCATTCTTAACGTTAGTGTATAAACCATATCTTTATATCTATTAACTAACATGGCAAAAGCATTGCTGTTGCCATTTAATGTTTGGTTGATATAATCTTGATCGTTAGTGGTCATTTTAATGGTAGGACGACCCAAACTTATTTTAGGTTACAGAAAAAAAATAAAAAAAAGTTGTAACCTAAATAAAAAAGGTATCGTCATAATTACAAACACATTAAATTAATCAATTAAAAACAAACAATTATGGGTTCAGAATTAATTATTATACCAATTATATTTGGTGCTATTTTTGGGGTATTTTACTTATACTTTTCCACCAGAAATAAAGAACGATTAGCTTTAATAGAAAAAGGTGCAGACGCCAGCATTTTTGTTAAAGGCAGAAAAAGCACCGCTCCTATTTGGAAAGTGTTAATTCTAAATATGTCTTTATTATTAATGGGAATAGGTGTTGGAATATTTTTAGGATCTATATTACAAACCTATACAACACTAGATGAAGATGCCGTTATACCAGGATGCATTTTCTTAATGGCTGGGGTAGGCTTATTCGTTGGATTTAATATGACTAAAAATTTAGATAAGGAATAATAATCATCAATCAAAAAACTTAAAACCGCTTTTCTTTAAAGGCGGTTTTTTTATTCTATCGGAAAATCAAAATAAGTTTTGGGAAATGGCTCATTATTTAGCGTAAAATGCCACCATTCTTTGGCATAACCTCTAAAGCCATGTTTTAGCATTACTTTTTGTAAAAGCATTCTGTTGGCTTTCTGCTCTTTTGTAACCTTATCATAATTTACCCAAGACTGTTCTCCAAAAAAATCGAACATACTTCCCATGTCTATAGGCACACCTGTGTTTCCATCTACAATGGTTAAATCTACAGTACTTCCCCTACTGTGTCCAGATCTAGAGGCTATATATTCTTCTTTAAACAAGTTTTCCTTTTTAACATCCGGATAAAACTTGTGTTTATTTATTGTATCGTTTAAATTTCGAGCCCAACCCATAAAATGGTTTACAGCCGTTTGAGGTCTATAGCCATCAAAAACTTTTAAGCATAAATTACGACGCTGCAAATCCTCATGTACCGATTTTAAGGCAATCGCTGCTTTCCTAGTAAGAATTAATTTGTTGGAATGGTACCCGTTAACTTTAGTCCCTAAAAAATTGTTTGTTCCATAATACTTTAGTTGAACTTCCAAATCTGGAATTATTTCTTCCACATAGACAAACCCTTCTGGTAATTGGGAAAAACACAAGTTTACAACGCTAAGAAAAAGGATTTTAACTGCTAATTTCATTATCAGCTAATTTAAATAAAATTTGTTGTAAATAATTGGACACAAAAAAACCGAGTTCCCTCAAACCCGGTTCTTTTTTAATTTGCTTTTTTATTACGAAGTAGATTTAGGGTCTCTATATCAACTAACATAATGCAAATATTAATTAATTAATCCATTGAACTAAAAAGTATGTTATTTAGTACACTTCAAAGGTAAACTTATCTCTGAATAAAAACGATAAAAAACATTATAAATCGATGAAATGCATTTATTTTTAACATTTAAAGTTCAAACATCGATAATATCGGCTAAAATACACAAACCTCATTTAGAAATACCCTATTTCCTTTCCTTACAAAAACTAAAAAAGCATCTTGAAGAAGATGCTTTTTTCTAACTAACTAACCAAAAATATGAATTTAAATTACCAAGTTTAAAGTACCACTCAATAAACTTTTATAATTTACTTTATAAGTATCAAGCATCGTGCCAAACTCCAAAAACCTATACTTTTATTTTCCCTATATTGTGATTTTAAACCATTATTTTTTAATTTAATGAATAATCAACCCATATTTACAGATGACACTATAGTTTTTGGATTATTAATGCTAATGCTAGCCCTTGTATTCTATACATCGTCAAAAAAAACTGGTGCTTGGGCTAAATTCTACAGCTTTATTCCAGCTCTTCTAATGTGCTATTTATTACCAGCAATATTAAATTCGGTTGGACTAATATCTCCAGAACACTCAAAGGTTTATACCATTGCAAAAAATTATCTCTTACCAGCTGCAATAGTTTTAATGACTCTAAGTTTAGATTTAAAATCTGTTTTTAATCTTGGCCCCAAAGCTTTAATTATGTTTTTCACTGGTACTGTAGGTATTATTATTGGAGGGCCAATAGCTATTTTACTCGTATCAACGTTTAGTCCAGATACTGTTGGTGGCGCTGGACCGGATGCTGTTTGGCGTGGTCTTTCTACTGTAGCAGGAAGTTGGATTGGAGGTGGAGCTAACCAAACCGCCATGTATGAAATCTTTAAATACAATCCAGAAAAATTTGGCTCCATGATTTTAGTTGATATCGTTGTTGCCCAAATTTGGATGGCACTCTTGTTATTTGGTATTGGTAAAAAAGAAAAAATAGACCGTTGGCTAAAAGCTGATAATACAGCAATTGAAGAGTTAAAACAAAAAGTAATTACTTATGAAAAGAGTGTCGCTAAAAATCCAAACTTAACAGATTACATGATAATGTTTGGGGTTGCATTCTTTGCAGTTGGGATTTCTCATTTTGGTTCCCGAAACATTTCAAATTTCTTAACTGGTTTTGAGGCGTTTAATGATAAGACATCGGCTTTAGCATCATTCACATCAACTTTTTTCTGGATGATAACGATTGCTACTATTATAGGAATCATACTTTCATTTACTAAAGCAAAAAAATATGAAGGCGCTGGTGCTAGTAAATTAGGAAGTGTATTTATTTATATTCTTGTAGCAAGTATAGGTATGAAAATGGATTTAGCATCTATATTTGAAAACCCAGGTTTGTTAATCGTGGGCTTAATTTGGATGGCTATTCATGTTATCTTGTTAATAGTTGTGGCAAAATTAATAAAAGCCCCTTACTTCTTTTTAGCTGTAGGGAGTAAGGCTAATGTAGGAGGTGCTGCCTCTGCCCCTGTTGTAGCTGCTGCTTTTCATCCCTCATTAGCTACTGTAGGTGTATTACTGGCTGTTGTTGGGTATGCAATTGGTACTTTTTCAGCATTATTCTGTGCTAGCTTAATGGAAATGGCATCAACTATGTAACCTTTAAAAAAATTAAAATATATTTGCCCTCAAACAAATTTTTTAAATGAAAAAAGTATTAGTATTTCTATTAGCTTTAATAGCTATTTCTTGCGGAAAAGAACAACGCGATTTAGTGGTAAAAACCAACGTTAAGGGACTAAAAAAAGGCACCGTATATCTAAAAAAAGCAAAAGATACAGTTCTAGTTACGGTAGACTCTATAGTTGTTAATGGTACGCCTCAATTTGAACTTTATAGTGATTTAGATTCTCCAGAGGTTTTTTTCTTATACTTAGACAAGAACAGTAAAATTGAAGATAGAATTACTTTTTTTGCAGATAAAGGTGTCACCGAAATAAATACTACAGTTAAAAATTTTGCTTTTGATGCTAAGATTAAAGGAAGCGAACAACAGAAGGTCTTAGAGGAATATTTAGCCGTATTATCAAAATTAAACAATAAAAATCTTGACCTTATAAAGGAAAATTTTGAAGCACAGAAAGCTGGAGATACTGCAAAAATTAACCAAATTGAGAAACAATATAAAGCATCTATTAGACGCAAGTACCTATATACAGTAAATTTTGCTGTTAATCATAGCAATAGTGAGGTGGCCCCTTATTTAGCCTTAACAGAAGCTTACAATGCAAACATTAATTTGCTAGACACTATAAACAATGCTTTAACTCCTAAAGTAAAAACATCTAAATACGGGAAAGCTTTAGATAAATTTATTAAGGACATAAAAGAAGAGAGTAAAACTGAAGATTAAACCTTAATAACAATATAAAAGCAAAGCCTTTCAAAATTGAAAGGCTTTTTTTGTGTTGAGCCGATAGAGGGACTCGAACCCACGACCTGCTGATTACAAATCAGCTGCTCTAGCCAGCTGAGCTATATCGGCGTTTTTAACGGGTGCAAATATAAAAGCAATTTTATAATTTACAACACCCTAATTAAAAAATTTTTAAAGTTTATTAAGTTTATCTAAAAGAGATTTTCCTTTGTCCTCTAACTCAGCACTTATGGTCTTAAAATGAGCTTTAACATTTTCTACGTTTTTTGCATTTACTTTAGCAATTAAGTCATCAAATGTTTGAATTGCCTCATCAATAATGGCCTCACTTCCTTCTGTACCCTTATCTGTGTTTTCCATTTCCCATACATAAACTTCTTCAATAATATCTCCTAAAACATTATTAATATCCTTCTTTAAGTTTCTTTTATTCGCCATTTTAAATAGGTTTTTATTTAATTAAATATAAGTAAATATTTCAACAAAAAACTTATTTCCCAGAATAGGATACAAAGTTTCTTGGTGTTTCGTAAAGTGTAATTTCTAAATCTAAATTCGACTCAATTTTTGGTCTTACTTTGTTATAGATAACCACAACAATGTTTTCTGCTGTAGGATTTAAATCTTTAAACTCAGGAACTTCTAAGTTTAAATTTTTATGATCAAAAGCGTCTTCTACTTCTTCTTTTATAATCTCCTTTAGTAGTTTCATATCCACTACATAACCTGTTTCTGGATCAATTTCTCCAGTAACACTAACTATAAGTTCGTAGTTATGTCCATGAAAATACGGATTGCTACATTTATCAAAAATCAGTTCATTTTTTTCATCGCTCCAATCCTTTCTATAAAGTCTGTGCGCCGCATTAAAATGCGCTTTTCTACTAACTGTTACTCTCATTGGCAGATAGATTAATATGTTCGTAGAATTTATCAAAAATTACCTTAAACCACTCAGTATATGAATTGGGATTTAAGCTAATATCAACTTTTACAGCTTCTAATGGCATCCATTTCCAACTTGCAACTTCATCTTCATTAATTACAGGTTCTCCATTGTATTTACCTAAAAGTACATGATCATATTCGTGTTCGGTTAAACCGTTGTCAAAAGGCGCTTTGTACATAAATGAAATAGATTCTTGCAGTTCTGTTACAAATCCCATTTCTTCTTGAAGACGGCGCTTACCAGCTTCAATATTACTTTCTCCATTGCGCTGATGACTACAGCATGTATTAGTCCAAAGGCCTGGTGAATGATACTTATCTAATGCCCGTTGTTGCAACATTAACTCGTTATTATCATTGAATACGAATACAGAAAATGCTCTGTGAAGTATAGCTTTTTCATGAGCTTCCATTTTAGGCATTAAACCAATTTGCTCATCATTTTCGTTTACAAGAATTACTTTTTCTTCTTCCATAGTACAACAAAAATACAAACAAAATTAAACTTGTTTCATAAAGTTTATTTAAATAAAAAAGCACTTAAAAATTTAAGTGCTTTTTCCCTCTATAAATAATGAAGAACGCTACATTTTTAAAATAATGAATTCCGATCTTCTGTTAAGTTGATGTTCTCCTTCTGTACAAGTAACACCATCTTTACAATTATTAATAAGTTGTGTTTCTCCAAAGCCTTGTGCGCTTTCTATCCTTTTGGCTTCAACGCCTTGACTAACAATATAATCTCTAGTAGATTTTGCCCGTCTATCGGATAAATCTAAATTGTAACTGTGAGAATTTCGAGAATCTGTATGAGATTCAATTCTAATTACCATACTTGGATATTGTTTCATTAGTAAGACAACTTTGTTGAGCTCAATAGAGGCATCATTTCGTATATAAGATTTATCTAAATCAAAATATATAATCCCAATTTTAATTTTTAAAAGACCGTCTTCCTCTACAATTAAAGGACTTAACGTTTCTAATCCTAAAGGAACTATAGTTTCTCCAGATTCATCTAAGGTTTTAACTGGTTTATCCTTTTTTGCATACCCTGTCTTTAATGCAATAACATTGTACTTAGTATCACAGTTTAACGCTTGTTTGAATTTGTAAGCTCCGTTTATATCGGATTGTGTGCTCTCCAATTCCTCACCACCTGCAACTAAAAGCATCTTTACATTGGATAAACGTTCTCCTGTTAGAGCGTTTGACACATAGCCTTTTATTATTTGATCACAATCTGGTTCTGGTAGTCTTACAAAAGAATAAATATCATCATCTCCCTTACCTTCTACTCTGTTGGAACAAACAAACCCTTTGTTTTCGTTTTCTTTTATAATGAATCCGAAATCATCCATTTTACTGTTTAATGGAGCTCCTAAATTCTTTGGATTAGCAAATTCTCCGTCTATAATTTTACTTTCATAAACATCTAATCCTCCTAATCCTAAATGACCATCTGAAGCTAAGTAAAGTACATTATCTGTAATGTATGGAAACATTTCTCTACCCGCAGTGTTTACCTTATCTCCAAGATTTCTTGGTTTGGAATATCCGCTTTCTAAAATATCGACAACAAAAATATCTGTAGCACCAATGCTACCAGGCATATCTGAAACAAAATAAAGTAATTTACCATCTGAACTTACCGATGGATGCCCAACAGAGTAATCTTCACTATTAAAAGGCAACTCATTGACGTTTTGCCAAGCAAGTTCTCCATCTTCATTTTTTAGCAATTCTGCACTATAAAGTTTTAGGTGATTTGTGCCTTTATTGTCTCTTCCCAAATCTCCGTTATAATTGTTTCTAGTAAAATATACTTTTGTTTCATCTGGAGAAAATGCCAACGTAGCTTCATGATACCTAGTATTTAATTCCTCTGAAAACTCACCTAATTTTCTAAGATCAGATTCTATTTCATTTAAACGACCAATGTACATGTTCAAAAAGGGTTGTTCGTTCCAATGGTAGATTCTGGTATGAAATGTTGAAGAATCTACAGCCGAAGAATACACTAATTCATTTTTATAATATTGTGCTCCAAAGTCTGAATACTTCGTATTAGTAGATACATTTTTTAGTATAAATCTTGGCTCAATATCTAAAACATCTTCTACAGTAAGCTCTTCTTGATTTAAAAGCTCGGATCTGTCATCTTTATCTTTTGTTCTTTTAGCAAATTCTTTCATCCAGCGCTTTGCATCTCTATATTTCTCTATACCTTCTAAAGTATGCGCGTATCTAAAAATATATTCTGGTTCTACACTAGAGAAAAATTCAGATACCAACTTATCATACCATTTATAGGCGTTGTGCATATCTGTATTAAAGAAATAGGCATCTCCTGTTCTCTTTAGCAGTCTTTTGTATTCTGCTTCGTTAAAGGTGCTTTTATTTTGTAAAGCTCTTAAATGTGTTTCATATAACACAGCCGCCTCTTTATACCATAATTTGTCAAATAATTTATCTGCTTTCTTTGTTCCACTTTGGGCGTATCCCAAACCAGACAAACACAATACTGTAATTATTAATACTTTTTTCATAATAGTTAGGGATTAAAAGAAACGAGGTGATTTTAATTGTTTTTCTTTAGATTTTAATTCAAAACGCAGCATGATTTCATGTGTTCCGGTATTAAAATTTTGAAGTTCCGTGGTTGTATAGTCGTAGGCATAACCTACCATTAGTTTAGGACCTAATTGCAACCCAACTAAACCACTTACAGAATCGTCCCAACGATAGGCAACTCCTAATCGCAATGTTTCATTAAATAAGAAATTGGCAGATACATCGGCTATAACTGGCGCCCCAACAACGAACTTTCCTAAAAATGCAGGTTTAAATTTAACTGTTGGACTTAAATCGAACACCTTACCAGCTATGAAAAAATAATGCAATCGTTCTGCAGCAATGGCATCTTGTATTTCATCATAATGATTATCTGTTAAAAAATTTGGGACTGATAAACCAACGTAAGTATCTTCATTGTGCCAATAGATTCCGGCTCCTATTGTTGCCAAAAACTTATTATTGATATCTTGAAAAATTGCTTCTCCTTGTTGTTGTTGATATTCAGGAGTAAAATCTACATCGAGCATTCTTCCTCCTCCTTTTATTCCGAAGGACAATCTACTATCATTGTTTAAATGAACGGTATATGAAAAGTTAGCATCAAAGAAAAACTCGTTTGATGGTCCTACTTTATCATTTACTATTGAAAAGCCTAAACCAACATTTTTGCCAACCGGAGACTCAATACTAAACGTTTGAGTCTCTGGTGCGCCGTCTAATCCCACCCATTGGGTTCTATGCAAACCAGTTACAGATAAATGGCCTCTGGAACCTGCATATGCAGAATTTACGGTTAAGGTATTAAACATATAATCTGTAAACTGAGGGTCTTGTTGTCCATAACTAGCAAGAGCTAATAATAGACCTAGTACTAAGGTACTTAATGATACGCCTTGTTTTGCGTTCTTATCTGTATGTATATATTTTGAGAACATCTTATTATCTTTTTTATCCTTTATTATCTTACTAAGTATAACCATCCTGATTTCTGTTTAGAGCCATCCCCTAAGTCTAGAACATAATAATATGTTCCTACAGGTAGCTTTTCGTTCTTATTTAGAACAGATCGTCCGTTAGACACACCATCAAATGTATTGTCATAACCTTCTTTGGTGTAAACTAGATTACCCCATCTGTTATAAATCTTTAATGTATTATTCGGATAATTGTTTATACAATCTATGTAGAACACTTCATTCATACCGTTTCCATTCGGCGAGAATTCTTTATAAATTGTTAAACACTGAGGATCAATTGTAGCGGTATCTGAATCGTTATTCTCATTAGAATCTATTTGATCTAACGCTTGTAAAGATGCTGTATTAACATAATCATTTACGTCTAATACCGTTACTGTAATTTCTAAGGTCTCTGTTAAACCAGCTGCAACTAAAGGCACCTGCCATACACTGGTATCTGTATTATAAGTTCCTGAAGAAGCCGTAGCTGATTCAAAACCATATCCTTGAGGCAGCACATCTAATATTTCTACCGATGTTGCATCAATACCTCCTAAATTTGATGCGGATATGGTAAATGTTATTACATCCGCAATACTTGGGTTGGCATCGCTTACTGCTTTAACAATCTCAATATCTACTGTTGGCGTATTTATTTGCGCACTGTCTTCATCATCTTCACTTTGATCACCATTGTCATTATTGGGTGTACTATCTGGATCATATTGATCTGCTGCAATAATTTCAGCAACATTTAAATACTCACCTTCTACTAGTGTTGGCATGTTAACCGTTGCTTGATAGGTAATTGTTAAACCTGTGAGTGGTACGGTTAAATTATTCCATATGATTTCATCATCGTCAATAAATCCGCTATTACTAATATTTGTTACATTGCTATATCCAATAGGTATAACATCTTCAATTGCTACTCCTGTTGCTTGGTTAGCTCCAGCATTATCAATTTGAATAGTAAAGGTTATAACCTCTCCTACATTAGCGTCAATATTACTAACCGATTTTGTTAAACTTAAATCTGCAGTCTCAGTTAAAATTAGAATACCAGATTCATCATCTTCACTCTGATCCCCATCATCATTATTTGGTGAACTATCGGGATCAACAACATCACTGCCTGTAATTTCTGCTACATTAAAGTATTCTCCGCTTGCTCCTGTTGGCTCATTTATTAATACATCTATAAATAAGATTTGTGAGCTTCCGCTTTGAATAGTTCCAACATTCCAAACACCTGTACCTTCGTTATAGATTCCTGATGTTGCACTGTATAATATGAAATCGAATCCTACAGGTAATACATCTGTTACTTCTACTCCTGTTGCAGCATCTGGCCCGTCATTAGTTACTGTAATTTGGAAGGTGATTTCTTGACCAACATTTGGTGTTACATCACTATCTACTACAGTTTTCTCTAATGATAAATCTGCCATAGCAACCACTGGTGTAACTAATACATTATCTTCATCATCTTCACTTTGATCTCCATCATCATTATTTGGCGCAGAATCATTATCCAATACATCTGAAGCTGTTACTTCAGCAATATTTAAATAATTTCCTGTTCCATTTACTAGTACGTCTATTAGTAAGGTCTCTGTAGCACCATTGGCCACAGTTCCTACATCCCATACACCTGTGTTTTCATCATAGGTTCCAGAAGTTGAACTGAATAATAAGAAATCAAATCCTGATGGTAGTAAGTCTGTCACTTCAACATTCGTAGCATGCTCAGGTCCATCGTTGGTTATGGTCACTATAAAGGTGATTTCTGTTCCAACTTGCGGATTTAAGTCTCCATCTACAACGTCTTTAGTTAAAGATAAATCTGCAACTGAAGCTATTGGAGTTACCACTTCATTATCTTCATCATCTTCACTTTGGTCTCCATCATCGTTGTTCGGTGTAGAATCTGGATCTAAAATATCGGAAGCTGTTACCTGAGCTACATTTACATAGTCTCCCGAAGCATTTACAAGCACATCAATTAATAATGTTTCTGATTCTCCTGAGTTAATACTTCCAACAGTCCAAAGTCCTGTTGTTTCATTATAAGTTCCAGACGTTGAACTAAATAATATGAAGTCGTATCCTGATGGTAATAGGTCCACTACTTCAACACCTGTTGCGGTTTGAGGCCCGTCATTAGTTACGGTTATTTGGAATGTTATTTCTGTTCCAACCAATGGTGAAGTATCTCCATCAACAACCACTTTGTTTAAAGAAAGATCTGCCATTGGTGTAACTGGTGTTACCACCTCACTATCTTCATCATCTTCACTTTGATCTCCATCATCGTTGTTCGGCGTAGAATCTTGATCTAAAATATCGGAAGCTGTTACTTCGGCAACATTTACATAATTTCCGGTAGGATTCACAAGTACATCAACTAGTAATGTCTCTGTACCTCCATTAGCTATAGTTCCAACATTCCAAACCCCTGTATTTTCATCATAAGTACCGGAGGTAGAACTAAATAAAATAAAGTCATATCCTGATGGCAACAGGTCTGTTATTTGTACTCCTGTTGCATCTTGTGGACCATCATTAGTCACCGTAATTTCAAAGGTAATTTCAGTTCCTGTTAACGGTGAAGTATCTCCATCAACAACTACTTTGTTTAACGAAAGATCAGCCATTGGTGTAACTGGTGCTACTACAGCATTATCTTCATCGTCTTCACTCTGATCACCATCATCATTATTTGGGGTAGAATCAATATCATAAACATCTGAAGCGGTAACCTCTGCAATGTTTAAGTAATCACCCGTACCATTAACTAATACATCTATTAGTAAAGACTCATATTCTCCTGCTCCAATGCTTCCAACTGACCAAACGCCTGTGGTTTCGTCATATAAACCAGCTGTTGAACTATACAATATGAAGTCATACCCTGATGGTAATAAATCTACTACTTCAACACCCGTTGCTGCTTGAGGCCCATCATTAAATACTCTAATTTCAAAGGTAATTTCAGAACCTATTAGAGGTGTTGTATCACCGTCTACCACAAACTTAGTTAATGATAAATCAGCTTGAGCCGGTACAATGGTTAATGCATCTTCATCATCATCATCTCCATTACTATCTCCATCTTCAT
>NZ_VSDQ01000314.1:0-709 GCF_008085455.1 Seonamhaeicola marinus | reverse complement strand
CTTTTTTTCACGGAAAATCATCAGGCCTAGATCCTTTAAATAGTTATTTAAGTATTCCTATTTTAATAAATTCAAAAGATAATATTGAAGCTACAGGAATTCCTTCGCAAAAAGCAGATGGTAAAGGTGCTGTATTTTTATTAGATAGTGGTATTATTGGAGAAACGGCACCAATGATTAGCATTTTTATGGAAAATATGAAGCAAGAAGGTTTTCGTAAAATGATTAAAAATCAATTTATAAAACATACCGATGCTTGTGTGGAAGATTTTTTGAAAGGCGATGTGAAATCATTATTCAACAATACAAAGCAATTATCAAAAGTAGTTTTAAGTCATTTTAAACCTATGATTCCAGTGCAATTTCATGAGCTTTGGAAAAAAGGATTAGAAACAAATGACTATTATTTAAAGCTTTGTGGTTCAGGTGGCGGCGGCTATATTCTTGGTTTTACTGAAGATATTCAAAAGGCAAAACAAGCACTTTCCGATTATAAATTAGAAGTAGTTTACAACTTTTAATACCTTTATATTATCTAGCGTTTTTTAAGATAATATATTCCATTTTTTATGCTTTCACGAAAACAGAAATACATATTGTTGAAGTTTTTTAGTATGTTTTCTGTGGTTAGAGGCTACAATATTTTGGTTGTTGTAGTGGCGCAATATTTAACATCTGTTTATATTTTAGCCCCAGAAAAACAGTTAAG
>NZ_VSDQ01000225.1:0-705 GCF_008085455.1 Seonamhaeicola marinus | reverse complement strand
TTGATACCGAAATAATAACCAGCAATTTAACGTTAATATTAGGTGCATTATTATTTGCTTTTGCATTAGCGTTTGGTTTAGGCGCTCAAAAAGTTGTGGGCGATTTATTAAAAACATTTTATGCCCGTAAAACGTATGAGGTTGGTCAAATAATTGAATTTAAAGATATTAAGGGTGAAGTTGAGGCCATAGATAATATGTGTATTACTTTAAAAACACCCGAAGGTAAATTAATAATACCAATAAAAGATATTACAGAGAGTCAAGTAAAAGTGCAAAAATAGCTTTAAGTTAGGGTTAAAATTTGGTTGGTTACTTTTTGTAATTTGAAAGACTCTCTATAATTCCCTCTCTATTAATTTAGAGGGGGATTTTTTTATTTCTTCACATAAAACATTAATTTCATAAACCATAAAATTGTTTCAAATGAAGTTTACTACATCTTTAATTTTAGTTTTAATAGCTTGTTTTACGGCACATGCACAGGCAACTATACCTTCAAATTATAAACTAGTGTATGCCCAAAACTTTGAACAGCCTCAAGCAATACAAGATTTTGAAATGACCGATGCTGAGGTTTGGCGCGTTGCCAAAAAAAGTAATAATAGCTTTTTAGAGCTTTTTATGCAAAGTAACTATAAGCCTTTAGTGCGTTCGCCATTCAATATAGCATTACTTAAAACTATAAATGTTGAAGATTTTATT
>NZ_VSDQ01000448.1:0-701 GCF_008085455.1 Seonamhaeicola marinus | reverse complement strand
ATTTATTTCCAAGTGCTATGAGTATGAATACCCGTAGCGAGTTAGAAGAAGAACGCCGTTTGTTTTATGTAGCTTTAACAAGAGCCGAAAAGCAAGCGTATTTAACCTATGCATTATCACGTTACCGATGGGGGAAATTAGTAGATTCTGAACCAAGTAGATTTATTCAAGAAATTGACGAGGCATATTTAGATATTCAAACACCCATTGAAGAACAACGTATTAATCCTATGCTTAGCGCCGATATTTTTGGTGATGTTGATTCAAACGGACACAAAACGGTGTATAACAAAGTACGTTTTAAGCCAGCAAAACAGCCTACTTTTAAAAAAGGACAAACCAAACAAGCACCAGAAAAATACCAAGCACCAACACCTAAAAATTTAAAACGGGTATCTAGCGCAACAAGTAGTGCTGCAAACACCAATTTATTTGATGGTAATTTAGCTGCAGGTAATATGGTTAAGCACGAACGTTTTGGTACAGGCGAAGTTTTAAAAATTGAAGGCACAGGTGCCGATACTAAAGCCGAAATTAAATTTACAGGTGTTGGTGTTAAAAAACTATTGCTAAGGTTTGCTAAATTAGAGGTAATAGGCTAATTAGAGGTGTGTTTTAATGGTTTTGTTTCGCGTTGTTGGTAACAGTGTTTATCAGTCAAAAGGCTCATTGTAAATATGTTTAACAATTCCGTCTGTTAT
>NZ_VSDQ01000888.1:0-697 GCF_008085455.1 Seonamhaeicola marinus | reverse complement strand
TTACGAGGCTTGCAAGATGTAAAAATACCCACAATAATTACCTTTATTTCGTATTGGTTGGTTGGGTTTCCTATAAGTTGGTTTTTTGGTAAAGCCCATGTGTATGGTAGTTTTGGTATTTGGTTAGGCTTATTAGCAGGCTTATCTACCGCAGCTATTTTACTTTACATAAGGTTTAATTACTTAACCAAAAAATTAATTGAAGAAACATTGTAAATTGTAAATTTGTGCAGTTAAAAAAGCAATGCTAATTAAGTATTGGCTATTTTTACAGTGTTTTAAAACATGTTTTAAATTAACTTAACAATAATGGCACTACCAAAATTTATTTTAGGTGATAATTCTGATTTTCCAACAGCTATTTATGTAATTCATACGGAGTTTCCTAGGTTTATTATTAATCTTGAAGATGATGATGTTGAATGGTTTGAAGATTTTGATGATGAAGACCAAAAAGAACTTGAAACCGAAACTGAAAATGCTATTAAGTTAGCTACCGAATGGTATGATGCCGAAATTGAAAAATACAACGAGTAACCGCGTTAGGGATTGAAGCAAGTTACCGTGTAACGCGTAAAGCCCGACCCGAAGGGGAACGCCCAAATTTTATTTTATGTTAGAAAACATATTAAAGTACGATACTGAATTATTTATTTTTTTAAACAACCTTGGTACCGAACGTTGGGACAGCACTTGG
>NZ_VSDQ01000477.1:0-691 GCF_008085455.1 Seonamhaeicola marinus | reverse complement strand
TATTATTAATGCTTTGTTTTTAGGGCAACGTCAAAATATTGACAGGGCTATTTATACCAACTATACCAATGCTGGAGCTATTCATATTTTAGCTGTTTCGGGTTTACATGTTGGTATTATTTTTCTCATTTTAAATTTTTTATTTAAACCTATAGAACGTTTAAAAAAAGGGTATTTAATTAAAACCATATTTCTACTAACTACTCTATGGGGTTTTGCTGTCATTGCTGGTTTATCGGCTTCGGTAACTAGAGCTGTTACCATGTTTAGTATTGTGGCTATTGCTGTAAACTTAAAAAGACCCACAAACGTTTATAACACATTAGCTATATCAATATTTGTTATATTACTATTTAAACCACTATTTATTTTTGATGTTGGTTTTCAATTAAGCTTTTTAGCCGTTTTTGCAATTGTAGCCATAGAACCTATGCTAAATAAACTTTGGAAACCAAAAAACAAACTATTAAAAATATATTGGCAAACTTTAACCGTTACAATTTCGGCACAGTTTGGTATTATACCAATTAGCCTGTTTTATTTCCATCAATTTCCAGGGTTGTTTTTCATATCAAACCTAGTAATAATTCCGCTACTTGGCTTTATTTTGGGTTTTGGCATTTTAATAATTTTATTAGCTTCTATTAACGTATTACCCCAGTTTTTAGCTGATGCTTTTGGGTTTATAATT
>NZ_VSDQ01000333.1:638-1299 GCF_008085455.1 Seonamhaeicola marinus | reverse complement strand
ACGCCGATTTAGAAAAAATTAGAACCATTGACATTGAAAGCTTTAAAGCTGAAACCATCCACATACTTTACCCTAAAGAACAAGGGTTAAACGGATTAGAAAACGCTTTAGAAGATATTATAAAACAAGTTGAAAAAGCACTTGATAGAAAAACAAATATTATCATTCTATCAGACAGAGGCGTAAATAAAGATTTTGCACCAATTCCTGCATTATTAGCCTGTTCATATGTAAACCACCAATTAAACCGTTTACGTAAGCGTTCATATTTTGACATCATAATCGAATCTGCTGAACCTCGTGAACCACACCACTTTGCCACATTATTTGGCTATGGCGCATCTGCAATTAACCCATACATGGTTAATGAAATTATTAGAATGCAGGTAAAAGAAGGCTTTATTACAGACTATAATGAAGATGAAGCCGTAGAAAACTTTAACAAAGCCATTGGTAAAGGATTATTAAAAATTATGAATAAAATTGGAATCTCTACACTACACTCATACAGAGGTTCTCAAATTTTTGAAATTGTTGGTTTCAACTCAGCATTTGTTGAAAAATATTTCCCATATACAGCCTCAAGAATTGAAGGTATTGGCTTATATGAAATTGAAAAAGAAATTAGCGAACGCTATAAATACGCCTATCCAGACACACA
>NZ_VSDQ01000333.1:0-610 GCF_008085455.1 Seonamhaeicola marinus | reverse complement strand
AAAAGTTATGATATTTACTCAAAAACCATCAACGAACAAGCCGAAAGGTTAATGACCATTCGCGGGTTATTTGAGTTTGATAAATTAGACCCAATTCCTATTGAAGAAGTAGAACCTTGGACAGAAATTGTTAAGCGTTTTAAAACAGGCGCTATGTCTTATGGGTCTATTTCCAGAGAAGCTCATGAAAACCTAGCCATTGCCATGAACCGTATTGGCGGTAAATCAAACTCTGGTGAAGGAGGAGAAGACAGACGTCGTTTCCAAAAAGATGTTAACGGCGATAGCCGTAACTCTGCCATCAAGCAAGTTGCTTCTGGGCGCTTTGGGGTAACTTCACATTACTTATCAAACGCACAAGAAATTCAAATTAAAATGGCACAAGGTGCTAAACCTGGTGAAGGTGGGCAACTTCCGGGTGAAAAAGTTTTACCATGGATTGCTGATGCCAGAAACTCTACGCCATTTGTTGGTTTAATTTCACCACCGCCACATCACGATATTTATTCAATTGAAGATTTAGCGCAATTAATTTACGACCTTAAAAATGCTAATCGCGATGCTAGAATTAACGTTAAATTAGTATCTGAAGTTGGTGTTGGTACCATTG
>NZ_VSDQ01000252.1:0-688 GCF_008085455.1 Seonamhaeicola marinus | reverse complement strand
CCAAGCCTATATGGAAGCAACATACCCAAAGGAAAATCGTATTTAACCTATGCTAATGGTGCTTTAACCCACTTTGCTACTTTTAAGAAAGCGGCATATACACAATCTAGAGGTATAAACCCTTTTATGAAACGGGCAGTTGACCAAGATTTGTATTACAAGCTAGAAGAACAGGGCAAGCATTTGTTTCTAGATAAGGTTTTGTATCGTTATAGAGTTCATGAACATAGCATTTCAAATAATGATAACCTTTATAAAGCTGAGTATTGGCATTTTTATGCCATGTTAAAAGCTTATAAACGACGAAAAAAGAAACACCTTAAAATTGATAATTTTTCAAAGAGTTATATAAAGATATTAGCCTCTAATTATTATATAAAACGGTTTGAACGTCTTAAATTTTCTAATAAAAAATGTTCTCAATACTATTTGTTATACAAAGCTTTTATAGCGTATCCATTACATAAGTTGCCGTTTAAAATGAAGAGTTTAATGGTTTTAATATTGGGTAGGATATGAAAACACCCTTAATATCTGTTGTACTTCCTGTTTATAATGTAGCGCCCTTTATTAGAGAGGCTATAGATTCTGTTTTAAACCAAACAGTACAAGATTTTGAAGTTTTAGTTATTGATGACTGTTCAACTGATGATACTTTGAAGGTTGTTAAAGATTTTAAGGATGACAG
>NZ_VSDQ01000827.1:0-688 GCF_008085455.1 Seonamhaeicola marinus | reverse complement strand
GGCAGCCATAAAAAAGGCTATTGAAAATCCGCGAGGTATTGATTATGATTTAGTTGATGCACAACAAGCACGCCGCGTTTTAGATAGAATTGTGGGGTATGAGTTGTCTCCAGTTTTATGGCGAAAAGTAAAAGGAGGTTTGTCGGCAGGTAGAGTACAGTCGGTTTCAGTACGTTTAATTGTTGAGAAAGAACGCGAAATTCAAGATTTTACACCTGAAGCATCTTACAGAATTGATGCCGAATTTTCTAATGAAGACGGGCAATCTTTCAAAGCTAAACTCCCAAAAAACCTTACAAACAAAAAAGAAGCTCAAGCGTTTTTACAAAAAAATGCTTCTGCCAATTTTAAGGTAGCCGATTTACAAAAAAAACCGGCAAAAAAATCGCCTGCAGCACCATTTACAACATCAACATTACAGCAAGAAGCATCACGTAAATTGTATTTTTCAGTAAGTAAAACCATGACTATGGCGCAACGCTTATATGAAGCAGGTTTAATTACCTACATGAGAACCGATAGTACTAATTTATCTGATGAGGCACGCCAAGGTGCGCAAGCCGAAATAGAAAAAGCTTACGGAAACAATTACAGTAAACCACGTAATTATACAGGAAAAACCAAAGGCGCTCAAGAAGCACATGAGGCTATTAGGCCTACAGATTTTTCAAGGCATACTGTAAATATA
>NZ_VSDQ01000164.1:0-687 GCF_008085455.1 Seonamhaeicola marinus | reverse complement strand
ATAGCAGGTGTAGATAAAAATTATCAAGGTGATGTGGTTTTTTCTCAAGATTATTCTGTAGGGTATTTAGAGCAAGAGCCACAGTTAGATGAAAATAAATCCGTTTTAGAAGTTGTAAAAGAAGGTGCTGCAGCAACTGTTGCTATACTTGATGAGTATAACAAAATAAACGATATGTTTGGTTTAGAAGAGGTGTATAGTAACCCCGATAAAATGGAAAAACTAATGAACCGTCAGGCTGAACTTCAAGATCAAATTGATGCTGCTAATGCTTGGGAACTAGATACCAAATTAGAAATAGCCATGGATGCCTTAAGAACACCTGAGGGCGATAAAAAAATTGGTGTACTTTCTGGAGGTGAGCGCCGTAGAGTAGCACTTTGCAGATTGTTGTTACAAGAACCTGATGTGTTGCTTTTAGATGAGCCTACCAACCATTTAGATGCAGAATCTGTACATTGGCTAGAACACCACTTAGCACAATATAAAGGTACTGTTATTGCTGTTACTCACGACCGTTATTTTTTAGATAACATTGCAGGTTGGATTTTAGAGTTAGATAGAGGTGAGGGTATACCTTGGAAAGGAAATTACTCTTCGTGGTTAGATCAAAAATCAAAACGATTAGCACAAGAAAACAAAAGTGCTTCAAAACGTCAAAAAACACTTGAACGTGAGTTAGAATGG
>NZ_VSDQ01000581.1:0-685 GCF_008085455.1 Seonamhaeicola marinus | reverse complement strand
TTCAGTCCTTTGCTCTACCAACTGAGCTAAGGTACCTCGCTAAAGCGGTTGCAAATATATATTCAATTTTGTTATCTGCCAAAATAAATTTGAAAAAATTTTACTTTAACAATTTTTAAGGCAAAATAACAGCTGCAAGTTTCAATATTATAATATAATTAAGATTAAAATTATTGTTGTTTTGTACTTTTAACGCATTGTTTTAAAAAATGAATTTAATAATAGACGTAGGAAATACAAATGTTAAGCTAGCAGTTTACAGCTTAGAAAATATTTTAAAACATAAACGTGTTATAAAACACAATGCACTTGTTAGCAATGTTTATGAAATTAAAAATGCATATCCTATGTTGGATAAAGCAATAATCTCATCAGTAGGAAATATTACTACTGAAGCTCTTAACACGCTTAAAGAGATTATTGATTTATTAGTGCTAACACATAATGTTAAATTACCGTTTGTAAATAAATACAAAACCCCAAAAACCTTGGGGGTAGATAGAATTGCTCTTGTAAGCGCATCGGTAAAACAATTTTCTAAGGAGCATGTTTTAATTATTGATGCGGGCACTTGTATTACTTATGATTTTATAAACAATAAAAACGAATACCAAGGAGGAGCCATTTCACCAGGTTTACGCACCCGTTACAAATCATTAAATAATTTAACGGCTAATTTACCGTT
>NZ_VSDQ01000271.1:0-677 GCF_008085455.1 Seonamhaeicola marinus | reverse complement strand
GTTGAAAAAAGGCCATTATGCTTTAACGCAGCCAACTATACGTCCTTTGTTTAGTACAAGACAATTTCAAGAAGCTTTATTAAAGTGGACAGGCAATTCTTTGTCATACGTAGACTATATAAAGGAAACTTGGGGTACTAGTATTTTAGGCGGCGGTTCTTTCAACAAAGCATTACATGATGGTGTTTATGTTGGAACTATTGCTACAGAAGTTGAAGATACAACTGAAGCTACTGAAGAAACAGAAACAGCAGTAAGTAATGCAGTTTCTGCTTTAGCAAAATCAGTTAAATCTACCGAAGGTTTAGAATTAACCTTATACACTAAAACAGGAATGGGTGATGGCCAACAAGCTAATAACCCATGGTTACAAGAATTTCCAGATCCTATTACAAGAACATCTTGGGATAACTATTTAACAGTTTCAAAAGCTGACGCAGAAGCCTTAGGCTTAAGCAACAGGCATGTTGCTACGGGGGCTTTAAATGGTAGTTACGCTAATGTAACTGTAAACGGAGTAACCATAAAAGTACCTGTTTTAATACAGCCTGGTCAAGCTAAAGGATCTGTTGGTTTATCATTTGGTTATGGTAGAACAGCAGGTTTAAAAGAAGAAATGATGACGGGTGTTAATGCTTATGCATTATATACAAACTTTAATAATGTACAAAACGTTA
>NZ_VSDQ01000296.1:0-673 GCF_008085455.1 Seonamhaeicola marinus | reverse complement strand
TTTTTATACCTAAATTTTTACCTGTAATATTGTAAAGTAAACATTCTAAAGGGCGTTTAGCAACTTCAGAACTATCTTGTAACTTTAAACTTCCTGAAGCTGTATTTCTTGGGTTTCTGTAAGGCTCTTCACCATTAGCCAAACGTGCTTCATTCATTTTATTAAACCCATCAAAAGGCAAAACAATTTCGCCTCTAATATCAAACTTTGAAGGAAAATCGCCTTTTAACTGCAATGGTACAGATTTTATTGTTTTTACATTGGCTGTAACATTATCACCTTGAAAACCATCGCCTCTTGTTACAGCACGTACTAACTTACCGTTTTCATAGGTTAAACTCATTGAAGCGCCATCATATTTTAGCTCACAGGTGTATTGTACGTTGCCATCAACTAGTTTTTTTATGCGTGTTTCCCAATCTTGTAAATCTTCTTTTGAGTATGAATTATCTAAAGAATACATACGGTGCTCATGTACAACTGTTTCAAAATTTTTGGTAATAGCACCTCCCACGCGTTGTGTTGGCGAGTTTGCATCAAAAAACTCAGGGTGTTTTTCTTCTAAAGCTTGAAGTTCTTTTAGTTTTATATCAAATTCAAAATCTGAAATTGTTGGAGTATCAAGCACATAATAATTGTAATTATGTGTACGTAATTCTTCCCTTAGCTGATT
>NZ_VSDQ01000436.1:642-1209 GCF_008085455.1 Seonamhaeicola marinus | reverse complement strand
TTTTAACTCTACTTCACCATTAAAATCGAAATAATGAATTCAGCATTATTATATATTTAAAATGTATGCCTATCTTAGCTTACTTAGTCACGCTTTAAACCAATATAATTAGTTGATTATGCTTAGGAAACAAGGATTGTATTCGCCGGAATTTGAACACGAAAACTGTGGTGCCGGCTTTATTTGTAATCTTAAAGGAGAAAAAACAAATCAAATCATTCATGATGCTTTAGAAATTTTAGTAAAACTAGAGCACCGTGGTGGTGTTAGTGCCGATGGAAAAACAGGTGATGGTGCTGGTTTATTAATTGATATCCCTCATGATTATTTTAACCGCGTTTGTAATTTTGATTTACCTGCGCCCAGAGAGTATGCCGTTGGTATGGTATTTTTACCAAAAATTAAAAACCAATACCAATTTTGTAAAAACATTTTTGAAAGAGAAATAAAAGCACAAGGGCTTTCTATTTTAGGATGGAGAACTGTACCTGTAGATTCATCGCAATTAGGAGCCATTGCTAAAGCATCTGAGCCAGAAATTGAACAAATTTTTATTGGCAAAACTGA
>NZ_VSDQ01000436.1:0-597 GCF_008085455.1 Seonamhaeicola marinus | reverse complement strand
TGCCTGAAGATATTGGGCCTTATTATACAGATTTACAACAAAAAGACCTTGTTACTAGATTAGCACTGGTACACCAACGTTTCTCTACTAACACCATGCCTGCTTGGGAGTTAGCACAACCATTCCGCTTTATGTGTCAAAATGGTGAAATTAACACGCTAAGAGGTAACGTAAGTAGAATGCGCGTGCGCGAAGAAATCATGAAAAGTGATGTTTTTGGCCCACAAATAGATAAACTTTTCCCAATTGTTTTACCAGGAAAATCAGATTCAGCATCAATGGACATGGTGGTAGAACTTTTAACACACACCGATCGTTCTTTACCAGAAATCATGATGATGATGATTCCTGAAGCTTGGGAAAAACACAAAACCATGAGCCCAGAAAAAAAGGCTTTCTATGAATACAATTGCTGTATCATGGAACCTTGGGATGGGCCTGCATCTATACCTTTTACTGATGGTGACTATATTGGTGCGCTTTTAGATAGAAATGGTTTAAGACCATCACGCTACACCCTTACAAAAAGTGGCAAACTTATTATGTCTTCAGAAGTTGGTGTTGTTGATATTGAACCTGAAGATATTGAAAAACACG
>NZ_VSDQ01000599.1:0-670 GCF_008085455.1 Seonamhaeicola marinus | reverse complement strand
AAATCTTGTGAAAGTTCACTTAGAGGTGCCAGTTTTGCTACTAGTAAGGTTGAAATTACTTCAGAACGTGTATTATCTTGGGATCGAGGTTTTGACTCTTTAGGAAATCACGTTTGGGGTGCTACCAAAGGCGCTTATGTTTTTGATAAATTAAAATAACCTTGTGTTGTTAATTGAAATTTACACTTAATTATTAAGCTTTAGGTAAAAACACTTCGGCCATCATACAACGCGCACTACCGCCACCACAAGCTTCAATAGTATCTAACGAACTTGAAATTATAGGGCAATGCTTTTCAATTTGCTTAATTTGATTTGGTGTTAAACTATTATAAGCAGCTTGACTCATAACCAAATAAAGCTGATTGTTTTCTCCTTTTACTTGCAGCATATTACCAGCAAAATTATTTACTTGCGCTTCGGTTATGGCAATAACCTCTTTATTGGTTTGTTGCAAATGCTTCACAATTTGTTTACGCTCTTTTTTATCATCAATAGCATCTAAACAAATAACAGCAAAAGTTTCAGCTAAACACATCATAACATTTGTATGATATATAGCTTTACGTTTTCCGTTTACCGTTTGATTAGCTGTAAATACAACCGGTGTATATTCAAAATCTTCACAAAACTCAATAAACAGACTTTCATCTGCTCGGGCTGATAATGC
>NZ_VSDQ01000143.1:0-665 GCF_008085455.1 Seonamhaeicola marinus | reverse complement strand
ATAAGCAACATTAACTTGCTCTGGTACTGGTTCTTTTGCTAATCTTGCCAACGCTTTAACCGCTGCCATTTTCATTTCTTCGTTTATGGCAGTTGCTCTAACATCTAGGGCGCCTCTAAAAATAAACGGAAACCCTAAAACATTATTTACTTGGTTAGGATGATCACTACGGCCTGTAGCCATAATAATATCATCACGGGTAGCTATAGCTAAATCGTATTTAATTTCAGGGTCTGGGTTTGCCATGGCAAAAACTATAGGGTCTTTAGCCATAGATAATAACATGTTTGGTGTTACAATGTTTGCCATTGAAAGACCAATAAACACATCGGCATCTTGCATTGCTTCATCAAGCGTGTCAATTTTTCTGTGGGTGGCAAATTCAGCTTTTTCAGGTGTTAAATTATCTCTATCATCTCTAATAACGCCTTTACTATCAAGCATTACCATGTTTTCTTTTTTAGCACCACAGGCTTGATATAACCTTGAACATGAAATGGCTGCTGCACCTGCTCCACTGATAACTATTTTAGCGTCTTCAATGTTTCTTTCGGTAAGTTCAATTGCGTTTAATAATGCTGCCGCAGAAATAATAGCAGTACCATGCTGGTCGTCATGCATTACAGGTATATCTAATTCTTCTTTTAAACGGCGTTCAATTTCAA
>NZ_VSDQ01000305.1:0-664 GCF_008085455.1 Seonamhaeicola marinus | reverse complement strand
TCGTTTCCTCGTTTAGCGGGTGCAAATATAAAACCCTTTTTTCTAACTCACAAAACTTTTTTTAAAAATTTTTTGAAGTTTTTTTAACTCCTAAATCTTAACCAATACCTCTGTGAACTTCTCACCTAACAGTCTAGTAAACTATCCTGTTTTGCGGGGTGCAAACATAACACCATTTTTTTAACCCACAAGGACTTTTTTAATCTTTTTTAAAAGTTTTTTTTAACTCCTTAAAATCAGTATTTCTGTGAACTTCTACGCAACTTCTAAGGTAACCCTCATCCGTTTTGCGGGTGCAAATATACAACCCTTTTTCTTTCCCACAAGCCTTTTACCAACTCTTTTTTTAACTTATTTCCATCACACTTCTTAACAACCTATTTACCACCACTTTATAACTCCAAAAAAATCGATTCTTTTTTAAATCATCTTAAATACATCTATACAAAGCTGCACTAAACCTTAATCTCCTTTTAGTATATACATAGGTTTTGTAAAACTAATACGCATACATATAAGGTATCCATACTTAATAAACACCAAACCATAAAGTAGCTTTATCTATCCTAAAACTCGCGTTAGGGATTGAACGGCTTGTTTGAAATCCTTTTTAAAACTTAAAATAAGATGCAATCCTTTAGAATAGCTACGCATTATATAGATT
>NZ_VSDQ01000830.1:0-663 GCF_008085455.1 Seonamhaeicola marinus | reverse complement strand
ACCTTACGGCCATTTTTAATAGTTCAATGGCATCACCATCAACAACGTCTTTTAATTGGTTTATGTATTGTTTTACAACAGGTTTGTTAATTTGAGATGAGGTGTCTTCGCCTGTAACTTCAACATAAATTGAAAAATCTATTTTTCCACGCACCAAAGCATCGGCTAATTGTTTTCTAATGGCCAATTCTTTTTCTCTGTAAATAGAAGGCATTCTTGCGTTTAAATCAAGATTTTTACTGTTTAGAGATTTTAGCTCTATAGTAATTTTTTTGGTAGGCAGTTGCAAAACAGATTTTCCGTAACCTGTCATTGAATAAATCATAAACGTGTGTATTAAGTTCTACAAAGGTAATTAAAACAAGTAAAGCGCATAAAATACTAAGCATAAGTAATAAATAAATTTAATAAATACCTAAATTAGCCTACTTTTCTATTTTAAAAATGAAGAAGCGTATAACACTTAAGCATATAGCTAATGAGTTTGAAGTATCTATAGCAACAGTATCAAAAGCATTAAATGATAGCTATGAAATTAGTGTTAAAACTAAAGAAAAAATACAACAATATGCTAGGGCTCATAACTATAAGCCCAACAGCGTAGCTCTTAGTTTGCTTAATAAAAAAACTAAAACTATTGGTGTTATTATACCCAATATTATG
>NZ_VSDQ01000313.1:0-655 GCF_008085455.1 Seonamhaeicola marinus | reverse complement strand
AATTAAAATTTAATCATAACTTTTGCTTCTACAATATCTTTGTAAGCGATATTCGCTTGTTTTGTTACAGTTACTTTGCCTTTTCCTACGGGTTTTGGCTCTCTAACTTTCCACTGTAAAGTAATAGCTTCTTCTGCAACTTCAAAAAGTGTACCTTCAAAAGTTTCTGTAGCTGTTTTTACTTTTAGGGTTCTATTTATATTTTTTTTATACTGGCGTTGTTTCACCAAAGGTGCTGTTGCTCCTGCCGACATAACATCTAATGAAAAATCTTGCTCTTCTCTGTCTAAATTATGTTCAATGGCTCTGCTTATGTAAATACAATCATCAACCACCACACCGTTATCACCATCAATAATAACTTTTATTTGGTTATCTCCTTGTATTGAAAAATCTATTAGAAATAAATCTGTACGTTCTTCTAATGCTTTTTCAAGTAAATTTTCAACTGTACTTTTAAACATTTTTAGTATAAAAAGAGGGGACTTTCCGTCCCCTCATTGTTAATTTTGCCTTACAACGCTGCAAATATATAATTTTTAATTAAGAATGCCTAATAAATGGCTTTCAATGTGTTTTTGTGTTGTTTACAAAATTTAAAACCATTCTTTTTTTTAAGCAACACTAATGCTTGCAAACCTAAATAATAAAAAAA
>NZ_VSDQ01000415.1:0-655 GCF_008085455.1 Seonamhaeicola marinus | reverse complement strand
AGAAAAACTATTTAACGGTTTACAACCTTATTTAGATGGCATGACTTATGATGCGTTTGTAGATTTAAGTGATGATACAAAGCAAACAGGTTTAATGCAATCTGATAAAGTGAGTCCTACAATTGCTGACGATATTAAACAAGCATCAGTTTGGGCTGTATTAGGGTCATTAATAGTTGTATTCCTTTATATATTATTCCGTTTTAAACGTTGGCAATATTCACTTGGTGCTGTTGTAGCAGTATTCCATGATGTATTAATTGTTCTAGGTATATTCTCATTAACCTATAAGTTTATGCCATTTAACATGGAAATTAACCAAGCATTTATAGCTGCAATTTTAACGGTAATTGGTTACTCATTAAATGATACCGTGGTTGTATTTGATAGAATTCGTGAATTCTTTAATGAGCATACAGGTTGGAAATTTGACCGTGTTGTAAATCAATCATTAAGCAGTACTTTAAGTAGAACATTAAATACCTCATTAACAACGTTAGTGGTATTATTAGCTATCTTTATTTTTGGAGGCGATTCTATTAGAGGCTTTATGTTTGCATTAATAGTTGGTGTAATTGTTGGTACATATTCATCATTATTTATTGCAACACCAATAATGTACGATACCGTAAGTAAGTTAGATGATAAAAAGAAG
>NZ_VSDQ01000861.1:0-649 GCF_008085455.1 Seonamhaeicola marinus | reverse complement strand
AATACAGATATAGAACAAGAGCAAGTAGATGCTACACAAACTGAAACGGTTGAAAAAGAAGAAAGTAAAGCACAACCTGAAAACGAGTTAACAGTTGAAGAAAAATTACAAGAAGAAGTAAAACAAGAAAAAGATAAGTTTTTACGCCTATTTGCAGAATTTGAAAATTATAAAAAGCGCACATCAAAAGAGCGTTTAGATTTATTTAAAACAGCCAATGAAGAAGTTATGGTAGCGCTTTTACCAATTGTTGATGATTTTGAGCGTGCCTTAACACACATTGAAGAAGATAAAGAAGCCGAAGAATTACGTAAAGGCGTTGTATTAATTTACCAAAAAATGCTATCTACTTTAGAGCAAAAAGGATTAAAAGCAATAACCGTTGAAAAAGGCGAAGTTTTTAATGCTGATGCACACGAAGCTGTGACGCAAATACCTGCGCCAACTGATGATTTAAAAGGAAAAATTATTGACGTTATAGAAAAAGGATATAAGTTAGGCGAAAAGGTAATTAGGTTTCCTAAAGTAGTTATAGGGCAATAAAATAGAAACATGGCAAAAAGAGATTATTACGAAGTATTAGGCATAAGTAAAGGCGCAAGTGCTGCCGAAATTAAAAAAGCTTACCGCAAAAAAGCAATTGAGTTTC
>NZ_VSDQ01000681.1:0-648 GCF_008085455.1 Seonamhaeicola marinus | reverse complement strand
TATATGAAGTGTTTTTGTGCTTTCATCAATATTATATTGAATTTTACTCAAATCATACGCTATAGTTACATCGGCATTTACAACTACCAATGCTTTTTTTTGTGATGTTATGTAAGAACCTAATAGATCTTTAGAGTTTTGGTAATTAAACACTTCACTAAAATGGCCTTCGGTAACCACAAGTTTCCCAACGTTTTGTATTTGTTTTTGAATAAGTGTTGAGCTTTCTTTAAGCAGAACTTCATCTTCTTTTTCATCATTACAATACTTAAACGTTAAAATAACAACTAAAGTAATTACAACACCAAATAGAATTTTTCGCATATACTAATTTAAAATATTTTAATTTGAACTGGAAAGTTAAGGCAAAAAAAAACATTAGTTTCCTTCGACATAAGAAGTCTAACCAATGCATTTTTGGAATGTAAATTAACACTACAAATATATATTGGTTGCCCTATTTTTAGTTTACCACAAGGTTAAACAACCTTTAAATTAAGTTATTTTTTTTTGCTTTTTGTACAGCTTCTAATTTATTATGTACTTGTAGTTTTTTATAGATATTCTCAATATGTTTTCTAACAGTTCCTGTTGAAAGAATTAAATTATCAGCTATTGCATTATAACTTAAGCCTTTGCTTAAATGCT
>NZ_VSDQ01000643.1:0-1749 GCF_008085455.1 Seonamhaeicola marinus | reverse complement strand
ACAGAAGTTAATGAAGAACATAATGAAAGCGAAGAAGTAATGCTATCACAACAGCAATTCGATGCTTTAAAAATGAAAATAGATACGTTGGCATTACGTAATATGAGCGGCTATGTAGAAGCAAACGGAACGTTAGAAGTACCACCACAAAACGAAGCAGCTATTACTACTGTTGTTGGTGCAAATGTCGTTTCAATTGAAGTGATTGAAGGTGATAAGGTTAATAAAGGTCAAGTAGTGGCTTATCTATCGCACCCAAATATCATACAAGCGCAAACGGATTATTTAAACGCTTATAGCAATAGCGAGCTTGCAAAGAAAAATTATGAACGTCAACAAAAATTATACGATGCTGGTGTTGGTTCTGGTGCTAATTTCCAGAAAGCAGAAGCAGAATATCAAGCATCAAAAGCAATGGTTAATGGTTTAGAAGCGCAATTAAGAATACTCAACGTTAACACTACATCAGTTCGCAATGGCACAATTGCACAGCGCATAGCATTGCGAAGTCCAATAGAAGGCTTTGTGCAAAAAGTTGAAGTAAAAACAGGTCAATATGTAGAGCCACAAACCGAATTATTTGAAATTGTAAATACGCATCACGTTCACGCCGATTTTATGGTCTTTGAAAAAGATGTCCATAAAGTACAGAAGGGTCAAAGAGTAAACTTTACGGTACAATCTATACCAGATACAGAACTTACCGCAGAAATCTATTCCGTGAGTAAAACGTTTGAAGACAGCCCGAAAGCAGTTCACGTTCACGCAGAAATAGAAAACAAAAAAGGTAATTTAATTCCTGGTATGTATATTCAAGGTAAAATTCAAGTAGATAATACCCAAACAAAAGCTTTACCAGAAAGTGCAATTATAAAAGAAGGCGAAAGATATTATGTGTTTTCAGTAGAAAAAGAAAATGACGATTGGAGCTTTAAACCTATCGAAGTTGTGTTAGGTACTAAAGATGGTGATTGGGTATCGGTTCAATTTATTGAAGATATAGAAAGTAACACACAATTTGCCTATAACAATGCTTATTACCTTAACGCAGAAATGAAAAAAGGAGAAGCAGAACACGAACATTAATTATGCAGACAATAGAACAATTATTAGAGTCAAAAAATATTCGTGTTACAGCAATGCGTATGTTAATTTATAAGTTTCTTGCAGAAAAAGAAATAGCAGTAACATTAAGTGACATTGAAAATGCTTTTGAAAAAGCAGATAGAACTACCTTATACAGAACTATTAAAACATTTGAAGATAAAGGAATAGTCCATCAAATAGACGATGGCACAGGGATAACAAAATATGCGTTATGCGAAGAGGGATGTAATTGTGATATTAAAAACGATTTGCATTTACATTTTCATTGTAATAATTGTAAAGAAACAACTTGTTTAACTGACCATAAAATTCCACAAATAAAAGTGCCTAACGGATTTGTTTCAGAAAATGTAAACTTGGTTGTAAAAGGTATATGTGATAAGTGTAGTGGATAATAAATGCACTTCCATTGCACGCTTTTTAATTGCATTTTTGTAATCAAAGAATTAAGTAATTATGAAAAGTAAATTAGCGATAACAAGTTTGCTTACAGCAATTACAGCTTCATTATGTTGTATAACACCTGTTTTGGCTTTAATAGCAGGAACAAGCGGTGTAGCTTCAACTTTTTCTTGGATAGAACCATTTAGACCTTACTTAATTGGGCTAACAATAGTAGTTCTTCTCTTTGCTTGGTATCAA
>NZ_VSDQ01000366.1:0-643 GCF_008085455.1 Seonamhaeicola marinus | reverse complement strand
TTACATTACAACCAAAATTAACTAATTAATAGTAGCTGTAAAGTTTTATAACGTATTTTAATTGTGACTTTTCACAAGGTTTAGTGTCTAAAATACAGACGGTTAAAAATAATTTGAAACTTTTTGTAACAAAAACCGACTTATTTACGTATAACCACTGAATGCCCTATATATTCACAATTAAATTACAGGAGACTTTTAAATGAGACAACTTAAAATTACGAAACAGGTTACCAATAGAGAAACCGCTTCGTTAGATAAATATTTACAGGAAATTGGTAAGGTAGACCTTATTACTGCCGACGAAGAAGTTGAGTTAGCACAACGCATTAAAGCTGGAGATCAAGTAGCTTTAGAAAAATTAACAAAAGCTAACTTACGTTTTGTGGTATCTGTAGCAAAACAATACCAAAACCAAGGTTTAACTTTACCAGATTTAATTAATGAAGGTAACTTAGGCCTAATTAAAGCGGCACAACGTTTTGATGAAACACGTGGTTTCAAATTCATTTCATATGCCGTATGGTGGATTCGTCAATCTATTCTTCAAGCATTAGCTGAACAGTCTAGAATTGTACGTTTACCATTAAACAAAATTGGTTCTATTAACAAAATTAATAAAACATTTGCCTTTTTAGAGCAA
>NZ_VSDQ01000197.1:0-640 GCF_008085455.1 Seonamhaeicola marinus | reverse complement strand
CTTAAAACTACTTGAAAATCTTCGCCATTTACAATACCTAAAATTCTATGACGCGTGGTTTGCGCTTTAGAGGTTATAATGGAAAGTTTTTCGCCAATGAAAGCATTCATTAGGGTAGATTTACCCACGTTAGGATTACCTATTATATTTACAAAACCTGCTTTATGCGACATATATTCTTTTTAAATGTTACGCAAAGTTACAACCTTACGGCTGTTTTATGCAATTTATTTAAAACAAAAAGCAGGAAGACGATGCTTCCTGCTTTTTTATATTGTTAAAAGTAATGTGTTATTACTTAACTATTTCTAATAATTCAACCTCAAATACTAAAGGTGTAAAAGGCTTAATGTGTTGCCCACGTTGCTGATGACCGTAAGCTAATTCTTGTGGTATAAAGAATTTGTATTTTGACCCTACAGACATTAATTGTAAACCTTCTGTCCATCCTTTAATTACTTGCCCAACACCAAATGTAGTTGGCTCACCTCTATCAACAGAGCTATCAAACACAGTACCGTCAAATAATGTACCGTGGTAGTGTACTTTAACTCTATCTGAAGCTGTTGGTTTTTCACCATTACCTTCTTCTAAAACAATGTATTGTAAACCACTTTCTGTAGTTTGCACACCTTCTTTA
>NZ_VSDQ01000222.1:0-637 GCF_008085455.1 Seonamhaeicola marinus | reverse complement strand
GGAAACATATCTAACACATAATATTTGGGTTTATCACTTTGGTTTTTGGCTTTAAAGGTTTTATTATCTGCCCAATATTTTTGCCACTTGGCTTCTATTTCGTTGAAATTGTAATTCATTATTTTATAAACACCTTTTGTCATTGCAATAGAGGCACAACTGTGGCAATCTTTTTAAATAACTTTTACGCTTATTAATTAAAAGATTCTCACGCTTCGCTTCAGTAATGACGAATTTTGAATGCGCAAATTTAAACTTATTATAACACTATTAAAAGTTAAACGTTGTATTAGTTAAGGAATACAGAATTCTTTTATATTTTTACTGCATTAATGAAATAGATTTTATGAGCTCATACTTTGAAAAACAACAAAAACGCCGGTTAATTTCTTCATACTTTTCAGTAGTTTTAAGTATTGCGTTGGTTTTGTTTTTACTTGGCTTATTAGGTATTGTACTTTTAAATGCCAAAAAAGTATCTGACCATTTTAAAGAACAAGTGGTTGTTACCATTTATTTAAAAGAAAATGCTAAAGACATTGAAGTTAAACAGCTTGAAAAAAGTTTGGCTATGAGTGATTACGTAAAATCTACAGAGTATGTTAGCAAAGAACAGGCTGCAGAATTTATGAAAGCT
>NZ_VSDQ01000144.1:0-634 GCF_008085455.1 Seonamhaeicola marinus | reverse complement strand
GCTGGCAACTAACAACAGGGGTTGCGCTCGTTATAGGACTTAACCTGACACCTCACGGCACGAGCTGACGACAACCATGCAGCACCTTGTAAGTAGTCCGAAGAAAGATCTATCTCTAAATCATGCAACTTACATTTAAGCCCTGGTAAGGTTCCTCGCGTATCATCGAATTAAACCACATGCTCCACCGCTTGTGCGGGCCCCCGTCAATTCCTTTGAGTTTCATTCTTGCGAACGTACTCCCCAGGTGGGATACTTATCACTTTCGCTTAGCCACTCAACCGAAGTCGAACAGCTAGTATCCATCGTTTACGGCGTGGACTACCGGGGTATCTAATCCCGTTCGCTCCCCACGCTTTCGTCCATCAGTGTCAGTACATTATTAGTAATCTGCCTTCGCAATTGGTATTCTATGTAATATCTATGCATTTCACCGCTACACTACATATTCTAACTACTTCATAATGACTCAAGATTAGCAGTATCAAAGGCAGTTCTACAGTTAAGCTGCAGGATTTCACCTCTGACTTACAAATCCACCTACGGACCCTTTAAACCCAATGATTCCGGATAACGCTTGCATCCTCCGTATTACCGCGGCTGCTGGCACGGAGTTAGCCGATGCTTATTCTTA
>NZ_VSDQ01000697.1:0-633 GCF_008085455.1 Seonamhaeicola marinus | reverse complement strand
ACCTTGAGATTTTGATAATACATCATGCACACCAACAGCCTCTAAAACGGTTCTAACAGCACCACCGGCTATTACTCCTGTACCAGGAGCAGCTGGTATTATGTTTACTCTAGCTCCACCAAATTTACCTTTCTGCTCATGTGGTAACGTACCTTTTCTAATTGGAATACGTACAAGGTTTTTCTTAGCATCTTCTACAGCTTTTGCAATTGCACTAGCTACATCTTTAGATTTACCTAAACCTTGACCTACAACACCAGCTTCATCACCAACTACAACAATAGCTGAAAAACCAAATGCTCTACCACCTTTAGTTACTTTTGTAACTCTTTGTACACCAACTAAACGATCTTTTAGATCTAATCCACCTGGTTTTACTAATTCTGCACTTTTATATTTTTGATACATAATTTCTTAAAATTTTAGTCCAGCTTCTCTAGCTCCTTCTGCTAATGATTTAATTCTTCCGTGATATAAATATCCGCCTCTATCAAAAGCAATAGTTTCAATACCTGCTTTTAAAGCTTTTTCAGCAACAGCTTTACCAACTAGTTTAGCTGCTTCAGTTTTATTTGCTTTTGCGGTATCAATGTCTTTATCTCTAGAAGATGCAGCGCTAATAGTTTTACCAGA
>NZ_VSDQ01000890.1:0-631 GCF_008085455.1 Seonamhaeicola marinus | reverse complement strand
GATTTTAAAACCTGTAAAGCTACTATTGGTTTCAATGTTTCTAAAAAAAAGGTAATAGGTAATGTTGTGTATACGTTTCATGTTTTGAAAAAAACAAATGCGGTGTATTTAGATGCTCAAAACATGCAGTTTTCTAATGCGCGTTTAATTGAAAAAAACAAACAGATTACATTAGATAGTGTTGTAAATACCAATAGTAAATATGTGCTTCATAAAACATTTAAAAAAGGAAACGTATACACGATTTCTTTTGATTATGAAGCAAGCCCCACAAAAGCATTGTATTTTATAGCTAAAGATGAAGAACATCAAATTTGGACGCAAGGTCAAGGTAAATATACCAGCAATTGGTTGCCAAGTATTGATGATATGAATGATAAAATAGAATTCAATTTATCTATCACGTTTCATAAAGATTATGAAGTTATCACCAATGGTAAATTAATAGAAAAACAAACAACAAATACTGTAACCACTTGGCACTACAATATGCAAAAGCCTATGGCAAGTTATTTGGTGGCATTGGTTGTTGGTAAATATCATAAAAAGGTTGAAGTATCAAAAAGTGGTATTCCGTTAGAAATGTATTATTACGCTGAAGATTCTTTGAAATTTGAACCAACATACCGCT
>NZ_VSDQ01000910.1:0-629 GCF_008085455.1 Seonamhaeicola marinus | reverse complement strand
CAGAATTTTGGATGATTGAACCTGAAGTTGCATTCATGGATTTAGCAGGAAACATGGATTTAGCTGAAGATTTTTTAAAATATGTAATTAAATATATTCTAGAAAACAATGCTGAAGATTTAGAGTTTTTAGATAAACGCTTGCAAGATGAAGACAAAACAAAACCGCAAGCCGAAAGAAACGACATGTCGCTTATTGAAAAATTAAAGTTTGTTACTGATAATAACTTTAAACGTGTAAGCTACACCGAAGCTATTGATATTTTACGCAACAGCAAACCTAATAAAAAGAAAAAATTCAATTATTTAATTGATGAATGGGGCGCCGATTTACAAAGTGAACACGAACGCTTTTTAGTTGAAAAACACTTTAAATGCCCTGTAATATTATTTGATTACCCAGCAAATATTAAAGCCTTTTACATGCGCTTAAATGATGATGGTAAAACCGTTCGCGCTATGGATATATTGTTTCCAGGCATTGGCGAAATTGTTGGCGGTGCACAACGTGAAGAGCGTTTAGAAGTTTTAAAACAAAAAATGGCTGCCATAAATATACCTGAAGAAGAACTTTGGTGGTATTTAGATTTACGTAAATACGGTACCGCTGTACACTCTGGTTTTGGCCTA
>NZ_VSDQ01000871.1:0-628 GCF_008085455.1 Seonamhaeicola marinus | reverse complement strand
ATATTTCGTTTTCATCGCTATCTGGTAATCGTTGTTTTGCTAGTTCAATAGCTTTTTCAAAATTCCCTAATTTAAAATTTAAATCGGCTTGATAGTATGATAATTTTTCTTTGTAGCGTTCTTGATCACTTACTTGATCAAAATATTCGTTTGCTTCATCATAATCATCACCTTCATAAGCCATAAAACCAATATAGTATTTAGCTTGCGAACCATATTCTTGCGAGCTTTCTACTTTTGACAGGTATTTTTTTGCTTCTTTATATTGTTTGGTTGAAAAGGCTGTGTAACCATTATTGAAATAGAATGTTTCTTTATCGGCTTTACCTAAACTAGCTTCATCAACTTTGCTATACCATTTACGGGCATAGGCGTATTTTCCGTTTTCAAAATAATAATTGGCTACATCAACAAAAGCGGTATTACGCTTAGTACTTGTTGGGTATTCTTCAACAAAATCTTCAACCAAATCATCAGCATTTTGTTGATTGAGCCTTACTGCACAATTGGCTATATAGTAGGCGCAATCTGATTTTAAAACACCTTCTTTGGTTGTTTTTTTAACACTTTCAAATAAGGATTGTGCTGCTAAGTATTGATTGTTATTGTAAAGTGATAGTGCTTTTTG
>NZ_VSDQ01000165.1:0-625 GCF_008085455.1 Seonamhaeicola marinus | reverse complement strand
CAATTATAAACCTAAACCAGTTAGAATTTACTGTAACTGCAGCTAATATTTTTGATGCAGATTATATAGAGTCTGGTGTAGTGCCAATGCCACCAAGCAATGTGTTATTTGGGTTGCGCTATAATTTTAACTAAAACCAAAACAACAAATATATTTGTTAACCGAAGCTGCTTTTTTAAGCAGCTTTAGTTTTTTTAACCCAATATTAATGTAACTAGTACGTTAAAATACAGGCAAAACAAAAAATAGTAATGTAGTTACTTAACGTTTACTTAACTTTGCCAATTAATTTTAAGTAAATTGAAATTGAACCTACAAGAAGTTCCAAGAGTAAAAACCATAACCAAACAAGAGTTTTTAAAAAACTACTTTAAGCCACAAAAACCAGTGGTTATTGAGCGTTTTATTGATGATTGGCCTGCATACAAAAAATGGAATTTAAATTATATTAAAGCCATTGCTGGCAATACTATGGTGCCGCTTTATGATGACAGACCGGTTGATTATAAAGAAGGTTTTAATGAGCCACATGCTAAAATGAAAATGGCCGATTATGTAGATTTACTAAAAACCGAGCCCACAAAATATCGTATTTTTTTGTGGAATATTTTAAAAGAAATTCCGC
>NZ_VSDQ01000708.1:0-1132 GCF_008085455.1 Seonamhaeicola marinus | reverse complement strand
AACAACATCGGGCAGTATTTCTAGAGGTGTAACCATTGGAAACAACCAAAATGCTGTAGTTAATAGTGAATTAGATTTACAAATTACAGGGAAATTAAACGAAAAAGTGTCACTTAGAGCCTCAATACAAGATGCTAACATACCTTTACAAGAAAGTGGCTATAGCCAACGTTTAGATGAGTTTGACCAAGTTTTTATTGAGTTATTTAGTGATACTTGGAATATACGAGCGGGCGATATTGATTTACAAAATAGCAATTCTACTTTTGCAAATTTTTCAAAACGCGTACAAGGCCTATCAATTAATGCCAATATAGAAGGCCAAAACACCAAAACTAACCTATTTGCTGCTGGTGCTATAGTACGTGGTCAATTTACCCGTAGCCAGTTTACAGCACAAGAGGGCAACCAAGGCCCCTACAAGTTACAAGGGCCAAACGGTGAGCTTTTTGTACTTATTGTTTCGGGTAGTGAAACCGTTTACGTTAATGGCGTAGCTGTAAAACGTGGTGAAGACCAAGATTATATTATTGATTATAATGCTGGCGAAATTATTTTTAATGCTACATTTCCTATTACTTCTGAAATGCGTATTACTGTTGATTATCAGTTTAGCGAACGTAATTACTCGCGCTTTGTTGGCTTTGGTGGTGGCCGTATTGAAAATGAAAAATTGAAAATTGGCGTTTCAGTATATTCTGAAAACGATGCAAAAAACCAACCATTACAACAAAATCTATCAGAAGAACAAGTACAAATTTTATCAGCAGCAGGTGATGATAGAACGCAAATGGTTGCACCTTCAGAAATTGAAGAATCGGCTAACGAAAACCGTATTCTATATAAAAAAGAACTTATTAACGGTATTGAGGCTTTTGTTTTTTCAAATAACCCCAATGATGTACTTTACCGCGTTACATTTACCCAAGTTGGCACCAACTTAGGCAGCTATGTTATTAGTAACAGCAACGCTATTAATAATATTTATGAGTATGTGGGCATTGGCCAAGGTAATTATGAACCTATTGTGCAACTTGTAGCACCAACTAAACTACAATTGGCTGTTATAAACGGAAGCTATAAACCAAGCAACAACACACAAATGGCATTTGAATTAGCGGGAAGCAAAAAC
>NZ_VSDQ01000082.1:0-623 GCF_008085455.1 Seonamhaeicola marinus | reverse complement strand
GGAATATCTTTTCTAACAAAAGGTTCGCCACCTGTTAATCTAATTTTTGTAACACCATTATTAACAAAGGTTTTTGCTATTTCAAAAACTTCTTCATAGGTCATTAAATGGCTTTTAGGAGATAATTGCACACCTTCAGCAGGCATACAATATGTGCAGCGTAAATTACATCTTTCAGTTAAAGAAATACGCAAATAGGTGTGTTCTCTACCAAAAGAATCTTGTAATATTTTGGAATTTTTCGTCATATTATATTTTCAATAAACTATCATCAACTAATGGCTAAAATCAATCATGTCTGGCGCCTTTCAATATTCTAAAAACGTGTAATACTGAAGGGAAAATAGCATCCATTGATTCTTTGGCACCATTTGTAGAACCTGGTAAAGCTAAAACTAAGGTATTGTTAATTGTACCAGCAATACTGCGTGATAACATTGCAAAAGGCATACGTTGTTGGCCATAGTTTCTAATGGCTTCTTCAATACCAGGAATTCTTCTATCTAAAAGTGGTAATAAGGCTTCGGGTGTTATGTCTCTAACCGAAAGTCCTGTGCCACCTGTATAAATAACCATATCTATACCCTGGTTTTTATAAGTTTTAACTTTGTTTTGTATAGCTT
>NZ_VSDQ01000180.1:0-622 GCF_008085455.1 Seonamhaeicola marinus | reverse complement strand
GTAACATCAAGTTGGTTATTAAGTAAAATTACAAATAAAAACAAGCAATTAGTAAGTAAACAAGCGCTGCTGCAAAAAATAAACGAAAGTAATGCGCATGTAATTTTAACCATTGGCGCCGGAGATATAGGGGAGCAAGTAAAACTAATTAAAAAAAGTTTAAGCGTTGAAAGTTAACTGGAACTACATAAAAGTGTTTGTTTTGTTAGTGTTTACGGTGTTTTTGTATGCGTTTTCACTAAAGAAAAATGGTGTGCGAGAAGTTTCAAAACCTAATATTGAATTTGTGGGTGAAAACAGACCATTCATTACCACCAACAATGTTAGTAAATTGTTAATACAAAATTACCAAGGCATGAAAAACGTGCCAAAAGAAACTTTAGATTTGAATGAATTAGAAACTGCCCTAAAATCTAATCCAATGGTCAAATCTGCAGAGGTGTATGTTGCTGTAAATGGCACACTTAACGCTAAAGTTGAACAAAAAACACCTATTGCAAGAGTAAATACAAATGTATCGTATTACATTGATGACGAAGGTTCGTTTATGCCTTTGTCTGCAAATTATTCAGCAAGAGTGCCGTTGGTTACAGGGTATGTAGAGAAAAATAATTTAAAAAAT
>NZ_VSDQ01000874.1:0-621 GCF_008085455.1 Seonamhaeicola marinus | reverse complement strand
AAAATTTAGCTAAACCAATATCAGTTAATGGGTGCTTTAATAAACCTGTAATTGATTTTAATGGCCCAGTCATTACATCACTTCCTAATTTAGCACAATCAATTACATGCATTGTGTGACGGATTGATGCTGCTAAAATTTGCGTATTGAATTGATAGTTATCATAAATTTGACGAATTTCTGCAATTAGGTTTAAACCATCAGTTGAAATATCATCTAATCTACCCAAAAAAGGCGATACATACGTAGCACCTGCTTTAGCAGCTAACAATGCTTGTCCTGCTGAAAACACTAATGTTACGTTAGTTCTAATACCTTTATCTGAAAAATACTTACATGCTTTAATACCATCAGCAATTAAAGGTAATTTTACCACAATTTGTGGGTGTAAAGCAGCTAACGCTTCACCTTCTTTTACCATACCTTCAAAATCTGTTGATATTACTTCGGCACTTACATCACCATCAACAATTTCACAAATCTTCACATAATGGTTTAAGATGTTTTGTTCACCTGTAATACCTTCTTTAGCCATTAATGATGGGTTTGTAGTTACACCATCTAAAATACCTAGTGCTTGCGCTTCAGCAATTTCATCAAGGTTGGCAGTGTCTATAAAAA
>NZ_VSDQ01000276.1:0-1406 GCF_008085455.1 Seonamhaeicola marinus | reverse complement strand
TAGCGTGGTCTTTCCCGTTTTCATCAATTAATAAATAGGTGGCAGATTCTAAAGTGTGGCCAGGTGTATGAAGCACCTTTATAGTGATTTTTCCTATTTTAAAAGTTTCGTTATCTTTTGCAATATAGGCATCATAATCTGTTTTAGCATTAGGGCCAAAAATAATTGTAGCGCCTGTTTTATTGGCTAAATCAATGTGACCAGATACAAAATCGGCATGAAAATGTGTTTCAAAAATATATTTAATGGTAGCATGTTCTTTAGTAGCCTTGTCAATGTATTGTTGTGTTTCGCGTAGTGGGTCAATTATAGCAACTTCGCCTTCAGATTCTATGTAATAAGCCCCTTGTGCTAAACATCCTGTATATATTTGTTCTATTTTCATTTTTTTAATCTTTTTCGTATTCAAAATTACTAAAGTGCTTCAGTTTTGAGTGTGACTAAAGTCACATAAATTATTCTAGGCTAGTTTCTCTGTATACAATGTATATAGCCATTATTAAAGTGAAAATACCAAAGCTTTTCTTTAGCTTTTTTCCGCTTATAAATTTTGATAAATACACGCCTAATAAAATACCAATAATAGAAGTTATGGTGAATGATAGCAGAAAAAACCAATCTATTGCTAGTGTTTGCATATCACCAGTAAAACCAATTAAAGAGTTAATTGTTACAATAATTAATGATGTGCCTACAGCTTTTTTCATGGGTATATTGGCCCAAAGTACTAAAGCGGGTACGTATAAAAAACCGCCACCAGCACCAATTATTCCTGTAATAGTACCAATGATTATACCTTGTATAAATGTTTTGTAATACGGCTGACTATTTTTTGTAGTAACATCAGATTTTTTTTTGTTTTTTATCATAGAAACTGAAGAAATAAGCATGATAATTGAAAAGAAAATCATGATGCTCATTTCTTTTGTAATTTCAATGCTTTCTATTGAAAAAAGACTGTCTGGAATATTAGGTACCAAGTAGCGCCTTGATAAATATACAGCCACAAATGAAGGAAAAGAAAACGCTAAACCTGTTTTAAAATCAACCAACCCTTTTTTGTGTTTTTGAAGTGTGCCAACTAATGATGTTGTGCCTACCACAAATAACGAATAGGCTGTAGCAATTATAGGGTTATAACCCAATAAATACACCAACAATGGCACTGTTAAAATTGAACCGCCACCGCCTATTAAGCCTAGTACTAAACCAACAATTAGTGCGCCAATATAACCTAAAATATCTGTGTTGTCCATTTTTAATGTGGTAGTTTATTTTTTAAAATACCATATAAAAACGTACCTATTAATGCCGCTGCAATTACAATTAGCATGCTAAAAACACCAGTGCCTAAAAGTATATACATTGGGCCAGGGCATGCGCCAATTAAAGCCCAACCAAGTCCA
>NZ_VSDQ01000516.1:0-618 GCF_008085455.1 Seonamhaeicola marinus | reverse complement strand
AAACGGTCATATTTTTCAATAATCTGGTTTGTTTGAATATCAAACGCTTCAATCTCTTCAATTTCATCACCAAAGAAATGTATTCTGAAAGCATTATCAGCATAACTCGGGAAAATATCTACAGTGTCACCTTTTATCCTGAAATTTCCATGGTTAAAATCGCTTTCGGTTCTAGAGTATAAACTTTGAACTAGCCTATGTAGTAGTTTGGTTCTAGAAATTTCTTGATCGCGTTCAATTGAAATTACGTTTTTTTGAAATTCAATGGGGTTACCAATACCATACAAACATGAAACTGATGCAACTACAAGAACATCACGCCTGCCTGAAAGCAGTGATGATGTGGTACTTAAACGCATTTTTTCAATTTCTTCGTTTATTGAAAGGTCTTTTTCAATGTAAACACCCGAAACCGGAATGTAAGCTTCTGGTTGGTAATAATCATAATAAGACACAAAATACTCAACAGCATTATTTGGAAAAAACTGTTTAAACTCAGAGTATAGTTGCGCTGCCAAAGTTTTGTTGTGTGCTAAAACTAGGGTAGGGCGTTGCACTTCTTGTATTACATTGGCAACAGTAAATGTTTTACCAGATCCTGTTACACCTAAAAGTGTC
>NZ_VSDQ01000687.1:0-616 GCF_008085455.1 Seonamhaeicola marinus | reverse complement strand
GGTCCTCTATTAGCTAATACATTACCCATTAAAACTACAGGTAAAAATAACACACCCCAAACTAAGCCAATTGCAGCAACAAACACATCAAAAAACCTACGAAAAAACAAGTACATTTTATTTTGATTACTTCGGCTAAACGGAAAGTATTTATAAAAATCTTTACCTACAAATTGCACAGGAATACGTTCGGTTAAATCTTCATAAACATGGGTATATTCTCTTATAGGTATTCCATCTTCTAATAATGAAATTAGCGCATAGTAAATTTGATACGTTATGGTTTCGGCATTATAACTTGCTACAACAATTTCAGAAATATGTTCGTTTGCTACTACAGTTTTTAAATCTTTAGGGCTGTATTCTTTAACACCATTAAACTTTATAGATTCTTTACTGTTAGCCTCACAATTAACAAAACCAACAATTTTATAATTGGGGTCGGCATCTTTAAAAGCTTCAATAATAGTTTCAATATATGATGTCTCGCCAACAATAAGCGCCTTTCGGTAAAACCTTGGAGACACTATAAAATTTATATACGCTAAACGCCACACAATTAAAGCCACTAATATGGCAAAATAAAAATATACTATTTGTAACCTATTATCGGGTA
>NZ_VSDQ01000386.1:0-610 GCF_008085455.1 Seonamhaeicola marinus | reverse complement strand
TGCTAATGCCTATATGAAACAAGGTAAAGCAGGTTATTTACCAACGTTAACTGGTACAGCCCAAGCAACACATCAAGAACTGTCTGAAAACAGTCAGTTTGGTGGTTTTTTCTCGTCTGTAGATCAATATGAATTATCAGGAAGTTTATCTTGGGAAGCCGATATTTGGGGTAAAATAAGAAGTAATAAACGCGCAGGTGAAGCTAGTTATTTACAAACAGTAGCAGCGCATAAAGCTGTAAAAACCGAATTAATTTCGGCAATAGCCTCAACCTATTATCAGTTATTAGCGTTAGATGAACAATTAGAAATTACTGAAAGAACTATTGCCACCAGAGATAGTAGTGTTTACACTATTAAAGCATTAAAAGATGCCGGAAACGTAACACAAGTTGCAGTAGACCAATACATAGCGCAGTTTAACAACGCCAAAGCGTTAAAAGTAGATTTACAAGCAGCCATTTTTAGAACAGAAAATACGTTGAATTTTTTATTAGGAAGACCTGCAGAACCGATTGAACGTAGTAAGTTAACCGAGCAACAGTTAAATGAAAACATTACACTTGGCGTGCCAGCAACCTTGTTGAGAAACAGACCAGACGTTATTGCT
>NZ_VSDQ01000452.1:0-1223 GCF_008085455.1 Seonamhaeicola marinus | reverse complement strand
TCGGTATCTCTATGGGTTGCAATCACTCCATCAATATGAATCCGTAAAGTTTCTTTTCCACCATTAAATGGGTTACGAGTTATCCCGCAGTCCCTTCCTTTTACGGAAAGGACTGTTGTATCAGGATAATACTGTCTTAACACATAGGCATAAATCTTTAAGCCATAATGTGTTTTGTCTAAAATTGCTTCTCTACTTATTTCCATCTTGCTTGAAATTATGGTTGTAGTAGTTATCTTGAAGCAATTGCTCTATGTCAGCAACTCTATAGTAAAATTTACCTTTTACTTTGCTGTAAGGCAAAGTGCCATTGGTTCTTAAAGTTTGCAACGTACGCTTACTAATATGTAAAGTCTGCAATACATCTTGATTGTCTATCCACGTATCCTTTAATACTTCTGCTCTCGATTGTCGCAACAATTCGATACGTGCTTTTAAGTCCTTGATATCTTGCGAGAGTGCCAAGATTAAATCGATTATTTCAGTCATAACTTCACCGCTCCTTTCTTAATTAGGTAATCGGCAGCTTGCTGTTCGATTTCATCTTGTGAATCAACACGGTTACTTAATAACCATTCTTCTAATTCGACTCTGTTAAAATAAATTTTCTTTCCATTCGGTTTATAATGTGGAATGGTTCCTGTACTTGTAAGTTTGTATAAATGGGATTGTGATAATTCCAAAAACTTACACGCTTNTTGAGACGTTCTAATATTTCGTCCATAACTAATAAAATTTTAGTTTATAGTAAATGGACATCTGGCCAAATGTCATTCTTGGTTTTCAAGAACAGGACAAAGGTTCAAAATTGGCTTCTCGATTTTAGTAAGAGTGTAAAACAAGGGTAAGACAACAGTAAGGTTTCTTACTATTCTTACTGTTTTTTATTGCAGTTGTTGGATAATTTTATCTATTTCTTCCTTTTCTTTTGGGTTATGAACTTTGTTTTTGTGAAGATTATTAGCCTTTAATAGCGTACCTGTTTTGGTAACAAATTTTCCAGAACGTTCTATTGCCGTAGGATTGAAATAAATAAAAAATGGTTTAAGTTTTGTTACAAGGTAACTAAACTGTGTCGTCTCGCATTGAAGATAAATTTGCGATTCTGTATTTGTGAAATCTTTTGCTAATAAGAGTTCGTGCAACTGTTCTACAGTTGTACGGTTATCTAACAAATCTATTTTTAGATTTACCAGTTTGAGCACAGTTAGCAAAGTTGAAGT
>NZ_VSDQ01000089.1:0-607 GCF_008085455.1 Seonamhaeicola marinus | reverse complement strand
GGCACAACTTACCCAGAGAAACAGCAGGTTATGTGCCAGCATTTTTAGCAAACATGTATATTTTTGAATATGCTGAAGCACATGGTTTTAAAAAAATAAAACCTGAATTTCCGTTAGTTGAAACCGATACCGTTTTGGTAAAAAACATGATAACACTAGACCAAGTTGCTGAGGTTACAGGAACACCTGTTGAAAAGTTACAGTTTTTAAACCCTTCGTATAAATTAGATATCATACCTGTTATTAAAGGTGAAAACTATTATTTAAGGTTGCCAAGAGATGTGGTTGGTACTTTTGTTAACAATGAAACTCAAATATATGCGCATGTAAAAGAAGAGTTAGCTAACAGAGAAAAACCACTGCCACAATTTTTTAACGCTACAGATAGGGTGCGTTATCGTGTACAATCGGGTGATTACTTAGGTAAAATTGCCAGACGTTATGGTGTTAGGGTTAGCCAAATTAAAAGTTGGAACGGTTTGCGCTCAAACAATTTAAAAATAGGGCAGCGTTTAACCATTTATCCGCGTAAACCTTACACACAAACAGCAACTTCAACAGCAAAAACAACCGATAAAAAAGTTGTTACAAAACCAATTCCGGGTGA
>NZ_VSDQ01000622.1:525-1492 GCF_008085455.1 Seonamhaeicola marinus | reverse complement strand
CTCAAAATGTTTAAAACCATAAAAATTGGCACACGCGATAGCGAATTAGCGTTATGGCAAGCCAAAACCGTACAACAACAACTTGAAAATTTAGGGTATAAAACAACATTAGTTCCAGTAAAATCTACCGGAGATATAGTACTAGACAAACCACTTTATGAGCTTGGTATTACAGGTATTTTTACTAAAACCTTAGACATTGCCTTAATAAATAACGATATTGATATTGCTGTACATTCATTAAAAGATGTACCAACAATTTTACCAAAAAGCATTACGCAAGTTGCTGTTTTAAAACGCGGTAACGTTAATGACACACTTGTTTTTAAAAACAATGAAGAATTTTTAAGCGCTCCAACAGCCACCATTGCTACAGGTAGTTTACGCAGGCGTGCACAATGGTTAAACCGCTACCCAACACACACAGTGGTAGATTTAAGAGGCAATGTAAATTCACGTTTAGAAAAATTAAAAAACAACAACTGGAACGGCGCCATTTTTGCCGCCGCTGGTATTGGCAGAATAGGTTTAAGACCCACAGAATCTATTAATTTAGATTGGATGATTCCTGCACCTGCACAAGGCGCTATAATGATTGCTGCTTTAAAAGAAAACACTTTTGCCATTGAAGCTTGCCAACAATTAAACCACGAAGAAACTGAAATTTGTACCACTATTGAACGCGAATTTTTAAATAAACTTGAAGGCGGTTGTACGGCTCCTATAGGCGCTTTGGCAAGAATTAAAGATGACGAAGTAAACTTTAAAGGCATACTTTTAAGTAAAGACGGAAGCAAAAAAATTGAAGTAAAGCGTGTTGAAAAACTTGGCAATCATGATAAAATTGCAACCTACGCATCAAGTTACATTATTGAGCGCGGTGGCAAACGTTTAATGGATGATATTAAAAACGAAGGCAAGAAAACCAACGTATATTCCACAAAAACATTAACCGAAGATCAACGCT
>NZ_VSDQ01000622.1:0-517 GCF_008085455.1 Seonamhaeicola marinus | reverse complement strand
TAAAAATGCCGTTGATGCATTATTAACCAATTTTTCAAAAGAAGAATTACAGTTTAAAAACATATACTGTGTTGGTCGCCGTACAAAACGTTTAATTGAAAATAAAATTGGAACCGTAAAGCACATTGAAAAAAACGCCAAAGCTTTGGCTAATTATTTAGTGGAATATATTGAAGGCACCGAAGTTACATACTTTTGCAGTAATTTAAGGTTAGATGATTTACCAACAATTCTAGAAAACAATCACATAAAAGTAAATGAAGTTGAAGCATATCAAACCAAATTTGATGCAACACAACTTGATGATACCGTAGAAGGTGTTATGTTTTACAGCCCTTCAACAGTACAAAGTTTCAAACAAAAAAACAGCAACAACGTAATAGCATTTTGTATTGGTGAAACCACGGCAAAAGAAGCAAAAAAACATTTTACAGATATTAGAATAGCTAAAGTACCAACCGTTGAAAGCGTTATTGAATTAGTGAATGAACATTATACATAAGTGTTTCTTGTTATT
>NZ_VSDQ01000776.1:0-596 GCF_008085455.1 Seonamhaeicola marinus | reverse complement strand
GTGTAACCATATTTCCTATTCTATTAAATCATAAATTACTTTTAATACCTGTTAGAATATAGGCTTAATTAGTAATTCCGTATTAAAAAATCTAGCTCTAAATAATTAGGGTTGGTAGTTATCATTACATATTTATTTAACAATTAATTTTTTTAAACAATGAAAACAATTTGCATTTTATTATTAGCATTAATATCTTTTAAAAACACAAACACTACACAAGATTTAAAAACAGCAAAAGCTATTTTTGATGGTTATGAAGATGGTACTTACTATTTTACAGATAGTGAAGATGATGAAAAATACTATTCATTTGAAAAAATTGACGAAAGTATTTTAAAAACCTATGATTTAACAAGCAAAAAATACGATGGTAAAGTTTTTAATATTACCTACAAAATAGAATCTGAAAAAGATGAATTTGATGAGTATTATGATGTTTGGGTTATTGTAAAAGTAGCTTTATTATAAAAAAGAAAAGGGTAGATTTTAAATCTACCCTTTTTAATTTAATGTTGTGCACACGAGAGGATTCGAACCTCCACGTTCTTAAGAACACTGCCCCCTCAAGGCAGCGCGTCTACCAATTCCGCCAC
>NZ_VSDQ01000120.1:0-595 GCF_008085455.1 Seonamhaeicola marinus | reverse complement strand
AAATTAAACATAATTTAGATTTAGCTTTTACTGAAAACAATGTTGTTTTTAATGAAAGTAATGAATTAAATGATGTGTTTAAATATTTTGATTTTCATGAATTTAACCCAAAAACAGAAGAGAAAGAGCTAAGGTTTGTTGATGCCATTTCTGAAGGGTTAAAACAAAGTATGCAACAGCATAAATATTTAGTTATTTTAGGGCAAGATATTGCCGAATACGGAGGCGTTTTTAAGGTAACCGAAGGTTTTGTTAATCAATTTGGTAAAGAACGTATTAAAAACACACCTATTTGCGAATCTGCAATTATTGAAACCGCTATGGGATTATCAATTGCAGGTATGAAGGCAGTTGTAGAACTTCAATTTGCAGATTTTATTAGTTCAGGTTTTAATCCTGTAGTAAATTATTTAGCAAAATCACACTACCGTTGGCAACAAAATGCGGATGTAGTTTTAAGAATGCCATGTGGTGCCGATGTAGGTGCAGGTCCTTTTCATTCACAAACCAATGAAGCGTGGTTTACAAAAACACCTGGTTTAAAAGTGGTGTATCCTGCATTTCCTTATGATGCCAAGGGTTTGTTAAACACAGC
>NZ_VSDQ01000188.1:0-594 GCF_008085455.1 Seonamhaeicola marinus | reverse complement strand
GAAACTGCTGGAGCTATTATAAACTCTAATGATATTGCACAATTGCTTCAAAACCCAGATATAAAATACCTCACAGAAATGATGAATTACCCAGGCGTAATTTTTAATGATGAAGAGGTGCATAAAAAACTGCGTTTAGCAAAACAATATAACAAACCAATTGATGGGCATGCACCAGGTGTTACGGGTACAGATTTAGATGCTTACATTGCTGCTGGAATAACAACCGACCATGAATGTTTTACTTATAATGAAGGCTTAGAAAAACTTCAAAAAGGTATGAAACTACTAATTAGAGAGGGTAGTGCTGCTAAAAATTTTGAAGCTTTAATTGATTTATTGCCCAAACATTTTGAAAACATTATGTTTTGTAGTGATGATAAGCACCCAGACGATTTAATGTTAGGCCATATTAATCAATTATGTGCCAGAGCTATTGCTAAAAATATAAATGTTTTTAAAGTATTACAAGCCGCTTGTGTTAATCCTGTAAAGCATTATGGGTTAGAGGTCGGTTTATTACAAGAAGGTGATTTAGCCGATTTTATTGTGGTTGAAGATTTAGTACATTTTAAAACATTACAAACCTATATA
>NZ_VSDQ01000576.1:0-593 GCF_008085455.1 Seonamhaeicola marinus | reverse complement strand
GCCCCTACGGCTTTAATGCTACTACTGGTAAAAAACGCTAATTATTAGTAAGCTACCTACTGCAAACCAAAGTATTGGTATGATTATTGCTACTGTAAACATAACCGAAAAACATTTTTAGTTAAAAATGCTCATAACCTAAAACAGTTAATTTTTCTTTATTAAATTTACTTTAACCGTTAAAAAAATTGCATTATGAAAACATTATTTAGAGCATTACCACTTTTAGTAATTGTGTTTATTGCTAGCTCTTGCAGCTCTGTAAGAGTAGCGGCCGATTACGATAAAAAAGCACCGTTTAACAATTATAAAACCTTTGCTTTTTTTAAAACTGGTATAGACAAAGCTGAAATTAGCGACTTAGATAAACGCCGAATTTTACGCGCCATTGAAGCCGAACTTTTAGCCAAAGGCTACACAAAATCTGACAATCCAGATTTACTAGTAAGTCTATTTACAAAATCTCAACAACGTGTTGATGTTTACAACAATACTTGGGGCTACGGCGCCTGGGGTTGGGGTGGCTGGGGCCCAGGGTGGGGACCTGGTTGGGGTTGGGGTTGGAACCAACCAACTGTTAGCACCAGCACTCA
>NZ_VSDQ01000268.1:0-1072 GCF_008085455.1 Seonamhaeicola marinus | reverse complement strand
TTACCAATACATTAATGGTGTTTACAATATTTACTTTGCTTTCTTCTTTTTCGAAATCGGAATAGGACAGCAAACACTGCGAGGTTAGTAAGCCATATTCACGAAATATTTCTTGATAAATACGAATTAAATGCGGCTGACCAATAGAAGCTAGCGCCTGTTTTACAAAAACGTCTTCTTGTTTACTTTCTAATTTCACAAACTGTTTCGCGACAGCAATAGCGCCCGAACTCACAATTACAAACTCGTAATCTTTTTGAAGTTTTGCTATTTGATTTGCTAAATCTTCAATTTTTCCACGCGATAAATTATCGGTTTCTTTAGTAAGTGTATTAGAACCTATTTTTAATAAAATGCGTTTCTTTTTCATTTATTTTTAAAGTCTGAATTAAGACTTATCTTGTTTGTCCTGTACCGTGTACGTACCATTTATTGGTTACTAAATGCTGTAACCCTATTGGTCCGCGTTGGTGTAATTTATCTGTACTAATCGCCAATTCACCACCTAAACCTAATTGTCCACCATCTGTAAACCGTGTTGAAGCATTGTGATACACCGCAGCAGTATCAACATTTTCCATAAAGGTTTTAGCTTCACTTTCGTTTTTAGTGATGATAGATGAAGAATGTCCACCAGAATATTTGTTTATCATGGCGATGGTTGCTTCATTATTCTCAATTTCACCTATTAAAATTTTATAATCTAGGAATTCCTCGTACCAAATAGCATCAGAAGTTATACTTTCTAAACCGTGTGCTTTTGCAACTTCAGCATCACCTAAAACTTCAATTTTTGAATCTTTTAATTTTGAAATTAATTGCGCAACAAATTCACTTTTATTCGGAAGATTTTTATCAATCAACACCTTATCAACGGCATTACATGCCGAAATTTTAGATTTTCCGTTAAGTATAACATCAATAGCTATATCTAAATCGGCTTCCTTATGCACATACACAAAATTATTACCACGACCACTTACAATAACAGGACAACGTGCGTGTTCTTTTGTAAATGCAATTAAACGTTCGCCACCACGTGGCACAATTAAATCGAGTTGCTGTGTTGGGT
>NZ_VSDQ01000906.1:0-590 GCF_008085455.1 Seonamhaeicola marinus | reverse complement strand
AAAGAGAGCTGTACAAATTGGTACAATTGCTAGAAAAATTGAACCATCAGAAACTACAACAGCTAAAATTTTTAGAGATGCTTCTAAATTTGAAATAGATGGAGCTAAAGGTGATTTTGAAGCTTTGGCAAAAGAAAATAATTATACTGTTAGACCCGTAAATGGAATGAAAGCTTTAGATGAAAGTATTCCTGGTATTGGTAACCAAAGACCAATTGTGCGTTGGGCGTTTGAAGATGAAGCTAGCGTTGGTGATGTTAAACGTTTTAGTTTATCTACCGGTGGTTACGTAGTTGCACAATTAGTAGCAAAACACAAAGCAGGTTTAATGTCTGCTGAAGATGCATCAGCTACAGTATTACCAATTTTAAGAAAAGAAAAGAAAGCAGAGTTAATTAAAAATAGAGTATCAGTTAGTACTTTAGAAGATTTAGCAACTGCTGAAAACACTTCAGTTAAAACAGCATCAGCTATTACAATGAAGAGTCCAACAATTCAAGGGGCTGGTAGAGAACCTTTAGTTGTAGGAACTGCTTTTGGTTTAGGCGAAGGAGAAACGTCTGGTTTAATAGAAGGTGTAAATGGCGTGT
>NZ_VSDQ01000854.1:0-1475 GCF_008085455.1 Seonamhaeicola marinus | reverse complement strand
TACTAAGTTTAAAGCCTTTCAAAATAAAAGTATTTATACAGTAGCTAACACAACAGGAGCTACTGGTGGTGTTTTATATTATGAACTTGGCTTTACAAGACCAGACTGGGTTTTAAAAGATATTATTAAAATTTGCCATCCTGAATTATTAACAAATTACACACCACATTTTTTAAAAAAACTACCATAATTGCCAAACAAGAAAAAACATAACATAGTATTTGTAGCACTTATTTTAGTGTTATGCATTTGTTTTTTTACTAACATTAGTTTTGGGTCTGTAGCCATTCCTTTTAAATCTATTTTTAATAGTTTAATTGGTAATACATTAGAAAACACAGCTTGGAATCATATTATATTACAATACAGGCTCCCAAAAGCAGTAACAGCAATAATTGTTGGGTCTGGTTTAGGTATTTCGGGCTTATTAATGCAAACACTATTTAGAAATCCGTTAGCAGGCCCGTTTGTTTTAGGTATTAGTTCTGGTGCTAGCTTAGGTGTTGCCCTTGTTATATTAGGCTCTAGTGTTTTTGGTGGTTTTTTCGCTATACTTTTTGCTTCAAAATGGGGCATAGTTTTAGCCGCCAGTTTGGGTAGTTTTTTAGTACTTTTAGCCGTTACACTTGTATCTATTAAAGTTAGAGATACTATGGCCATACTTATAATTGGCCTTATGTTTTCTAGTATAACTTCGGCTATTGTTAGTGTGCTTTCTTATTTTGGTTCTGCAGAACAATTACAGCAATATATTTTTTGGGGCTTTGGTAGTTTGGGCAATTTATCATGGCAAGAAATTGTTATTTTAAGTATAATTTATCTGTTAGGTTTACTAATTAGCATAACTACCATAAAATCTTTAAACAGTTTATTATTAGGCGAAAATTATGCTAAAAGCTTAGGTGTTAACATAAAAAAAAGTAGGTTATTGTTAATTACAGCCACCAGTTTACTTGCAGGAACAATAACCGCATTTGCAGGCCCAATTGCGTTTATTGGTTTAGCAATTCCGCATATAACCAGACAAATTTTTAACACCACTAACCACAAAACTTTAGTACCAGCTGTATTTTTAATTGGTGCCATTGTTATGCTAGTTTGCGATAGCATTTCGCAACTACCAAACACACAATTTACATTGCCTATAAATGCTATTACATCATTAGTTGGAGCTCCTGTAGTTATTTGGCTTTTGGTAAAAAAACGAAACATGCTATTTTAGCACTAATTATAGAAACTAATATACATAACACTGTACATTTAGTATGTTAACACAAGAAGCGCATAACGTTGTTTTAAAAACTAAAAACCTATCTATTGGTTATTCTTCAAAAAAAGAGGAAATTGTAGTGGCTTCAAACATTAATATTGCACTTAAAAAAGGCGAACTTATTGGTTTAATTGGCACTAATGGCATTGGCAAATCTACCTTTTTGCGTACACTAACTAAAGTACAACCTCCCATTAGCGGCCAT
>NZ_VSDQ01000730.1:0-589 GCF_008085455.1 Seonamhaeicola marinus | reverse complement strand
AGGGTTTATCTTTCAAAATAGATTTTTTTATGATTATACCTTTGGAAGTGGCGATTGGCAAATTTTTTCAGAGCTAAATACAGAGTTTAACTTTGGGAAAGAAGATGTGTACACTCCAGATTTTTCAACCTCACTTGAGGGCAGTTTTGCAAATAACAGTTTACGTTTAACACCAGGCGTATTTTTAAGTTATTTCCCAAGTAATAAATTTACAGTTTTAGCCTTGGCACAACACTCGCAGTTGCTAGATTTAGGTAATGATTTCTCTCAAGATTTTACAGCCGTTGGTGGTGGTGCAAAATACCAATTAACCAAAGTTTTAAATATTGAAGCGCTTTACACCAATTTTGTAAGAGGTAAAAGCTCTGGCTTGGGGCAAACATTTAATATAGGTTTAAGAGCCTTGTTTTAATAAATAACAGTAAAAGTTAACTTGTTTTGGGGATTAATTAATAGTACTTTAGGAGCTGTATTTTTTTTAAAATGAAAACATATAAGCTCCTAATTTTATTACTGTTACTACAATCATGTACAGCGCAAGTTGAAAAAATAAACGGTGTTAGTTTTGTAGCCTCTAAAGATGCAGTGA
>NZ_VSDQ01000373.1:0-589 GCF_008085455.1 Seonamhaeicola marinus | reverse complement strand
TTTAGTAATTATATATTTTTCAATTACTCAAAGATAACTATTTAAATACTTACTTTATGTTACATGTATTACACTTTAAAATAGCTTTTAGCTTACAAAAAGAATAGTATTTGTGTATTTCATCGAAAAAATATGTTTTTTGGCTATGATTTTGAAAAAAAGTTTGATATTAGCAAAACCAAATCAACCATTATAAATATTTGAATTTGTTCCTAAATCTATCATGAACTTAACCTACAAAAATATGGAACCAAATCTACCTGAACTGCCAACGGCAGAGGCGGCTTCTATAGAGTCGTCTTCATTTCACGAAAGTAAAATAAAGGAAACGCTTCAAGATAATTTGAGGTTTTTTAAAAGTTTGTTTTACTTAACAAAAAAAATATTCATGCTATAACCCTTTGGGTATAGCATGAATTAATTTTTTAGTGTAATTTGTTTGCGGATTGTTATAAATTACATCAGCATCATCAAGTTCTTCAATTTCACCTTTATTCATTACCAAAAGTTGATCGCTCATATATTTTACAACTGCTAAATCATGCGAAATAAAAATATAAGTAAAGCCAAAGGTTTCTTTTAAGTTATT
>NZ_VSDQ01000221.1:0-588 GCF_008085455.1 Seonamhaeicola marinus | reverse complement strand
TAGCAAAACTAACTGTACTGTTATTTTTATTAACCAGTTGCGCGAAAAAATTGGTGTTATGTTTGGTAACCCAGAAACCACAACAGGTGGTAATGCCTTAAAATTCTATGCATCGGTTAGGTTAGATATTCGTCGTTCAACACAAATAAAAGATAGCGCTGGCGAAGTTTCTGGTAATAAAACCCGTGTTAAAGTAGTTAAAAACAAAGTAGCACCACCATTTAAAATGGCCGAGTTTGATATTATGTATGGCGAAGGCGTTAGTAAAGTTGGCGAAATTTTAGATATTGCTGTTGATAATGAAATTATAAAGAAAAGTGGCTCTTGGTTTAGCTACGGCGATACCAAATTAGGCCAAGGTAGAGATGCCGTAAAAGCCTTAATAAAAGATAATCCTGAACTTATGGATGAACTTGAAACTAAGGTTAGAGAAATTGTAGCCTCATAAAAATATTTTAAAAATCCCGATTAATTCGGGATTTTTTGTTTCGCATACGCAACCATTCAATATTACCAGCATCTAAAGGGTATAAACATGTATTTAACCCTAATATTATTTGCTATGAAAAGAGTTATTATGCTATGTTT
>NZ_VSDQ01000605.1:0-586 GCF_008085455.1 Seonamhaeicola marinus | reverse complement strand
GGTTAATGGTTTTACTTTTTAGATTACTTGATTTTATACAATATCCATTTTCTTAAGTAAAAAGGATGCATTCATATTTTGGCAAACACCTTGTTTTAGTTTATAGTCAAAGTAAAGTTCATCATTAATAATTTCTGCATCAAAGTAGTAGTTTTTTACATTTTTAAGTTCATTTTCAATAGCACATAAACTTAAATCGTGTGTAGCAATAATACCAGTAGCGTTTGATGCTACTAATTTTTCAACAAATTTTTTAGAGCCAATAGCTTTATCAGTACTATTAGTGCCTTTTAAAATTTCATCTAGAATTATAAAATACGGTTCATTTTTAATGGTATCAACAATAAATTTAAGTCTGGTTAATTCTGAAAAGAAATACGAACTATCATCGGTTAAAGAATCTGTAGTTCGCATGCTAGTAATTAATTTTACCGGATTATAGTTACTAGATTTTGCACATACTGGCAAACCTACATTGGCCATAACAATGTGCAGTGATACCGTACGCAAAAAAGTACTTTTACCGGCCATATTTGCACCCGTTACAATAAAAAACTCCTCATTATTAATTTGCAAATTACTGTCA
>NZ_VSDQ01000412.1:0-584 GCF_008085455.1 Seonamhaeicola marinus | reverse complement strand
AAGTAATTTCACCTGTTGCAAACTTTAATTACAGTACATCTTATTTATTCTCTAACGGTCCGTTTTCACATGTGGGTTTAAAAGCAGATTTTGCTTTATCTGATGATTTTAGTTTAATGGTGGCGCTTATGAATGCTACAGATACCAATAATAATATGACTGGAGATTATGCTTTAGGGGCACAGTTAGGTTATGCAGGTCAATTTTTAAACTTCTATTATGATTCTGGTGTAGTTTTAGGTTTTGAAATAGACTATACTGGTGGGTTTGATTTATCAGATTCATTCTTCTTAGGTATCAATGCTGCTTACAATGATAACGACGGTTCTGGTTTCTACGGAGCTGCACTATATCCTCAAGTTGCAACTTCTGATAGCTTTTCAATTGGTTTAAGAGGTGAGTACTTTGGATTACACGGTGATGCTAACCCAGCAGAAGAAAGTGTATTTGCTGCAACTTTAACAGGTAGTTATACTGTTGACAACTTAATTATTAAGCCAGAAATTAGATTAGATTCTTGGTCTGACGCTATGCCATACGTTGATAGTGATGGCGCTGCAGCAGATAACTTAGCTGCATTTACT
>NZ_VSDQ01000335.1:0-581 GCF_008085455.1 Seonamhaeicola marinus | reverse complement strand
ACTTTCATTGATAAAATATTGTTAACTGTATCAATAAGTGTTTCTCCTTTTTTAACTGAAGATTGCCCTGATGAAAAGTTTATAACATCGGCAGATAAGCGCTTTTCAGCCAATTCAAACGATAGTTTTGTTCTGGTTGAATTTTCAAAAAACAGGTTTGCAATGGTAATATCTCTAAGCGAAGGTACTTTTTTTATAGGCCTGTTAATCACTTCTTTAAAATGATCGGCTGTTTCAAAAATTAGCTCAATATCTTTTTGATTCAGATATTTTATTCCTAATAAGTGGTTTACACTTAATTCGCTCATTTTATTTGTTTAAATTTTAATGTTTTAAGTTTAAAATTATTTCATAATAAACTAAAACGTATTATTTTTCTATTAAATACACGGCATCTTCACCTTCATTTTCTTGCCAATGTACTATTACTTTTTCTTTATTAATGGCATCAACTTGCCTACCTCTGTAGTTTGGTTGTATAGGTAAATGTCTGCTAAAACGTCTGTCTATTAAAGTTAATAACTCAATTTCATTAGGCCTACCAAATGATTGAATTGCAGTTAAAGCGGCTCTTATACTAC
>NZ_VSDQ01000620.1:0-578 GCF_008085455.1 Seonamhaeicola marinus | reverse complement strand
TGTAAACAAGCGTCAAATTTACTTTTTAATACAGATTTATACTATGAATTTGCGTGTTTTTTTAGAAGTTTTTATGCTGAAAGCTATATTCACTTAAGCATTATTTTAATTTTTGATTATTGTGGTGCCTATCATGGTCTCGTTTTGCTTTTTTATCCATGCGTTTATCAAAAGCGGCTTGCAAATCAGTATCAGTTTGGTTTGCTAAGCATAATAACACGAATAATACATCAGCTAATTCTTCACCTAAATCTTTATTTTTATCGCTTTCCTTTTCACTTTGCTCACCATATCTGCGCGCTATAATACGGGCAACCTCACCTACTTCTTCGGTTAATTGTGCCATATTGGTTAACTCGTTAAAATAGCGTACACCGTGTTCTTTAATCCAATTATCTACTTCTTTTTGGGCGTTTTTTATATTCATTATGCTTTAGTTAAAACTATTTGTTCGGCTTCTTTTTCTATAATTTGATTGAAAAATTGTTTTAAAAATAAATATTTATCGGCATTTATAACGGATTTTTTTATTTTAAACTCTACCATTAGCTTAAGCTTGTTACCAAGCAGTGTTGGCA
>NZ_VSDQ01000592.1:0-576 GCF_008085455.1 Seonamhaeicola marinus | reverse complement strand
GCTTCATTTGGGTAGTGTAACGTTAAATTATCTAAAATACCATTGGGCTTAATAGCAATACTATCTTTTTTAAATGCTACTTTTAGTTTTTCCATGGTTTCTTCAGATAAAGGTTTATCTACATAAACTATAGCATTATTTAAATCGCCTCCTTTAATTAAGCCATGCTCTAAAAGCATTTCTAGTTCGTGTAAAAAACTAAAGGTTCTAGAGTTTGCTATGTCTTCTTTAAAATCAGACATGTGCTTTAAAGTAGCGTTTTGAGTACCTAAAACTTTTGTACCAAAATCAACCATAGTGGTAATTTGATACGCTTTTGAAGGCATTACTAATATTTCACTGCCCGATTCTTCATCAGTGTAAGATACAATTTCAGTGACTTCAAATTCTTCTCTAAACGCATCTTGTTCAACAATACCTGCTTTTTCAATAGCTTCAACAAAAAACTTTGAAGACCCGTCCATAATTGGTGGTTCAGAAGCATCTAGTTCAATAATGGCATTATCAACATCTAATCCTACAAATGCTGCTAAAACATGTTCTGAGGTTTGAATTTTAACGCCATTTTTCTCTAAA
>NZ_VSDQ01000369.1:0-966 GCF_008085455.1 Seonamhaeicola marinus | reverse complement strand
GCTGCGGCTAAGGGGTTTATAGAGCCACCCCAATCTAACAATCCAACATTATCAAAATTAAATTCTGGAATTAGGTTTACCTTATCATGCGAAAACCAACCTTGGTATTGTGCATTGTGTATAGTAAATATACTGGGCGTATTTTTAAAAGCAGCATATTGTTTGCATTGCTGCATCATAAAGGGTGTTAACCCTGTGTGATGATCATGACAATGTATAATATCTGGCAAATCATTCCATGTTGTTAACCAGTTTAGTGCTGCAATTTGAAAGGCTAAAAACCGTTCTGTATCTTCATTTGAGTACACATAATCTTTAAAAATTAATTCTGGCACATCAATAAAATAAACATTAAAGTCCAGCACGTCCTTATTAAGCATTAAAACGTTAAACTCTAGTGTTTCATTGGCAAGTGTGAGTGTATCACTGTAAATTTTATTAAAATTATGGGCTTTGGTAAATTTATTGTCATAATAAGGCATTATAACATGCGAAGAAATACCAGCGTTATTTTGATATTTTGGTAAGGCACCAACAACATCGGCCAAACCACCAACTTTGGCTACCGGATAGCATTCTGCACTAATATGTATTACTGTCATATTAAACTTTCATATGTTATAAACATACAAAAATATTGTTAATAACTTTGTTGAAATCTCATTTTTGAGAAAAAAAAAGCATTATTGAGGATATTTGATTTTTTCGTTAAAGAAATTTAACAAATACCTTTATTTTTCTTTAATATTCTATAAAATTCAACAAAGTCTTCCGGTAGGTACTATTATGTTTTTAGTGCTTAAAAAACTTATTTGTTGGCTAGTATTTTATTAATCGTTAAGTTTTAAAACGGCCATAAAAGCTTGTTGTGGAATTTCAACGTTACCAACTTGCCTCATACGTTTTTTACCTTTTTTCTGTTTTTCTAAAAGTTTACGCTTACGCGAAATATCACCACCGTAACAT
>NZ_VSDQ01000563.1:0-575 GCF_008085455.1 Seonamhaeicola marinus | reverse complement strand
CCTACCAGTTTAGTGCTTGGGTACACTTTTAAAACATTGCCATCTACCACATATTTTGGGTTTTTTGCTTTTTGAATTGATACCAAACCATCAAAATTTTGTTGTTTTTTTAAAGGGTCTGAAAAATTAATAAGCAAATACTGTTCGGGTGATTGGTATACTTCGGTTTTTGTAATGGTAAAATTGTTTATGCCGGGTATTACTAGGGTATTTTCGCCTTTATTATCAGCATTAATAGCGTTACCATTCCATGAAATTTCAATTTTACTATCGTTTATAGTACGATTAATACTATCAATTTTAAACTCAAAAGCGGCACTATTTTTATAGCTTTCGTTAAAAACAATATTTAGGTTTTTACCGTTTTGTTTGGCAGTAATTAAATTTTTAGCATTTTCAATAGAAATAACGTCGGCCGATTTTATAACACCTTCTAAATATTGCCAGTTTTTGCTATACGACTGTAAATTGTTTGTAACCACGCTAAAACTAGGTGTAATGGTTTTAAACTGAAAGGTGTAGTTTTTATAATTTGAAGGCACATTTTCATAAATTTCAGATAGTTTTACTGTTAC
>NZ_VSDQ01000768.1:0-575 GCF_008085455.1 Seonamhaeicola marinus | reverse complement strand
AAAAAGCATAAAATTTATATTTACAAAGAAGATTTTGCTGAGTTTAAGAGTATTTTATCTGAAATGACAGATTATATCATAGAAGAAAAAGGTGATGAAGTAATTAGTGAACGTCACCAAAAAGATTTTAAAAAAGAATACAACACTGAATATTCCGCAAAATCTGAAACAGAAGACACCCTTAAAACTACCGAAAGTTTTACAGATGTAGATTTTGATGATATTTAATTAAACAAATACAGTAAAAAGCAGCGTTTAAAACGCTGCTTTTTTGTTTTTACGACACAACCATACCGTTTTTAACTTTATGTTCTGGGTTTAACAAAATAACATCTTTACCATTTACAGCTCCTAAAACCAAGCATTCACTCATAAAATTGGCTATTTGCTTTTTTGGGAAATTTACAACCGCCACAATTTGTTTATGCAGTAAAACTTCTTTAGTGTAAAGTGTTGTAATTTGTGCCGATGTTTTTTTAACTCCTAAATCGCCAAAATCTATAGTTAATTGGTACGCCGGTTTTCTTGCTTTAGGAAAATCATTAACTTCTATAATGGTTCCTACTCTTAAATCT
>NZ_VSDQ01000722.1:0-573 GCF_008085455.1 Seonamhaeicola marinus | reverse complement strand
TTATAGGTAAATACATTACTAATAATGTTATTGTCTTTATGTTCATAAAGTTGCCCTGGTAGCCTTAAAACATTGGCTTCAACCTCGTTTCTTAAAAACAACATACCCGTTAAAATACCAATTAAAATGGTTAGTACAGCAACATAGCCTTTCATTCTGGCAGTTAGCTTAAAAGGTTTGTTGGTTTTAATGTTTTCTTCGCTGGCGTATCGTATCAATCCTTTTGGTAAATTAATGCTTTCCATAATATGGTCGCATTCATCAATGCAAGCAGTACAATTTACGCACTCTAGTTGTGTGCCATTTCTAATATCAATACCTGTAGGGCAAACGTTTACACACTGAAAACAGTCAATACAATCACCATGGCCTAAAGTATTTCTATCTTCATTTTTTCTAAATTTTTTTCTACCGTTAGTGCCTTCACCACGTTTATAATCATAAGCAACCACCACAGATTTTGTGTCTAAAAGTACACCTTGTAGCCTTCCGTAAGGGCAAGCAATTACACAAACTTGTTCTCTAAACCAAGCAAAAATAAAGTAAAAAACAGCCGTGAAAATAGCTAAGGGA
>NZ_VSDQ01000611.1:0-573 GCF_008085455.1 Seonamhaeicola marinus | reverse complement strand
CTTTTAGCTACAGAATTTACTGATCTTGGCATAATTTTTAAGTTTTTTGTAGTGGGCGGTTTATAAATAAACGCTTTGGTATTTTTTCTAAAACTTATAGTTTTAAATTAAATGAGCCACACTCCAGGGTTTTACAATTTGTTTTAACCAATTAAAACGTTTGTTACTTTAAACGTAACATTGTTTTAATATTATCTTCGTCAGCCTTATGTACTAATGTATCATGGGTTAACGCAAGCTTACGCTTTTTAGACTTCTTTGTTAAGATGTGACTTTTAAAAGCGTGCTTTCTTTTAATTTTGCCAGTGCCCGTTAATTTAAAACGTTTTTTAGCACTAGACTTTGTCTTCATTTTAGGCATTTTCTTTTCCTAGTTTTAATTATTTCGCTTAATTATTTTTTTACTGAATATGAGCCAGTATTATTTTTTAGGAGCAATAAACATAGTCATACGTTTACCTTCTAATTTTGGCATTTGTTCTACTTTGCCTAACTCTTCTAAATCTTGAGCTAAACGTAAGAGTAAAATTTGACCTTGCTCTTTAAATATTATTGATCGTCCTTTAAAAAACA
>NZ_VSDQ01000530.1:0-572 GCF_008085455.1 Seonamhaeicola marinus | reverse complement strand
AGTGTAAAATTGTTGCAAGCTAATTTACTTGGAGCCTCTGGGCTAGCATCCATTACGTTGGTTTGTATATCAAACTTTCTAGTGTTGTAAAGCAGCATTTTACCTAATTGACCGCCACCTAAAATACCTAGTTTAAAGTTAGAAGAGAAGTAGTTCATTACTATTTTTTTTGTGAAACTGATTTAAGTTATGCAAAAGTACATGAATTTTTTCATTCAGAAATTCTTAAAACCGAATGAAAACATTGTAAATAATGCGCATTATATTGCCATAAAACTAAAATTTACGCAATTATTACACACATTTTTTTTGGGTTAATTATAAAAATGTACTTAAAAGTTAAAAAAAGGATTCTAAAACGTAATTCAAAAACCTAAAAAGGTAAATCATTTAATTATCTTTGCTGCTTTAAAATAAGTTTAGGGTGGTAAAATTACATAACAAATATTTTAAACCGTTTATTACTGCAAATCAAATTGATACAGCTATTGATAAATTGGTTGAAGAAATAGCAAACGATTTAGGAGACGAAATACCTGTTTTTATAGGCATACTAAACGGCTCTTTTATGT
>NZ_VSDQ01000093.1:0-569 GCF_008085455.1 Seonamhaeicola marinus | reverse complement strand
ATTTATTAGGAAGTGATGCGTTTCAAGAAACAGATATTGTTGGTATATCTACACCTGTTACCAAATGGAATCATCAAATTACAAAAGCTGAAGATATTCCAGAGGTAATAGCTAAAGCGTTTTACATAGCTAAAAGTGGCAGACCAGGCCCTGTGTTAATTGATATTACTAAAGACGCACAGCTTCAAGAATTCGATTTTAAATACGAAAAATGTTCAAGTGTAAGAAGTTACAAGCCTGTGCCTAAAACAAATATTGAGTCTGTAAGAGCAGCAGCCCACTTAATTAACAATGCCAAAAAACCGCTAATTGTTTGGGGGCAAGGTGTTATTTTAGGTGAAGCAGAAAACGAACTTAAAGCAGTTATTGAAAAAGCAGGTATTCCATCGGCTTGGACTATTTTAGGGGCTTCTGCAATACCAACATCGCACCCATTAAATGTTGGTATGGTAGGTATGCATGGTAATTATGCACCCAATAAGTTAACTAATGAATGCGATGTGTTAATAGCCATAGGTATGCGTTTTGATGATCGTGTTACAGGAAATTTAGCAACCTATGCCAAACAA
>NZ_VSDQ01000007.1:0-568 GCF_008085455.1 Seonamhaeicola marinus | reverse complement strand
TCACTAAAGACCAAGAAAACAAAGTAACCGTTTTAGCGGCTAAAGTATATGATGTTTTAAAAATGACTGGTTTTTCTAGAAGTGAATATATTTTTAAAGATGGCGAACCCCATTTACTAGAAATAAATACCGTACCTGGCTTAACTAAAGAAAGCATACTACCGCAACAAGCTGCCGTAGCTGGTATTACGCTTGCCAATTTATTTGACAATGCCATTGAAGAAGCTTTAAAATAATTCGTACAATCTTTATATTATATTTACTTATATTTGAGTACTAACCACAACCAACTAAAATGATTTTTTACGGTACAAAAGCTTCACGATTAAAAAATGGTCAAATAAACCATGTAACATGCCCAAATTGCCAAAACCAAACATCAATGAATTATGGTATTTTTGGTAAATACTTTTACATTTATTGGATTCCTATTTTTCCTATTGGAAAAACAAATATTGTAGAGTGCAACCACTGTAAAAAAACGTTTAAACTAAAAGAACTACCGCAACAAATAAAACATAAGTTTGAACTTGTTAAACATAAAGGCACGCCGTTGTGGCACTTTACA
>NZ_VSDQ01000766.1:0-568 GCF_008085455.1 Seonamhaeicola marinus | reverse complement strand
CTTGGATGGTTTTATCTTCAATTTTAGAGAATAACAATTCTGCTTTTCCAATTTGATGACCTTCGGGTAATAACACATCTTTATTTGGAATATCATTCCAGTGGTTCTCAATACCATTTTCCTTCGTCGAATCACTCGAACTGACATTTAAAATGTTCTTTAACTTCTCCGAAGTAAATGGTAAAAAAGGTTCGCATAAAGTAGCTAGGGCACTAGCTATCTGCAACGCTACATACATTATAGTTTGTGTTCTTGCTTCGTCTTCTTTTATTTTTTTCCAAGGTTCCTCATCTGCCAAATACTTATTTCCTAAGCGTGCTAAATTCATTAATTCTTGGCCTGCCTCTCTAAAACGGTAACGCTCTATAGAACTTGCAATTACACTTGGGTATGCCTTAACAGCCGCAAGTGTTTCTTCATCAACTTGAGTAAATTCACTTGGTTTTGGTACAATACCTTGGTAGTATTTATTGGTTAAAACCACTACACGGTTTATAAAATTTCCAAAAATGGCAACTAACTCGTTATTATTTCTTGCTTGAAAATCTTTCCAAGTAAAATCGTTATC
>NZ_VSDQ01000209.1:0-565 GCF_008085455.1 Seonamhaeicola marinus | reverse complement strand
ACCTATTTTTAATTTTACTTTACCGTCTTCAATTGAATATTGATTTTCAGTAAGCTTTCTTCCATCTAATGTTAATTCAACTCTTGATGGTTTTGTTGAAGCATCTTTTCTACCTAAAACAATTTGCCCATCAAACTGCTCGCCATTGAAATAAGCAGATTTTGAAGTTTCCATTAAAGTTGTATAGTTTGTCATAGACACCTCACTAGAAAGTGTTCCTTGTAACATAGCCGATAACACTTGAGACTCTGTAGTTTTAATATCAGCTTGCAACTGCGTCATTTTGGTTAATGATGCCACTAAAGGGAAACCTTTGTAATGATAATCTAACCAATCAACAGGTCTGTTATCTCTATTAATTACTTGGTCTGTGCTAAAGTTTTTCTGTACATCTTTAACAATATCTTGCATTCCTTTTTCATCTTTTAAAATTTCAGAAACGCCATCTCTAAATGTAGCAATTTGATTTAAAAACTCTTTTCCTTCAGGCTTAATAACATCGCCTTTAAAGAAATTTTGGTCTAAATAATCTCCTTTATCCATAATTTCATAATCCGTAGGATCA
>NZ_VSDQ01000675.1:0-564 GCF_008085455.1 Seonamhaeicola marinus | reverse complement strand
GATAACCTACTTCTTCGGCTAATTTTTCACACTCTTCATAGGTTGCTATTACACCTTCACTACCTGGTACACAAGGCACACCAGCAGCTTTCATGGTAGCTTTGGCATTTGCCTTGTCTCCCATTTTATCAATCATTTCAGGTGAAGCTCCAATGAATTTTATGCCGTGTTCGGCACATATTTTTGAAAACTTTGCGTTTTCAGAAAGAAACCCATATCCTGGGTGAATAGCATCTGCATTTGTAATTTCGGCAGCAGCTATAATATTAGACATTTTTAAATAAGACTCGCTACTTGGAGCAGGCCCTATACAAACTGCTTCATCAGCAAACTTAACGTGTAAGCTTTCTTCATCGGCTTTTGAATAAACCGCTACAGTTTTAATGCCCATTTCTTTACAGGTTCTAATAACACGTAATGCTATTTCCCCTCTATTGGCTACTAATATTTTTTTAAACATAACGTAATAATTTTTAAAATCTCAAATTCCAAATTCCAACAAATGGGATTTGCTTTTTGGAATTTTAAAATTGGTTATGATGGATCAACTAAAAATAATGGCTG
>NZ_VSDQ01000130.1:0-1502 GCF_008085455.1 Seonamhaeicola marinus | reverse complement strand
AATATTGATTTAGTAATGCTTTCAAGTGAGCCTTATCCGTTTAAAACAGCGCATAAAAAAGATTTGAAAACATGTTATCCAAATGCAAAAATTATGCTAGTAGATGGCGAAATGTTTTCTTGGTATGGCTCTAGATTAATAAAAGCATTTGCTTATTTTAAAGCGCTTCGTTTAAATCTTTAGTAAATTCAACTTTGCTAATATCATCAACAAAATTAGCAATAGTTCTTTCAATTTCTTTAAGGCTAATAACTTTGTTTAAATTGGGCTTAATCTTGCCAACTCTACAGAAATGCTTATTCATAACGTTCTCTTTTTTTTATACTATAAAGTACGATAAAGCATGTAATTTAGATGTAAGAAAAAAGTTAAAGAATTACTAAAATTTTTAGGCTGGTTTTGCAGTATCTCTAGATAAATATTTAAGCTTATTAATTTTATCAAGTAGTTTTATGGCGCGGTATTCTGAAATGTCACTTAACGCAGAATCTGTTTGCCTAAAATTATAGGCTTCTTCAACAAGCTCTTTGTAGCGTTTGTTAAGCATGTTTTTTTTATGGGCTATTAATAAAAGTCTATCCATAATAACTGTTTTTAGCTTGAGAGCGTTTTTTAAATGTACATTTTTTATTTAAAAATTCAAAATTTATATTTCGTTAATTTATTTGTTTACAATTGTTTGCGATTAAAATAAAACCCTGAATAGTCTTGCTATTCAGGGTTTTTTACAAATATATTTTTTAAGTATTAGTCTTGTAGTGCAAATACCTTTTTAAGTAAATCTGTTGTTCTAGATGCTGTTTTATTTCTAATATCTTTTTCTTCAACCGCAATCATGGTGTAAACACCTTTTAAAGCTTGGTTAGTAACATAATCTGTTAAGTCTGGGTTTACATTGTTAGTAAGTGGTAAAGCATTGTATTTTGTTATTAAGTTTTTCCAAATATCATCTGCGCCTACTTTAGCAAAAGAGTTTTTTATTACCGGATTAAATTTATCATATAATGCAGTTTGTGTTTTACTTGTTAAATATTGTGTAGCAGCATCATCATTACCCAATAAAATATTTTTAGCATCAGTAAAAGTAATGCCTTTAACAGCATCAACAAAAATAGGGGTGGCTTCTTTTACAGCATCTTCTGCGGCTCTGTTTAAAACTTTCAAACCTTCATCGGCTAATTTACTTAGGCCAATGTCTCTTAATGTTTTATCAACTTTTTGTAATTCCTCAGGTAAAAGAATTTTAACTAAACTATTTTTATAAAATCCGTCTTTTTGGGTGAGTTTTGTTACTTGCTTGTCTATGCCAAAATCTAAAGCTTGCCTTAAACCAGCAGCAATGTCTGTATTTGTAATGCCGCCACTTTGTGGTAGCTGATTTACAACTTGTTGTAACTCTGCACAAGAGGTAAGGTTAAGTATTAATAAAAGAGCAATAATTTTTTTCATAATATATATTTTTCATTAAGAAATTTCAGTAAAAATAATATAAAAAAAGACAT
>NZ_VSDQ01000186.1:0-558 GCF_008085455.1 Seonamhaeicola marinus | reverse complement strand
ATATTACAAATTAAAGCGCAACATTAAAGTTATTCTGTTTTTTTTGATATTTAATTTTAAAACAACTATTTTACGTTTAATATTACTTTAAGAAGAAAAGATTTATAAAATGCCATACAAAAAGTTTGAAGAATACAGCATGCAGGTAACTGATGATGTAAAAGATAGATATAAAAAAATTATTGAAGATTTAGGAGAAGATACCAAACGCGATGGCCTTTTAAAAACACCAGAACGTGCTGCTAAAGCTATGCAATTTTTAACGCAAGGTTATGAGCAAGATCCTGTTGAAATTTTAACAAGTGCCATGTTTAAAGAATCATACAACGAAATGGTTATTGTTAAAGATATTGAGTTGTATTCGCTTTGCGAACACCATATTTTGCCTTTTTTTGGTAAAGTACATATAGCTTACATACCCAACGGGCATATAGTTGGCTTAAGTAAATTACCGCGTATTGTTGATGTTTTTGCAAGACGTTTGCAAGTGCAAGAGCGTTTAACTGAGCAAATTTTAGATTGTATAAATGATACTTTAAAGCCACAAGGTGTAGCCGT
>NZ_VSDQ01000411.1:0-557 GCF_008085455.1 Seonamhaeicola marinus | reverse complement strand
CAATAGCTAACGGCACATTTAACATTCTTGCAATGGTTTTAGCCATTAATGTTTTACCTGTACCGGTTTGCCCAACCATAATGATATTACTTTTTTGAATATCAATATCGTCTTGAGTTGGCGTTTGTAATAAACGTTTATAGTGATTGTAAACTGCAACAGCCATTACTTTTTTAGTAGTGTCTTGCCCAATTATGTACTCATCTAAAAACGATTTTATTTGTTGAGGCTTGCGTAGTTTTAATTCTGCTGATAAATCATTACTTTCATTTTGTTTAGATTCTTCTAACACAATACCATGTGCTTGCTCAATACATCTATCACAAATGTGAGCATCTAAACCAGCTATTAATAAGTTGGTTTCTGATTTTTTTCTACCACAAAATGAACATTCTAACTCTTCTTTTGCCATTAATCAATCTTGGTTTTGATAAAATTAATTGTAAACATTTAATTTACAATAAATTAAAGTTACAAATTTTTATTTTAATCTCTTGTTAAAATTTCGTCAATCATACCGTATTCTTTAGCTTTATCGGCTTTCATCCAGTAATCTC
>NZ_VSDQ01000289.1:0-556 GCF_008085455.1 Seonamhaeicola marinus | reverse complement strand
GTACCTACTGGCACTGGTGAGTTACGAATAATCCATTCGCGCGTTTCGTGAATATTTTTTCCGGTAGATAAATCCATAATAGTATCTGCACCCCAACGGCATGCCCAAACTGCCTTTTCAACTTCTTCTTCAATTGATGATGTTGTGGCTGAATTACCAATATTAGCGTTTACTTTAACCAAGAAGTTTCTGCCTAAAATCATAGGTTCACTTTCTGGATGGTTTATGTTATTTGGAATAACTGCACGACCACGAGCTACCTCTGAACGCACAAACTCTGGTGTGATTTTTTTAGGAATTGAAGCTCCAAAATCTTGCCCTGGATGTTGTTTAGCTAATTCGGTCATTTCATCAATTTTTTGATTTTCGCGAATAGCAATGTATTCCATTTCTGGTGTTATAATGCCTTTTTTAGCATAATGTAATTGTGTTACGTTTTGCCCTTTTTTAGCTTTTAATGGTTTTTTTAAGTGCGAAAAACGCATATGATCTAAACTAGTATCGTTTAAGCGTTCATTACAATATTTTGATGAAAACTGGTTTAATTGTTCAACAT
>NZ_VSDQ01000869.1:0-1395 GCF_008085455.1 Seonamhaeicola marinus | reverse complement strand
ATGAAATTAAGCCTAAAAACACTTCATATAAAAATCAAATTACGTTTGTAACAGATAGACCAGGACATGATTTTAGATATGCTATTGATGCTACTAAAATTGAAAACGAACTTAACTGGAAAGCCCAAGAAAATTTTGAGTCGGGTATTCTAAAAACAATTCATTGGTACATTAAAAAATACAAAGGGTAGTATGAAAGGCATAATATTAGCAGGCGGTTCAGGTACACGTTTATATCCATTAACAAAAGTGTTTAGTAAACAGTTAATGCCTGTTTATGATAAGCCAATGATATATTACCCATTAACAACCCTCATTTCTGCCGGAATTAATGAAATTTTAATCATTACAACACCAAAAGATATTGAACGCTTTAGAGAACTTTTAGGAGATGGTAGTAATTATGGTTGTGTATTTGAATACGCCATACAAGAGGCTCCAAAAGGATTAGCCGAAGCGTTTTTAATTGGAGAGAAGTTTATAGGCAATGATGGAGTAGCTTTAGTTTTAGGCGATAATATTTTTTATGGCTCGGGTTTAAGTGAAACTCTAAAACAAAGTTCAAACCCCAACGGAGGTGTTATTTTTGCATATCACGTTCAAGACCCGCAGCGTTACGGGGTTGTAGAGTTTAATGAAAATAATAAGGCAGTTTCTATAGAAGAGAAACCTCTGAAACCAAAATCAAACTATGCCGTTCCTGGCATTTATTTTTATGATAATTCAGTAATTGAAATAGCAAAAAACATTAAACCAAGTGCTAGGGGCGAGTTAGAAATAACCGACGTTAATAAAGTGTATTTAGAGCAAAGAAAACTTAATGTTCAAATTTTAGATAAAGGCACAGCATGGTTAGATACAGGTACATTTGCATCTTTAATGCAGGCCTCACAGTTTGTTCAAGTAATAGAAGAAAGACAAGGATTAAAAATTGGTTGTATTGAAGAAGAAGCTTATAAAATGGGTTTCATAAATAAGAACCAGTTAAACAAACTAGCCCAACCGCTATTAAAAAGTGGTTATGGCGAATATCTTCAACAATTATTATAATAGTAATGCAGGTAGAAGAAACATATTTAAAAGGCTGTTTTGTAATAACACCCAAAGTGTTTGGTGATGATAGAGGTTATTTTTACGAAAGTTTCAATGCAAAAAAGTTTGAAGAGCTTACAGGATTAAGCGTAAATTTTGTTCAAGATAATTTGTCTAAATCATCAAAAGGTGTTTTAAGAGGCTTACACTTTCAAACAGGAGTTTTTGCGCAAGCTAAGTTAGTAAAAGTTGTTAAAGGGAAAGTACTAGATGTTTGTGTTGATTTAAGAACAGAATCTGAAACATTTGGCAAACATTTTTCAATTGTTTTAGATGCCGAAAAACATCAGCAATTATTTGTTC
>NZ_VSDQ01000528.1:0-555 GCF_008085455.1 Seonamhaeicola marinus | reverse complement strand
AATGTCGTATTTGTCTTTATACTCTGGTGCTACTTTTAAGGTGTATTGATAAATTTCCCCTAATCCTGTGGAAATAGGTCCCATAGTAGGTTCTCCAAAACCAGCTGGAATTTGTTCTTTGACTTCGTTTAGTTTTTCGGCTACTAATTGACGAGGTAGATAGGTTCCCATATCATCGTCGAATACGATGGTAACAACCGATAAGCCAAAACGAGAGATTGACCTAATTTCCTTTACATCAGGCAGGTTGCTCATTGCAACTTCCACAGGGTAGGTTACAAATTGTTCAATATCTTCTGTACCTAAATTAGGTGCTTGTGTAATAACCTGTACTTGGTTATTGGTAATGTCTGGAACAGCATCGATTGGCACTTTGGTCATACTCCAAATACCTGCTCCAATTATGGTAAGCGTAAGCAAACCAATAATGAATTTGTTATTGATTGAAAAATCAATGATTTTATTAATCATAGTAAAATTTTAATTCAGTTAAACATATCATTTTGCGCTTCGCGCAAAATAAAAGCGAAGCAATGCTTTTGTTAAAAAGCATTG
>NZ_VSDQ01000632.1:0-554 GCF_008085455.1 Seonamhaeicola marinus | reverse complement strand
ATCGGCTTTTTCTTTTAACTCACCCACTAAATAACCGTTTTCATTTACTTTAAAATCACAACAGTCCATAAAACCTTGAGCTATTAATTTTCTAGCACGCTGTATTTGAGATTTTACTGTGGGCAAAGGTAATTGCAATTGCTTTGAAACTTGCGCTTGTTTTAAACCCTGTATATCACTTAAAAACAACGGATCTCGGTATTTTTTTGGTAAGCTTTTAATAATACCGCGCAAACAATCGGCTTTGGTATGTTCTAATTTCTGGTCTTCAAAAACAAAATCATCATCGGTTGTTTCATAAACTATTTTTTTGCTTCTAAAATAATCTAAAACAGTATATCGGGCTATTGAAAAAATCCAAGATTTTAGCTTGTCTTCATCTTTTAAAGTATTAAGTTTTGTGTGTACTTTAATAAATGTTTCCTGCAATAAATCATCAGCAACTACAGCATCATTTACTTTACTTACAATAAAGTATTTAATAGCATCAGCATAAGTATTCCAAACATCTTTAGTCTTCATAAATCATCAATAAAAAATAGCGCTAATTCTAG
>NZ_VSDQ01000391.1:0-1502 GCF_008085455.1 Seonamhaeicola marinus | reverse complement strand
GTCCGTTTAAAAAACAGTATAAAATTGGAGCACCAATTAATTTACCATTTTTAAAAGGCACAGTAGTTTTAGCAGCAGATAGAATTGCCAAACCTGATACAAGCTATTTTATTAGTTTTAGTAATTTTGATAGTGTAGTAGCTAGTTATAAAGCCCGTACATCAGTATCAAACCCAGCTAATTCACCAATTCTTGATATAGCATTAATAGATAAGAATACAGAGAAAATAGTTGATTATTTAAATGCAGTAGTTGAAGTTTTAAGTGAAGATCAATTAAACAGAAAAAACCAATATGCTACCAATGCTATTAAGTTTATTGATGAGCAAATTTCAAGAGTAAAAAGCGAACTAAGTAAAAATGCTGAAGATTTAAATGACTACCGAAAAAAGAATAAAATATTCAGTTTAGATGATGAAAGCGTTATACTTAATGAAAAACTTACCGAGTTAGATGCTGAAAAAGAAAGTATAAACAGGCAGCTTAATTACTACGCTAACTTAAAAAGTTATTTAACAACAAGTAGTACTTTTACTGAAATTCCGGCACCATCAATAGCTGGTATAAATGATGGTAATATTTTAAACAACGTATCTAAAATTAATGAACTTTCGGTTCAAAAATCTAAACTTCAATATTCAGTGCGTAGTGATGCTAGCATATTTAACGATTTAAATAGGCAAATTGAAGGTTTAAAAAATGTATTACTTGAAAACATAAACGCCGCTACTCATGTTTTAAAACGCGAATCTAAATTAGTAAGTAGTCGTTTGAGTAAAGTTGAATCTCAATTTAGTAAATTACCTGAAGATCAGCAGCGTTTAATTACCATAGAGCGCCAATATACTTTAAGTGAGCAAACTTATAATGTGTTTTTAGCTAAACGCGGTGAAGCTGAAATTATAAAAGCATCAAACGTATCTGATATTTTAGTAATTGATTCAGCTAAAAATACAGGCGCCCAAGTTTTAGGCAGGAATTTAAATGTTAGGTATGTTTTTGCTTTTTTAGTGGCTTTACTAATTCCTTTAGTATTAGCTTTTATATTTACATTATTAGATAACAGTATTCACAGCCCTATTGATGTTGAGCAATTATCTGCCATACCAATTCTTGGAGTTGTTGGCAAAAACCCGTTAGATAATAATTTAATAGTACATAGAAAACCAAAATCGGCAGTTGCCGAGTCGTTCAGGGCCATTCGTTCTAATCTTCAATATTTTTACAAAACTAAAAATTTAGAAGGCGCTAAAACACTTTTAGTAACATCATCTGTTAGTGGAGAAGGTAAAACGTTTACTTCTATAAACATGGCTACTGTTTTTGCTTTAAGTGGAAAAAAAACAGTGCTTGTTGGTTTAGATTTAAGAAAACCGAAGATTTTTGGAGACTTCAATATTAAAAATGATGTTGGTGTTGTTAACTATTTAATAGGGCAAGAACCTTTGAGCGAAGTGGTGCAAAAAACGGATGTTGAGTTTTTAGATGTTATTACATCAGGC
>NZ_VSDQ01000901.1:0-553 GCF_008085455.1 Seonamhaeicola marinus | reverse complement strand
TAGAGTATCAATATTTATAGTATAGTCTAAAGGTGATTTTATATAGGCCAACTTAGTACCATAAAGTGAATGTTGTTCTAATAACACCTCGGTTTTTGTAATGTAAATAAGCCCATCTCTATGATAAGCTTTAGGCAAGTCCTGACGTCTAGAAATTATTGTTTTATCGCCTGTTGCTAACTCTATGTAACCTTCATTATTTTCTTTAAATGTCCAATGCGGATTATATTCATCTGGCACTTTTTGAACCGATACTAAAGCATCACAATCAGATTTCTCAAATTTTGCTATGGCTTTATCAATAAAAGCTCCCGTTTTAAACGGACTGGTTACTTGTAACAAACATACAGCATCAAAATGTATGTTTTGTGCTTTATAAAATTGTAAAGCATGCTGAATAACCCCTAAAGTTGGTGATGCATCTTCCGCTAAGTGTTTTGGCCTTACAAAAGGCACCTCTACGTTTAACTCTTTAGCTACATGAATAATGTCATCATCATCAGAACTTAAAATTAAATGAGCTAATTTTTTAGAGTTTTTAGCTGCTTCAACG
>NZ_VSDQ01000645.1:0-552 GCF_008085455.1 Seonamhaeicola marinus | reverse complement strand
CATCAAAAATAAAACTAGTCATTGCATAAAAATAAAAAACGCTTCGGGATTCCCGAAGCGTTTTTTGAAGTTATTTTAAGAATTAACTTATTATTTTACTAAGTTAATTTCAACCCTTCTGTTTTGAGCTCTACCAGATCTAGTTTTGTTAGATGCAATAGGCTTAGACTCACCGTAACCTTTAGATGATAATCTGAATTGATCAACACCATGAGACGTTAAGTAATCTTTAACTGAAGCCGCTCTAGACTCAGATAAGTTTTGGTTTAATTTTTCACTACCAACGCTATCAGTATGACCTTCAACTGTAAATTTAGCTGTTGGGTACTCGTTGATAATTTTGATGATATCAGCTAATACTTGCTCAGACTCAGACTTGATAGAAGATTTACCAGTGTCAAATAAGATAGTTTTAGCGTACTCATTTAAAGTTTTTTGTACTTCAGCAGTAACTTCAGGACAACCAGCGTTAGCTACAGTACCTTTTACTTCAGGACATTTATCATCTTTATCTAATACACCATCACCATCAGTATCTGGCCATGGGCATCC
>NZ_VSDQ01000074.1:0-551 GCF_008085455.1 Seonamhaeicola marinus | reverse complement strand
AATTCCGCATTTAAGACGCGCTTATGAGTTTTGGGATGCCTTACAAGAAAACTAACCATTTAACAATTTTAAAGCCACAAAGGCGTTTAGCGTTGTATAACACTTTTTCAATTAAATAAAAATTACGTTATTGCAAATATGATTTTAAAAGCCGAAAACTTAATGAAGTCCTATAACGGACGAAAAGTTGTTAAAGATGTTTCTCTTGAAGTAAAACAAGGTGAAATTGTTGGTTTATTAGGGCCTAACGGTGCCGGTAAAACAACCTCTTTTTACATGATTGTTGGGTTAATTAAACCTAATGGCGGACACATTTTTTTAGATAATACTGAAATAACAAAATTCCCCATGTATAAACGTGCCCAAAATGGTATTGGGTATTTAGCACAAGAAGCTTCGGTTTTTAGAAAATTAAGTATTGAAGATAATATTTTAAGCGTGTTACAACTTACCAAACTGAGTAAAAAAGAACAACGCATGAAAATGGAATCTTTAATTGAAGAATTTAGCCTAGGCCATATTAGAAAAAACCGCGGCGATTTATTATCTGG
>NZ_VSDQ01000623.1:0-547 GCF_008085455.1 Seonamhaeicola marinus | reverse complement strand
CCCCTTCGGCAGGCAAGGTTTCATCATGGAATTCGCGTGCTTTTTCGGGGTCTAAACCTAAGTTAAATTGGTCTTCCCAACGGAACTCAAAACGTGCTTTACTTAAGGCATTATCACGGTGTTGTGCTCCTGGGTGCCCTTTGGCTAAATCTGCCGCATGGGCTGCTAGTTTGTAAGTAACTACGCCCTCACGCACATCGTCTCTGTTTGGTAAGCCTAAATGTTCTTTTGGTGTTACGTAGCATAAAACAGCGCAACCGTACCATGCTATCATTGCAGCACCAATACCCGACGTAATGTGGTCATAACCCGGAGCAATATCTGTGGTTAATGGGCCTAAGGTGTAAAATGGTGCCTCATCGCAAGCCGCTAATTGCTTATCCATGTTTTCTTTTATCATGTGCATTGGTACATGACCTGGGCCTTCAATAAAGCATTGTACTTCATGTTTACGCGCTAATTTTGTTAGCTCGCCTAAGGTTTCTAATTCGGCAAATTGCGCTTGGTCATTGGCATCGGCAATAGAGCCTGGGCGTAAACCATCGCC
>NZ_VSDQ01000723.1:550-1122 GCF_008085455.1 Seonamhaeicola marinus | reverse complement strand
AGCGGTACCATCTAATTTTGTAACTGCTAATGATGTTACCTCTGTAGCTGCTGTAAATTGTTTAGCTTGCTCAAAAGCATTTTGCCCTGTAGAACCATCTAAAACCAAAAGTACATCGTTTGGTGTATCTTCAACCACTTTTTGCATAACGCGTTTTACTTTAGTTAATTCATTCATTAAATTAACCTTATTATGCAGTCTGCCTGCGGTATCAACAATAACCACATCAGCATCTTGTGTAACTGCGCTTTGTAACGTATCAAAAGCAACCGAGGCAGGATCACTACCCATATTTTGTTTTACAATTGGTACATCTACTCTATCTGCCCAAACTTGTAACTGATCTATTGCTGCTGCCCTAAACGTATCGGCTGCACCTAAAACAACTTTTAAACCTTGCTTTTTAAATTGATGTGCCAACTTACCAATGGTTGTTGTTTTACCAACACCATTAACCCCAACCACCATAATTACGTATGGTTTTTTTTCTTTTGGAATAGTAAATTCAGTTTCTTCACCTATGTTAGTTTCACTTAATAAACTAGCTATTTCTTCTCTTAAAATAGTATTAA
>NZ_VSDQ01000723.1:0-480 GCF_008085455.1 Seonamhaeicola marinus | reverse complement strand
CTACAGCTTTACTTAATTTACCAAAAAAACTGGATTTAGATTTTTCTAGACCTTTATCTAATGTTTCCTTTTTTTCAGAAGAAAATATTTTTTTAAAAAAACTCATTCTTTTGAATGTTTATGTGTTTGTTGTTTGCTTGTTTACTTAATAGCTAAACATTGCTTGTGCACTATTGCATTTATTTGCTATAACAAATATTTAGCCACTATTTTTTTCTGCCATAATAACAGAACATTTCTTTTTAATAATATACTTTTTAAAGAAATGTAAAATGAAAAACTACGTTTAAAACAGGTTTCTAGTAATTTAACACGCCAAATATAAACATAAAAAAACTGCTTTCTTACTAAAAGAAAGCAGTTTAATATTTTGATAAGAAAGGCTTACTAATTTTTACTCAAAAAATCATTAACTTCTTCTGGAGACATAATAGCCTCAACAAAAGTATAAGCGCCTGTTTTAGGTGACTTTACCATTTT
>NZ_VSDQ01000256.1:0-543 GCF_008085455.1 Seonamhaeicola marinus | reverse complement strand
TTAAACCCTTCAATAGTTGGTTTTACAATGCGTTCTTCAATTTTATTTAAAAACTCATTAGTAGCAAATGGCACTGGAGAAACAGCACCCATACCACCTGTATTTAAACCTGTATCGCCTTCGCCAATACGCTTATAATCTTTCGCCGTAGGCAAAATTTTATAATTGTCGCCATCGGTTAAAACAAAGCAACTTAATTCAATACCATCTAAAAACTCTTCAATAACCACTTTGGTACTTGCATTACCAAATTTGGCATCAACTAGCATACTTTTTAATTCGGCTTTAGCTTCTTCTAAATTGTTTAAAATAACTACACCTTTGCCAGCAGCTAAACCATCGGCTTTTAAAACGTATGGTGGTTTTAACGTTTCTAAAAAGGCATACCCTTGTTCAACAGTATCTTTTGTAAAACTTTCATAGGCCGCCGTTGGTATGTTATGGCGCATCATAAACTCTTTGGCAAACTCTTTACTACCTTCAAGTTGTGCCGCTACTTTTTGCGGACCAATAACAGGTATGTGTTTTAAGGCACTATCATTT
>NZ_VSDQ01000243.1:533-1286 GCF_008085455.1 Seonamhaeicola marinus | reverse complement strand
GAGAGCTTGTTTTTAGTGTATTTTCTAATTTTTCCATTAAGATTTTCAATAAGATTTGTAGTATAAATAATTTTTCTAATTTCCACAGGGAACTCATAAAAAACAGTAAGTTCCTCCCAGTTATCTCTCCAACTTTTAATAGCATAAGAATATTTAGATTCCCATGTTTTTGCAAAATCATTTAAAGCTGCTTTGGCTGCTTGTTTGGTGGGCGCATTATAAATCGCTTTCATATCTCTAGAAAAAGCCTTTTTATCCTTCCATACTACATATTTACTAGCATTTCTAATCTGATACACAACACAGATTTGCGTAGTAGATTCAGGGAATACGTTTTTGATGGTCTGTGTAAAACCATTAAGATTATCTGTAGCAGTAATAAGTAAGTCTTGTACACCTCTAGCCTTAATATCGGTAAGGACACTCATCCAAAAAGCAGCAGATTCATTCTTGCCTAACCATAACCCTAAGACCTCTTTTTTACCATCTCTACGCAGACCAACAGCAATATACATAGTTTTATTGATGACCTTAGAGTTCTCTCTAACCTTGAAGACAATGCCATCCATCCAAGTAATTAAATACACAGGTTCTAATGGTCTGTTTTGCCATGCAACAATATCATTAGTGACTTTATCTGTGATACGGGATATAGTGGATGTAGAAACATTAAAATCGTATACTTCACGGATTTGTTCTTCTATATCTGAATTGCTCATACCCTTGGCATAGAGGCTGATGATAACATTCTCA
>NZ_VSDQ01000243.1:0-478 GCF_008085455.1 Seonamhaeicola marinus | reverse complement strand
TTACTTTCTTTGAAATATAGCCATTGCGTGAATTGGTACTGTCCGAGGGTTGATGTTTCTCATAATCCAAGTGAGCATCAAGTTCGCCTTCGAGCATCTTTTCTATACCTAGTTTTTGAATGGATTTTAGAAATGAGGTAAGTTCATCTCCTGTTTTGAATTGTTTTAAAAATTCATCGTTTAATAAATCTTCTTTCTTCATTGTGTGTAAAATTTAAAATTAATCAAAAAAATATCGAGGGTTGCAACCCTCGATATTTTAAACTTTACACACTTAGTGAGATACTAGCGTTTATTTAATCTTATTTTAGGACGAATCAGTGTTTAGTTTTTAAAGAGCTACTAAATCGCCTTCAGCATTTTTAGTTGGAAGATCAGATTTACCCATTAAAAATATATCAACTTGTCTTGCAGCTTCTCTACCTTCAGAAATTGCCCAAACAATTAAAGATTGCCCACGGCGCATATCGCCAGCGGT
>NZ_VSDQ01000593.1:0-541 GCF_008085455.1 Seonamhaeicola marinus | reverse complement strand
CCAACAACCTGTATTTCATTTCAGATTGTCTTTTATCAAAATACCATAAACCTTTAATACGGTATTCAACAATATCAGCAGCAGTAATTTCTCTTCTATCAATGTACTCTGCAGATAAAGTTTCACCTGCATTTAACTGCTCAATACCAAGTTCAGTGGTATCAACTTTAGTTAATGCGGCTTCAATATCTTTTAAAGTACGTTTTGTTGAAAAGTATGAATCATCGTAGATGTTTTCTATTTTACCGTTTTTAATGTTTTTCATTAAAACATCATATAAACTACGTCTGTCTTTACCAATGTTATTAGTATCAATTGGGTAGTACAACGGAAAGTTAGAGCGCTCATTAAGCACTACGCGTTCCCACGTCATTTTAGCAAATAAGATATCTCTATCATCAACATAACCGTATTCTAAGGGCTTGTCATTATCTACTACTTTTTGTTCATCTGTTCGTACCCCAATATCTTCAGGACTTTTAGCATTTAAAATATTTGCTTGAGCAAACATGGTAGTTGCTGTACAAACAGTTGCTACGGT
>NZ_VSDQ01000339.1:0-541 GCF_008085455.1 Seonamhaeicola marinus | reverse complement strand
TTTAGCGTTTTTGTTAATACTAACTATTGCATTTTTGGGGTATTTTCAAATATATGTAGTACAGGGTTTATTAAATGCGTTTGCTGTTGATGCTCAAAATGTATTTTGGGCTAATTTTGCTCAGTATTTATTTTTTGTGGCCATGATATATTTAGCAACAGCAACATTGTATTATTTTGGAACACACGAGGGGCGAAACTCAAAATTCTTTTCAGTAGGAGCGCTTTTTACCACTTTATTAATTATGTTGTCATCCTATTTATTTGGCATTTACATAGAAAACTTTGCCCAGTACAATAAGCTTTACGGTTCTATTGGTGCTTTGTTAATATTGCTGTTTTACCTCTGGTTAAATGCTAATATTTTACTGTTGGGTTATGAGTTAAACGCATCATTAAATAAACTTAAAAAAGGCGTTTAAATGCAGTATTTTATTGATGTTATTTTACCTGTGTCGCTTCAAAAGTTATTCACTTATAGTATAACCGAAGCCGAATCTGCTTTTTTAAAAGAAGGTATGCGTGTAGCGGTACCTTTTGGT
>NZ_VSDQ01000886.1:0-540 GCF_008085455.1 Seonamhaeicola marinus | reverse complement strand
CATACAAGTTGATTACAATTTACCTGAACGTTTTGATTTATCATATAAAGGTAGTGATAATGAGTTACACCGCCCTATTATGATACACAGAGCACCTTTTGGAAGCCTTGAACGTTTTGTAGCAATATTGCTTGAACACACTGGTGGAAATTTCCCATTATGGTTAATGCCAACACAATGTATGATATTGTCGCTCAGCGAGAAATATGAAAAATACTCAGAAAAAGTTTTAAATTTGCTAGAAAATAACGAAATTCGCGCCCTTGTAGACCATAGAAATGAAACTATAGGCAAGAAAATCAGGGAATCTGAAATGAAAAAATTCCCGTATATGCTTATAATAGGTGAGCAAGAAGAAAAAGAAAATAAAGTTACAGTACGTAAACATGGTGGTGAAGATTTAGGTATGATGAGTATTGAAACTTTTTCAAGCATTATAAACGAAGAGATCAATAAAACGTTAAAATCGTTCTAAAAAAATAAAGTTTAATTAAAAAAATATAAGCCATAGCAATTAGAAGAAGAAGACAGCCTCAAAGA
>NZ_VSDQ01000410.1:0-538 GCF_008085455.1 Seonamhaeicola marinus | reverse complement strand
ATATTGAAAAACTTTTAAACGACATAAGACACTTACAAAAGGAAACCAGTAAATAAACACACCATAAATTTTAAGTAAACTTTAAACCCTTAAACTTTTAAAAGTTTAAACTTTTAGTTTACTTTGCTTCTTTAAAATCAATCTAAATAAGTTTGCAATATACCTTAGCTCATCTTAAAAAAGGTGAAACTGCTGTTATTACTGATGTTTCATCAACCGAAATTCCATTAAAATTACTAGAAATGGGTTGCTTACCTGGTAATACAGTACAATTATTACAAGTAGCGCCATTTACAGACCCTATTTACTTAAACATAAACGGATCGCATGTAGCTATTAGAAAAGAAACAGCACAACTTATTTTAATTGAAAAAAGCACGCTATGAGTAAACAAATAAACGTTGCTTTAATTGGAAACCCCAATACTGGAAAAACATCGGTTTTTAACGCTTTAACTGGTTTAAACCAAAAAGTTGGTAATTACCCTGGTATTACTGTTGATAAAAAAGAAGGTATTTGCAAACTACCACGTGGTTTA
>NZ_VSDQ01000194.1:0-536 GCF_008085455.1 Seonamhaeicola marinus | reverse complement strand
ATCTGTATATAAATCTTCAGAAGATTTTACAGTATAATCACCATTTGCACCTACTACTAACGATGTTAAACCTACGTTATAGCTAAACATTTCGGCTCTTGCCAAAAAGCCATTACTTATTAAAGATTCAATACTTTCACCAACAATTAACTCATCATAATTATCGGTCATTGGTAATTCAATACTAGAGCTCAAAGGTGTTGCTGTAACACCTAAAATAAAACTTTGGCTAAAAAACTTAAATAGCTTTGTAAATGAGTTATAGTGTGCTTCATCAATAATTACTAGGCCAATATCCGAAATATCTAACTTATCATCATTCAGCCTATTATTTAAAGTTTCAACCATGGCAACAAAACAAGAATACTCTGCTTGGTCACTTAAATCGGCTTTACTATCAACAACTTTATTACCAACACCAAACTCTGTTAACATTTTTGATGTTTGTTTGCATAACTCAATTCTATGAGTCATTACAAGTACTTTTTTCTTGTGAGTTTTTAAATATTGCCTAACAATTTCAGAGAAAATAACGG
>NZ_VSDQ01000201.1:0-535 GCF_008085455.1 Seonamhaeicola marinus | reverse complement strand
TAATCTAACATAAGTAGTAATTCGCTAGAGTTGTTTTGGTCTTGTATAGCAAAAAAACCTTCCGAAGCATTATATATTTCATAATACCTAAAATCTTTTTTTGGCAGAATTTTTTTGTACTGGTCTTTGTATGGAGTAAAGCTTACGCCGCCATGAAAATAAACTTCTAAATTTGGCCATACGTCAAACAAGCTGTTTTTACCCGTAGTTTCTAAAACATTGTTAAGTAATACTAGCATCCATGATGGTACACCCGCTAAACTTGTAACATTTTCATTAATAGTTTCATTAACAATGGCTTGCATTTTGTGTTCCCAATTGCTCATTAATGAAACTTTATTGCTTGGTGTGCTGCTAAATTCTGCCCAAAAAGGCATATTATCAATTAAAATAGCCGATAAATCACCAAAAGCAGTACCGTTTTCTTTGTATAATTCTTTGCTGCCGCCAAGGCGTAAGCTTTTGCCTGTAAATAGTTGAGAGTTTTCATTATTGTTTAAATACATACACAGCAAATCTTTACTGGCAGCGTAAT
>NZ_VSDQ01000113.1:0-535 GCF_008085455.1 Seonamhaeicola marinus | reverse complement strand
TAGATTCGGTTGAAGACATGAAGGTACTTTTCAACCAAATTCCTTTAGATAAAATGTCGGTTTCAATGACCATGAATGGCGCGGTTTTACCTATTATGGCATTTTACATTGTTGCTGCACAAGAACAAGGTGTAAAACCAGAATTACTATCGGGCACCATTCAAAATGATATATTAAAAGAATTCATGGTGCGTAATACATACATTTACCCACCTTCGCCTTCAATGAAAATAATATCTGATATTTTTGAATTTACAAGTAAAAACATGCCTAGATTCAATAGCATTAGTATTTCTGGCTACCACATGCAAGAAGCAGGTGCCACTTGCGATATTGAGCTAGCTTACACACTAGCCGATGGTTTAGAATACATAAGAAAAGGCCTTGAAGCAGGTATGGATATTGATACCTTTGCACCACGTTTATCATTTTTTTGGGCCATAGGCATGAACCATTTTATGGAAATTGCCAAAATGCGTGCCGCACGTATGCTATGGGCTAAAATTGTTAAACAATTCAATCCTAAAAACCCAAA
>NZ_VSDQ01000245.1:0-534 GCF_008085455.1 Seonamhaeicola marinus | reverse complement strand
TGTAGGAACCGACGCTGAAAATGAAGTTTTAATTAAGGCATTAAAAGAATTAGACTAACATGAGCAAAACAAAAGTACTATTTATAGATAGAGACGGCACATTGGTGCTAGAACCGCCAGTAGATTATCAATTAGACAGTCTTGAAAAACTAGAATTTTACCCTAAAGTGTTTCAATACATGGCTAAAATTGCTAGCGAATTAGATTTTGAATTGGTTATGGTTACCAATCAAGATGGTTTAGGAACTGATTCGTTTCCTGAAGACACCTTTTGGCCACCGCAAAATAAAATTATTGATGCCTTTAAAAAGGAAGGTGTAGAGTTTGCTGAAATTCATATAGACAAAACTTTTCCGCATGAAAATGCCGATACTCGTAAACCTAGAACAGGCTTATTAACCAAGTATTTTTCTGAAGATTACGATTTAGAAAACTCTTTTGTTTTAGGTGATAGAATTACCGATATGGAACTCGCTAAAAACCTTGGCGCAAAGGGTATTTATTTGTCTGAAGATCCCGAATTAGGAGCCGATG
>NZ_VSDQ01000916.1:0-532 GCF_008085455.1 Seonamhaeicola marinus | reverse complement strand
TTTTAGTTGTTTTAAATTATAATCAACAATATGGCCATTGCCTTCTTTTAAAGGTAAATCGCCATAAAGTGTTTTCATAAAACTACTTTTTCCTGTACCCGTTTTTCCAATTAAATATACAAATTCGCCTTTATTAATTTCAACATTAACGTTTGATAAAACCAAGCTATCACCTTGGTAAATGGCAGCATCTTTTAATTGTAAAATGGTATTAGGCATAAAAACTACGTTTAAATTACAAGTTTACGTGTAATGTTACATATTACAAACCCAAATGTATGTTTTTTGTTGTGTTAAAACAGCAATAATTACAAACTTTTTTAACAAATTATAAAGTGTTTTATAATTATGGCATGATTATTTCGTTATAACAAAAGCATTGCTAAATACTGTTTTTAGTCTTTATTTTAACAGAAATTTATAGCTGTTTCTGTAGGATTAAAAACCAAACTTTTATCTTTGATTAAAATTAAAAACTACTGGTTAATGACTAAAAAAAGTTTTATCTCCTTTATACTTGCCGTAAGTTTTA
>NZ_VSDQ01000686.1:0-529 GCF_008085455.1 Seonamhaeicola marinus | reverse complement strand
TATGTTTACACAGCACTATTTAATTTTTTTTAGAAGCTATTTCCCGCTTTCCACTATATCTTTTTCTCGTACCTCAAAAAAGGATGCCGTTTCAATCGGGGCTAACCCCAAACCAAAAGAAAGTGTATTTTTGCAGCAAAAAGCATTTTTTTAAACAATAAAACAATAACATTGAGCGCCAATAGCCAAAACTAAAGGCAAAAACAAGAACAATGAGCAACACAATAATAAATACCAACTTTAACTTTCCGGGGCAAAAAAGCGTATACAAAGGCAAAGTAAGAGAAGTTTATAACATAAATAATAACCAATTGGTAATGATAGCTACAGATAGGCTTTCGGCCTTTGATGTAGTTATGCCAAAGGGCATACCATACAAAGGGCAAATACTAAACCAAATAGCTACAAAAATGATGGAAGCTACCCAAGATATAGTACCAAACTGGTTAGTTGCCACACCCGATCCTAACGTAGCCATTGGGCATTTATGCGAGCCTTTTAAAGTAGAAATGGTAATACGCGGTTACAT
>NZ_VSDQ01000326.1:0-1032 GCF_008085455.1 Seonamhaeicola marinus | reverse complement strand
CATGGGTAAAGACATTAATAAAGCTACACACCAAGAAATGCGCTCTTTAGTATGTGCACAGTGCCACGTAGAATATTATTTTAACAAAAATACACCCGGTAAAGAAGGCGTGCCTTACTTAACATTTCCTTGGAAAGACGGTATGTCTGTTGAAGCTATGGAGAAATATTATGATGATATGGACTTTAAAGATTGGACGCATAAACTAAGTAAAGCGCCCATGCTTAAAGCACAACACCCAGGTTATGAAACCTACTTAACTGGTGTACATGCAGATAGAGGCGTATCATGCGCAGATTGCCATATGCCATATAAAAGTGAAAGCGGACAAAAATTTACAGATCACCACATACAATCGCCACTTAATAATATAGCCAACTCTTGTCAAGTATGTCACCGTGAGGAAGCCGAAAAATTAAGAGCCAATGTGTATGACCGTCAACAAAAAGCAGCCGAAAGCCGCTTAAAGCTTGAAGATGCTTTAGTAAAAATGCATGTTGAAGCAAAAAAATGTTGGGATTTAGGTGCTACCGAAGATCAAATGAAAGCTATTTTAATGGATATACGTCACGCACAATGGCGTTGGGATTATGCTGCAGCATCGCACGGTGCGTCATTCCACTCGCCAGTAGAAATTGGTAGAGTATTAAGCAGTGGTTTAGATAAAGCTACTGAAGGACGCGTAAAACTAGCACGTTTATTAGCAGAATTAGGCCATAACAAACCAGTTGAAATGCCCGATCTTTCAACAAAAGAAAAGGCACAGGAATACATTGGTTTAGATATGGAAAAACTAAGAAAAGAAAAACAAGAATTTAAAGACAATTTGTTACCAAAATGGTTGGAAGCGGCGGAAAAGCGAGAAGCAAATTATGGCAGCAAACAACAGGTTTCGGCAACAAATTAACAGTGGTTAGTAGTTAATTCTTAAGCGAAAAAGATAATCTTTTAAGTGCTTTTCACGGTAAAGATTATCTTTTTAAATTTTATTACAGGTATGAGCATGAAAACAATTTATAAATTCTTTTCATC
>NZ_VSDQ01000699.1:0-527 GCF_008085455.1 Seonamhaeicola marinus | reverse complement strand
TAGATATACCTGATGAGTTTGTTCTAGGCGAAACATACCCTATTACAATTTCATATTACAAACCCACTACATGCTACGCATTTAACGATTTTTATTATTTAAAAGAACTTAATGAACGTACTGTTGCGCCTATAAACTATGTGTTTGAGCGTAACAACTGCGAACCATTAGAAAACGAACTTGTTGAAGCCACCTTTAATTTTATTGTAACAAGCAATGGCTCATACATTTTTAAGTTTTGGCAAGGTGAAGATGATAACGGTGAAAGCCAATACTTAACCATAGAAGTACCTGTTGTAGAATAAAAATAAGTACTAACTAATACGTGTTTAAAATTGAGTTTAAACCAACTCATAGAAAATTGTAAACGCAATGATACTAAAGCACAAGGAGAATTATACAAACTTTTTGCAAGTAAGTTATTCTCTTTGTGCTTAAAGTATTCACGTAACCATGCCGAAGCTGAAGATAATTTACAAGATGCGTTTCTAACAATTTTTAATAAAATAGAACAATACAAAGGCAAA
>NZ_VSDQ01000358.1:0-525 GCF_008085455.1 Seonamhaeicola marinus | reverse complement strand
TGTATAGGCAAATGGATTTTGGTTCGCTTTGGGCAGGTTTATCATACCGAAATAGTTTTGATGGCGCCGAATATATAAGTACTAACACTGTAAATAGCCAAAGATTACAGCAAATAACACCGCTTGTTGGTGTAAATTATAAAAACTTTATGTTTGCTTATACGTACACACATCAGGCAAATTCTGTGGTTTATACCAATGGCGGATTTCATCAGTTTACTTTAGGTATTAATTTTGGTTGCCGAAGAGAACGTTACGATTGTAAATGTCCGGCAATTAATAATTAAATAATACTAACAATATAAAAAAGGCTCGTTTTAAAACGAGCCTTTTAGTTTTTATTTCCAAGTATAATTTTTCTTTTTGGCTTGGGTTTTTATAGCTTTTGTCATGGCGTTTTCTAAACCATTACTTGAATTAGCTTTACTTTTTTCAGAAATGTATCTACTGCGTTTGGCATGTAAATCTTGAATTTTTTTCTGAATTTCGGTTCTTTCTGCTTTCTTTTTAGCAATGTAAGCTTTA
>NZ_VSDQ01000641.1:0-525 GCF_008085455.1 Seonamhaeicola marinus | reverse complement strand
ACAAGGAGAAGAAGGAAGCAGCGTTGCTTTTGATAATGTTCTTTTAATTGCAGATGGAGACAATGTAACTGTAGGCGCCCCGGCTATAAACGGAGCTCAAGTAGGAGCAAAAGTTGTTAAGCACCTTAAAGGTGATAAAGTTATTGTTTTCAAAAAGAAAAGACGTAAAGGTTACCGTGTAAAAAATGGTCATCGTCAAGCTTTAACTGAAATAGTAATTGAAAGTATTGCGGCTTCAGGAGCTAAAAAAGCTGCTCCAGCAAAAAAAGAAGCTCCAAAGGCAGCGGCAAAACCTGCAGCTAAAAAAGCAACAGGAAAAGCTGATGATTTAAAGAAGGTTGAAGGTATAGGTCCTAAAATTGCATCAACATTGGTTGAGGCTGGTATTGCAACATTTGCAGATTTAGCAGCTTCTACTCCAGAAAAAATTTCTGAAATAATTGCTGATGTAAGAGGTAACCATGTTACAGACACTTGGCCAGCGCAAGCTAAATTAGCTGCTGAAGGTAAGTGGGATGAACTTAA
>NZ_VSDQ01000782.1:0-917 GCF_008085455.1 Seonamhaeicola marinus | reverse complement strand
AGCTAAAATGTTTTTAAATTTTTCGGCGTGGTTAGCTTTCAATAAAATTTTTAAATATTCTTTTACCAACGTAAAAGTTTTGCCACTACCAGCCGAGGCATTATAAATAGTAAACGTAGGGTCAAGGCTCATAAATACTAATTTGATTACAAGATAAAAACAAACAATGGTTTAATAACAATTTATTATTTTTAATTGAGGGCTTTTATGCGTAAATTTGAATTGAAATAAATTACTAAATAGAAAAAACAAAAACACTATGGCTTTTGAATTACCAGAATTAGGCTATGCTTACGATGCGTTAGAACCACACATGGATGCACGCACAATGGAAATACACCATACTAAGCACCACGCAGGATATACAAACAATTTAAACAATGCAATAGCAGGAACAGATTTAGAAGGAAAATCTATTGAAGATATTTTAACTAATTTAGATATGNATAAAGGATACTTATCAGGAGAATTAAAAGACCAAATTGAAGCTACCTTCGGATCAAAAGAAGCCTTTATTGAAGCCTTCAGTAAAGCAGCAGCAACACGTTTTGGTTCAGGGTGGGCATGGTTATGCGTACACAAAGGTGGTAAATTAGAAATTTGCTCAACACCAAACCAAGACAACCCATTAATGCCAGAAGTTGGTTGCGGAGGTACACCAATTTTAGGATTAGATGTTTGGGAACACGCATACTATTTAAACTATCAAAACCGTCGTCCAGATTACATCAAAGCATTCTTTAATGTAGTAAACTGGAATAAAGTTGAAAAACGCTACGCTAACGCGAAGTAATATTAATTTTAAGTGTTATCAAAAAAGTCGTTTAGAATGTATGTTCTAAACGATTTTTTTTTGGGCGTTACCCACAAGGGGTCGGGCTTTACACTATATCTTTTTATTATATAATGTCTGCTAT
>NZ_VSDQ01000677.1:0-523 GCF_008085455.1 Seonamhaeicola marinus | reverse complement strand
GTTTGCCCACCTAATTGCACAATAACACCTTCTGGTTTTTCATGCTTAATTATGTCATAAATATGCTCCCAAAAAACAGGTTCAAAATATAACTTATCGGCTGTATCAAAATCTGTAGAAACTGTTTCAGGATTACAGTTAATCATTATAGTTTCATAACCACATTCAGCAGCTGCTAAAACCCCATGTACACAACAATAATCAAATTCAATACCTTGCCCAATACGGTTTGGTCCTGAGCCTAAAACTATTATTTTCTTTTTATCAGTTACAACACTTTCGTTATGCGAAAAACGCTCGCCATTGGCTGTTTGCATATCACTTTCAAATGTAGAATAGTAATATGGTGTTTTGGCTTCAAACTCAGCGGCACACGTATCAACAAGTTTATAAACTCTGTTTATATTTAGTGCTTCTCTTTTGCTATAAACTTCGCTTTCTAAACATCCAAGCATATGTGCTATTTGCCTATCGCCGTAACCTTTTTGCTTTGCTTCTAATAAAAGTGGTTTTTCAATGGTAT
>NZ_VSDQ01000578.1:0-523 GCF_008085455.1 Seonamhaeicola marinus | reverse complement strand
AAAGCCATTGACATATCAAAAGGCGCAGTTGCTGTTGCCCAAAAACGCGGTATTATTAATGCTGAAGTTTTGAATATTTTAGATGAAACTAACGCTTTTGATACCATTTTATTACTAATGAATGGCACTGGTATTTTTCAAGAACTAAAACAGGTTGCTACGTATTTAAAACACTTAAAAACACTTTTAAAATCAAACGGACAAATACTTATTGATTCATCAGACATTAAATATATGTATGAAGATGATGATGGCGGTTTTTGGATGGATACCAACAGTAATTATTACGGTGAATTAGATTATTTTATTAGCTATAAAGGCGAAAAGGAAACACCTATGAAATGGTTGTATTTAGATTTTAACACCTTAAAATTAGCATGCGAAACCGTTGGTTTAAATTGTGAATTAATTGCTGAAGGTTCTCATTTTGATTATTTGGCTCGTTTAAGTTAAGTATGCGTTTTAAATGATGTTAAAACCTATAGTGTCCAATAATTTTATAATTAAACAAACAATCTTCTAA
>NZ_VSDQ01000445.1:0-523 GCF_008085455.1 Seonamhaeicola marinus | reverse complement strand
CCATTTAGAACCATCTGGTTGCGGATTATTTTTTATCCATTCCTTCATAAAACCATCTAAATATCCTCTAAAATATGTTGCTAAGCCTTCACGGTGCGACTCTGGTGAATAATTCAAATCTAATGCTGTTTTTTGAAGTGAATCTTTAAGTGTTTCATCTATATAATCATACTTATACATTTGTGATAAAACCACATTACGTCTGTTTTTAACACCTATTGGATTTCTATGAGGCCTTGGATTGTAAAGTGATGAGTTTTTGAACATACCCACCAACATAGCAGATTCTTTTAATGTTAATTCTTTTGGTTCTTTACCAAAATAAATACGCGCAGCACTACGAATTCCATCGGCATTATTACCAAAATCATAAATATTAAAATACTGTGCTATAATTTCTTCTTTGGTATATTGTTTTTCTAAACGGATAGCTATAATCCACTCTTTAACTTTTTGCAAAATTCTTCCAATGGTATTTTTTGAGCCTTCACCATGAAATAATTGTTTAGCTAATTGTTGTGAA
>NZ_VSDQ01000078.1:0-522 GCF_008085455.1 Seonamhaeicola marinus | reverse complement strand
CTATATTAATGCGCTTCTTTATCTACTAAATTAATTTCTACAGCTCCAGTTTGTTTTAGTAAGTTTTCTAACTCACTTTCATTTCCATGTACAGCAATTTCCATTAAAAAATGATCATCAGTAGTTCTAGGGTCTGGATTTTCAGCTTTTTTAAATGGCCACATTCTACTACGTAAATAAAAAGTTATTACCATTAAATGCGCTGCAAAAAACACTGTAAGCTCAAACATAATTGGTACAAAAGCTGGCATATTTTCTATGTAGCTAAAGCTTGGTTTACCACCAATATTTTGAGGCCAATCTTTAATCATGATAAAATTCATCATGGTTATAGCCACTGTTAAACCAACTAGACCGTACATAAAAGCTGTTATAGCTATACGCGTTGGTGCTAATCCCATAGCTTTGTCTAAACCGTGTACTGGGAATGGTGTATAAATTTCTTCTATATGATGCTTTTCTGCTTTAACTTTTTTAACAGCAGACATTAGTACATCGTCGTCGTTATAAATAGCGTGAATT
>NZ_VSDQ01000885.1:0-991 GCF_008085455.1 Seonamhaeicola marinus | reverse complement strand
TTGGTGTTGGTGGCGGCATGGAGTTACTTCAGTTTTCATATTTCAACAGAGAAAAAGGCGGTGTAATTGGTATAGATGTAGTTGATGAAATGCTTGAAGCTTCACGAAAAAATTTTATTGAAGCCGAAACACAAAACCCTTGGTTTAAAAGTGAGTTTGTAGATTTACGAAAAGGTGACGCCCTAAATTTACCTGTTGAAGACAACAGCATTGATGTAGCGGCGCAAAATTGTTTATTCAATATTTTTAAAGAAGCCGATTTAAAAAAAGCTATTGCCGAAATGTACCGTGTACTAAAACCTCACGGACGTTTAGTAATGAGCGATCCCACTTGTGAGCAACCCATGAACAACAATTTACGTAATGACGAACGCTTAAGAGCCCTTTGCTTAAGCGGTAGTTTACCAATTAACGAATACGTAAAAATGCTAACCGATGCTGGTTTTGGCACTATTGAAATTAGAGCCAGAAAGCCTTACAGAATATTAAGCCCCAAAGATTATGATACTAATGAATTAATTTACATTGAATCTATTGAAGTGGCTGCTATAAAAGACCCTATGCCTGCAGACGGCCCATGTGTATTTACAGGAAAAGCTGCTATTTATTTTGGTGAAAATGATTTCTTTGATGATAACGCTGGCCATATTTTACTTAAAAATCAGCCATTGGCTATTTGTGATAAAACTGCTGGCGCTTTAGCAAAGCTTAACAGAGATGATATTTTTATAAGCAAATCTACTTACCATTATGATGGTGGTGGTTGCTGCTAAAAACATAATTATGGCGCGTATTATCATGTTACTTTTTTGTGTAGCCTGTATTTCTTGTAAAACAAAAAAGCAAGCTACAACCATAAAAAACACTAACAACCCCATTGTTAAAGTTGCTAAACAGCAAGATAGTGTTACTAAAAATATTCAAAACCCAACCAATCAAGATACTGTTGTAAGTAAATTTAATCAGGTTTTAAGTAAAAAAACATACAGTG
>NZ_VSDQ01000017.1:0-519 GCF_008085455.1 Seonamhaeicola marinus | reverse complement strand
AAAAATGTATTTAATTCATATGCTTGGAATGATGTGTTGGCGAATATTCATAACAAAACAGCAACCGAAGTAGAAATTGCTTTAACCAAACAAAAACGCAATTTAGAAGATTTTAAAGCCCTTTTATCGCCTGCTGCAGCACCGTATTTAGAGCAAATGGCAGTGCAAAGTAAGGCTATTACTAAAAAGCGTTTTGGCAACACTATTCAAATGTATATTCCTATGTACTTGTCTAATGAATGTCAAAATATATGTACCTATTGTGGTTTTAGTATGACTAATAAAATTCCGCGAAGAACGTTAACTGATGCCGAAATTTTAAAAGAAGTTGCCTTTATAAAAAGTAAAGGATATGACCATATTTTACTGGTTACCGGCGAAGCTAATAAAACCGTGGGTGTGCCTTACATTAAACATGCTATTGAGCTTATAAAAGATAAATTTTCAAACATTACAATTGAAGTACAACCACTAAACCAAAATGAATACGAAACTTTAATTGAGGCTGGTTTATACGCT
>NZ_VSDQ01000235.1:0-1085 GCF_008085455.1 Seonamhaeicola marinus | reverse complement strand
ATAAAAAGTGTATTGGCTAAACAAAATCCACCAAAGCCCTACAGTTACAAATGAGTATTTCATCATTTGCATTTTTGCAGCACCATCTGTTTGGCTCATAACCATGGCTAAATTCACAATAAGTAAAATAACACTACCAATATAGCCCCATGAAAAACCTTTAGCACTTATACTATCTTGCTGTTCAGGGAAAGCAATATCGGGCAGGTATGAGTTATAAAACACCAAACTACCCCAGTAGCCCAATAACCCCATAAAATAAAAAAGTACACTTGTGTGTATATAACTTAAATTGAAAAAATATAAACCAATACACCCTAAACCACCCATGTAGCAGAAAAATTTCATAAAATTCTTTTTATTACCAACATAATCTGCAATACCCGATAAAATAGGAGATAAACATGCTACAACTAAAAATGTAAATGCTGTTACAATAGATATTAAAACGGTTTGTTTCATTTCAAAACCAAAAGCATTTACTAATTGGTTTTTGTCTTCAAATAAGCTAGAGTAAAATATTGGGAATATTGACGAAGCTATTGTAAGGGTATAAACCGAGTTTGCCCAATCATAAAACGCCCAAGCATTTAGCAATTTTTTACTTCCTTTTTTTAGTGTAGCCATAATAAAAAAGCTGCTCTTTATTGAGCAGCTTCTAAAGTATAAAAATATTTTTATTGAAACCCAATTTAGAGACGCTTTTAAAGAATACTCAAAAAATTGTTTTCAAAAATAAACCCGATGTACTAAAGGTTTTATATAGTGTGTAATATTTTAATAACTATTTTCTAAAAGAGGTAACACCAAACTTTGCAGCTTCAGCCTTAGCTTTTGGCGCTAAAGCTTTTAAATTAGCTATACGCGAATCATTAGACGGGTGTGTACTTAACATTTCAGGTGGTGCTTGTCCGCCGCTATTAGCTTTCATACGTTCCCATAACAATGAGGCTTCATCAGGTGTATAGCCAGCAATAGCCATTAAATAAATACCAATTTTATCGGCTTCCGTTTCATGGCTTCTGCTAAATGGTAGCATAACACCAACTTGAGAACCAACACCGTAATATTGGTTAAACGCATTT
>NZ_VSDQ01000079.1:0-518 GCF_008085455.1 Seonamhaeicola marinus | reverse complement strand
GCAGGTACGTAAACCGCTTGTACAGATGTAATAGAACCTTTTTTAGTTGATGTAATACGCTCTTGCATTGCACCCATCTCAGTTGCTAAAGTTGGTTGGTAACCTACCGCAGATGGCATACGACCTAATAATGCCGATACCTCAGAACCTGCTTGTGTAAAACGGAAGATGTTATCTACGAAGAAAAGTACATCTTTTCCTTGTCCGTCACCAGCGCCATCACGGAAATACTCAGCAATAGTTAAACCAGATAAAGCAACACGAGCACGTGCTCCAGGAGGCTCATTCATCTGTCCGAATACGAAAGTTGCTTTAGACTCTTTCATAGTCTCTTTGTCAACCTTAGCTAAATCCCATCCGCCTTCTTCCATAGAGTGCATAAAATCATCACCGTATTTTATAATACCAGATTCTAACATCTCTCTTAAAAGGTCATTTCCTTCACGAGTTCTTTCACCTACACCAGCAAATACTGATAAACCACCGTGACCTTTTGCAATATTGTTAATTAACTCTTG
>NZ_VSDQ01000698.1:0-518 GCF_008085455.1 Seonamhaeicola marinus | reverse complement strand
TATAAAGTTTCTTTTTAACAGCATAGTTTTTCCCATGGCTAGTAATGTAAAGCAACCTTGTTAATAATTCAAAAATTATTAAACAAATTACTTTTGTTGTACCTGTTTGGTAATAAGGGTTCAACTATATGTATTAGAAACTTTAATTATTTAATTACATTAATCCACTGCCCTTTAGTTCGTACTAAAAAGTCGTTATCATACATAGCTTCCGCCTGAATTCCTGGTAAATAATAGTTGCCTAAGTAAGCAGCATTTAGCATTACCGAGAATGTTTTGGTACTATTGGAATTTCCATGTTTGCTTAAGTCAAAATAGAAATTCACGCGGTCGTCTCTAATGTCTGTATAGCGCGCTTCATTAGAGGTGGCAGCCCCAAAATCTGTAAACCGGGTATTTACAATTTCCCATCCCGAAGGGAAAATTTGAGTAAGTGCCACATTATTTATTGCAGCATTTTTAAGGTTACTAACCTTAACCGTAGCTACAAAATCTTGTCCTTGTTTTAAGTTGGCAAT
>NZ_VSDQ01000806.1:707-1164 GCF_008085455.1 Seonamhaeicola marinus | reverse complement strand
AATGTTGTGGTGGTTGAAGATTTAATAAGCACAGGCAAAAGTAGTTTAAACGCTGTTACCGCATTAAAAAATGCAGGTATAAATGTTAAAGGCATGATAGCTATATTTACCTATGGTTTTGAAGTGGCTACCAAAAATTTTGAGAACAAAAACCTTATGCTTCAAACCTTAAGCAACTACGAAAGCTTGCTTGAACAAGCACTAGACACCAATTATATTACCGAAAAACAACTAAAAACATTAGCTGAATGGAATAGTAACCCAAGTGAATGGAACGCTATTTGATACACTAGTTGTAATTAAAATACTTATAAATGAATTTAGAATCTCCAAAAATAAACGTAGAAAAGTCTCCTGAAGACGTTTTCAATTTTTTATCTGATGTAAAAAACTTTGAATCTTTAATGCCTGAAAACATTAGTAAGTTTGAAGTTTTAGAAGACGATAAGTTTTTATT
>NZ_VSDQ01000806.1:0-667 GCF_008085455.1 Seonamhaeicola marinus | reverse complement strand
ATTTGATGGCAATTTTAACCCAATGATGGCAATGATGATAAAAGGCCCAATAAGTAAATTTATTGAAACCCTTGCCACAAGCATTCCAAAAGCTATTTAATACAACAATTGAATTTCTTTTAAATCAAAGGTTTTTACAATATTATTTTCCAACAACACCTTTAGGTTTCCTGTATTTGTAACACCTTTAATAAAACCAGAAAACATACAACCTTCAGCATCTAAAAATGTTGAAGGTTTATTTTTTCTAAATAAATAATTAACATATTCATTTTTTATAATTGCAGTGTTGCCCGCTTTTAAAAATTCAAAATAAAACTTCAAATTATTAATTATTGTAATAGCAACCTCATCAATGCTAAAAACACGTCCGGTTATAATTTTTAATGATGATGCTTTGGGTAAATTTTCAAATTCAGTTTGGTTTACATTTAAGCCCATACCTATAATTGAAGCCGTCATTTTATTATTTTTTATGACATTTTCAATTAAAACACCACATATTTTTTTGTTTTCTGACAAAATGTCGTTAGGCCATTTTACACTAATTTTAGGTATTCCAAAAAAGTTTAGCGTTTTAATTAAAGCCAAAGCAGCTACCATACTTATGTAAAAAGGATGCTCTAAATAAAAACCACTAATGTCTTTAAACACACTAAACGTAAGG
>NZ_VSDQ01000080.1:0-515 GCF_008085455.1 Seonamhaeicola marinus | reverse complement strand
CAGTAGCCTAATTTATTAAAAAAGTGCGAGATAGCACAATTTTAACCATTTTTAGGCTGTTTTAACGCCTTTTTTTAATTCTATTACGGTTATTTCTGGCCAAATACCAACGCGACCCGGAAATGCTAAGTAACCAAAACCTCGATTTACATTAATATATTGCCCTAATTCTTGGTAAATGCCTGCCCAATATTTGTAACGCCATTTAACAGGACTCCATTTAAACCAACCTGGAATTTCTATACCAAACTGCATACCGTGTGTGTGCCCGCTAAGGGTTAAGTGGTAGTGGTAATCATCATTAATTACTTGTTGCTCCCAATGTGATGGATCATGGCTTAGTAGAATTTTAAAGTCATTTTTTTCTACACCCGAAGAGGCCTTTTTTAAATCGCCTGCTTTTTTAAATCCGCCAGCGCCCCAATTTTCAACACCTATTAAGGCTATTCGTTGGCCATTTTTTTCAATAAATTTGTGTTCATTAAGCAATAAGTTAAAGCCAATTTCCTTTTGCA
>NZ_VSDQ01000738.1:0-515 GCF_008085455.1 Seonamhaeicola marinus | reverse complement strand
TACTGTTTTACCTAAAAATTCGCCACGGCGCTCTTTTTCAATAACACTTTGGTAAATACGCCCTGTAGTTACATTATTTGCCTGACTTGTTGGCACGTTTAAAAAACGCTCGTAGTGTCCTAAATCTAAATCGGTTTCAGCACCGTCTTCAGTTACATAACATTCGCCGTGTTCATACGGGTTTAGTGTACCTGGATCTACGTTAATGTATGGGTCTAATTTTTGAATGGTTACTCTGTAACCTTGGGCTTGTAAAAGTTTTGCCAAAGATGCGGCTATAATACCTTTTCCTAATGATGATGTAACTCCTCCGGTTACAAAAATGTATTTTGTACTTGTCATTGTGCGCTTATAAACGCAGGCAAATTTACAAAATTAAAATAGTTATCAGTAAAATACTTTTTAGTTATTTACGGTTTCTTATTAACAAAAAAAATCACTAAAAATTATTTTATATTCAGTTCTTAGGATCGAAGTCATTCAATTCTCATAATACTGAAAATCAAAGTTTTTAC
>NZ_VSDQ01000795.1:0-513 GCF_008085455.1 Seonamhaeicola marinus | reverse complement strand
AATAATAATAACGAAATTGTTGAACTTGTTGAAAAACCTGAAACCTTTGTAAGTGATCAAGCTGTTATTGGTATTTATTACTTTAAAGATGTTGCCGTTTTAAAAAATAAACTACAAGAAGTTTTAGATGAAAACGTTATGAATGGTGGCGAATACCAAATTAATGATGGTATTAAACGTATGATGGCCGATGGTAAAGTATTTAAAATCGGTACCGTTGATGAATGGATGGATTGCGGAAACAAAGAAATTACAGTACTAACCAACGGTAAAATGCTTAACTTTTTACAATCTGATGGTGAAGAACAATTGGTGGCTTCTTCAGTAAAACTAGAAAATTCAAATATTATTGAACCTTGTTTTGTTGGTGAAAACGTTGTTTTAAAAAATACCACAGTTGGCCCGCATGTATCAATAGGTAATGGTACGGTTATTGAAAATTCAACTGTTAAAAACAGCTTAATTCAAACCAATACTTCTATAAAAAATGCTAATTTAGATAACGCCATGATT
>NZ_VSDQ01000148.1:0-513 GCF_008085455.1 Seonamhaeicola marinus | reverse complement strand
CATTAATAATTAGTTTAATGTCTTATTTAGTTTAGTTGGTAAAAGTGGGCTGTGGTGGCCCACTTTTTTTTGTCTATGCTTTTCTAATTACTTCAAAATTATTGCTCACAAAATTTCTGCATTTTAATTTTCATTACACTAATGCTTAACTTTTTAAAAGGTATAGCATTTATACTTCAAAAAGAATACTAATCTATTTCAGCATAAGCTTCAAAAAAAAATTATTAATAAAAAGTTGTAGTAACAACAACATGTGTATAGTACTAAATATATGCAAAATTAACATGCCAATACACCATATTAACCTGGTTATAAAAAGCGAATAAAAACAGGGTTAAAATAGCATATAAATTAGTCAAAATCAATGTTTTACACACTTAAAAGCCGCCCTATATTTGCAGTGTAAACGTTAATAATCCAGATCATGAAAAACGTATTATCACACACAAAAACAGTAATTGTAATGGTAGCAATGTTAGCTACGGTTATAGCAAATGCAAACGAGATTTCTTT
>NZ_VSDQ01000034.1:0-512 GCF_008085455.1 Seonamhaeicola marinus | reverse complement strand
CCTAAATATTTTTTTGGAATACCTACGGCAGCATAAGGCACTTCATAGTTATTTTCATCTTTTACCAAACCTTCTAAAACTACTTTTTCCTGCTGTGAGAAACCGGATAAAAAGCACATAAAAAAGAAAGCAAACACATATTTAACTATTGTAGTTTTTTTCATATTCAGCAATTTTCAGTTAACGTTTTGTATTAAAAACAAAAACCATACCTAATACAAGGTATGGTTTTTTTCGAAATAATTTATATTTTTTGCTTAAATAGACGCCTTAATTAGCTCTCTATTCATTCTTGCAATATTATCTAATGAAATTCCTTTAGGGCATTCAACCTCACAAGCACCTGTATTTGTACAGTTACCAAAACCTTCTAAATCCATTTGCGCTACCATATTTTTAACACGGTCTGCAGCTTCAACTTGTCCTTGCGGCAATAAAGCATATTGTGAAACTTTAGCACCAACAAATAACATGGCAGATGAGTTTTTACATGTTGCCACACATGCCCCACA
>NZ_VSDQ01000398.1:0-510 GCF_008085455.1 Seonamhaeicola marinus | reverse complement strand
ACAGAGTTATTATTTGTTTTTATTCTAAAAATATAATTTTGAACAGTAATAAAAACCATTTAAAACACCATGAAAACTACTATTTTAGGCTACCCAAGAATTGGCAAAACCAGAGAACTTAAAAAAGCTTGTGAGCAATATTGGGCGGGTAAAACTACCGAAACAGACTTAATAAATACTGCTTCAAACATTAAAAAAGATAATTGGTTAAACCAACAACAAATTGGTATAGACAGCATACCATCAAACGATTTCTCTTTTTATGACCAAGTTTTAGATACCTGCCTAACTTTGGGTTGCATACCTGAGAGATTTAAAAAAATAAACCACAATAATTTACTAAATTTATATTTTGCAATGGCCCGCGGATTGCAAAATGACCACATTGATGTTACTGCCATGGAAATGACAAAGTGGTTTGATACTAACTACCATTATATAGTTCCTGAATTTGAAAAAAACCAGAGCTTTAGCTTTTTCTCAAAAAAAATAATTGATGAATATAAAGAA
>NZ_VSDQ01000654.1:0-510 GCF_008085455.1 Seonamhaeicola marinus | reverse complement strand
AAAATAGAGATTAAGACACGCCGTTTGTCTGATCATGTATTTGGAGGCGAATACCACTCTACCTTCAAAGGGCGTGGTATGACGTTTTCTGAAGTACGCCAGTATCAATTTGGTGATGATGTTAGAAACATAGACTGGAATGTTACAGCCAGATACAATGAGCCATTTGTAAAAGTTTTTGAAGAAGAACGCGAATTAACCATGATGCTTATGGTTGATGTTTCAGGCTCAGAATTTTTTGGTACCGAGCAGCAATTTAAAAACGAAGTAGTTACCGAAATTGCAGCAACTTTAGCATTTTCGGCCACACAAAATAACGATAAAATAGGGCTTATTTTATTTTCTGATAAAGTAGAACTTTACATTCCGCCAAAGAAAGGGCGGTCGCATGTACTCAGAATTATACGTGAATTAATAGAGTTTCAGCCAGAAAGTAAACAAACAAATGTTGCCGAGGCTTTAAAATTCTTATCAAACGTTATGAAAAAGAAAGCCATAGTATTTATACTT
>NZ_VSDQ01000324.1:0-507 GCF_008085455.1 Seonamhaeicola marinus | reverse complement strand
TGAAAAAGTAATTGATAGGTTCAAAATATTAGTGTCTGGTAAAGACAAAGCGGGTGAGTTTTACAGAAAAAACTTTGCAGCTATGTTTGCTTATGTATCAAACAGAGTGCCCGAAATTACTGATGAATTTTATAAAATAGATGATGCCATGAAAGCTGGCTTTGGCTGGGAACATGGCCCTTTTCAAATTTGGGATGCTATTGGCGTTGAAAAAGGTATAGAAATAATGAAAGCTGAAGGTGTAGCTCCTGCTGCTTGGGTAAATGACATGCTAGCTTCGGGTAGTAAATCATTTTACACCGTACAAAACGGCGCTACTTACTTTTATGATATCCCTTCAAAAAAACAGGTAAAAAAACCTGGGCAAGATGCTTTCATCATTTTAGATAACATCCGAAAATCAAACGAAGTATTTAAAAACTCTGGAGTTGTTATTGAAGATTTGGGTGATGGAATTTTAAATTGTGAATTCCAAAGTAAAATGAATACCATAGGAGGCGATGTTTT
>NZ_VSDQ01000475.1:0-506 GCF_008085455.1 Seonamhaeicola marinus | reverse complement strand
GTGCTTCTAAAAATGAGTTTGATGCATGTTTAACCACCCATGAATCTGATTTTTCAGGAATAATTAAACGCACATCAACACCACTTTTAGCCGCTATTTGTATGGCAGCAATCATTTCGTCATTAGGCACAAAATAGGGTGTTGTAATATATACATATTGTTTAGCTGTAATTATTGCAGTAATTGCTAACTCCATAATATTTGCCCAATCAGTATCAGGGCCGCTACCAGCTATTTGTAATGCTATTTTTGTTTGTAATGCTTTTATTTCAGGAAAAAAGGGTTTGTAGTGTGTTATAATTTCATTTGAAACAAATTTCCAAGTTGATAAAAAATGAATTTGTAATGATTTTACAGCATCACCAAAAATTCTTAAATGTGTATCACGCCAATAGCCAGTTCCGTTATCATTTATATATTCATCGCCTACATTAATACCACCAACATAGCCTATATTACCATCAATAACAGCTATTTTTCTGTGGTTTCGGTAGTTCATTTTACCA
>NZ_VSDQ01000215.1:0-505 GCF_008085455.1 Seonamhaeicola marinus | reverse complement strand
ACAAAAATTTAGAGACCTAAAAATACCTTGTGACGCCATATATTTAGATATAGATTACATGGAAGGTTTCCGTTGTTTTACTTGGAGTAAAGAGTATTTTCCAGAGCCAAAACGTATGGTTAAAGAATTAGCTGATGATGGTTTTAAAACGGTTGTAATAATAGATCCGGGTATTAAAATAGACATGGAATACGATGTATTTCGTGAAGGTTTAGAAAAAGACTATTTCTGTAAACGTGCAGATGGCCCTTACATGAAAGGTAAAGTTTGGCCTGGTGAATGTTATTTCCCAGACTACACAAGACCCGAAGTACGCGAGTGGTGGGCAGGCTTATTTAAAGAACTCGTTTCTGAAATTGGTGTAAAAGGTGTTTGGAATGATATGAACGAACCCGCAGTAATGGATGTTCCTGGAAAATCATTTCCGCCTGATGTAAGACACGATTATGATGGCAACCCATGCTCACACCAAAAAGCACATAATATTTACGGTATGCAAATGGCA
>NZ_VSDQ01000803.1:0-502 GCF_008085455.1 Seonamhaeicola marinus | reverse complement strand
TTGCGGGCTAGAACTTTAGTATTATTTATAGGTTTATTAGAAAAGATGTTTATTTTTACGTCTATCATATAATAATAGCTATGTAAATTAGTTATGTATTTAGACTAAAATAACCAACGGTGAACACATCTTATAAAGTTACATCTGTCTTTTTTCTAGCGGTTTTTTTAATAGTAAGTTGCTCCAGAAAAAAAGACAAATTTATTAGTAGAAACTTTCATGCTGTAACGGCAGAGTTTAATGCGCTTTATAATGGGTACAATGCTTTAGAGCAAGGTAGAAATAGTTTAAATCAAGGTTATTTTGATGATTATTGGAATGTACTGCCCATTGAGCGTATGCAAATATCTGATGAGGTTATTTTGCCAGGGCAATCAAAAAATCAAGACTTTACAAGAGCCGAAGAAAAAGCGGTAAAAGCCATACAAAAGCATAGCATGAACATTGAGGGTAAAGAAAAAAACCCACAAATGGATGAGGCATATTTACTTTTAGGTAAAGC
>NZ_VSDQ01000553.1:0-502 GCF_008085455.1 Seonamhaeicola marinus | reverse complement strand
AATATTCCCTCCATATTTTGTTGCAGGAGCGGTATTCTCTGGTTTCGCAATGGTAAATACATTACTTATCATTATGCGTAAAGTATGTAATTTAGAAGACTATATTACAGTACAACACATTGAGTTAATGAACCTTGTAATTATGATTACAGGATCTATTGTAGGTGTAGCTTATATAACTGAGTTATTTATAGCATGGTATTCTGGTGTAGAATATGAACAATATGCATTTTTAAATAGAGCAACAGGACCATACTGGTGGGCATATTGGGCAATGATGACTTGTAACGTGTTCTCTCCACAGTTTATGTGGTTCAAAAAATTAAGAACAAGTATTATGTTCTCTTTCATTATTTCTATAGTTGTAAACATAGGTATGTGGTTTGAGCGTTTCGTAATTATTGTAACATCATTACACCGTGATTATTTACCATCATCATGGACTATGTTTTCTCCAACTTTTGTTGATATAGGTATCTTTATAGGTACAATTGGTTTCTTC
>NZ_VSDQ01000328.1:0-500 GCF_008085455.1 Seonamhaeicola marinus | reverse complement strand
TATTTTTCTATTATGGCGGTTTTCATTCCTAATTGTGCGCATCTAATAGCAGCAACATATCCACCAGGACCAGAACCAATAACGGCTACATCATATGAATTCATAAACTAATTTTTCTATTTAAAAATTGGTATACCAAAAGTACAAATGTTTTATGGTAAGGCAATGAAAAAGTGCTTTTAAAACACTTTTATGTTTTTTGTTATGTTTTAAACATATAGTTAGCTTACAAATAGCTACTCTGCCTTTCCTAATTTATTTAAAACCCATTGTAACTCAGGGTCTATGTTTTGTTGCCGGTGTTGTATGGTTGGTAAAATTTCAACATCGGGTTTTATACCAAAGCCATCGGGTTTTTGTTTATAAGGCGCTTCTATTTGCATTAAACCCATACGAACTTTTAACTGTGTATTTGGTAGTTTATAATTTTTATAAATGCCAGCTACTGTTCCATTATAGGCGCCTCCTGTTTCTTCGCCAACAAATGTTGCTCTTTTTGT
>NZ_VSDQ01000242.1:0-497 GCF_008085455.1 Seonamhaeicola marinus | reverse complement strand
TTTTAAAAATACATCTTGTGTTAAATCTTTAGCTTCATCTTCATCTTTTGCAAACCCATAACATTTATTATACACCAGGTGTGAATACCTGTCGTACAGTATTTCAAAAAGCAATGTATCATTGTTTTTAACAATTGCTTTTACCAAATCCTCATCGGATAGCTTATTAATGTTTTTTAGGGTTTTCAAAATTTAGCTTACAGCCATTTGGTTTGTTATGAGTTAAGACACTTGTTTTTATTATAGGTCACTTATTATTTATAAAATTTTATTTTTTTTTAAAATAATTTGAAAAAGGATTGTTAAGCCTCCTTTTTATTGCCAAATATTTTTTTTCTGAAACTACTAAAAAGTGCTACTGCGCCAATGGCTATAAATTTCCAGAATTTTAATATTACTGCAAAAAAGCCTGCTTTTGCCAATATTTTACCAGCAATTAAACCACCTATGCCATACGCTGCAACTTGGTCTATATCTGGATTAAAATCTGAATAACG
>NZ_VSDQ01000272.1:0-493 GCF_008085455.1 Seonamhaeicola marinus | reverse complement strand
AAATAGGAAAACATTAATGTAAGATTTTTGGGTTCCTAAAATATACGATAAAAACGCGTATAAAGTTTATTTGTGTCTGCCTTTTAATTCGGCTTCAATATCTTTTAAAGTGAAGCCTTTGGCTTGAAGTAACATTAAATAGTGAAATAACAAATCGGCCGATTCGTATAAAAATAACGCATCGTTGTTATCCATAGCTTCAATAACCGTTTCTACGGCTTCTTCGCCTACTTTTTGAGCTACTTTATTAATGCCTTTTGAAAACAAACTAGCCACATACGATTTTGCAGTATCTTTATTAGCAACACGTTCTGCAATAATAGTTTCTAAAGTTGAAAAGAACCCATAATTAGGTGTGTTTTCTTCGCCCCAACAATTCCCTGTGCCTTTGTGACACGTTGGTCCTGCAGGATTTACTTGAATTAACAACGAATCGTTATCACAATCGTTTTTAAGTTCAACCAAATTTAAAAAGTTACCGCTCTCCTCGCCT
>NZ_VSDQ01000368.1:0-492 GCF_008085455.1 Seonamhaeicola marinus | reverse complement strand
TTGCCATCCTAATGGATATTTTTTAAATCAATATAATACGCTAAAGATATTAAGTTTTAACTAAAGACCATGTTAAATTCTTTATAAGCTACTTTTAATTAAAAAAACAGTTATCCACATTATATATTATAATATCTTTTTCTTTTAAAAATTTAAAAAAAATAATGATGGTTATTATAGTGTGTTAATAACTGGTATAACTTTTTTAAAGTTTACTTTGAAAAGTATCTTATTTAATTTTATTGATAGGAAATTAACACATTATTTTTAGGTTAACTTATTTATTTTTAAGTAATTTAGTATTGCTATTAACAGTTGTTAACAACATTATTAAACACCTTTTTTTTAATAATTATATTACTTAACATTGGTTAGTAATGTACATTTTAGTGCTAATAACTTAACAGAAAATTTACATTAACTAATTTGGCTGTTAACTAAATGTTATGGATTGTAATTTTTATGCAATTTTCCAACTTTATTTTTTAGAAA
>NZ_VSDQ01000399.1:0-1006 GCF_008085455.1 Seonamhaeicola marinus | reverse complement strand
AATCGTGTAAACGCTCATTATTAACTGATTTACTGTTTTTTACAACTACAGGCTTTTCTAACACTTTACTAAGCATGTAAACCATATCGTTTACAGACACATTATCTGCCTTAATATCAGAATCTCCAATTAAAAAACGTTCCGGGTTATCTTCCCAATCAATTTGAAACGTATCCCATAAGGTTGACGCATTCATATCTAAAACATAACTATCAGTTAAAACAGTTTGTGTTTTTAACTTCATTTTAAGTTTCTTTAAAAAAGTGTCAGGAAAATTTCTGTAATGTTTTGAGCTTTTTTTCAAATACAATTTGTAATACTTGTTATCAGCTTCATCAACATTTACTTGGTTTATATTAACCTTCCAGCCATAAGCTAAAATGGCATTTAAACGTCCTTGCAGCTCAACATAAGTATGTTTGTTTATTATTTGAAAATCTTCAGTTTCAATAACATTAGTTTCTTCAATTTCAATATCTTCTCTAGGTAAATAACTTTCAGCCACCGTGTTTTCAGAAGTTATAATTTCAAAAACATCTTCAAAAGTTTTCATGTAATTACTATTGTTTACAAAACCTTGTAACGTATGTGCTTTTAGATTAGCCGGATGGCCTTCCCAAAGTTTATTACCATTAGCATCAATTAAAACACCATAGGGCAAACTTTGCACATTGTATTTTTTAAATGTTTCGCCATCATAATCAATAGCCGTAGTTAATTGTAAATTATGTTTGGTTAAAAAATTGGTTACTATAGCTGCGTTTTCTTGAGATAGTGAAACAATATGCAAATCATTAGCATGTTGTTTTTGTAAAACAGTTAAATATTTTGAAGCACTAATACATGGTGCGCACCAAGTAGCCCAAAAATCTATAAAATATAATTTACTTTGATTGTTACTAACTATTTCAGATTGCTTTATAACTTCAGAAATTCTTATTTGCCCATATGAAAATATGCTACTAATAAACAAGCAAATTAATAAAAGTGTTTTTTTCAATGTCAT
>NZ_VSDQ01000740.1:0-488 GCF_008085455.1 Seonamhaeicola marinus | reverse complement strand
CACTTTTACCTTTTTCAACCCTGCTTCTTTTGCAACACCAGCAGCATCTTCTGCAGCTAATTGAGCAGCATAAGGTGTGTTTTTCTTAGAACCTCTAAATCCCATTTTACCAGCTGATGACCATGAAATTACATCGCCCTTTTTGTTGGTAAGTGAAATTATAATGTTATTGAAAGAAGCTGTAATATGAGCTTCGCCTATAGACTCTACAATAACTTTACGTTTTTTTGTACTTGTTTTTGCCATATTCTTTTAGTTTCTAGCTGTTAGCTTTTAGTTGTTAGAATCCTAAACATTTCTATTTCAAGCAGATTCATCTAACGTCTAAATACTAATGACTAATATCTTATTAATTATGCTTTTTTCTTGTTAGCAACAGTTTTTCTTCTACCTTTTCTAGTTCTAGAGTTGTTTTTGGTACGTTGCCCTCTTAATGGTAAACCAGCTCTATGACGAATACCTCTAAAACAACCTATATCCATTAAACG
>NZ_VSDQ01000451.1:0-487 GCF_008085455.1 Seonamhaeicola marinus | reverse complement strand
TACGTTGTTTTCTTTTTTGGTATCTAAAATATAAACCACATCGCCGTTTACATCTTCTAAATAGCCTTTATCACCTACTTGCCCACCGCCTTCAGCATAAAATGGTGTTAAATTGAATACTAATTGATACATATCACCTTCTTTTTTTGAGGTTACTTTTCTGTATCGTGTTATTTTTACGTTGGCTTCTAAAGCATCATAGCCAATAAACTCTTGGTCGGCATCATTAATTAAAACCGTCCAATCATCTGTACTCATTTCACTTGCCGCACGCGATCTGTCTTTTTGTTTTTGAAGTTCTTTATTAAAACCAGCTTCATCTAACTTATAGCCGTTTTCACCTAAAATTAACGATGTTAAATCTATTGGAAAACCATAAGTATCATATAATTCGAAAGCCTTTTCACCTGAAACCGTATGGCCTTTTGTTTCTTCAACAATTCTATTTAAAAGAATTAAACCTTGCTCTAAAGTTCTTAAAAACGAT
>NZ_VSDQ01000892.1:0-486 GCF_008085455.1 Seonamhaeicola marinus | reverse complement strand
AGAGGCTGGAGCTCGTTAAAGATTTATTCGTTTTTAGTTGCTATACTGGCTTATCGTATACTGATGTAATGAACCTCAACGAAGATAATATTACGTTCGGGATAGATGGTGGTAAATGGATAATCACTAATAGGCAAAAAATTCATAACAACGTAAAAATTCCATTACTGCCAATTGCTGAAGAATTGATAGAGAAATACAAAGAACATATCAACACCAAGAAAACGAAAACCTTATTCCCGAATACTTCAAATAAAAAACTCAACTCATCTTTAAAGGAAATAGCTTACCTATGTAAAATCAAAAAGAATCTAACTTGCCATATTGCTCGTCATACGTTTGCAACCACAATAAATTCAAATGGTATATGAAGTGGGACTTCTTGAGATGGTACTAAGTTAGATGTAGTTGCTTCATTTTCAAATATTTTTCACAATGCCTAATCAAGATGTTGCTGTACATGATGGAATCTCTATGACGGATCCG
>NZ_VSDQ01000750.1:0-486 GCF_008085455.1 Seonamhaeicola marinus | reverse complement strand
ATTAATATCTTTAATTATAGGCGTTTTTATGGGAAGTGTTGCGGGATATTATGGCGGAAAAACAGATGCTGTAATTATGTGGCTTATAAACGTAACGTGGTCTATACCAACGTTGCTGCTAGTTATTGCAATAACATTGGCTTTAGGCAAAGGTTTTTGGCAGGTGTTTATTGCGGTAGGTTTAACAATGTGGGTAGAAGTTGCTAGAGTTGTACGCGGACAAATAATTAGTGCTAAAGAAATGCAATATGTAACAGCTGCAAAAGCATTAGGTTATGGTAATTTTAGAATTATAACTAAGCATATTTTACCTAATATAATGGCGCCAGTAATTGTAATTTCGGCAGCAAATTTTGCGGCAGCTATTTTAATAGAAAGCGGATTGAGTTTTTTGGGTATTGGAGCTCAACCGCCTATGGCTAGTTGGGGTGCCATGATAAAAGATCATTATAATTATATTATTTTAGGGAAACCTTATTTAGCTAT
>NZ_VSDQ01000294.1:0-486 GCF_008085455.1 Seonamhaeicola marinus | reverse complement strand
AGTATCAAAACTTTCATCAAAAAGTGTTTCAGTTAATACACCAACTTTAACAAGGTTATGATAGGTTTTAGTAATTTTTTTTGAATTTTTATAAACAGAAAGTGTTACACTGTACATACCCGAATTAAATGTATGCGAAGGGTTTTGTGAGGTGTAATCAATAACACCATCAGAGTTTATATCCCATTCCCAAGCTGATGCATTTGGGCATGAGTTGCTAAAGTTAACAGTAAGTTTGTTTTGGCAAGTTATGGTATTGCTAGCAACTACATCTGCATTAAAATTAGTGCTAGATAAATAATGCTTTTGGGTAATGTAAAAGGCATACATTCTTTGTAATTGTTGTTTAGAAAAATGCGTTCTACAGTTTTTTTTAGCATATGACATTATGTTACTAACATCTGGCTTAAAGGTGTGCCCGTGGGCATCAGTTTCTATACCAATGTATTCACAAAATTCATTAACATTAGTGGTGGTTAACTTTGG
>NZ_VSDQ01000457.1:0-475 GCF_008085455.1 Seonamhaeicola marinus | reverse complement strand
ACCAGCAAAAAAAGGGATCCCCGCTTCTAAATTTCAAGATGTTATAGGAAAAGAAACGACCAGAGTTATAAAACAATGGGAGTTTTTAAATTTAGAAGATATTAAATGAGTGTGAGAAAAATTTGTGTGGTAGTTACCGCAAGACCTTCATATAGTAGAATAAAAACGGCTTTAAAAGCTATACAAGAACACCCTAAATTACAATTACAGTTGGTAGTTGCAGGTTCTGCACTTTTGGGACGTTATGGTAATGCTGTTGACTATATTGAAAGCGACGGTTTTAAAATAGATGCCAAAGTGTTTATGGTGTTAGAAGGCGAAAATAAAACTTCTATGGCTAAAACCACGGGCTTGGGTGTTATGGAATTAGCCAATACTTTTTATAATTTAAAACCAGATGCTGTGGTAACCATTGCCGATAGGTTTGAAACTTTAGCAACCTCTATAGCAGCGGCATATCAAAATATCCCTTTAA
>NZ_VSDQ01000518.1:0-475 GCF_008085455.1 Seonamhaeicola marinus | reverse complement strand
CTGTAATTATGGGAGCCGTATTAGTAATTGCTACTTTGTTTGTAATGATTAATATATTTGTCGACTTAATTTACGCTTGGTTAGATCCTAAAGTAAAACTTAAATAATTTTCATTTTCGCACAAGCGGAAATTCTATTAAAAAAATAAATCAATGAAAAAAGTATATGTAATTCTATTGGCATTAACAGCTCTTTTTAGTTGTAAATCACAAGAGCCAACCCAATTTAATGAAAAAGCTCTAAATGATACATTTGTAACGTTAAATGGTGAAAACGTAACATTTCAATCTATTTTAAACAAGCACAAAGGCAAAACCATTGTTATTGATATTTGGGCATCATGGTGTGGAGACTGTATAAAAGGTATGCCAAAAGTAAAAGCTTTACAAGAAAATTATAAAGATGCAGCGTACGTTTTTTTATCATTAGATAGAGGGGAAGATGCTTGGAAAAAGGGTATTGAAAAATACAATGT
>NZ_VSDQ01000046.1:0-474 GCF_008085455.1 Seonamhaeicola marinus | reverse complement strand
TTAAAAGCTTGAAATGCGTAAATATCAATTACAATAAATAATACTAAAAAAATACCCCAACGTAACATATACTCAATTTTTATCAAAGATACTAGTAATCTAAACTACAAAATTAAAACACCATTGTATTTAACGTATAGTTAAGATTTTTATAGTAAGACGCACCAAAACTAAATATATTACAATGTGGTTTACGTGTAAGTTTTTCATATTTTTGATTTTCTTTCAAATTCAAACTCATGTCAGACCAAAAACGTCTTTTCTTAGTAGATGCTTACGCCTTAATTTTCCGTGGGTATTACGCCTTTATAAAAAACCCAAGAATCAACTCAAAAGGTATCGATACTTCGGCCATTATGGGTTTTATGAATTCACTTTTAGATGTGATAAAACGTGAACGTCCAGACCATTTAGCCGTATGTTTCGATAAAGGCGGAAGTACCGATCGTGTAGAAATGTTTGAGGCTTACAAAG
>NZ_VSDQ01000715.1:0-474 GCF_008085455.1 Seonamhaeicola marinus | reverse complement strand
GGCATACCTGCTTTTACATAATCATTTTCTTGAACAAGAATTTGATTAGATAATTTCACTAAGTATTTCTTAATATCACCTGTTTTAGACTCTACAATAATTTCACGGTTACCACGCTTAATTTTACCAAATGACACAACACCATCTATTTCTGATACTACTGCTGGGTTTGATGGGTTACGAGCTTCAAATAACTCAGTAACACGTGGTAAACCACCTGTAATATCACCTGCTTTTGCAGATTTACGAGGTATTTTAACCAACACTTTACCTACATTAATTTTCTCTCCATCATCAATCATTAAGTGCGCACCAACTGGTAAGTTGTATGAGCGAATTGTTTCACCGTTACCATCTTCAATATGAATGGTTGGTATTAACTTTTTGTTTCTAGATTCTGAAATTACTTTTTCTTGGAAACCAGTTTGCTCATCAATTTCAACTTGGTATGTAATACCTTGTTCAATATTTTCA
>NZ_VSDQ01000019.1:0-905 GCF_008085455.1 Seonamhaeicola marinus | reverse complement strand
GCTAGTTGTGGCTCTAAAGATAGAGGAGAACTAGTGGGTGTTAAAGGTAAAAAATGGCACCCAGAAAAACCTTACGGAATGGAGCTTATTCCTGGAGGCGCTTATATTATGGGTAAAGCTGATGATGATTTAGCTGGTATTAATGACGCGCCAGCAAAAACAGTAACAGTAAGAGCATTTTATATGGATGCTACTGAAATTACAAATAGTGAGTACCGTCAATTTGTTCATTGGGTTAGAGACTCTATTGTTAGAATGCGCTTAGCAGTTTTAGCTGATGAGGTTGGATTAACTCAAGAAGATGAAGGTACAATAGGTGAATTTGCATTTAAAGACGCAGACACTTCAAACATGACTGTTTACGAAAAGTATATGTTTGAAAACTACACAGGTTTAGGGCCTACTGGTTACGAAGGCCGAAAAATAAACAAAGACATTGATTTAATTTTTGATACATCAGAGTATATCGATGAGTATTATGCCGAAGTAATGGATACTATGTATTTACCATTAGAAGAATCATACAATGGGCAACGTACTTGGGATGTGAAAAAATTTAAGTTCCAGTATAATTACATGGACATTAAAGAAGCTGCCAAAAACAGAGGTATAGCTCGTAAAGATGTTATTAAAAAAGAAGAAGTAGAAATTTATCCTGATACCACAGTATGGATTAGAGATTTTGCTTACTCATACAATGAACCAATGCACAATGATTACTTTTGGCATGATGCTTACGGAGATTACCCTGTAGTAGGTGTTACCTGGAAACAAGCAAAAGCATTTTGTGAGTGGCGTACTATAAATAAAAACACATATCAAAAATCTAAAAAAGGCGCAGCTTTAGTTAACAGATTTAGATTACCATCTGAAGCAGAATGGGAATATGCCGCAAGAGGTGGCCT
>NZ_VSDQ01000247.1:0-472 GCF_008085455.1 Seonamhaeicola marinus | reverse complement strand
CATAATCAGAAAGTCCCTGGTTCGAGCCCAGGTGGGACCACTTTCATAGATTGTAAAGCCTTGTAAACATTGAGTTTATGAGGCTTTTTTGTTTCTAGGGGACGAATGAGGGGACGATTATTTTAATAGAAAAAGAAAATGTATTTTTACGTTAAATAAATATTTTAATGAAAAAAGTAATTGCAAAACCATTCTTGAAATGGGCTGGAGGAAAAACTCAATTAATTGAACAGATTGAAAATCAATTACCTAAAAATATATTTGAAAGCAGTTTTACATATATAGAACCATTTGTTGGAAGTGGAGCAGTTTTATTTTGGATGCTAGAACAATTTCCTAATATGGAAAATGCAGTTATAAACGACATAAACACAGACTTAACAAATTGTTATATTTCTATAAAAGAAGATGTTGAAAAATTAATAAATACCCTTTCAAATTGGCAAACGGAATTTTATCTTTTATCTCATAA
>NZ_VSDQ01000447.1:0-471 GCF_008085455.1 Seonamhaeicola marinus | reverse complement strand
AATTGCAAGCGCGACGGATGATCCATCATTTGCTTTATTTGTAAACACACTTGCCTTGTAGATACGCTTTGTTTGCTTATGTTTTTAAATAATTGAAATGCATGATTTGCACGCTCTTTACCATACATTGTTGCAAATTGTTGGCGTACATAATCTAGCTCTCTTTGGTCTTGTTTACCATCGGCCTTTATAACTATTGATGCTAAAATAAGTAAGCTAACTTCAAAATCGCCCGATTGTGTTTGGGGGCGTTCTGCTCTACCATTATACGTTGGCCTTTTTTGTTGTTTTCCTTCACCTAAAAACGTATCGGTATTACCGTTTGACATTGCATCAACAATACTTCCTAAGGCAACACCAATAATGGCACCAATGGGGCCACCAAAAGACCACCCAAGCGCACCACCAATCCATTTTGAAACACTCATAATAATTATAAATTTTATTTATTGGTAAATATAATATTAGTTA
>NZ_VSDQ01000370.1:0-328 GCF_008085455.1 Seonamhaeicola marinus | reverse complement strand
CCTAAAAAGCCTCTAATATTAACTTCTTCACGTTCTTCTTCGGTTTTTGCCCATTGGCGCAACCAATCAACTAAAGTTAAATCGTTTTTAAAAAACTCACTATTATCTAACGGTAAGTATGATTGTGTTGTAGTAACACCCCAAGCAAAAGTTCCGTTATCAGCTTTTTCTTTATCATTTAAAATTTGATAAAAAGCAGTAGTAGCTCTAGAATCTCTAGAAAAAACAACAACTTTATCGCCTTTATTAAGGTTTAAATCTATGTTTTTAAATAGCAATTCGCCATCAATTGAAGCTTCTAAAGCTTCAACATTTAAAATCTGATCAC
>NZ_VSDQ01000875.1:0-471 GCF_008085455.1 Seonamhaeicola marinus | reverse complement strand
AGCTAATAAATGTAATATTGAAGCTTTTGAAGCTTTTAAAAAAGCAAATGATAGTGTGTTAATGGCAAAAATGCTTAATAGTATGGGTATAAACTATATGTATTTGTCTGATTATCCTTCGTCTTTATCAAAGTATTTAGAAGCGCTCAGCATATATAAAAATTTAAAAGACACCCTTAGTTTAGATTATGCCAACGCTAGCCAAAATCTTGCAATACTGTACACTAAGTTAAAAACATATAATAAGGCATTAGTATACCATGAAAAAGCTTCAAAAATTTACCAAACTTTAAATTATAAATACGGTTTAGCTAATAGTTACAATAATATTGGAAATATTTATGACTACTTAAAACAGCAACAAAAAGCCATTGATAATTACCAAAAATCATATGGTATAATGCAAAAAAGTGATAATAAATTAGGTATGGCCAATGCCTTAACCAATATAGGTATTGTAAATGTTGGCTT
>NZ_VSDQ01000571.1:0-471 GCF_008085455.1 Seonamhaeicola marinus | reverse complement strand
CAAAGTTGGTTCTAATATATGAGTTTAGTTTTTTACGGTACTCACCTTTTAACCATTCAACAAAATTAAATGTACTTTTACTAATGCATTTTGTGTAACGACCAATTCTAAAATCTATATCATCACCTAACTTTCTGGCAAGTGTTAGCGCATCATAAACATCTTCACTGTTTTCTACACAAATTTTAGCATGTTGAGCAATAGAGCGTTCTAGTACTACTTTTGATGATTCACCTGCTCTAATAGACTCTACGTAAGTTTTTTGAATATCAAAGTACACCTCGTCTGAATTGCCAAATTCTTCTCTTAAATCATCAGGCATTTCATATCTAAAATTGCTTTCTAACTCTTCATCACTTAACAAAGCATCTAAATAATAGTTAGGCGATCTAAAAATACGTTGCCAATCTAAATTATCGCCCCAAGGCCCAAACCTGTGGAAATTATTTCCTAAATCTATTACTGCAAATG
>NZ_VSDQ01000309.1:0-470 GCF_008085455.1 Seonamhaeicola marinus | reverse complement strand
ACAAACACCACAAAATAAAACTTGGTTTCAGGGTACCGCCGATGCTGTTCGCCAAAGCATGCATCACTTTGTTAGACATGATTTTGATTATTTTTTAATACTTTCTGGAGATCAGCTTTACCAAATGGATTATGATGAAATGGTAAAAGCTCATAAAAAAAGTAAAGCCGAAATATCTATTGCAACCATTCCTGTTAGTGCAAAAGATGCGCCTGGTTTTGGTATTATGAAAGCTAACGAAGAAAACGTTGTAACCTCGTTTATTGAAAAACCAGATGCTAGTTTACTTCCTGATTGGGTATCAGAAGTAAGTGACGACATGAAAAACCAAGGCCGTAATTATTTAGCATCAATGGGTATTTATATTTTTAACAGAGAACTTCTTGTTAAATTAATGGAAAACCCTGATACTATTGATTTTGGGAAAGAAATTATACCTCAAAGTATAGAAAATCATAAAACTGTTAGCT
>NZ_VSDQ01000665.1:0-469 GCF_008085455.1 Seonamhaeicola marinus | reverse complement strand
GATGTTCTTGAAATAACAATATCAACTTCATTACCATCATTATCAGTACCTTTAACAGTTTTTAAATCTTCAATTTCAGCAACACCATCAAATTTAACTGCTAATTTATTTTCTTCAGAAATATTACCCGCAATACCACCTACGTGGAATGTACGTAATGTTAACTGTGTACCAGGTTCTCCAATTGATTGTGCTGCAACAACACCAACAGCTTCACCACGTTGTACCATTTTACCTGTTGCTAAGTTACGGCCGTAACATTTTGCACAGATACCTTGTAATGCTTCACAAGATAATGGCGAACGTACTTCAATACTTTCTATTGGTGTATCTCCAATAGCTTTTGCTATTTTATCATCAATTAAATCACCAGCTTTAACTAATAGTTCATCAGTTAATGGGTTGTGTACATCATTTAATGAAACACGTCCAACAATTCTATCTTCAAGTGTTTCAACAATTTCATCAT
>NZ_VSDQ01000088.1:0-468 GCF_008085455.1 Seonamhaeicola marinus | reverse complement strand
TTTTCGGCTTCAACAACAACTTTTCCTGGGGTTATAGATACGGGAAAGTTTAGCGTCATTACACTATTATCATCTTCATCAACTTCAATTCTATCAATTTTATCAAGCTTTTTAATTAAAGATTGTGCCATGGTTGCTTTTGATGCTTTGGCTCTAAACTTTTCAATTAATTTTTCAGTTTGTTCTATTTGTTTTTGCTGATTTTTTTGTGATGCTAATTGTTGTTCTCTCAGCTCTTTTCTTAAAACTAAATATTTTGAATACGGTTTAGGATAATCGTAAATTCTACCTAGTGAAATTTCAATGGTACGGTTGGTAACATTATCTAAAAACATTTTATCATGCGATACTATTACAACGGCGCCAGTGTAGCTTTTTAAAAAGCCTTCTAACCAAATGATAGATTCAATATCTAAATGGTTTGTTGGCTCATCTAAAAGTAAAATATCATTGTTTTGTAACAGTAGC
>NZ_VSDQ01000773.1:0-468 GCF_008085455.1 Seonamhaeicola marinus | reverse complement strand
GTTATTTTTAATTATTAAGTTATCAAAGGTCTTTCGCAAATCTACAATTTTTTTTTATTCGTTAAAACCTACAAACAAAAAAATCATTTCTATATTTGAATAATTTATTTCTCGGTAAACAATTCATGACGTCTTCAGAATTTTATTCACTCATAAAACAACATTTTCCTTTTCAGCCTACGCTAAAGCAAGATGTTGTATTACAGCAACTTTCAAGTTTTATATTTAGTAAAACGCCCAATAGTTTGTATGTTTTAAAAGGCTATGCAGGTACAGGTAAAACTACTATTGTTGGTGCAATAGTTTCTAACCTTTGGAAAGCAAAAAAGAGTGCAATTTTAATGGCGCCTACCGGAAGAGCCGCAAAAGTGATAGCAAATTACTCAAAAAAAGAAGCGTTTACCATTCATAAAAAAATATATTTTCCAAGAAAAGAAAAGGGTGGTGGTGTTAAGTTTGTGTTACAAC
>NZ_VSDQ01000865.1:0-465 GCF_008085455.1 Seonamhaeicola marinus | reverse complement strand
AGCTCATTAAACCTGGCATTTCAGCTTCGGCTAATTCAATTTCTTTTCTTCCCCAAGCGGCTAATGAAATATCTTTAACCTTATTAGGAACGTAAGCAACTGTTTTTGTACTCATATTGTTATATTTGTGGGTCTTTTAATTAAAGTGCAAAGATAACCAATAACTTTCATAAAACTAAATGCCTCTTTACAAAACCCTTACGCCTAATTTACAAACTTGTGTTAAAATTTGGAAGATTACAGAATCTTTTAACGCTTTAATGGCACCATTACAACTAACTGAAAATAGTTTTAATAGGGTAAATGGTATGAAAAGTGAGTTACACCAACGTGGGTTTTTAAGTGTGCGCCATTTACTTAAGGAGTTTGGATATACGGATGCCGATTTATTTTATGACGATTTTGGTAAACCTTATTTAAAAGATGGTAAACAAATTTCAATAACACACTCGTTTAATTTTTCTG
>NZ_VSDQ01000638.1:0-463 GCF_008085455.1 Seonamhaeicola marinus | reverse complement strand
TGATATGCGGATTTGCAAATCTGTTAACGAAATTTCGTTTTTATTCATTGCCCAAATAGTATCTCTTAATTCATTTATAGTGTCTTTTGTAAAACTACTTATGCCTGTTAACTTATTGGTTAAATTGGTGTTTGAAATTTTGAAACCGTATTGTAAATTTTCAATAGACGATATTATGAATGTAAGTTGTGCGCCAATATTATCATGCAAATCTCTTGAAATTCTTAAACGTTGGTCTTGTAATTTATTTTGAGTTTCAATTTTTGATAGTGCTTCTTTTAACTGGTTTTCTTTTTGAAGTTGTTTGTTTTTTAATTTTTGTTGTTTATATACCAAATACCCAAAAACTGATAGTACAATAGCTAAAACACCAAGCCCTAGTAATTGCATGTTTTTTCTATTTATATTAAGTTCTTTTTCTGCTATTTGAGCACGTTGCGCTAGTATTTCTTTTTCTTTTTTA
>NZ_VSDQ01000441.1:0-462 GCF_008085455.1 Seonamhaeicola marinus | reverse complement strand
GTTGTCAAAGAACGATTTTGAACCATATTTCACATCCCATTTAGAGCGGTCAATAGTAAAGGTTTCACTAGTTAATGTTAAACCGTTGTTTGCTGTATTTATAGTAACAGGAATTGTAATATTGTTAGTTTTTTCTTTTAAAGTTAAATTACCAGAAAGCATTGTTTTGCCTTCAGTTTCAGTAACACCTGTAATTTCAAAAGTGGCATTTGGGTATTTTTCAACATCAAAAAAATCAGCATTTTTAAGGTGTCCAGCTAATTTGCCGTTACCTTCGTCTTCTGCAGGAATATCTAAAACAACAATAGAATTCATATCAATAGTAAAAGTACCGCTAGCAATTTTACCATCGGTAAGCTCAAATGAACCATTGCTTATGTTTATAGTACCATCATGCGAGCCTGTTGGTTTGTAACCTTTCCAAGCAATTGAAGATTCTGCAGTGTTTACAGTATAAGTGTC
>NZ_VSDQ01000608.1:0-458 GCF_008085455.1 Seonamhaeicola marinus | reverse complement strand
CTAATACGCTCTTTAAAACGGTAGGTTTTTTCCATTTCTTTTTCATCCATATCACTACCCATGGTGTGTTGTTTCCACCAACCTAAAGAGTGCGGTGTATGTACATGTGATATACCCAATTCTTCAGCTATTTTTTGTCCTGCCCAACCTGCATCCCAGTAATGTGAATATACTATATCATACTTTTTACGTTCCTTTTTTATAGCTGCTAAAGTGTTAGTTACAAACTTTTTTAAATGGTCGTGCATGTCTTCTTTCCTAATGAATTCTTTACCTCCAAAAGGAATGCGCCAAACACTAAAATTTTCATCTACATGATCATATTCAGGTTGGTCTTCAAACTGGCGTGTAACTAAATCTACGTTTCTTCCTAGTCGGCTAAATCTATCAGCTAATTCAAGTACATAAACTACTTGTCCGCCAGTATCTGGTTTTCCTAGTTCTGGTGTTGCCGATAC
>NZ_VSDQ01000610.1:0-458 GCF_008085455.1 Seonamhaeicola marinus | reverse complement strand
ATTTCTAAATTAGAAGAAACACTTTCTACGGCAAGATTAATTGATGAATCTCAGTTAGATACATCAAAAGTTTTAGTGCTTTCAAAAGTGAAAATAAAAAACCAAACCAATGGTATGGAAATGACTTATACGTTGGTGGCTGAAAGTGAAGCCGATTTAAAAACTGGTAAAATTTCAGTGAACTCGCCAATTGGTAAAGGTTTATTAGGTAAATCTGTTGGTGATGTAGCCGAAATTAAAGTGCCAAGTGGTGTAATGAAATTTGATATTGTAGAAATTTCTAGATAAAAACATACAAACCTGTTAGTTTTAACTAACAGGTTTAAAATATAACTATGGCTTCAATTTTTACTAAAATAATTAATGGCGAAATACCTTGCTACAAAATAGCAGAAACTGATGATTTTTTAGCCTTTTTAGATATTAATCCAAACAGTAAAGGGCATACGCTATGTATA
>NZ_VSDQ01000050.1:0-458 GCF_008085455.1 Seonamhaeicola marinus | reverse complement strand
CTTGGTTGTAATGCGGCACTACCTGATACTAATGTACCAAGGTTGCCACCTAAGCCTTCTTTCCATTTGCTAAAAATAAGTTTTCTGGCAATTTTTAGTTTAAATTCGTACCACCACCCGTTGGCGCCGTAGGGTTCAAATTTTAAGCCTAAATTTACAGCCCAAAAAAACAGGGCTTTTTTTATGCCAGTTAGTTCTGTGCCTTTTGCAATAATTTTATCGTATACTTTTTCATAAAGTCTAGGAACGGCGGTCATTACATTAGGTTTAATTTCTTTTAAATTATCACTAATGGTTTCAATACTTTCGGCAAAGTAAATTTCAATACCGCAAAATTGATATAAATAAAGTATCATACGCTCAAAAACATGGCACACTGGTAAAAAGCTTAGTGCTTTGGCTTTACCGTTTTCCATGGGCACACGTGGTGAACTATCAATAACATTTGAAACTAAGTT
>NZ_VSDQ01000511.1:0-454 GCF_008085455.1 Seonamhaeicola marinus | reverse complement strand
TAATAGTATGTTACTAGCCTTTTTTAGGTTTAAAAATAAAAGCACTAGCAAATTTACTTTTTATGCGTTTTAAAGCTTTGTCTGCCTCTAATCGCGTTCTAAAATTACCTGCCCAAATTTTAAAGTTAGGCGACTCATATACAATTCTAGAGCTCCAATTAGCAAAGGTTTCATGGAAATCTTTTTGAGCAGCATAAGCACCAGCTCTATTGCCATTGTATATTTGAATTTTATATCTATCAGAACTGTCTTCATTTTTATTAATGTCTTTCTTTGCATTTAATAAAGCATCAATGTTTTTATCCTGATTTATACTTACATTACCCTGTTGTGCATAATTTTTAACTACAAATGATAAAAAGCACAAACAAACTAAAACTCTAAATTTAAAACTCAATTTTTTCATATTTAATTATTTATACAAATGTATACGTTATAAAATCAAAAAATAGTT
>NZ_VSDQ01000918.1:0-454 GCF_008085455.1 Seonamhaeicola marinus | reverse complement strand
ACACTTTTTACATCAGCAACATATTGTTTCATAGCATTTGTCATATCTTCATATAAATTTAAATACCTACGTAAAAAACGCGGATTAAACTCATGTGTCATGCCAAGCATGTCATGCAAAACAAGAACTTGCCCATCAACGTTAGGGCCTGCACCAATACCAATTATAGGAATGCTTACGCTTTCGGCTACTTTTTTAGCAAGCGAAGCAGGTATTTTTTCTAAAACAATGGCAAAACAACCAATACGTTCAAGCATTTTGGCATCTTCAATAAGCCTTTCGGCTTCTTCTTCCTCTTTAGCTCTAACGGTATAAGTGCCAAACTTATAAATAGATTGCGGAGTTAAACCAAGATGCCCCATTACAGGAATACCAGCGTGTAAAATACGTTTAATAGATTCTTTTATTTCTTTACCACCTTCAAGTTTTACAGAATGCGCACCACTTTCTTTCA
>NZ_VSDQ01000057.1:0-453 GCF_008085455.1 Seonamhaeicola marinus | reverse complement strand
TATTCTTTCAGTTTTAACACAAGCATTTTACGATGCCGAGTATTTGTTTACGGTGCCGCCAACGGTGTTTAATCCGCCACCAAAAGTAGATTCGGGTGTTTTAAGGCTTATCCGAAAAAAAGAATTCACATTACCCTGTAATGAAGCCCTCTTTTTTAAAGTAGTTAAACAAGCATTTCAACAACGCCGAAAAACACTTCGTAACAGTTTAAAAACATTCAATTTATCTAATAATTTAAAAGCAAATAGTATCTTTGGCCAGCGGCCAGAGCAATTACCAGTACAAGCGTTTATAGAACTTACGCTGCTTATTGAAAAAGATCAAGTATAAATATCACGCTAAGTGATTTCTATTTTCATCAGAATTATATGCAAGAGGAAAAAGAAAACATACAATTTCAGCTAACCGATGAACTTTTAGAGAAGGTTGAGTTACTAATCGAAACTAAAAAC
>NZ_VSDQ01000102.1:0-453 GCF_008085455.1 Seonamhaeicola marinus | reverse complement strand
AGTTTTTTGTGCTTTAAACGCTGTAAACTTTGTAAACTTTTTACTTAATTATGCTTCAGTTGTATTTCTCACTTTTGTTTGATAGATAACATTTGGCTTGGTACCAATATGCTCTAATAAGTGATACATACGGTTATCTTCTTTAAGTTTTGCAACTTTACTATGTTTATCATTAATGTCTCCAAAAACCATAGCACCACTACTACAAGCTGCAGAACATGCTGTTTTAAGTTCACCGTCTTTAATTTCACGTCCGTCACGTTTAGCATCAAGTATTGTTTTTTGTGTCATTTGAATACACATAGAACATTTTTCCATAACACCACGAGAACGTACAACAACATCTGGGTTTAATACCATACGACCTAAATCATCATTCATATGATAATCAAACTCATCATTACTGTTGTATAAGAACCAATTGAAACGACGTACTTTATAAGGGCAGTTGTT
>NZ_VSDQ01000761.1:0-1274 GCF_008085455.1 Seonamhaeicola marinus | reverse complement strand
TAAGTCGCCTGTATAAATGCCTGCTAATGTACTATCTACATAATAACTTATAGTTTTGGTATTTTTATTCCATGTAATGGTTACTGTATGCCACAAGTTATTTTCTAACTGGCCTAAACTAGTTGCTGGTGTTAAAAATCCAGAGCTTGTTTGATTATCAGAATCCCAAATCATACCGTGATCTTGAGAAAGATCACCTAAAAAACTCCCATTGTAATACGTATCTAACTCTAAAACAATACCATTTTTTATACCTTTTGCCCCAATTCCGTTACCTGCAGCACCTACAGCCGATGCTCCTGCTGGGTCATTGTGAAAAATAATAGCCATACCATCTGCCCCATGATCATAGGCTCCTAAAAAAGCATCAAAAGAAAAAGAAAAACTTGTATCAAAATTAATACGTTCTTTAATTGTAGCAGCACCTGCTTGGTTATTAGTTGCTGTTGTTAATTGAAACTCATTATTTGAGACTTCAACTGCGGTTCCGCTTAATGAAAAAACTTCAGATATTGTACCATAAGTAATTCCTTTTTCAACACAATCTAAAATACCATCATTATCATCATCTACATCAACAACATCGGCAATACCATCACTATCTGTATCAATAAGTGGTACTGAATTTGAAATAAATTTTATGTTATAATCTTCAATTTCACCGGCTTCCCAATTAAAATTACATGATGTAAAATTAGTATTCTGACCAGTTCTGAAACCAACACGCATTACAGAATTACCAACATCTGCACCTTGAGGAATTGCTATTGAAAACGGAACATCTAAAGTTTTTGTTCCACGCCATCTATTGCCATTATCTTTTATATTGAACAAAAAGCGCTCACCATTATCTTCAAAATCGTCATCAGAGTTTTCATTAAAATTCAACCATATTACAACAGTATTGCTTGCATTGTTCCAACTATTAATAGTAACACTAACGGTTCCTGTTAAAGTTTCTCCTATTTCAATATGCTCAGTTGGAAGACTTGAAAAGTGCGTATAACCACCTGTTGTACCTGAAGAAGCGTTATTTATATTTCCAAAAGTTACATTAGAAATATAATTTGTATTATACGTATTAATATTGTTTGGTGTACAATATTGCGCATACGCGCTTACCGTTGTTAAGAATACTGCCAAAAACACGACTCTTAAAAAAGATATTGTTTTCATAGATTAATTGTTAATTGTATTAGAACCTAGTTTTCTAATACTAAACAACCACTACGTTTTTACTTCAAATGGACCTAAATACTTGAGAGAAAAAGCAT
>NZ_VSDQ01000392.1:0-450 GCF_008085455.1 Seonamhaeicola marinus | reverse complement strand
TTCAGTTGTAGCCATGGCAAATTGCGGATATAATGGGAATAACAAAACCTCATCAACGCCTTTATCAACTAGCTCTTGTAAGCCTTTTTCAATAGTCATGCTGCCGTAGCGCATAGCTAAGGCTACAGGTACATCAACTTGCTTTTGAATTTTATTTTGAAGTCTTTCAGAAATTACAATGAGTGGCGAACCTTCATCCCACCAAATTTTTTTGTAAGCTGCAGCCGATGCTTTTGGGCGTGTTTTTAAAATTATGCCTCTTACAAGAAGCGCTCTAGCAACATAGGGAATATCAATAACGCGCTCATCCATTAAAAATTCACCTAAATATTTTTTTACATCTTTAGGTTCAGGGCTATCTGGTGAGCCTAAGTTTACAAGTAAAACACCTTTTTTCATGTTGTAAAAATACAACACAAATTATAAAAATGCACTTTGTATTATAAATTT
>NZ_VSDQ01000762.1:0-449 GCF_008085455.1 Seonamhaeicola marinus | reverse complement strand
CTTTTGCGAGATGGCAACGGTAAAGCTATTAGTATTTTAAACGCTTTAGATATAGACTTAAACCATTTGAGACGTAAAGTTGAAATTTTAAGTCCGGCAAATCCAAATATTAGTATTGCTACTAACCAAAAAAAGAACTTGCATCTAACAAGACAGGCTGAACGCGCCTTAAAAACAACGTTTTTAGAAGCCAAATTGTTTCAAAGTACCTCTATAAATACAGCACATTTATTATTGTGTATTTTAAGAAACGAAAATGACCCCACTACCAAGCTTTTAAATAAGCTGAAAGTTGACTATGATAATGTTAAAGAACAATTTAAATTTATGATTACAAACGATAATGATTATATAGAACCGAAAGCTGAATCTTTTCAAGATGATAGCTCAACCCCTGAAGATGATGCTTCAAAAGATATTTTTAATACACCATCTAGCAAAACCAATAA
>NZ_VSDQ01000726.1:0-449 GCF_008085455.1 Seonamhaeicola marinus | reverse complement strand
AAAAAAGCTAAATCACCAGGTTCACTTTCTTCAATAAAACTTAGGGCTTCTCCTTGTGTTGCTTGTTGTGAAGCATCTCTTAATAATTTATATCCGTTTAGTTTGTAAACCATTTGAGTAAAACCAGAACAATCTATACCAAAAGGTGTTTTTCCGCCCCATAAATACGGAGCATTTAGGTATGAAAAAGCAGTTGTAATAATGTTTTCTTTGGCTATTTGGCCTTGTGTTGTGTTGCCATCATACGTATGATTTAGTAACTGTAAACCACTTAAACATGAACCTAACAATATAGGGTGTAGTTGGTTGTTGGTATCTTGAATAAATTCTACTAAATCTAACGATAGTTTTAGAGGACTATCTTGTAATTGTTTGTAGTTTTCTTCTAAAATTTCAATGTACTGTTTGTTGTCAATCCAACCTTCATAAGCATCAAAATCTAATCGTAT
>NZ_VSDQ01000337.1:1003-2017 GCF_008085455.1 Seonamhaeicola marinus | reverse complement strand
AACGTTCTGAATTTCTTATAAATAACAAAAATAATACCTCCAACAAGTACATATGGTATTGCCATTAAGTATACAATACCATCATTAATACCCTCGGCAACACTTTTTGTTTCTTCACTTTCTAAAACCGCTCTACACATGGCGCATTGTGCATTACTTTTTATAAAAAAGAATAAGAATGTTATATATAAAATAGTAGTTCGCTTCATTTAATTAAATGTATTAATAGTAAGGCGAAATCATAATGTAAACAACAACGCCTGTTACTGCAACATATAACCATAAAGGAAATGTTATTTTTGCTATTTTTTTATGCTTTTCAATGTTATTTGTTATGGCTCTAACATAAGTAATAAGTACAAAAGGAATGACAGCTACAGATAGTATTATGTGTGTTATTAAAATAAAATAATACAGATATTTTATAGAACCTTCTCCACCAAACTTTGTAGAATCACTGGTTATATGATACACTATGTACATTAATAAAAACAGCACTGAAAGCCCAATGGCTACTTTTATTAAACGCTCATGTAGTTTTATTTTTTTATTTTGAACAGCAATGAATGCTAACACCAATATTAATGCAGTAATTGCATTGACACAAGCATAAATTGGCGGTAAAAACACCGGTAATTTTGCTGGAATTTTAATACCAAAAAGCGCAGCAACTGCTACCGGAATAGCTATTGATAAAATTACAATTAGTTTATTGTACTTTTTATCATTCATAACTTCTTTATTGCTCATAACTTATAATTTGTTTTTAACATTAAAAAAACATATTCAAATAATTAAAATGGTATTTAATTTATTCGTTTAATAATTTTTTTATGTCTTCTTTTAATATACTTATTTGCTCTCTTTGTCCATCATCATTTACTTGCTCTTTTTCAGTAACAATACCATTGTAGTAAATAATTGGATTTCCAAATTCATCTTTTCTAGAGCGTATAAACCCATTTTTATCAATTAATGCAAAGTTTCCTGAGTGTTCAAAACCTCCTTCAACTG
>NZ_VSDQ01000337.1:0-911 GCF_008085455.1 Seonamhaeicola marinus | reverse complement strand
AGCATTTTCGGCGGCATAAATATAAAAACCATCATTAGCTAATTTGTAAATTGCTTCTTTTTTGCCTGTCATTAAATGCCAATTTGGGTTTGTTATGCCATATGTAGTGGCATAGTCTTTTAAAACAGAAACAGTATCATAATCTGGATTTATTGTGAATGATGCTACGCCAAAGTTTTCAAAATCTTTAAACTCATTTTGTACTTCAACTAAATTAGTATTCATTACAGGGCAAATTGTTGGGCATGTGGTAAAGAAAAACTCAATTACATATACTTTTCCTAAATAATCTTTATTGGTAATGGTTTTACCATTGTGGTTTGTAAAGCTAAATTCTGGCACACGCCTATTACCATTTTCTCCTTTAATAAAAACTAAATCTGTGGCTTGCTTACCTTTTTCTCCCGCATAATCACTACGGCTTTCTTGCCTTGTAATATCACCTTGATTAATTCTATCTACAATTCTAGGCACGAAAATTATACCAAATACTAAAATAATAAATGCAATACCTATGTATGAATAATTAGTTTTTTTGCTCATGTTTTAATTGTTAACGGCTTTTAAATCGTTGGCTCGCCTAATTGTAGAGTTAAATTCTCCTTTTCGTTTTTGCCTATATTCTGTAAATAAAATACGTACATCTTCGCTCATTTTATTTTTTATAGTTGCTACTTCTATACAGTTGTAACTATATAGACCAAAAACTGGTACGTTTTTACTTTTTTGGTTGTCTTCTCTATTATCAATTCTACCGCGTTGGTTTAATTCTTTATCTATAATAAATACATTTTCAGTAGATAAATCATTTGCTAAAGGTTTTTCACTTTTTAAACTTGCGTATAGCTTATTTATACTATTTGGTGTGCCATATACAAAATGCCAATATTTTAAATCTTCATATTGGCTTA
>NZ_VSDQ01000647.1:0-447 GCF_008085455.1 Seonamhaeicola marinus | reverse complement strand
ATTTGCGTTTTGTGATAATGAGACTGAGCTAATTATTAGTGCTATTAATAAAAGGAGTCTTGTTTTCATAAAAATAATTTTAGTAATTGTTGTTTTTAGTATTGGCGAATATAAAAAAAACATTTTTTTACTTTTTTAACATAAAATTGTATTAAATGGAGTTTTATGTGTTGTTTTATGTTTCAATATGTAATAAATTTGTGTGTTTAGTCTCTTTAGTAATATCTTAGCTTTTTGTTGTTAGTGTGGTGTTTTGTTTAACTTGTAAGTGTTAATAAACCCAAATAATAACGATATAAACAAAACAAATTGTTAGTTTGTAAGCTTCGGCGTTTTTTTTGACTAATTTTGTAATTAAATAATTTGATAACATTTAAAAATATATATTATGGCATTAGAAATAACAGATGCATCGTTTGAAGAAACAGTATTAAAAAGTGATAAACC
>NZ_VSDQ01000140.1:0-332 GCF_008085455.1 Seonamhaeicola marinus | reverse complement strand
GATGTTGAAACAGGCGTAACTGGAATGGATGAAGATGTTGCCAAGTTATTACGAAAGGTTGAAAAACCAGTGTTTTTAGCAGTTAATAAAGTTGATAACTCAAAACGAAGTGAAGATGCTGTAGAGTTTTATTCACTTGGTTTAGGTGAATATTATACCATTGCAAGTATTAACGGATCGGGCACCGGTGAACTTTTAGATGCTTTAGTTGAGGCTTTACCAGAAAAAGAAGAAGTAATTGAAGAAAACTTACCACGTTTTGCTGTGGTTGGTCGCCCAAATGCTGGTAAATCATCATTCATCAATGCGTTAATAGGTGAAGATAGATACAT
>NZ_VSDQ01000327.1:0-442 GCF_008085455.1 Seonamhaeicola marinus | reverse complement strand
GTTGCATCTATGCTATTTTTAGATTATTCTAGAGAAGATGGCGAGTGGGAACCAAACATATACGGTGGCAGAGAAAATTTAGCAGTTATAGACTTTTTAAAAGAACTAAATAAAGAAGTTTACAAAACGTTTCCTGATGTACAAACCATTGCCGAAGAATCTACAGCATTTCCCATGGTTTCAAAACCAACAAACCTTGGCGGATTAGGCTTTGGTATGAAATGGATGATGGGTTGGATGCATGATACTTTAGAATATTTTGCTAAAGATCCTGTTTACAGAAAATATCACCACAACGAAATTACTTTTAGCTTAGCTTACGCCTTTACTGAAAATTTTATGCTGCCTTTATCGCATGATGAAGTTGTTTATGGTAAAAACTCTATTTTAGGCAGAATGCCTGGTGATGAGTGGCAACGTTTTGCTAATTTACGCCTACTTT
>NZ_VSDQ01000656.1:0-442 GCF_008085455.1 Seonamhaeicola marinus | reverse complement strand
CACACACTTAAATGGAAGTTATGATTTAACGGAATCTTCTAATATTGATGGAGAAAACCAACGTTTAGAAAATGATACCAATACATGGTTATTTCAATTAATAGCCTCAACTAAATTACCAGTAATTAATTTTTATGGTGGTGTTGGGTATATAAAAGGAACATCAGAATCAGATTTATTAGGGACTTACACTGTACAAAGTGGTCCGTTTTTCTCTGAAACTATTCAAGACCCATTCTCTGTATCAAGTGAAATATCAGCCGTTAGAGGTACCATTGGAACAAAATTAAAGTTAGGTTTTTTCAGACTTAATGCCGAATATCATTTATCAGAATTTAACGCCTTTTCAGTAGGTGTTAATTTCGGGTTCAGATAATAAAACGCAGCTATCAATTTTAATGATAGTTTATCAAAAACAGGATGTTTTAATTTTAGTTAGTTT
>NZ_VSDQ01000393.1:0-437 GCF_008085455.1 Seonamhaeicola marinus | reverse complement strand
TCAGGAAAAACAGGAACACAAGATGTTTTCTTTCATATATTTAACCACTTACACCAAAACGGCAAACAAGTTGTTTTAACCAGTGATAAAGCACCGGTTGATATGCAAGATATTGAACAACGCTTGTTATCACGTTTTAAATGGGGACTTTCAGCTGAACTGCAAACCCCAGATTTTGAAACTCGTGTATCAATTTTAAAGAATAAGCTATATCGTGATGGTGTTGAAATGCCTGAAGATATTATTGATTATGTTGCTAAAAACATAAAATCGAACGTTAGAGAACTTGAAGGTGCTATTATTTCACTCATTGCACAATCTTCTTTCAATAAAAAAGAAATAACTATAGATTTAGCAAGAGTTATTGTAGAGAAGTTTGTTAAAAATACAAAACGTGAAGTTTCAATAGATTACATACAAAAAGTAGTATCTGATTA
>NZ_VSDQ01000040.1:0-437 GCF_008085455.1 Seonamhaeicola marinus | reverse complement strand
AAACCTTCGCCATGTATGTTAAGTATTTCTACTTTTTCATCTTGCTTTAGGTATTTACGTAATTTGGCAATGTACACATCCATACTTCTAGATGTAAAGTAATTATCATCTCTCCATATTTTTGTAAGCGCCAATTCACGTGGCATTAAATCATTTTCATGTAATGCTAACAAACGCAAAAGTTCATTTTCTTTAGGTGATAGTTTTACAGGGTCTCCTCCATTAAAGCGTAAAAAACGCAGTTTTGAGTTTAAATCAAACTTTCCAATTTTAAACTCAAATTGTTTACTATCAGATATTGATTCTGTGGCTTTACGTTGGATAATGGCTTTAATTTTCATTAAAAGCACTTCACTATCAAAAGGTTTATTTAAATAGTCATCGGCACCTACTTTGTAACCTTTTAAAACATCTTCTTTCATTGTTTTAGCGGTTAA
>NZ_VSDQ01000431.1:0-437 GCF_008085455.1 Seonamhaeicola marinus | reverse complement strand
CTACCGAACGTTTGCTAGAATTTGCTGAAACTGTAAAAGGCTCAAAAGCCGAAAAAACAGTCGATTTATCTTGGCGAGAAAACCCGTTACAAGAAAGAATTACGCATGCTTTAGTAAAAGGTTTAGATGCTTTTATTATTGAAGATATTGAACAAGCGCGACAAGAATCCGAAAAACCAATTGATGTTATTGAAGGCCATTTAATGATTGGTATGAATGTGGTTGGCGATTTGTTTGGCGAAGGTAAAATGTTCTTACCACAAGTAGTAAAATCGGCACGTGTAATGAAAAAGGCCGTGGCTTACTTAAATCCTTTTATTGAAGCCGAAAAAACTGAAGACTCAGAGCCTGTTGGTAAAATTTTAATGGCAACAGTAAAAGGCGATGTGCACGATATTGGTAAAAATATTGTAAGTGTGGTGCTGGCCTGTAATAAC
>NZ_VSDQ01000119.1:0-1079 GCF_008085455.1 Seonamhaeicola marinus | reverse complement strand
TTTTATTCTTACTAGCGTTATTGTTTGTAACGTATAGTAATGCCCAAATATTAGACCCAGTAAAATGGACTACTTCTGTTGAAAAAATTTCTGAAACGCAATACAAATTAGTGGCTAATGCAAGTATTGATGCTGGTTGGCATTTGTACTCGCAAAATGTTCCTGAGGGAGGACCAATAGCCACTAGTTTTATTTTTGATGATAATAACGGAGCCATTACTTTAGTTGGAAACACTACAGAAGAAAAAGGTTATACCATTAATGATCCTGTTTTTGATATGGTTATTACTTTTTTTGAAGACAATGCTGTTTTTCAACAAATAATAAATGTAAAAGATAAAACAAATACTGTAAATGGTTTTGTAGAATTTATGGTTTGTGATGATACACGATGCTTGCCACCTAAAGAAGTTGCGTTAACATTTAATTTAAGCAACGATAAAGTTACTACAGCAGTAACTAACACAGATGATGTATCATCAACAAACACTGAAGCACCCCAAGTAAATTCAACAGTAAATGAAGGTACAGAATCATCAAAACGAGGCTTAATAACCTTATTCTTTTTAGCATTTTTATCGGGGTTTGCAGCATTATTAACACCATGTGTTTTCCCAATGATACCGTTAACAGTTAGTTTTTTTACAAAACAATCTGATAATAAAGCTAAAGGTATCAGNCAGTATCTGCTATTTTTGGTCCTGCAGCTATGAATGCTTTGGCCTCTAATGTGTGGTTTAACGTAATTTTCTTTTTAATTTTAATAATATTTGCATTATCATTTTTAGGCGCTTTTGAAATTACATTACCGCAATCTTGGGCAAATAAAGTAGATGCTCAATCTAACCGTAGCGGTTTAGTTGGTATCTTTTTCATGGCTTTAGCATTAGCTATAGTATCATTTTCTTGTACAGGGCCAATAGTTGGTACTATTTTAGTTGAAGCCGCTTCTGGTGGTGATAAAGTTGGGCCAGTAATTGGCATGCTAGGTTTTTCATTAGCAATTGCATTACCGTTTGCATTATTTGCAGCCTTTCCTGGCTGGATGAACTCATTACCAAAATCTGGTGGTTGGTTAA
>NZ_VSDQ01000274.1:0-436 GCF_008085455.1 Seonamhaeicola marinus | reverse complement strand
TAAGTGTATTTTTACACTGCTCTTGTATATTTTGGTCTCTAATTAAGCCAATATATGAGTTTAACTCATCAACGGTGCCGTAACTTTCAATACGAATATGATGTTTAGGTACGCGTGTACCACCAAATAGTGCAGTAGTACCTTTATCGCCTGTTTTTGTGTAAATTTTCATATTTTCAAAGTTAAAAGTAAAAAACTGAAAAGGCAAAAGTTAAATGTTTTGCTGCTTATTATTGCAATTTAAGTAGTAGAATTATTAAACTCTAATAACAAAATGTTCTTTGGCTTGCTCTTTTCTAAAAAAAACAAAGCCCCAATAAAAAGTATTAATTGTTACAGTAACTTTTGGGTGTTGTTTAATAGTTTCCCAAGCCTCAGTCATACCTTTAGACCAATATATGTCATCAAAAATAAAAATGGTATTGTTGTGTGTTGT
>NZ_VSDQ01000534.1:0-434 GCF_008085455.1 Seonamhaeicola marinus | reverse complement strand
GAGCGTGATTGTGCGTTGGTTCTATACAGAATGGCAAAATCGCTGTTTTGAAGTTGATGATTCATTTTATTATCAAAAATAGTACTCGCTACATAGCGTCCTTCATCGGCATCGGTTAATGAGCGGTGTACTACAATTTTACCACCATCATCATTGGCCGTCCAAACCACTTTGTCTAGTTTGGTTTGGTTTTTATCTATTACAGAATTTGCTGCGTTTACAATGTTTTTGGTTGAGCGGTAATTTTGTTCTAACCTAAACACTTTAACATCATCATAATCTTTTTGAAAGTTTAAAATATTATTAATGTTTGCCCCACGGAATGCATAAATACTTTGGGCATCATCACCCACAACGCATATATTTTGAAACTTATCTGATAGTGCGCGTACTATTAAATATTGTGAGTGGTTGGTATCTTGGTACTCATCAAC
>NZ_VSDQ01000048.1:0-432 GCF_008085455.1 Seonamhaeicola marinus | reverse complement strand
CCTTCAACAACATCAACATACGTGTCCATACCTTTTGCTTCTTCAACAGTAATAACACCTTCTTTTCCTACTTTTGAGAATGCTTGTGCAATTAACTCACCAATAGTGTCATCATTGTTTGCAGAAATAGCAGCTACTTGTTTTATTTTTTCAGAAGAATTACCAACTTCTTGTGCTTGTGCTTCAAGATCTTTAGTAATAGCATCAACAGCTTTATCTATGCCACGTTTTAAATCCATTGGGTTTGCACCAGAAGCTACGTTTTTTAAACCTTCTTTTACAATGGCTTGTGCTAATACGGTAGCAGTTGTAGTACCATCACCAGCTAAATCATTGGTTTTACTAGCAACTTCTTTTACCATTTGTGCGCCCATGTTTTCGTGAGCATCTTCTAACTCAACTTCTTTTGCTACCGATACACCATCTTTAGTA
>NZ_VSDQ01000900.1:0-432 GCF_008085455.1 Seonamhaeicola marinus | reverse complement strand
AAGATAATGTTTTTCATAACCGTATGCGTTATAGGTTAGGTTCAAAAATTAAATTAAATAACACTTTTTTTATACGGTTGAATAATGAATTTATTTGGACTATTCAAACTGAAAAAAATGATGCCTTTACAGAAAATAGAGCTTATGGCGCTTTAGGCATTAACGTATTTAAAAGTGCAAACATACAGGTAGGCTATTTAAACCGAAAAATTAAAGGATTAGACCTACACAGATTACAACTTGGATTTTTTTACAAATTAGATTTAAGAAAGAAAAACATTTAGTTAGATTTAGTTTATTCTTGGAAAGACCAGGCAATAAAGCGTACTGTTTTATTGCCTGTTTCCATGTTTATAACCTTTATTGATGTTGCTCCTAATTTCTTTAATGACACTTTTAAACCTCTTATTAAATCTTTTTTTGATACTAACG
>NZ_VSDQ01000794.1:0-1067 GCF_008085455.1 Seonamhaeicola marinus | reverse complement strand
TTAGCTAAAGAAATACCCATTGAGCTTGAAAAGTTTTTATTTGGCGCTCCAAAAATAGCATCTTCAAACCTTGAAAATTCAACATCTCTGGTGGTTAAACCATCGGCAGTAATAACTTCTTCTTCGTATGTGTTGTAATATTTATCAAAAGCCGGATTAATGTTATAACTAATTGATGGACGCATAACATGCCTTATGGCTTTAAGTTTAGTGTCTTTACCTTCTTTTTCAAAATTAAACATACCGTAAACAGTAGTACCAATACTGGTGCTAAAATTGTATGTTCTGTAAGCATCAAACCCATTTATGGTTTCAACTTCTTCTTCACCTAAAACAGTGTTAAAACGTTTATCAATGGTTTTAAACGTCCAAACCTCATTATAATTTGCACCTGCACTTACACTAAAATGTTTAAATACTTTAAAGTTTGTACTAATAGGAATGGTATGCTGAAAACCAGCACGTGCATCATCAAACATTTCTTTTTTAAAGAAAAGCGAATCTACAGTAGCTATTCTGTTTTCACCTCGCACGTTGTACTGAAGGTTTATATTTTGAATGATACCTTTTTTAGAGCCAGATTTTGAAGCAAACGGATACATTCTACCAACGCTACCTTGAAATGTTGGCAGTGTCATGTTTATAGTTTGTGTGTTGGTATTTTGGCTGTGTGTAGCTGTTAAACTATAATTAACTTGTGGTTCGCCTTCAAATGTTTTAGAATATGAAACCGAAGATGATAATGTGTTTGTTAAATAGTTACTACCAGCATTTATTTGGTTTATAGAGTTTCTGTAATACGTGCTACTACCTAAATTTACCGATGCAGAAAAGCGTGAACTTGGGTTGGCTTTAGAGTCTTGACTATGAGACCAACGTAGGTTGTATATGGTGTTACGGGCATAGTCTGGAAAACCACGCTCACTGGTAATTAGGTTTTCATACCTAAAGGCTAAATTACCTCTAAACCTGTAACGTTTGGCATAGGTGTTTTCTAAACGTAAACCAAAACTTCCGTTGGTATAATAATCGCCTAAAACAGCTAAATCCATATAATCACTTATAGC
>NZ_VSDQ01000785.1:0-429 GCF_008085455.1 Seonamhaeicola marinus | reverse complement strand
TTTAGGGTTTGTAATTATAGCTATATATCACCATTTTAATCACTAATAACATACAAATATGAGTGTTTTAGATTCAAAAGTACCAGAAGGTCCTCTTAAAGATAAATGGACGTCTTATAAAGATAAAATTAACTTAGTAAATCCTGCTAATAAACGATTAATTGATGTTATTGTTGTTGGTACAGGATTAGCTGGTGGTTCAGCAGCTGCTACACTTGCAGAGTTGGGCTACAACGTAAAAGCATTTGCTTATCAAGATTCTCCGCGTCGTGCGCATTCAATTGCTGCGCAAGGAGGTATAAACGCCGCTAAAAACTATCAAGGTGATGGCGATTCAACATACAGATTATTTTATGATACCGTAAAAGGTGGCGATTACCGCTCACGTGAGGCTAACGTATACCGTTTAGCTGAGGTTTCTGCAAATAT
>NZ_VSDQ01000552.1:0-1608 GCF_008085455.1 Seonamhaeicola marinus | reverse complement strand
AAAAATGTTTAATGCAGAAAGCAATACACATATTAATTGTTATACCAATAAAACGTACTACTATATTAATGTAGGTTCTGGTTTTGGCAAGCGTATAAGTGCTTTTGTGCAACCAACAGCTGCTGCAAACCAACAAATAAACACGTTTCATGATTATAAGTTTCATGAAAAAGATGAGTATAATTTAGCTTTTTTAGGAAGACGATGGTTTGGTGATAGGTTTGATATTGAGAACACAAAAACGTTTACATTCAATATGCCAGATTTAGTAACCACGCAGCCTGTTAATTTAAAAGTTTATGTAGCAGCAGTTTCACCTGTGGTTTCAACCATGGAATTGATTGTAAATGGTAATAGTGTTACAGGCATAAATATGCCTGCAAACTCAGATAGAGTGTTGGCTACCCAAGGCAGTTATATAGGAGATGTTAATGTGAATACTAATGAAATAGAGGTAACACTTAACTACAATAACCAAGGGAATCCAAGTGCTGTAGCGTATGTAGATTATATAAGTGTTGAGGCTGAAAGACTTTTGAATTTTAACGGTAAACAATTTCAGTTTACTAATAAAAATGTAGCTATAGCCTCAGGTATTGGGCAGTATAATATTAGTAATGCTTCTGATGTTTCTGAAGTGTGGGATGTTTCTGATATTTACAATGTAACTAACTTTGTGCCTACTGAACCAGCTAATAATTTAACTTTTAAGGCTAATTTAGGTGAAGCAAAAACGTATGTTGCCGTTACTTCAAAAGACTACTTTACACCAAGTTATGATAGAAATACAACAGTTGTAAATCAAAATATTAAAGGCACTATTTTTAATGATGCTAATGGAAATTTTAAAGATATAGATTATTTAATTGTAGCACCTGCAAACATGGTATCTCAAGCAGAACGGCTAGCAGAAATAAACAGAGGTCAATATAATTTGAATGTAAAAGTATTAAGCTTAGAGCAAATTTATACAGAGTTTAGTACCGGAAACCAAGATGTTGGTGCTATTAGAAACGTGGTTAAGTATATTTATGATAACGCCAGTGCTCCTGCAAACCGAATTAAATATTTATGCTTATTAGGCGATGCTTCTTTTGATTATAAAGATAGAATAAACAATAATACTAATATTGTACCCTCATGGTATTCATACAACAGTTTTAGTTTAACAGATTCGTTTGTGTCTGATGATTTTTATGGTATGATGGATGATACTGAAGGTAACATGAACACCAGTAATAAGCTTGACATTGCAGTTGGAAGAATTTTAGCAAAAACACCACAGCAAGCCAAAGAAATGGTTGATAAAGTTGCATCATATTACACAAAAGAATCTTTTGGTGCTTGGCGTAATAATTTTGTACTTGTATCTGATGATGTAGATAAAGATTGGGAAGGTATTTTACAAGAAACTACAGATGAAATAGGTAATTTAGTGTCTAATGAAAAGTCATTTATAAATTCTGTAAAAATTCATACCGATGCTTATCAACAAGAATCATCGGCTGGTGGTGATAGGTATCCGCAGGTAAATACAGCGTTTGTAAATGCCGTAGATAATGGCGCTTTAGTTGTTAATTATTTTGGTCATGGTGGTGAAGATGGGTT
>NZ_VSDQ01000177.1:0-425 GCF_008085455.1 Seonamhaeicola marinus | reverse complement strand
GAGTAAATAATTTTGATGCAGGTTATATTGATAAAGAAAATGAAGTAATTGTTGGTTTGCAAACCGATATGCTTTTAAAACGTGCCATGAAACCTTTTGGAGGTTTTAAAGTAGTGCAAAAAGCTTTAAGTGAGCATGGTTTAGTAGCTAGTGATACGGTTTCAGAATTGTTTAGCAAATATGTAAAATCACATAATGATGGTGTTTTTGCTGCATATAATGCCGAAATTAGAAAATTTCGTTCAAACGGACTTTTAACGGGGCTGCCTGATAACTATGCACGTGGTAGAATTATTGGCGATTACCGCCGTGTAGCGCTTTATGGTATTAATGCTTTAATTGAAGCAAAAAAAGCCGATTTAAAAGCTATAACAGGCCCAATGACTGATGCCGTAATACGCTTGCGCGAAGAAGTATCAGACCAA
>NZ_VSDQ01000199.1:0-425 GCF_008085455.1 Seonamhaeicola marinus | reverse complement strand
AACAAACAATGCGCCGTTTAAGTTTTCAAAAATATTAAAACGTTGCTCAATATTTAAAGCTAATTTTAAGTTAGCTTCATTAAATTCATTGGCAGATTCTGTACTACCAGGCCCTAAACGGTAGGCAGACCATGCTCTGTTGTCATTGGGGCCACCAGCAAAAAAACTTTTTGAAAACGGTATGTTTGATGAGTTGCCATACGGTATAGCAATACCAAAAAAGCTACGTAGTGCTAGTACATTTTTTGAACCCAAATCCCAGTGTTTTGTATATTCTATTTCGGTTTTAGCATATTGTGAAAAAGCAACATCTAGTAGTTTGTAGCGGTTGTTTTCATCTTTTTTTAGTCCTAAAAGGCTTGAGGCGTTTGCTAATAAGTTGCCTGCAAATTCTATTTTGAATCTGAATATTGAAAAATCATCAT
>NZ_VSDQ01000384.1:0-425 GCF_008085455.1 Seonamhaeicola marinus | reverse complement strand
TTTTGTAAAAAATTAGCTAAAATGAATACTTTCAAGGTTTCTGTGCAAGAAACATCTAATAAAGCCATAATAAAATTTGAAGTAAATCAATTTATAACAAAGCATCAAAGCTTTGAATTTAAAAATATTGATGACGCTAAACCTTCGCCATTGGCACAACAATTATTTTATCTTCCGTTTGTAAAAAAGGTTTACATTTCAGGAAACTTTGTTGCTGTTGAACGTTTTGATATTGTTGAATGGAACGATGTACAAGACGAAGTAGCTCAACAAATTGAAGCCTATTTAAATAACGGAGGCATTGTAATAACTGAAACGGAGGCTCCTAAAAAAGTACCTGTAACCGTTTATGCCGAAGCAACACCAAACCCCGCTGTTATGAAGTTTGTTGCCAACAAAAAAATTGTAACAGCTTTATTTGAATT
>NZ_VSDQ01000567.1:0-424 GCF_008085455.1 Seonamhaeicola marinus | reverse complement strand
TAATAAACAAAATGAGTATTTGAAAAATTAGCCCAACAAAGTAGCGTGATAGTAAATCTTTTATTTTTTCAGAAGACGCTTTCCAGCGTGTTTCTTTATTATCAGGTATAAGTGTTAATATGCTGTTTTCAAATAAACGACTGTCTTTTAAAAAGAAAAATGAAATAAATAACACCGAAAAAAGCCCAATACTAAAGCTGCCTAAGCCACTAATTACCGAGTTTAAAAAGTTTGGAATTACCGAGAAATCTAGTTTTGAAAACAGATTGGAGTCTTTTAATGATTGCTCAACATCAATTTGATGTAAATCAAAATACGTAATTATTTCAGTGTATAGTGTTTCTATATCACTTTGTAATTCATTGATGTTTAATAATGATAAATTTTGCCCTTGTTTAATAATTAACGGAATAAACAAGCTAAT
>NZ_VSDQ01000526.1:0-424 GCF_008085455.1 Seonamhaeicola marinus | reverse complement strand
TATGTTGAATACAGACACGCAGTTATCAACAGCTTCTTCAGTTCCTATACGTTGTATAGTATTAATTATAACTTTTTTAGCTTCTTGTTCTGCTGTTAATTTAGCTTCTTCTAAAGCATTTTGTATGAATGCCATAGCATCATTTTTAGCTTCACCTTTTAAAGATTCAACTAATTGCTCTTTGGCTTCTTCTGCAGATAAACTTGAAATAACCTCTAGTTGCTGTACTTGACTTTTATGAAGACGGTCTAGCTCTTCTTGTTTCTTATCAAGTACATCAAGCCTATGGTTGTAGTCTTTAATTTTGTCTTCTAAACTCTGACTTAATTTTTTATTTTTTGAAAGCTCGCTAGAAACTTGAGACTCTTTATCTCTAGTTCTCTTTTCGGCTTCGGCCATTTTTTTATCTCTAGACAGTATTACC
>NZ_VSDQ01000635.1:0-965 GCF_008085455.1 Seonamhaeicola marinus | reverse complement strand
AATAGTATTAATTTAAACATACTATTTAATGGAAAAGCGTAAGTTAAGTTTCTGGGAAATTTGGAATATGAGTTTCGGTTTCTTAGGAATACAATTTGGTTTCGCACTACAAGGAGGCTTTATGTCTCGCATTTTTCAAACATTAGGAGCTAATCATGATGATATCCCATTACTCTGGATTGCTGCACCTTTAACAGGTTTGCTAGTTCAGCCTATTGTTGGGTATTTAAGTGACAGAACGTGGCATTCTAAACTTGGTAGACGCAGACCATACTTTTTAATTGGAGCTGTTTTAAGTTCAATAGCTTTATTTTTTGTACCGCATTCGCCTGCATTATGGGTAGCCGCAGGGTTTTTATGGGTGTTAGATGCGTCTATAAACATATCTATGGAGCCTTTTAGAGCATTGGTGGCCGATAAGTTGCCAGAATCACAAAGGTCGTACGGTTTTGTTGTGCAAACTTTAATAATTGGTATTGGTACTTGGGTGGCTAGTAATTTACCATGGATGGTGTCGCAACTTGGTTATAGCGATGCGGCTCCACAAGGCGTTGTTCCTATGTCAGTTAAAGTAGCCTTTGCTATTGGCGGCTTTGTTTTTCTATTAAGTGTATTGTACACCATTTTTACTACAAGCGAATATCCTCCAGAAGACCTAAAAGCATTTCAAAAGGAAAAAGAACAAAAAGGTAGATTCATAAAAGATATTACTGAAAATATTGGAAAAATGCCAAAAACAATGAAACGTCTTGGTGTTATTCAGTTTTTTTCATGGTTTGCTTTTTTTACCATGTGGAGTTTAGCTAATCCTGCATTAACAGAGCATGTATTTAATGCGCCTGCACCCGTTGAAGCTAATTTTAACATGGAAAATATAACTGAAAAAGAAGCCTTCAATGTGGCTAATACGGCGTTTCAAAAGGCGTCTAATTTAGTAGGGTCTGCAATGGGTATTTACGGGTTGT
>NZ_VSDQ01000400.1:0-417 GCF_008085455.1 Seonamhaeicola marinus | reverse complement strand
CACGAAACATGGCGTTTGATAATGCCTCTATAATTGTTCCGTCTTGCTCTATTGCTGCTTGTTTTGCCATATTTTAGTTTTTAGTTGTTGTTAGTTTTATTTTGTTATAACTATATTTTTATAAAACATTTTATAAATACTAACCACTAACTTTCTATACTCTAATTTATGCTACTGCTTTTCTGTTTTTACCAGTTTTCATCAAGCCATCATAATGCCTATTCAACAAGTACGAATTAACTTGCTGCATAGTATCAATTGCAACACCTACCATAATTAGTAATGATGTACCACCAAAAAATAATGCCCAACCTTGTTGTACATCCATTAGCTTAACAATAAAAGCTGGAAATATAGCTATTAGTGCTAAAAATATAGAACCTGGCAATGTAATTTGAGACATTATTTTATCTAAAT
>NZ_VSDQ01000075.1:0-416 GCF_008085455.1 Seonamhaeicola marinus | reverse complement strand
AATAAATTTAGGGACTAATCAAAAAATAAGACTAGCAAATAAAGATAATGCAAAAAAAATAAGTTTCTGCTAAATAATACCAAAATACATATTTGTTGCGTTAAATAACCAATAAGTATAGACCAATTGCTATTTTATGCAGCTGCTGTTGCTTTAAAATGATTGTATAAATCTTTACAACCATAACCAATAATAGATAAACTTTTGTTTTTCATTAAAGCTTCTCTATGAAGTTTAGTTATAGCATTAACACCGTGTCTATCCATACTTTCAACACCTTCAATGCTAACTTTTAGGTTATCCATTTTTTCAAAAATATTTTTAAACTCTTGGTTGAAAAGCACAATACTTTCTTTGTTTAAAACACCTCTAATTTTAAAAAAATTGTTGCAGTTAGTAATTCTTAAATCCATAAT
>NZ_VSDQ01000550.1:0-416 GCF_008085455.1 Seonamhaeicola marinus | reverse complement strand
AAAGTACTCAGGCATTAAATAATTACCCATCACAACCTATATTGTATTTAGTAAATGGTGTATCATTTAATGCGCTTAACAAACCACAAAATGCTATTGATACTTTAGAAATTGGTTTAGATTATATTATTGATGATACTAAAATGGAAGCCGATTTTTATACCCAAATAAGTAAAGCCTACACACTTTTAAACAATACAACCAAAGCAAAAACGTTTAGTGATAAGGCAAAACAATTACAAAACACAAATTAATGCAATTACGTACCCAAATAGTTATTGTCCTTATTATGGCAATGTTATTTAGTTGTAAATCTGCCAAAACAGTAAGTGGTGGCGAGGCTAATTATAATTTATCAGCTAAACAACTAATTAAAGCACATTATAAACAACATGCAGATTATAAAACATTAAAAT
>NZ_VSDQ01000179.1:0-416 GCF_008085455.1 Seonamhaeicola marinus | reverse complement strand
AGCACAATTTACACCGTTAGGATTAACAGAAGCAGAAATAGAACAATTAACAACGTTTTTAGAAAAAAGCTTGTATGATGCTAACCTAATTAGGTATGTGCCAAATCAACTACCATCAGGTAATTGCTTTCCAAATGCCGATTCCCAATCTTCAATAGATATGGGGTGTAATTAAAAATTATATAATTTAACTATTTATTTGTAGTTTAGATATAATTTTTACTATTGAATAATAAAAAACAACATTATACAACACTTATTAAAACCGAAGCAAAACGCCTCGGTTTTTTGTCTTGTGGTATTAGTAAAGCAACCTTTTTAGAAGAAGAAGCTCCTAGGTTAGAAAAATGGTTAAACAATAACATGCATGGAGAAATGCGTTATATGGAAAACCATTTTGATAAGCGTTTAGACCC
>NZ_VSDQ01000790.1:0-416 GCF_008085455.1 Seonamhaeicola marinus | reverse complement strand
ATCGTGGTGTGGTAATAAAAGGATTGTTACATAATGATGATGAAAATGCCGAAAAACAATGGTTACCAGCCGGATCGTACTGGCAGCAACCTGCTGGCGAAGCACATATTACAGCTGCAGATGCTGAAGATAATATGGCGTTTTTAGATATTCAAGAAGGCCCATATTTAGTAAAACCAACATCGGAAGCGTTTGATAATGGTGAAAAACCAGTGAATGTAGATAAAACCAATTTAGTTTGGTTAAACGCTAATGATATTGAATGGGTTTCAGAAAAAAGTAATGTAGAAACTGCTTTTTTATGGGGAAGTCACGAAAAAAATCAACTGCGTGCCTCGTTAATAAAATTACCAGCTGGTTTCAAGGGTAAAATTAAAAACTTAAGTCCAAATTTTAGAGCTGTGGTTATTTCTGGT
>NZ_VSDQ01000735.1:0-416 GCF_008085455.1 Seonamhaeicola marinus | reverse complement strand
ACCATATAACACAGTAATTTTATCACTACATCAAGGTTTTGTAGATCATGAAAATAAAATAGTTTGTTACACCGATCATCAAATATTTGAACGTTACCATAAATTCAGTATAAAAAATGGTTATGCCAAAAAGCAAGCCATAACTTTAAAGGAGCTTACTAATTTAGATATTGGAGATTACGTTACACATATTGATCATGGTATTGGGCGTTTTGGCGGACTTCAAAAAATTGATGTTGAAGGCAAAAAACAAGAGGCAATAAAGCTTATTTATGGAGAGCGCGATGTGCTGTATTTAAGCATACATTCACTTCATAAAATAACAAAATATAATGGTAAAGATGGCAAGCCACCAAAGGTATACAAACTAGGTAGCAATGCTTGGAAAACCTTAAAACAAAAAACAAAAGCAAAAG
>NZ_VSDQ01000912.1:0-416 GCF_008085455.1 Seonamhaeicola marinus | reverse complement strand
CGCGTGAATATGAACCAGAAGCTGAAGATGATGCTATACTTGAAAAAGTAAAAGCGTTTGCTTATGATAAATGTTATGAGATTGCAAAAAGCGCTTCATCTAAACATGATAGAGGTTTGGCTTTTTCTGAAGTGAAAGACGCTTTAAAAGCTGAGTTTACCGAAGAAGAACTTGAAGAGGTTGGCGGTTTAGTATCAAAATACTTTAGTAAAGTACAAAAAGACGCCGTTAGAAATTTAGTTTTAGAAGAAGGTATCCGTTTAGATGGTCGTGCAACTACAGAGATTAGACCAATTTGGTGTGAGGTAGATTATTTACCATCTACACACGGTTCTTCAATATTTACACGTGGTGAAACACAAGCTTTAGCAACGGTTACCTTAGGTACATCGCGTGAAGCTAACATGATTGACAAC
>NZ_VSDQ01000233.1:0-415 GCF_008085455.1 Seonamhaeicola marinus | reverse complement strand
TTTATAATCTTGATTTCTATCTATATTTATTTGATAGAAACCGTTTTCATCAGTTTCCATGTAGGCTATTTCATTACCTTTATCATCAAATAAGGTAATTTTGGCTCCTGCTATTGGGTTCATGTTAATAGCATCATTAACCACACCTTCAACATGTAGTGTGGGTTCTCGGTGATACGCATAGATATCATCATCACCTCTACCACCTTTTCTGTTTGATGCAAAATAACCTGTAATTCCGTTAGGATTCATTGTAAAAGAAAAATCATCTTTATTTGAATTAATAGGAATACCAAGGTTTACAACATCAACAAAATCATCATTTTCACCTTTAATAGTTGCGAAAACATCTAACAAACCAAGGCCTGTATGTCCATCGGAAGAAAAGAACAATACATCTTCTTGATTAATAAAA
>NZ_VSDQ01000395.1:0-415 GCF_008085455.1 Seonamhaeicola marinus | reverse complement strand
GTGTATGGAAACCAAGTGAAAAAACACCACTCTGCGGTATAGCGTGCCAAAATATTATAGCCGAAGTTTTAAAAGAAAACAACTTGCCAGAAGGTATTTCATGCTTGATTAATGGCGATTATAAAGTTGGTGAGTTTATGACTAAAGATGTTAGAATTCCGTTAGTTTCTGCAACAGGTTCAACCAGAATGGGTAAAATTGTAGCCAAAGAAGTGGCTGGCAGATTGGGCAAAACCTTATTAGAATTAGGAGGAAATAACGCTATTATTGTTACACCCGATGCCGATATAAAAATGACGGTTATAGGTGCTGTTTTTGGCGCTGTTGGTACCGCAGGACAACGCTGTACAAGCACACGCCGTTTAATTATTCATACTAGTATTTATAACAAAGTAAAACAAGCCATTGTTGATGC
>NZ_VSDQ01000848.1:0-413 GCF_008085455.1 Seonamhaeicola marinus | reverse complement strand
ATTGTTCTAAAACATCTAGTTTCATATCACTTATTGGATGCATAAAAAATGGGATAGAGTAGCGCGAAGTTCCCCAAAGCTCTTTTGGCGGATTTACAACACGGTGAATGGTAGATTTTAATTTATTATTGGTGTGCCTTGATAGCATATCGCCAACATTAATCATTAACTCATCAGGTTGAGCAATAGCGTCAATCCATTCTCCTTTATGATTTTGAACCTGTAAACCCTTTCCTTGGGCGCCCATTAAAAGGGTTATTAAATTAATATCACCATGAGCAGCAGCTCTAACAGCTTCTTTAGGTTCTACTGTTATTGGCGGATAATGAATAGGCCTTAAAATAGAGTTTCCGTTGTGTATGTAATTATCAAAGTATGTTTCTTCTAACCCTAAATGAAGTGCTAAAGCCCTA
>NZ_VSDQ01000700.1:0-876 GCF_008085455.1 Seonamhaeicola marinus | reverse complement strand
CATTATCGTCATTAAAATAAATAGATGGAAAAGTACCACTAATTTCTACGGTATAAGTACCGGCTGTTGCGTAATTGTGAGTTATGTTTCCTGTAACACCAACATCAGTGTTGCCATCACCCCAATTTACGGTGTAGTTATATGTATAGGCTGGGTTTGTAGGAACCGTTATTTGGTTATTTGCAGAAGAACCAGATTCTATGTTATTAGTATTCCAGATTGATCTGAAATTTTGTGAAAATAGATTCACACTAATAAATAAAGCAAAATAAACAAGGTATTTTTTTTGCATGCTTTGGTGTTTTTGTTTGCGAAGTGAAAAATGAATTATAGCTTTAAATTTTAAAATGAACTTGTAGAGTTATGGCTCAATTTAAAATAAGTAAGTAGGTATATTGTATTCATAATTAATGTTTTGGTGTTAACAAATGTAAATAAATAATTTAAAAACACCGATAAAAAACAAAAAAACCCGCTAACTTGCATAAAGTAGCGGGTTTAATTTTATTTTAACTGATTACCTTTTTTATCAAAAAAGTGATATTCTAGGTATGTGTAAGCATCTCTTGGTAAAATTTTAACCCATTTTTTGTGTTCAAAAAACCATTTTGAACGAATAGATGGAAAACCTTTTGTTAAAAAGGCTGCTATAAAAGGATGTGTGTTTAAAGTCAACTTTTTATAGTCTTTTCTGTATAGTTGTTCAAGGTCATGCGTAATTTTTTGTACTAGCCCAATGGGTGCTTCAATTTCAGCACCATTAACACCGTTAGGATTTTCTTCACGGGTTTTAATATCTAATTCTGGGCGTACACGTTGCCTTGTTATTTGTATCAATCCAAATTTACTTGGCGGCAAAATTTTATGTTTAGCTCT
>NZ_VSDQ01000248.1:0-412 GCF_008085455.1 Seonamhaeicola marinus | reverse complement strand
CCGTCTTGTTCAGCAAAAGCATCAGCTAATTCTTGTGCTTTTTTAAATGATTCGTTGTTTTTCACTTCTTTGCTATATACACCCGAAAACGATTTTATTTGTGCTTTATAACGCCCAAAAACAGTTTCTAAAGCATCACTTATTTCACCTAAAGTGGCACGTTCTCTGGCTGCTTCAATAGCTAAAACTAGTAAATTTTCTTTACCTGTTTTAGCTGCTTCGGTTAATTTTAAAAGCGTTTGTTTTACTTTTTCAGTATTTCTGGCGGCTTTTAGTTTTTTTAAACCTTCAATTTGTTGGTTTCTTACGGTTTGGTTATCAACTTCAAGCGTACTAATTGGAGCTTCTTCTTCAAGAGTATATTTGTTAACACCAACAATAATATCTTGTACAGCGTCTATTTTGGCTTGTT
>NZ_VSDQ01000260.1:0-410 GCF_008085455.1 Seonamhaeicola marinus | reverse complement strand
TTGACTTTTATATGAAAGTTCACTTAACAGTGTTTGTACATCGGCACTTTCAATACGAGCTTGAAACATGGCTTTGGCTTTATTATCGGCGGCAGCTCTAGTTTTTTCGGCTGCTTTAAGAGCTTCTTGTGCTTTTTTTATTTTGCTTTTACGGCCCCAAAGGTTATTCCACCATGTGTCTGGTTTGTTTTCTGCATCTTCAAGTTCAACTTTAGCGCGTTCTAAGGCTTTTTGTGCATCATCAATTACTTTTTGCTCGGTGGCGTTTAATGATGAGAATTTTTCAAAAAGAATACCAACTTCGTCTTGATAATCGGTTAAGTCTTTAATAGCATCTAAAAGTGTGGTTCTGTCTTTTTCGGCCATATTAACCACATCATCTAAAGTGGCATTTAATATTTTTTGACGTA
>NZ_VSDQ01000462.1:0-409 GCF_008085455.1 Seonamhaeicola marinus | reverse complement strand
GATGCGTACTACAAATCTGTTGAACGCGATTTAAACACCATAAAACATTTTAAAAAAGATAACAACCCTGAACTGTTAAAAAATATATTTGAAATTTATAATGATTTAGATGCAAGACAAGAAGCCATTAAGCCCGTTTTACCACTGTATGTAAATGGTAAAAACATTGTATTTAAATTTAACGATTACAGTGATGCCATAGCCGAAAGTAAAGCAAAACTATCTGATTATTTATATGAAAAAGGTATAGATTTATTAGAGTCTGATGATAAATACACCATTAGAGAAGCCTACAATACTTTGGAGTATTTAGATAATATAAACCCTAATTATGAAACCACACGCAATTTATTAAATGAGGCACATGTCCGAGGCACACATTACGTTTTAGTTTCAATAAACAACCAAA
>NZ_VSDQ01000811.1:0-408 GCF_008085455.1 Seonamhaeicola marinus | reverse complement strand
ATCCCAAACCAAGTTAACGGGTGCTATGCCGCCTTCAAAATTTAAAATAATACGTCCGTCGTTTTCACCAAAACATGATATGTTTTCTACTTGTGGCGTTATTCTAAAAAGCGGTGCTTCATCAATAACAATAGTGGCTTGCTTTTGGCAATTGGTGGCATCGGTTACTGTAATTACATAAGTACCAGCAGATAAGTTGGTTTGTGTATTGCCAGTGCCTAAGTTGCTCCAAGTAATGGTGTAAGGGGCATTACCTCCTGTAATAGCGTTAATGGTTATTGAGGCATCATTATCACCGTAACATGCAATTTCGGTGGCGGTGTAGTCAATAATAATCTCGTCTGATTGATTAATAACAACACTCAATGTGCTTGTACAGCCAGATTTATCGGTTACTGTAACTGTATA
>NZ_VSDQ01000069.1:0-408 GCF_008085455.1 Seonamhaeicola marinus | reverse complement strand
GATGGTCCCGCCAAATTCACACAGGGTTACACGTGCCCCGCACTACTCAGGATACTACTATCTCCACTTCGCTTACCTTTACGAGACTATCACTCTCTACGGTTTGTCTTTCCAAACAATTCTAGTTAACTTAGTTTCAAATATTGTAGTCCTACAACCCCAACATTGCCGTAACAATATTGGTTTGGGCTAATCCGCGTTCGCTCGCCACTACTAACGGAATCACTTTTGTTTTCTTCTCCTCCGGGTACTTAGATGTTTCAGTTCTCCGGGTTCACCTCCTTTCGGATACTATATCTTCAATATAGTGGGTTGCCCCATTCGGATATCTGCGGATCAAATTGTATGTGCCAATCCCCGCAGCTTTTCGCAGCTTATCACGTCCTTCATCGCCTCTGAGAGCCTAGG
>NZ_VSDQ01000277.1:0-405 GCF_008085455.1 Seonamhaeicola marinus | reverse complement strand
AACATCCAATGAAATAACAATTACAATTACAGATGATGGTATTGGTAGGGCTCAAAGTAAAGCCTTAAAAACACAAAATCAAAAAAAGCAAACCTCAACAGGAATGGGCAATATTAAAAAGCGTGTATCTATTTTAAATGAAATGTATAAAGATAAAGTAGATGTAGTTGTATCTAACTATAAAGCGTTAGAAGATACAGGAACCAAAGTAGTTGTAACACTAAAAAAATATTAAAGCCACAAACAAAACACCCATGAAACTAAACGCTATTATAGTTGAAGATGAACAAACTAGTAGAGATATTTTAAAAAGTTATCTAAATAAATACTGCCCAAATGTTACCGTTTTAGGTGAAGCTGAAAATATTGATGAAGCTTTAATTTTAATTAGAAACAACCAACTAG
>NZ_VSDQ01000013.1:0-404 GCF_008085455.1 Seonamhaeicola marinus | reverse complement strand
TCTATCACACAACCCGAAGCTATAAAAACCATTCACGCAAAGTATTTCGATGCCGGTGCCGATATTATTGAAACCAATACCTTTTCGGGTACAACCATTGCTATGGCCGATTATCAAATGGAAGATTTGGTTTACGAACTTAACTACGAATCTGCTAAAATAGCCAAAGAAGTTGCTGTAGAATTCACAAAAAAAGAACCGCATAAACCACGTTTTGTAGCAGGTTCAATTGGGCCAACAAACCGTACAGCAAGTATGTCGCCCGATGTAAACGATCCGGGTTACAGAGCCGTAACGTTTAATGAATTACGAATAGCATACAAACAACAAGTTGAAGCTTTAATGGATGGTGGTGCAGATATTTTATTAGTTGAAACCGTTTTCGATACATTAAATGCAAAAGC
>NZ_VSDQ01000286.1:0-404 GCF_008085455.1 Seonamhaeicola marinus | reverse complement strand
CGCCAATTTTAGGAGGTGCCATTGGTGTAACTGGAGAAATTATAATGTCAACTTCGTTAAAATCGTTTTCAAAATTTTGAGAAATTTGATCTCTTAATGCTAGCCCTTTTAAGTAAATTTCATCACTAAAGCCTTGTGATAATACTTGGTTACCGCCAACAATTCTGCGTTTTGTTTCTTCCGAAAGGTTTTCAGAACGCGTAATAGAATAGCTTTCTTTTAAATTATCGGCATCAATTCGGTTACCGTAATTTGTGCCATCTAAACGCGATAGGTTAGAGGCAGTTTCGGCCATTGCTAATGTGTAATAGGTAGATACTAAAGTGTCTGCTTCAAAAAAATCTAAAGCTTTTACTTCAATTCCTTTTGCTTTTATATTTTCAATTGTTGAAAGAAAATCTTTT
>NZ_VSDQ01000902.1:0-403 GCF_008085455.1 Seonamhaeicola marinus | reverse complement strand
CAACTTTAATTACGCCCATTATTTTATAAAAAATACATACTTATAAGGGCTAAAATAGGTTGATTTTGTGTAATTTTCTTTTGTAAAACTATTTTTTAATAAAATTTTAAAAAATATAGCTTTACTTATGTAATAACAATATAAAAACAAGCTTGTTTTCATTTGTTTTTTTAAAGTTTTTAAATGAAAAAATTCACGTATTTTTGGCTCTTATTTGATAGAAAAACATTTTACAATGTCTGAGGAAAGAAAACCACTCAATTTTATTGAGCAAATTATAGAAGAAGATTTAGCTAACGGAATGTCTAAAAACACATTACGTTTTAGGTTTCCACCAGAACCAAATGGCTATTTGCACATTGGGCACACTAAAGCAATTGGCATAAGTTTTGGTTTAGGCGAA
>NZ_VSDQ01000211.1:0-402 GCF_008085455.1 Seonamhaeicola marinus | reverse complement strand
GCGCAACTACTTCGGCATCACCAGCTTCCCATTTACGTAGCATTTCTTGGGCTTCTAATAAAATAGGTGCATTTTTTTTAGCATCTTCCTCACTTTTACCATTGGCAATTAAAGCCTCTATTTCTTTTTTATATTCTTGGTCAAACTTTACGTAATAGTTACCTACTAACTTATCTCCTTTTAAACCTGTAGTTTTGGGTGTTTCACCATTTCCAAAACGTTTCCAAGCCAACATACTTTTACATATATGAATACCCCTATCATTAATTATTTGCGTTTTGTACACTTTTTGTCCGCTAGCCTTCAAAATTTCAGCAACACTATAACCCAAAAGGTTATTTCTAATATGGCCTAAATGCAATGGTTTATTGGTGTTAGGCGAAGAATACTCTACCATTACAG
>NZ_VSDQ01000476.1:0-402 GCF_008085455.1 Seonamhaeicola marinus | reverse complement strand
GTTAGTGTTATGTGGCTATACTTTAAAATTTTAAAACTCAAAGTTTACTTTATGCAGAAAAAAATTACGTTATTTTTGCATTTTTATACACGTAATTAAGTAGTAGTAAAAAATGGATGAAAATTTCAAAATGGTAGCCAAAACATTATTTGGTTTTGAAGATTTATTAGCAAATGAGTTAACGCAACTTGGTGCGCAAGATGTTAAAAAAAGTGTGCGTAATGTAAGTTTTGTGGGCGATAAAGGCTTTATGTATAAAGCTAATTTAGGTTTGCGTACTGCTATTAAAATTTTAAAACCCATTCATTCATTTAAAGTATTTAATGAGCAAGATTTGTATAATAATATATACAAAATGCCTTGGGAGAATTATTTAAAATCATCAGGTTCATTGGCGGTAGA
>NZ_VSDQ01000712.1:441-936 GCF_008085455.1 Seonamhaeicola marinus | reverse complement strand
AAGTATTGCAAGGGTATGTTGTGGTTTTAATTCAAATAAAAATTTAATACCAGCAACACCATCTAGCAATAACCTAGCGAAAATTACACCAAAAAGTGTGCCATGTGTGTTTTTTGTGAGTGTAAATAAACTATTTCTAAAATTTAAGTAGGTTTTTTTAGGGTTTGTATTGTTTAATGTAGCACCACCCACATGATATACCGTTGATGCGCCTACATATTTTATGTGGTAGCCCATGTTTATAGCACGCCAGCAAAGGTCAATTTCTTCCATGTGTGCAAAAAATGAAGCATCAAACCCATTTAAGGTATTAAACACTGTTTTACGAATGAACAAACAAGCACCCGATGCCCAAAAAATAGGGGCGGTATCATTGTATTGCCCAACATCTTTTTCAATGGTATTAAAAATTCTACCACGGCAATATGGGTAGGCAAAGGCATCAATAAATCCACCAGCAGCACCCGCATATTCAAAGTGGTCTTTTTGTTTATA
>NZ_VSDQ01000712.1:0-372 GCF_008085455.1 Seonamhaeicola marinus | reverse complement strand
TTCAGGGTTTTGTATAATTTTTATGTTGGGGTAGTGGGCTTTTACAAAAGCTACCGAAGCATCTGTTGAGGCATTGTCAGCTACATAAATGGTGGCTTCGGGCGTGTGTTTTGTTACCGATGGTAAAAATTGTTCTAATAACTGTTTTCCATTCCAGTTTAATATAACAACGGCTATTTTCATACTTTGTAATTAGGAATGTCTTTTAAAAAATTATAACGCTCATTATCAAAATCCATTTGGCAATAATAATGATTTAATCCGTTTGTAACCATTAAATATGTGGCGTTAAGCGCTAAGTTATATTGTGCAATTTGATCAAAAGTGGATTGGTTTATGGTTATTTTTGGCGCTTTACACTCAACAATTAGC
>NZ_VSDQ01000159.1:0-402 GCF_008085455.1 Seonamhaeicola marinus | reverse complement strand
AACTGCGGTTTTCATGCGTTGTAAAAAGGAATCTTATAATTAATTTTCATCGTCATCAAAGTCGCCTTCTGGCGTTGGTGGTGGCGTGTCATTAGAGTCGTCATCATTATCATCATCATCGTCTCCAAAATCTTGCATTGCCTGTACCAGGCGCTTACCAACTTTTACTAAATAAACGGTATCATCTGTTTTAACTTCAACAGCTTCAATTATTTCGTTTTTAGCATTTCTGAACGATATAATGTCATCATCATCATACCCATCAGGAAACTTTTCTACAAGAAGATTTAAAATATCTTGATTCAGTTTTTGGTAATCTACAATTTTACGTATCATTTTATTTTTGGGGTTATTTGGTAAAATGGTTACTTAAACAATAGTGTTAAATTAAAAATTATTTTT
>NZ_VSDQ01000060.1:0-402 GCF_008085455.1 Seonamhaeicola marinus | reverse complement strand
AACATTCCAGGTTTACCAGGTGTTGGCGAGAAAACCGCGAAAAAATTCCTGAAAGCCTACGGAAGTATGGAAGGTTTATTTGAAAACATCCACGAGCTGAAAGGTAAAATGAAGGAGAAAGTAGAAGCTAATCAAGAATTAGGCTTACTATCGAAAAAACTGGCTACCATAATGCTTGATGTTCCGGTGAAATTTGATGAAAAAGATTTTGAGATGTGCGATCCGGACATTGAAGCGGTTAAAACCATTTTTCAAGATTTAGAGTTTAGAAGACTCACTGAAAACTTCTTAAAAACTTTTGCTGCTGAAGATACTCAAGCAACTGCTGAAACAACATCGAAAACCGAGGAAAAAGCGAAACCAAAAACAACCTCAACGGCTGGTGCAGGTCAATTTTCCCTA
>NZ_VSDQ01000894.1:0-401 GCF_008085455.1 Seonamhaeicola marinus | reverse complement strand
TATTGTTGAAGGTTTAATGACAACTGTTCACGCTACAACAGCAACTCAAATGACTGTTGATGGGCCTTCTAGAAAAGACTGGAGAGGTGGTCGTAGCGCATTAGCTAACATCATTCCTTCTTCTACAGGTGCAGCAAAAGCTGTAGGTAAAGTAATTCCTGAATTAAACGGAAAATTAACAGGTATGGCATTTAGAGTACCAACTCCAGATGTTTCTGTTGTAGATTTAACTGTAAGAATTGAAAAATCTGCTTCTTGGGATGACGTTAAAGCTGCTTTAAAAAATGCTTCTGAAAACGAATTAAAAGGTGTGTTAGGTTACACTGAAGAGTCTGTAGTATCTCAAGACTTCGTTTCAGAATCATTAACAAGTGTTTTTGATGCTGGTGCAAGTATTGCTT
>NZ_VSDQ01000691.1:0-2570 GCF_008085455.1 Seonamhaeicola marinus | reverse complement strand
TGCACTATGCCAATGAGTTGCAAAACCTTTCAAAAGTAGATGGCTATTTAGCAAAAGGCTATATTTATGAATACGATAAAGAACCCGAACAAGCTGAGAAATACTATAAATTAGCACTAAATACTGGCGGCTCTGTAACGTGTTTTGAAAAATTAACCAATTTTTACGAAAAGCAAAATAAACCCCAAAAAGCCATAGAAAATATTGAGCACGCTTACCAAAAACACAACCGTAACGCCATGCATTATCAAATAGGAAAAGTGTGTGCAGACTATAATATTCAATTAGAAAAAGGCGAAAAATGTTTACATGCTTATATTAAAAATCATTCGGTTAAAGACGGTGTGCCTATTGAATGGGCGTATTTTAGATTAGCGCAAATTCACAAAAACAAATTAGATAAAACAGCGGCATTAAAATGGATAGACAAAGCCCTAGCAACCCGTGCAAACTTTAAACAAGCCAAAGAAGAAAAAGCAAAAATATTAAAACTTTAAGTTATGGGCGTTACCCATAAGGGGTCGGGCTTTCGGCAGTCGCTTTTTGCTCGTGCCTCACAAAAGAGCTCCAACAAATGCCTCAATCCCTAACGCAAATCAAAACCAACTAAATTATACCAATATCATTAAGGTATTAAACTTTTCAACAGTTAAACTTTGTACTTTGAAATTAGAAACAGATATTTGTTGTAAAGCAACAATATGAACGTACATTTTATAGCTATAGGTGGCGCTGCAATGCATAATTTAGCATTGGCATTACACAACAAAGGATACCACGTAACTGGTAGCGATGATACTATTTTTGAGCCTTCAAAATCTAGATTACAAGCAAAAGGCCTATTGCCAAATGCGTTTGGATGGTTTCCTAATAAAATTACAAGTAATTTAGATGCTATTGTACTGGGTATGCATGCCAAAGAAGATAACCCAGAATTATTAAAAGCTCAAGAATTAGGTGTAAAAATATATAGCTATCCAGAGTTTTTGTATGAGCAAAGTAAACACAAAACCCGCGTGGTTATTGGTGGTAGCCATGGTAAAACAACCATTACATCAATGATTTTACACGTTATGCATTACCATGACAAAGATGTAGATTATATGGTAGGCGCACAGTTAGAAGGTTTTGATGTTATGGTGAAGCTTACCGAAGAAAATGATTTTATTGTGCTTGAAGGCGATGAATACCTAAGTTCACCCATTGATAGGCGTCCAAAATTCCATTTATACAAACCAAACATTGCGTTGTTAAGCGGTATAGCATGGGATCATATTAATGTATTTCCTACCTATGAAAATTATGTAGAACAGTTCAGTATTTTTGTAGATTCTATTGTAAGCGGTGGTAGTATAAATTTTAACGAAGAAGATGCTGAGGTAAAGCGCGTAGTTGAAGCAAGTAATAATACCATTAGAAAAATACCATACCAAACACCCCAATATACCGTTGTAAATGGCGAAACACTTTTAGAAACCCCTGAAGGAGATTTGCCTATTGAAGTATTTGGCAAACATAACCTTAATAATTTAGCTGGAGCCAAATGGATTTGTCAGCACATGGGTATTCAAGAAGATGAGTTTTATGAAGCTATAGCCACTTTTAAAGGCGCTAGTAAACGACTAGAAAAAATAGCCGAAAGCTCAAATAGTGTTGCTTATAAAGACTTTGCACATTCTCCAAGTAAAGTAGAAGCAACCACAAAAGCGGTAAAAGAACAGTATGAAAATAGAACCTTAGTGGCTTGTTTAGAATTGCATACCTACAGCAGTTTAAATGCCGAGTTTTTAAAGGAATACAAAGGCACATTAAATGCTGCCGATGTTGCAGTTGTATTTTATTCACCTCATGCCGTTGANTGCTTTTCAACGAGAGGATTTAATAATTTACACAAACCCTGATGATTTTAAAAACTATCTGTTCTCTCAAAAATTTGATAATAAAGCCTTATTATTAATGAGTAGCGGTAATTATGGCGGCTTGGATTTTGATGCCATTAAAGGATTGATAGAGTAGTAGATATTTATGCTGTTTCAAAAACAGGGACAATATTTTCAAGTTTAGCAAAACTTAAAGAAAATCCGTTATCTCTTATATCGTCTAATAGCCATTTTCCTTCGTTATATTCCATAATCCAAATTTTGGTTTCATCATCAAAACCTCTTTTGCCTTCAACAATTTTTCTAGTTTGTTTGTTANATTTTAGAACCTTCAAAATTTTTACTATCAGATATCTCAAGGTATAAAGGCTTAACGTTTTTAATACGTTCTAATTTGCAAATGTTTTTAAGGTTTTCGCTTTTCCATCGGTCTAAATGAATTAGTTGTTGGTTTTGCCAATACCAATGGTTAACATAGTTAGATACTTCACTCATGTCCTCTTTATCCCAAGCTATATGTACTCTACTAAACACATTAGAAACATTTTTTTGAATGTTTAACCACATAAAGTCTTTGTTAATTCTGCCAAGTTTAGCTAACTGTTTTTTTGCTTTTCTAACAGCAATAAATTCAATAGTTTTTATATAAAATATTAGAGGAAGTAAAATTATTGCCAGAAGAGACATTAT
>NZ_VSDQ01000799.1:0-399 GCF_008085455.1 Seonamhaeicola marinus | reverse complement strand
GATGATGATGGTGATGGCGTTTCAACAGCTACAGAAATTAGCGAACTTTTTGAAATTAAAAAATATAATGAACCAACAAAAGCAGCATTAGAAGCTTTAACTTTTGCGGCTAATGAAAAATTAGTACATATTGTAGAATTAGCCAATGGCACATTTACAGGAACAACAATTACAGCTGCAGATACTGATGGTGATGGTATTTTTGATTATTTAGATGCCGATTAATTTTTTAAATAAAATCACAATAAAAAAACCTCGCTTTTATAGCGAGGTTTTTTGTTTTTAATAATGTATGTATTATAAAATTATAGATAAACTTAAAATTAATTGATCTGGCCTAGTATCTAACCTATCAGCATTAATACTATTGTTTTGTAAAAATGTAGCTTCGTTTTTATT
>NZ_VSDQ01000056.1:0-397 GCF_008085455.1 Seonamhaeicola marinus | reverse complement strand
GAATCTGAAATTATAGAATTATAAATAGCATTTGCATACAAACTGTTATGGGTTATATCATAGGTATTCAATCCGAAATATGATTGTTGCTCATGGCTACTAAAAGCGGTTTGCACTCCAATGCTTTGCCATGGAATTTCAGGATTCACATAGCCTAATTTTGCTGAAACTTCGTAGCGCTTGGTATCTATTTCGCTTCCCCAATGGTTTGTAGTAAGCTTGTCGTTATTAGGATTAAAGTCTAATTCACCAGCTTGTTTGTCGTCATTTAAAAACTTCAAATTAATAAAACTAACAAAACCTTTTTCGGCATTGGTGTATTGCCAGCGGTTCATAATATTTATTTGGTTGTAAATTGGCATATCTAAAAAACCATCGTCATTTACATCATGTTTAG
>NZ_VSDQ01000539.1:0-396 GCF_008085455.1 Seonamhaeicola marinus | reverse complement strand
ATACGCTTGTACCTTTTTTAAAGCATTTGCGGTATCTCTTGTTAATATAAGTGTGTTTGATTTATAACCGTTAATAGGCTTACCAATAAAGTTATTAGTTGTAAAATATCTTAATTCTACATCTAAATCAGGTACAATATCATTTACATAAACAAACCCATCAGGCAATTGCGCAAAACAAGTATTAAAAGCAAAAATTATAACTAAAAATTGAATATTAAATTTCATTAGCAGCTAATATAGCTAAAATAGTAACTAGAAAAGTTTAAACACAAAAAAACCGAGTTCCCTCAAACCCGGTTCTTTCTTAATTTGCTTTTTTATTACGAAGTAGATTTAGGGAATCTATATCAACAACATAATGCAAATATTAATTAATTAATCCATTGAACTAAA
>NZ_VSDQ01000636.1:0-394 GCF_008085455.1 Seonamhaeicola marinus | reverse complement strand
GGGTAATCGTATACTTTTCTAATGGCGTTGTCACTATACAAATCTTGACCATTAAAGGAATAAATTTGTAAATAAAACAGCCTTGAAATAAATACTAACCCAACAAGAATTACAGATCCAAAGAGTAAAAATTGCCTCATTTAGTTTTTCTACTAAAAATGATAGATAAAATTATACTTAAAATTACAGTAAATATACCACAGAATAACGTTTTTTGAAGTATTAAAATTGTTTTAGATATGCTAAAAAATTCTAAAGTAAATAAAACTAAGTGGTGTGCAAATGTTAAAAGTATTAAATAACTAATTTTTGGACCAAAATCTATAGTGGTAAACCGTATGGTTTGGTGCTCATAGAGTGTGCCAAATGACCACCTTAAAAGCAAGGGCCTCAT
>NZ_VSDQ01000867.1:0-394 GCF_008085455.1 Seonamhaeicola marinus | reverse complement strand
ACTTATGAAGGTTTTGATGCGCATCAAATTTTCTTATCAATGCAAGAAAGTCCAAGGCTTTGGTATAACGTACCTGTTATTTATTTAGCTAAAAAGAAAGCAGATACCATTAGGCATATAATTGGCACAAGTATAGATGATAAATACGTAGCCTTAGCCGATTTTTTTACTGATAGAGGCGCCTATAAATTAGAACCGTATTTAGAAGATGCTTTTAGTACTAACACACCAAATGGTTATCAAAAAGAATTACAAGAAGCTCATAAACGTGTAAACCTTTTATATAATACTGTTGAGGGTGCTTCGTTACGTTTGTTTCCTGTGCCTAATGATGAAAAAAACACATGGATTTCATCATATGACTATAAATTTGGTCAGCATAAAATACAAGATT
>NZ_VSDQ01000842.1:0-392 GCF_008085455.1 Seonamhaeicola marinus | reverse complement strand
TTCATTCATACGTGATGGTACCACAAAATCGCGGGCACCTTCAGGTGTAGATTTAATTAAATAAGGTGTTTCAACCTCAATAAATCCTTGGTTAGATAAATAGTTTCTAACTTCTTGGGTTACTTTGTGCCTAAATATTAAACTGTTTTTAACAGGATTTCTTCTAATATCAAGGTAGCGGTATTTCATGCGCAATTCTTCACCACCGTCAGTGTCATCTTCAATAGTAAAAGGTGGTAAAATAGCTTTGTTTAGAATGTTTAATTCTGAAACTAAAATTTCAATATCACCTGTTGGAATATTAGCGTTTTTTGAGGCGCGTTCAATAACAGTACCGGTAACTTGAATAACAAACTCTCTGCCCAAATGTTGTGCTTGCTCAATAAGTGTTT
>NZ_VSDQ01000367.1:0-391 GCF_008085455.1 Seonamhaeicola marinus | reverse complement strand
GCCAAAACATTGAAGACTATTGATAAAATGGCACAAGGTAAAGGTATTTACACCTTCATTGTACCTAAAGAAGTTGCTTTTTCAGGAGATTTATCTGATAAAGAAAACAGATATAACTACGCTATAAATACCCTAAGGACCTATTGTATTAATAATTATGATTAATTTAATGTAAGCATAAATCTATTATCGTTATTAATATTGTATATTTGCACGCAATTATAAATGTAATTGCAACATGACATCACATTCAAACAAAATTGTAGGAGAAGGTTTAACCTACGATGACGTCCTTTTAGTTCCTGCATACTCAGAAGTATTACCTAGAGAAGTAAATATTCAAACAAAGTTTACTAAAAACATTACCATTAACATTCCAATAGTCTCTGCT
>NZ_VSDQ01000659.1:0-391 GCF_008085455.1 Seonamhaeicola marinus | reverse complement strand
AAATCTCAACCGGAACAGCCAAAGAATTAATGACCTCATTGCAAAAAGAAAACATTGAAACATTAAAAGACTGTTCTGAAATTGAAAATTATCCTCAAGGATTTGATGGCAAAACTTATGTTTTTGAAATTGGAACTGAAAAAGAAAAAAGAATTTACTCATATTGGGAACCAGAAAACGAAAGATATCAAAATCCAGAAATGCCTGAAATCAAAAATGTTAGGAATATGCTTAATGCAATAAACGCAGAGTTTGATTTGTGGAAATATTTCAAAGATTTTAGGGATAGACTTCCAAAAGGCAGTTATTCTTATGGAATGATTAATATGATAAAAACATAAAAACCGTTTGCTAACAATGGCTATAAGTAATTGCTTGTTCTCGCCTACTT
>NZ_VSDQ01000828.1:0-391 GCF_008085455.1 Seonamhaeicola marinus | reverse complement strand
TTCTTCGGGAGGTCTATTATCTGGAAAAAAAAACCTATAAATCTTTCTCAGTTGTTTCAATCTACTCATTTCTATTTATTTATTGAAATTCTTTTAAATATTGGTTTTATAATTCGTTTTAAAAAGGCTATGGTTTTATTAATTATTTCAGAAAATTTTCTTTTAAATGTTAGAAATTATTCTTAAAAATCTCAAATTACCGTTTATAACATTATTTTGATTTTTTATCATTATGATAATAACCGCTTTTTTATTTCTCTAACTTTTAATTTTGTAACAAAAAGCATTTCTTTTCTAGGCAACTTAAAAAACAATTGTTTTCTCCATTTTTTATCAATACCAACAACATTTTTTTTGAAATAAAAATAAAATACAGAAACTCTTAGTATAC
>NZ_VSDQ01000679.1:1102783-1406676 GCF_008085455.1 Seonamhaeicola marinus | reverse complement strand
TAAGATGCAATCCTTTAGAATAGCTACGCATTATATAGATTACCATGAATCTCAACACCAAAAAACACTTTTAAAAAGATTGAGTAGTGAAAGCCCGACCCGAAAGTATGAAGGGAAACGCCGAAATTTTATTTTTTACTACCTAACCAAGTTAGTTTATGCCAAATTTTCTCAAAAGGCCCTTGATTGAATTTACGTATCCAGATATTACAGAACACTATAAATAGGGTAACGAGTATTATACCAATTATTAGACTGAACGTTATACTTATCTTATTTGCAAGGTAAAATCCGAAAGGATAAAATAATATACTGCCTATTATAGATTGTAACAAATAGTTGCTTAAGCTCATCCTTCCATAAAATTGCAAGGGCTTGGTTATTTTCTTGAACTTTTCGCCATTGTACAATAAAAGAAATATTGATACTAGTAAAAATGTCTGGATTAAATTTTTAATTGGGCTTATATAAGCTAGAAAACTTTCTGCAAAATAAAAAGACTCATTAGTAACGTTTAACACTATTACCTGAACTATTACAAAAAGTATCACTGAAGCGAAAAGTATCTTTTTCCAGAATTTCTTTGAGGTTTCAGACTCTTCGAACAATGCTTTTTTACCTAAGTAATATCCTAAAGAAAATAGACCTATGGTCTGCGCAATTCTTCCAGCATCTAAAGACCACTTAAATGTTGGAATTATAGATTTATAGGAGTTTTTTACCATTTCTAAAAAAGATCCCGTATTTAAATAGTTGTTTATATGGTACCACCTGTCTAAACCTTTTAAATCTAATACTGGCAATTCCGCTTGAAAGGCTTGAGCTATCATTAAAAACAGTAACCATGGTTGTAAAAGCATTATGATTGAGAAGATGAGAATGCTTTTATCATTCCAGTTTCGAATTAAATAAAGAGAAGGTGCTAAAACTGCATACATTAGTAATATTTCTCCTGGAAAAAAAATACTATTTATCCAGCCAAAAGCAAACAAAAGAACCATTCGCCATAGAAATCGATTTCCAAAATCCACTCCTTTAGATTGCTGTCTTGAAAACTGAACAAAAAAAGTAAAACCAAAAAGTAAAGCAAATATGCTATATGTTTTTCCGGAAAAAAGAAAAAACACGGTATCCCAAACATTTCTGTCTAAAGTTACATAAAACGGATCTCTTCCTTCTGCATTTGGAAAAACATAAAAATTGAACCTTTCTATACAATGAATTAATAGTATTCCTGCGATTGCATAACCTCTAAGAACATCTACTGAATGAATTCTGAATTTGGACTGCATTACTTAGCTTAGTTTAATTGGTGCAGAAAGATAAAAAAAGTAGCTAAGAATGCTCTATTAATTAACTTAATAACAACTAAACATCGTCTATTTTTTTACACAAAAGATTTTAAAGGTGTTTTAAATTATAAACTCCGTATTTTATGAGGAGCAACAAAGCTGCGTCCTATAGTCTTTTACATAAAGAAATTCCAAGCTAAACCGAATCTAATGGTAAAGTCTCTATATGGATTGGCGGGAGCCGAAAAAAACGTATTTTCTCCGAACGAAGAATTAAAATGTTCTGCCTTAAGAAAAATTCGTGTCTGTCGAATCTTTGCATTTATAAAAAAATCTAATCGCGGAAAATCACCTATTTCTTCTGAATTTTGAACATAAAATTCTGCCAACAATGGATTATAAGAATTCATGTAATACTTAGTAAAGTAATTTAGAGTAACACCTGTTTGCAAAAACATTGCTTTTTTAAATAGTTGACTTGAAAAATACAATGTATTACGTGTTGTTATCTCCGGCACATTTAAGGAATTTGCATCGTCTTGCACGTTTTGATATAACACTGTATTGTTTAATGCAAACTTACCAACCTTTATTTCGTTTTCTAATTTAGCTCTTAAATAGGTAATTGTTCCACCATTTTGGTATGGACGAATAGCCTGAGTTATATCTGACACCGTTTCATCTTGCTTCCAATACACGTAATCTGTTATCGTATTCAAATCTACGGTAATATTTGCTAGCTGCTTATACCTTAAATTAAATGCTAGTTGCTGCGTTTCTGTATTATTAAAACTATTATTCCAATTATAGTTTTTATAATCACTTTGATACAATAATGTATTGTAGTTTGGTGCTTTGGAACTATGGTTTAACGTGGCTGATGCTGCGATATCGTCATTTAACTTAAAAGTAGCAGTTGCTTTTATAAAGTTACCACTAAAATCTCCCGAAATATTAAGACCAAATTCACCGTCTAGCTGAAACCCCTTATATTGCTTTTTATATCCTCCTCCTGCAGCAAATATATTCCCTTTTAGCCTATTAGTTATGGTATTTCCTCCTTCTAAAACAACAACCTTATCGTATCCATAGTTGTAGTTGTTATTACTTATGTTAAAGTGCAAATCTCCTAATATATCATTACTATAATTAACATACACTTTATTGTAGAAGTTTTCTAAAGTGGCTCTATCTTTGATATCTGATGCAACAAAGGACTCCCCAAAAAAGCTTGATACCGAAGAAGACTGCTCAAACTGAAAATACTTGTCTTCAAAAGAAATGATATGCCCTATTTTAATTTCATTCTTTGAAAGCGAATCTTTTTGAATTAGTTTGTAATCATGTTCTAAATGAAAACGTTTACCGAGTAGAATGTTTTCGGCATTTTCAAAATTAACTTCCAAAATAGACCTATCGTCAAACTCTTCATCTCCTCCAATAAAATTCTGAACACTTTCTGGATCCAACCCTCCATTTTCCTGATTCATCAAATCTTGAGTTAAAATATGACCTCTTGCATTATACCTTTTGTTTTTAGTTTGGTAATTGGAGGTAAAACTAAAATTACCGGTACTGGTTAATGCATTCTGATATTTACCAAGAGACCTTAAACCTTTATAACCAATAGAGAAATTAAATTGAGGCGAGGTATTAATAGTAATAAATGAATCCGCTAACTGTCCTTGCTCAAAAGCCGACCTATAAAATAGTTCGGTTAAGGGCGTAGGCACTCTATAATAGTATACATCTTCAATTTCCTTATAATTAAAATGCCTTGCTCTAGCACCAAAACTTGGCATTAAACCTGTTGTTTGAAAATCATAAGTAAGACTATTATAAGTTTGACCCAGGTTAGCAAATGGAATTAAGCCGAAGTTGTCTTTTCGTAGATAATTAAATTTATAGTCTTTTCTAATTGTTAATGTAGTATCTACATGAGTTGTATCATTTTTAACTGAAATAATTAGATAATCTTTAATATTGGCTTTTTCATCTTTTCCATCTGTTTTGCCACCCCTTCTTTCATTAAGCCTATTGTTCTTTACCGAATCATTTTCTCTAACTGGCAACGTACCACCAATACCTTTTAATCTGTTTTGACCATTAATTTGAATTACTAGGCAAACAAACACTGATACCAAAACTGATTTAAGGGTTAGTTGATTTTTTTTAATCTGAAATGTTTTAGACATGCTGCCTTATTAAATTAAACTAAAATAGGTTAAGATGATATTTTACTTTTTTTCAAGAAGCAAAAGTAATTATTTGAACGGAAAGTGTCTCTAATTATTTTAAATAAAGAAAGCCAGCTACAATTGCTGGCTTTCTTTTAAATATTAAACAAGAATATTTATTTTGAGTTAGTCAGGTGCAAACATCATAATATTATGTTGAAAAACCAAAAAAAAGGACAAAAAACATACATAAAACTGCCATAAACCATATTTAAGCTTTATAGATTTAACAAAAAAACATGATTATATTTAATTAACTTTAAATTTTAAAGCCAATATTTTAAACATATTCTAAAGCGAATCATAAAATTCCTAAAAACAAGCATAAATCTATTATGTATGCATAATAATACGGTAGTAAAATTATAGATTTGGCAAAACTTGATTATTAATGTTATTAAAAAGTCATTCTAAGGTTAATTTTGAATGTGGTACAGACGAAGCTGGTAGGGGCTGTCTTGCGGGTCCTGTTACAGCAGCTGCGGTTATTTTACCTAAAAGTTTTAAGAACGCTATTCTCAATGATTCAAAACAACTAAGTGAGAAAAAAAGAGAGTTACTAAAACCAGTCATTGAACTGGATGCTCTAACCTTTGGTGTGGCACATGTTTATCAAGAAGAAATTGACCAAATAAATATTTTAAATGCTTCTATTTTGGCCATGCATAGGAGTATTGACAAACTTAACCCTATCCCTGAATACATTATAGTTGATGGGAACAAATTTAAACCTTATAACAACATTCCGTTTGAAACCATAATAAAAGGCGATGGTAAATATTTAAGTATTGCTGCAGCTTCTGTTTTGGCTAAAACATATAGAGATGAATACATGAACCAAATTCATGAAGAATTCCCAATGTATAATTGGAAAAAAAATAAAGGTTACCCTACTAAGGAGCATCGAGAAGCTATAAAAAAGTATGGTATTACAAAATACCATCGTAAGTCCTTTAGATTATTACCCGAACAATTGAAATTAGACTTATAAGTATTTATCTTTACGCAAAATTAATCTGTTCATGAGAGCCCTATTCTTTTTCCTCTTTTTTTCTCTTTTAATTTTCAACTGCTCTAACCTAAATAGAAAACAAAAAGAACTTGCAGATTTTGTGCCTCAAAAAGCACATACTGTTATTAGAACAACAAACTTTGAAAGTCTTAAGAATAGCATTTCTAACAATGATTTTTTGCAAAAATTATCAAAGAGTAGCTCTTATAAAAATCTCGAAAGCCTACTAAAGAACAGCTCCTTAATTAAACCTGAGAACACAGTCTTTATTTGCTTTTCAAATGATGAAAATGACAGCTTACATTATTCTATTATTACCAAATATGATGAAGAATTGTTTAAAACAGATTCTTTAAAGAACTATACAGAAGAGGTTTTAACTTATAAAAACAAGCAAATAATAAAATCTACACTTAACAATCAGTCTTTATACAGTGCAGTTCAAGACAGTACCTTTTTTATGTCTTCGTTTAAACCTAATGTAGATTCTATTTTTGTTAAACGCCCTCCAAATCTAGAATTAAAGAAGATAATGAGCACTTTGAACCATGAGAAAACGTGCTCTGTTGTAATGAAAGAAGGTGCAGCCTTATTAAATTGGTTTACTTTTGGAAAAAAACCACAACTGCAAACTTATGGTGATTATTTGGCGTTCGATATTGAGGCTAGCCAAAATGAGATTTTCCTAAACGGCATTACCAAAGCCAAAGATTCATTAAATAGTACTATTAACATTTTTAAAAACACCATTCCGCAAGAAAACCTTACTCCCAAAATAGCTCCATCTAACTGTGATGGCTTTATAAGTTTTACTTTTAATGATTATAAGGAGATTGAAAAAAACTTAGTAGCTTATCGTAAAACAGATTCAGCGCGTATTAATACTAGCTTGTTTAATGAAGTTGTTGAAGTTGGTGTAATTTTTCAAGGACAGGAACAAGCTATTGTCTTAAACTCTATTGATAATATTGCCACCAAAGACGCACTATTAAACAATAAGACTTCAATAGATACCTACAGGCAAATTGACATTTTTGAGTTTAACAATCCTCATCTTTTTTCTGACGCCTTTTCCCCTTTTATTTCATTTAATAAAGCTTCCAAATATTGTGTAATAGAGAACTTTTTTGTTTTCGCAAACTCTAAGGAACTATTACAAAATGTAATTGCTAATTATCAAAATAAAACGACGTTTCATGAGAGGTTCTATTATAAAAACTTAAAAGAGCATTTAAGTGATGAATCTTCAATTCTAACTGTGTTATCGCCTACTTCTGTAAACGATTTTATCAATGATTACTTTGAAGAAGTTATTGACTATAAGCTTAAAGATTATCGTTCCTCGGCATTACAGTTAATTTACGACAATAATTTTGCGCATTTAAATGGTGTCATAAAAAAGAGTAAGACGAATACGATCTTAAATTCGGTTAGTGAAGAACTGAATATTAAGTTTGAATCTGACCTTCTTACCAATCCTCAGTTTGTTAAAAATCATGTTACCCATCAAAAAGAAATTGTTGTTCAAGACATAAAAAACAATCTATATTTGATTTCCAACAAAGGTAAAATTCTCTGGAAAAAACAACTTCGTGGTCCTATTCTTGGCGATGTTAGTCAAATTGATATTTACAAAAACGGAAGGCTTCAACTCTGTTTTGCCACACCTCATAGAGTATATGTTATTGATAGAAAAGGTAGAGATGTTGGCCCTTTCCCTTTAAAATTCAATGACAATATTACCCAACCGTTATCTGTTTTTGACTATGATAAAAAGAAAAATTATAGATTACTAGTTACTCAGGGTAAAAACGTATTGATGTACGATGTAAACGGAAGGATTGTAAACGGATTTACATTTAAATCTGCAAACAGCTCCATTATTTCGCAACCCAAACACTTTAGAATTGGAAGCAAAGACTATATTGTATTCAAAACAAAAAACATACTTTACATTCTCGATAGAACTGGAAAAACACGGGTAAAACCTAAGGCGAATTATAATTACTCTAACCAACCCATATTTTTATATAACAATCAATTTACAACGACTACAAAAGATGGTACGCTTGTATCCGTAAGAACTAACGGAAATGTATCTGCAACAAATTTAAGTTTAGACGAAACCCATTATTTAACTACCACAAGTAAAACTCTTGTAGCTTTAAACGACAATAAACTTACCATTAAAAGTAAAACCTCCGAGCTAGATTTTGGTAATTATTCAGAGCCAAAAATCTTTTATATAAATGACAAGATTTACGTGGCCATAACAGATTTACAATCTCATAAAATATATCTATTTGATAGTCTCTCTAAGCTAATAGCAAATTTTCCTGTTTATGGAAACTCGGCAATTTCATTAGATAATATTGATAAGGACAAAAATTTAGAGTTTGTAACAAAAGGAGATGATAATTCTATAATTCTATACCAAATTAATTAAACTGATTATTAAAGCATTACAGTTCAAAGTGTGTGAATTTTTTGCTGTTAAAAAAGTAATCTCTATCTTTATGGCAGCTATTAACCATTTTTACACCAATGAAATCACCTAATACTACTTTTAGGAGTTATCCTGTTATTCCCATACATTTTTATAAACCGAACAAAAGATTAGAATATTAATTAAAATATAAAAGCAAGGGCACGATTTGGTACATTTTGCCCAAAGTCCTCAAATCTTGAGCGCCAAAGTTTAATACTTTGGCGTTCTTTTTTTATATAATATTGCAAAACCAAAAAGCATAATATGATTTCCAGAAAAAACGCCTCAATTTCAAAATTTATCATTCATAAAGTAGGTAATAAGTTTAACGATACTAAAAACGCCTTTTCCGAAAAAACTGTGGAATTTGACGAAGCCAGTTATGACCTCATGCTACCTTTTCTTTTAAGACCTTTTGGCACCGCAGTACAGAGTTATAGATTTAATCACCACGCCAATGTTAACCTAAATGAGATAAATAGTTACAGTTCGCAGGTGTTTAATGATGAGGAAGCTTTTATCGAAGTTTCTAAACATATAGTTATGCATTTATACGAACAATCTACAAATGCTAATATTAAAACTGGCGATGTCTTAGTAGCGCTTTTTGAAGGCATTGAATACAATGAAATTACCACCAACGCTCTTGGTATTTTTAAAATTGAAAACAAAACTAATTTCTTTCAAACGTACTTAGAAAACAACAATTACGATGTTTTAGTTCAGAAGGGCATTAACTCGAAAAAAGTGGATAAAGGCTGCTTAATTTTAAACCAAACCGATACCGAAGGCAACATTATATTTAGTGCAGACAACAATAATTACGATGCGCAATACTGGATAAATCATTTCTTGAATATTAAATATGCCGATGATTCTAATAGCCATACACAACAATATATTGAGTTATGCAAAGATTTCTCTGAAGACATTATAAAAACAAGTTATGGCGCTCATGAGCAAAATACCTTTTTAGCTAAAACCATAGACTTCTTTAAAGAGAATGAAGTTGTTAATGTTGAACGTTTTAAAGACGAACTTTTTGAAGAGGACAAACATAAAACTCAATTTGACGATTATAAAAAGAGCTTTCAAGACGAGCAGAACCTTGTCATAAGAAATCAATTTGATGTTGCAGAACGTGTTGTAACCAAAGAAAAAAAGAAAATAAAAACAGATATTAAGCTAGATACAAACATTCAAATAAAGCTGGATATTGATGCTCCTGATGCTTCTACAGAATATCTTGAACGAGGCTACGATGATGAAAAAAAAATGCACTATTATAAAGTGTTTTTTAACGCAGAAAATTAGGCTATGAATAAAGTAACAATAAAATACTGCCCTAAATGCCGTTGGCTATTGCGCTCTACATGGATGGCACAAGAATTACTAATAACTTTTGAAGCTGAAATACAAGAACTTTCTCTTAAACCTTCAGGTGTTGGTGTTTTTGAAGTCATAGCAAATGACTCGTTAGTATGGTCTAGAAAAGAACAACAACGCTTCCCGGAAATGAAAGAATTAAAACAATTAATAAGAGACGTCATTGCCCCGGATAAAAGCTTAGGTCATTCAGATAAAAAAAACTAGCTATTTCGAGTTCCTTTTATGTTATCAATAGCATCTAGTTTTTCTTTTCTTTCTAATCTCAGTTTATTTCTGTACAAAAATCTGATATCAAGAAAAAGCCATACACTCACAAGAACAGGTACTAAAATCACAATAAAAAAACCTAATAACATGTCTTCTTCCATATTATAGGGTTGCCCTGCATACATTGTTGAAAATTGATAGATAAAAAATATAGCAAGAAGAACCAAAGTAATGATAAATGCTAAGTTTAGCCCCCAAAATACTTTGTGGTTATCAAAATTTAAATTCTGCAAACTTTGGGTTTTATAAAACCTTATAGTCTTTAAGTGAAATACAAAGCTCACTGAGCCAAAAACTGCTAATAGAATAGGGAAGATATTATTAAAATTCACCCCTCTACTCTCCTCTATAAACAAGAAGTAGCAGGCAAACAAAAATAGACCAGCTATCCCTAAGGTAATTATTGATAGTATTATTTTTTGAACAAAACCAAACATTATTTAAAAGAAGCCTCAAAAAGGTCAGAAAAATGCTTTAGTAGTTTTTCTTTTACTTCATTTGTATCGACCTCTTTTTTTCCTAATTCTACATTTAAACTTGTAACGGCCTTACCTCTAATACCACAGGGAATAATATTATCAAAATAGCCTAAATCTGCATTTACATTAAGAGCAAAACCATGCATTGTAACCCATCTAGATGCTCTTACGCCCAAAGCGCAAATTTTACGTGCAAAAGGAGTGCCTACATCTAACCAAACACCTGTTTCACCATCACTTCTTTCTGCTTTTAAGCCATATTCCGCTAGTGTTAGAATTATCATTTCTTCTAGCAGCCTAAGGTATTTGTGTATATCAGTAAAGAAATTCTCTAGATCCAAAATAGGATAACCTACTATTTGTCCAGGACCGTGATAGGTAATATCTCCACCTCTGTTTATCTTATAAAAGGAAGCACCTTTTTCAGTTAACTGTTCTTCATTAAGCAATAAATTCGAAAAGTCACCGCTTTTACCTAAAGTATACACATGAGGATGTTCAACAAACAAAAAATAGTTATTTGTTGTTAGATTAGCATCTTCACGTCTATTTTTAACCTTGGTTTCTACAATCCCCTTAAAGAGTTGTTCTTGGTAGTCCCAAGTTTCTTTGTAATCTTTATTGCCTAAGTCTTCTAACTTAATAGTTTTATTCATTAGCAAATGTTAAATTAACATCGAGTACTTTTGGATTTTTCACAAAGTCTAGCCAACTTACCTTATAGGTAATGGTTTTATCGCCATTTGATAATTCGGCATTATCAATAGAATAAGATTTTATCTTTTTTGGAAATGTATATTCTACAATATAAGAGGCGTTTTCAAAATACTCCATGAATTCCTTATCCTTATCCGACTCGCTATTTTCGTCTAGATCAAATTTACTAGAATCCCAGTCTGCTGGTAAGGTAGTTGTTCTAGAAAAACTTGTTTCTGAGTAATCATAACTAAAACCATTGTTCTCAGGGCTCATAAATTTTCCAAGAGGAGACCCCTTCATAGCATCAACTTGATCCTTTTGAGCATTCAAACTTTGAACTTTCTTAATTTTTTCTCCCATATCTTTTAAATCCGCAATAGACTTAAAATTCATACCAATTCCAAAATCAAAAACACCTGCTGCTTCATTCATATTCATCTTCATATACATATCCTTCACAGCTTCCATAGCCAAACGTTTTTCTTCTGGTAAAGCAGCTACGCTATCTTTAAACTTTTCCATAATATCTTTAAAGACAATTGTAGTATCCATAACTTTATCTCCCGATGAAGAACTTCCGCCTCCCATTTCGGACTTCATTTTACTCATAAACTCGGTCATATCATAATTTAGCAGGTAACTTCCACTACCATCTTCACTAAAAACAATACTTTCTTTAATTGTACAATTTGTAAAACAAACGGTTAATAAAATTAAGGTTAGGGCTTTGATAAATTTCATAGTATTAAAGGGTTTAAATTCAATATCAAATATACGCTTTTATCTGTTAGGATTATTAAGAATTACCAAAGCTGCAATAACGCCAGGAACCCAACCACAAAGCCACAATAAGAAGACAATAATAATAGATCCGCACCCTTTATCTAACACTGCCAATGGCGGACAAATAATTGACAGTAAAACTCTCCAAAAACTCATTTATAATTTGATTTAATATGCCAACAAAAATTGGCATTTGATTGATGTACATTATTTGACGTTAAGGTTTCATTTTTGTTACAGTTTTATTTTGTAAGTTATTCCCTGTTGGCAACGTAAACAAGGGGATATGTTTATCCTAAATTTACTTTGATGTAACAATCAAAAAAAATGGCAAACTGTAAACCAAATGATTATCTTTGTGCACTTAAATTTACACACAGTTTAAAATTATGTCGCAATTATCAGAGCAAGAGCTTGTTAGAAGAGAAAAATTAGGAAAATTAAGAGAATTAGGCATTAACCCGTATCCAGCAGATTTATATCCTGTAAACCATACTTCGAAACAAATAAAGGACAACTTTGAAGAAGGTAAGGACGTGATTATTGCAGGTAGATTAATGATGGTTAAAGTTCAAGGAAAAGCTAGTTTTGCTCAATTACAAGATGCTGAAGGAAAAATTCAAATATATTTTAACAGAGATGAAATTTGCCCTGATGAAGACAAAACTAAATACAATGAGTTGTTTAAAAAACTTCTAGATTTTGGTGATTTTATAGGTGTTGAAGGGGATCTTTTCACCACAAAAGTTGGAGAAAAAAGTGTGCGTGTTAAAGACTTTAAATTACTTAGTAAAGCCCTTAAACCTCTGCCTTTACCAAAAGAAAAAGACGGTGTAGTTTATGATGCATTTACCGATCCTGAACAACGCTACAGACAGCGTTATGCCGATTTGGTAGTAAATCCTAATGTAAAAGAGGTATTCGTTAAGCGCACAAAATTGTTTAACGCAATGCGTCAGTTTTTTAATGATGCTGGCTATTTTGAAGTTGAAACTCCTGTTTTGCAACCAATTCCTGGTGGTGCCGCGGCAAGGCCATTTATTACACATCACAATTCTTTAGATATTCCTTTATACATGAGAATTGCTAATGAGTTATACTTAAAGCGACTTATTGTTGGTGGTTTTGATGGTGTTTATGAGTTCTCTAAGAACTTTAGAAACGAGGGTATGGATCGCACGCACAATCCTGAGTTTACTGCTATGGAAATTTATGTTTCTTATAAGGATTATAACTGGATGATGGATTTCTGTGAACGTCTTTTAGAGCATTGTGCCATGGCAGTTAATGGAACTACTAAAGCTACTTTTGGGGAACATGAAGTAGATTTTAAAGCACCTTATGCACGTGTAACTATGGCGGATTCTATAAAGCATTTTACTGGTTTTGATATTACTGGTAAAACTGAAGATGAGATAAGAAAAGCTGCTGTAGATATGGGTATTGAGGTTGATGCCACTATGGGTAAAGGTAAACTGATTGATGAGATTTTTGGTGAAAAATGCGAAGGCAACTATATACAACCTACCTTTATTACAGACTATCCTAAAGAAATGAGTCCGCTATGTAAAGAACACAGAGATAACCCAGAATTAACAGAACGCTTTGAGTTAATGGTTTGTGGTAAGGAAATTGCGAATGCTTATTCTGAGTTAAATGACCCAATTGACCAACGTGAACGTTTTGAGCATCAATTAAAACTAGCTGAAAAAGGAGATGATGAGGCTACAGAGTTTATTGATTTTGACTTTTTACGCGCTTTAGAATACGGTATGCCGCCAACATCTGGAATGGGCATTGGTATGGATAGACTCATTATGTTCTTAACCAATAACCAGAGTATACAAGAGGTTTTATTCTTCCCTCAAATGAGACCAGAAAAGAAACAAGTGGCTCTAACTGATGAAGCTAAAAGTGTCTTTGAAATTTTGAAGAAATCGAAACAATTAGAATTGGCCGATTTAAAAACACAATCGGGCTTATCCAATAAAAAATGGGATAAATCTATTAAGGAACTAACCAAAAACAATCTTGCTAAAGTTGAAAAGACTGAAGCAGGCCTGTTTGTAGAAATGGTATAGCTTTAATAGCTCAACTTTAAAAAAAGGGAATTACCTAAAAGTAATTCCCTTTTTGTTTTCAAAATACTTTGATATAGAAAAAGTATAATTACAGCTGCCTTTATTCGGCACTATTTTTGAGGCATTTACATTCAATTTATCATTACCTTTAGTAACTTAAAAAATAATCAACCATTCAATCAAAAATGCACAAAAAAATTGCACTTGGCTTAGTTGTAAGTTTATGTTTATCATTTACAATCACCAATAGTTTTAGAGATACAATTCAAGAGAAATTATCTAATTATTTAGATAACTATCCAGAAAAAGTATATGTCCAAACAGACAAACCCTACTATACTTTAGGTGATGATGTTTGGTTTAGCACGTATTTAGTTAATGGTGTAAATCATAAAAAAAGCAACAAGAGTAAGGTAGTATATGTAGAGCTTATAAATGAAAAAGACAGCATTGTTTCTAAAAAACAGTTTTATGTCTTTAATACCAATGTAGCAGGAGATTTCAAAATTGATAAAAATTGGAAAGCTGGCAATTATGTTCTAAGAGCCTACACTAATTACATGAGAAATCAAAAAGCGGACTACTTTTTTCAAAAGCAAATTCCAATTTGGAATGTTGCAGAAACAGACAGTATTACTCATGTAACACCTCAACCTAACTCTGAAAACCTTACTGAAGTAAAAGAAATTGAACTAAAAGAAAAACCTGAGATAAAATTTTATCCAGAAGGAGGCTATTTAATAAACGGATTAGCTTCTAAAGTCGGAATAAAAATTAAAGATAAACTCAATAGAGATATTACTCTTAATGGTGTTATTAAAGATTCGGATGGAAATACAATAACTTCATTCAAAAGTTTTCAATATGGTCTTGGAATTATTACGCTTATTCCAAACGAAGGTCAAAGCTACCATGCTTCAGTAATGATTAACGATGTTGAATATACTTATCCTCTTCCAAAAGCACTCCCTAGTGGGTATAATCTTAACGTAGTTAACAACGGCAACCACTTAATTGTAAAAGTAACAACAAATGCTGCTACGGGTTTAAAAAATTCTTATCTCTTAGCGCACCAAAGAGGCGCAATGGTATATGAAAAATCAGAAACAGAAAACACAAATTCTTATCTAATTAAGCTAAACACTAACACTTTAAGTGATGGTGTTACGCATTTCACCTTGTTTAATAATGAAGGAAAGCCTGTTTGTGAGCGCTTAGTGTATATTGACAATCCTCAAGATGATATTGCTGTAAATCTAAATTTGAGCAAGTCTGCTCCTGGAGTTAGAGACCATGTAAGCTTAAAATTAGGTTTAGCAGATAAAGATGGTAACCCTGTTACCGGAAACTTGTCTATGTCTATAACCGATGTTGATGCTATTGGACAAAGCACAAAGTCTGGAAATATTAAAACGTATATGCTTTTAAATTCCGATTTAAGAGGCCAAATTAACAATCCAGGATACTTCTTTGAAAAAGATGGAGATCCCAAACGCAGATATCTCTTAGATCTCGTTATGCTTACTCATGGCTGGAGACGCTTTACATGGAGTGAAATTCTTAATACATCTCAAGAAACACCAAAATTTAAGCCAGAAATTGGTTTATATATAACAGGCCACACTACTTCAAAAAGAAAAAAATCCAATATATCTGCTTCCACGAGACTTACTTTTATGGGTACATTTCCATATCAAGAAAAAAAGCGCTCAGATTCAAATGGTGTTTTTAAATACGGTCCTTTTGTTTTTATGGATACTATGCCTACTATTTTGGAAGCTCGAATTAATGAATTCGAAAAAGAAGAGTATAAGAGCAACAGAATGGTGGACATTCACCTCCTTAAGAACTATAGTCCAAGTCCTAAACTAGACCGTAAACTAAGTTATGTGTCTAATTTTGATGACGGTGCTAAAATCTCCAATTTCCTAAAAAAGTCTAAAGACATATTTGAAATAAATGAAACATTTTTAGAAGAGGCTAGATTATTGGATGAAGTTGTTATTACAGCTACCAAAAAATCTTTGGAAGAACAACGTACCCAAGAACTTAATGAAAAGGCAGTTTATGGCTTTCCTACCAACCGTATTGACATGAAAGAATATGAAAGCATGGAAAACCTAACGTTCTTGGAATTGGTTAGCATGGTGCCAGGAGTAAATGTAGCTAACGACTCTATAAGTATTAGAGGTGGAGGAACACCTAGCTTATACATGAACAACGTACCAGTTCAGATTGATGATGTTATAACCATGACGGGTGCAGATATTGACTTTATTGATGTTTTAAAAGGTGTAGACGCGGTATACTTTCCTAATAGTGGTAATGGTGTAATTGTTATACACCAAAGAGAAGGTGCAGACTTTTTTGCGAAGAACGTAAAACGCAAACCTGGAATTATTGATTTTACATCAACAGGTTTTTATACAGCCAGAGAGTTCTATGCGCCTAATCATATAGATCCTTTTGGATCAACTAATAAACAAGATATTAGAACTACACTACACTGGGAACCTAAAATATCTTTAAATACTAAATCTATTAGTTCAAATATATCATTCTACACCAGTGATATTAGAAGTAACTACGCCATAAAAATTGAGGGTATCACAGACTCTGGAATTCCAGTATTCCACTTAGAAACTTTCTCGGTAGAATAGGTTACGTTAACTTTCAAAAAAATAAAACCCGGTAATGAGAATTACCGGGTTTTAAAAACTAACTAACAACTTAACTAAATATAATACTAAAATTTATTCTATTATATGAAAACTCTTTTGTGGTACAAATTTTCAACAAATATCTCATACTACAATGCTTGTTTAGAAAGGTTTAACAGCCTTGTTAAAAATTTATATTTATTTTAAGAAAAGGGATTTTTAGTGTTAAAATTTTAAGGGTTTTAGCAGCCTATTTTTCATGTTTTTCCACAAAATCTTTAATTGGTAATTCGTTAATAATAACATCTTTTAAAACCGACGCACCTTCTTTTACATAAACCAAAGCATAAACATTTTGTAATTGAGAATCGCTTTGATTTTCCCTTACAGCTACTTCAGCATCATATGCTTTTGTTTCTTCCATATAATACCTGTCAAAAGGAAATTCAATATTCAACTCTTTTGAATAGTTTGCATACCAGTCTACCTTAGCTTCAACATAATCTTGAGTTACGTCTGGTAATATTTCTCTACTTACCTTATTAACCTTTGCAAAGCCTAAACTGTCAACATCCAAATAGACATAAATCTTTTCATCTCTTTGCCACATCGTATCGTTAGTTTTATGTCTATCAATTTCAAAATTAAGCGTTATGTACTTTCCTCTGAAAGGATCGGCAGGATCAATAGGCACAGTTTTAAATTTATATAGTGTTCCCGAGGATAGGACTTCTTCCCTATTCAAAATCATTTTAGTGGGTACAAATATTTGCGCTAGGCATACTATTACAAATAGTACTAATACATGTATGGTCTTCATAATATTATTTTTTTAATTCAATTTTATTCTTTTTCTGCTTCTTTAATATCACATAATTGGTCAGGAAAAATCCTAAACCAATGCACACAAATAGAATACCTCTTACTACAAAAGACATATTAGTATCAAAGAACCTACAAGTGATAAGCAATGCTATTATTAACAGACCATAATTTAAAATTCCAAAGTGAAACTTATCAGCACCAATTTTTATATTTACTATAGCAATACACAATACCAATAGGTTAATTAACACCGATGGAATAACTTCACTACTCAAGCCTATAAAAAACACAGCACTAAAAATTGCAAATACATAATGTATGATATTAAATTTGAGAACTGTTCTCTTTATCACAAGATACCCAAAGAGCGCTGATGCCACTAAAAATAGCATTAAAGAGATATAAAACTCTTGAGTGTTATAAACCAATTTATCTCTTAAAAGCTCATCCCACATCCACTCGAAACTAGTTAACATAAGCATGTATACCGTACCTAAAGATGCCAGAACCAGAAAACCGTTTCTCCTTAATTTCTGATTACTAAAGACACCCAACTTTCCAATATTATATAAAACACCAAATAACAGCACATACATAAGCACCCCCAAAGTACCTACTCCCTGTACAAAAGCACCCAATACGATAATTAAACTTAAGGGAAGTAACCAGTTAAAAATTGATGCTATATTGCTGTTACTTTCACTTTTTATCAACTTTATATAATATGGTAACACCAAAACCAGAAGTAGAACGTAAAACCAGGGTGTATCTGCTCGTGATATAAAGTTATAACCATACTCAACAGCGTAATACGTCATAAATACTATGTGTAGGATGGCTAGCATATTGGATCGTAATAAGTACATTAAAGGCGCGCAAAGTAAAGTCCATGTTAATAGAAAACTACTTAAATTTCCTGGGATATTGTATATCTGACTCACCAAAGAGATACTGGAACCAACCGCAAAAAACAAAAAGGTTCCTGAGGCTTCTTTCCATGTTTTACTTTTATTTTTTAATATTGAATATCCCGAAATTATTTGCCCAATGACCAAGGGTAAAAAGGCTAGAATGGTCTTAGTAGTCTTTGAAAAATCATCCCAATTATGAGCTAGAATTAATATAATTCCTAACCCTACTAATACAGATCCCAACACCCCAAATACGGTAAATAGCCGATTAGGAGAATTTTCTTTTTTAGATTAATAATAGGCTTCAATCTTTAAAGCCGTCTCAGTTGATATGACTTGCGCTTCTACAAGCTTTTGTATATCATTTTGAATTTTAGAATTCATTGTAATTTAATTTATAATATTTAAAAAGATCTCTTGAAAAGGATCTTTGTTCACCACAGTATAATAGAATACAGCTCCCAACCAACCGTGAAATAATCCCATTGCAAAAACATTCTTTTCTTTTAGATACAAAATCCCATAAAAAAGAGCTAAAACAAATGTTCCTATCATTAACCAAACAGAGGGATAATGCACTACTGAAAACAAAACCGCAGTTATACATACTATTACAACTTTACTTAATTTTTTGCTTCTTAAATCTCTTAAATTCCCAGCAATTAAACTTATGGTTAAAAACTGTTGTACAGTGCCCCAAATAGGATAGGTTATTAAAAGCGGAAGGATATGCCATGTTAAATTAATAGTGTTTTGATAGCTTCCTATTAGTAAAAAAGATAAAATAGATACTATACCAAAAGGTAACATAATTTTACATACCCTTGTAAAATTATCTATTCTAAATCCCCAATGTTTTAAAATACCTTTTTCTTTTTTACTTCGATTATAAATGTAAAGTGACCACACTAAAATGGCGAACACAACATATGGCAATCTAAAGTTAAGAAAATCCATGAATACAAATTTTCCCAACGCGGTAATAACTACAGCAAGTATTTCACAGATGCGTCGTTTATCTGAAATGAGTTTTTCTTTGGAAAAAGTGGTTAAACCAGAGGTTAGTTTTTTTGGATTATTATCCATATGGATACAATATTAAATTCAAAAAAATCATTACACACATAAACGATAAATAAATTTTATTACCGTTCCTATTGTCCCGCTTAAAGTAAAAAACAACAGATAAAATAATGGACAAAATAACCAATAATGGAATTGTAAAGATCAAAACCATGGCTTCTCCAGCGCCTTTTACGGGAATTACTTCAGTTAAGGGAATTGTCATAAAACCAGATAAAAAAATCGAAAATGATTTAAATATAGCCTTCATAAATCCATTTTTTTAAAACCCCGTAACATCCAGCTACGGGGTTCCGTTAGCTAACCAATCATCAAAACAGACCTAGGGTGTTTTGTGTTGATCTAAATACATGATTTATTTTTCGACCTCTGTAGAGTGTCTTTCTATATACTTGGTATCTCTTGTATTCTTTTGAACAGCAATAGCAGCAAACAAGCTTAATAAAAATGCCATTCCGTAGAAACCTTTTTCACTTAAAAGTAAATCGGCATTCCATAGTCCTACAATTAATAATAAAATAGACGTGATTGTGGTAAACCAGCTTATACTATAATAAATTTCTGTTACTGGAATATTTTCCAACTTATCTCTAACTGCTTTTTGTACCGATATAACAGAAAATAATCCGAAAAGAAGGACCGTAAAATAATAGCCCTTTTCATTTAATAACATATCAGAATTCCATAATCCAATGCAATAAGATACCATCCCAACAAATAGTGCAAACCAAGAGGCACCTATAAAAGCTGATGTTGGTTTTTGATCGAAAACTTTAGTGTCTTTCTTTTTTTTTGACGCTTCAGATTTCTCTTTTACTGAAATTGATGTTTGATAATTCATAATTTTTGTTTTAATGATTACATGGCAAAATTGAAAAACAAATGGAACAAGTGAAAAATGAATTTCAATTAAAACTGACGATATATTTTGTAGTATATTAACAAAATATATTAATTTTAATAAGTTATATACAAAATTAATGACGACTAAATGAATGATTTAAATACCATTATATCCACATTTTCAATAGAAGACAAGCAACGTTTTTTAGGATATCTTGAAAAAAACAATAAACGTCATGATGTAAAAAACGTAAAGCTTTTTAAGCTGCTTTCTAGCAACAAACTAAGCTCTAAAGAAATTTGCCACACCTTGTATGGTAGCGCTAACAAGGATGCCTATCATGCCCTTCGCAAACGCTTGTATCAATCTATTCTTAATTTTACAGCTAATAGTAGTTTAGAAGAAGAAAGCTCTATAGAAAACCAAATCATAAAATATATTTTGGCATCGCGGTTTTTTCTTCAGCAAAAACAATATAATCCGGCATTTAAGATTCTATACAAAGCCGAAAATATTGCAAAAGAACATCACCTTTTTGTTCTATTAAATGAGATTTATAATTTACAAATTCAATATGCTAACCATAACAACGCCATAAACCTAGACGAACTCATAATTAAGTTTGAAACCAACAAGAAAAAACATGTAATTGAAGAAAAGTTTAACATTATTTATGCCAGGATAAAGGCAACTCTCAATGACATTACCTACGGCAAAAAGATAGTTGATATAGAACATTTACTGAACACTTTGTTTAAGGAGTATAATGTTGATATTAATGAAAGTATGTCTTTCAAATCCCTATATCAATTAATGAGTATGGTTAGCTTATCTGCACTTGCCACAAAAGATTACTTTACTATTGAGCCATTTTTGGTTAAGTCGTATAACTCCATTATCACCTATAAAAACAAAGAACGCCAGCCTTTTTACCACATACAAATATTGTACATTATTGCAAACACCTACTTTAGAAATAAAAAGTTTGGAGCTTCTTTGGAATACCTACATCTTATGCATTCCGAAATGCTTAAACAACAAAAAAAATATTACAATACTTTCCTTTTAAAGTATCATTTACTTTTATCGCTAAACTTAAACTTCTCTAACAAACAGGAAGAAGCTATTGAACTTTTAAAACCTTTACTCTCTAAAAAACATACCGATATAGAATCGCTTTTAGATATTCATCTTAGTCTTATAATGTTTTATTTTCAAAATAATGAGCTTAAAAAAGCGCTCAATATTTTCGCAAAATTTTATCACACAGATAAATGGTATGTTGAAAAAGTGGGAATTGATTGGGTTCTTAAAAAGAACCTAGCCGAGATTCTATTACATATAGAACTTGGAAATATTGATTTGGTAGAATCCAGATTATTAAGTTTCCAAAGAAATCACTACGTCTATTTAAAAGACACACAACAAGACCGTGCAATAACCTTTATTGAACTTGTGAAACGCATTTATAAAAAACCTGAGATAGCAACGTCCAACGCATTCAAAGAAACCATTATGAATTCATTTGAATGGGTAGATTCTACGAAGGAAGATATTTTCGTAATGAGCTTTTACGCCTGGTTAAAAAGCAAAGTTGAAAGAGAGCATATCTATAAGACAACAATGAGCATTATTAATGATTCTAAGCAATAATGCGATTTTATTCTATATTTGCACATGTTTAAAAAAAGAATGCTATTCTTAATTTTAACAATCCCCCTCTCAATTCTTGCTCAAGAAAGGGATAGTTTGTTTATAAAAAATGGTATTGACAACCCTTCTCTTTTAAGCACACATCACTTTGGTATATTTAGCTCTAGAATTAATACCAACTTTAAACATAGCCCCACTAATAAAAAAAAATTATCATTTAATTATACCAGCGGCAACACCTTTCATCCGTTCTTAGAAGTTTACTATCCTGAAAACTTAGAAATAAGAAATCAGTTTAGTCAGACTATCTGGTATGCTAGAAACTTTAACTTTGTAAACCAAGAAACTACACCTGCGGAGTACTTAAACATGGTTTTTGATGCTGTAATCAAGGAGTTTAGAGTTAATTTCAGCTTACCTCTTAACCAACAGCAAGAATTAACTTTTAGAATGAGATCCTACTTAATAACCAATGGAAAACATCCATTTTCTATTTTTACAAGTGATGAAACTATAGAATGGTTTCATAGCAATATTGCCGGAGGTGAAGATCCATTTGGAAGACGTTACTACGGCTTAAACGAGGTAAACTTTGAGTATTTAGATAGAAATGGCAACACCTTAAAATTAACTAATAATGATTTCTTTATCGGCGGCATTGAAGTTTCTCATCATTTCTATCCGAAACTAAAAATTAACGAGAACAGAAATGTGTTTTTAAATTTCGGAAGTCATTTAGGATTAAACACCTCAACATTTAACCCGTCTTTAGATTTTGGTGTTTCCGCTAATTTTATTAAAAACTACACCTTTAAAAATCAAAATCAATTAGATATTGGCATTGGTGCTAACGTACTACGAAAAAACCTTCTTACATTTAAAGATGATGCTATAGACCTAGGGAACAACTTGTTTCTGGCCACATTTGAAGGCAACATTGAGTACACTAAAGTTACAGCAAAAGGTAATTTCCATGCCTTAGGTATTAATTACCAAACACAAACACGATACAATAAAATTGCAGAAGCAGACTATTACCATCTACGCGGAAAATGGCAAGAAATAAATGGCGGGTGGCATAATAGCATAACCACACTATATAGCTCATTAAGCACTTGGTCTTTAATTTACTCCTATGGAAGACCAAATTATAAACTATCTCTTTTTGCCAAACAAGACTTTAAAGTAAATAATGCCCCTGATTTTCAAACAGGTATCAATCTAAAATTACCAATTCTCAACTAGGTCATTCTGTTAATATCTAGTTAAAATTCACTTTCTTTTTAAACCTTTTTGAAGTGTTTTGGTCAAAAGGACAAATAAACATTAAACATTAAGTAACATGAGAAAGTTAATAGTAATAGCCTTAGCCTTAATAACTGTTCAGGCTTTTGCACAACCAAACCAAGGACAAAATAAAAAACAACGCATGCACAAAAAGCATGATTTTACGCCTGAGCAAGCAGCTACTTTGCATGCTAAGAAAATGACTTTACATTTAGATTTAAACGAAAAGCAACAAGCCCAAGTTAAAGAAATCTTTTTAAAGAATGCCGAAGCTAGAAAAGCTAAAATGGAAGAATTTAAAGCTAAAAAAGAAAGTGGGGAGTTACAAAAGCCAACACAAGAGCAACGCTTTAAAATGGCTAATGCAAAGTTAGATCACCAAATAGCTATGAAGGCCAAAATGAAAAAGATTTTAAATGAAGAGCAATTTGCTAAATGGGAAAAAATTCAAGCAAAAATGGCGCATAGAGGAAAGCAAAAAAAGGAACAAGGTAAAGACAAAATGCGTCAAAGAAAAATGATGCAAAAAAGAACAGAATAAAATTTTAGTTTGTTGATTGATTATAGTTTGTTAATTAAAAGGGCAATTCAAGATATTAGAATTGCCCTTTTATATGTTATAATGTTTTCGCTACCTTATCAATGGCTGCAATAGTAAAGTCTAAATCTTCATATGTTAAGGCATCTGTAATGAACCAAGTTTCAAAAGCACTTGGCGCTATATATACACCTTCACCTAACAAACCGTGGAAAAACGTTTTAAAAGTTTCATTATTTCCGTTGGCTGCAGTATCAAAATCGGTTACTGCACCCTCATCAAAATGTACAGAAATCATAGATCCAACTCTATTTATAGTATGAACCACATTATTTTCAGCTAAAACTTTAGCAATACCTTCATGCAAATATTTTGTTTTTGCTTCTAATCTTGTAAATATTTCAGAATCGTTGTTAAGTTCACTTATCATAGCTAAACCAGCAGCCATGGCTAATGGGTTCCCACTTAAAGTCCCAGCTTGATAGACTGGACCAAGTGGCGCTAAGTGATTCATAATTTCGTTTCTTGCTGCAAAAGCGCCAACAGGTAAACCACCACCAATAACTTTTCCAAAGCAAACAATATCTGCTTTAATATTGAACAACTCTTGAGCACCGCCTTTTGACAATCTAAAACCAGTCATTACCTCATCAAAGATTAACAAAATATCATTTTCGCTACACAGGTCTCTAAGTGATTGTAGAAAACCATCTTTTGGAGGAATACACCCCATATTACCAGCTACAGGTTCTATAATAACACAGGCAATTTCATCTTTGTTAGCTTGAATAAGCGCCCTTACATTATCAATATCATTGTATTTTGCCAATAAAGTATCTTTAGCCGTTCCTTGGGTAACTCCAGGGCTATTTGGCGTACCAAATGTACTTGCACCACTACCAGCTTGGATTAAAAACGAATCACTGTGTCCATGATAGCACCCAGCAAATTTGATAAATTTATCTTTTCCTGTAAAACCTCTTGCCAATCTTACAGCACTCATACAGGCTTCTGTTCCTGAGTTTACAAATCTAATTTTATCAATATTTGGCACCATTGAAACCGCCAATTCAGCAATCTTAGTTTCAATTTCTGTAGGCATCCCAAAAGAGGTGCCTTTCTGAGCTTTTTCAACAACTGCATCTACTACTGGTTTATGCGCATGCCCTAAAATCATAGGTCCCCAAGAGTTAATATAATCTATTAACCTATTACCATCTTCATCATACAAATAGGCGCCTTTGGCCTCTTTAACAAAAATTGGTGTTCCTCCTACACCTTTAAACGCTCTAACTGGTGAATTTACACCTCCTGGAATTACTTTTTCCGCCTCAGCAAATAAAGCACTGCTTCTTTTATAAATCATAAATTAATCTAGGTTTACTTGAAGTTTCTGACCTATGTGTATTGTGTTATCTTTTAAATTGTTTAAGCGTTTTAAATCTTCAACACTTATATCATGCATTTTAGAAATGTAATATAACGTATCCCCTTTAACCACTAAATGAATTTTTTTCTTAGGCAACACCTTAACGTTTACCAATCTTTTTTCTTGAAGAATTTCATCATCATACTTATACAACTCATAACGTTCTATAAGACTAATTAACTTTTGAGGATATTTAGGATCGGTAGCATATCCTGCCGCTTTTAAACCTTTAGCCCATGCTTTATAATTGCCAGGTTTAATATTGAATAGTTTAGAATAACGATCTCTTTGACTTAGAAACAATGAATGATCTCTAAACGATGTCTTAGCCTCTTTATACTTTCTAAAGCACTCTCCTTTTTTATCATCATCATGAAAAATTCTTCTACCTGTCCATTCATGACATTTAATTCCAAAGTGATTATTACCCTCTACAGACAATCTTCCTTTACCCGAACCGGACTCTAAAATACCTTGAGCTAAAGTAATACTAGCGGGTATATTATAAAGTTTCATTTCGTTTTGGGCAATGGCTTTATAGGTATCTATATATCTTTCTGTATCACTAGCATAAACCTTTTCTACTTTTGGTTTTACAACTACCTGTTCTGTTTTTGTATTAACGGGTTTAGCAACCCCTTTTCTTGTTTTACAGCTAAAAACAAAGCTGCCTAAACATATAATAATTAGTATTTTTTTCATTTACTCAATAATGGGTAATTGTTTCTTTCTTAAAACCGAATTCATACCTTCTATTCCTTGCAGACCTCCAGTATGAATTGCTAATATTTTTGTTCCTTTTTTAAAAAAGCCTTTTTTTATTAAATCGAAAATCCCAAACATCATTTTACCAGTATAAACCGGATCTAATGGAATGTTATTTTCAGTATTAAATTCGTTTATAAAGGTTACCAATTCTTCATTGATTTTTGCATAACCCCCAAAGTGATAATCTGTTATTAAATCCCAATTAGAATTCTTTACAAATTTACTAATATCTTCTTTTAAAAAATCTCCTTTTAATGCTGGAAATCCTAAAACTTGTTGACTAGGTTTTGAACAATTTATTAGCCCAGATATTGTACCTCCAGTACCCACCGCTGAACAAACGTAATCAAAGTTTTTATCGTCTTCAGTTAAAATTTCCTCACATCCTTTTACCGCTAAATCATTGGTTCCTCCTTCCGGCACCAAATAAAAATCACCGAAAAATTCTTTTAATCGCTTTAGGAAGGATGTTTCATTTTTTTGACGGTACATTTCTCTCGAAACAAATTCAAACCGCATACCGTTAGATTTCGCAAAACTTAAGGTCTCATTTTCTTCCACTTTTGTTTTTAACTCCTCACCTCTAATTATACCAATAGTATTAAAACCGTACATCTTTCCTGCATAGGCAACAGCAGCTATATGATTAGAAAAGGCGCCTCCAAACGTTACAAGTGTTTGTTCACCTAAAGATTTTGCCTTTAGTAAATTGTATTTTAGTTTTCGGTATTTGTTCCCAGAAACAAAAGGATGGATTTCATCTTCCCTCTTAACAAACAGCTTTACCCCATATTCTTCTGGTAAAACTATAGGCTCATTTATACTTTTCTCTACCTCAAAATTCATTATGGCTAAGATACTTTAAAAATGCCCAAAACGGGCGACTATTTAGATATTCTAAATCAAATTCCTTAGAGTATGCCTCTCTTTCAAAAGAAATATTTCTGTAGGCTTTACTCCAGTTTCGATATTGCAGCAGTCGCACTAAAAATTCTAAAACATAAACCAAATAAAATGGAATAATTAAGAGTTCCAATTGCTGCCTTAAATGTATATTTTCATGATTTATTAAAACCCAGTTAGTCTTTAAACTGGCCGTTTTAACAAATACAAAAGGAAATACAGTCATACCTGTATAGCCTTTTGGCACTAAATACTTAGAAACTATAATCATTGTTTTTTATTCCTCAAAAACCAATCCAAATTACTTTATATTTGTCAGAATGAAAAAAATAATTCCTATAGAAGAGGGAGATTATTATTTAACTCCCGAAGGTTATCGTTGCTTTACGGAACAATACCATTTAAAAAGAGGGTATTGTTGCGAAAGTGGTTGCAGACATTGCCCCTATGGCTACGATAAAAAGACGAATTCTCAAAAAAAATAAGGCAACCCTTTAAAAATCATACTCTTGGTATGATTATTGATGCATTTTTATTACCGAAAAGGCATTTTTAGTTAAAAATGTTCAACGACTAACAAAGTTGATAATTGTTTATTAAATTTACTATAATCGTTTAAAAATTTGCACTATGAAAAAACTAATTAAACTGTTGCCACTTTTGGCTATTTTAGTAGTGGTGTCTTCTTGCTCTTCTGTGAGAGTAGCTGCAGACTACGACAAAAACGCACGCTTTCCCGAATATAAATCGTTTGCTTTCTTTAAGACAGGTATAGATAAAGCCGAAATAAGTGATTTAGATAAACGTAGAATTTTAAGAGCTATTGAAGCTGAACTTTTAGCAAAAGGTTACACTAAATCTAAAAACCCAGACTTATTAATTAGTCTATTCACAAAATCTCAACAACGTGTTGATGTTTACAACAACGCCTGGGGCATGGGAGCTTGGGGCTGGGGAGGCTGGGGACCTGGTTGGGGTGCCGGTTGGGGTCCTGGATGGGGCTGGGGCTGGAATCAGCCTAATGTTTCAACTAGCACACAAGGTACGTTATATATTGATTTAATTGATGCAAAGAAAAAGGAATTAGTTTGGCAAGGCATGGGTACAGGTTACTTAAGTAAAAACATGGAGAAAAAAGAAGAACGGATTAAGGAGTTTGTAGTCAAAATAATGGAAAAATATCCTCCGGGAGTTTTACAATAAAAATTATAAAAGCGACTGTTAAAGTCGCTTTTTTTTTACATCACAATATCATTTACCCAGTTATAGGGTTCTGGAATATCATAATCGTTTATAAGCTGACGTATATCTATTTCTATACCTCTACTCAAATCTGTAATAGGAACATCGTTTGGCCCACCTTCAAAGGGGTTTTCTGTATTTTCACCAATAGCTTCCATTGTATGAAATACCCAAGATAACATGGCGCTAAATGGTATAGAAAACCAAACAAAATGATTGGCTACAAATTCTTGGATTTTATGTCCTAAAAATGTGTTGGAAGCATGTGATCCCAAATCTTCGACTATACGATTACCTATAGCCTCAAATCCTTCCATAATCCCAAACGGTAACATTAAGATAAACATCCAAACAAATAAATAATTTAAAGTAGCAAATTGTCTCGGATAAGGGAAGTTTTTAATACGTTCGCTCTTTCCTTGAAGCGTATAAAACTCTACAAGCATCTTAGCCATTTCCATATGTCTAAAATCTTCTATCAACCCTTGAGATTTTAATTCTTTTAAACGTTCAGATTGAATTCCCAATATTTGAGAAGCTTGATTTCCTTTTGCAAATAATACTTTATATTCTTTATCTGAAATATAAGGCTTAATGGCCTCCTCTATAGGAACTTCTTCTTCATAAACCCGATATTGAGATGCTCTAAATTCTTTATTAGACTTTCTTGTTTTTAGGTGTGTTTCCCAAGGTTTATCTTTTCTAAGCTGATACCGAAGAGCCGTTAACCATGCCACATGCCTATGAACCAGCTCTCTCTTTAGCACCTGAAGATCTTTTTCACTTTTTGATTCTAAAGCATGATCATTAGTGATAAAATCTTTTACCATTATAGTCCAAGAACGTGATGAGTTTACTATGCCTCCCCAAATTTTTCTGGCTTCCCATAACCTGTCATAAGACGCATTGTTTTTAAAGCTAACCACAAAAGCCACTGCTGTACCTAAAACTCCTAAAGGCAACCATGGCACGTGTAACCATTTTAATCCGAAAATATCATATAATACCACCGGAACTAAAGCTAAAAAAATAAAAAGCAAAATCTGTCGGCGTGTCCACTTAACAATACCAACAACTGGAAATATTCTTCTTGTATACATGTTTATAAATATATAAAACTGCTAGAATCAAGTGACGCTTCAATATTTACATATTCATAGTTTTATTGATATATTTTGAAAAATAATCATTGTTTTTGTAATTTTATAATAAAATCCACAATTGCAATCAAAGAATGCATACACTTATTGAGTCTAACCCAATTTTAAATCGTTTACCCAAACATTTAAAACAATTTATGAAACCTCAGAACTATGAGGACTACTCTGCCATAGATCATGCGGTTTGGAGATATGTAATGCGGAAGAATGTTAGCTTTCTTAGCAAAGTAGCTCATAAGTCTTATTTAGAGGGTTTAAAACAGACGGGAATTTCCATTGATAATATACCTAACATGTATGGTATGAACAGAATCTTAAAAGACATTGGGTGGGCAGCTGTAGCCGTAGATGGGTTTATTCCTCCAAATGCTTTTATGGAATTTCAAGCCTATAACGTCCTAGTTATAGCCAGTGATATTAGACAGTTAGAGAATATTGAATATACACCTGCACCAGACATTATTCACGAAGGTGCTGGGCATGCACCAATAATTGCAAATCCAGAGTATTCCGAATATCTAAGACGTTTTGGTGAAATAGGCTCTAAGGCCATCTCTTCGGCAAAAGATTATGAACTGTACGAAGCGGTTAGACATTTATCAATAATAAAAGAAGCGCCAAATACGAAACAAAAAGACATAGATATAGCCGAAAAAAAGGTAGAAGAATTACAATTAAATATGGGGGAACCTAGTGAAATGGCTCTTATTAGAAATTTGCACTGGTGGACTGTTGAATATGGTTTAATAGGTTCAGTTGATGCTCCTAGAATATATGGCGCTGGGTTGCTATCTTCTATAGGTGAAAGTGCCTGGTGTATGACCAATGAAGTTGAAAAACTACCGTATACAATAGAGGCTACTTTTAAAAATTTTGATATCACAAAACCTCAACCTCAGCTCTTTGTAACTCCAAATTTTGCTCATTTAAGCTTAATTTTAGAGGAATTTGCCAATACCATGGCTGTTAGAAAAGGTGGATTATCAGGCATCACTAAGCTAATACAATCTAAAGCTTTAGGAACAATAGAACTAAGTACTGGTATTCAAATATCTGGGATATTTAGTAGTGTAATTGAAAGTGATGGCAAACCCATATACTTTCAGTCTTCAGGACATACTGCGCTTTCATATAGAGAAAAGGAATTGGTTGGACATGGTATTGAAACACACCTTAAAGGATTTGGGTCTCCAATTGGAAAATTAAAAGGCATTAACATTGCCATTGAAGATATGAGTCCGCGCGACCTCGCTGCTTACAATATTTTTGAAGAGCAAACCATTACTTTGGAATTTGAAGGAGGCATTAAAGTTTCTGGCGATATAATTACTGGTAAGCGTAACTTACAAGGCAAAATTATTTTAATAAGTTTTAAAAATTGCACGGTTTCCTATAATGAAAAGGTTCTTTTTAAACCAGAATGGGGTATTTATGATATGGCAGTTGGCAAAGAAATTGTTTCGGCTTTTTCTGGCCCTGCGGATTTAAACAGTTTTGACCTCATTACTCATGTACCTTCTGAAAAAACCATTCAGGTAAAAAAGACCAAGAAACGTTTAAAACTAGAAGCGCTATACCAACAAGTTAGAGATTATAGAGATGGTAAAAACAAAACAATATCCAGAACTAAAGTTTTGGAAGAACTAATTGAAAATCATGCAGAGGACTGGTTACTACCTGTAGAACTGTATGAGTTAGCATTTATTAGTAACGAGAAAGTCTTATGTAATAGCATAATAAACCACTTAGAAAGTATTAAACAAAATAAGCCAGACGTAGGTAAGTTAATTGATGATGGACTAAAGATGATAACTAAAGAAAAGGACTTAACTACAAACTAATTGCTCTTAATTACTTAGCTATAAAATAATAATGTGACCATTTAAGAATAGCAGTGTCTTAAAGTTGTTGAAAAAAACTTGGTTGCATTAGCTAATTACGATTAAAGCCCAATTTTAGAACAATTAGTAGCAACATTGGTTATGCTCAAGTAAAAGCTCTTGCTTTTCTTGAGCATTTTTTTTGTTACCTAAAGCGTTTTAAAGTTTTTTTTGTGAATTCACTTAATACGAGTTTACCACTAATAGCTGCTCTTTCCTGCAATAATGTTTCCCAATGGTCTGTACCTTCCCAAAATACTTTTTTCATTTCTTTCAAAGCTTCAGGGTTATAACTACTTAGTTTTTCAGCCAAATGATATACGGCCTCATCAAGTTCTTCTGCAGTTTCAAAAACCTCTGCGTACAAACCGTTATCCTTTACCCATTCGGCAGAATAAAATGTTTCAGCATCTATAGTCATTTGAGACATTGCCATTTTACCTATTTTTCTAGAAACAGCAGGCTCTATAACAAAAGGACCGATACCTATACTTAATTCACTCAATTTAACCGAGGCATACTGTGTTGCTAAGCAATAATCTGTAGCCGCGGCAAGTCCAACACCTCCTCCAACTGTTTTTCCTTGTACTCTACCAATAATTAACTTTGGGCATTTTCTCATGGCATTTATGACGTTGGCAAAACCAGAAAAGAAATTTTTACCGGTTTCAGCATCATCAATAGCTATTAATTCGTTAAAACTGGCACCAGCACAAAATGTCCTATCACCACCACTTTTTAGAACAATTACCTTAACATCTTCGTCCTTAGCCATTACATGTATTGCCTGTTCCAATTCTAGCAATACTTCACTGGGCATGGAATTTCTGTTGGGGTGAAAAAACTCTACAATTCCAACCCTTTCTTCTACTGTTAACTTAACATATGGTTTAATCATGAGCGCAATTTACTATATAATCTAATTAGATTTTTAATTAAAAAGGTAAATTACTAACATCTACATTACCACCCGAAATAATTACCCCAATCTTTTTGTTTTCAATAGTGTCTTTACTTTTTAAAAGTGCCGCAAACGCTACTGCACTAGAAGGCTCTATAACTATTTTCATACGTTCCCAAATAAGTTTCATAGCTTCAATAATTTCTTCTTCTTCAACCAAAACTATTTTTTCTATGTACTCCTTTATAATTGGAAAATTTCTGTCGCCTAAATGCATTCTTAAGCCATCTGCAATTGTATTTGTTTTAGAGTTAAATTCTATCTTTCCTGATTTTAAAGACCTAAAAGCATCATCAGTATGCTTAGGTTCTCCTCCAATAACCTTACATTTTTTTGCAAAAGCGTTTACAGCTAATAGAGATCCTGCAATTAAACCTCCTCCTCCAACTGGTATAAAAAGAAAATCCAAATCCGGATGTTCTTCTATAAGTTCCATAGCTGCTGTTCCTTGGCCATGAATAACATCATCATTATTTGAAGGGTGTAAGTAAACCGCTCCTGTTTCTTCTTGAATTTTTTGAGCAGCAGCTTCTCTTTCAGTAGCAGTAACACCACATTCGGTTATAATACCGCCGTATCCAGAAACAGCATCTTTTTTTACTTGGGGCGCATTTTCAGGCATTGCTATATAAGCTTTAACCCCAACACTTTTTGCGGCTAAAGCCAAGGCTTGGGCAAAATTACCTGAAGAATGTGTAACAACTCCTTTTTCCTTTTCTTCTTTAGATAAGTTAAGTATGGCATTAGTTGCTCCTCTCATTTTAAAAGCTCCCATCTTCTGAAAGTTTTCACATTTAAAGAACAAATCTGCATTGCACATCTTATTAATTAATTGCGATGTTAAAACAGGTGTATTATGAACATAAGGCTTTATTTGCTCATGTACTTTTAACAAATCTTCTTTAGTCATTACTTAAAATAAATTTAGTTGAAGATATTAAATTTTTACCGTAACCAATGTTACACTCTTTTATAAATTATCTTAGACATTTGTTTAAAATTAAAAGCATGAGCATCCTAGGATTTTTATTTAAAAAGAAGAAAAAATTAACTGAAGAATTTCTAAGAAGAAACGCCATAATAATTGATGTTAGAACGGCAGAAGAGTATGTTAATGGCGCTATTATAGGGTCCAGAAACTTTCCTCTGCAATCTTTAGGTAATTACATTAATGAGATAAAAGCCTTTAACAAACCAATTATTACCTGTTGCGCCAGCGGAGTACGTTCTGGAATTGCCAGTAAACTTCTAAGAAGACATAACATTGAAGTTATTAATGGCGGAAGCTGGCATAATTTAAATGCTAAATTATAACTGCAAATTTTGCAGCTGCTCTATAGATTGCATTGGCGTTTCATTATACGTTAACGTCCAGCCAAAGGAACTTGTTAAAATATAGAATTTAGACAATTCACTTAACAACCTATTTTTAGCATTACTTTTTAGTTCTGATGCTCCAATTTTTTGTGCCAACGATTTATTTACAACATCCTTGATTTCGTTATAATCTTTTGCTTCAAAAGGGTTCAAAAAATCTGCTTGAATATCATAATATTCTAAATCGGGTGAAATTTTAATTTCTTCTTCTGGAATACTTAAAATACGTAATGTCTTATTAGCTTCATCTACCTCAAATTCAATCTTACTTAAATCGTACTGAATAGAAACACTTGCATTAACTACAACGAGTGCCTTTTTTTCTGAAGTAAAATACGCTCCTAGAATTTCCTTTGAACTTGCGTAATTAAACACTTCACTAAAATGTCCTTCCGTAACAACTAATTTACCTACGTTATTTATTTGCTTTTGAATAAGTGCCGAACTTTCTTGTAACACCAGTTTGTCTTCCTGTTTTTCATTACAGTATTTAAAAGAGAAGAGAACAATTAAAGTGATTACAACACCAAATAGAATTTTTCGCATGTACTAATTTAGAAATAATTTAAAACCTGAGACCTTTGAACATTGAAAAATAAAAGTTAAACCACTAAAGATAAGATCTGGTTGTTCCTAAGGATTCGTTTAACTTACAATTTTGAATAAGCTTTTAATTAGGCTTCCCAAATTGAGTTTCGTCAAAAAAAAACATCAGTTTCCTTCGACGTATGAAGTCTAACTAATGTAATTTGGCAATGTAAATTAACATTACAAATATAAATTAGGTTTCCTGTTTTAGGATTACCAATAGGTTAAAGAAAAATTAAATTAAGTTATTTTTTTTTGCCTTTTGAACAGCTTCTAATTTATTATGTACTTGTAATTTTTTATAGATATTCTCAATATGTTTTCTAATGGTTCCAGCAGATACAATTAAGTTATCGGCTATTGCATTATAACTTAAACCTTTGCTTAAGTGTTCTAAAACCTCAACTTCACGTTTGGTAAGAATTATGTCTTGTTTCTCTTCTTCTTTATTTATTTCAATGGGATTACGAAGTAATTTAAGGGTTTTCATAGCTATTGAAGGTGTCATTGCTGCTCCTCCTTTTAACGTTTCCTTAATACCAATTTCTAAATCCTTGGGGTTTACCTCTTTTAACAAATAACCATCTGCCCCAGCCTTAATAGCTTTGAAGATGTTTTCATCATCGTCAAAAACTGTAAGCATTATTATTTTAATATGAGGGTATTTTTGTTTTACAATCTCGGTAGCTTCAATGCCATTTTTATTAGGCATTTCTATATCCATTAAAATGATATCTAAATTGTGATTAATTTGAAGTTTTTCTAATAAATCACTACCATCAAAAGCGGTAAAACTTACTTTAAAGTCTTCAAAAAAGGACAGTTTATCTTTAACCACCTTTATTAAAAAACTATTATCATCTGCAATGGCAATCTTTATTATCACGTATTTAGACTTAGACTAACAATGGTTCCTTCTCCAATAGTGCTAATATAAGATATATCTGCATTTATATCTGTAGCGCGTTTCGTCATATTATTTAGTCCGTTACCTTCTTCAACAGACTCTATATTAAAGCCTTTACCGTTGTCTGTTATGGTGAAATGTATTGTACTTTCTTTCTTTTTTATTACAACTTCAATACTGGAAGCTTCTGCATATTTTATGGCATTATTTACTGCTTCTTGAATTATTCTATAGATATTCATTCCCATTAATGATGAAAACACCGTAGCTCCTTTTGCATTATCGTTAATATCTATTTTAAAACGCATATTGCTAGAAGAAGCATTTGCTTTTTCTATAAAATTTGAAATTCTAGCTTTTAGGTCTTCTAAAGTTATTTCATCTTTATTCATAGCCCAAATGGTATCGCGGAGCTCATAAATAGTCTCTTTGGTGAAAGCGCTTATGCCCGTTAGCTTATCTTTTAGCTTAGCATTAGTTAATTTAAAACCATATTGGAGGTTTTCTATAGACGAAATAATAAATGTAAGTTGCGCGCCAATATTATCATGCAAATCTCTAGATATTCTTAGGCGTTGTTCCTGTAATTTATTGTGGGTTTCTATTTCTGCTAGTGCTTCCTTTAATTCATTTTCTTTTTGAAGTTGTCTGTTTTTTAATTTTTGTTGGTTGTATAGCAAATACCCCAAAATAGAAAGTGCTACAGCTAGGGTTATTAACCCTATTATCTGATTCCTATTTCTATCTAATTTCAACTCTTTTTCGGCAATTTCAGCTCGTTGTGATAGAATTTCTTTCTCTTTTTTCGCCGTTTGATACTTCGTTTCTAATTCAAAGATTGTTTTGGTTTTAGATTCCTCAAATAAACTATCCTTCCTAATTGTGTGTAATTCTAAATAGGCTGAATAGGCATGGTAATTCTTTCTTAGTTTTTCAACATCTGCTAAAATCCTATATGCCTTAACCTCCCATTCTTTAAACCCTTCGGACTTTGCAATTTCCAAAGCTTCTTTTCCATGGTTTAAGGCGGTAATAAACTTTTGTTGTTTTTTTAAGTTATTGGCCAACCCTATTTTGGTATGTACTAATTCATAGAGGTTTTTATCCTCGGTAAATAACTTAATGGCCTCTTCAAAATCTTCCTGAGACTGCTTATGTATTTTCAAACTGTCTTTTGCAAAAGCCATATTGCTCAACATGTATGGCACATATCTTTTATACCCGAGTTTCTCATAAAGATCTTTAGCCTCGGCACAAAACTTTATTGATTCTTTAAACTTTTTTAGATTTATTAAGACAGAACCGATGTTTCCTTTGGTAATAACAATACCGAAATCATAATTGTTATCGGTATATATTTTTAGAGCTTTATTATAATACTCTAAAACCTTTTCATATTCCTTTTGCTTTTTATAGACTATACCTATGTTGGTAAGAACCATTGGAACTTTATAAAAAGGTACCTTTTCATTTTCATATATGTTCAATGCATTAAAATAGTGCTCTAAAGACAAATCAAAATCGCCTTTTAGATCATATACAATTCCAAGATTATTATAGGAATCTGCAGCCCCTACTTTGTGCGCTATTTCTAGTTTTAAATCGAGACTTTTTTTATGGTATACCAGAGCACTGTCTAATTGCCCCATTCCATCAAAACTATTAGCCAAACTATTGTAAGACGCGGCAATAGCTTTCTTATTGTTTAATTCTAAAGCAACCTCAAGAGATTTCTTAGAATAGTACATTGAGCTATCTATGTCTACGTTTTTGTATTCCCAAGACAGTTCATTAAAAGCTTTTACTAAAACCGTATCATTTGATATTCTAGTTAATTGCAGTAAACTATCAATTACAGGTTTATTTGATTGAGAATGACTAATAAAAACAAAGGAAAAACAGATAACTAAGAAAAGCCTCATACCAATTTAGGGATTGTAATTATTTACTTTTATGTATTGAAATAAGCCAATCTAGTATGCTGAAAGACTTAGAGAATAATGACTGACTAAGGTCTTTAGACAGTAACTCTTTATTATATAATACCTTTTTACGTTTTTCTGCTGAGCTCAACTTTATTTTATAATTAGCATAGTTAGACTTAGCGCGTTTTTTTATGGATAATGTTTTTTTGAATATTAAAACAATAAAGAAAAGTGATATAACAATGAGTAAACCTAACACTATTTCAAAAGCAAATCTAGTAATCATAACCATATTTTTTTGCTTTGAAAACATATGGAATTAAGCGTAAAAAAAACACCAATTGCTTCTTTCTAAAAAAAGTTTTGGGCAATTGATGTTTTTGATACGAACTGATTAATAGCATTTTAAATCTACAATTTAAGTTAAATAAAAGGGCAAAATATCGACGAACAGTTATTAAAAAAGATTAAGCGCAATAATAAATTACCACGCCTAATCAAACAAATCTCAACAACAAGATTTATTTTACAAGATTGTAAGCAAACACGGTAGTACCATTAGCTAAGTAATACAAATACCCTCCAAAATCATCTACTTCGTAAACAGGTTTTTTATCTTTTAGTAAAATAGTCTTACCAACTTCGCCACTGTCTTTGTTTACTTTAACAAGACTTACACCATCATCTAATTTGGTTAAAATAAACTGATCGTTCTCTGTTGCTGAAGTTGCTTTAAATCGTTTTGCCATTTCATTAAATGAAGCTGTTCCTATTGCAGAGAACATATCTGCTGTACGCTTCATTTGTGCTCCGTATTGATTATACTGCCCTATATAATTTCTATTGGCTCCTGCTCTAAAACTGGCATCAGCAGCCATAGCTGTTGAGGCGACAGCTAAAGCTCCCAATGCTATTTTAGCAAACGTACTTTGTCCCGGTGATTTAAAATACTCATGAAACACTTCTTTTCCTTCAAAATCTAGCATCATTAAATTTTGACTAGAAGATAGAAGTAATCCGTTTTCTCTCACTTGAAACGCTGTAGGGTTCTCTTTTTCGTTGAATTTATAACTAGCCAAAGTGCTGATGTCCCCATTATTCTCATTTATAGCAATCAGCTCTTCTCCTGTACTTATTAGGTATCTTGCATGGCCTTCATCATACGTACTTGTAACAGATTTAGCCTTTTTATACTTAATTGGTTTGTTCCAAATAGATTCTCCTGTATCCAAGTTTACAATATTGGCATCTGTGTCTGTGATGTATATCATACCTTGTTTTGTAAGAGCCATGGTATGAATATTTGCACCAGTCTTTAATGGTTTTTTAAATAAAGGGGTTCCTTCATATGAGATTTTGTTAATACCTCCTTCTCCTATTCCAAACAAAATACCGTCTTCCATAATATAAAAGTGTTGTACATATCCCTTTGTTTTAGGTGCTTTCTCCCATAAGTCTTCACCTGTTGAATCTGATAAGAAAGAGATATTACTTTGTGCTTTAGCTGAAGCTAACTTTGCCAACCCAGATTTTCCGTTGTTAGCCACATTACTAACAATAGCCAATCCTTTATCGGTTACTTCAAAATTGGAAACTACACCTTTAAGCTTTTTTCCATCGCTCCATAATTGTTGCCCACTCCCACTTAATTTATGAATAACATGATTGCTACCCTTTCCTTGTACTGCGAACATAGATTCTCCATCTTTATCTGGAATTACGTATGCTACATTTTTTAAGTTTACTACCCAACTTTCAGCGCCAGTATTCATATCTATCCTATAAATCCCTTTAAATGTTGGCAGAATAACACCATTATTAATTATACTAGGTCTTCCCGTTAGAGAGTTAGAGCCTTTTAATTTAAAAAGCTTAATTTCATTTCCGTTAGCCATATCATAAATACCAACGGCTTGCGTATACTTTTCTTTAGCAGTTCTTTGCCCGGAAACTATAAGTCTATTTTCTGGCATTATTAGAGTTGGTCTACCAGCAGCCTTCCATCCATTAGCTTTTGTATCAAATAGTCTTTTTCCTGTAACAACATCTATTACACTTTGTTTCGCAGAAATTCCGCCAAATCCAGCTTGTCCAACCATAACATATGGTGTATTCGGCACAATAAACACTTCTTCTTCTTTAACTTTTCCGTAATCGTCAAAATTAAAAACTACGCCTTCTTGCCCTGGTTTTATTCCTGCTAGACCTTTGCCATGCATGATTAGCATTACCCCAGAACTTGTTAGCGTCATCTTTTCTACTTTTCCTCCTAAATCATATTTAAAATCTGGAGCTTCAGCTTTTTGCGCGTTAATCATTAGCGAACTAGCTAATAGAAAAACGAAAATTTTTAAATTCCTCATTGTTGAAATTGTTTAATGGTTAATAGCATTACAAAATTGTAATTTCAACAAGGGAATATCAATACGATGAATTACGTATATTCAAATATAGAAGTCTAGTAACATACTAATAAACGGCGCTAATACCCTCTTAACGCCTTAAGTTTAGCTTTCGTTTCTTTATATTTTTCTAAATCGTTAACAGAGAGATATAATTGTAATAGACCAGAGAGTATAGCTTTATCTTCACTTTTAATTTCTAAAGCCTTTTCTAGCGACTTTATGGCTTTAGCATTTAGGTTTTTTTCCTCCTTTTCAAAGGCATCATATTTGGAGTCGTTAAAATTTAATTCATTCATTTTCTTCTTTAACTCCACTGCTCTATTAACATAAATAGTGCCTTCTCCATAGAATGCCATAAAGCTTTTTTGATTTAATTTTTGGGCCTGTTTATAATTATGTAGCGCCTTTTCATAATCGTGTAAATCCGTATATAAATTACCTAAGTATGTATACAGTAAATCATTGTTAGGTTCAAGTTTCAACGCTTTTTCCACATAAACAAGCACATTGTTGTAATCGCGTTTTTTGGCATATAAATCTATGGCATATTTTAAGAATGTAGCATTATTAGGAAACTTTTTATGTGCGGTATTAACATATTTAATCCCATTATTTATACTATCTGTAATCATGTAAGTGGAGATTAGAAACTCATAATTTACCTCCTCTTTATATTTCTTGTTAATTAATTCTTTAAATACAGGAATTGCATAGTCATATGCTTTTCCATTTAACGAATCTAGTGCTTGCGTTAAACGTTGTAAGTTTTCATTTTGCCCATTTAGCAAGGTAACCGCCCCCAATAGTGCGCAACTTATAATTATATTTTTCATTTCATTTAGGTTTAAAACGATCTATCTAATTACAAATCAATTAAAAATTATATGGTGAAAAAATACGCAGATTTTCGTATTTGAGGAATATTAAAAATCGTAGTCAGCCTTAAAACTACCATTCTTTATTACCATAATTTGTTTGGTACCATGATAGTTGTAAACATGCAGGGTACTAAATTTTCCTTCGATTACTTTACCATCGTCATAAGTAATCTCAATACTTCCAGGTGTTATTCCAATTGAAGAAGAGGTTTTGTTTAAACTCCATAACGTTAGCAACACACCAGTATCATCCGATAATGCATAATTAACAATATTCTCATTTTCCGAACTATCACCAATTGCATAACTTCCAACGCCTTGGTAATTTTTTAAGTTAAAATTTATAGCGCTATTGTTTTCCGAATTTTCACTACTTACTTGGATACTTTCTCCTAAATGAACGGCTCTAATTTCACTAGCTTTATACGCGGTATTTTCAATGATAGCCTTAAAAAACTCCTTTTCGGTCTGATTATTATCACCTGAGCAAGAGATTAAAGCAAATACTATGGCAACATATATGTAATTGAATTTACGGTTCATTATCCCGACAGAATTTACAACCAAAATACTAAAAAATTTCTAAAATTTTATGGTCGGAAATCTGTTTTCCAAATCTTTCTTCCTGTTATACAGGTTTTTAACAAATTTTTGATGTGCTTCTGAATTGGGATTAAAGGGTCTATGAAGAAGTCCCTTTTGAATGATATCCACCTCTTCCATAACTTTTTGAGCTTCTTTAAAAACCCATACCTCCTTAAACTTTTCCCAAATATAATTTACGGCGGTTTGACTCGGATGAATCATGTCTTCTGCGTAAAATCGATAATCACGTAACTCATCCATCATTATTTCATAAGATGGGAAATAACTTAAATCAGTATCTTCTTTTGATTTATAGCTTTCAACTACCTGATGCATTGCTGCTAGTAAATGCGCCTTACTTCTCATATTTTCTATAAATCCATCCTTAAGATGCCTTATAGGCGAAACAGTAAATATAATTTGAACGTCTGCGTTAACTCTTTTTACTAAAGCAACTATTTTTTGAAGTGATTCTAAAATATCTGTTACCGACAATAACTTTTTACTAAACTGTCTTTGAGGCACTTTATGACAATTAGCAACAGACTTTTGTGTTTCTAAGTTGTGATACACCCAGGCAGTTCCTAATGTAATAACGATATGTGTTGCTTTTTTAAGTTGATGGTAGCTTGCGTCAATATGATTATTTAAGTCTTTAAGTAAATTATCTTTTGATGGATTACTTAACTTAGAGTGTACATCAAAACAGTGCCATTGTTCATTATGAAAAAAGACCTCTTTTTCAGAATAATATTCTAAGTTAAGCGATCTTTCAATTAGTTTTTCAATGGCTTTTGGGTGAAATAATACCCCAAATGGGTTAACCAAATTTTTAAACTTAAAATACCCCAACTTCTCACCAATATTTTCTACAAAACAAGAACCCAATAATAGAATGTTAGACTGGTAGTCTATAAGATTATTAGAGTGTTTAGATAGTGGTATGTTGGTTTGAAGATTCATTTTTTATCGCAATTAAAACACCACCAGTAAATATCCTCTGAGTCTTTTAATTCTATTTTCTTATTACCGTTAAGTTCTTTGGATTCATCTTCTGTTGCTTCATAATTACAATTGAAACAACGTCAAATTGTTCGTTCCGATATCTTTTCATCTATAATCCAAGAAAAAGAATCGTTACTACACTTTGGACATAACTGGGTTGCCATTTTAATTTAAGTAAGCCTTAGCTTCTCTTAAAGCCTCTTCAATACCTTCTGGCTTTTTACCTCCAGCCGTTGCAAAGAAAGGTTGACCTCCGCCACCTCCTTGGATGAATTTACCAAGCTCTCGAACTACTTGACCTGCATTTAAATCTTTATCGGTCACTAATGCTTTAGAAATATAACAGGATAATAATGCTTTTCCTTTTTGTTCGGCACCAAGTAATAAGAATAAGTTATCAAACTGGCTACCTAACTCAAAAGCAACATCTTTTATACCTGCTGCATCTAAATCTACTTTCTTAGCCAAAAACTGAACGCCGTTTACATCTATTAATTCTCCTTTTAACTCTCCCTTTATATGCTTTGCCTTATCTTTTAGTAGCGCCTCTATTTGTTTTCTTAAACTAGCATTTTCATCTTGCAAGCTTTGCAGTGCTTTTACAGGTTCTTTTGCATTATTAAGTAAGTCTTTCATTTCAAAATACGCACGGTTATTTTCATGATAGAAATCCTTAACAGCATCATTAGTAATGGCTTCAATTCTTCTTATACCAGCAGCTACAGCGCCTTCAGAAACAATTTTAAAGTGCCAAATATCTGAGGTATTTTTAACGTGGGTACCACCGCATAATTCTATAGACTGTCCAAAGCGAATAGCTCTTACCGTATCACCATATTTTTCTCCAAAAAGCGCCATTGCACCTTCAGCAACGGCCTCTTCCATAGGTATATTGCGTTTTTCTTCTAGAGGTAACTTTCCATCTATTCTAGCATTTACAAAGTTTTCCACATCACGCAATTCATCAACGGTTAACTTAGAAAAATGCGAAAAATCGAAACGTAAATATTTAGAGTGTACTGCACTCCCTTTTTGCTCAACATGAGTCCCTAAAATTTCGCGTAATGCCTGATGCAATAAGTGGGTTGCTGTATGATTACATTCTGTTCTGTAGCGTTGTTTAACATCAACTGCCGCTTTAAACGTCTGATTTAAATCTTTAGGTAAGTTTTTAGTGAAATGAATGATTACATTATTCTCTTTTTTAGTATCAAGAATGTAAACAACATCTCCTCTTGAGTTTTCTAAATACCCTTTGTCTCCTACTTGCCCACCTCCTTCAGCATAAAAAGGGGTTAAATTAAATACTAATTGATACATATCACCTTCTTTTTTAGAGGTAACTTTTCTGTATCTTGTTATTTTAACATTTGCCTCTAGAGCGTCATATCCTATGAACTCTTGTTCTGCATCATCCTCTAACACCGTCCAATCATCAGTGCTCATTTCACTTGCAGCTCTAGATCTATCTTTTTGTTTTTGAAGTTCTTTATTGAAACCTTCTTCATCAAGTTTAAGTCCTTTTTCTCCAAGAATTAAGGAGGTTAAATCTATAGGAAAACCGTAGGTATCATATAACTCAAAGGCCTTTTCACCAGAAACAGTATCACCCTTGGCCTCTTCTACAATTCTGTTTAAAAGAATTAAACCTTGCTCTAACGTTCTTAAAAATGATTGTTCTTCTTCCTTAATAACGTTTTCAATAAGTTGCTTTTGAGACTTTAATTCTGGAAACGCTTTTCCCATTTTTTTACTCAAAACATCAACTAATCTGTAAATAAAAGGTTCTTTTTTATCTAAGAAAGTAAAGCCATAACGTACAGCTCTTCTTAAAATTCTTCTAATGACATAACCTGCACCAGTATTGCTTGGTAGCTGCCCGTCTGCAATTGAAAAAGCTACTGCTCTTACGTGATCTGAAATAACACGAATAGCAATATCTACTTTTTCATTTTTATCATAATCCTTACCAGTTATAGTTTCAATCTCTCTGATTAGAGGTGTAAACACATCGGTATCATAGTTAGATTGTACACCTTGTAACACCATACACAAGCGTTCAAAGCCCATACCAGTATCAATATGTTTGTTAGGTAACGTTTCTAAAGAACCATTTGCTTTACGGTTGTATTGCATAAAAACAAGGTTCCATATCTCAACTACCTGAGGATGATCCATATTTACTAAATCTTTCCCATCTATTTTGGACTTTTCTTCAGCAGAGCGAATATCTACATGAATCTCACTACAAGGTCCACAAGGTCCTTGATCTCCCATTTCCCAGAAATTATCTTTCTTATTTCCTTTTAGAATACGGTCTTCCGAAATATGCTTTTTCCAATAATCATAAGCTTCTGTATCCATTTCAGTTCCATCACCTTCATCACCTTCAAAAACAGTAACGTATAGAATATCTTTATCTATACCGTAAACTTCCGTTAATAACTCCCAAGCCCAAGCAATTGCTTCTTCTTTGAAATAATCACCAAAACTCCAGTTTCCTAACATTTCAAAAAGCGTGTGATGATAAGTATCATAACCAACTTCTTCTAAGTCGTTATGTTTACCAGATACACGTAAACACTTTTGAGTATCTGCAATTCTATTACTCTTAGGTTCTGCATTCCCTAAAAAATACTCTTTAAAAGGCGCCATACCAGAATTTACAAACATTAACGTTGGGTCATCTTTTAACACCATTGGTGCAGATGGAACTATGGTATGTTTCTTACCCTCAAAAAAACTTAAAAACTTAGATCTTACCTCTTGTGATTTCATTCTTACAGATATCCTGTTGTTATTAAATTATATAAAATTGCAAAACAATTTATATATTTGGTCGTTAGCATAAAAACTCAAGTTATTCGCTTGAATTTATTCCATGCAAAAATAGTATAAATAACGTAATGAGTAAGGTAAAATATTACTACGATTCAGAATCACTTTCGTACCGTAAAATAGAGCGAAAAAAAAGAACAACTTTTAAGTACATTATGTTGTTCCTATTAACCTCTTTTATATGTGCTTTTGGAATAGTAACAATTGCTGGTAAGTTCATAGAATCTCCTAAAGAAAAAGCTCTGAAAAGAGAACTTCAAAACATGGAATTTCAATATCAGCTTTTAGACATTAAAATGTCTGAAGCAGAAGCTGTTTTAGCTAATGTTGCTGAAAGAGATAACAATTTATACCGTGTATATTTTGAAGCTAACCCAATACCAGATGCCCAACGTAAAGCAGGTTTTGGTGGTATTAACAGATATAAGCAATTTGAAGGGTACGATAATTCTAAACTAATTATTGAAAGTAATAAGCGTTTAGATGTCCTTCAAAAACAAATTGTGGTGCAGTCTAAATCCTTAGATGAAATTGCACTTCTTGCTGAAGAAAAAGAAAAACTATTAGCTTCTATTCCTGCTATTCAACCTGTAAGTAATGAAGATTTAACACGAATGGCCTCTGGTTACGGTATGCGCTCAGACCCTTTTACCAAAGTAAGAAAAATGCATAAGGGAATGGACTTTACAGCTCCTAGAGGCACTCCAGTTTATGCCAGTGGTGATGGCGTAGTTATTAGAGCCGATTCTCGTGCAAGTGGTTATGGTAAGCATATTAGAATTAACCACGGATTTGGCTATGTTAGTCTTTATGCACACTTATACAAATATAATGTTAGAAAGAACCAAAAAGTAAAACGTGGTGATATCATTGGTTTTGTTGGAAGTACTGGGCGTTCGCAAGCCCCACATTTACATTACGAAATAAAAAAAGACGGCGTACATATTAACCCTATAAACTTTTACTACGGAAGTTTAACAGCCGAGGAGTTTAGTAAACTTCTAGAACATGCGTCTATGGAAAACCAATCGTTAGACTAATGCATATAGATTTACCAGAGAGACGTTATTATTCTATTGGTGAAGTTGCCAAAGCCTTTGGAGTAAATACATCTTTAATTCGATTTTGGGAAAAAGAATTTGATATTCTAAAGCCTAAAAAAAATGCTAAAGGTAACCGTAAGTTTACTCCAGAAGACATAAAAAACCTTAAGTTTATTTACCATTTAGTAAAAGAACGAGGCTTTACTTTAGAAGGGGCTAAGATTCATTTAAAAGAAGAAAAAAAGGAAGCTTTAAGTAATTTTGAAATAGTTAGTAAATTGGAAGATATTAAAGAACAGCTATTAAAAATAAAAGAACACCTTTGAAAACGTATTATAAACCATTCCTATTCACCCTCATACTTTCCCTATGCTTGGGGTGCACACAATCCACTGAAGAGTGGCAAAATTTAGTAGACAAAGACCTTTCTCAATGGGATATCTTTTTAGGGATACCTCATAAATCCTCAGGTATTGAAGGCTATGAAACTGTTGAAGATGTTAGAGGAGGACACCCTCCCCTAGGATTAGGAAACAAGAAAAATGTCTTCTCAGTAATAGAAGAAAATGGCGAAGAGGTTATTAAGATTACCGGTGAAATTTTTGGTGCTTTGGTTACTAAAAAAGAATTTGAGAACTACCATTTAACATTTCAGGTAAAATGGGGCGAAAAGAAATGGCCTCCAAGACTAGAAGCCACTAGAAATAACGGTTTACTTTATCATAGCATTGGTGATTTTGGAGCAGGTTTATGGAATACATGGATGACTAGCTTAGAATTTGAAGTTGAAGAAACTAATTTTGGGGATTTTATTACCATTAATGATAAAAATGTAAGAGCTAAATGTCCTGCAACAAAAAGACCCTCAGGAAAACATCATTATGATGAGACGGCTCCACTACACCTTTTCAGTTGGGCTGAAGGTACTGGAAGATGTTTTAAAAGTGATGATTACGAAAAGCCCTTTGGTGAATGGAATACCGTAGAATTAATCGCTTATAAAAACACTAACATCCACATTGTAAATGGCAAAGTCGTTAATGTTGTTTACAACCCCGAGTTTTTTAATGGTGAAAAATGGATACCTATGACAAAGGGGAAACTACAATTTCAATCTGAAGCAGCCGAGACTTTTTATAAAAATGTAAAGCTTAAATCTATTAGTGATTTAAGTGACGGTTATAAAAAGTACTTGAAATAAGTAACATTTTTATAAAATTTGTGTCTCACAAATAAACATTAACATAATTAACTTAAACTAATATTATCATGAAAAAGTTCTTACCATTGATTATTATTGTAATAATTGGACTTTTATTATTCACAAAAGGAAAAGGTTTTTATAATACAGCTATTGAGCATGAAGCTAATGCTAAAACTGCTTGGTCTAATGTTGAAAGTGCCTACCAACGTAGAGCTGATTTAATCCCTAACCTTGTTAATACTGTAAAAGGCTATGCCGCTCATGAAAAAGAAACTTTAGAAGGAGTTATTAAAGCTCGTTCTGAAGCTACAAAAACTACAATTGATGCTAATAACTTAACCCCAGAAACTATGGCACAGTTTCAACAAGCGCAACAAGGTTTAAGTGGAGCTTTATCAAGATTATTATTAACTGTAGAACGTTACCCTGACCTTAAAGCAGACAAAAGCTTTTTAGAATTACAATCTCAATTAGAAGGTACGGAAAACAGAATTAACGTTGAACGAAATAGATATAACGAAAAGGTAAACACTTACGATATTCATATTAAAAAATTCCCTGGTAATTTATTCGCTGGGATGTTTGGACTTGAAGAAATGCCAAGATATAAAAGTGACCCTGGCAGTGAAAAAGCACCTAAAGTAGAGTTTTAATGTCTAAAATTGAGGACTTCTTAACTTCTGCAGAAGAACAAGAGATAGTGAAGGCTATTCAAGAAGCTGAACTTAACACTTCTGGAGAAATACGTGTACATATTGAAAAAACTTCTAATGGAAATGCCGAAAAGCGAGCATTAGAGGTTTTTTATCAACTCAAAATGGAAAACACCAAAGCGCAAAACGGTGTACTTATTTATGTAGCTGTAGAAGACCAAACCTTTGCCATTTACGGAGACAAAGGCATAAATGACTTAGTAGCAACGGACTTCTGGGACACCACCAAAGATGCCATTCAATTACATTTTAAGAAAGGAAATTTTAAGCAAGGATTAGTTGAAGGGGTTCTAAAAGCAGGTCAGGAATTAAAACACCACTTCCCTTATTCAAATGATGATATAGACGAACTTTCTAACGAAATTTCAAAAGGATAAATTCAATATGCAGTTTTCAATAGCAGTTTTCAACAGACGACATTTTAAAATAGAGACGTTAAGGCTCACTCTATTTTTAACTGTATTTTCCGTTTTTAGTTCGTTCGCGCAATTTGACATTCCGGAAAAACCGAAATTACAAACAAGTGTTTACGATTATATTTCTCTTTTACAACCTTCTCAAAAAAGCAATTTAGAGCGTAAACTTGTTCAATATTCAGACACCACTTCAACACAAATAGTAGTTGCAATAATTAGTTCTACTAAGGGGGAGAATATTAATTTTTTAGGTGCACAATGGGGAGAGAAATGGGGCATTGGTCAGGATGGAAAAGATAATGGTATTTTAATTTTGCTGGCCAAAGATGATAGGAAAATTGCTATTAATACAGGTTATGGTGTTGAGCACCTCTTAACGGATGCTATGTCTAAAAGAATTATTGAGCGAGATATAATTCCTTTTTTCAGACAAAACAATTACTACGGCGGGTTAAACAGAGGAGCAGACGCTATTTTTGAAGTTTTAAACGGTGAATACAAAGGCACCAGAAAACAGAAAAATGAATTTCCTATTGGTCTGGTAATTATGCTACTATTTATCTTTTTTATTATTCTAATCTCTATTTCCAAGAATAAACGCGGAGGAGGAGGAAGTGGTGGCAGACGTTCTAATGCTACAGATATACTAGATGCCATTATTTTAAGTAATATGGGACGCAGTAGTTCTTCAAGAAGCGGCTGGGGCAGCTCTGGTGGAGGATGGTCTTCAGGTGGAGGATTCGGAGGCGGCGGCTTCGGTGGTGGTTTTGGAGGTGGAAGCTTTGGAGGTGGTGGAGCCTCGGGAGGCTGGTAACATCTACTCTATGTTATGAATTGCATATAAAATACCTTCTTCTACAACTACTAAATCTGCTTGTATTTGTGTTAACTTAGTTAAAGATGCAACTAAAGGAAACCCCTTAAAATGATAGGATAGCCAATCATCTTGGTCTTGATTTCTATAAAACATATTGTTAAGGCTACCGTCTATATTATCAAAGTCTTTACTGAATAAGTGTTTAACCGTTGTTTCATAAGTTTCTATCTTAGTTATGAATTCTTGTCCAGTAGGTGTATAACCTGTTTCCTTAAAAAATAAACTATCCAAGGTATTGGCATCATCCATTGTTTCATAATCCTGGGGATCTGAAATACTTTCAACCAAAATGAGTTTTAAGGATTCTATGTAATTATCTAATTCAAAAGAAAGAACTCTTAAGCTATCTGTTTTAGACCCAAATTTAGTTTGCGAAGCTGCTATGTACAGAGAATCTAATTCATTATAAGATTGTGCATTGGCCATCTCCAGCCTTTCATTTATAACACTAAAAGTAGTAGTAACTTCATTATTTAAACGCTGCATTAAAGACCAAATGAAGTACGCTCCAACAAAAAATAAAACTACAATTAATATATAAATGTTCTTTTTAGACATCTTATTTTTTTCGCATGTATACGCTTATAGGCACCCCTGTAAAACCGAAATTATCTCTTAACTTATTCTCTAAAAATCGTTTATACGGATCCTTAATATATTGGGGTAAATTACAGAAAAATGCAAACTGAGGTTGTGGTGTTGGCAGTTGCATTATATACTTAATCTTTACAAACTTACCTTTATAAGCAGGTGGTGGATAATGCTCAATTATTGGCAATAACACCTCATTAAGCTCACTTGTTTTAATGCGCTTGCTTCGGTTTTTATACACCTCAACAGCTGTTTCAATGGCCTTATATATACGCTGTTTAGTTAATGCAGAAATAAATATAATTGGCACATCAGTAAACGGTTCTATTTGCTTTCTTATAGCTTTTTCATATTCCTTAACAGATTTGTGGTCTTTCTCAACTAAATCCCATTTATTTACAAGAATTACAATACCCTTTCTATTTCGTTCTGCCAACCAGAAAATATTTTGTACTTGCCCATCAAAACCTCTGTTAGCGTCTAAAACTAATAAACACACATCGGCATGTTCTATTGCTCTAACGCTTCTCATTACTGAATAAAACTCTAAGTCTTCTTTAACTTTAGATTTACGTCTTATTCCAGCCGTATCCACTAAATTAAACTCAAAACCAAATCTGTTATATTTAGTATCTATGGCATCTCGTGTAGTACCAGCAATATCGGTAACAATATATCTGTCTTCACCAATTAATGCATTTATAAAGGAAGATTTACCTGCATTAGGACGACCAACTACAGCAAAACGCGGTAACTCTTCTTCTATAACTTCTTCTTTTTCTGGTAATGCTTCAACTAAGGCATCTAAAAGTTCACCTGTACCACTACCATTTATACTTGCAATAGTGTAATACTCTCCTAAACCTAAGGCATAAAACTCTACAGCATCTTCGGCTCTTTTACCGTTATCTACTTTATTTACGACCAAAAACACCGGTTTGTTTACTTTTCGAAGTAGGTTAGCAACATCTTCATCCATTCCCGTTACACCCGTTTCAACATCTACCATAAAGATTATAGCATCGGCCTCATCAATAGCTAATTCTACTTGCTTATCTATTTCTGCTTCAAAAATATCATCGCTACCTACTACATAACCACCAGTGTCTATAAGAGAAAACTCCCTTCCATTCCAATCACTTTTACCATAATGACGGTCTCTGGTTACACCACTAACAGAATCAACAATAGCCTCTCGTCTTTGAATTAAGCGATTAAAAAAAGTTGATTTACCTACATTTGGTCTTCCTACTATTGCTACAATATTGCTCATAAACTTCTAAAGTGTTTTTAGTTCAAAATGAAACTATTACCGTCCATATTTTGAAACATTTTGCAAAAGTATAAAATTATACTGCTATTAGCTTATGTTTTGCGAACTATTAAAGTTCTAAATAAAAATAGTAATTTAAGGACGGATAAACACCAACTAAATGCCAAAGACCAACGATATAGTTTTAAGACCTCGCTTTAAAAAAGAACTAAATACAAATAATGAAACGCTTTTAAAGGCTTTTGAAAATGCTAAAAATGAGCAATCTGAGTTTATTGTAACGAGAATAGATAATCATGTGTTTATCAAATTCCCAAAAAAGGAGCAACAATTCTGGACTCCTCAATTGCATTTAGAAATTGACGAAATTGAAAAAGACAAGACCTTACTCTACGGTTTGTTTGGCCCTAACCCAACTGTCTGGACCATGTTTATGTTCCTTCACTTTATAGTCGTTTGTTTATTTATAGCTTTTGGTGCTTGGGCTTATTCTAATTGGAAATTGGACACAGACTATATTTTACAAATAAGTTTAATGATTTTAATGATTCTAATTTGGTTTGTATTGTATTTTGCCGGAAGCATTGGCAAAGCTTCTAATAAAAAAGAAATGCATAAGCTTAATGATTTTATGCAGAAAGTATTGAAAGAAAATGTAGGAGACCTTGATATTCATAAGGGTTAGTTCATCTTTTAGTTTTAAGTGCGTCTTGTAGGCTCCTCAAAACTTAGTATCATTAAAAAGAAAAAGTCTTAATTTAGGGCACAATTAAGACTTTCTATAACTAAACTAACTAACTCAAAAGTTTGACAAACTTTGAATGGTACAAATGTATTTTAGTTTTGTAAAGTAATAGTTATCTAAAAAATAAGATAGCGTTAGGTCTTACTTTTGATTGTAACCAAATCGTCTTAATTGATTTTGATTGCTACGCCAGTTCTTATTAACTTTTACATAAAGTTCTAAATGTATTTGCTTTCCAAAGAATTTTTCTAAATCTTTTCTAGCCTCTACACCTACTCGCTTTAAAGCACTTCCTTTGTGGCCTATTATTATGCCTTTCTGAGTATCTCGTTCTACCATAATTACTGAACGAATTCTTATAATCTTTTCATCTTCTAAAAACTCTTCAGTCTCAACCTCAACCGCATATGGAATCTCTTTTTTGTAATGAAGCAATATTTTTTCTCTAATACTTTCGTTTATGAAGAATCGTTCTGGCTTATCTGTTAACTGATCTTTTGGATAAAAGGGAGGTGAGTCTGGAAGTAACTCAACTATTCTGTTAAATACTTCTTTAACGTTGAAACCTTCTAAGGCCGAAATCGGATAAATCTCGGCATTGGGCACTTGTTCTGCCCATAATTGCACTTGTTCTTCTAATTGCTGCTGATCTGATGTATCAATCTTGTTAAGTAGCAATAATACAGGAATTTTAGAATTGGTTATTTTATTGAAAAAAGCTTCGTCCTTAAGGGCTTTTTCTCCTATTTCAACCATATAAACTAAGACATCTGCATCTTCAAATGCGGACTTTACAAAATCCATCATAGATTCTTGTAGTTCGTAAGCAGGCTTTATAATTCCAGGTGTATCACTAAATAATACCTGAAAATCATCGCCATTTACTATTCCTAAAATTCTATGTCTTGTGGTTTGTGCTTTGGAAGTAATAATTGATAGTTTCTCACCAACAAAGGCATTCATTAATGTAGATTTACCAACATTAGGATTCCCTATAATATTTACAAAGCCTGCTCTGTGCGCCATATTCTATACCAATTCAATTTTCAGCAAAGTTACAACCTTTGCGTGGTATTAAAGTCTATATATTAAGAAAACAAAAAAAGCAGGAAGAAAACTTCCTGCTTTTAAATATCGTTTTAAGAAACTCTGATTATTTCTTATCAGCTATCTCTAATAATTCTACTTCAAAAACAAGTGGTGTAAAAGGTTTAATTTTAGCACCAGAACCTCTATGACCATAAGCTAATTCTTGAGGAATAAAGAACTTGTATTTTGATCCTACAGGCATTAATTGTAATCCTTCAGTCCAACCTGGAATAACACCAGCTAAAGAAAAGCTAATTGGCTCACCTCTATCAACAGAGCTATCAAAAACAGTTCCATCGAATAACGTTCCGTGGTAATGCACCTTTACATTATCAGTAGCAGATGGTTTTGCTCCATCACCTTCTTTAAGTACAATATATTGTAAACCACTTTCTGTTGACTGTACACCTTCTTTAGAAATATTTTCAGCCATTAATTTTTCACCCGCAGCTTTATGATCAGCAAACTGTTCTTCAGCTTTTTTCTTAGCCTCCTCTTGTTGCTTTTCCATCATTGCTTGCTGTTGCTTTTGCATATAATTTCTAATGATACCCTGAACTAAAGCTTGGTCTATCTTTATATCTGCTGAATCGATTACATTTTTATAACCTTGGTAAAAAAGATCGTGATCAAATTCTTCTTTAAAAGAACCTTTTACGTTTTGAGCAACTGACATTCCAATTGCATAACTTAAAGAATCAACTTCTGTATTTAAAGGTTTGTTTTGCGCCCCATTTTTGTTACAAGACACTACTAATAAAGCAATTGCAAAAACGCTTAATATCTTTCCTATTTTCATGTTATTTAATTATTTATTTTTCTGTTTTGCGAATTAACGAATTTCTAATCAGAATAAAAAGAAAAGAGCCCCATTATATTGGAGCTCTTTTCTTGAATATTTCTAGATGTTTTATCTAACAGATTTTACTATGGCTAAAGCGTTTTTAACATCCTGCTCTAACTTGACATAATCTTTATTGGCAATAATTTCTTTTGAAATTAATTTAGATCCCATTCCTACACAAGTAACACCAGCATCAAACCATCCTTTAAGATTCTCTTCTGTTGGAGCAACCCCACCAGTTGGCATAATACTTGTCCAAGGTTGAGGACCTTTAATACCTTTTACGAATTGAGGTCCGTAAATGTCACCAGGGAAAAGCTTTACGATTTCACAACCTAGTTCTTCTGCTCTTGTTATTTCAGTTAAAGTTCCACAACCAGGAGACCATAATACCTTCTTACGGTTACAAGCTATTGCTATATCTTCTCTTAATACTGGAGTTACAACAAAGTTAGCTCCTAAAGACATATATAAAGACGCTTGTCCTGCATCTGTTACAGAACCAACACCCATTATCATACCTGGTAACTCTGCTACAGCGTATTTAGTTAACTCACCAAAAACTTCGTGAGCAAAATCACCACGGGCAGTAAACTCCATTAAACGAGCGCCACCATCGTAACATGCTTTTAATACTTTTTTACTTAATTCTATATCGTTGTTAAAAAACAAAGGAATCATCCCTGTTTCTTTCATTGCCTGAGCAACTTCTAATCTTGAAAATTGTGCCATTTTTTTAATGTTTATTCGTTTATTTGTTTAACCCTTGAATTGATTACACAAATCAACGATTAAACGTTTAAACATTTTATAATTATCTAGCAACACGCCCTGAAGCGTCTCCTCCCATTAATTTTTCAACTTCAGAAACAGTAACCAAGTTTGCATCACCTTTAATTGTGTGTTTTAAACAAGATGCAGCAACTGCAAAGTCTAATGCATTTTGGTCATCTTCTGGGTATTTTAATAATCCGTAGATTAAACCTCCCATGAATGAATCTCCTCCACCTACTCTATCAACGATATCAGTTATTTGGTATTGACGTGTTTCATACATTTTAGATCCATCGTATAATACTCCTGCCCAAGTATTGTGAGAAGCAGAAATAGAACCTCTTAATGTAGTAATTACTTTTTTAGCTCTTGGGAACTTTTCCATCATTTGCTTACAAACAGATAAGAAAGCCTCAGCTTTTACATCATGACCATGTTTGTGAACGTCTAATCCCTCTGGGTGAATTCCAAAATGCTTTTCTGCATCTTCTTCATTTCCAAGAACGATATCACAGTAAGACGTTAACTCAGTCATTACTTTTTCTCTATGAGCGTCATCACAATACTTCCAAAGTTTAGCTCTATAGTTTAAGTCTGTAGAAATAGTAACACCTTTAGCACTTGCAGCCTTAACAGCTTCTAAACAAACGTCTGCAGCACCTTGAGAAATTGCAGGCGTAATACCTGTCCAGTGGAACCACTCAACACCTTCAAAAACAGCATCCCAATCAATCATTCCAGATTCAATTTCGGCAATTGCAGAATGTGCTCTGTCATAAACAACTTTACTTCCTCTAGAAACAGCACCAGTTTCTAAAAAGTAAATACCTAAACGGTCTCCACCCCAAACAATCTTATCTACACCAACACCTCTTTTACGCATCTCCATCATAGCACATTCACCGATATCATTTTTTGGTAAACGCGTTACAAAATCAACATCTACTCCGTAGTTAGCTAATGAAACCGCTACGTTAGACTCTCCACCACCATAAATAACATCAAAATTATTTGCCTGTGAAAATCTTAAAAATCCTTGTGGAGCTAATCTTAACATGATTTCTCCAAACGTTACTACTTTACTCATTTTAAATTCTTATTTAAATATTTTTATAGTTTGCTTAAACGTTTAAGCAGTATTCTAAAAATAAATCAAAACCCATTTAAAAGAATTCTGCGCTTTGATTTCTTACACTAAAGCAATATATTTGCTTAAACGTTTAAGCAAATATATAATAAAATTGAGTAAATCAAAAAAAGCCACCATAAAAGATATTGCAAACGTCTTAAACATTTCTCCTGCAGCAGTTTCTAAAGCGCTTCACAACGACTCCAGAATTAGCGAAAAAACTAAAAAAGCGGTTAGGCAAGTTGCTAAAAATCTTAACTACCAACCCAATCATTTAGCCAGTGCTTTACGTATTGGTAAAAGCCATTTGGTTGGATTAATTGTTCCAAGAACAAATAGTAACTTTTTCTCCTCAGTTATTCAAAATATTGAAGAGGTACTAAATAAAGAGGGCTACAATATTATAATTACGCAATCTAATGAATCCTATAAAAAGGAATGTGACAATATAGATACACTTTTATTTACTCAAGTTGATGGTATTATAGCTTCTATGGCTAATGAAACTGTAGATTTAGATTATTACGAAAAAATTAAATCTAAAGGTATTCCATTAATATTATTTGATCGTGGTGAAAATGATTTGAACGTAGACTACATTGGTATTAATGACTACGATAGCAGTCATATGATTGTGGAACATCTTGTAAATCAAGGATGCAAACGTATTGCCCACATTGGCGGTTTTAAGCATACCCGTATTTATAACAACCGCATAAGAGGTTATATTGATGCTTTAAAAAAACACAATCTTCCTTTAGACGATGAACTACTTTTAGAAAGTAATTTAACGACTTTAGACGGTAGAGCAAAAATGCACCAATTACTTCATCTAGAAAATAGACCAGATGCTGTTTATGTTGCAGGTGATTATGCAGCTCTTGGAGCTCTGCAAGTTTTAAATGAACAGCAAATTAAAATGCCTGAGGATATAGCTTTGGTTGGTTTTGGAGATGAACCTTTTACTTCAATGGTTACGCCTTCAATTACCAGTATAAATCAACATAGTGCTGAAATTGGTAAACGTGCTGCTCTAACCTTTTTAGAGCACGCTAAAAAGGACACTATTACGCAAACTTTAAATAAGCAAATTTTAGATGCCGAATTGGTTGTTCGTGAATCTTCGGCGAGAAAAAAGTAAGTTCTTATTACTTTCTACCTAATTTATACCCCCAATAGGCATAGTAAAAAATTATCAAGTAACACGGCAATAAAATCCAATAACCATTATTTGCTGATTCAATCGCAGCAGTGGTTTCTTGAACTCCTGTTGCAATTAATTGCTCTTTTCTAACATCAACAATATTTCCATATAAATAAGGTAAGATAGCGCCTCCCGATATTGCCATTATTAATAATGCCGAAGCTGTCTTGGTAAACTTGCCCAGTCCATCTAAAGCTAAAGGCCAGACTGCTGGCCAAACCAAAGCATTGGCAAACCCTAAGGCAGCTACAAATAATACTGAAGTAAACCCACTAGTAAACACGATACATAAAGACAGTACTATTCCCAACACGGCACTAGCTTTTAAAGCAAATGCTTGCGAAATATATTTAGGAATTAAAAACACCCCTAAGGCATATGTTGCCACCATAGCCATTAATGTAAACAAGGTGAAAAATTTTGCTTTTTCGGCAGGAATGTCCAAGGCTATTCCATAGGCTATAATACTATCTCCTGCTATTACTTCTACACCAACATAAACGAACAGTGCCAAAACTCCTAACCATAAATGTGGAAACTGAAAAATACTCGTTTTAGTTGTTTTACCTTCTTCATTTTCTTTTACCGGAGATTCTTCAACAGCAGGTAACGGAGCCTTTAAAATTAAAGCTCCTAAAAGAAATAAGACAATAGCCATAACAACATAAGGTGTTATTACACTATCTGCCATTGTATTTAGTAGACTTTCTTTTTCAGTAGTACCTACTGTATTTAGTTTTTCTTTTATATCATCTATTCCGGACAATAAAATTGCTCCAAAAATAACAGATCCTAAAGCACCTGCAACTTTATTAGCAATACCCATAATAGCTATACGCTTTGCTCCACTTTCTATAGGCCCCAAAATAGTGATGTAAGGATTTGAAGCAGTTTGTAATAACGTCATACCAGCACCTTGAATAAAAATACCGGATAAAAACATCCAGTAGGTTCTTGCATTTGCCGCTGGAATAAACACCAAAGCCCCAAGCCCCATTATTATTAAACCTAAAGACATACTTTTTCTGTACCCTAATTTACCAATAATGTGAGATGCCGGTAAGGCCATAACTACAAATGAGATGTAAGACGCCGAAGCTACTAAATAGGATTGCGCATCAGTTAACTCATTAATAGTTTTCATAAAAGGTATTAACGCACCGTTTATCCAAGTTACAAACCCGAAAATAAAAAATAAACCTGCTATTATGATAATAGGAACTGTATAATTTGTTTTGGCAGACTCTGTACTTACATTACTCATATTTACACCGAAGCTTTTTGTGGTAGTGCTAAAAATACAGTTTTAGATTGACTATTGAAAAACCAAACCAATTAAAACAAAAAACTCCCACATATTTTTAGTTGGAGTTTCTTTTTAGTAGCGGGAAAAATCGAATTATCGAACTCAAAAACCTTTATAACGGACTTCTTAAAAATTATCGAATTTGCAAAATAGACCTTTAGTTAAATTATCTTTTGTGGTACTATTCAATTCGTGCTACAATAAATCATCTCAGTTAGTTTTCAATTTAATCGCCCCCTATTTAATTGATACCAGTTGCTTGTGATAGGCTTCCATTCTTGCGTGAGCAGTTCCATCAACTAATAAAATAACTATTAGCATGGCAATTGTTGTAATACTAATTGCTCTCCAGGTTGGTATATTAACAAACAAGATCAATAATGTTGCTATTATAATTAAAATTGGAATTACTCTAAATACAACTGAATATTCCTTTAAAGTGCTTTCTGAACGTTCTATTTCAGATTGGTAAAAAGCAGATGCATTATTATTAAAGTCCTTTTCAAATTGTTTAACTCTTTGAATATTTGTGTAGTTAAGGCCGCTACCAATTATTAAAAGCAATATACCCACCACTAACGTTGGAATGATATAAGCTTTTGCTAAATCCGTTTTTCCCAATTGCCAAAATCCAGCACTGGCAACTAAAAATAAAATTGCGAATAGAATAAAGAAACGTGTTGAGAAAACTTCAGCTTTTGCCCATTCTGTGGCTAATTTTAATAGTTCCATTTTAGTTTAGTTTATATTTTTTCTGTATTCAGTTGGACTTATTCCTTCTTTCCTTTTGAATAATCTTGAAAAATAGGGTGGATATTCGAACCCTAATTCATAAGCCACTTCTGAAACACTTTTATTTGGTTGTAATAGTATATTTTTTGCTTCATCTATAAGATGTAAGTGTATATGTTCGGTTGTTGTTTTTCCTGTCTCTTTTTTAAGCGTATCGCTTAAATAACGTTGTGAAACAGACAATTCGTTTGCTACCTGCTCTATCTTCGGAATGCCATTTTCTTGTAGTTTTCCAGATTCAAAATATTCTGTTAAATGCATATTAAACTGCTCTAACAAATCACTAGATATTTCTTTTCTATTTAAAAATTGCCTTTCATAGAAACGATTAGCATATTTTAGTAAAGTGTCCAATTGCGAAATGATTATTTCTTTGCTAAAAGCATCTTGGTTGTTTTGATACTCGATTTCAATATTTTCAACAATGGATTCTATCTGTTTTTCTTCTTTTGGTGAAAGGTGTAATGCTTCGTTGATAGAGTATGAAAAGTAACCGTATTTTTTTATTTGTTGAGACAATTCAGTTCCTTTCAAAAAATCTTCGTGGAAGTTTATTGAAAATCCTTTTTGTTCAAATACTATGCTTTTATCCCATTGTAATACCTGTCTTGGGGAAATAAAGATTAAAGCTCCATTAGTAAAATCGTATTTTGTCCGACCATAGTTTAAGTTACCCGCTATATATTTTTTAAAACTAATGGAATAGCAATCATTTGTAATTGGTGGCGAACTTTCTCTTGGACAAGGTAAATGTCCTTCACCTTTTGAGTTGAATACACTCAACATAGGATGCTCTGGTCTAGGCAACTCCAAATAATCTAAATATGACGATAATGTTTTAAAATGTTGCATATTACAAATTTAGATATTCCATTTTATACCTGTCTCTCTTTCCGAAAGCTCCCACAATCGTTTTGCAACTGCACTATCTTTAGCGTGTGGTTTTATTTCGTGTGCCCCAACTGGACCTACCCAATTGCTTCTTCCTGTTGGTCCGTAAAAACCACTTTGTTCTAAATTTGGTTCTGTTGCACACATTAATTGCGGATAAGCACCTTTTTCAGCTGACTGTGTTAATGGTGATAATTTCATTAGGTTAAAGATGAATTTCATCATAAAACTACCACTTGTGTTTATTAAATTGGTTCTTGAAGAACCAGGATGACACACATAGGCTTTAATATCTATTTTTCCTGCTTCTTTCAATTTATTTTGTAATTCGTACATAGACATTATCTGCGCGAGTTTACTTTGACTGTAAGCATTATTAGGCGTGTAGTCTTTGTCCCAATTCAGATCATCAAATTTTATGGTTTTGATGCCCATATCATACCCCATACTTCCTACTGTTACAATTCGTCCTTTGGATTTTTCAATAAGTGGAAACAATAAAGCTTGTAAAGTCCAATTTCCAAAGTAATTAGTTCCCATTTGACTTTCCCAACCGTCTATAGTTAGTGTTTGTTTAGTTACTTGGGCGATTACCGCATTACAAATAAGCGCATCGATGTGAGGAACTGTTTTTAATATTTCTTGAGCCGCTTTTTTAACTGATGTTTGCTTAGATAAGTCCATTTGAATGTTTGTAACATAAATATTGTTATCCAATTCTTGTTTCAGTTTATCAATGGTGTCTCCTGCTTTTTTAGGGTTTCTATTGAGCATTACCACCTTAGCCCCTTTTGAAAGTAAAATTTTTGTAGCTTCAAATCCTGTTCCGCTTGTAGTTCCAGTTACAACGAATACTTGATCATTCAGATTATCAATTCTATCAGGTGTCCAACCTTTTTTACCAAATTGATTCGCTTCCATTTTCGTCTATTTTTTTATTGAAAATTATAGGACAAAGGTCGGATAGAAGAGTGCTTGTTTCCTTATACGGATTTTCGAATATCGAATACTTTTTGGTAGATTACATATACCGTTTGGCATAAGCTAAAAAAAAAAGCTCCTTGATTTCTCAAGGAGCTTCTCTAGTAGCGGGAACTGGACTCGAACCAGTGACCTTCGGGTTATGAGCCTCACCATGTATGGTGAAAAATGGTTCAATATGAATAAATTTAATTGATTATCAGTATTTTAACCTTCGTAGTGATTTGAAATTATTCATAGTTATTCACTAAAACCTGTACCTATATCGTACCCATTGTCATTATTTTTCCGTATCTTTATGCCAGTAAATATAAGGGATTATGGCGACTATAAAGATTGTACTTCGGAAAAATAAGCAACGAAAAGACGGAAGAATACCGATTGCTTTACGCATTATTCAGGGTAATTCCACACGATATAAGTTTCTAGGGCAGTATATTTTAGAGAAAGATTGGGATGCGGATGCGCGAAAAGCTAAGAAATCTCACCCCAATTCAGGGCGTTTAAATAGCTTACTTCTCAAGGAACTCAAAGAGGCTAATGATGTGATTCTCGATGCAGAAACCACCAATAGAACCATGTCTACGGCACAAATAAAAAACAAGGTGAAGCGTAGCAATAAGCAAGTCTCATTCTTCCAGTTTGGAGCAGAACGACTCAAGCAAAAATATCTTTCCGAAGTTTACTCTGTAGCAAAAGCTGAAAAATCTATCCTGTATAATATTTGGGAGTTTGTGCATCTGGATGAATCACAACCTAAAGAAACCATTATCGAGGCAATTAAAAAACGTCGCAAGGAACGTGTCAGGAATGCCAGAAAATCGGGTCATTCTTTCATGGAGGAAATCAAGCTATTCAGCAAAGACAATAATCTCTATTTTGAAGATATTAATGACCGCTTCATCAATCGGTTTAAAACATTCTGCCGCGCTTATCTTGGTCAGGAGAAAACCCGCACCATCACCAATCAACTGATTTTTGTTCGTACCCTATTCAATAACGCCATGAAAGAAGGGATTGTTGATAGCAAATATTATCCCTTCGCAGGAGACAAAGAAAAAATACGCCTCAGCTCAGGTAATAAAATCGGCTTGGATAAAGAAGAGGTCGAAGCCATTGAAAACCTCAAACTCAGCAAAGGCAAATCGATATGGCACGCAAAAAATGTATGGCTCTTTGCTTATTATTTTGCAGGGATTCGGATATCCGATGTGTTAGAGATGAAATGGAGTGATTTTGTCGGAGATCGTCTATTCTATGAAATGAATAAAAATGAAAAGCCCGTCAGTCTTAAAATCCCTGACAAAGCAAAGAAGATTTTAGCCATGTATAAAAAGAACAAAACCACTGCTTCGGATTTTGTGTTTCCGTTTCTCAAAGATGCAGACACGAATAATCCGTATGATGTCTTTGTTAAAACACGCAATGGCACAAGCCTCCTTAATACGCAACTCAAAAAGATTGCTGAAAAATGCGACATTGAAAAGAACCTGTCGAACCATATTGCACGTCACACATTTGGTAACATTGCAGGGGATAAAATATCACCTATCATGCTGCAAAAGCTCTATCGACACTCAGATTTGAAAACCACGATTAACTATCAGACAAACTTTATCCATAAAGATGCGGATGATGCACTTGATGCAGTGTTAAACTCGTAAATATTAGGTAGCTATTCTATGCCTTTAAAAAATTCCTCTAGGGTTAACCCGTGAATTTCGGCAAGATGAGAGAGTGTTTCTAATTTGTAATTTCTGCCATTTTCCCAACGCCACACACTCTTACTTTCCAAATTATGCTCAATAGCAAATTTGGCATAGCTAGAGTAACCCGCATTAATACGGAGTTGCTTAATGCGTTGTCCAATCGCTTTTTTACGTTTTTCAAAGAGTGTTTCACTCATGAAAACAAAATTGACAGTTACGCATGAAAAAACATACGTCCTGTGCGACCTAAATTTGTAGGATTTTGTATATTGCGAATATTCTTATGAAAAAAAAGGATATAGATAAAAAATGTAGGATGAGTTTTATATTTTTGTTTAGCATAACAACATAAAGAACCCTTAAAAAACAAATTGTTATCGCATAAAATATGAGTTAGTCACCATGAATTGAGGGATTATTACGTGAATGAGATAAGGAACATCTCCCTTTCCTTTCTCTTTCTTGAAGCGATTGACTGAGAATTATTAATAGCTATTTGAAACAAATTAGTGGATTGAGCTAGTCTCTCACAGATATGTATTACTATCTGAACTGTTCAATTCACTACTTGTTTTGCCTATTATGTTTATTATTAAATCGGCACGAAACCTTACCAAAAGTACGGTTTTACCGTACTTTTATATCAGAAAATATCTTTAAATTGATGCCTGTATGAAAATACGTTTTTTCAATAAAACTATGCTTCTCGGATTCTTGTTTATCTGCTCAACAAGTAGTGCACAAACCATTGGGCATATAACACCGAATACCCCAAAACCATTCAAATTTAAGGTAGTGAGTACCAGGGCAAATCCTGTTGTGAATCAGAACTATCAAACCCCCACCTCTCCTTCCATTGCGACACTTAATGGCTCAAATAGACAGCAACAACAACTGAACCAATTTGAAAGGGATCGAAGACTGGTGGCATTACGAGAACAACAGTTAAAGGAGGTTTATAAAGAATTGAGGAGCAGCAATAGAGGTGTGCGATACACCTTCCCTTCCTATGACTCGGATAAGCGCACCACCCATTACTATCAAGCATTCAAACAACTTAATGCCATGAATCCTGATGATTTCTCTATCAAGGATGCCACTTTCATCATTGAAAATGCATTCTATGAAAATCAGAGCGACAAAGACGAATTTGATAAAACCATTTCTAGCATTGCCGGCTTCATAGAAGCCGCAATGAAAGAGCAACAGCTTGACCCCAAAAGCAATCTTTCCAAAAACCTGAGTATATACCAATATATAGCCGATACGCTAACTGTAGGCGATGTGACTCACAAGCCCTACAATTATGATTTCAACGATTATATGGGTAAAGAAAATTGGGATAATATGTTTGTTTCCAAACTGCTTTATCAAGGAAGTGGTCAATGTAATTCCATGCCACGACTCTACATGATATTAGCTGAAGAGATTGGGGCCGAAAGCCATTTGGCTTTTGCGCCCAATCATTCTTTTATCCGTTTCAAAGATCAGATTGGAGAATGGCATAATGCCGAGCTGACAAGCGGCGCAATTATGAGTGACTTTTTAATGTTAAGCTCTGGTTTTATGAAAGCCGAAACCGTACAGAATGGCAACTACATGACAGGGCTTTCCAAACGACAGATAATGGCACAACTACTCAATGATTTAGCATCAGGTTATATCAGCAAATTTGGGCGTGATGAATTTGTGCAAGAGGTCATTGATAAATCATTAGAGTTACATCCAGACGGTATCAACCCAAATATACATCAATTTAATATGAAGCTGGCGCGAATGAGTTTTGTAGCGCAGCAATTGCAAGCAAAGAACCCAGAGCAATTAAAGCCCTACCCTCAAGCAATGCAGCTACTTCAAGAACTGATTGAACAAGATAGAAAACTAAAGAATCTAGGATTTGAGGAAATGCCAAAAGAACGTTATGAGGCATGGCTCAATTCCTTAAAACAGGAAAAAGAAAAGCAGGACAATGAGAAATTCAGTGGACTGAAACGGCAAATAATCAAAGATTAATGAGGAAATATATACATATCGCCATTATCGCATTGGTGCTAATAAGCACTAAAACACATGCTCAGGATTTTCTTTATGATGAAGCCTATAAGAGCATTGATGCGATGCTTAAAGGTGAAAAGCCCTATAGCTTCAAAAATGCAGTATTTGAAGTAGAAAATGCCTATAAACAAGGATTGCTAGACACGACGTATTATTCCTTAGCAATAAAAACTATTGCTCACCTAACAAAATCAGTCATGCAATCTAGAACCTTGAAGGACTACGATTACTCTGACCGTAAAGAAGTAGAAAAATATGCGGCACTCTATACGGTTATGAAGGATAGTATCACCATAAATTTTAAGGATGGACAAAGTAAATGGACAGCTTTTACTTATGATTTTAATGATATTTGGGGTGATGATGACTGGTCGAATATGTTTGTCTCCAAACTGCTCGACACCCATAAAGGCAACTGTCATTCACTACCTTACCTATACAAGATTCTAGCTGAAGAAATTGGAGCAGAAGCACATTTGGCACTTGCACCCAATCATGTTTATATCAAGCATCGTAATCAAAAAGATGGCTGGTATAACACGGAACTAACAAGCGGTTACTTCCCTATTGATGCTTGGATCATGGCAAGTGGTTATGTGCATCTAGACGGTATCAGAAACGGGTTATATATGAAGGCTTTAAACAACAAAGAAAGCCTTGCACTATTACTAGTGGATCTCGCCCAAGGATTTGATAAACGTTTTCCTGAAAATGATGGTTCATTTACTCTGCGATGTGTTGATAAGGCACTCGAATATTACCCCAACTATATCAATGCGCTGTTGCTCCGACTGGAAACGAAAAAGAAACAGTTACAGGAATATGCCAAGAGCAAAGACAAAGAGATTAACGAAATCATGGATGACCAAGACGGAAAAGTGGCTTGGATAGATTTAAACCATCAAGTGAGAAATATCCATGAACTCGGCTACCGTCAAATGCCAAAAGAAATGTATCTAGATTGGCTGGTAACACTCAAAGAAGAACAAGAAAAATATACCAATAAAAAAATAACCACGTTTAATAAACAGAATTAATACCATGAAGCATCTATTAACCATCTTGTTTGTGTTTGCGATGATAGGAGTGCAAGCGCAAAATGACCAAAAGACTGAAACTAAAGAAGAAAGAAAGCAACGTTACATTGACGAAGTAAACCCCTTTAAAAAGTTAGGATATAAGCCTAAAATAGCGACGTTAAGTAAAGGAAAATATCGTGAGGCTTTCCCTGATACTATCGTAAAAATCGGTAGTTTCACATATAACGTGCTATCCAAGCAAGTGACAGGTGTTCAGGTATTTGAAAATCTAGGATTATCAGAAGCAGATTTAAAACCTGAAATCGTGAGTCGTTGGATGTCACCAGACCCGCTAAGTGATGAATTTCCTGATGTTTCACCCTATAATTTTGTAAACAACAACCCTATAAGATTTATAGACCCTCTTGGTTTAGCACCAGAAGATATTATAGGAAAGACAAAAAAGGATGCTGAAAAAGCTCATAATGATCTTAATACAATATTTGCAGGCAACCAATTTACAGACCTGAGAGGTTTACTTACTAGAGGAAAAAATAACAATAAAAAACAATTTGATAAAATTGATGCAAAAGCACTTGAAGGGGCATTATCAGGATTAAAGGGGGATGATTTAGCTCTCGCTGAGGCAGTTACCGACGCTATAAATTCAAACGATCAGCATATAGTCGAGTTTGTAAATGTATCTGATAATGTATCGAAAGAAGGTACAGCTGCATTCAAAAAGCATATTGATAGAACTCTAGGTGCTGGTAAAGGAGATAAATTTGTGCCAGCAGGTACTCAGATGAAAGGGACGTTATTAAATTCAATGTCTGGCGGTGGATTAAACATTCCAGAAAATGGTGGATCACATACGCTTATCGCCGAAGGCAAAGGTGTCTCTCATTCAGGTGGCAGAGCAGTAACAACAGGGCATGAAATTATAGGTCATGGTGTAGCAGGAGCAAATAATATTTTAAAAGTTCCAAACAATACAAGAGCCATTCGCGTTGATAATCTTATACGCCGTGTAATGGGTATTAAGACATTTAGAACGCAACACGGCGGAGCAACCATAGTTAAACCGCACCAGTTACCAAGAAGAATAAAATAAACACATATGAAAAGATATATTTTATTAATTATATTTTCTATCTCGCTTTATGGATGTGGGCAGTCTCAAAACTTGACTGATCTAGATAAGATGGCGAGAAAGAAAGCAGAAATTATCCTTAACGACACTAAAGTTTCAAAACAAATAGAAGGTAAGCCTTATATGCTATTTTCGATTAAAAATCACTGGTATATGATTGTTATTCAAAATGGTGAATTGATAAAAGAGCTTTACGTAACCTTAAAACCTTCAGATGAAGTTGTTTTAGCCATGAGTAAAGATTTAAAGAAACCAACAAAAGAGCTAATTGGAGGATTTGATAAAAATAAGTATCATAAAGATTTCATCACTCTGAACTCAGATTTCTATAAAGACGGATATGAGATTTCCAATGGCAATCCTACATATTTCTTTTTTGCTGACAAAGAGGGCAATAAATACGGTGAATCTAAATTAACGGCATTAATAAAGCCAAATCCTATTGATTCTGAACTATACACTTACCTATTAACCAGCACTTTAAAAAACATTAGTGATTAGCAATTTATAACGTTTTAGATAGACAAGTAGCCAATGGAGGTTTGAAAAAAAAACCTAGCAAAGCATTTTGTTGAAGTTCAAAATAAGATGAGATATAGAATTTTAACCATAGCGTTTCTTAGCCTTATCGTTTTTGGATGTAAATCAAAAGACGAAGAAAAAGGCAAGGTTGCTGACCACCCTAAAATCATCGTTGAGCAAGAAAAACCACCTCAAAAAACAATTGCTTTAGGCGATGGTTTAGAGGCAAAATTGCAAGCGTTGATTTTAGAATATGCAAAGGAATATCCTATCAAGAAAATAAGCGATAACGAAAAAGCCGTTCATCAATCCTACTATGTGAGTTTCTTCACAGTAAATGGCGAGTCTATGCTTGCCATTTGTAGGCAGTCATTTGTGTTTGAGCTATTTCCAGACTTCGCATTTTCAAATGAAAATATGCCAAACAAAAAGCCAACTCCAAAAGGTATTTTGAAAGGTTCAGACTTGCCCGTTATCATTTTTGATACGGATGAGAATATTGGTAGTCCGTTTTATGATGTCGCTCATTTAAACTCAGAAATACCAAACAAATATTACGCAGAAGAAGAGGTTTCACATGACAACTCAATACCGCCCATTTTCACCTATAAAATTGACGATAGCGAGTTTCAACTGGCGGGCAGATCCAAAAGTCAGCGCATAGATTAATAAAAGTAAACGGGCTATGATGATTTGGTGAGTTCCCCCAAATCTTACCAAACTAACCTTGCGCGTGGATTCTGTGGTATTTTTATAGCGTTCGGGAAGATAAGCGTTAAGTAAAAATACCATAGGGCGCATCTTATCTATGGTTAAATGGTGAACGGAGGTTAAAACTATCACTTTCACTGACTGAAGATCAGAACTACCACCCACACCATTCTATGATTACCGCAAATATCGAAACCCCTATCAAACTTCACAGAAAAATATCTTAGCAAAAAAGTCGTTTTTAAGGGGCACTGAGAGGCATAAATAATAATCATGTACCTTGGCATACATTTTACTTTTCACCTCACTCAGCAACTAGCTCTGTAAAGAATAGAAGCATTCCAAACTTCGCCACACTTTTGATCTATTCTTGCTAAGCCTTTGCGATGTTTCCGCAGATTCAATGATAGTAAATGATACTGGATAAAACCACAAACTATATTTAATATCTTGTGAGCGATAAGCGAACGCATTTTAGGCATTGCGAAGTATGAGCAATGGGCGTAGGTCGGTTAGTCGTGTGCGAAGTCACACCAGTTAATATCTTATGGCTATGCAAAGCATAGTCATTCCTTATTTACTTACCCGATGAATAAGAATTCACTCCAATGTATGAAAGTCTCCGTTCTTACTTTTCCACAGAGTAGATAATACACATACGGTTAAAGAAGGATAAACATAGGATAAAAGGATAGAGAAGGTATAATAGGTGTTAAGTTAAGATTGTGTGCGGTATGTAGCTTTTTGAACTGCGAGATTTAATCACCACTTTAAGTGTAAGTGCGGAGCTGAATCACCAACTTATTTCAAATCCGCGAAGCTAAATCACCATTTATTTGTTAAAACGCGGAGCTGAATCACCATTAGCGCGAAGCTGAATTACCACCTTATCTGTGGATAAACTGTTAAGTGCGAGGCTAAATCACCAACTTATTTCAAATCCGCGAAGCTAAATCACCATTTCCCGCGAGCTTTAGTCACCATTTTAGACTATAAACCGCGAAGCTAAATCACCATCTCATTTGAAATATCCGCTTTTAGCAGCTCGCTCAGTAATGATCGCTTTTCGTTTATTGGCCGCCTTCATTTCGCTTATAAAATCCGTTGACGGATGGAGATCATATTTTGCATCTATGATTCTATTTGTCCGTTCGGGGTCATACATGATTTTTGCATCATAATCACGGATTGAATTCTTTTTCCTTAGTTCTTTTAGAGCCGTTTCAATAGCTGATAGCGAATCCCTGAATCGCCCTTCTGTACTCACAAGACCACTGTCGCGTATGATTGTAGTGGCTTTAATATTATAAGAATTTGTCCAGTCGGCGTTAGTGTAGTAATGAGACAGTTTTTTATGTAACCACCTTGCTAATAAGCCTTTCAGTTTCATGTGCGTATCGTAATCAAACTGACGGTGAGTAATACGGTCAACACTTTGTGTTACTAAAGGGTGGAATTGAACATAACAATAGGCATCTGTAGGATTATCGAGCCAATCTTTTCTACTAGAAATAAGTAGTACAGGAAATACATTTGACTTTACTATAGCTTCACCATCCGATGTTTTTACCTCCATATTTACCTCATTGCATATGTTTAAGGCTTCTATAAGGCTGTCATGGTGAATATCATGCCCCCTACTTTTTAGCTCCGCTCGAAGTTGTCTAAGTGTAAAGCGCACACCAGCACGATCATCTAGATATATTCCTTGATTATCTGCCGCAATTTTCCTGAGAGCTTCTTCCACGAACTCTTCTCGCTCAGTAAGATAATAATCAATTTCAGTTCCATCTTTGCTCTCTATACGAGCTGGTTTCATAGTTGCAATGTATTCTTGTACTTTGTTAGTCTGCGGGGTCTTATAATGGAATTTACGTTTCAGAGAAGGTAAATAGCCATTTTTTGTTTTTTCATCCACAGTGCGCATTTTATTTACGCTTCTGGATGCCATATATTTCGGAATAGAATCATACAATTCTATCGTGTTAGAGTATTTACCACTATCTGGCAGGAAGGTTTGAAACAATGACATCTGGAAGTTTTCAGCTTTTTCCAGCTCCCTATTTTGTCCCTTAATATCCTTTCCTTTAACTTTCTCTCTTTTGGTTTTTACAATTGTACCCATAATCATTAACCATAGTATTATTCATATAAATTGCAATTATCCTCTGCAAAAAAGTCACAGGAATTTAGAAACCGCGAAGCTGAATCACCACATTTACGTTCAATTTAACACTTTCATTCCATATTTTTCCAAAAGCAATTCAATAGCTTCTTCATATAAATGTGTAGATCTTACTCCGTTCTTCTTTTGCTTACTAACTAATTCTTGAAGAGTAAACCAATGCTTATCCTGAATAGAAATTGGTCTTTGCTGTCTTGGAGGCTCTCTATATACTTTTACCATTACTGGAGCTTTACCATTTGGAACAACCCCTTCCTTGTTTAAATCATCAGCCTTATTTTCTTCTTCATTCATCCAATCTACTTCAGACATTTTCAAGCTCCTCTCTTTCTTTTTTTACTTCTTGTTGAATATTAGACTTTCCTTTTAAAACCAGCTTTAAAAGCTCACTCATTTCTTGCCTTCTATCATTTACCTTATAAGCAGTATCAAGTTTAGAGTCATAAATTGTTCTCAATTCTTCTGATGCCCTACTAAATACCCCGCTAGAATTTATTATAAATGCTCCTTTAGACCGCATACGTTCTGCTATTCTTCTCTCACTTGGGCGATTCCCCACCACATTTGTTACAATTGAAATCACTTCTTTACCTTGCTCTTTTGCCTTTTTATATGCTGTAATGTAAGCCATATACTGGTCTCTTTTGGGCTGAACAGGCATGACTATCAATTTCGACTTAGGGACTTCCCAATCACTTGCTTGATGGTCAACAAAAACTATTGTTTCTTCTGGTTTTTGCATTGGAGGTTGTTCAAAGACTTTAAAATTTAAGTTGCCCCCTCTATAGTAACTAATTGATGTTCCTTGTGGGTCTTGATCGATAACTATCGATTTCTTTCCATCTTCAATACATGCTGCTGCTAAATTAAGAGCGAGAAGTGATTTCCCCTGTCCTCCTTTTGGACACCATATACTTACTAATTTTGATTCTGACATTTAATACATCCTTATATCAATAATAACTGAGTTAATTTTATTCCTATTATTATTGATTATCCAGCAACATTATAATTATCACATACATATATGGCAAATAACTAAGTTGCAGTTACTTATTTGTTACTTGTTCATATAGCATATACCTATGTACCATATACTTAGCTAACATTTATTAATTTAACATATATCTAATTAGTAATTACCAACTACATATATCTCATATACACACTTGTTAATTACTTAATTAGCATCTTCTTATTTATAATTTATCTATTTCCTATATAAACATCTAGCATGTATTTATATTAAATATACTATATGAATACATACCATCTTATTCCTAATATTTAACAACATAAAAAAACCTCTCACTGTGAGGTGAGAGGCTGACTCTAGCGAGAGTAGGGAGTTTACATATCGAACTCCAAGATTTGCTTTTCAATCTCGTTCTTGCGGGTTGTCAGTTGTTCTTTTAATACATCTGTTACCAACTTAATGAGATTGTTGTTTGTCGTCTTGAACTCTTTACCGTTTTCATCCTTCAACTGAAAAATACAGCTATCAGAGTTTTGATACTTGAAGATGTTTAATTCATTGAGCGTGTCAGCTAATCTGGTTCGTTGTGATGCTAGACCTTTCATGCGCTCAAAATTACTCAATCTTTCTTCCAGAGACTTTGGTTTCTCTACTGGTGGTGCTGGCTGTTGTACTGTTGTAGCTACTTCTTTTTTCACTGGTACAGTTTCTTTTGCCTCCACCTTTTCTTTAAGGGCTTTACTGTTTGCAGTTGCTGTTCTTTTTGCTACTCCGTTTTTGTTTGCTTTTTCTTTTGTTACCATGATTTTAAAATTTAAAGATTAATATTTGTTTTAAGCGATCGGTCATCATCTGGTAGGGTGATTTCCGAACGGTGAAGGAATTGCCGAAGCTGTACGCAAGGACAAATTCGCAGCGGTTATTTTTTGGCACAAAAAATGTTCGGGCGGATTTGGCTCAAGGGCAAAGGCATGAGGCTACCTTTGCAACGGGCGGAAATTATCTTACCAGTTCGATTGCAGCTTAATTACTATTGATCTGTTGAATATCATGGGTATCAACACAAAACGGGGCCGAAAAGAACATGCATAAAAAAATCCCCTCAAGCCTAAAAAGGTGAGGGGACTCATTTGGTGAATGACAATCACTACATATCACAACCATCTGCCATTGAGTAGTAAGATTCACTGGTAAGTATCAGGTGATCTAGCAGGGCTATTCCAAGTAGCTTACCACCGTCCTTAATGTTCTTAGTCAGCTTTCTATCAGCTTCGCTCGGTTTAAGACTTCCACTCGGATGATTGTGAGCTAAAATGATCGAACTAGCACTTGCCAGTATTGCTGCACTAAATATACGTGCCGGATCTGCCAATGCTGCGGTTAATCCTCCTGTAGATATGGTGACAACTCCAATCACACGGTTAGCACGATTCAGGTAGATGCATTTAAAGGTTTCAACAAGTTCAATAGTGTCAACATCCCACGACTCTCTTAGGATTTCTTCTGCATCGTAAGAGCTTTTAACAGTAGGTAATTCACTGGCTTTTATCTTACGACTATAAGTGATTTTGAGTTCTGCGACATTCGATAACTGGTTTATCTGCGATGGATTCATAATGTATTGGGTTTTACGTTAAACATTTTTGAACCGCAGAGGGAAGGGGGCGAATTAAGCTTTTTCAGCGTTTTCGCGCACTTGCCTAATTTTGCAAAATGTCTGACGTGAAATACTCTATGAAACAGATCCACGCATAAAAAAAGGGAATCGCATATAAATATGGACTCCCTGTAGGTTACTGAATAGAATTAGCTCTATAACAACAGAATTTCGTTGGCTTCAACTTCTGTCACATAGCGTTCGTTTCCATCATCCGTTGTATAGCTTCGGGTCTTTAATTTTCCTTCCAAGGCAATTTCTTTACCCTTTTTTACAAATTTCTCAACAATGTCAGCCGTTTTACCCCAAGCAACAATGGTATGCCAGTTAGTATCCGTCTGTTTTTCGCCTTCTTTATCTTTATAATTCTCATTAGTGGCTAATGAAAATCTGGCTAGTTTTTTTCCACTATCAAGAGTTTTAATGGTTGGTTCTTTTCCGACATTTCCGATTAACTGTACATGGTTTTTAATAGTTCCCATAATGGTTTAATTTTTAATGATTATACATTCAATAATGTAATACTTGTAAGCTCCTAGGGGGAAGCTGCTATCATCCATTTTACACACATATAGTGCGTATAAAACAGGTTCTAAATGGGGAGTCATATCTGATATGACTATAGCAACATTCTACCACTGTAGAGCGAGTGCAAGTTTACAGGGGTCTATCTATCGGGGAAATGAAATAAAAGCAATAAGGAAAATGATAATACATAAAAAAGCCCCTAAGATTTTCATCTTAAGAGCTATGTGAGAGACTAATTCAAAGGGCTATTTCTTTATAAACTTCATGCGTAACTTATCTTTGAGTACCACCAAACCTGATGTGGTAATCTCTGAATCAAACAGGTTGGCTCTTGGCGCGAAATCGTCTTTTATGACTCCATTGATACTAATAACCGTTTCCGCCCAATTGCCATTAGCGTTATCATCAATGACGATAGGCTCTGCCTGATCACTGAAGGTGAGGGAGGTCGTGTGACGCTGGCGTAACGCATCGGGTGTATTCTCAGAAAGTGGTGGAGACATGGTAACTATCTTCAGTAGCTTAAAACCAAAAATATCATCATTAGCTACGATCGTCATAGATTCTATTTCTTCATCAAGTAGCACACGCTGCTCTGCCGTTTCAAAATCAATATGGGTAATATCCCCATTATCAAATAGAGCTTTTAAGACTTCAAGTGTGGTCAAATCACCTGTTTCATTACCTCCATCTCCATCATCGGAATTACTACTACAAGCAGTAAAAATGGAGCTGGTAATACAAAGGACAAAACATAAGCGAATAGCAATAGGTCGTTTCATACGTTTAAGAGTTTTAAGGATTAACAATATGATCCAAAGGTAAAATTCTTTTTCAAAAAACCACTATTTAGATGCCTATATTTCACATGCCCCATTTGTAGATGTTGTCTGAACGGATGCCCATGTCGTACTTTTGAGCTATGGCAAAGAGGAAAGAATATAGCGATGAACAGATTGCCGCTGCAATTGGTCAGGCACTAAAATCACTGCGTAAAGAAAAGGGATTATCGCAGAGTGATGTGTACTTGGCTGCTGGATTAGAAAGAAACACTCTACAAAAATATGATTCAGGTAGAGTGGCTAGACCGATGTTTTCTAACATCATTAAAATTGCAGAGGTAATGGAAATCACACCAGGAATCATTTTCGATAGAGCCTACGAAATTCTCAAAGAAAATAATGGATAAACTTCTCTCACTCTCCATTCTGGCGTGATGTTTGTGTTTACTATGGTAACAAATAGTAAACCGCATTGTCATGGCTTTAGAAAAACGTAAATCAGAACAAGAAGAAATCTCCAAAGAGAACAGGCTTAAACAAATTCAGAAAATGCGTGAGCGATTAGATAATCGTGTCGCCAATGAAAACCGTGACATACGCACCAAAAATATTTCTAATAATACCCACAAGCTTATACAAGAAAAGCGGGCTGAATTGCCCGCTCCAAGTAGAGAACCCGATAAAGGAAAATCGATGGAACGATAACCCTTAAGATGCGATTTTGCGCTGTTCAAACGCTACACGCATATAGGTCTCTCCATCATCAAATGTAGTACCAGCACAGATTAATATACATTCTACAATATATCCGTTTTTCTCACCTCCTGTTGCCAGTAATCGAAACTCTTTCTCTGGTATAATATCCCGATAATCTTCATGTGCATTGGAACTATTATTACCTGCACTCAGACTAGCGTTAAAGCCAACTCTGAACTCGTAATCTCGCCCCACGACACTTTTATAGAAGTCGATAGTGGAAGGATCTGTTGCACATAGCATAAATTTAAACCCCATATTAGACATCCACTGAGACACCAGAACCTTGCCATTCATACGGTTTAAACGCGCTTCTATACTGGCGAGAGATTGGGTCGCATATACCACGATACAGTTCTGGCTACGACAAATAGACGAGAAGTGAATCATGTAGTCATTTACGATTAATTGACATTCATCCACCACGCTAAAGACACATCGATTAGACACATTTAAATCCCTAGACATAACGTCTTTCATCCATAAATAGTAGAACATACCTAAGACTCTATTACCCTCGCTGTAATAGACGCTAGGCGGAAAATTGAGTACAATGATTTTGCCCTCAAAGGTCATACTGGTACTAAAGTTCGTTTCCACATCATCCAATATATTCGCAAATAACCCAATCGTAGCAGGAAATAATGCTGCGTGAATGGTTGCTATGATATTACTGAGTGTGCGCGATTCTATGCGTATTATGGTCTGTAGGAAATAGGTAAGGCTGATATCCAGATTCTCAGTGGTTTCAATGACATTCTGCTCGGTTTTATTGATAAGTTGGATGCAATAGGATTTCGCCAGAAAATCAGCATTATCCAAATCGGCATCACTATGGGGCATCGTATTTAAAATACGCAGCATATTCTTGAATGATACTTTTTCTCCTGCGCAAATGAGCAGAATGGAAGCAGCAATGATAAATTTTTCGATATTTGACTCCCAGAACGGGTCTTGATTCGCACTATTACCTCCATTGTTTAACTGCATAAATGTTTTTACGGCTTCTAAAATGCTCACCGCCTGACTCGACCCAACAGGTGTTAATTGCCGTGCCATTTCTAATGATGCTATCCGCTTATCTCCTGTAGCATCCACATAGATGACATCATCTTCTCTGCCCGCATATACAATGCGTTCTTTTATTTTATCGATGTCGTCCTGCTTGGCACATGTGATGACACCGCCCATACGAGGTTGCGCCATAAATAATCCAAGTGTAATGCTATCTAGGGGTCCGGAACTCTTTCCAGACCCCGTACTTCCTATAATCATGCTGCCATTACAAAATGTACGAGCATCAAATGTGGTATTGCCATATTGTTGAATCACCGCTTCCAGAGGCAGCTCAACTTTCTGTTTTCTATCCTTTACTGTATATGGTTTCATATGTGTATGATTTAAAAAGCCCTGCCTATGCAGGGCTTGAATGAGACTTTGTGTTTCAAGAACGGTGGTTCTTGTTGTTTTGTGGACGTACCACATGAGAGCGGCTTGTTTTACTCACAGAATGTTTCTTTCCAGACACTTTGGTATCTTTCATATTATGCTGTGTGACTTGACCCAGAACGATGGTATCGTTCTGATCCCACCTCAAATCGTCATGCTTCTGGATAACAAAGACTCCAATAACCATCATGGCTATCGAGACAATCTTTAAAAATAACCCCAGATTAGGAGCAAGGAATCGACCAATAATATCTGCGATTACAAATACGACTACTGGCTCCGCAAATGCATTTATCCTTAAGGAACTCTGCTTAAAGAAAGGCATGTCTAACTTGCTTATCACATCATACACAAATCCATCACCTAAATGTCTAGTATATAGGTGTGGGATAGCCCTAGCATTTAAGTAAGCCCTGATTGCATGATAAATAGCAAGGAATAGATAAATCCATGCAAATAACTTAAAACTGGCAAAATCCAGTGTGCCTAAAAATGGTAATCGGGTGATTAAATTTGCCAGACCTGCAATGAGCAACATGGCACTCCATGAGAATATAATATTCTCTAATTTTAAGGCTCTGGCTCCAAAATTCCTGCGCGTGAAAACATGTCCCACCTGCGCCAGCATGAACAATATTCCGATAAATCTATTATCGCTGAAATTAAGCGCAGTATCTGAAATATGTGTTTTTGTATCTGTTTTATGTGCTTCCATGATGTTTAGATGTTAAGATGAATGTTATAACTGAATATGACCGAGCCGACTTTCAGCCCGCCTTTGTTTTTCTCTCCATCGGGAATTATCGGCACGCCCGTAGTCTCAACAAGTAACTGCTTGTTACTGCGTATCTGTACCTTTCGGATAACTCCATTGCCCCTTGGAAAAAATACGCGCTCTTTGGAATCGGTAGCGGGGTTCAGAATCCATATATGACCAAATGCTTTGCGCTCCTGAAGCACAAGTAACTGGTCTGAATGACCGACCAGACGAAATGCCATTGAAACATCGTCATTACACATCTCGTCGCATAAGCTGTATTTCCTCCACGCTATCTCATCTATGGGTGATATATAGATATTATTATCGTAGTTAATCACCATATGATGGGTTAACAAGGCAAAGCCGGTTATGGGTAGCCTCGTAGTTTTAAAGGGCAAAGGAATACGTTTAAATCCAGCAGGAACCGACACAAATAACCCCTCTGTGGTTGCTACCCATAACCTGCTGTTATTATCGACATGTAGCTTGATAATCTCACCTTCTTCATTCGTAAATCTATGTTGTGTTGCATGATTATGCTTCCAGTCAGATTTCCATACCGTCCATCTATAGTGTGAATACGAAATTTCTAGCGAATCATCATAAGTACTTCCCAAAGGCTGCTGCATCTTGGTCTGGGTATTCTGCCACGATTTACCTTTATCGACGCTCTGCATCAATGTGTAGCCCGTAAATCGATCATCCCTTAGATTCTGAATCTGGGCATTTTTGAGATACCAATGACCACGATTCCCAATGGTAAATACTGTACTTACTATGCGCCTTTCAGACAGCTTTTTGCCTGTATCTACATTCCACATAAACTGGTCTTTCCTGCCATAGACAGAATCTCCATCCACTAATGGAGCGATGTACTTCGTGCCTGAGAATATTTCTGGCTTCTGATTGCCAGCAAGCAATCGACAGGCAGGTACAGCATGAAGTGATAGTTTGAGCAAGGGGGCTTTAAAATGTCGATCTCGCCCTGCCATATTACTCATCAACAGTTCAGTAGGGGGTTGTGCCGCTACATAGATCATATCATCATGTATGGTAAATGCTCCGTAAGCATAATATGTTGGTAAGTGGACCTGGACAAATGTTCCATTTTCCAAGTCCATGACGAAATAGTCACTATTCATTTTCACCATTAAACGAGATTTATTAAGGGTAAGAATCTGTCGCAGTGCCCATTGCCCTTTAGATGATGTAAATGGCTTCTGATTACTCAGTGTTTCCCAACTTTCGCCACCATCCCTCGATAAATATAGCTGGTAACCATCTACCTCAACCAGCATATAGGTATCATTAACATACAGTCTGTATGTATGACCATTAGCTTCCGGCACACCTAGCTTGTCATTAAGTGGAATAAAAGACTTACCAAAGTCTTTACTCAGATAGAGTTCTTTATGCGTACCAATCAGTAAATGGCTTGAGCTACTTTGCACTGCTATATCACAGATACGTTCCAGTCGTTTATCATCGTGCAGTTTCAGAGGTATATGTTCCACCGCAGAAAATAACGCCGACCTGTACCGAATATCTTTCGTTGCACGATACATAATCTTGTTCTGTTTATCGTAAGCAATTAATGGACGAATATGCGGTTTATAGCATGGCTCCCATGTGAGTCCGTCACGAGTCCTATACACCCACACATCCGCACGAAATTTACTTTTACTCTTATTGACAATCGCCCATGCATAACCACCCGATTCAAAGAGTTTTATGACCGAATGTGGAATCTGAAGCATTGGCTTCCATTCACCATTTTTTTGCTGAGTAAATACACCGTCCTTGCCACCAATTATCAGCTTGTCCGCAAATGATAATAAATTCGTCACAGGACTAAAACCAATCGGCAGATCCTTTACTAAAAGATAATCTGAAATCGAATCCTTCATGGGAGGGGAGGGAACTGAAGCCTGAGCTTCAGTTATCCCCATACTAATAAGCATCATGCTTAATATGATTACCTTTTTCATGGTGAAGTGGTGTTAGAGTGAGTAGGTGATGCACCCAATTTGCTTAAGACATTGCGGTAAAGTCTATTGGAAGCGGTGGGTGCGCATAAAGCAATGCTCCTTTCGTAAAATGTTTTACGAGATAATGGTTTATCAGGAGCCTTACCCACATGTCGCTTATCACGTGGTCTTACGATAGACTCATCTCCAGAAATTTTAGACCATACTGTGCGCCATGAGTAGGTTTCTTCTACCGTACTAGAGTAGATATTTTTTTGAGTTCTTTTCTCTACGACAGATATGTGAACTACCGATCTTGCGTCAAAACCAGAAGAAAATGTGATCACCGTAGCGGTCTTGGTAATCTCCTTACCATCATCTCCCTTGACCTTTTTTGTGTACTCCTGCTTATCACTACTTTTTCCAATAGCGGTAAGTTCCAAACCACTTGCTTTTAATACTATATGGTAATCGGCATTTTTACTTTCTGTGATTTCCACAAAACGTAATCGGCTTAACCCTAATTTATGCAAATCGGTTTTTATATCGTCCTTGAGTGTTCTAGCAAAACTGCTGCCACTATATGCATAATGACTGGAAATATACACCGTAGACGTTGCTAACTTCTTGGCGGCTTCATATTGCTGTTTAGCATCTTTAAAGTCTTTGACATATTGGTCAGCTATCAGAAATGACATAGCCGATTTTTTATAGTCTGATTTATCCCCTGACTTATTTCCAAGTGCTAAAAAATACTCACCCCCAGCATAATATTCTTCAGCCGCTCGCATTCTAAAGCTAGATAGCTTGGTTGCCAGTTTCCCTACCATATCAGCATCAAGCAATTTTACATCGAGCTTTACTTTGGGATGATCCAGTTGCTTAAGCATACTCATGACATAATTATACTTCTGGATCTGCCACATGCGATTGTAGAGATTCTTGGCACTACGGTAGTTAGCATAAGCACTATCAGGATATTTTTTGACTTCTTGCTCATACTCTTTCTGAGCAGCAATCACATGGTTCTGCTTTAACATTTCGAGAGCCTTCTTCTCCAATCTACGACTTGGATCATGTTGAAAAACTTCGGCTGCCATAGCAAGAGCATCCATGTATCTTTTATCTTTTAAGGCAGATTTGGACTTTCTAGCACACTCTCCAGCCTTTCGGCATGAAACGGCGTACATTCTTTGCCAACGGCTTGGATAATTAGTAAAACTTAATTCTGGGGCTACCTCTATGGGTTTAGGAGCAATGCTCGACTGAGCTTGGATATTTGTGTGGAATGGCATTATTACCAATGCCATGAACCACATGATAATTACAGTTCTCATGGATTAATGTTTAAGGGTTTCTGAAATAGTTTTGTGCAGCTCTTTGATCCGTTCAAGTGATGTACGCACCGATTCAATCACTCCAAGTTCAGGCGGATAAAGTGCCTCCTGAATGCTCTCTAAATGCAGCTGTAGTTTGACAGTGCTTTTACGGGCTTCACTGTCCTTGCTAGAGTTTTGTAATTCAATGCTAAGTCCTCTCCATTCTTCAGCACTGTGCTTAACGAATGTTTCTAATTTTCTCGACAAACGTTTCTGGATTTTTCCCTTCTTCTTCGGCTTGGCTGCAACTAAACGTTTAAGATCTGATTTCATGCTCTGAATGGCATTAACAAAATGATAGGCTTCTGAACAATAGGTGCAATTACTTGGTTTCTTGAACACGTCCTTGAGGTCTTTGAAACTCACTTTCATGGTTTCTTGGGAGCTTACTCCCATTGACAGTAACATCATTATAATGACTGCCATTTTAGGTGCTAAATACTTCATAGTTATTAAGGATTTAATTAAACATTGGACAAATGGATGTCCCGAATTTGCAAGTAAGCACCAAAGTGAAGTTCAAAGCGACACAGCTAACTTTTATCAAATGTTCAGCACATAAAATCACCCCAAACACCTATAAACACTAGATTTGTAGAACTAAAATAAAAACACTATCGTTTCGAGTTATGACTTAACTGTTCAAAAAAAGACGGTTAATTGTTCAGAAAAAGCTTATCTTTTAGGCTTAATTGTTCCATTTGAAACCCTCAAACGCGTGAATCAAGAAAGTGATCCCAAAAGACCGAGAAATAGAGGCACACAAAAACCCCCTAAATTGGCTTCAGATTTTAAAACAGAACTTGGTAGATATGCCAATGAGAAATCTAAAACAAAACAAGCCAAATTAATAAGCAAAATCGTCAATCAACGACTCAATTCTGGTGAAAAGAAATACTTGCTATATCGAGATGCTATACCAAGAAAAGAAGAAGTTCATATAATCAATGGAATAAAAACGTATGAAACATCCTTTTCACATACTTCTATGATACGACTTGAAAAAGATGACCATGAGCCAGACTATCGTACCTTATTGAAAATGGCTTGCTTTTGCGGTTATGATTACCAATATGCAGATGATCTTATTTATGGTCGTATTTCAAAAGAAATTAACTGGACTGAGCATCTAGAAGGTGCGTGGCATGTTTACTATCATGACGCAAAACAAAAATCGGTTAGGCGAACTGTACTTTGGATGGATAAGGACGGTCAAAAGCTTAAAACTTTCCTAAGAACACCTTTTAATGATAAAACGGAGAAAGTTGGTACAGCTGTTATATCTAAAAACAAAGTACTAACGATTAAAATGGACAGCGAACTCCCAGAAATATGTATCTCGGCTGAATTACCCAAAAAGAGTAATGAAAAATATGGAGAAAGATGGATTCTAAATGCTGTAGGTTTGGTTTACGGAGACACAGCACCCATTACTGTTAGTATGGTGCTACTAAAACACCTCAAAATACACTCTCATGAAATACTATTCTCCAAAGCCAACAAATCGGTCGTATATCAACATCTGAATGAAAGCGAAAACTCAACAACAAGTTTTCAGAGTCTAGTTAACGAGATTGTAATATATCTCACTCGACACCGAGATCGTATAATAAAACCATTCCTGGAAACCAGTAAAAACTCTATCCACGATAGAAACGCCGCTTATCTGGAAAAAAGACACCGAACACATTTTAAAGAGCTAAAGCAACAGTTTGAGAAAAATAATGCTCAGAATAAATCATGGTATTCCTTTTCTAGAATACGACCAGAACGAAATAAAATAGCCTTTTTTCGCTGGAATTTCACATATAATGGATCTAGACACGAAATTTTGGCATCTAGAAAAAGACATGGCAAAAGCAATTATGAAGGAGAGGTAACCTATCGACAAAATCACCTTCACATTAGCATGACCTCAGCCATTAAAGGAGATAATAAGAGTAAAAATTTCAAGGCTATATATTCTTTGCAAAAAGATAACTTTATCATTCAAGGTATTAGCTCAACAATAAATCCCGACACAGACTTTGATGAATCACCCCATATGGCAGTGAGGGAAATTCTTTTTTATGCAGATGACTCTTTATTTTCAGAATCAGAATTAAAAAAAGGCATTATTAGCTATGATAGATTTCTTGATTTCAAAGGAATAAGCGATCACAGCAAACTCTATCTCAGCATACGTGACTTCTCCACACTATCCTATCCACATCCAAAATCGGAACAAAAACATTTCTACAGAATGAGCAAAGCTCGCCAATATGCTGGAGAATATTTTGTTCTTCTCCGTTATTTATACCCAACGAAAGGGGGTATTATACCTGAATGGTTATTCTTGATTAGTCTCTCGATCGATAAACTCGCATATGCAACGTTAAAAGTAAAATACCCTAATAAAGATAAAATCACTTCCTATTATGGATCTGCTGAATATTACTCTAAGAATATCCATATACATTTGGAAAGTAACCTTGACGACGACGATGGCTATAAAATAGCAAATCTCGTCCTTAACGATATAGATATTAACGTAAGTGAGAAACCCGACTTTTTTACTGGGGTAGCCTTGAACACAAATAGAGAATATAAAGCCACTGGTTTCCCCTTTGTCATGATACCCAAACACCAATTTAAACAGTTTCCGTTTAAAATGGGCACTCTCAAAACATTACCTGAAGAATTAGAAACGTTAATCCAGAAAAATCTTGGTAAAACCTCGAATGAATACTTTTTCAGCTAGTCTTAATCTTCTTAGCCGCAACCATTAACCATTCGTTAATCTTTCTGGTTTAGAATGTAGGTTCAATTTTATTAACCTATCAGGTGAAATTTCTTCATAATTCACCTGTAAGGGGAATTATAGAATTTCACTCGATGTAAAATTCTTTACTATGAGTAATTATAAAAAGTTCCTTGAGGCATTCTCTAGTTGGCTAGATTCAGGAAGTATGATTCGTTTTTTTCTTTCTAACTCAAAAAAGTCAGGTAAGATTAACCGTAAAAGCATCGCATATTTAAGTGCTTATGATTGTCGAGAAAAAACAGTAATCGATGATGAACATATCCACTATTATATAACCTATGATGATGATAAAGATGATATTGCTGTTGAGTTTCATGTATATCTAGGGTTCGATGGCAATGTAGTTATTACTGGTTCATACGAAAACAAGGTAAAAAAAGCGGATCGTTTTACATTCCAATTAATAGTCCGTACAATGGATTTTGGTATGATCTGCGGCAGAGCCGAAGTCAAAGGTAGATCGGTTTTGTGCCATATGTCTTTGGATTAAAATTTCTATGAGGAGAAACCACTTAGGTTCCTCCTCTTTTTTTATGTTTGTAGGGAAGGGGGGTGTTAACCCCGCATCCCTACATTTTTAGTTCTACAGCACAAAATCGCTACTGGTGAAGTCGATACCGCCTGATTGAACGAAATTAATCTCCATATCTGTTACGCTATCACCATCCACATCAACAAACAACTTGCTTGAATTACCTAGATTACGGTAAGCAATTTCATTCCCTACACCTGTAAAGTCCAGATTGGCATTACCATTACTTAGGAAAGTAAATGTTCCTTCTGCCATACTAGAGAAGTCAATCTGGTCTCCATCAGCCTGACTAAATTGTTGAATCACGTCATGCTCATTGTTTGAATTTAGCCCTGAATCTGCGGCGGAAGTATATACAAATGTATCAGCCCCTTCTTCACCACGCATCAAGTCTTTGCCAGTACCCCCAATGATTCGATCATCCCCATAATCACCAATAATCGTATCATTACCGTTACCTCCCATGAGCGTGTCATTAGCATCTACTTGTAGCTCACCGAGGTCATCATTTCCCCATAGCCAATCATCACCTTCACCACCATCAATGAAGTCGGTTCCACCTTGTCCGAGCAAACGGTCATCACCTCCGCCACCCAGAATAACGTCACTGCCTTCATCTCCACGCAATGTATCTACACCATCATTGCCTATAATTGTGTCGTCGCCTTCACCGCCAAAGCTTCGATCGTCGCCATCGCCTCCAATAATACTGTCATCACCTCCGTGACCATAAAATACATCATCACCAGCATCACCAATCAGAATATCCGCATCTACCGTGCCGTCTATTTCATTATCTGTAACTTGGAAGTTCCAATTATCCTCATTGAGGAAATAATCATTAATAGTGATGCTGTTAGAAGGCGTTATGACTACACCTAAAGCATCTATCTCTGTCAATTTCAAATGATCTGTACCCGCCACTTGCTCAGACGCAAATAATCGACCATTTGCCTCTAGGACATCTGTTAAAGAACTGGAAAGCACTAACGTTTCATCATCAACAAGTACGATTCCGCCATCATCATTAATCGTATCCTCACCAAACGAGCCGTTAAGAACAAAAACATTGTCACCACTAACACCGAACAAAACATCATCACCATCACCGCCATCCAATGTATCGTTGCCCTCACCAGCAACAATAATATCCGCATCCTTACCACCATCGAGGAAATCATTGCCACTTCCTCCAAATAGCGTATCGTTACCATCACCTGCTTCAATAGTATCATTGCCTGCTTCTGCGCTTAATGAATTGCCATTGTGATTACCAATAATATAATGATCACCCGTACCTCCTAAAGCACTTCTATCAATATTGATTAATGTGGTCTGATCTCCATTAGCAATATCTCTATTTTCTGCAATACCTTGCTCTAAATCAACCAAGAGCGAAATGCCTATGCCATCAGCAGGGGTATAGTTAAATGAGTCAAAGCCCACCCCACCATCTACCGTATCATTACCACTACTATAAAAGATGATGTCATTCCCGCTTCCACCATTAATCCAGTCGTCTCCGTCCGCTCCATCGAGGAAATCAAAGAACCCATTTCCAAATATGGTATCGTTACCTGCTGTTCCAACAATATTGTCCAAAGACTCAGTGCCACTGAAAAATTGTCCCGCTATGGTTGTTGGAGCACTTGGATCAATCCATGAACTACCATCCCATATGAGTGTCTGGTCTGCAAACTCAATAATCTCGACATTAGATAGCTCATCTATACCATCTGAACCAACATTATCCGTAACTGTAATATCTTGAGAGGCAAGATTGCTAAACTGGTAATTTGCAGAAGTAGACGCATAAATCACCTTATCCTCAGAGCCTTCGCCCGCATCTACCGTATCATTACCACTACTGAGTTTAGTTATATCATTCCCGCCATAGGTCGTGATGTTGTCATCAAACGCACCATCACTAAACTCATTCACCTTATTATCACCTGTCAGAGTCAGTGACGTGTTCCCAAGACCAATAAAGTCAAAGCTGGTAAATGCAATATTACCAGCAAACAGAATCTCAAACCCAGAAGCGGCATGACCTAAAGTTGTTTGATCCGATTGACTATTATACGCATATTCCAAATCTTTTTCACCACCTACGCCTGCCGTAGCAATTCCAGAGAATCCAAGCGATGTTACATCGATTTTATCCTGCCCCGCAGTAAAGCCGCTAATAATATCTGTATTTACTAACGATAGATCAGCCTGACTGTCCTCAACAGAATAGTACACAAATGTGTCAATGCTACTAGCACCTGATTCAAAAAAATCTCCGTCACCACCGCCATATATTTTATTAGTACCCGTCGCATAAGTGAGGGTAACCGTATCAAGACCATCAGCTCCTTTTATGAACAAATTACTATCTGCGGATAGTACCGTTTCACCGTTATGCATCTCTACATTGAAAAACACGCCATAAAATGCACCAAACGGATGGTTTGGTTCTAACGACCAGAAAGAAGAAAGATACTCATTGGTAACTTTTATCGTGGCATCTGCCTGACCATCAATATGGAAGTTCCAATTCGCCTTGTTAGTGAAATAATCTTTGATGATTACCTGATCGCGTGTCAGAGTTCCTGCATCCACTTGATCATCTTTGAGAATGAGATCATTGGCTTCTTCACCTTCTCCAAAATGATTCACACGCTCCCACGTAAATTTACGCTCCACACCATCTTTTATGATACTGGCATATCCTTTATCCACACTCTCAACAAGCACTTCACCATCAATCAACAACACACCACCATCATCAATGATAATGTCATTCCCAAAATCCCCATTCAGGTGGTAGGTGTCTTCATCTGCACCGCCTTCCATATGGTCATCACCTTGACCTCCATCGATAGTATCTTCCCCTACTAAACCTTCCAACTTATTATCAGCATCATTCCCATATATTTCATCGGCTCCGCCAGCCCCAATGGCATTTTCAATTGTGCCAACACCATTAGGTAATGCATTAACGATTATTCTATCACCAACTGCTGAGTTATATGTACCAATTTCCCTATATGGATCATTTATATATTCTTCTTCTGAGGAAGTAGGAGAAGGTCTTTCTCCAAATCTTAAATCAATCCGAGAATCAACAGTTACGTTACTAGCTATTTTATACGTATCACTTCCGCCACCGTCCCAGATAGTTAAGATGTCTCCCGAAAGCACTGAATTTCCATCTTTACTATCTGATATACTAATACTGCTGGCTGAAATATTTTCTACACCTGCGTTTATTGTATAAACAGTATCACCATCATTATGATCAGTATTTATTCCATATAAAAACTGTAAAGCAGCTATATCATAAACCATGGGTGTACTTGATTGTACGTATGTGTCATTAATTATTCCATTGGCATTTATTGCTAGCTGGTCACGTCCAGACATAAGAGTTGTGAAAGTATTATAGGATGGATTATTTGGAAAAGAGTCTGGGTGAGAAAGCCCTAAGCTATGTAGCACTTCATGAATTAAAGTATAATATTCATGTTCATCTGGATCAAAGTCATTTCCATTATGTGAAGTATATACATTAACCTTATTAATGGTACTTCCAGAGACTTCTGGAGATATAATACCAGCAGCTATTCCAGACGATAAATTTGCATCCGCAAAAACCATTTTGTAATTAGATGTACTATGCTCAAATTTAATGTCTGCAACAGCGGATATCCTATCAAGGATAGGTTGAATTTCTGTATTTGTAAGCCCAATCGATGATGTAATACTTGGATTAAGAAGTAAAGGAAACTGTTTAGTATGATCAACAGTATAATTTATTGTATAAGAATCTCCTGCATTTCCAGTCCATGAGAACGGCTCATTAATGCCTGCTGGTGAGCTTGCGTCCCAATCAGTTAAGTCTTTAATGTATTTCGGTTGACCACTTGTATTAATCGCCATTACTTCTTTTCTCCTTCAATCATATCATTAAATTCATGTAATTTGTTTTCGATGTTTATAAAATCAAAATCAGAGCAAGTAACACCGTATCTTGTGATACTTTTGCGCTCTTTAGGATTTCCAATACGCTCAATATATTCAGAACCGACTAAGAGTACTTTTTCCGCCTTGTTAAAGGATAAATCACATCTAGATGTTCTAATTTCGCGTGTATCGCCAACCTTTATTTTGTTATTAGATTGTTTGACAACTTCATCTACTGAAAAAACAATACGTTTAATGGGAATTGTTTCTTTCTTGCGTTTTGTAGTATCGTTTTCTGTACTGATAACGCTTCCGGTAAACACAAATAAATTATCGTGAGAGGGCTTGTTGTTGCGATACTGCTTCAACAGCATTTTAGGAGTTAGAAAGGTATTACATTGGTTAACATGGATTAAACCACTATCATCATTTGAGAAACTGGCATAAACGACGTATTCTAATCCCTGCTCTCCAATGAAGCCACTCATCCCTTGCGTTCTTGCTCGTATAGTTCGTAATTGAGAGCCATTAATTTTACCAAGCTTGAACGTTTCCTTTACATCAAATAGGATATAACTTCGTCCATCTGAATTTTCATTTGCCTTAACCTTACCAATAAAAACGACATCAGCTGAATCAAATCTTTCTTTAATGCTCATTTTTTGGCAGGAGAAAGCTTGAGCACTTTCTAGCATTAAAAAATTAATCAGTAGAGCTGATAATAAAACAAGATTTTTCATACTCTCGCCTCGCAGAAAAAATTTATGTAAAACAGTTATAGCCTTACCATAATATTGGGTCAATCAAAGAAATGTGCAAATTTCGTGCAGATCGCAACCTATTGATGTATTTACTTATTTTACACCTATAAGACAGGTTGATTCAGTTATCAGACACTTCCTTTTTCTTATTGCTCCGTTAAGAGAATATATTCTCATTACGAGATTGTGTCAATGGCGTTATGTAATAATACATGACTAAGGAAGAATCTTTTGTAGCTGATATTGTAAAGCTGATGGCAGATGAGCGTAAGCGACAGGGATTGTCTTACGAAAAACTGGCAGGGAAGGCGGGTATACATCGCACCACCATTAGCTTGATTGAAAGAGGCAAACAAAACCCCACGTTATCTCTCTGCAAGAAACTAGCGGATAGCCTAGACCTGAAATTGTCCGACCTTATCAAAAAGTGCGAATAACGGGATCATAACATAAATTATGGGAAATGCCGTCACATTTAGTTGACCAGAAGGCAAAAGTTGATAACTTAGTTACGAGGCTTCTTTCAAAAAAAGATTTAATTACTGATATTTGTAGGAATTAAACGTAGATTATGTCCGAAACCATATTACAGACTTACCTAAACAATCAATTCATCAAAACGTCAGATTCAGGTAATATTGCTAGTCTAAAAAAAGCGATTACAGAAGTTGTTAAAAGGCTTGAAAAGAAAAAACAAAGAATCATCCCATTTACCTTAGTAGCAATTGACCCTTTAATTTCGGAAGAAGACCCCATTGTAATTGAGGTTGAGAAAATTATTATAGGGAAATGGTCTGCTTTTAAGAACAGCGTTACTGCCACAAATGATAAAAGCATAACTTATATACGTGCAGTTATTCTTCAAGCATTAAGCCAAATTGCAAAAAAAGATGAAAACTCTGCTGCCATAATATGGCTTTCAGCTCGCAATGCCATAAAATTCTACAAATTATCGAACCAAGAAAATAACGTCTTATCAGAATTTCTATTAGATTTTGGGAACAACCTAGAAATATCTGCGCAAAAAGCTTGGAGTAGTAATATTGATGTGAAATTACCTGAGTTTTCAGTACCTGAAATAGAAATAAAAACGACCACGATTAGTAAAAAATATATAACGGAGAGACTCAAAGCTGCTGCAGGACATTCTACTCTTGATGAAAATGAATCTGCAATAAAATACGAGAATGCCAATCGGTACTGGGCTAACAGTAATCAAAACTGGACTCATGATTTTGGCAAAATAGCTGGAGAGGCTCTTACACTCGCCATTAACAAAGCCTTAAGCACTCAAAATCAAGCTATCAAAGATAGTTCTGGTTTTGTGAACAAAAATATGGAATCACTAGTCCCATATATTGAAAGCATTGGCAATGAAATTTCTTCTGGAATAGATGCCTCCAACTTGAGAAGCAAACTGCTCTGGTGGAAAGAATCCCTTTTTTCAAATAGCCTTAAAGTATCATATAGAGAAATAGACCCCATTACATCAGCTGTTACTATGGCAATAGATTTAGCTGAAATGGTAAGCCCTATATACCCTCTTAGCCTTGATTATTTCTTAAAAGAAACCCTAAAGGGCTTATATCCTGATGAAGTCGATAAGGAAGTTGATTTAAGCAAATTTGTTGAAGGGTCTAAAAAAATATCAAATGATTGTGCGGAGTTATTGACCACTAAAAAAAGTGATATTGATGAACGAAAACTACTTTTTGTTGCCTTAGCAAATAATCTTTCAAATGATTCATATGATGTCTATTCCGAAACAGGATTAAGTAAAGATAACAAGGTAACTTTAGGCGATCTCTCTGTCTGGCTTTTACATGATTTACAAGCAATTAAAATTGCTAACGAGAAATAATGCCTTATGTTAAAAAAATGCTCAAACCCAGATTGCACTGCCCCTAAAGGTCTTTGTGCTACTCACGCATCCCCAGAATATGAAAACTGCTCTAATTGGAAACAAAAAAATACCAAATCAGCCATAGGTAGTACGAAGCAAAGAAGCTCAAAATCTAAGGAACTATCTTGGACTGGTGTTGAGCTTCAGCCCACTGATATTGGCATAGTGTCTCATAGAGGGAAGCCCTCTATTATTGGTATAATTGGAGCTGCTAATGCTGGAAAAACTTCATATCTAGGAATGCTCTACACTCTATTATACAATGGCAAAAGGTTTAAAAATTGGAGTTTTGTTGGAAGCTATACACTTGCAGGGTGGGAAAAGCTTGCTATGTATCTGAGGCTTGATCCAAATGGGAAAGTAGACTTTCCTGAACCAACTCCAAGTAATCCAGATTTTTATTGTTTGTTACACTTAGCATTAAGAAACGGGCATGATTTTTATGATTTGATTTTTGCGGACACGTCTGGTGAAGTTTTCACCCAATGGTCAAAAAACGTTGATGACATCAATGTAGAAAATGCAAGATGGGTATATAAAAATTCCTCCTCTTTTATATTTTTTGTGGATTGCGAAGCTCTGATTAAAAATATGGGTAGAGAAAAACAAAGAATAGTACAATTAGCAGCACAAGTAGCTAAAGATTTAGGAGGAAGACCAATAACAATAGTATGGTCTAAAGCAGATCTCATTAATGATATTCGAGAAAATATTAAGCTAGCTGTTGAAAGATCATTAGACAACTACTTCCCTGAAGCAGACGTTATAGAGATTAGTAATTATTCAAAAGACGACCCTGATAAACTCTGTCATGAAAACAATTTAAACGTAACAGAATTTTTACTAGATAAGTTAAACACACCGAAAAAGTCTAATCTAACTCCTGATATTGGAAACACCTCAGACTATTTCTTTAGATATAAAGGTAGCTATGGAAGCAAATAATTCTACTTTAATCATAGGGCCACCAAAGTCAGGTAAAACTACTTTTCAAGCGCAATTGTGGGCTAGGTTCCTTGAAAAATCAGGTAAGGTCAAATTACGTGAAATGCCTGATAATATTACAGGTATTGAAAAAGCATATGAAAGATTAGCATCTGGAGAAGAAACTTCTGCTACTCCAGCTGAAGAAAACCTGAACGTGGTAATCCCTGTGATTCTTGATGATAAGGAGTTTGATTTAGAGTTCAAGGATTATGGAGGCGAACAGGTTAGTAGAATAACTCAGTTAATGGAGTTCGATAAAAATTGGGAAAATCGAGCCAAGACCAACGATAGATGGGTATTATTCATTAGACCTGGGGAAATATATCCGATTTATGATTTAAGTCAGGCTGGTGGTGCACCTAGTATTAATCGGTTAAAAGATGAGGAAAGTAACCCTAGTCAAAAATTATCTGATCAATACCACTTCATAGAATTACTCCAAGCTTTATTATATGCAAGAAACACAGGTGTTAAATCACGAATTGATACACCTAAATTACTGATTGTGATGACGTGCTGGGATGAATTAAAGACTACTTCTTCTCCTCATGAGATACTTAGATCAAAAATGCCGCTATTCGATCATTTTGTGGAATCAATATGGGATAAAGAAAGCTATAAAATAATTGGCTTATCGGCTCAGGAATTTCCTTTAGACAATCCAGAAGCAAAGAATAGGTACTTAGAAGAAATGCCAGAATCATTCGGCTATATAGTTCTTGATGATAATCCGAAAGAAACCGATATTACTCGGTTAATTGAAATAGTATTGAATCTATGATTGAGATGCACCAGATAATATGTGGGGATGATAAAGGGTCGTTTTCATTATTAAGTTCATCTTATACTGACTCTACCATACCGCTTCGTCTCGCTAGTTCTAGTGATTTAATTGATCGCCCACCTGATGGTGTTTTGGAAAGTCCAGTAATTAGAGGGTTCTGGAAAGAGAACTATTTCATGCTAATAAAAACTTTCCCTGACACTAATGAGGGCATTAGAAAGGGGCGTGTTTTTTCTCATGCCATTATCTTGGAAGAAAAAGATCTATTAGAGATTAAGGACATAACTAAGCTTTTGGCTTTTCATGTTGATTCCATTGATAAATCTTTCAAACCTCAAGTAATACACTACAAAAACAAACCAAAAGATAAACTTACTATTGCTGAAGATAAACGCATATCTTTTGCGATAAACGGTTTAGTAAATCATCATGAAAACCAAAATACTGTAGTTTGGATTGGTGAAGATAACTATATGAATTGGGTAAGTCAAATTTGGAATACTATACCCATAGACGTTAAAAAAAGTCTTAAAATTGGAGTTGTTTTTGACCCTAATAAGATAGACAGAAACCTTCTTAACCTTGTCTACACTCCAGATTCTATCAAATCAAATTGGACGAATACAGAATTTAAGATTGTTGACCTCAATAGCTCTGGTAATTTAAAAAAACAAACTGCCTATTATCTTGCTGGTAATCAAGATAAATGCCAAAGCTTATTACGATTGCTCACAGATTTTTCAATTACTCCAAAAGATATTGACGATATACTACAGTTTGAGAAGTTGATAGGAACATATGAGGGCATAGATACCACTAGTAGCTTAAAGCAACTAATCATCTTTGCAGATTTGGTCTCTAAATACACTCGTAATACTCAATCATCTTTACCGTTTAAAAACAAACTTCTGAATGCAGTTATAGGCAAAATCGATGATGCTAGTATTGCAGAAATTAGCATGCTTACAAACCCAAATTGGTCAGGGTTTAAAAATGCTGAAAAAAAGATCTCAGACTCTTTAAATACATGTTTAGAGAAAATCCTTTTTGATGAGAACAACAATAAAGATACCCCTTTACTAATAAATAAAGCTTTCAAGGAAACAAAACATACTTGGTGGAGCATTCCAATAAAAAAACAAATTTCCTCAAGTTTAAAATCTTGGAAAAAAGCGTTTGCTAAACCGTTTTGGGATTGGGTTATAAATGAGCCAGACATGATGGATGAACTAGGTTTACTTCTACCCTCTAATGCGGAAAAAGACCTTGTCACATCTCTTCCCAAACTAAAAAAAACGACCGAGAAAAAGGTTCTAGAATTTGCATATAATAGTAAATGGATTGTTCTGCATGGTGTATTAGTCGTAAAAAATCATTCCATTAATGAAGCTCTATCAAAACAATTAAATATCGATAATAACCCTATTGATTTTGATGCTCTTAGAGCAATGGCTTCTAACTCTACTGCTGAAAAATTTGTAATCGAATCTATCAATTTTGAAGATGATCGATTACTTACAATATCGGCGGAAATCTGTAGTAAGAAACCTAAAATACTGGCAACAAATATAGTCCTAGATGATTCAAGATGGCTTCAGTTATGGAGTGAATGTATCGATCAAGGAAATGAGATTTGGGACGGTTTTTCTAATCCAACTAAAACATTACACAAAATACTAAATATAGTCATTGAGGAAGAAGTTTTCGATAATGACCTCTTACTAAAAATAAGCACATCAACCAACAATGATCTGACTGGTTACCCTAGAAGAAATGAAATTTGGTCTATCTTAAGAGGACAAACTAAATCAAACTTCCTAACTAGAACAGCTCTATCTTGCCTTGCCTTATTATCTAACGGAAAAATCTCTTTTGACGAATTAGAACCTCCTCTTAAGGAAGAGATCCAAAAAGACCAAATAATTTTACAGTTTTTACGAGCTTCCTCAATTGAGGTTTCATTGAAAACCCTTAGAATGTTGCCGCATGTTGATAAGAAACCTGTCACTTCATTTATTGACAATAATAGGTTCAACCAGTTAGAGGCTATCACGTTAGGAGAAATTGTTAAACTACATCACTGGAAACCAATAGCTTCTTATATATATAATAATATCGCATGGAGGCATGATTTAAAACTTACACTTCAACAGTGTGCTGAATTGCTAAGCTCATTCCAACGGTTAGGATTAACTCTATCTGGAATATTAACCAATAGCATAAGCAACGATGAATGGTGGGAGATTTTCACAAATCAAGCAATAAAATTGTATCCTAAAGGTGCTGATCAAAATGGAATATGGAGTAATGCTGGTGGACATGATAGTGACTTACCCCAAAAAACGACTGGTAAAGAAGTGTGGAATCACGCTATTACAATAATAAGAAATGGAGGAACCCCACAAGCATCAGTGCTAATAGACAAGATGCTAGAAGAATTTCCACATGATGAAATATTAAAGAAATTAAGACAAACCTTATGAAATACCCAATAGTAATACTCACTGCACTTGAAGTAGAACGTGAAGCTGTTTTATTGCATCTCAAAAATCAAACCATAGAAAATCATCCGGAAACAGGAACAGATTACGTTAAAGGCACGTTTTCTAAGAATAATATGGATCTAGATATTATTGTAGCAAGGACAGATCAAACCAATGTGAATGCTGCCTTAGAAACAGAAAGAGTTTTAGAATATTATAAACCTGAATATGTGTTTTATGTAGGAGTTGCTGGAGGTTTAAAAGATGTATCTGTAGGAGATATTGTTATTGGAACAGATGTTATTGGGTATGAAAGAGGTAAGGCGGAAGATTCCAATTTCAAACCTAGACCGCAATTTGGTGCATCATCTTACGGACTAGAAAGATTTGCAGCCAGTTACGCAAACTCTAATAGCTGGATTGAAAAGAAAAAAGAATTAACAGAAACTAAATTTGCTCCAGAAATAAAGACTTTCACTGGCACAATAGCTTCAGGTGAGAAAGTAGATGCATCATATCAATCAGACCTACACAAGCATATACTCCAAAATGCTAGCCATGCATTAGCAATAGAAATGGAAGGTCTTGGTTTTTTAAGAGTTTGTCAAACACGACCATCTGTAAAAAGTTTACTACTTCGTGGCATTTCAGATTTGGTTAACGACAAAGGAGAGATGGATGGCATCGGGTCACAACCTTATGCCTCTAAAAACGTATCTGCCTTTCTATTTGGTATGATTAGCCAACTAGAATTGAATAGCCCACAACAAACAGAAGAACAAAAAGAGAAAGACAAGTGGTTTGAAATTCTTTGTAAGCTTTATCCAAGAGGTATAGAGGATAAAGGAATTTGGTTAAGAGCTGATGGTGACTTATCATTAATCCCTAATGGTACAACAGGAAAGGGGCAGTGGATAGAGGCTACACGACTACTCAAATTAAATGGTGGTGGAGCAATCACCTTTGAGTCTCTGAAAAGATGTATGTTGGAAGACTTTCCAAACAATAAAGATTTGATAAAACTATAAAGCAGAAACATCTGTGAAAGAATTTAAAGATTATCTAAAAACGTTATTCGTACCATTTCTATTGATCTCATCAATCGGATTGTTGACAATAGTTTTAACGCACCTATTGCTTTACTTTTTATTCGATTACCATATTTTTCAACCAGAAAAGACTACAGATGAAAAGGTAGCTGAATTTTTGAATATTTTGACTCCAGCTATTTCAATAGTTGGTTTTTTATCTATCATTCTAACAATAGTATATACAAGAAAAAGTATCTTACGGGAGTTAAACAGCGGTACACAGGAATTATTCAGTCTTTTCCGCAGTGAAAAAAATGAAGCACTGCGTTATAGAGCATGGGAGGTTAAACAAAAATGGGAAAATGAACCTGGATATAAAAAGAAACTTATTGATTACAAGTACGGAGAAAGAGAAGAAACAAAAAACAAGAAACTCAACAAGGATATAAATTCGGTTTTTGAAATACTGGAGTTTTACCTAATGTTGAGTAATTATCATGATAACAAACAGCTTTTTAAATCCTATCGATATTTTTATTACGGTTGGTGGAGAAAATTTTTATATGACATTGGAGGAGAGATAGAAAAATCCAGAAAATGCAATGAGAATATACGCAAGAGTCATCCAGATTATTTTAAAGCCATATCATACACGGAAAGCCTCAAAAGACTTGATGAAATTTGCGGTTTTCATGATATTCCAATCGATGAGGAAATTCACTATGATGGCGGATAAGGGTATTTCAATCTGTAAATTGCATAATGTATCTTATGGGAAATGATTATTAATTTACCCCTTGGAAACTTTTTTTCGATACTAGTCAAGGCTTACTGTTACCAAAGTCACTTTATTCTTAAAACTCAATCTTAAATGTTAGAGCAAAGCAACTATTTCGTAAATTGGTTATAGTTAATTACTAAACCATGGAGCTGAAATTTAAGGCAGTTTATTTAGCAATATTACTAATAACTGTATTTGTGATTGCAATTTTTACCAAGAAAGCAATTATTAAGTTTTCATTAATAAAATCTATAGAGCCGAATAGAAGAAAAATTATTATTTGGTTGGCGTATTTGTTTTATTACTTTTTAGCTTTGCTCATTATTCTTTTGCTATTTGGGATTGATACCAAACAATTTGTTGTTTTTGCCTCTTCGGTTCTAGCAGTAATAGGCATTGGTTTTTTTGCCCAATGGTCAATTCTTTCTAACCTATCGGCAAGTGTTATTCTTTTCTTTTTTCACCCACTAAGAATTGGTAGTAAAATAAAGATTTTGGACAGCGAAATAAATGTTACTGGCAAGGTATTGGATATTACAGGATTTTATACTCTTTTAAAAACTGAAGATGATAAAACAGTTGCAATTCCAAACTCTATAATAATAAATAAAGGAATGGAGCTTTTATCTTAGTATAGCATGAAAAAGTCTAAAAGAAAAAATATAGGTTTGATTCCTGGCACACCTGTTTATCAGGGAACAAAAGAAAATGGAACTCTAGAATTGGAGATATTCAATTATAGCATCGATTCATTTTCGGAAACTAAAGCTAATAACATAAAAGAAATTTCAAATCTCCTAAACGATGATTGCACTACATGGATAAACATAAATGGACTTAGCAATATTGAAGCCATTAAGGGGTTAGGAGCTCAATTTGAATTTCACCCACTACTAATTGAAGATATTGTTAATACGTTGCAAAGACCAAAAATAGATGAGTATGACAATTATGCTTTATGTGTTTTGAAAATGCTCCATTTTGATAAAAACAATAAACTTGTTATTGAACATGTAAGTTTTGTTTTAGGCAAGAATTATATGCTTACTTTTCAAGAGGCCGAAGGTGATGTGTTTAACCCTATAAGGGAAAGGTTAAGGACTTCCAGAGGTTTAGTTAGAAAAATGGGAGCGGATTATCTCTTATATGCGTTAATAGATATTATAGTGGATAACTACTTCATTATGACGGATGATTTAAGTTCCAAAATTGAAACCTTAGAGGATGATATATTCAATGCCTCTAAAAAGAATGATGATTTAGTCTTTGAAATACAAAACTTAAAACGAGAAATTCTTAGAATTAGAAAAGCAGTATACCCTTTGCGAGAAGTTGTGAGTAGTTTGAATAAAATGGACGGTAGTCTTGTAAAGGAAAAGACAAATCTTTACCTGTCCGATTTGCATGACCATGTCATACAAGTATCTGAAAATGTAGATATCTATCGTGAAATGATTTGGGGATTAATGGATATACACCAAACTACATTGAGCAATAAAATGAACGAAATAATGAAAGTGCTCACCATTATTGCAACCATTTTCATTCCCTTGACATTTATAGCTGGAATTTATGGAATGAATTTTGAAAATATCCCAGAGTTAAAATATAAGTATGCTTACTTTATGTTATGGGGCTTTATGATTTTTATTTTTGTTGGAATGCTCTATTATTTTAAACGAAAAAAATGGCTATAGCTATATAAAACAAAAGGATAGAGTAAAATCTATCCTTTTTTAAATTATTCAACCAATTCTAGTTGAACAATTACCCAGACATAATATTCTTGACCTAGTTCGTCTTTTTCAGTTTCAATCCTGTAGGTTACATTGAATACTTTTCCAACAAATTTTTTATCCCTCAAGTTAAAAACCTTAAGAACCTTATCATCTATTCTTTCAAACTCATAGGGTTCCTGCTTTTCATTATTTTCTGTGAAATATAAAGTTCCATCTTCGTCAATATAATCAAAAGAGGCTTCAACGGTTGTATTTATTGGGCTTTTTACTAACGTAGCAAAGAGTAATAACATAACTAATGGTGTTTGCATTTTTTAATTTTTAAAAGTCAAAGGGTAGATAAAATCTACCCCTTAACCTTACTTAACCATGTCTAATTTAATAATAATCCAAACGTCATAGTCTTCATCAAAATCGTCCTTTTCAGTTTCAACTCTATAGGTAATATTAAATACTTTACCTTCATATTTTGAGTCTGTTAAATCATACGTTTTAAAGGCATTTTCATCTGCTTTTAAAAATGTGTAAGTTTCATTTTCGTCAGCTGAGTCGATAAAATAAAACGTTCCATCATCGTGAAAATCAAAAATTGCTTTTACGGTTTCAGTGTTTTGGTCAGCGTTATTATTTGAGACTATGCCAAAGAATAACACAATTAGATATAGTGCTTTCATAATTTAAAATTTTAATAATTGAATAATAAAAGAGGGCATTCGTTTTTAAGAATGCGAGAAACAGTAATTACTTGTCAGGTATCTAATACCCAAACAAATGATACTAAACCCTGACTGCAACCAATAATTTTGGGCGACGTATTAAATTAGAAAAAAATAAAACCAATAGATATTCCATATAGGAACAAACTATGTGAAGACTGGAAGTAAACTTAAAAGTCCAGTTTCTTAAACCATAAGAATATTTTGAATTTGACTTCCATAAATTCAAAACTCTGAACCCAATAACATGTTTCATTATGTTTTGTTTGTCACTTAAAATCTAGTAACAAAGCCTATAGTAAATATAGTTTATTTTTCAATTCAAAGTATTTTTTTAAACCTTTTTTTAAAAAATATTTTTCTTTTTTTCAGGTGATAATTTATATCAAACAAAATACTTTTTTCACTAACTTAGTTAGTATGATATTTAATTTTAATCGCAATGAAAAATGTTTTAATACCTATTGATTTTTCAGAAAATTCAATAAATGCCTTAAACTATGCAGAAGCATTTTTTAAGAACACGCCTATTAATTTTTATCTATTAGGCGTTTACATTAGTGCACCTTCAAAACTAATGAGTGATGATTACAATGAAGATTGGTTGGGAAAAATGGATGATACTATTTCTGAAGACCTTAAAAATCTTGCCGAAAGATATAATGACTCAAGTGATTTGAAACACAACTACAAAGCTGTAACCATAGCTGATTCTTTAACTAGTGCCATGAAGAAGGTGATAAATGATAAAGGTATTGAGTTGATTATTTCCGGTACTAAGGGTGCTTCTGGGCTAAAAGAAATTTTTATAGGTAGTAACACTCTTAAAATGATTAATCATATAGATAGTTGTCCTATACTTGTTGTACCTAATGGTTATAAATTTGATGGGCTACATCAAATTGTGTTTTCTACAAATTATAAAAGAGGTTTTGGATCTGATGAACTAAAGCCTTTAATACAAATAGCTGTAATGCACAATGCGTTAATTGAAGTAGTGCAATTAATCTCCGAAGATTTCTTAAGTGAAACTCAGAAAAAAAATAAAACAGACTTACAAGGTTTCTTGGAAGATTTTGAATTTGATTTTAATAAACTTGATTGGGAAGGTTCTGAAACTGAAACTATTCAAAACCATGTTGAAAATTGCAAGAGTGAATTATTAACGCTCATCAATCATAAATACAATTTCTTCAATAAATTAACTGAAGAAGATGTTATTAAAAAATCTAGTTTCCACAGTAAAATACCACTTTTGGTCTTACCAGAGTTATAGAAATTAGAATAATAAAAAGAGTATCAATAGAACCTCAATTCCAAAACTAAAACTTTAATTAGTATTGGTTTGAGGTTTTAGTCTTATTACTAAGGATACAACAAACATTGAAAAACCCATTGAAAAGTAAATGTACCCTTTGGCTATGGGTTCATCTATACTTTCTGCAATAAGGGATACGGCAATGAGTAACAGAAATGAAAGTGCTAAAACTTTTACACTAGGGTGCTTATTTACAAAGTTACTAATACCGTTAATTGAAAATACCATAACTATCATGGCAATTATTATTGCAATAATCATAACTTCAACATGTGTTGCCATACCAACAGCAGTAATGACAGAATCCAAACCAAAAACTATATCTAATAACCCTATTTGAATAATGGTTTGAACGAAAGATAGCTTTGAACCGACTTTTAGTTTACTTTCTCCCTCTAACATATTGTAGATTTCTACGATACTTTTATAAATTAAGAACAAGCCCCCTAAGAATAAAATCAAATCCCTACCTGAAATAGATAAACGTTCAGCCCAATTACCTGATAATCCAAACCAATCTGATATATTAAATAAAGGTTTAGTGAGTGTTAATACCCAGTTTATGGAGAGCAGTAGCAGTATTCTTGTTACTAAGGCAAACGCTAAACCTAAAAGACGGCCTTTCTTCTGTTGATGTTCGGGTAATTTATCTGTTTGAATAGATATGAATACAATATTGTCAATTCCTAAAACAATTTCCATTATTGTTAAGGTGAGTAGTGCTAATAGGGCTTCAGATGAAGTATACCATTCCATTAGAAAAATTGATTATAGTTGTTTGAGATATATCGAGAATAATTATTTTTTAAAATGCACATCCATTTGTGGAAATGGTATTGAAATGTTATTTAGCTTAAATAACCTATCTATTTCAAAGTGCAAATCACTCTTTGGTTGAACTGCTTGAAAACTATCGTTAACGCTAATAATTAATCGAAAATCTAGAGAACTATCACCAAACTTGTCAAAATAAACTGTTGGAGCAGGGTTTGATAAAATTGCTGGTATATTAGATGCCGCTTCGAGTAAAACCTTTTTTACTAATTGTGTGTCACTACCATAAGCTACTCCAATATTAATGGATTCTCTAGTAATAATGCCATTCTGTGTCCAATTATACAAAGTATTTGAGAGGTATAGATGATTTGGAATTATTAGGGTTTTGTTCTCAATAGTTTCTGCCTTTGTGGTTCTCAAGCTTATTTTAACAACTCTTCCAACTTTACCTTCAATTTCAATAATATCGTTAACATGTAAGCTCTGGTCAAATAAAATTAAAAGTCCGCCTACTATGTCTTGAAAAAACGTTTGTAACGCTAATCCAATCCCTAATAATAGGGCGGCAGTACTTGTAATTAATCCTGTAAGTTTAACACCATTATTCCCAAGAATTACCAACAAAATAATTAAGAACAAAAAGTATTTTAAATATGAAAAAACAGTACTGAATTTAGGTTTATCCTCTTTCGGCAGTTTTCTCGTTACAATTTTCTTAACGAGTCTAAGTATTAAGGTTGTAAGAAAAAAAGCAACAATTACTAATAATAAGGTCTTAACTGAAATTGAACCACTTTCACCTACTGAAACAGAATAGTTCAATATTTTTTTCAATTCATTCATAGTGAATTATATTTTATATAAGTTTAGGATAATAGTAGTCTAAGCTTTGTGAGCAATATTAGTTCTGACTTATTTTTTCTTAAAGAAGATGTGGCAATACCATCTGCAACCTCCATTATTTTTTTGGAAAGGTGGTTTGAAAAGCCATCAGATAAACTCAGAAAATAAGATTTAAAAACCTCGTATGCCTCTTCAGAGGTCATTTGTTTTTTAATCAATTCTCGCATGGTTTCATAAATAACTTCCTTGCCTTTAGCTTTATCAAACGAATGCGACCAATACTTTTCTACATAAGAAACTATTTGGCGTTTTTCTTCAACCACCATTTTTTTATCGGCCATTGCTACTGCATAAAAAAGATGGGCTAATTTAATGTAGAATGTGTTTGGATTCTTCTCCATAATACTTAACATTATAGTATTAAAATTAAGCTTTTTTTGGGGAATGTGTTCTAAACCCTATACTAAATCTGATACTCAAATGTATTATAAATCACTGAAATTATGATGCTTATATAAATTTCAAAACAAATAAGTCTATAACCTCAATAACAATTAAAATAATTATTATCAATTCTAATCTGCTACTCTCTCTATGGAACATGATTTCTTTGAACAAATCGAGATTTTCTTTAACAATATCTATTTGATGATGAATGATATGATGTCTATCAATTAAATCGAATTTTTTCTTAAGTTCCAGATTTAACCAATCTAACGCTTTATCATCATTTGCGACTTCATGTGATTCAAAAATATAGAGGTTTTCAGAAATCTTATTTTTAATATTCAAGACTTTGCCTATGTACCGTTTTAATTTTTTACCACTTATATTTAGTTTACCTTTTTCCTCAAGAATATTGGTATGTCTTCTAGTGTCTTCCAATATCTGTTCCGCAATGTTATAGTAAAAATCTAGAGCCACAGACTGGGATAAATTGAGCATGATGAGCCTAATTTTTTCTGGATTTTTGTCTCGTAATTTAATGCTATCAAAGTCAACACTAGTTTCTTTAGAGTTACATATAACATCAATACTTTCTGAAACAGGGTTTTTTATAGTTGTGCCTTTTAGAGCAGTTGTTATCTTTCTTTTTAATGCATCAATCTCTATTGAAGAAAAATTGAAAAAACAGATAATACCATACTTAAAAACATAAAAATATTTTTCGTCCTCTAGATTATAAAACAACTCATCATTATCTGAATATATAGGAGGTTGATTAAAAATGGTTTTTAGAGAGTTTATATGTATGCTTTCGGACACCTTGAAGGCAATCGCATTTATTTTAGTTGATTTCATTGTTAGGTTTCAAAAATCTCTTTTTTGCTTTTAAAACTTTTGAATTCAATCATGTAACCATTGGGGTCAGTTATAAAAAAAGAAAGGTGTTCACCAACCTTGTTCTCCATAAAGGTTACTTCGGTTGTTACTTCCTGATTGGATTGTAAAAGCTTTTTATATAATGTTCCCCAAGCCTCTATACTTACAATAACTCCAAAGTGGAACGAGGGTAAAATATTATCCTCTAATTTGTAGTTTTTGTATTTAAAGTCAAAAGAACCTGATTCAGTAAACGTTAGTTGATTATTGTATAAATTTACATCAACCCATTTATCTGTATGCCTTCCTAGAGGCATTCCTAAAATTTCTGAGTAAAACTTCTTTGTTTCGTTGATATTTTCACAAGGAAGTGCTAAATGAAATTGTGATTTCATCGTATTAAAATTTAATTTACCTTTTTATTAAACTGCCCAAAATACAGCTCTACAACAAAGCGGTCGTCTTTGTCCAAATAGTCAAGTGCATCATACCAGTATACCCATGATGCCGATTTGAATTTGTGGTCTTCTAAAATTTTTATTTCGTCTAGCTTAAGTGAGGTAACAAAATAGTGTTTGCTTACTTCAACTTTATCCTTGTTAACCCTCTTTCTAGTAATAAAATAGGTTAAATCTTCTTTGTTTAGATGTACATTAATCTCTTCGGAAGTTTCTCTTATCAGAGAATCTAAATCGCTCTCCTTCTTTTTCTTTATACCTCCTGCAAGCGAGTATTTCTTTTTATCACCAATTTTTTCTAGAACCAAAAGTTTATCTGTTTTAAAGGCCAGAAGACGAGATTTACTAATGGTATTTTTAACCTTCATTATTTTCATGTTTAGTAGACTGCTGTTAAATCTATAAGAGCTATCCTTATTAGATAGCTCTTATATTTAAATTTTTTGAACTATTCTTTATTCTTTTTTTTCTTAGCCTTTTCGGCCTGTTTAGCTTTGAATGCTTTAAACTCATCTAAGCTAATTTGCTCATCTTCGTCTGTGTCTATTTTTTTAAATTGTTTAGAAATTCCTTTTCCCTCCAACTCTTTCATAGTAAGATATCCATCTTTATTAGTATCTAATCTTTTAAACATCTTTTCTGGTGTTGGATTTCCTTGCTGAGCAAAAGTGTTTAGTGACACGAATAATCCTAAAGTTAAAGCTACTACTAATATTTTATTGTTTTTCATTTTTAATGTATTTAAATAGTTTTCAATTAATTTTTTGCAGATTTTACTCACCACAAGTCTGTACTTTTAGTAAAACAATTCTTAATTGATTTACACGTGAAACGAAATATTTTTTTCTCTCCTAGTATTGATATTTAATTATTATTATAACCTATTCTAATCCTCTTCTATGGCACTAGTATCTAAACCATCATCTATACCATCATTGTCATCATCTGAATCAAAATTTTCCATAGCTTGAATTAAACGTTTCCCTACCTTCACCAAATAAATAGTATCTTCGGTTTTTACTTCAACAGCTTCTACAATTTCATTTTTTAAATTTTTATATACGATTATATCATCATCGTCATAACCATCTGGAAATTTATTTATTAGAAGCGTTAAAATATCTTCGTTCAATTTTTGGTAATCTACAATTTTGCGTATCATTTTTTTAGGGTTTACATGTCTAACAAGTAGGCAAAAATTAATGGAGCAACAATGGTTGCGTCACTCTCTATAATGAATTTCGGAGTATCTATATCTAGCTTTCCCCAAGTTATCTTTTCATTAGGCACAGCACCAGAATATGAACCATAACTGGTTGTAGAGTCACTTATTTGACAAAAATAACTCCAAAACGGCGTGTCTTTGCGTTCCATATCCTGATATAGCATAGGTACTACGCATATAGGGAAATCTCCCGCTATACCACCACCAATTTGAAAAAAGCCTATACCTTTTTTTGAATTTTTGGTGTACCAATCTGCTAAAAACGTCATGTATTCAATTCCAGATTTCACAGTGCTTGACTTCAGTTCTCCTTTTAAAACATAACTGGCAAATATATTGCCCATAGTACTGTCTTCCCATCCTGGACAAACAATTGGTAAGTTCTTTTCTGCTGCGGCATACATCCATGAGTCTTTTAAATCTATTTCGTAATAAGATTCTAATACACCAGATAGGAGTAACTTATACATAAATTCATGTGGTAAGTAACGTTCTCCTTTATCATTAGCTTCCTTCCATAGTGCATAAATGTGAACTTGTAATCGTCTGAAAGCTTCTTCTTCTGGAATACACGTGTCCGTAACACGGTTTAGACCTTTCTCAAGTAAATCCCATTCGTCTTCTGGTGTTAAATCACGATAGTCTGGTATTCTTTTGTAATGAGAATGTGCCACTAAATTCATGATATCCTCTTCAAGATTAGCGCCTGTGCAGGAAATAATATGTACTTTATCTTGACGTATCATTTCTGCAAAGATTTTTCCCAATTCCGCAGTACTCATTGCTCCAGCTAAAGATACCAGCATTTTAGAACCATTGTTTAACTGCTGTTCATATGCTTTGGCTGCATCCACTAACGAAGCAGCATTAAAATGCAAAAAGTACTCTTCTATAAAATTGGTAATAGCTCCTTTAGTATTCATATTCATCATCATAGTTTTTTGTAACCTTATTAGGTTGATTAAACTCTTTTTCTTTATAAGTTTCTTCATATTCATTTTCATCATTTTGAAACTTATAACTTAACATCTTGTAATACAATTTAGCCGCTAGGAAGTCTGATGACTTTTCATTTTCATTGGGACATAGTTCTACGATATCAAAACCAACAACATTTTTTTCCTCAAATACTTGCTTTAAAAAATCAAGAGTTTCATACCACAATAAGCCACCTGGTTCTGGTGTACCAGTACTAGGTAATATTGATGGGTCTAAAGCATCTAAATCAAAGGTTATAAACACGTTATCCGTCATTTGGTCTATTGCCGATTCTATCCAAGAATCATCAATAGCCATATCATGAGCGAAATAGGTTTTATCAAAATCCATTACAGATTTTTCTTTGACATCCATTGAACGAATTCCAACCTGAATTAAATTGGTTTCTTGACTTCCTTCATACACCGCACAAGCGTGATTACAGGAACTGCCTTCGTAAGATTGTCTTAAATCTGCATGTGCATCAATATGCAATACTGTTAGGTTATTAAACGCCTCATTAAAAGCCCTTATAGTACCTATGGATATAGAATGTTCCCCACCAAAAATAGTTACAAACTTGTTTTTCTTTATATAGCCTTTAACAACTTGATGAACCGCCTCAACCATCGCTTCAGGTGAAGTACTTTCAGTTACAGCATCAGCTAAATAAACCCCTTGTTTATAGACTTCAGAATTAGTTTCTATATCATAAAGCTCCATGTTCTCTGAAGCTTCTAAAAATGCTTCAGGGCCTTTATCTGCTCCTTTTTGCCAAGTGCTTGTTCCATCATAAGGAACTGGAATTAAAACAATCTTAGCTTGTTCTAATTTTGCATACTTCTCTGGTATGCCAGCATATGTTTTTGTATTCATTTTATTTATCTGCTAATTGCAAATTGTTTTCTGTTTCTAAAATTTCAATATTTTCTTCTACCAATGGTTCTTTCTTGTAACCCAAGATTTCTAGTAAATCTTCACTTTTTTGTTGTTCTTTAAAAAGTGTGGTAATGATATTTCCTTGCTCATCTTTATCTATTAAAATATGTTTTGGGTTAGGTATTAAGCAATGTTGTAAACCTCCAAAACCTCCGATAGTTTCCTGATAAGCCCCTGTATTAAAAAAGCCAACATATAGCGGTTTGTCTTTATCATACTTTGGTAAGTAAATGGCATTGATATGTTGTTCACTATTATAGTAGTCGTCGCTATCACAGGTTAAACCACCTAATAACACACGCTCATAAGAACTATTCCATCTGTTTATGGGCAGCATTACAAAGCGTTTATTTATAGCCCATGTATCAGGAAGTGTGGTAATGAACGAAGAATTTATCATGTTCCACTTTTCTCTGTCGTTTTGTTGTTTTTGATACAATACTTCGTAAATAGCTCCGCCACTTTCACCTACAGTAAAGCTTCCAAATTCAGTGAATATATTTGGAACATCCACGCCTTCTTCTTCACAAGCTTGCTTGATTTGATTTACGATTTCATCGACCATATATTCATAATCAAAATCAAAAGCCAATGAGCTTTTTATTGGGAATCCGCCGCCAATGTTTAAACTATCCAGTGAAGGGCAAACCTTTTTTAAACTTGTATATACTTTTAAACATTTTAAAAGCTCATTCCAATAATAGGCATTGTCTCTAATCCCTGTATTGATAAAGAAATGAAGCATTTTAAGCTTAACTTGGGGATTGTCTTTTATCTGTCTGTTATAAAACGGTACAATGTTCTTGTAGCCAATGCCTAAACGAGAAGTGTAAAACTCGAATTTTGGTTCTTCTTCTGAAGCTATCCTAATACCAATATCAAAATTGCCATTTATCTCATTTGATAGGAGATTTATCTCTTCATAATTATCTATTACGGGAATGCAGTTTTGGTGACCGTTATTAATTAATCTGGCAATATTGGTTATATATTGCTCTCTTTTAAAGCCATTACAAATGATATAGGTTTCATTGTTTATTTTACCTGTCTTCTTAAGGTTTTCAACAATATCTATGTCAAAAGTTGATGATGTTTCTATATGAATATCATTTTTAAGAGCTTCATCCAAAATATGTTTGAAATGGGAACTTTTGGTACAATAACAATAATTGTAGTATCCTTTATAATTATGTTTTAAAAATGCCTTTTCAAACCACTTTTTCGCTCTATTTATGTTATTAGATATTTGTGGTAAATAGGTGAATTTTAATGGTGCTCCATAAACTTCAACTAATTTATTTAAGTCGATATCGTGGAAAAACAGTTTGTTGTTTTCCAAAGCAAACTCTGACTGTGGAAAATCAAAAGTTTGATTGATTAAATCAATGTATTTTGTATTCATTATAATAAAATTCTATTTTTAAAAAATAAGGTGTAAGAAGCCTGTTGAATCGACAAGCTCATCAAATAAAAAATTTCAAAAAAGAATTTCTATCAAATACGGATTTGATTTATAGTTGTAGGAACAAAACCAAATAAGAATTGGTTTATGTAAAGTAGTGCAACGGAAGTTAGCTTTAAATTTCGGATGCTTACACCATAAGCTGCTTTTGAATTTGACTTCCTAATTTTCAAAAGCCCGAACGTAAAAACAGTTTTCACTTTGTTCAGCTAAAAAGTTCCTATGATAAAAACTTTCTAATACAAATGAAGTAAAAAAATTTGAATAAAAAAATAAAATTTTAAAACAATCCTTAAACTGTATTGTTCTAACAATTAATCCATAAAATCAGCTAGTTATTGTTAAGTACAAACCTCTTAATGATTCCTTTGAACTCTCCTCCTCTGTTCTTTAAAGAATCATTCTGATTAGTGCGCAGCATAATATAACCACTTTGTTCCACAGTTATCTTAATTCCCTTATCTATACAAGCCATTGCTTGCACAGGCTTTCTTGTAAAGGAATCTAATATGAGAACTAACAAAGTTCCATAATTGTGATCCTTGACAGGTTTGAACTCAGCATAAGCCTCATCTGAAAGTCCTTGAGGATCAGAAAAGGCATAGCCAACACCTACATCTAAATATATTCCTCCCTCAGATTCAACCCAAAGAACATCGCCTTTGTTAACATTCATACCTATGCTGTTGGTTCTCTCTCTAGCTCCCATGCTCCATTTTTTTTCATGGACTAAATAATAGGTTTTATCACCATCAACTCCTTTCGGCTTAATAGTCCGCCATTCTGTGGTATAAAACTTATCCACTTCGGCAATAGACTTTTTTGCTTCCTCTGTCACCAAATCCAGAATGGCTGTCTTATTTTCGTCTGAGATTTTATAATACGCATCCGAAGCAACCTTCTTATGATTAACGATATAGGTACGAGGGTTTGCATTAAACTCTTCTCGTTCATAATCTCCATCATCTATAAAATAATAAGGGAAAGCATATCCGTAGGTATTAAACTCGGACTTCATGGTTTCAACAATAGCTGTGCTGGATTTAGGCTTGCTAATAAGGACAAAAATATCGACATCATCCCTTTTATGGAGATTGAGGTAGTCCAGATAGGTGAACATTTCAAAACAGGAAGTACAGTCTTCATTCATGGAAAATATGAGCTTTGTCCGTTCCTCATCCAATGCCAATAACTCATCCCAAATCGATGCTTCTACATCTCCTTGTGCGGAGAAACGAGAATGAAAACTGCTGCATAGAAATAAGATGAAAATGAATAACGAAATACGTCGTGTAGGTTGAGAGGTAAAATACATACTGTATGTTTTTTTAGATTAACAATTCACATACAAATATACACATTTTTAACTGCCCTCTATTTAGATGCCTTCTAAAAATTTCACATAATTTTCAAGTGGAAAGCCTGAGTTATTTCAATCCCTTGCGCCCCTTTTATTACCCTCAATAAGAGCCTGTTGCTTATTTACATAATATACAACTGGCACGCGATTTGTATAACACTTCTACATCCCTAAGCCACGCTTAGGGGAGATGTCTGTCCGTCGGAGACACCTTCTAAAGCGAAGCGTTCTTTATCGGGCAACAGGGGTAAAAAAAGAGGGTTATGCTCACAACAGGCAAAAAAGGAATGACCGCGCAAGCGACCATTGATTACTACACCAAGGACTTGGCAAATGCAGATTATTATCTGGATGATACCGTATTGAGTTATTGGAGTGGTAAGCTGGCTGACAAGCTTGGGCTTTCTGGTGAAGTAGAGAGAGATGATTTATTTGCTGTCGTAAAAAATCGTCATCCACAAACAGGTGAAAAGCTAAAACCCCGTGAACATAAAAACATGCGATCCTCACAAGATTTAACGGTGAGTCTAGGTAAAGATCTTTCCATATTGAGGGCTTTAACCAAAGACCCTGAAGTAAAGAAAGATATTACCGATTCTGTTATTGCAGCCAATGATGTAATGCTTAAAGAAATGGAGAAACTGGTACAGGTAAGAACACATAAAGGTTTAGCCACTAAAAACATCTATACAGGCAATATGCTAATCTCTAGCTATCTGCAATCAACTACTCGCCCTGTTAATGGCTTTGTGACACCACAAGATCATGTACATAATCTGATTAAGAATATTACAGAGATACCGAAAGGTGCACATTGGAATGGCAAAGGAACCCCTTACCGTTCTGCCGACCTTAGAAAAATCATGGATAACAGACCTTATTTACAGCAGGTTTTCCATAATGAACTTGCAAAACAGTTGATAGACAAAGGTTTTCCCATAACTCGAACCGAAAAAGGCTATCACATAACAGGCATTTCAAGGGAAGCCATCGAACGATTTTCTTTGCGCACCAAACAGATTGAAGATTTCGCTAAAGCGAATAATATCACCGACCCAAAGATAAAAGGTGGATTAGGTGCAAAGATTCGGGATGGAAAAAAGACTGCCTTACCTAAAGAACAACAAATCGCCTATTGGAATCATATTCTGCCAGACGATACACGCAAGGTCATTGATAATATCCGCAATGATGATAGCGGTACACCGCATATACCATCAGGCAAAGCACTAGCTCATGCACTGGAACATCATTTGCAAAATGATTCCAAAGTCGATGAAAAACGATTGCTAGCTACTGCAATGCGGTACGGTGTTGGTTCAGTAAGCGTAGACTCATTACGTGCTGAATATAACAATCATGATGTGCTGATTGATGTGCATAAGGGGCGCAGAATTGTTACCGTTAAATCTATTTGGGAAGAGGAAGAAACTAGCAAGCAAATAGTCCGTGATGGTCGCTGGAAATTTGCAGCATTTGCCAAACAGGATTTTAATATCCCTGATTTCTTCAATAAGAAGCAACGCAGTGCCGTAAAGCGGATATTAAAATCTACCGATTTATATACGCCCTTACGTGGAAAAGCTGGCACAGGAAAAACCACTGTCTTAAAAGCGGTTGCCGATGTGATAGAGCGCAAGCAAGAAGTGGTTGCTTTAGCACCTACCAATTCCGCTAAGGATAATCTCAAAGAAGACGGTTTAACCCATGCGCATACAGTTGATATGTTTCTGCATAGTCCAAAGCTTCAGGAGCAATTCAAAGGGCAAGTAATGATGCTCGATGAAGCAGGTATGGTCGGTTTTGAGAATTTTAATAAACTCATGAAAATCGTAGATGAAAATAACATGCGTATCATTGCGGTGGGTGATGAAAAACAACATAATTCTGTACCCCGTGGCGATGCGTTCAGGGTACTCAATAAATATGCAGGTGTTCGCCCTATTCTTCTCGATGAAAATATCCGTCAACAAACTGAAGATCATAAAAAAGCGGTAGATGCTTTAAGTCGCGGTAATGCCGAACAAGGCATGAAGTATTTAGAGAAAGGTAATTCCATAAAAAAAGTTCCTGCTGACAACTTACATAAGTCTTTAGCGAAGGAGTATATCGATTCAATCAATACAAGTCAGTCCACCATAGTTGTTTCACCTACTCATAAAGCAAAAGACAAGGTGACGGCTGAGGTTAGAAAATTACTCAAAGAGTCAGGTCAGATCAGTGAAGAGGAACGCATATACCAGATTCATAAAGTGATGCACCTGTCCGATGCAGAAAAGAAAGATGTACGCAATTATGAAGCAGGTCAAAATATCGAGGTAAACCAGAATATGCACGGCTTTACCAAAGGCGAGCGTTTGACCGTTTCACATGTGATCGATGATGAGGTACTTGTTACCAATAAAGACGGGACAGTCAAAAAGCTCGACATACAACATGCAAAACGCTTCAACCTTTATGAACATAAAGAAGAAGGTTTTGCCAAAAATGATATTATCCGTATCACCAAAGGAGGCACAAGCATTGTAGATGGCAAGAAAACCCGATTTAACAACAATAGCCGTTATACCATTACAGGCTATACTCCTGACGGAGATTTTAAATTAGAAGGTGGTCGCATACTCAGCAAAGAATTTGGCAATATTGACCACGGAATTGCTATCACCTCACATAGTTCCCAAGGATTAACTTATGACCAGGGGATTATTGATATGTCTGATGATACAAAAGGTAAAGCATCCAATATGGAACAATTTTATGTGTCGGTCAGTCGAAGCAGATATGGCGTATCGGTTTATACCAGTGATAAAAAAGAGCTATTGGAACAGGTCAAAAAATCCAATGAACGGAAATCTGCCACCGAAATTTTTAAAGAACGGCATAAATTTTGGTCAGATAAGCTACAGGAGGTCATTGACCAATATCGTAGAACACAAGCGTATTTGCAGCACATGAGTAGAAACGATAGAGGTATAGAGCCGTCAAGGTAGTGGATATTAAATATGAATGCAGTGATAGATAAAGTAACATTTTTGAGTGATAAAGTAGGTGCGAAGGAACGTAATTTTACTTCGCAGCCTACCTCTCAATGCTGTTACAAAACCACAAGAACAAATGATAAAGCAACATCTATACTGCTAGAATATCAAGATACCACCATTATAAAAAGTTTTGATTACCTCAATCTCTACAGCAAACATTATGACCGTAATATTGGCATCCTATTATTTTTCACCAATGCTACCGTCTCTATTTATGGTGAGCATCTGGACAAATTATTCTTAGAACTTAATGATTCAATGGTAACATCCATTCAAGAATATATCGGAAAGCCAGTTGCCAATGATGAAGTAATCAATGCGGACGTTGCTATCGTTAATAGTATCGAAGTGAAATACAAAGATACTGAACTACTCAACGATATTTCTGAGTTTGAAAGCAAAGGCTTTCAACAAGGCTATGACGAAACGGGCTAGTGCCAAAAAGGTGAAAGCTAATCAGCTTTCACCGAAATTTTTATCAGCTCACCATGAAGCAAAGGAGCAACGCCCCCTCACCTCATTAGTTTGTTAATCTAAAAAGCGTCGCATTTGTTGGACTTCCTCATGTTCATCTACATAATTCCAAAGCCCTGTATATTTACGTCTGAGAGTTAGCTTTTGTTCACTATCTGGCATGAGGTCTATCATTTGATACAGCACTAAAATGCAAATACAGATACTTGCAGCATCGGCACTCATTTCTCCATCAAAATAATTCATTTTATTTACCAATTTGATAGGCTCAACTTGTTTCAATGATAGGTAAAATGAGCCATTGGAAAGCACAAATAACTCTAGAAAATTATCTTTCATATTGGTTGCATAAGCATCAAATCCATTACGTACTGAGTCTTCAAATAACAAATAATCAATTTCAGCAAGTGCAGGGTTTTCTTGTCTAAATGCCACGTCATCATGTTTTGTTTTAGTAATAGTCATATTATGTTTTCCTTATATTTCAGTTGTTAAGAAGAGAGGCTGTCCCCTCTCCTCGATAAATAATGCAATTAGTCTTTCGGTTCACGTAACACGATCTCACCGTCAAAATTGATTGGCAATACATCTAACACAAGATTAAACCCTTTTTCGTCTTTATGATTCCATGCTACACCTACCTTTGTCCAAGTGGTTTCCTCTTTTTCTCCTTGTACATAAAATGCATGAAAGCTTGGTTTCTTATTAATGTTATTCGTAGTCATTATAGTTTCTCCGTTTGTTAAGTTAAAGTACGATTGCACGTGCGTGCAATCTTGCCCTTTGGCTGAAAACGGGGGAGGCAAACGGAAAGAAAAATTGATAAGATGGTGCGGCTCGCAGGGCTTTAGACCGAGAACACGGTCTTGTCTATTTTTCTTGAAGTGCGCTAGGGGAAGTCACCCCTTAGCATCAAATAAATAACTCTTTCTATATCTAGAAAACGTTCCTGAAGGCAATGAAATGAAGGAGCAAAGCCCCCTCACTTCATTACTTGTTATGATAGTATTAGCTAATTGATAAATGCTCTATCTCATCGAAAAACTCATTGATGTCATTAATGCCTGTAAGGTCAATCACATTGCTTGCATTCATGGAGTGGTTATTTTCCAGCACAATGATTTTTGTAAAGACTTGAGTCCCTGCTCTCTCAAATACGACAGACGGTAAAAGTATTTCATGTGCGATATGCACTCTGGTTTCTGAATCGCTTAGGTATTTATCAAGTCGTTTTTGCATGGCTGCACCATTTGGCAAAATCGCAATCACTTTTGATTCGGGGCTATAGGACAAATGCGAAACCGCTTTTTCGATATGTTCCATTGCTAGTTTGCCACTTGCTCCAAAAGGTGGATTCATGGCGATGCCGTCATACTTATTCCAAATGCTTAACTCTTCAAAATTCTGTACTTTCACATCACCTTTGACATTGATAGCAAGCTTGGATGAAAGGGTGTAACTCGGTTCAATGAAATGGTTGTCGGTATTTTCTGGAAAGAATCGTGCAATTGCTCCATGTCCGGCACTCGGTTCTAAGGCTTTTTGACCCGCTTCCAGATTGAGCCATTCAACCATTTTTAGCCCTAGTGGTTCTGGTGTTGCAAAGTAGTCGTTGCCTTCCCGTGATTTGTTCCTTGAGGTCTTTTTGCCTGTACCGAAATAATAGGTTTTCGCTTTCTCAAACTCCGAAATGGTCTCATAGGCATAATCGGCTTCTTTTCCACCTGTACCTTGCGTTAAATGGGGTCTACTATCATCTGCATTCTGATAACCTTCCTTAAACACAATTTCGAGATTACGGGCTTTTTCACCCATTGCGAGATTTTCCGCAGTTCGTGAACGGGTAGCGATTTTCTCAGCAAAGGCGTGTCGTTCAAAGTGGGTTTGTAGCGTGATATATTCATAGATAGCGTTGCTTTCTAAACCTATACGATAAATACGCCCTTCAATTTGTATTGCATCGGTGGGAGCTGTCGGCAGACCTAATGTGATTAACACACGCTGTTTATTGCCGATTTTATCATGTAGTGAAATGCCCTCTTTCCCTGCTTTGGTTTGCACCATCAATATATCCATATTGGAATGAGGATTATTGAAGGCTTCCACATAGTCGCTGCGCTTCTTCTTCGAAACTGTACCGTTAAACTCCTGCATATTCGGAAATGCTTTGCGGATGGTGTCTCTCGGATTTACCAAGTCGGATAAATCGAGATTCACCAGCTCACTATATTCATGCTCGAAACGCTGTATTTCTTCTTCTAGGCTATAAGTGTAACGGTCTTTTTCATCCTGCTTGGTGAGCAATTCCTTTACTTCAAATGCAAATGGGTGACTAGGTAGAGAGTGGTTATAATTGTGAAATATCACCACTTTACGATTCAACTCAAGATGCTGTTTAATACGGTTAATCACCGCTTTTGCTTTGATGCATTCAAGCAACTGGCTTGTATAATTATAGTTGAATTTGCGATGAACGAACTGGCTTAACGTCGGGTAGTTCTCTCTAAATTCTTCCGAGCTAAATAGTTCCTTGCCTTCATCGATGCGTTGACCAATTTCACTATCGACAATAACAAACTCTCTAGAGTAATCTTTCTCTACTTCAATTTGTCGCCCTGAAATAATCCCTTTTTCGCTATATCGCTCAAAGAAATTGCGCTCCATCAATCCAATATTTACGGCTGAATCTGGAACAGTCAGTTTATTGTAGCGCATTCTGTAGCCAAAATGCTCCATGAAAAATTGTTCATACGCATCAGGATCATTGTAACCATAGAACTTATCATTCGCATGTGCGTCTGACTTCTCGTAAATCTCCCATAAACAGCCATCACCTAGTAATATTGATTTGTGATACGCAAAGGGTGAAGCCGATAGAAACACGACCTTCGTTTGCTCGATATAGGCTTTTAATTGCTGCTCGTATTGCTTTTTATATTGCTCTTTGTTCAGTATATAGCAATCATCTTCCACATCATAATCACTACATGCTTTGCGTATCTGGCTGTCATATAGCTTGTGAAATGATGACGGTAACTTGGCAACCCGCTTGTGCTTTTCTAATGCTTTGGTTTCATTGCCATTCGCATTTTGTAGTAAGTAATGGCATTCGTCATATAGCACTAAATCAAAATGATGACGTTCTAAGCGTTCATTCTGATAGTAATTTGCATAGGTCGTTACCACGATCCCTGATTGTATATCGTTGATACCTTCTAACTGTCGTATGGATAGATTTAAATGTGTACCTTCTGCTATCCAGTCTTTAGCTTTCTTGTCGGTAGGTACTACAATGAGTATTTGCTTTTTGTTCTGGTTTACAAATCGTTTTGCAATACCTAATCCAACAAAGGTTTTGCCTGTACCTGTTCCATTGGTGAATAATATGCCTTTGCCCGTTTCAAAGCGTTTTTCTGCCTTTTCAACATCGCTTTGTTGAGCTGGATAAAGTTCTGGTAAAGCGCTTTCAATTGAATGGACATTGTTTGCAAACTCTGGAAAACATAGATTATAAAAATCAAATGCAAATTGTTCTTGTTGCATGGTTAAATCCTTTTTTAAAGTGTTCATGTGAATGTGTTTTTTCTTTGCATTCATGCATGTGGAAGGCTTCCAAAAAGCCATGACGGAGGAAATGGTGTTTGGAAGGTTTGCACTATTTTTGCTTCGGAAAAAACGCCTTTACGTGAAGGCTGTTAACGTGGGAGGGTATGCAGAATTAAGGTGTGATTTCTGCTTGTTTCATCTCTTTTAGGTGATAGAGAATAGTTTCTTCTACATTGGAAAAGACTTCATCATATATTGTATTTAAAAATTCCTGTGCTTCTCCATCATCCATATCTGGCATAATATCGACGGCAGCACTAAGAACATGTTGTTTAGTAATAATTATGTTGTCAGGCTCATAATGTACTTCAATGTCTAAATCATCAGGAGCGGGTATTTCGCTAATGAGATAGCCGATAAGGTCTGCATGATGATAACCACTGGAAATAATGGGTGTTGTATCACCATCTAATATTGTCCAGATATACTCCTGTGCATGATCTTTGACATAGGTTAATTCTTCTCCATACGTTTCAAACATGCAGCCGTCATAACTGGCGTTATCATCTATATGGTTCTTTTTGAGATTAAACACTTCAAAAAAGTTCTCAGAGGTGATTTTTAATGGTGTCTTAGTCATATCGCTAACTCCTTAATTGATTGATGTTTTATGAACTCACCCGCTAGGGTGGTTGCTCATGAAACTTCGAGTCAGCGCGGAGCGGAAAGCGTCGGAATGATTCAAAGAAAAATCGACACTTATTTTCCCGATAGGGAAACTCATTGTTCTATTTTTATTGAATCAGGGGATGCTAATCCCCCTATCCTCGGATGTTACCCGAATGGGACAAAACCATGGGTTCGGTGTACTGGGCCAATCCGATAAACGGATCCGCCCAGTACATACAGTGCGATAAGATTCGTGAAAGAAATGCAAGTAAGGTCTATGGATAATTATTCACTACGACTTATGTGAGGTCTCCGTTCATAAGTTACCCACAGCCCTAAAGCTCCCCTTTCTCATAGAGTTCCAAAATATGAAGACGTAAGCTGTTACGGTAGATTTGGCGGTTTAGTGGAGTATCTTTCACCGTTTCATGGTTTAGCACAAAATAGCCAAACATTTCATCAACACAGAAATGGTCTAAATCCCAATCCTGCATTTTGAAACGTTCAACTGCATCGGTAAAATCAAACGAATGAGGTGAGTCTTCTTCGTTATCTCCCATGATTTTCATTTAAAAAAAGCAGCCATATTATGTGAGAGAAACCACAATAATGGCTGCCTGTAACACGCTATAATTAATCCTCGTTGATATCTATTTTATGCCTGCAATGTAAGAAAATAAAGTCTACTAACACGGCATATATTCCGTAATTTTTGAAATAACGATTGAGGATTTTTGTATGTAATGAATAAGAAAAATCAGGAACATATTAAAATCATAGCTGAACGCATCAAGGAGCTTCGCTTTAAGGCTGGATATACTAGCCATGAAACCTTTGCACAAGACTTCAATTTTGACCGTAAGGGCTATTGGAGGCTAGAGAATGGACACAACTTCACTATGAAAACCCTGTTTCGTATTCTAGATGCTCATCAGCTCACCTTGAGTGAATTTTTCAAAGACATCGATAAAAAAGAATCTAAATAATCCATCACAGATTATCCAATTGCACCGCGCACCTATGGATAATTATTTCGCTCCGACTTATGTAAGGTCTCCGCTCATAACTTACCCACAGGATGCTAGATGTAGGTAACTAGCCATACACTTCTTTACGGTGTTTAATGGTATTGATTGTGACCAAATGTTGTTCATGGTCAATGGTGTAAATAATGCGATAATCACCTACCCGTAATCGGCGTTGCCCCGCCAATCCAAAACGTAAAGGTTTGCCATAAGCAACAGGGTCTCGCACTAGTCGTGTATCTATAGCTTTCTTAATCTGTTTTCTGACAGGGGGAGAAAGTTTAGGAATATCTTTTTTGACCACTTCTTCCATATACTCGATATGGAATGTCATTTATCACCCCAAGCATCGTCATGACTATATCGTTTACCATTATCGGATGCAATACGTTCATTGCTTATCTCTGAAAGTGCTCTATCTTCATACAGTTCCAGTGCTTCCCGTATCAAATCAGCAGCAGTCACCGATATAGAACGATTTTTTTCATCCGCCAATGTAGCTAGTAATCCATTGGTTTCTTTATCAAGTAACACCTCAATACTTGGTTTATCTGTAGGCATGAACTATATCTCCTTAAAACACCTATAGTTTATCATTTGCTACTCACTACCGCAACCCTATGGATAATTATTCACTTCGGCTCAATGGGATTGCCTACGTTCTTAAGTTACCCACAGGGCAACGTTTGAAAAAAAATGAACCCAAGTTAAACCAGTTTTCACCAGATGAAACCACGAGGCTAAAAACACCCAATTTTGGCACAAAAGATGGGGTATGTTTAGCAAAGCATTAGATTATGAAACGATTAATAACAAGAGAATGGTTCGGCATTGTAGCTCTGACCATTATCCTCATTCCGCAAGTGGCACACACCGTTTATGTATTTCAGGCAAATAGTCAATATAGCGACCCTTGGTTCGCATGGTGCTATGCTATTGGTGTGGATCTCGCTATTCTGATATTTACCGTCAAAGGCTGGAAGAAGACCGCCCTCATCTATTTACTTGGCACCATAGCGCATAATCTCGTCTATCAATTCTATCCAGAAAGTCTCTATGGGGCGATACTCGTCGGCATCATGTTATCAGGTACGATATTCTCATTCAGTCATTTATTCTATGCCACGAAATCCGATAAGACAAAAGACCAGGGGAAATCCATTAGTGAGTTATTCGATTATCTGCAGGTGCAGAATATCGATTACGAGCTGAAGCCACATAACTGCCCTGAATGTAACAAGTCATTTACCAGTGCAAAACAGCTAAATGGTCACATCAGTGGTCATAAACAAACCGATTCTTGGCACGAAGAACAATACAATGATTGGGAAGCTGAAAATGCAAAGCGTGGATATCTGCTTGAGCAGATCCTCACGCGTAAAAATGGAGTAGAAATACATTAACGTTCTGGACTCATCCCTTTATCTTTGGAATGATTCGGCGCGGATTGACTATGCTCTTTGAAGCGTTCTTTCATCTCATGCAGATATTGATCCCTACCCGCTCGCATCGCTTCTAAGTAAGCATCGTCCGATTTTACATTGCTTAGCATATTAGCAATCTCTGGCTCATGCTGTTGTAGTAAGTAACCATCATTAAAACCTTTCTGATATGTTCTATCCTCCTCCACTATGAAGCGTTTTGTGCATTGCGTTCTAAATAATCGTACAGAGAATCACGATCATATAAGACCTTCTTGGCTGTCGGTTGAGAAAACCGTATCTCATCCTTATCCCGCAAGTTTTGTAATGTAGTTTTGCTGGTAATACGAAGTATGTCCATAGCTTCTTTAGGAGAGAGCCATTTATCCTGAACCACCTCTTTTTTCTCTTTGATGCGTTCCACCACTTTATCAACCAGTTGATAAAGTGCTTCGGATTCTAGACATATTACTTGCATCGTACTCATGGCTTATGAACTACAAAAGATATGCCAAAACACAAAAACGCTCTGATTTGCAGAAATAATGCACTATCTGAAAAGAATGGAGAAAAAATCAAAAACCCGTACCTATATCGTACCCATTGCATAAAAAAAGGGTTTCAATCTCTTGAAACCCTTGTCATTGCTAGTAGCGGGAACTGGACTCGAACCAGTGACCTTCGGGTTATGAGCCCGACGAGCTACCTACTGCTCTATCCCGCGATATTGGACTGCAAATATACAACCCTTTTTAGATTTAGCAACTATTATTTAGAAAAATATTTCAAACTATTCGTTGTTATCTTAAAATCAATAAATTATTAATTCACAAAAGTGAAATAATAAAAAAAGCAACTCACATGAGTTGCTTTTTTTTAACTAACAAAGTATACAAAACTTTACAAAAATTTATTCTTTTTCTATATCTAAAACGGCTGTTGCGTTTGTATTAATCGTCATTAATCCAGGAGGATTTTTACCAGAAACACTAATGTATTCTTGGTTTAAGTTATTATCACTTACCATAATGGTATTTAACTTAGTTAAGTTTACAATTTCTATTGGTAAACTACCTGTTAAGTTATTAGTAGATAATAATAATTCCTCTAAGTTTTTTAACTGGCCAATTCCTGAAGGAATCTCTCCTTCTAATTTGTTATCCATTAAACTTAACTTCTTTAAGTTTGATAATTCCGCTATATCAACTGGAATTGTTCCTGTTAAAAAGTTACTTCCAATTAAAAGCTCTTCAAGGTTTGTTAGCTCCATAAGCTCTAATGGAATATCACCTGTTAACTTGTTACTATATAACTTAAGAGATTGTAAGTTCTTTAACTGTCCTAATTCTGAAGGAATATCTCCTTCAAAAGAATTCATGAACAGTTCTAAGGATTTTAACTCAGTTAAGTTACTTAACTCAGTAGGTATTGTTCCAGAAATTTTATTGAAACCTAAGTTTAAAACTTTTAAACTAGTTAGACTTCCTATTTCTTTAGGTAATTCTCCTTGTAAATTATTAAATGGTAAGTTTATTTCAACAACTCTATTGTTTTCAATTTTAACACCGTTCCAAGTACTTATTTCAGCACTCAAATCCCAACTAGAGTTCCAATGATCTCCGTTTGTTGCGTTATAAAAAGCTACCAAAGCATCTTTATCTGATGAAGATACATTAGCAAATGAGGATATTGTTGTTAGTAAGCAAACTGCTAATAGCTTAATGGTTTTCATGTTAGAATAGATTTGGGATTAATTCTGATACGAAATTAGCCCATAAGAAGATTAAAAACCATTAATATCGACGAAATGCAAAAAACTTTAACAAATATCAATCGATGAACTGCTCAATTTCCAGCTGAATTTCCTCCCATTTTTCCATTTCTGCCTCCAAATCGGATTTCTTTTTATGATAGTCATCAAAGAAATTCGGTTTAGATGTTACTTCCTCATAATTAATTTCAAGCTCTAGATCTATAGCTTTTATTTCCTTCTCAAGAGTACTTATTCTAGCTTCAGTATTACTTAATTTATTGTTTAAGGACTTTAATTTTTTTTGTTCTTCGTAAGAGTGATTCTTTTTCTTTTTAGGTGCTTCCTTAATTACCGTACGTTTTTCAACCTCACGTAAGTTTTCAACTTTCCTTTGCTCTAAATAGTAATCTATATCCCCTAAATACTCTTTAATTCTATAATCTTTAAACTCATAAACCTTATTGGTTAGACCTTGCAGAAAATCTCTATCATGAGAAACCAAAAGCAAAGTACCTTCATAGCGCTTTAAGGCTTCTTTCAAAACATTTTTAGATTTAATATCAAGATGGTTTGTGGGCTCATCCATTATTAAGACATTAAAGGGCTGTAGCATCAATTTGGCTAATGCTAAACGGTTACGCTCACCTCCAGAAAGTACACGTACATATTTTTCAACCTCATCACCTCTAAATAAAAACGATCCTAAGATATCTCTAACCTTACTTCTATTGGTTTCATTGGCAGCATCAATCATAGTATCTAGAACTGTCTTGTTGCCATCTAAGTATTCCGCTTGATTCTGTGCAAAATAACCTAGTTGTACGTTGTGTCCTAGTTTTAAACTGCCATCATACTTAATGTCGCCAACTATTATCTTAGCTAAAGTAGATTTTCCTTGTCCGTTTTGACCAACAAAAGCTGTTTTACTATCGCGCTCAACCAGTAAATCGATATTTTTAAGAACTTGTTTTTCTCCATAGTTCTTTGTGATATCCTCAGCTTCAACCACCACTTTTCCAGGTGTAATAGACACCGGGAAATTTAGTGTCATTACACTGTTATCATCTTCATCAACCTCAATTCTATCAATTTTATCAAGCTTTTTAATAAGAGACTGCGCCATGGAAGCTTTTGAGGCCTTAGCCCTAAACTTTTCAATTAACTTCTCTGTTTGTTCAATTTGCTTTTGCTGGTTCTTTTGTGAAGCCAATTGCTGTTCTCTTAACTCTTCCCTTAAAACTAAATATTTTGAATAAGGCTTTGGATAATCATAAATTCGACCTAAGGATATCTCTATGGTTCTATTCGTTACATTATCTAAAAACATTTTATCATGAGATACGATAACCACAGCTCCTGAATACCCTTTTAAAAAGCCTTCTAACCAAATAATAGACTCGATATCTAAATGGTTTGTTGGCTCATCGAGTAGTAAAATATCGTTATTTTGAAGCAGAAGTTTAGCTAATTCAATTCGCATACGCCAACCTCCAGAAAACGTATCGGTAAGCTTATTAAAATCTTCTCTTTTAAAACCTAGACCCTGAAGATTTTTTTCGGTATCTCCTTGATAGTTATACCCGCCTAATATTTCATATTGATGTTGTAAATCATTAATATCAATCATTAATTGATTATAGGCTTCACTTTCATAATCTGTTCTTTCAGCTAATTGGTTATTAATATTTTCCATCTTAGCTTCTAATGCTTTTATTTCGGTAAAAGCTTCGTATGCCTCTTCTAAGACAGTTCTTCCAAATACAAAATCTATATCCTGTCTTAAAAAACCAATTTTCAAAGCTTTATCTGTGGCAATCTGCCCCGAATCGGGTTCTAAATCCTTAGATAAGATTTTAAGCATAGTAGACTTACCTGCTCCATTTTTACCAATAAGACCTACTCTGTCTCCATTACCTAGCTTAAACGTAATATCCTCAAAGAGGTATTCTCCCTGAAACGAAATTGATAAATTATGAATATTTAACATAGTAATGTGACTTTAGTTACAGTAATAAATAGTTTTAAGCAGTATCTTTGCTCTCTAAAACGCGAACAAAAATACACTAAAATAAATGTTTACAAAAGGAAGCAAATTATATAGTATTCTAACTGGTAGCTGTCCAAAATGCCATCAAGAATCTATGTACAGTAATAAAAATGCCTATAATATCTCTGAAACCTTAAAATTAAATGAACGTTGTTCACATTGTCATACGAAATATCAAATAGAACCTTCTTTTTTCTATGGCGCCATGTATGTTAGCTATGCTGTTGGTATTGCATTTGCCGTTGCTGCTTTTGTAATTAGTAATTTGATTTTAGGAGCAAACTTAAAAGTTACCTTTATTTCTATTGTAGGTACTCTTGTTGTGTTTATGCCCATAATAATGAGGCTTTCAAGAAATATTTGGATTAACTTTTTTATGCACTACGATAAAGATTTGGCAAAAAAGTAATTAGAACGACCGTTCTTTTTTGTTAAAGCTATCTACATATCACTTGACCTGATAACGCAATGTTATTAAGTTTCAAAGCGTTTTATATCTATTTCGTTCTCTAGAGGTGTATCGTTTTCTATGAAATTATACAGTTGTTTGGCTACATAAGGACCAATCATAACTCCTCTTGTTCCTAACCCATTTAAAACATAAACGCCTTTATATTTAGAATGTCCTCCTACAAGAGGCCTTCTATCTTTAACAGTAGGTCGTATTCCTGCTACTTGGTTTACTATGTCAAATTCACATTTAACAAGCTTCTTAAGCTTTTCTAAAAGCTCTTCTTTCGCTTTAATAGATGTATTATTTGTTAAATCTTTCCACTCATAGGTTGCTCCAACAATATACCTGTCTTCTCCAAGTGGTATTAAAAATGCGGCCGATTTTAAAACAAAATCAATCTTTAACTTGGGGGCATGAATTATGAGTAATTCTCCTTTTGCTGGCACTAGAGGCAATTCTTTAAAAAAAGGATTCTTTGTTATTCCAAAACCTTCTGCGAATACAATATGCTTAGCAGTAATAGTACCATAACTCACACTCTGGGTTTCAGTCTTAAGTTTACTATAATCAAAAACTTCTTCATACAAGATCGCTTCTTTATCCAAATTGCGCTTGTACTCCTTGACCAATGTCTTAACATCTATTCTGCCCGTTTCTAAAACCTCTCCAAAACCAAAAGGAGCTTCAATACTTTTATTGGTGTTCTTTATAATTTTATCGGAAAGGTAACTGGATAAGGCGGGTTTATCTGATGCTGTAAACCAATTATTTTGCTCTTCGGTAGATGCAAATTTTCTGTAAACGGGAATTTTATAATCTAAAGTTACATTCAGCTTTTTCTCTAAACTGCTATACATTGGAAGTGCTAACTCTAGTTGTGCTTTATTTTTCCAGACACTCGTAAATCTTTTTAGGACAACAGGATTGTATAAACCTCCTGCTACTACAGATGATTTCTGCGAAGCATCGTCAAAAACTACAAAACTTTTATTATTAGTTTTTAGTTCTTCACAGAAACTAATTCCTGCTAAACCAATACCAACAACTATATAATCTACTTGCATTTGGCGAAGATAAAAAAAGCTAATGTATTCTCTCTTTAGATCTATTTATAGACAAAAAAAATGCCCGTTTACACGGGCATTTTAAATTTTATGATTAGTAGAATTAGTATGTCCACATATCTAATTCAAAATCTCTAATCTTATCTTTAACTCTTTCAGATTCTAATAACTGCATTAACGAGTTATCTGAAATGTACTCGCTAATTGCTCTATCTCCTTGTACATTTTCTTCTTTGTAAATGTAACCATGGAAACGTCTTGAATTTAATACATGGTCAAAAGAATATGGTATAGAACTGTTTTCACTATTAAACGACTTTGCTTCATGTAGTACCTCTCTAGCATCCGGGAAGAACACCCAAAATAATGGCACTAAATCTGGCTGATCTGAATCAATAAAATTCACATCCGGAGCTACTGGCGCAATACCAAGCAACCTATACTTCATTTCAGCCTGTCGTTTATCAAAATACCATAAACCTTTAACTCTGTACTCTACAATATCGGCAGCTCCAATTTCTCTAATATCAACATATTCTGGAGATAACTGTTCACCTGCGTTTAATTGCTCAAAACCTGCATCTAAAGTATCAACTTTCTTTAAAGCATCAGCAATATCTTTTAAAGTACGTTTTGAAGAAAAGTAAGAATCATCATAGATGTTTTTTATTTTTCCGTTTTTAATATTCCTCATTAGAACATCATATAAACAACGTCTGTCTTTCCCAATATTGTTAGTATCAATTGGGTAATACAGTGGGAAATTAGAACGCTCATCTAGCACAACACGTTCCCAAGTCATTTTAGCAAATAGAACATCTCTGTCGTCAACATAACCATATTCTAAAGGTTTATCGTTATCTACAGCCTTTTGCTCTTCTGTTCTTACCCCAATTTCATCAGGACTTTTTGCGTTTAAAATATTTGCTTGAGCAAACATTGTAGTAGCAGTACAAACAGTTGCTACGGTTAATAAAAAACTTCTTAAATTCATTTTCTTTTCTTTTTATTTATTAGGGTTTACCCTTAAATTCTAGTTTGTAAGCTCAATAAATACTGGTGATACTTTCTTAAGTCTCACACTAACTCCACTGGCTTTTGCTTCAATATCGAATATTTGAACTCCAGAACCTCTTTTTGCTTTACGTAAAGCTGCTTTAGCTCTACTATTAAGCTTGCTTCCGCTTACAGTAATAGTTGGCTGTCCTGGAACTTTAAATTTAAATCCTGTAACTCTTAATGGTAATTCGAAATCGAAATCATCAAACTTAGCTCCAATAGTAGAAATCTCTAAAGAGTTTTTAGCCATTTTTAATGAACCGTCTTCTCCTCTTACCGTACCAGTTGGTTTTGGTAAATCTTTAATTCTAAAAGTAGCATTATCTGACACTCTTTGTCCATCTGGCAAAGTACCAGTAACATTAATAGTAACTTCTCTACCTTTAATTCCAGTAGCGTTCATAATGTATTTACTACCTGACAATCTAGATAAACCAGGAGCACTTGCATTTACTTTGTTTCCAGAAACACCAGCAAAAGAAATAGTCATTGGGTTTTTAACACCTCTATAAACTACGTTCATTTTATCTGCAGAAATAGTTGCTGCATTTGGCTTTGGAACTGTAGCAAATTTTTGGTTTACTTCAACAGCAGTTTCTTCACCATCTTCTAAGAAAATTAAATTCCCTTTGATTACATGTTCTCCTGCTGCTCCAGCATTAACATTTAATTTCACCTTTCCATTTTCAATAGTGTACTGTTTTTCAGTTAAAGGTCTTCCATCTAAAGTTAATTCAACTCTTGCAGGTTTTGTCGAAGCATCCTTTCTCCCCAAAACAATTTCTCCATCAAATTTCTCACCATTAAAGTAAGCCGCTTTTGATGTTTCCATTAAGGTAGTATACTTGGTCATTGAAACCTCATCAGATAAAGTATTTCCAAGCATCGCTGATAGCACTTGAGACTCAGTAGTCTTAATATCAGCTTGCATTTGCGTCATTTTAGTTAAGGAAGCAACTAAAGGAAAACCTTTGTAGTTACGATCTAACCATGACTGATTTCCAACACCATCCGTATTTTCAGTACTAAAGTTCTTTTGTACGTCTTTGACGATAGTTTCCATTCCCTTTTCTCCTTGAAGAACTTCGGTAACGCCATCCCTAAATTTAGCTATCTCTGCTAAAAATCTCTGACCTTCTTCTTTAATCTTATCTCCTTTAAAGAAGTTTTGATCTAAATAATCGCCTTTATCCATAACTTCATAATCTGTTGCATTATCAACAGTAGAAATCATTTTTCCTTTCAAATCCTCCAAATAAGAATTAAAATTCTTAGCTAAATCGTCGATTTGATGTGCCTTAGCTTTTAAATGTTCGTATTTTTCAGGTTGATCTGAAGCTTTTTGATCTAAGCTTGCTACGAAAGCCTCATTACGAGATGTAGCTGCTTCATTAGCTTGAGTCAACTTTTCGTTCATGATTCCGAAGGCCGAAAGCACTTCTTTAGACATATTTAATGCTAACATCGCAATGAAGATTAAATACATCAGATTAATCATCTTCTGTCTTGGTGATAAATTATTTCCTGCCATTTCTAATTAAGGTTTAGGTTATTAAATTTAATTTGGGACCTTCCCTAATTAGTCTTTGTTCATTGCAGATAACATTCCACCATATACACCGTTTAAAGAAGATAAGTTAGACGCTAATGATTGCATTTGCTCTTTTAACTTAGCTGCATTTTCAACAGACTCTTCGTTAATAGTTGTTTGTTTATTAATACTATCTAATTGTACTTTGTATAAGCTATTTAAAGATTCCATTTGAGCTGCTGCTAAAGATAACTCTTCACCATACTTCTTAGTTGCTTCAATTGAATCTACTGTAGATGACATATTTTTAGCTGCACCTTCAAAATTCTTGATGCTTTCTCCTAAACTAGAGATTAACTCTCCATCTATTTTAGCTTCTTTTAATAAGTTATCTAATTTCTTAGATAATAAGCCTTGTGGATTTTCATCTGCAGCAGATTTTTCTTTTTTAGCTCCTCCAGCCAATTCTGGGTATACTAAAGACCAATCTAAATCGTTTTCTACTGGTTCAAACGCTGAAATAGCAAATATAACTGCTTCTGTTACAAGACCTATTGTTAACATAACATTACCTGTTAACGGGCCAATTTCAAAGTGTATGATTTTAAATAATGCTCCAATGATTACGATTGACGCTCCTAATCCGTAAGCTAAATTCATAAATCTTTTACTAGTTTTTGACTGTGCCATAATTTCTCGGTTTTTAAAAATTAAGTAGGTATTACTTAAGTAGGTTAATTATTAATGTATTTAAATTTGATTTGATTAAAGTTTTCTTATTTGATTCCACCGCCAGTAGTTTTAGTTCCCATGTAATCTTGTACAGTTCTAAAACCAATATAGCTTCGTGCAGAATCTGCGTATTCGTAATCTCTTGAACTTACTTGTAAGAAGTAAGCAACATCTTTCCAAGATCCACCTCTAATTACCTTACGTGTATTGTTATCATCATTAACACTTGGGTTAATAGTTGATGTATACTCATAAGATGATGGATCATAAGAAGCATTTACCCATTCGGCAACATTACCTGCCATATTATATAGGTTATAATCGTTAGGCTCGTAAGACTTAGCCTCTACTGTATATAAAGCTTGGTCTGCAGCATAATCTCCTCTTACAGGCTTAAAGTTTGCCATAAAACATCCTCTATCACTCTTGGTATAAGGACCTCCCCAAGGGTACGTTGCTGCTTGAAGACCTCCTCTAGCTGCATATTCCCATTCAGCTTCTGAAGGTAATCTGAATCTATTTACCATAGAAGCTCCTTTTTTAGACTTCTGGTAAGAATTCTTGTTTATTGTTCTCCACTCACAAAATGCTTTAGCTTGTTTCCAAGTTACACCAACAACTGGATAATCACTATAGGCATCATGCCAAAAGTAATCATTATGCATTGGCTCATTATATGAGTAAGCAAAATCTCTAATCCATACGGTTGTATCTGGATAGATTTCTACTTCTTCTTTTCTAATTACATCTTTACGAGCTACGCCTCTATTTTTTGCAGCTTCTTTAATATCCATGTAGTTGTACTGGAATTTAAATTTCTTTACATCCCATGTACGTTGTCCATTATAAGACTCTTCAATTGGTAAATACATAGTATCCATTACCTCAGCATAATATTCATCCATATATTCTGAAGTGTCATATATTAAATCTATGTCTTTGTTTATTTTTCTACCCTCGTAGCCTGTAGGTCCAAGGCCAGTGTAGTTTTCAAACATATATTTTTCATAGACCGTCATATCGGTTGTATCTGCATCTTTAAACGCAAACTCCCCAATAGTACCTTCATCTTCTTGAGTTAAACCAACCTCATCTGCTAAAACGGCTAACTTCATTCTAACAATAGAGTCCCTAACCCAATGAACAAATTGACGGTATTCACTATTTGTGATTTCGGTTTCATCCATATAAAAGGCTCTAACAGTAACCGTTTTTGCTGGAGCATCATTAACTCCTGCTAAATCGTCATCTGCTTTACCCATAATAAATGCACCTCCAGGGATAAGTTCCATCCCATAAGGTTTTTCAGGGTGCCATTTTTTACCTTGTACACCCACTAGTTCTCCTCTATCTTTAGAGCCACAACTAGCTAGTATTGTCATTACTGCGGTTAATAATAAAAACTTCTTCATATTTATAGTAAACTCGAGGTTAATTAATTTAAGCTTTAAAATTTTGAGGTGTAAACATATTTATATAATTTCTAAAAAACAACTTTTTATAGAAAAAAAATACATTTCGTCGTGAAAAGTATGCGTTTCAACGATAAAACAAACACCTTTATCCCATTTCCTATTTAAACACAATTCTTCCTAAATGCCTTATACCAGCGCTCTGGAACCTTATTATTACAGGCATCTAGGTAATCTTCATGCATGCAAGGTAATAACGTATGTCTTTTTAATTTATTATTTACTTCTGATAAAAAAGGAATCTCAATCCACCATCTTCCAGTCATATTACTCTTGTAAAAGATAAGCTCCTCATCTTCTACCAATGCAATGAATTTTTGATAGTTATTATCATTAGAAAAATCGTCATCATTTACCCTGTAATTAACGCCTTCAATAAAATACCATATCATTTGCGAAACTAACATTGCGGTTATTTCATCATCTTTTGATGGTTTATATTCATAAATCCCAAAAGAAGATACTTTATTACTAATACCCGCATATCTTGAGATGGCACAAATTTCTTTTCCATCTAAACCATTTGGAGAAAATTTCTGTTTTAAACTAACTTCTGAACTTCTTATGGAAGTTAAATCTACACTTACAATATTTGCATCTCTTAAAACAGGTTCTACAATAGATATGTTATGTGAAACCTCTCCAAGCCTGTAAGACTCAAAATAAAGCTGATTCATTAGGTCTATTTCTTCCTGAGAATTAAAATATGTCTGATATCCTATTGTTGCGTAATTGAAAAGATTATACGGTTGGTCTAAAATAATCTTACCAACAAAGCTATTATTCTTTATTGGTTTTGCAGAATCTCCTAAATCAAACTTACTATCTATATTAACGACATTAACCATAGGTATTAAGTTATCATAAGCCCTATAGTTTGCATAAGTTAAATCTTGAGTACCTCCTAAAATTACAGGAATGATATTCTTTTTAACTAATATATTGATAGCTGTTTTTAGGGCGAAGTAAGTATCCTCAACACTTTCGCCTTTGTCTATATCTCCTAAATCGGCAATAGTGAGATTCCAAGTTCCTGGAAAAAGGCTGTAAAACGATTTTCTTATTTCGTCTAACTTAAATTCCTCTCCTATATAGTTAACATCGTTTCTATTTTCAAGAACTCCAATAATGGCAATGTTAACATCTTCTAAATCTGGAATGCCGTTTTGTTCTGAATGAATTTTAATTTTTCTTCCTAAGGCTTGTGTTGATAGCAGCTCGTTATGAGCTAAAACTAAATCTGAAACTGGAGAGAGAAAATTAAAATTCATTTAGATTATTTCTTTTTTGTAGCGGCTTTTTTTCTGGTAGTTTTTTTCTTTGGTGCGTTGGCTTCTATTATGGCTTTTGCCTCTTCTAGTGTCATCTCAGAAACATCAACTGTTTTAGCTAATTCTACTTTAACTTTACCTTGAATTACATTATGTCTTCCCCAACGTGCTTTTTCAACTCTAACACCTTCTTCTTCCCAATTATGAATAACTTTTTCTATTTCTTTTTGAATTTTAGTTTCAATTAATTCAACTATATCTTCATCAGAAAGGTTATCCCAATCGTATTTCTTATTTACATTAATAAACATATTGTTCCATTTAATAAATGGACCAAAACGTCCTTTACCTTTTTGTACTGGTAAATCTTTGTAAACATATATAGGCGCATCTGCTTTTTGTTTTTCTTTAATTAAAACAATAGCATCGTCTAAATCTACACTTAGAGCATCAACACCTTTTGGTAAAGAAACAAACTGTTTCCCAAATTTAACATATGGTCCAAACCGTCCGTTGTTTACCTGAATTTCTTCACCTTCATACTCTCCTAAACTTTTTGGAAGTTGGAATAAATCCATTGCTTCTTCAAAAGTAATTGTTGTTAATTGTTGGTCCGGCCCTAAACTGGCAAATTGAGGCTTTTCTTCCTCTTCCGCAGTTCCAATTTGCACCATTGGTCCAAATCTTCCTAAACGCACACTTACTTGTCTTCCTGTTTTAGGATCTGTTCCTAAGATACGCTCTCCAGATTCTCTTTCGGCGTTTTCTTTTACATCTTCTACTTTTGGGTGAAAATCTTTCCAGAATGATTTCATCATTTTAGTCCAATCTTCCTCTCCATCTGCAATACTATCAAAGTCTTCTTCAACCTTAGCCGTGAAGTTATAATCTAAAATTTGATCAAAATGATTCACCAAAAAATCAGTTACAATCATTCCAATATCAGTGGGCACTAATTTACCTTTATCTGAACCTACTTTTTCAGTTAAGGTCTTATCTTCAACCTTTCCATTTTCTAAAGTAAGCTGACTATATTTTCTTTCTACACCTTCAACACTACCTTTTTCTACATAATTTCTATTCTGAATGGTTGAAATGGTAGGCGCATAAGTAGACGGACGACCAATACCTAATTCTTCTAACTTCTTAACCAAAGAAGCCTCTGTAAATCTAGATGGTGGACGTGTGTAACGCTCTGTTGCAGTAATAAAGTTATTAAGTAATACTTCATTCACTTTCATAGCAGGCAGCATACCTTCTTGTTCTGCATGCTCATCATCTGTTCCTTCTAGATAAACTTTTAAAAAGCCATCAAAAGTAATTACCTCTCCATTGGCTGTAAAAGTTTCATTATGTGTTGATGCTTCTATTTTAACATTGGTACGTTCTAATTGCGCATCACTCATTTGAGATGCTATGGCGCGTTTCCAGATTAATTCATATAGGCGCGCTTGATCTCTTTCTATTTCAACAGAATGTCTTGAGAAATCTGTAGGTCTTATAGCTTCGTGAGCTTCTTGTGCTCCTTTAGATTTTCCGGTGTAGTTTCTTGGGTTACTGTAGTTATTGCCATAAGCTTTTTCAATTTCTGCTTGAGCTCCTTGGCGTGCTTCGTCAGATAGGTTAACACTATCTGTTCTCATATAAGTAATTAAACCTGCTTCATAAAGGCGTTGTGCCATAGTCATGGTTTTACTTACCGAAAAATATAGTTTACGTGCAGCTTCTTGTTGTAATGTTGATGTTGTAAACGGTGCTGCTGGCGATTTTTTAGCAGGTTTCTTTTGTAAATCTGCTACTTTAAAATCTGCTCTAGCATTCTTTTCTAAAAAGGTTTGCGCATCTTCTTTTGTTGAAAAATTCTTAGGCAACTTAGCTTTAAAAGCTTGCCCGTTTTCATTAGCAAACTCTGCTACAATTCTATAGGAAGCAACAGGTTTAAAATCTGTTATTTCTCTTTCTTTCTCAACAATTAATCTAACAGAAACCGATTGTACTCTTCCGGCAGATAAGCCTCCTTTTACTTTTCTCCAAAGCACAGGAGATAACTCATAACCAACAATTCTATCTAAAACCCTACGTGCTTGTTGGGCATCTACTAAATCATAATCTATACCACGCGGATTTTCTATTGCTTTTTGAATAGCCGCTTTGGTAATTTCATGAAAAACAATACGTTTTGTTTTTTCTTTATCAAGTTTTAATGCTTCGGCTAAATGCCACGCAATAGCTTCTCCCTCGCGGTCTTCATCACTTGCCAACCAAACCATTTCGGCCTTTTTTGCAAGATCTTTAAGTTTTTTAACTACTGCTTTTTTATCTTTTGAAACTTCGTATTTGGGTTTAAAATCACCATCTACATCTACACCTAATTCTTTTGATGGAAGGTCTGATATATGTCCAAAGCTGGACTCTACTTTAAAATCCTTTCCTAAAAATTTCTCTATAGTTTTTGCCTTAGCTGGTGACTCAACAATCACTAAATTCTTCGCCATACTTCCTATTTTGGAGCTACAAATGTATATGAAAAAAAGTTTATCTGCTGCATTTTGCAGATTAACTGTATAATAATTTTAAAAAAAATCCTGTTTTTAATTAATTAAAAACAGGATTTTAATGCTTTTATTGAAATATCCTACTCTTCTATTAATCCTATTTGGTCTATAACATTAGTATCGTCAAAACCAATAACGTGTTTGTAAATTAAATAGATAGGATGATACATAAAAGGCGCTAAAAATAGCCCTCCTATACCACAGGTAACAAACGTTAATATTACACTTAACAGATAAGTTACGACTAATAATCCAAAAGTGATTAACCACTTTTTATTACCTAGTTTAAAACTAACACTTACTAATTGACCAACGCTTAACTCTGGGTTAAATGCAAATATCATTAAAAAGAAAGACATGGGTACCATTACATATATTAAAGGAATGTAACATAAAAGAGCAGAAGGTATTGCAATTAAGATAATTACAACCATCAGCACCAATAGCTTACCCAGATACTTCCCTTTTACAAAATAGAAGAATTCTTTTGTAGTCACCTCTTCATTATGATCTAACTTTTTCATTATCCTATAAAAGCCCGCATTTAAAGCATAAGAAACAGAACCTAAAACTATAGCGCCAACAAAAACAAATAAGATATACAACAAGGACATTCCTGCTAAGAAATTCTCCATAGCATCGTTATCAACATAACCGCCTTCTTGTTGAGCTATTACCGCACCAATAAAAGGAATAAAGTAAACAATTATTAAAGGCAACATTACGAGTATTGAAAAAATCTGTAGCAATAATCCATGCAACCAAGTTTTTTTGAATAGCTCTATGGATTCATTAAAAATAGTTCCAAAATCTAAATCCCTAGCCTTGTTAATTTTATCTGTTAAAGCACTTACAATATCCATTATATTTTTCTGATTAGTTAGTTATTATTATCGATTATTCAAGACCAATTAAATCAATTTCCGAAGTATTATCAAAACCTATCACCTGTTTATAAATCAAAAACACTGGCAAATACGCAATACTAATGGTAAACAAAATGCCAATAAAGCAACCTATGATACCTAAAAACCCTAAAATGAAACACACTAAAATGGTCCCAAAAGCAATAAACCACTTTTTATTTCCCAGGGCAAAACTCAGTTTAACTATCTCCATTTCTTTAAGGTCTGGATGATTGGAAAAGAATATAGCGAAGAAAGATAATGGCACCATAACATAAATATAAGGAAGCAGTAAAAGCATTTGCGCCACAGTAGATATGGCTGTATAGATAATACCCAGCATTAAAGCTTTAGAAAAATACCCATTCTTGAAATAATAAAAGTAATCATCATCCGATTTTTCTCCTTGAACTGTTTGTTTGCAAATTCTGTAAAAAGCTGCTAATAATGCAATAGTAATTGAACTCAACGCTATATTTTGAGGAATACTATAAATAGCGTTCTGACTGTAGTAACTCGCAAAACTCTCTATGTCTATTCCATTCATAAAAACATAAGGGTCTGGCGCCAATCCAATTGCTTGAAAAACCAAACTTAGACCAAATGCCATACCTGCTATTATTAAAACTACCAAAAAACCTTTTAGCCAAACAACTTTAAACAACTCTATTGCATCACTTATAATATCACCAAAATCTAACTTGGGTGCATTGTCTATTTTTTTGTTTAAAGCATCTAAAGAATTCATTGTATTGGCATTGGTTAGTTTTCATCAATAAAAGTAATTGTTTTTTACAATTTGTTACAGTTACAGCATAAAAAAAATCTGCCCTAAGGCAGATTTCACAAAGTAGCTATTAACACTAATTAAGCTTATAGGAACTTAAAAAGCTTATGTTATTTTCCAAATATTTATATTGATATAGTGTATTATCGCCAATCATTACTAGACTATTTGGCAATGGTATAACATCTGTTGCCTGAATATTTTCAATGGTTCTTACCAGGTTGAGATTTACTGGTGTTTCTCTATCAAACAATTTTAAACCAGCAGAACCATCGCAAACAAAAAGCATATCTCCTTTTATACCCAAACCATAAGGGTTTTCTAGCGTGTAGCGTTTTGCTAAAGTTGGCTGTGTTTTATCGCTTATATCAATTACCTCTAAAACACTTTCTAATTGCCCACAAAGATTACCTCCTCTTAAAGTTAAATAAGCATAATCTCCATCTACAACAACAGGATCGCAGCCTTCCCAATGGGTAAAGTCTGAGACATACTCTGGAGAAGCTGGGTTAACTAAGTCATAGATATACATACCATTTGTACTACCTAAATACAAATAGTCATTAGCTGCAAACATGGTTTCTATATTCCAACCAGCGTGCTGCGTTTTTTCTAGAACAGGATTAGACAAATTCTGAATATTAAACACAGTCATACTATAAGATCCTACTGTATACAAATAAGTACCAACTATTTGAAAGCGCGCCAAAGAACCTCCAACTCCGACGGCCGATTCTACAGAGGCCGCCATAACAGCATCATTAAACATACGGTCAACAAAAATTAATTCATCTACATTTTCCCGCTTTTCCTTTTTTAATTCCCAACCAATAATAATGTCGTTTTCCCAATCAAAATCACCATAATCTGTTGCAACCGCTTCTATAGGCACTCTATAATCATAAATATTAAACACATCTTCTAAGCGCTCTACAAGCTGAATATTGTTGATATTTGAAATATCGAATACCAACAAATCCGTTGCACTATCAGCATAGAGATAATTATTTTTTATTGAAATGTCTTCGTTAGCAGGTATTTTAATAAACTTAATGGCTTGTGGGTTACTTGGATTCTGATTATCTATAATGTGCACACCTCTATCTAAATCATTCACGAAAATGTAGTTTCCGTAGGCATAAATTTTGCCCGATTGTTTAATTGATTCTGGTGATTTAATGTCTACCATTTTCCTGAATTGGCTTTTACTTACAAACTCTGGTTTGGCAACTGTTACTAGGTCTAAATCTTCATCATCGTTATTGTTACAAGAAAAAAGACAGATTAGAAAAAAGGCAGATAATAATAAGTGTTTAGTTTTCATAGCATTTATTTAAGATTGATAGTTTATGTTAGTAGGAATATGTTAAAGCGTTTTCTAAGCCTTCTATATGAAGAATTATCTTGTTACTTCCTTGTACTTGGACAGGTGTTAAATCAAAAGAAAAAGTTCTTTCAAAATAAGCATCACATAATTCCTCGTTATCAAAGTCCAATTTTAAATACCGCTGTTCCGGTAATGACTCAGCTACGGCTCCAGAATCTATGAGCTCAAATTGCCAAGTGCTTCCATCACAACCAGAGGCTCCTATCTTAAGCGTTAAACAATCATCGTTAATTATTGCCTCAATGAAGCTTAAACCGTTATGAGAAGCTACAGCGTATTTAGAATCACTAACAATTGTTGTAAAATCGCATTCAGTATCAATTATAACGTCATCTTCACATTGTGTATTCATAAGACAACACAACACCGCAATACAAAATAAAAGTCTTTTAACCATAATATTTAATACTTTAAAACAGGATAACCATTAACACATTCAACACCTGAAGGCTGTTGAGGCAAATCGCAAGTTGACACAATGCTCCATTTAATATTATAGGCCTTTTCTAAATTAGTGTATTCTTCAATCTTTTCTAAAAAGGCCTCTGTATCTATATTGTTGGAATAGGCAATATAACCTTGTGGTCCCCCACAAGCTTTTGCCCCATAAGCCGTGTAAGTCCATTCATTTTCATCTAAACAATCCTCACTTAAAGACAATAAATAAATCTCATTATACAAATCCATTAAATCTCTATGATCCTTTTCTTGCTCTGTTATCTCCCTTTTAACCACCAACTCATCATGTGTAAGCGATACAATACGCCACCCTAAATGACTTGGATAATCTTCTTTTGTCAATTCTATTAGAGTGCCATCTAATTCCCATGAACCATTAATATTAAAAAACGTTAAAGGAGGGGTACCGCACCAACCAGATGATCTTTCAACTAAGCTACCATCTTCTTTAAATGATATTCCATAGGCCTCATTTGGCAAACTTGCAGCTCTCTTGTAAACGGTTTTTTCTTCACTGTAATTAGGTTCAACCCAATTACCAATAAGTAGATTATCCTCATTAATAGCAACAGAGCCATTATCTGAACATTGCACACTCATTATCCCTAATGTTAGTGCAAGTAGTAATATTCTTTTTTTCATAGTTTTTAATTGGTTTTCTTTTTCAGTAGATACTTTTCACTAAAAAAGGTTGCGCGAAAAAACATTCATTTTACAGAAACTTTAACTTAAAATAGAAGCTGACACTTTGTCACAAAACACAAATTAATTGTATCTTTGCACACTTATTGACCTTAGAGGATCAAGTTACATTATGGAAAAGATTATAGACGAAAATAAACAGGGGGAAGCTTTAAATTTAGAGCAAAAAGCAGGTAACAAACGTAAACTTTTTATAGAGAGTTACGGTTGTCAAATGAATTTTAGCGATAGTGAGATTGTTGCTTCTATTTTAAACAACCAAGGTTACAATACTACCCAAGTTTTAGAGGAAGCAGATTTAGTTTTGGTAAATACTTGTTCTATTAGAGATAAAGCAGAACAAACTGTTCGTAAGCGTTTAGAGAAATACAACGCTGTAAAACTAGAAAAAAATCCAACAATGAAAGTTGGCGTTTTGGGTTGTATGGCAGAACGTTTAAAAAGTAAGTTTCTTGAAGAAGAAAAAATAGTAGATCTTGTTGTTGGACCAGATGCTTATAAAGACCTTCCTAATCTTTTGGCTGAAGTTGATGAAGGAAGAGAAGCTATTAACGTTATCTTATCTAAAGAAGAAACTTATGGAGATATTTCTCCGGTTCGCTTAAACAGCAACGGCGTAACCGCTTTTGTGTCTATTACCCGTGGTTGTGATAACATGTGTACTTTCTGCGTTGTACCTTTTACTCGCGGACGTGAACGCAGTAGAGATCCTCAAAGTATATTAGAAGAGGTAAATGATCTATGGAACAGAGGTTATAAGGAGGTAACACTTCTTGGACAAAATGTTGACAGTTACCTGTGGTATGGCGGCGGACTTAAAAAAGATTTTGAAAAAGCAACAGATCTACAAAAAGCTACAGCCACAAACTTCTCTAAATTACTAGAACTTTGTGCAGAAGCTCAACCTAAAATGCGTTTCAGATTTTCTACATCTAATCCACAAGACATGACTTTAGATGTTATTGAGACCATGGCCAAATATAGAAACATCTGTAAATACATCCACTTACCAGTACAAAGTGGAAGTAACAGAATTCTTAAAGAAATGAATCGTCAGCATACACGTGAAGAATACTTTGAATTGATTGACAATATTAAACGTATCATTCCAGATTGTGCTATTAGCCAAGATATGATTGCTGGTTTCCCAACAGAAACCGAAGAAGATCATCAAGACACCTTAAGCCTTATGTCCTATGTAAAATACGACTTTGGTTTTATGTTTGCTTACTCCGAAAGACCAGGAACTTTAGCCGAGCGTAAAATGGAAGATGATATTCCTTTAGATATAAAAAAACGTAGACTTAATGAAATTATAGCGCTTCAGCAAGAACATGGTTTAATGCGCACCAAAGAACATGTTGGTAAAGTTGAAGAAGTTTTAATTGAAAAACCTTCTAAACGTTCAGACGAACACTGGTCTGGAAGGAATAGTCAAAACACAGTAGTTGTTTTTCCTAAAGGTGATTTTAAAGTGGGCGATTTTGTAGATGTTAAAATAACAGACTGTACAAGTGCTACTTTAATTGGTGAAGCCGTTGGTCTAAGCGACAATAATTAAGCTATTAATGAAAGAGATCAACTTCAACAATAAAACGTTTTCCTTAGTTACAAATTCTGAAAGCGGACAAGTTGATGACAAAACCATCTTCAAATACAAACAAGATGGAAACTTGGTTACTGCAGATTACTTTGGTGGCTCTGTTAAATATGGAAAAATAATAGCTCATTTGTGTAACGATGAACTCGATATGTTATACCAATGTATTACAACAGACAATGAGCTAAAAGCCGGAAAAGCAATTGCCAAAATTAGTATAAACAAAGACAACAAAATTAAGCTATCCCTTAACTGGCAATGGCTTAACAATACAAAAGAAACAGGCGTTTCGGAATATATTGAATTATAAAATGGAATCTATACAAGCAATAAAACAACGTTTTGGTATTATTGGTAATACACCATCGCTAAACCGCGCCATAGAAAAAGCTATTCAGGTAGCGCCTACTGACATATCAGTTTTGGTTACGGGAGAAAGTGGTGTTGGTAAAGAGAGTATTCCAAAGATCATTCACCAATTATCCCATAGAAAACACAATAAATACATAGCAGTAAACTGTGGCGCTATTCCAGAAGGCACCATAGACAGTGAATTGTTTGGACATGAAAAAGGTGCTTTTACAGGAGCAACTTCTACACGTAGCGGCTATTTCGAAGTAGCCGATGGAGGAACCATATTCTTAGATGAAGTTGGAGAACTACCATTAACAACTCAGGTACGCTTATTACGTGTTTTAGAAAACGGTGAATTTATTAAAGTTGGTTCTAGTAAAGTACAAAAAACCAACGTGCGAATTGTTGCAGCCACAAATGTTAACATGTTTGAGGCTATTGAAAAAGAGAAGTTTAGAGAAGATTTATATTATCGTTTAAGCACTGTTGAAATTCATCTACCACCACTACGTGAAAGACAAGAAGACATTCATTTATTATTCAGAAAATTTGCTAGTGATTTTGCTTTAAAATACAAAATGCCAACGGTTAAACTAACCGATAATGCTGTACAAATTCTAACTAAGTATCGTTGGAGTGGTAATGTTCGTCAATTAAGAAATATTGCCGAACAATTATCGGTTCTAGAACAAAATCGTACCATAAGCGCATCAACATTACAGAATTATTTACCTAACACCAGTAGCAATTTGCCTGCTGTTGTAAAAACCACAAAATCGGAAAGTGATTTTAGCAGTGAACGTGAAATTCTTTATAAAGTGTTATTCGACATGAAAAGCGATTTAAACGACTTAAAGAAACTCACCATGGAACTTATGAAAAGTGGTAATGTAAAAGACGTTGAAAAGGAAAACGAACATCTAATACAAAAGATTTATGGCAATGAGGATAATGATGCCAGTATCTACGAAGAACCTGTTCAACAAACCGAAGTACTATCTATACCAGAACACGTTGCTAGTAATGACATTATAGAAGACACGCAAGATAAATACCATTTTGCAGAAGAGATACAAGAGGAAGAAACACTGTCTTTGCAGGATAAGGAATTAGAATTAATTAAAAAATCTCTTGAACGTCACAATGGAAAACGTAAATTAGCTGCCGCTGAATTAGGTATTAGCGAACGCACACTTTATAGAAAGATTAAACAATATGATTTATAATTTTTAGTTCTTCTAATACTAAAGCTTTTTAAAAGAATGAAATACTTTAAATACATCGTTTTACTTTTAATTACTATTACAATTTACGGTTGTGGAATTTACAGTTTTACACCACCTACATCAATTAAGGCAGAAACCTATCAAGTAAATAGGTTTGAAAACACTGCTCTATTATTTGAACCTGGTTTAGATAGAGATTTTAAGCTAGCCCTTGAAGACCTAATACAAAATCAAACCAATTATAGGTTAGTGCCATCGGGAGGAGAATTAATATATGAAGGGGAAATTACGGGATATACCATTTCTCCAACTAATTCAACTGCTAATAATACAGCCGCTCAAAATAGATTAACAATTACGGTTAAAGTAAGTTTTATTAATACAAAAAATGAAGAAGATAATTTAGATCAATCTTTCTCATTTTTCTATGATTTTCCTGCAAGCCAGCAGCTGACAGGAGGCACTAAGACTACAGCTCACGAAGAAATCTTAGATCGTTTAACTCAAGATATTTTCAACGCCACACTAGCTAGATGGTAATTCAGTTGGCAGTCCCAGTCCGCAGTTGGTATTAAAGTAGAATACTGAATACTAAAATAATTATAAGTAAATTTGGCTAAGCCAATGAATTCATCAGATTTTATAAACATATTACAACAGCCTAATAATATTTCGCATCAACAAACTGATGCAATAAAATCTATTATTGATGAGTTTCCTTATTTTCAATCGGCGCGAGCTGTATATTTAAAAGGACTAAAAGACCAAAGCAGTTTTAAGTACAACCAAGAACTTAAAACTACAGCAGCTTACACAACCGACAGAAGTATTCTTTTTGACTTTATAACATCAGATGTATTTATTCAAAATGAAATCTCTCAGTTTATAATTAGAAATGGTGAGCATTTAAAACAAATTGATGTAGACACCGAAGAAGTTGTAATAGACAAAGGAATTGTTGCTGGTACTATTCTTCAGCACCAGATTGAAGAGACTGAAGATACCTTAGACCCGTCTCTATTTCAACCTAAAACGCCTATATCAAATAAAGAAGCATCTTCAGAAGTAGAAGACACCAAAAACCTTGAACCTCAAGAAAAAGAAGAGGAATCGCCGTCAAAAGTACTCAATATTGGGCAACCCCTTCAGTTTGAAAAAAGTGAAACCCATTCATTTAATGAGTGGCTAAAGCTAACGCGCTTTAAACCAATAGAAAGAGAAGAAAAGCAATCTAAAGCTTCAGCAGAACAAACAAATCAAGAACCTAAGGCCGTTGATTCAGAAATTGAAAAAGCTAAAAAATTTGAACTGATAGACAAGTTTATAAGTAAAAATCCAAAAATTGCTCCCGCCTCAGGCTCTAACAAAAAAGTAAACCTAGCAAAGGCTCAAATGATAAAACCTGAAGCCTTAATGACAGAGACTTTAGCTAGAATTTACGTTGAACAAAAGAACTTTAAAAAGGCAATTCAATCTTATAAAATTTTAAGTTTGAAATATCCAGAAAAAAGTAGTTTCTTTGCAAACCAAATTAAGGCAATAGAACAATTGCAGAAACAAAATAATAAAGAATAGACGATGAGTTTTACAATATTTTTAATTTTAATTGTTGTTGTAGCTTTTTTACTAATTGTAGTTATTATGGTGCAAAACCCTAAAGGTGGTGGATTATCTTCATCTTTCGGAGGTGGTGGTACACAGCAATTAGGAGGTGTAAAAAAGACAACAGACTTCTTAGATAAAAGTACGTGGTACCTTGCAACATTTTTGTTAATCTTAATATTAGCATCAAACGTTGCCATTAAAGGTGGCGATACAGCTGTAGAATCTAAAGCATTAGATGCTGAAGCAGCAGAACAATTTCAGTCTTTACCAGACGCGCAACCTTTACCTGGTAATGCTGATAATACAACGGCAACAGATTCAACTGCTAAGTAGTAATAAAAAAACTTAATAAAAATGCCAGCTTAAAAAGCTGGCATTTTTATTTTATACCCTTTTGTCTGATATGTCTGCAAGTTTGTCAGTCAGTAAGTGTTGGCACATTTTTAGCATAACGCTTAAGCGTTAAATATTATATTAAATAAAAACTACATAAAAAATGGGGTTAAACATTAAACCATTAGCAGACAGAGTTGTAATTGAACCTGCTGCAGCTGAAACCACTACAGCATCAGGAATTATAATTCCAGATAACGCAAAAGAAAAACCACAAAAAGGAACTGTTGTTGCAGCTGGTCCTGGCACTAAAGACGAGCCTATTACAGTTAAAGTTGGAGACACCGTTTTATATGGTAAATACGCAGGAACAGAATTAAAGTTAGAAGGAACAGATTATTTAATTATGCGCGAAAGCGACATATTAGCAATTGTTTAAATCTACCTGTCATTCCCGTGAAAGCGGGAATCCACAAAGAATCAACTATAATTAAAAATAGATTCCTGCCTTCGCGGGAATGACAAAACAAAACACTATTATGGCAAAAGATATAAAATTTGATATTGAAGCACGTGACGGATTAAAACGTGGTGTTGATGCATTAGCCAATGCAGTAAAAGTAACTTTAGGTCCTAAAGGAAGAAACGTAATTATTTCTAAAAGCTTTGGAGCACCATCTGTAACTAAAGATGGGGTTTCTGTGGCAAAAGAAATTGAATTAGAAGACGCTCACGAAAACATGGGGGCTCAAATGGTAAAAGAAGTTGCTTCTAAAACTAATGATTTAGCTGGTGATGGTACTACTACCGCAACAGTATTAGCTCAGGCAATTGTAAAAGAAGGCTTAAAAAATGTTGCTTCTGGTGCTAACCCAATGGATTTAAAACGTGGTATAGACAAAGCTGTAGAAGCAATTACTGCTGATTTATTAAGTCAATCTCAAGAAGTAGGTAACTCTTCTGAGAAAATCAAACAAGTTGCTGCTATTTCAGCTAACAATGACGACACTATTGGAGAATTAATTTCTCAGGCTTTTGAAAAAGTTGGTAAAGAGGGTGTTATTACTGTTGAAGAAGCAAAAGGAATGGACACTTATGTTGATGTTGTTGAAGGTATGCAGTTCGATAGAGGTTACCTTTCTCCTTACTTTGTAACAGATTCTGATAAAATGGTTGCCGATTTAGAAAATCCATACATTTTATTATTTGATAAGAAAATTTCTAACTTACAAGAAATTCTTCCAATATTAGAGCCAGTAGCGCAATCTGGTCGTCCTTTATTAATTATTGCTGAAGATGTAGACGGGCAAGCATTAGCTACTTTAGTAGTTAACAAACTGCGTGGTGGTTTAAAAATTGCTGCTGTTAAAGCTCCTGGATTTGGAGACAGACGTAAAGCTATGTTAGAGGACATTGCTATTTTAACTGGTGGAACTGTAATTTCTGAAGAAAGAGGATTTACTTTAGAAAACGCAGATCTTTCTATGTTAGGAACTGCTGAAACTGCTACAATTGACAAAGACAATACTACAATTGTAAATGGTTCGGGTGATACTGAAGCTATAAAAGCTAGAGTAAACCAAATTAAGTCTCAAATTGAGACCACTACATCTGATTACGATAAAGAAAAACTACAAGAGCGTTTAGCTAAATTAGCTGGCGGTGTTGCTGTACTTTATGTTGGTGCTGCTTCTGAAGTTGAAATGAAAGAAAAGAAAGATCGTGTTGATGATGCATTACATGCAACAAGAGCTGCTGTTGAAGAAGGTATCGTTGCTGGTGGTGGTGTTGCTTTGGTAAGAGCTAAATCTGTTTTAGAAAAAATTACTACTGAAAACTTAGACGAAACTACAGGTGTACAAATCGTAAACAAAGCTATTGAAGCACCTTTAAGAACTATTGTTGAAAATGCTGGTGGCGAAGGTTCTGTTGTTATCAATAAAGTTTTAGAAGGTAAAAAAGATTTTGGTTATGATGCAAAATCTGAGGCCTATGTAGATATGCTTAAAGCTGGTATTATTGATCCTAAGAAAGTTACTCGTATAGCTTTAGAAAATGCAGCATCTGTTGCTGGTATGATCTTAACTACAGAGTGTGCTTTAATTGACATTCCAGAAGAAGCTCCTGCTATGGGTCATGCTCATGGTGGTGGTATGCCTGGTATGATGTAATCTAAAACATCGACACACAAACAATTTCTCACTCTAGTTTTAAATTTTACAGTGAGAATAATAATCATAAAAAAACGCTTTTCTATTTAAGAAGAGCGTTTTTTTATTCCTCAATAATTTTCATAGATTTAGATAAATTTCTTAATTCATGAAAGATAAAGTAAGATATGCGCTTGGAGAGATTATCATTGTTATTATTGGAATTTCAATAGCCTTTAGCCTAAATAAATGTTCCGAAAACTCAAAAAACGAAAAGCTAAAACTTCAATATCTACAAAGCTTGAAAAACGATTTAGAGATTGATAAAACGAATTTGACCCAAAATGTTAAATCTCTGGAAACCAAAATAGAAACTTTAGAAAAGGTGCTACCTTTGTTTAATTTGAAAGATCTCAAAAAGAAAAGAGGCATTAACCAGATTTTTTCTATAATTGAATTATCAGAATTTCACCCAAAAGACATCACATATCAGTCCATGATAAACTCTGGCGATTTTAGCCTTATTGAGGATTTAAGCTTAAAAAATGCCATTGAAAATCATTATTCCGGTTATAAAACAATTTTAAAGGATTATGAAAGACAACTAATAATTCACAAAAAATATTTAGGCGATTATTTTATCTATAATATGGATTACGACGCTATGCAAAAAGGAGGATTTGGTTTTAAAGACGAAAACCTTTTAAAGAATATTTTACTAAGTATGAACGGTTCTTTTAAAATTAAAAAGAATGCTAGTAAGAGGGGAATTACAAGTTGCGATAGCCTATTAAAGGTTTTAAATAAAGCTCTATAACTATTCTTTTCTATTTCCTAAATGATTTAGCTAACGAATTGAGGCAGGGCGTAATTTCAAAATACATGCCTTCTATACCATGATCATTTTTGGCTACAGTTAAGTAATCATAATGTTCTATTAAACTTTGCCTGCCTCCAAATTGTAACCCTAAAATATTTAAAAGTTCATATTCATGACTGGTATATAAAACATAAAATGCCGTTTTCTTTTTTTCACCATCTCCTGTACTAATTATGGCGTCAATTATCACTTTCATTTGATTTAAACGAAATTTAAACTTATCCCTATTTTCTAGATTTTCATAAGCATATAATTGATAATTTAAAGTCCTTAAATCAAAAGGTTCCTCTTTTAAAATGGAGTCTCCTAACCTTATAATCTCCTTAAAATCATTTGTTTTTAGTTGCTCTTTTTTAAGAACTCCTCTTAAACTATCAGAATAGTCAGAACTTCCATAAGGTGAATAATTTTCATCAAACGAGTAACCATAATACAAGTGCCTTTTTTCTTTTAGGTTAAACGTTGAATCGGACTCCAAAAAGCGCTTCATTAATTTTGGGTAAAATAAATTTGATGCCTCATCCGCAATATTCTTTTCAATAGTGTTGTATTTAACACTTTCAAAATCGCGTTTTTGAGCATTTAACACTAAACAGAAACCAATAACATAAATAAAGAAAAACCCCCTTTTCATTTTATCAAAATTAAAATTACTCTTTCAAGTTAAAATATTCTTCTTACAAAAGAAAGTGATTTCACATAAACTTAGAAAAGTGTCTTTTGCTCATTTGATGTGTTATTGACACCCTCCAATCCAACTTTATAGGTTTCTAAGGCTCTTTTTCTTGCAAACTTGTGCTCTACCATGGGCAGGGGATAATCGGAAGTGCCGAATTCAGGAATCCATTGTTTCACATACTCTAGGTTCTTATCAAACTTTTTTAACTGTTCAATAGGGTTAAAAATCCTGAAATAAGGCGCCGCATCACAACCAGTTCCCGCAGCCCATTGCCAATTGCCATTGTTGGCAGACAAATCATAATCTAATAACTTTTTTGCAAAATAGGCTTCTCCCCACTTCCAGTCTATCAACAAATGCTTACATAAAAAACCCGCCGTTATCATTCGTACTCGGTTATGCATATAACCCGTTTCATTAAGCTGCCTCATACCTGCATCTACCATTGGGTAACCTGTTTTTCCTTCGCACCATTTCTTAAAATCCTCTTTGTTATTTAACCAAACAACACCATCGTACTTTTGTTTGAAATTATTTGTAACCACCTTTGGAAAATGGTAGAGAATTTGCATAAAGAATTCACGCCAAATCAATTCACTTAAAAAGGTTTCATCTTTTTCACCTAACTGCTCTATAATTTGACGAACGCTTATGGTACCAAAACGCAAATGCGGACTTAGATAACTTGTTATATCCGCATCTGGAAAATCTCTTTTTTCCTGATATTCATTTAATTTGGATAAATCGTAGGCTCTTACTTCAATTAAACTTCTCTTAAATCCAATAGATTCTAAAGTTGGAAAATCATGTACGTCACCCAAAAAATTACTTGAATCGGATAGACCTTCAGGTTGCACAGACTTATATAGCTCTAACCACTTTCTTTTATAAGGGGTAAAAACTGTATAGGGTGTTCCATCAGCTTTTAAAACATCATTTTCTTCATGAATGACTTGATCTTTAAAAGAAATAAAACTACTTCCGGCTTCTAAAAGAAGCTTCTCAATGTCTTTATCTCGCTTCCTTGCATATGGCTCATAATCTTTATTTACATATACCTGCTTTATCTTATATTGCTGCAGTAGAGTTTTCCAGACATCTATAGGCTTTCCTTTAAGCACCAATAATGAAGAACCAAAAATCTTAAGCTCCTTATCTATTGACCTTAACCTATCATGAATAAAACTAACCCTAGCGTCATCTTCGGGTAATTCATTAAGAATATCATTATCAAAAATAAACACACAAAGCACCTTCAATTTACTTGAAAGTGCTTTATTTAAAGCTTTGTTATCCTGAAGCCTTAAATCTCTTCTAAACCAAAAAACTGAAATCTCAGACATTCAATTAGTGAGCTGCTTTAACATCATTATCTCTATATCTACAACATGGATGCACGGAATTGTAAGCCTCATCAGTTGCTTTTTTATCTTTTACATCATGCCCTACAGCTAAAATACTACTTTCAATTTTTTCTAAGTTGGTCTTGCGCTCGTCATAAATAAGTCTTAATTCGTGCGTTTTCACATTCCATATCGCAGATTTAACACCTTTGGTGTTTAAACTTGCTTTTTCTATTCGGCTCTTACACATCATACAAACACCATCTACTTCCATGGATGCTTTGGCATTTTTATTTTGAGCAAATGTTACTGTTGCGATAAGCATTACCGCTATTGTTATTATTTTTTTCATATCGCTATTTCATTTTTTCATTTCCGCGAAGGCGGAAATTTATTTTAAACTATTTATTTCTTTGTAGATTCTCGCCTTACTGAAACAAGTTCAGCACAAGTTGCGGGAACTACAGATGTTACTCAATTTTAAACCTCAACCCCGCATAATACATACTTCCAAAAATGGGGCCATACACAAAGGTAGTATCAAAATTTGCTCCAAACGGGTCTTCAGCTCCTAAAATAGGTCTTGATTGCCTCACATTAGTTATGTTCTCCCCTCCTAAATATACTTCAAATTTGGGAGAAAACACCTTGGTTACTTGCGCATTTAAGGTGGCCAAAGTTGGTGTATACTGGGGTAATTGATATTGAACAGGATTAGTTATAGTTGATGAAAACCGTTGTTTACTTAACCAATTAAATGTAGCATCAAACTTCCATTGAGAACCGTTTTCTTTCTTAACTGTTTTATACCCTGCATTGGCAAAAACACGATGTTTTGGTACCAGTGGCTTATCTAACTTACCAGAGTTATACTGCGTTTTTACCTCATAGAATTTATATGCTAATCGTAAATCAAAATTTTTAAATGCATTATAATTCAATTCAGCTTGAAAACTATTAGCATAGCTTTCTCCGCTTAAATTGTAAAAACTAACTTCTAAAGGATTTTCATAGTCTACCACTATCTGATTTTTGAAATCGGTTTTATAATAATCTACTGTTATATCGCCTTTTTTGCCAAATAGGTTAAACCCTTGTAATAACGAAACCCCATAATTCCATGCAATCTCTGGATCCAAACCGTAAGCCCCTCCTAACCTCCCCGAAGGGGAGGAACCTTCAATACTTATCATTCTAGAAGTAGAAAATAGTTGTTGGTTTTCAGCAAAAATATTAGCATTGCGTTTACCTCTACCAAAAGAGAATCTAAATGCAGATTTATCCCAACCTGTATACCTTAAATGTAACCTAGGTGTAACAAAAGTTCCCAGTAGATTATGATGATCTACTCTAAGTCCTGCAGTGAGGTTTAGTTTTTCTAAATTATTGTAATTGTATTCAAAAAAAGCACCTACAGAATTCTCCGTTCTGTTGTACTTTAAATCATTTACAAGCTCTTCATACGTATCATGTGTAAAACTAACCCCTGTTTTTATTTTATGACGAGAATCACTAATAATTGAATTATAAATGGCATTAGTATACAAGCTATTGTGTTCTATATTGTATTTATTAAGTCCAAAATAAGAGTCTTGCTTGTGGCTACTAAATGCCGTTTGTACACCAATACTCTGCCATGGTATTTCTGGGTTTACATAACCTAATTTAGCAGAAACCTCATAGCGCTTGGTGTCAATTTCACTTCCCCAATTGTTAGTAGTTAACTTATCAGTTTCAGGATTAAAATCTAATTGGCCCGTTTGTTTTTCGTCATTTAAGAACTTGAAATTTAAAAAGCTCACCAATCCTTTTTCTGCATTCGTATATTGCCAACGATTCATTACATTAACCTGATTATACAAAGGCATATCTAAAAAGCCATCATCATTAACATCGTGCTTCTTTTGGTGCGTATTGCCATGAATATAGAATCCCGCGTGCAATTTTTCAGAAACTTTAGTATTTACATGTGTATTTAATTCTAAACGCTCATTACTAGCGCCATATAAATTCACAAACAACTTATCATCTGTTGATGGCTTTACTAATTCCGCGTTTATTTGACCTGCAATACTTTCATAACCATTAACCACACTTCCCGTTCCTTTGGTTACTTGAATACTTTCAACCCAAGTACCTGGAATAAAACTAAGTCCAAACGCCTGAGATGCGCCGCGAATAGAAGGTATGTTCTCCGTAGCAATTAAAATATATGGACTGGTTAAGCCCAACATTTTTATTTGCCTGGTCCCCGTAACAGCATCCGCAAAATTCACATCTATAGACGGATTGGTTTCAAAACTTTCAGACAGGTTACAGCAAGCGGCTTTTAACAATTCATCACTAGTTACTGTAAATGTATTCGTTGCCTTTAAATAAGATTTAGCAGTGGCCTGCTTTCTGCTTTTTACAGTAATAGCATTTAAATTATCTGTTGCTTGCAACCAATGCTTAATAAACTTAGGTTGTAAAACGGAAATAGTATCCGTCTTAAACCCCACATAACTAATAACCAATTGCGAATGATCCTTTGAATAGTCCAAAGAAAATTCCCCATCAATATTAGTAACGGTTCCAATGGTTGTATCTAACCAATATACATTTGCTCCAGCAAGAGGTATGTCTTCTTTTTGTGAATTGGCTTCTAAGACAACACCATTAATTTTATCTTGAGAAAACCCAGCTATGGAAAGCAAACAAAGTATATAAAATAACTTTCTCATTAGCCATAAATTTCCATCAACATAAAGATTGCCATAATGATCATAATGGTGTTTTCAATAAACGTAGCTTTGGTCATTGGCAATTTTAGAGCTGTTCCTAAACAAGCGCATTGAATAGACTTTTTATCTAATAGTGTTTTTGTAACACCAACAGTTGTTATACCTAAAACAATAAGGGTAATAACTAAAGCAATAGCAATTTTATAACGCATTAAAAACATTAAACCCAACCCTACTTCAATAAAAGGATATATCCAACCATAAACAGGAAGTGCCTTTGCTAAAGGGTCATACATCCTAAAAGAGTTAGGAAAACCTTTGTAATCTAACAATTTAAAAAAGCTAAAAACCACATAAAAGAGTCCCATAAAATCTAGCATAAAGCCATTAAGATTCCAAGGATTATAATTAAGTAATGCGCTACTAATAATTAGGCACGCAAATATTAAGAATAAAGGATATAATTGTTTAAGCTCGGAAGTTTTTTCCGGATGAACATGCTCCTCAGTTATAGTATACTTGTTCGAAAGTGCTTTTTGTAAGGAAGTTATCGAAATTGGTGCACTTATATCAATTTCAACTTTTGCAGTATTTAAATCTACAACAACTTCATTTATATTATCAAGGCCTTTTAGGGCTTCTTCAACAGATGCCTTGCAACCTCCACAGGTCATTCCTGCGACTATATATGTATGCTTCATTTTGATGTATTTGAATTAATAATCTTCTGTGCTCCCATAAAAACAGGAGTCATTAGGTCATAAATTCCTGCTAGTTGCTGGAATGACCAAAAAAATTATGTCATCAAATCAAGAAAACCTGATCTAGAACTTGTACGTCCTTAATCAAATTTGGAGGTGAGTAGTCCTTATGAGGCACAACCTGTTTAGGCTCTCCTTCAAAAAGGTTGATGTAAGTGTAAACAAACGAGATTAAAAATTCTTGTTGGTCTAAATCAAAATCGTCAAACGTCTTTAACAGTTCATCCTGACCTTCTAAAATCTGAATCTCATCTTTACAACATGACTTTTTTTCTACCTTTACATGATCCACTTTCTCCATACCACACTTATGTGTTTCGCTAAAAACGGCAACATCAATTAAAGTATCACCACAATAGTGTTTTTCAATAGTAAAAGATACTGTTGAAAACATCACTAGAACAGCAAGCAGTACTGAAAAAGTTTTATGTATAAACTGTTTAATCACAATGCAAAAATACAAAATATTCATTTTTGAACTTGTAAATTTATTAAATGATTAACACTTATTGCCTTTGCTTTAGTCTATTGTAATAAAATGCAGGTAGAAGTAAAAGGAGAATTACTGGTTGAATTAAAAACCTACGCACATTAAAAAACATATAATAATCTTCTTGTTTAGGATTAACAACAAAATACAGATAAATAGCTATGAGTACTATAAAAGCAATGCCATATACTAAACCAGAAAACTTAATTATACTTCGATCTCTAAAGAATACATATAAAATAGCTAAGGAAACTGCACCATTTAATACATACCTTAACGCTGTATTTGCAATTAGTTTTGCTATTTCTCTTCTTGGGCTGTCTATGTACAAATAATCATTTTGAAAGAAGACCAAATATGGATCATAGAACAACTGCTCCTCAAAAGCCCTTATTAAAATAAGCAACCCGAAAAGTACAACAAGTAATACATATTTAGTTAATCTAGTCACCCCTTACTTCTTTTTGAAAACTTGTTAACCCAAACAAACCATAACAAAAACACCATCCCATATATTATTGCAGGAAAAACAACGGTATGCAACACATGTTTATATTCAGGGTAATGATATAACCCCATAGACAATAGGACAATCCTTAATAAGTTTGCTACGTAAATTAAAACTATACCTAAGGCTACAAAGGTGATCGTTGATTTCATCTTTCCTGTAAACGCAATTATAAAAGACATAAACAAAATTATGACGCTCATAGAGTTGCAACCTTCAATAATTCTTGCCAAATACTTGTCATTTACCACAACTTTCATTGAGGGCTCATTAGGATGCGGTAACATTTCTACATTATACCCAAATAACTCCAATAACCAATCTGATTGAATAGAAACCAAGTTTGTAATAAAATCAGGATAGTATTTAGAACCATCAGACACGTCTAAATACCAACTATACAAAAGAGACAACCCTATATAAACCACCAAAAAAGTGAATATAAACTTTATAACAGCCTTATATTTTATAAATAGTCCCTTCAAATGATTTTTGTAATTTATGAATTTCGAATTTACATTTTTTTAAATACATTTTACGAATAACACCTACTATTTTAAAAAGAAAAAATTCATGTATTTTTGCTCAAAACTTGATAGTATTCACATGATTTTTGAAGCATTAAAACCACAGGTTGAAAATATAATATCCAACAACAATAACTCCATTGATGAACGCCTTCTTGCCATTTGCAAGGTGTTAGAAGAACATATAGACTATTATAACTGGGTAGGTTTTTATTTTAGAAATGGTGATAAAGAAGAACTTTTATTAGGGCCTTACGTTGGAGAGCCAACCGACCATACGGTTATTCCTTTTGGAAAAGGTATTTGTGGACAAGTAGCTGTAAGTAATGAAAATTTTGTGGTACCTGATGTTTCTGCCCAAGACAATTATATAGCCTGTAGCATTACCGTAAAAGCCGAAATTGTAATTCCAATTTTTGTTAATGGTAAGAACATTGGACAAATTGATATTGACTCCAATACACCAGATCCATTTACAGAAGCAGACGAACGTTTTTTAGAGTTTGTTTGTAGCCAAGTTTCTAATATTCTTGAATAATTTCTTAGCCTAAGAACAGATTCAAAACCTCAATTTAAACACAACTTTTTAGTATTCGCTTTTTATTGTTAACAACTCTGTTTTTTAGTTAAAAAAACATGCTTATTTTTTCATAAAGTAGCACTGATTTTCTGCTTTAAATAACTACTTTTGCACTTTATAAATAAAAACACAATTTTTTAACTAAAATATAACCTTAAATACTCATTATCATAACAATGAGTATTTCAAATTAAACAGGAATGAGCAACGAAAAGACTATTAAATCTGCCCTAATTTCAGTATTTAGTAAAGATGGTTTAGAACCAATTGTAAAAAAACTAAATGAACAAGGAGTAACCATATACTCTACTGGTGGAACTGAAAAATTTATTAACGATTTAGGTATCAATGTTGTTCCTGTTGAAGATGTAACGTCTTACCCTTCTATACTTGGAGGTCGTGTAAAAACATTACACCCAAAAGTATTTGGTGGTATCTTAAATAGACAAAACAACGATTCTGATGTTGCCGAATTAGCGGAATATGAAATTCCTCAGATTGATGTTGTTATTGTTGATTTATACCCTTTTGAAAAAACAGTAGCTTCTGGTGCAAGCAATCAAGATATTATTGAAAAAATTGACATTGGAGGTATTTCTCTAATTAGAGCTGCCGCTAAAAATTATGCAGATGTAATTTGCGTATCATCAGTTGAGGATTATTCAGAGTTCCTTGAGCTAATTACTGAGAAAAACGGAACACTTTCAGAAGAAGATAGAAAACGTTTTGCTGCCAAAGCTTTTAACGTGTCTTCTCATTATGACTCCGCTATTTTTAACTACTTTAATCAAGATCATGAAATTGCTGCTTTAAAAGTAAGCGAAACTAAAGGTAAAGTACTGCGTTATGGTGAAAACCCACACCAAAGAGGCTTTTTCTTTGGTAATTTTGATGAGCTTTTCACTAAACTTCACGGTAAAGAACTTAGCTACAATAATCTTTTAGATGTTGATGCTGCTGTAAACTTAATGCTAGAATTTAAAAATGAAGCGCCAACCTTTGCTATTTTAAAACACAACAATGCATGTGGTTTAGCTCAAAGAGATACCCTACATAAAGCTTATACTGATGCTTTGGCTGGGGATCCTGTTTCTGCCTTTGGTGGTGTTCTAATAAGTAATACTGAAATTGATTTAGCTACAGCAGAAGAAATTCATAAACTATTCTGTGAGGTTGTTATTGCGCCTTCTTTTAATGCTGAAGCTTTAGAATTATTGAAAGGAAAGAAAAATAGAATCTTACTTGAAATTCATGATATTGAAATGCCAAAAATGAATGTAAGAAGCTGTTTAAATGGGGTGTTATTACAAGATAGAAACAATGTTACTGATAAGGCAGAAGATCTAAAAAGTGTGACTAACATTGCTCCAACAGAATCAGAAGTTGAAGATTTATTATTCGCCTCTAAAATTTGTAAGCATACAAAATCCAATACCATTGTTCTTGTAAAAGGAAAACAGTTATGTGCAAGCGGTACTGGTCAAACAAGTCGTGTTGATGCCTTACAGCAAGCAATTCATAAAGCAAAACACTTTAATTTTGATTTAGTTGGTGCTTCAATGGCAAGTGATGCTTTTTTCCCATTTCCAGATTGCGTAGAAATTGCTAAAAATGCTGGTATCGGTGCCGTTATTCAACCAGGAGGATCTATTAAAGATCAATTGAGTATTGATTATTGTAATGAAAATGGTGTTGCTATGGTTATGACTGGCACACGTCATTTTAAACATTAATCACTAAAACCGAAATCTAAAAACGTATTACAATCGTATAAGATTGAAGTGCTTAAAATTAATAGTATTTTAGGCACTTCTTTAGACTATATTTTTATTTAGATTTATTACATTTACAAGATTTCATTTCAAAACCAATAAAACCACTCAAAATATATGGGCTTTTTTGACTTCTTAACCGAAGAAATTGCAATAGATTTAGGTACTGCAAACACACTTATTATCCATAACGACAAAGTAGTTGTTGATTCACCATCAATAGTTGCTAGAGATAGAGTTACAGGTAAAATTATAGCTGTGGGGCAAGAAGCCAATTTAATGCAAGGTAAAACCCATGAAAACATAAAAACTATTCGCCCTTTAAAAGATGGTGTAATAGCAGACTTTGATGCTTCCGAGCAAATGATTAGTATGTTTATAAAAAACATACCTGCATTAAAGAAAAAGTTCTTTACTCCTGCCCTTAGAATGGTTATTTGTATTCCTTCCGGAATTACAGAAGTTGAAATGCGAGCGGTAAAAGAAAGTGCAGAACGTGTTAATGGTAAAGAAGTGTACTTAATACACGAGCCTATGGCTGCTGCCATTGGTATTGGAGTTGATATTATGCAACCAAAAGGAAACATGGTTGTAGATATAGGTGGTGGTACAACTGAAATTGCGGTAATTGCTCTTGGTGGAATTGTTTGTGATAAATCTGTTAAAATTGCAGGTGATGTTTTCACAAATGATATCGTTTATTACATGCGTACGCAACACAACCTATATGTTGGAGAACGCACTGCGGAAAAAATTAAAATTCAAATAGGTGCTGCAACTGAAGATTTAGAATTACCACCAGAAGACATGAGCGTTCAAGGACGCGACTTGTTAACAGGTAAACCTAAACAAGTATCTATTTCGTATAGAGAAATTGCAAAAGCCTTAGATAAGTCAATTTTACGCATAGAAGATGCGGTTATGGAAACATTATCTCAAACACCTCCAGAATTAGCAGCCGATATTTACAATACTGGTATCTATTTAGCTGGTGGTGGTTCTATGTTACGCGGCTTAGACAAGCGTTTATCTCAAAAAACGGATTTACCAGTTTATATTGCTGAAGACCCTTTACGTGCTGTTGTACGTGGTACAGGTATAACGCTTAAAAACTTGCCTAAATACAAAAGTGTATTGATAAAATAGGAAGTACTAGAATATGCAACAGATTATAAATTTTATAATACGGAATAAAAACTTTCTGTTGTTCTTGTTATTGTTTTCTATTTCAATTGTATTTACCATACAATCACATTCTTATCATAAAAGCAAGTTTATTAATTCTGCTAACTTTCTAAGTGGTGGTGTTTATAATTCCGTAAATAATGTAAGCGAGTATTTAAATCTTAAATCCCAAAACCAACTTCTTACTGAGGAAAACAACAGACTTAGGGCTTTGCTTTTCAATAATAATATTAGTACAGATTCCACTTATATTGACAGTCTGTCTTTTGATGTTGCATATAAGTTTTACACTGCAAACGTTATAAAAAACAGTTACTCTAAAGTAGACAATATTTTAACTATTAACAGAGGAGAAAGTGATAACATAAAACAAGATTTTGGAGTAATAACATCTAAAGGTATTGTTGGAATAATTGATAAAACAAGTAATGGCTTTGCAACCGTTATTTCCATATTAAATACCACAAGTAGCATTAGTGCTGAACTTAAAAACACAGGTCATTTTGGTTCTTTAGAATGGGATGGAAATAATCCAGAAATTGTTCAACTTACTGATATTCCTATAAATGCATCTATTCATAAAGGCGACACCATTATTACCTCTGGAAAATCTTCAATATTTCCAAGAAACATTCCTATTGGAACTGTAGAGGACTTTCAAAAAGATGTAGCTGAAAACTTCTATGAAATAAATGTATTACTATTCAATGACATGACTAATCTGGAACATGTTTACATTATTGAAAATGTTAACAAAGAAGAAATTAATAGTTTAAATGAATAGTACCATAACTAGACATATTGTAAATTTTCTGGGGCTAGTTTTTGTGCAAGTCATCATTTTTAACAATGTTAACTTTCTGGGTTACATTAACCCTTATCCTTATGTACTTTTTATTCTTTTTTATCCCGTTAAAAACAACAGACTTCAAATTATAAGCCTAAGCTTTTTACTAGGGTTAATTATTGATATGTTTTTGGACACAGGGGGTATCCATGCTGCTGCAAGTGTTTTTATTGCGTATATGAGACCATTAATTTTAAAGTCTTCATTTGGAATGATGTATGAACATCAATCTGTTAAATTTAGTGTTGTAGATTTTGGTTCTAAACTCACCTATATCACCATATTGGTTTTAACGCATCATCTCATACTTTTTAGTTTAGAAATATTTAGCATTTCTAAAATACTTTTAATCCTTGAAAAGACGTTATTCTCTAGTATATTTACTATTTTATTAAGTGTTTTAATATCTATCATTTTTAGGAGAAAAAACTAAATGAGACAATTTTTACTTTTTGGATCTGTAATTCTTGTTGGACTATTATTTATTTCTAGACTTTTCTACCTGCAAATCTATTCTTTTGATGGTCAAGATTTGTTTGAAGACAATGCTATTAGAAAGGTATATGATTATCCTAAACGCGGTTTTGTTTATGATAGAAATGGGGAGCTTCTTGTTTCAAACCAACCGTCTTATGATGTTATGGTTATCCCTAGAGAGGTTAAGCCATTTAACGTTGAAGAATTTTGCAATCTATTAAAAGTTGACACCTCCTATTACAGCACAAAACTAAGACGCGCTAAAGTCTATTCACCAAGACTACCTTCTGTTTTCTTATCGCATTTATCAAAAGAAGATTATGCTGTTTTGCAAGAAAAAATGCGAAAGTTTGAAGGGTTTTATATCCAAAAACGCTCATTGCGTTTGTATCAGAGAGCCATTGGAGCAAATGTATTAGGCGATATTGGAGAAGTTAACAGACGTACTATCCAAAAGCAACCCTATTACAAAATGGGTGACCTTATTGGAAAACAAGGAGTTGAGGCTTCTTATGAAAAAACATTAAGAGGTGTAAAGGGTATTAAGTTTATTCAAAAAGATCGGTTTAATAGAGATATTGGCCCATATAAAGAAGGAAAATTCGATACAATACCCGAACAAGGTAAAGACATTCATATTACTATTGATGCAAAATTACAGGAATATGGTGAGTTACTAATGCAAAATAAAAGAGGAGGGGTTATTGCCATAGAGCCCTCTTCCGGAGAAATTTTAGCTATGGTAGCAGCGCCAACCTATGACCCAAATATTCTAGTGGGCAGAGACCGCTCTAAAAACTTTACAAAACTCTATTACGATTCTATTTCAAAGCCCCTATTCAATAGAAGTTTAAAAGGTGTTTATGAACCTGGTTCTCCCTTCAAACTTATGAATGCGCTTATAGGTCTGCAGGAAGGCGTATTAACTCCAGATGAAAGAGTTACTTGTTACGCAGGTTATAAATACGGTAATAGGTTTATGAAATGCCATTGCTACCGCGGAAGAAGAAATAATATGATTACTGGTATTCAGGAGTCGTGTAATGCTTATTTTGCTACTGCATACAGAAAGATTTTAGACAAAAACGGAAATGCCTCTGAGGGAATCGATAGATGGAGTGAACATGCCAAGAGTTTTGGGCTTGGAAATTTTTTAAATAATGACTTACATGTTGGAGCCAAAGGCAGAATACCTAATAGGGATTATTATAAAAATGTTTACAAAAAGACCTTTTATTCAACGTATACAATATCTAACGCCATAGGGCAAGGTGAAGTGGCTACGACACCTATTCAACTTGCTAATATGATAGCTGCCATTGCTAATAAAGGCTATTTTTTTACACCTCATATTATTAAATCTGTTGAAGGTGAAGAAATCCCAAAACGTTTTACAGAACGCAAATATACGACTATTGACAAAGAACATTTTGAGCCTGTAATTGAAGGCATGTATCAGGTATATAAAAGGGGAACCGCCAAATCGTTACAAATTAAAGATATTGATATTTGTGGAAAAACGGGTACCGTTGAGAATTTTGCTATAATAGATAGTGTGAAGACTCAGCTAACCGACCATTCCATTTTTGTAGCTTTTGCGCCAAAAGACAATCCCAAAATAGCCATTGCTGTTTTTGTTGAAAATGGTTATTGGGGAAACCGATTTGCTGGTAAAGTAGCTAGCTTAATGATTGAAAAGCATATTAAAGGATATACAACTCGTAAAGATTTAGAAGAGTGGTTATTGAAACACTCTCTAGAAGACGAATATGCTAAACCTTATTCTGGTGAACCTTTTGGAATAAATGGATATTCTAAATTTCAGTTAGTTGAAGATAACGAATACAGACGTTTAAAAAAACATTTAAGACAAATTGAAAAGGAGAATTAATGGTTAGAGAAACTAATAAACACTTTAAATTTGATTGGATAACCATAATCCTGTTTCTTCTTATAGTTGGCTTTGGCTATTTGAATATTTTATCGGCTTCTCATTCTACAGATGTAATAGATTATTTTGACCTTTCTGAGCCTTACGGAAAGCAACTTGTGTTTATCCTTTTAACCTTTGGTATAATTGTTATTCTATTAGGAATAGATGCTAAATTTTATGAACGCTTCTCTAGTGTTATCTACATTGTTGCAATGGCCTCTTTAGTTGGGCTATTTCTTTTTGGAAAAAATGTTAATGGGGCCACCTCATGGTACGCCATTGGTGGCATGACTTTACAACCTAGTGAGTTTGCTAAAGCAGCTACTGCCTTAGCGGTGGCTAAATATATTAGTGACTTAAACACTGATATAAACAGATTTAAAGATCAAATAAGAACATTTGCTATTATTCTTATTCCTGCATTATTGGTACTATTACAAAACGATACTGGAAGTACTATTGTATATGGCGCGTTTTTCTTTGTTCTATACAGGGAAGGATTGCCAAAATATTACTTGGTTATCGGAATATCCCAAATTGTACTTGCTATTTGTTCCTTAAAATTTGGTCCGATATTAACTTCCATAATTGCTGGTGTTTTAATCGGAGCTTATAAATATTTCAACAGAAAGAAAATTACATATTTACAATCTGCCGCAATACTAATTGCCGCTGTACTATTGTCTTTTCTAATTAAACACATTTACGATTATCGTCTCCCCGAACATCAAAAAAACCGAATTACCATCTGGTTAAGCTTAGAAAAAGACCCAGTAAAACTAGAGAAAATGAAACGAACAATTGCTTATAACCTTCACGAATCTGAAAAAGCAATAACTTCTGGTGGTTTCTCTGGTAAGGGCTTTATGGAAGGCACAAGAACTACAGGTAAATTTGTTCCAGAGCAACACACTGATTATATTTTTAGTACTGTTGGAGAAGAATGGGGGTTTTTAGGTTGTTCGTTGGTAGTCATTCTTTTTGTTCTTTTATTGCTACGGATTCTACACTTAGCTGAATTACAAAAATCTCAATTTAGTAGAATTTATGGGTACAGCGTAGCCTCAATAATCTTTATTCATTTCTTTATAAATATTGGTATGGTAATGGGATTAATTCCAACCATTGGTATTCCTCTCCCTATGTTTAGTTATGGAGGCTCTGGTCTATGGGCTTTTACTATTTTAATCTTTATATTTATTAAATTAGATTCCAATCGAATAAACGAATGGTAGTTTAATTTATATTTCCTTACCACTATATCATGAGAAAAACGCTCTTCATAGTTTTCGGATTAATTTTAGTCTTAGCATGTTCTACATCAAAAAGCGCCTTAAAACATGGTTTCTCTAAATCTGAATTTGAACTAATTAAGGCGGCAGATTCGCTAACTCCAATGAGAGTTTATAAAATTACCAACAAAAGTGATTCTATTTTGTTGAGGTCAAAAAGTACTTATATAAAACCCGACCCAAGAAACGCCACTCTACAAAAGTTTATAAACCGTCTTTTTGCCACTGTTAGAGACAGCATGTCTTTAGGGGTTGGTATTGCAGCTCCGCAAGTAGGTGTTTTAAAAAATATTATTTGGGTACAACGTTTTGATAAAGAAAATTTTCCTTTTGAAGTTTATTTAAATCCTAAAATAGTCGAATATTCAAAGGTTAAACAAACCGTTAGAGAGGGCTGCCTATCAATTCCTAACAGAACGGACACTTTGAGTAGCAGATCCAAAATTATCAAAATTGAGTACGATACCCGAAATGGGGAACACAAAACCGAATCGGTTGAAGGCTTTACATCGGTTATATTCCAACATGAAATAGATCATTTAAACGGCATACTATATCTAGATCATTTAGAAAAAGACCTTAAAGATGCTAACAATTAAAAACATTGAAGCGGTAGACACTTTGGATATTCGCCATAAAGTAATGTGGCCAAATAAACCCAAAAACTATGTACGACTAGCAAATGACGAAAATGCTATTCATTTTGGACTATACTTAGATATGTCATTAATCTCTATAGTATCTCTTTTTTCGAAAGACAATGAACTTCAATTTAGAAAATTTGCCACACTTCAAAGTTATCAAGGCAAAGGATATGGTTCTAAGCTACTAAGTTATTGCTTTGCATATGCAAAAAATGAGGGTTATAGAAAAATATGGTGCAATGCCAGAACAGATAAATCAGCTTTTTACAAAAAGTTCGGACTAAAAGAAACTGATACAACCTTTGAAAAGGGAGGGCTTCAATATGTTATTATGGAAAAGCCTCTTTAGTTATTTCTTTAACTCTAATTTCTCTGCAAAATAATCACAAAAATCTTTCATGGTTGCAGTCATTTTTTCGTCTTGCGTAGCCCTGTTAAATGTATCACTCATAGATACTAATGTTTGATGAAAAAAGACTTTCATTTCATCTACAGGCATATCTTTAGTCCACAAATCAATTCGCAAAGATTCTTGAGCTTTAGAATCCCAAACACTAAGCATCATAGCCTTAGCTTCTTCATTTTTAATGCCTCCATCTTGAGCAGACCATGTTAAATTTTCTGGTACACGATTTTCATCTAATTCTACATTTAATTCAATCTTCGAAGTATGTGTTTTTGCCATTATTTTTTTGGTTTATACTTAGTATTATTAAAAATTTCTTCGGGGCTTGTTATAAGCATCCTTTTTAGGGATACCTCATTCTGATCCATATAAGCGCGTACCATTTGCCAACCAATAAACTGCCCTAGCCTACCCGGGGAATCTGCATCAATGCCTTCTAAATAAAACTTAGTAAATGGTGCTGGATTTATAAATCTTCCTGGCAACTTAGAATCCGTACTGAAAAGCAACTCGTTTTCCACAAAATAGCGCCATATATCACTTTCATTACTTTTTGCCCAATCTAATTGCTCTTTGGAGTATCCTATTCGCTTTTCTTCACCTTTAAACGGCACTACAATATCCTTAAAATACAATTGCTTGCCAAAATAAATCATCTCGTCTAGCAAGGTCTTGTTTTGAGCCTGATGAATGTATTTCTTCGCATACTCCGATGCTAAATCAACAACAATTTGATTTCTTTCAAAATTAGACGTAACATAACGTGGTATATTGCTATAAAACTCATGATTAGGACCTAAATAATTATCTAAAGCAATTATAGCAATAGTATCTGTAACTATGGTTTTAAACCTATAATCTACGTCATTAGTTGCGGTAATAACTCTTGGTGGATTAAATTCAGGAAAATAAAATTTCAAATGATTAAACAGAGATTCTATGTCTTCTTCCGTATCCTCAAACGCATTAAAGGTTGTAACCACCTCCTTAAACAATAATTGCTGTAATGTATCAGAAACCTTTGCTATCCAGAAAGAATCCTTATACTTTTCTGAAAACATAAATGGATAAGCTTTCTTTAATTTAGGTAGTTCATTAATGTTTGTTTCAGAAAAGTATTTATCAAATCGTTCAACCTCAATATCGATATTAATTTTGGCTATTTCAGCTTCAGTTTTGTTGGTGTCTTCACAAGAGAACAACAAAACTGCAAATAATAAAACAGATAAAACGCTTTTCATAGGTAAGTTAAACGGCATAAATTTTTATTAATTGAGTGATTCCTTTATTTTTGTTCACAAAGGTACTATTCTTAGAATTAAATTCATTTAATATGCAAATAGAAAAAGTTGCTGACCATATTGTTAATTGGCTAAAAGATTATGCTAAAAACGCAGGTGTAAATGGTTTTGTTGTTGGTGTTTCTGGAGGTATAGACTCTGCGGTTACATCTACATTATGCGCTAAAACCGGAATGGAAGTTTTAGTTATTGAAATGCCGATACACCAAGCAGAAAGTCATGTTACAAGAGCTCAAGAGCATATTGCACAACTTAAGAAACGTTTTGCTAACGTAAATGACACCCGTACCGATTTAACTCCTGTTTTTGATGAGTTTAAAACTGAAGTTTCTCTAGAAGGCGAACAAGCTACTGTAGATATGGCTTTAGCCAATACGCGAGCAAGACTTAGAATGACCACTTTATACTACTACGCTGGTCTTAAAAAGCTACTTGTTGCTGGTACCGGAAATAAAGTTGAAGATTTTGGTGTTGGCTTCTTCACAAAATATGGTGATGGCGGTGTAGATTTAAGCCCAATTGCAGACCTAGTTAAGTCTGAGGTTTATGCTCTTGGTGAGTTTTTACAAGTTCCAGAATCTATTATGAAAGCAGCTCCAAGTGATGGTTTATTCGGAGATGCACGAAGTGATGAAGACCAAATTGGGGCCTCTTACCCTGAATTGGAATGGGCAATGAAAATGGACGATGAGGGCAAAACCGAAGCGGATTTTGAAGGTAGAAATCTTACCGTATTCAAAATTTACAAACGATTTAATTCTTCTAACAAACACAAAATGATTCCAATACCTGTGTGTAATATTCCTATAAATTTAAAGTAGTTTTTGCAAAATCTATAAGAAATCATTACTTTAGCCGTTGCATATTCTCTCAAACTATAATTATCTCTCAAAAAAATAATTATATAAAACAACCAAAATTATGATAAAATTATTAATAGCAGACAACCACCCTATTACTAGAAAGGGATTAGAAGTACTATTTTCAGCATCGCCAAACATTAAAGTTGTTGGTAGTGTGGATGATGGCGAAGCCGTTTTAGACTTTATTAAAAAGAATCCTGTTGACATTCTTTTAACTGAAGCGGATTTACCAAAGCTTAATGGGTTAACCATTTTACGCCACTTAAAAAACGACCAATCTGAAGTTAAAACTATCTTATTTAGTGGACAACCAGAAGAAGTTTATGCTATAAATGCTATAAAAGCAGGTGCTTGCGGCTATATTTCTAAAACGGTTAATGTAATTACAATTAATGAAGCCATTTTAAAAGTACATGATGGTGGCATTTATTTAAGCAATGAATTAACACAACAACTGGCATTTGGAAACCGTGTTGGTAAAAGTAGTGGTACGTTCTACAAAAAACTTTCTACTAGAGAAGCTGAAGTTCTTAAACTTTTAACTATAGGTAAAAAGAACAAAGAAATTTCTAAAGAATTAGATATTAACGAAAAAACAGTTAGTACTTATAAAGCGCGTTTAATGCGTAAATTAAAAGTTACTAACTTGGTTGATTTAGTAAATCAGGCAAAATTAGCAGACCAACTATAAAACTCTGTTAAGTTTTCTAGATAAGAGCATTTTTAAGCCTGAATAGTCTTTAACTTCCTCAAGAATATCTTTATTTACAGCATTTTTGTTTTGTAATGTTTCTTGTTGAAATTCTTTGACCTTCTGGTCTATCAAAAAACAACGCAGGCTTAAAATTGTTTCACTAGTTAACTGAGCTACACTATCTTTCTTTAGTTTAGGGAAAATTTCTACTCTATTCCAATCTGCTAAAGCATGTTTTTCATCTTCCATTAAAATGGTCGTAATGGCATTTGATGTATCAAGATCCACCGAATTAATAAACACTTTTAAATCAAAATCTTCATTTTGATTTAACCTGTCTATAATTGTGTAGTAGAGTGTTTTAAATTGCTCATTAGAAAATTGCATTTCATCATCTTGAAGATCTAAAAATATCTTTTCAAAAACACGGGCTTGTTGTATCACTGGTTCTAGTTCTAAATCTCCCTTATCGTTTTCTTTTAAAATTAAATCTTCAAAATCTTCGGTTTCATTGCCGTATAACAACAAAATTTCAATAATTTTTCTTTCCAGAAGGTATTGTACATCAACCTTTTTAACAGGTTCTTGTTGATGTTTTATAACTTCAAAAGCCTTTTGCTGTTGCTTAACTTGCTTATTTTCGTCTTGAGATTCTTTTTTATTAATCTGCGCCAGTGTACTAAAGAGCACCTCTTCGCTAATATCCATTATTCTGGCACATTCCTGAATGTAAATTTCTTTTTTAATTCTATCTGGAATCTTTGAAATACTATTTACAATATCTCTAACGGTGTCTGCCTTTTTTATTGGATCCCCTTTTGAGTCTTCATACAGTACAGAGGCCTTAAATTGAATAAAATCTTTAGCGTTTTCATTGAGATAATCTTGAAGCTCCTCTAAAGTGTTTTGTTTTGCAAAACTATCTGGGTCTTCCCCTTCGGGAAAACTACAGACCTTTACATTCATCCCTTGTTCTAGAATTAGGTCAATTCCGCGCAAAGAAGCTCTCATTCCTGCAGCATCTCCATCAAATAGTACTGTAATATTTTTTGTTAAGCGGTTTATTAACCTAATTTGTTCAGATGTTAATGCTGTTCCAGACGAAGACACCACATTCTTAATACCCGTTTGATGAAACTGAATAACATCTGTATAACCTTCAACTAAATAACAGTTATCCTCTTTAGCAATACTTTGTTTTGCGTTATATATACCATACAAGACTTTGCTTTTATAATAGATATCACTTTCTGGAGAGTTTAGGTATTTAGCAGCTTTTTTATCATTGATTAATATACGCCCACCAAATCCTAAAACACGACCACTCATACTTTTAATAGGGAACATTACGCGTCCCTTAAATCTATCAAAGCGTTTTTCTTCCTTTACGATAGTAAGTCCTGTCTTTTCCAAAAACTCCAACTGATATCCTTTCTTCAAAGCTTCACTTGTAAAGGCTTCCCATTCGTCTAAGGAATATCCTAAATCAAACTTTTTAATGGTTTCATCTGTAAAACCTCTTTCTTTAAAATAGCTTAATCCAATAGATTTTCCTTGATCTGTTTTATTTAAAATGCGCTGAAAGTAGTCTTTGGCAAATTCACTTACCAAATACAAACTTTCCCTTTCATTTGCAGCCTCCTTCTGCTCATTGGTTTGTTCGGTTTCTTCAATTTCTATATTATACTTTTTTGCAAGGTATTTTATGGCCTCTGGATAAGTAAAGTGTTCATGCTCCATTAAAAACGCCACAACATTGCCTCCTTTACCAGTACTGAAATCTTTCCAGATTTGTTTAACTGGTGATACCATAAAACTTGGTGTACGTTCATCACTAAAAGGACTTAAACCTTTAAAGTTACTACCGGCTTTTTTAAGATTAACAAAATCACCTATAACCTCCTCTACTCTGGCGGTCTCAAAAACTCTGTCTATGGATGAAGCGGATATCAATATGCTATAAAATTAAAGAGAATGTAAAAGTACTATTAAGAATTGATTTTTGAAATTATTATTAATTGCAAAACTTGACTTTAACCATATATTAGTATACTTTAGTTTAATCTTGGCTTTAACCGCTAAAAACCAACCCGTTATGAATAGTAAGTCATTTTCCAAAAACTGTTTATTTTCACTATTGTTTCTCCTCTTTTTAACCTCCAACCTTTCATTTTCTCAAAAAAGAGAAGTTTTAGAAAATTGGGTTAAAAAAGTAGAAATGGAATTCCCTGAAATTTCATGGAACTCAACTCAATCTAAGTTAAGGTCTGGCAGCTACAAATACAATTTAATTAGGCATCATTTACTATCTGATAAATTCTTTGTTCCAGTATTTGATAAACCTTTTGATGAAATGAGTCCGCAAAAAAGAAATAAGGCCGCTGCAAAAATTAACGGGTATAAACGAAAAGGCAAATATCCCTGGGCAAATAGATTAGACTGGTATTTATGGGGTGTTTTAAATCAACCAAGAGCATACAACAATGCTGTAAAAGAAGTACAACATCTTAGACAAAATAGAAAAGACATTGCGGAAACTATTAGTCTTATAAGGTCTGAAAATCTTGACTATGATAGGCTTTCAGCTATAAAATATGGCGTTAGTTCAAAGTATAGAAAACTTTTACCTTCTGAAACCAAATACCTTAACAATATCATAGATGAATATGAAATTATTATTGCTAATAAGTCATTAATCGCAAAATCTAAATCTTTAAATCACCTGAACGCAAGTTTTGAATCTGTTTATAAATTAGAGTCCTTTAGAAATCAAAATAGCAGAATGTTTAACAGTGCTTCATACCAAGTACAATCTGAGATAAATACATTAATTAAAGATAGGAAAGAGTTCATCATTTCAAGTTTAGCAAGAACAAGAAGAGAACGTTTAAACTCTGAAGATTTTAACACAAAAACAATTGCGCAAGTAAACTCAGTCTTAACCCAATTAAACTCCTCTTTCAAAAAATACAATTATTTACCTGATGTAAAATCTGTTTTCGACTTGTACACACAAAAGAAAACAACGTATACATCAAGCAAATCTGAGTTCATTACTAAAAAGGCGAAAACCATATATTCTCCCAAAGCGCTTTCAAGCCTATTAACGCAATATACCTCCAATACCAACCAAAATAGTGCAATAACATCACTTACCAACTACATAAATCTTCGAAAAAAAGCCATTGAAAAAATAATAAAGGAGCGCGAGGAGGAAAGGCTCAGAAAAAAAAGAGAAAATGATGCTTTAATTAAAACCAATAAAGCTTTGGTAAGTAAGTTACGTAGTGACCTCAGAATTAAAAATGAATCTAATTTACCAACATATGAAGAGTTGCATTATATTCTTCAGTCTTATTTAACTCTAATAAATTCTGGCAAAACCTACTATGTAAGCGACGCCGAAAAATTCATTAAACTAGTTGAAGATAAAAGGTTTATGCGCAAGAGAACTAATGCTATTTCTGGGGATAACGAAACTTTTGAAAACAGTAAAGGATTTCAAATTAAATGTTCTGGAATGACATCTGTTGATGGAGAAGACTTCACGTATACCAAACTAATTATTCCAAATGCTTCAAAAGATATTTACAAATTATATGCTCTTGAATTGACTTCAAATTACAGAAATATTATGGCCACCTCAATGACACCGGATAAAGAGCCAGAAAGTAAAGATTTTTATGCCCAAAGCGGTAGAACACTATATAGCTTAAAACTAGATGACAAAGGAAGCTTGGTTGCCCAAGCCCAAAGGAATTCATTTGCGAATTGGCCTTTAATGGCCGAAAGAATTGATTATAGAACATTAAAGGTAACATCTTTTAGTAATGTTACGGACATTAGTCTTAAACAAGGACAAACTATTAGTATTAAAGCTTCTAACAGGATAAAAGTTGGAGGGTTTGCAGGTTACAGTTCTCCAGACGGCATAAATGGTTTTACCAGTTATAATAAAACAAGTAGGTTTAGACATGGGGTTTTAATGGGAAAAATCGGAAAAAATGGTACTTGGTTTTTTGTAGGTAGTAAACAAACCATTACCGCTAATAAAACTGGTAGATTATATTTAGCCATTAATGATAAAGATGTAAACAATAATGAAGGGCATTTTACAGTACAATACGAAATAAAATAATCATATTATAAGTTTTTACTCCAATTGCTATAGACTAAAAAACGGAGTAATACATCCGTAATCACTAAGAACATAGCACTATCTCTATGTTTTCGCTTATTAGCTTTAAGTTCATTTCTAAATAAAAGCTGACTTTTCTCATTTTAGTAACAGCTTATGCGCCATAGTTTTGCTTAAAATCGATACAGATTAATAAAGAAAAATGGCAACAACCGATAATAACTCTTATAAAGAAAAGCGCAAAAAGTCCAGCGAATTTAAAAACAGAGAAGACTATTTAGAACACGAATTATCAATAATGAACTTTAAAAGATGGAAAGTTCATTTGCCTTTTAGAGATTTCCACATAGAATTAGAAGATTGGGTTCCTGCTTTAGCAGCAACCATAGGCAAAGTTGTTATGGTTACAGCAATGGTAGCAGCTTTTGCAGCACAATTTGGACTGTCTGCCGAGTTTGTTGCTAAAAATGTACGTTACGAGCTATTAATTGCAGGAGGAATTTTTGTAATCATCTTCTCAGCAATTCTAAATCCAAGAGCCAATTTAGCAGGTACTCATGGCCCTATGATTCCATTAATACCCATAATTGCAGCAGCAGGAGGTCACCCTCTAGCTTTAGGTATTTTAATTGGTGTTTTTGGATTAACCCTAAGCATTACCAAAGGAGGATCCAAACTCATGGCCTTAACTGGTGTTGGGGTGCGTGGTGGTTTATTAATATATCTCGGCGCCGTTGGTTTAATTGGTCAAATTTCAAAGCTGGAGTCTTGGGCTAGTAATGTAAATGCCAGCACAGTTTCTTTTGTAGTTATTGGTGTAACGATTATCATTTATGCTTACTTAGCCAGAATTAAAAAAAGATGGTTAGCAATTCCATTATGTTCTGCTATCGCAGGGTTAATTGCATTTTCTATGGGTGTAGACTTTCAATTTTCAACTAAACCAGGGCTACCCCATATGAATCCATTTTGGTGGTGGGGAGAAAATACGGGATGGCAACTTGGCTGGCCTGATTTTGGGCACTTTGTTGCAGTAATACCATTCGCAATTTTAGCCGTAGCTATGTGGTCTCCAGACTATTTGGGACACAGAGTTTTTCAAGAATTAAACTACCCTAAAAAAGCTAAAAAAGTTCTCATGGATGTAGATGATACTATGACGGTTGCATCTATTCGGCAAGTTGTGGGTACCTTTTTAGGCGGTGGAAACATTGCATCTTCTTGGGGAACATATATGATTCCGGCAGCAATTGCCAAAAGACCTATTCCAGGTGGTGCCATATTAACAGCTTTATTATGCGTCTTAGCTGCTATTTTTGGTTATCCAATGGACTTAGCCATGTGGGAACCTGTATTAAGAGTAGCACTTATTGTCGGGGTGTTTTTACCTCTACTTGAGGCTGGAATGCAAATGATTAAAGAACATAACGATTCTTTAAGCGCGGGCACGTGCATATTTGCTTGTGCATTTGTAAACCCTGTGTTTGGTTGGGCACTTACTATGTTGCTAGACAACCTTGGTTTAATTGGAGATAGAGATAGAGCCAAAGGATTATCTTTAAAAGAAAAACTTATTATTCCTGGAATAATGTTTATCGTTTGCGTAGTTTCCTTAGCCCTTGTTGGTCAACTACCTGGTATTCCTGGAATTTTTTAATATCGCCCAAAACATTATTTACAATAGAAAGAAATATCTTTCATTATAAAGAAAAACAACATACATTTACCTCGAAAAAAAAATCATATATACATGAAGAAACTACTTCCTTTTATAGTTGTCCTTGCAGTATTCCAGTGCGGATATTCTCAAATTAATTTTGAAAAAGGTTATTTTATTAGCAACGATAATATAAAAACCGAATGCCTTATTAAAAACATTGATTGGAAAAATAATCCAACAACATTTAAATATAGGCTTTCCTTAAAAGGAGATATAAAAATTGCTGATATAGAATCAGTAAAAGAGTTTGGAATATATGACTTCTCAAAATATATAAGAGCAGAAATAAATATAGATAGATCTTCTGATGAAATTGAATATTTAAGTAGGCAAAAGGCACCAAAATTTAACAAAGAACAACTATTTTTAAAAGCTTTAGTAACTGGTAAGGCTAGTTTATATACTTATGAAGAGAGTGGTTTAGTTAGGTTCTTCTTCAGCAAAACTGATTTACCCATTGAGCAATTAGTATATAAAAGCTATCTAACCTCAGAAGATAAAGTTAGCTACAATAACCATTTTAGAGTACAGATATGGAATACTTTAAAATGTAATTCGATAAAAATGAATGACCTAAAGTATTTGAGATACGATGAAGAAGCTCTCACCCAAATATTTTTAAAGTATAATAATTGTAATAGACCTGTTAAAACTACAAACAATCTGGTTAAAAGTAAGGCAAAGAGATTCTTTATAAATATTAAACCAAGAATTAGTAATACCTCACTTGAAGTCACTAATATTAACAATGGAAGGTTTTATGACTTTGGGAGCACTACAAATTTTGAATTAGGCGTAGAATTTGAATCTGTATTTGCTTTTAACAGAAATAAATGGGCATTTGTTGGAGAGCTAAATTTTGGAAATTCGTTTAAAGGTGATCTTATAGAACCCTCTCCTACTTCAAGCTTAGATAAAAAAAGTAGTATAGATTATTCATCAATAGAAGTGGGCTTAGGTGGAAGACATTACATGTTTTTAAATGATAAATCTAAACTTTTTATCAATGTCTTTTATGTTCTAGATTTAGCAGGAAACTCAAAACTTACAGAAGAGACCATTGGAACATCGGATACTATTTCAAGTAGTGAAGTAAAAATAGAAAACAACTCATATACTGCAATTGGCCTGGGTTACAAATACAATAACAAATACAGTGTGGAATTCCGACTAGATAACTCGCACTCAATTTTCAACCCTCCAAGAAACTCTGAGTATACAGGAATCTCATTAATTTTGGGATATACCATATTATAAAATAAAAAGCTTCCTTTACAGGAAGCTTTTATGACTAACTCAAGCTATTAACTTAATCCATATCAAAGCGTACACCTAGTGATATGTTATTCTGATCTACCAACTGGTCTTTGAATATTGGAGACAAGTCATATTTAACATACAATGCCATATCTCCAAAAGCAATATAGCTGCTAATACCATAAACAAAATTAGTTGTATTTAAACCTCTTTTTTGCTTATCCTTAATACGTTCACCATCTAATCTATATTTTAACTTTTGGCGCGTACCAATATTAAAGCCTGCATATCCCCCTACGCCAATTTTAAACTTATTATGTGTAGAATATCTAAAATAGGTATCTCTTTCAATCTTTTTTGAAGGTCCAAATTCTAAATGCATTGGAAACACAAGATTGGTAATAGATAATTTAGACTTATCTAGATTCTCTGGGAATTCTTGTAACGTAGTTTGATTTCCTTCCTTTACAAAATACATGTTATCATCTGGTTTTAAGCCATTAATTTGAAAGGAATACCCATATTTAAAACGTACAAAGTTAGATTCCTTAAAAATACGCGTTTTCCAAGCCCAACCTAGCTCTAAAAAACGTGACCCACCAATTTTATATGGTGTATCGTCTAATCCTTGCCCGTCTATAAGTGCATTATTTAAACCAAAAGCTAAAACGAAATCACTTGTGGTTCTTCTATCATATTTTTTAGGCTTGTTCTTTTTACTAGTTTTAAACCTAATTATTTCGCCGTCCTCGGTTTTTATAGTAATCCCCTCTTCGTAATGATCTGTTGTTTCTATATCATACCCTTCCTCGTTTCTTGCTAGTAAGGCTATTTTACTATTTACAATAGCTATTCTATTTTCAATATTCAAGGCTCTCTTTTTCGCAGCTTCTTTTTTTAGAGCTTCAGCTTTCTCATTAGAAATTTCCTCATTTTCTAACCTTAAATTAATGGCTTCAACCTCGGTTTTTAAGAAATCTCGTTCTTCCTGTTTAATCTTCTCAATAGCCTCTTTAAGAGCTTCTATTTTGTCCTTGTTATTAATTTTCGGAATAGTGTCTTGTGCATTGATTAGTTGCACACTTACACACAGCACTAGTAGTGCCAAATAATTAGTAATAGTTCGCATAACTGTTCGTGCCCATATGGGCATTAATTAATGATTAATGATTTTTTTTATTCGTTACGGGTAGCAACTGCAGTTTTAACCGTACCGTAACTTTTTTTAAGCGCTTCAAACACTCTATTTCTAAAAGACTGATCTAATTCCTCTTCAACGTCTTGAAGCAAAGCATTAGCATCTACAATTCCAGTACTTTCGTCATAAAGTTTCTTAAAAGCTATTTCTTGTTGCGCCTGTTTTAAAAGCGCTTCAATTTCGGCTTCTGTTACTTTTTTGTTTTGTTCTTTCAGGTTATTAACTTTTGCAACAACCTCTTGTATTTTTTCCTCTTCAAAAGTGAATATCTTCTCTCGCTCCTTTAAAGCATCAACAGGTTCCAAATGCTCTACCACTGGTGTATTTTCAACTTTAGTATTAGCTGCAAGTTCAATTGAAGTAGGATTTAAGTCTATTTCTTGATTTTCTTCCATAAGAATAGGTGCTTTAATCTTTTCTTTAGTGGTCTTCACAATTACATGTTTCTCCTCTGGAGTTACCTCTAACAATTCCTGCTGCACTTCAACATTTTCCGTTTTTATTGGGTTGTCAACTACTTCTGGAACAATCTCTTCAGAAGTTCCATTGAAATATTGAAAAGCAACCAATAGTATCCCTATTACACTAGCAGCAATTCCCAACCACCAGTAAGATATTGTTTTTCCCTTTTGTTCTTCTGCATCTAATCGTTCGGCCAATTTATTCCAGGCTGCACTAGATGGCTGAATGGTTCTTTTTTCAAGCTGTTCCTTTACCTTACTATCAAATTTAACTGGTGCCATAGCTTGTTCTTGTTTTATTGGATTCTTTTAATTTCTCTTGAAGCATCTTACGTGCTTTAAACAACTGTGATTTTGATGTACCTTCAGTAATACAAAGCATATTAGCAATCTCATGATGCTTGTACCCTTCAATAGCATACATATTAAATACCATTTTATAGCCTTCAGGAAGCGAGTCTATATACTGCTGAATTTGAGCAACTTCTATTTCGGAGTTAATATTATTAACGGTTTCATTAGTACCATGAAAATCCTCTACACTAAATTCAACTTTTTTTTGTTGTCTCAGATACGAAATGGATTCTCTAACCATAATACGTCTTATCCACCCTTCAAAACTTCCTTCAGATTTAAAACTATTTAAATTGGAAAACACTTTGAAAAATCCGTTAAGCATCACCTCTTCGGCTTGTTGCAAATCTTTAACATAATACCTGCAAACGCTTAACATTTTTGGAGCATGCAACTCAAACAAAACGTGTTGCGCTTCACGATTGTTTTTTAAGGCTTTTTTAATTAAAGCCCGTTCATTTTTATGAAGTTGTATAACTTTCAAAAGTTTCATTTTGCTTTCTATAAATACAGACGCAACTTTTATGCAAATGGTTGCCCGAGAGAAAAAATTATTTTAATTCCCCGAATAAATACTTTTCAATTTAATGAAAATCAAAAAGTTAAAAACAAAATAAATTTTAAAATTTTACATAATGGAAAAAAGCTCATCCATACTATTAAAGGTTTTGGTTGCCAGAGCTTCCAACTCATTTTTATAATCGTGTTCGGTATAGCCAAACACATCAAAACCTCCTGCTTTAGCCGCCTTTACTCCAGAAACACTGTCTTCTATTACCAAACATTCCTCTGGCTTAAAGCCCATAGTTTCTGCTGCCCATAAAAACACATCTGGTTCTGGCTTCCACTTTTGAATAGCATAACAACTAAAGATATTATCTCCGAAATAAGGCAGTAATTCGGTAACTTCTAAATTAAGCCTTATTTTATTCTCTGGTCCACTAGAAGCTACACAGAATGGCAATTTGATATGTGCTAAGACTTCTTTTATTCCCTTAATAGGTTGAATTTCCTTTTTAAATGTTTCGAAAGTATTGGCTCTATAATCCTTTTCAAAATCTTCTGGTAATGGCTTGCCAATTTCATTAGAAATCAGTTCCATACAAGAATTTAGAGATTTTCCTTTTAAGGCAATTAGCGATTCTTTGAAATCAAACGTAGCGCCTAATTCATTGGCCATACGTACTAAAACACCAATAGCTATAGATTCACTATCTATTAAGACGCCATCGCAATCGAAAATAACACACTTGTATTTACTCATAATTAAGGGGTAGAATTTGAAACTTGAAGCATCTTACCGTTGTAGTACTTATTTCCAGTTAACGAAAAATCAAAAATATATTCCGCCATTTCTAATGCTGTAATAGGCGCTTGATACCCAGGAAAAGCCTCTTCTAACATTTCAGTTTGTACAGCGCCTAAGGCTAAAACATTAAAGCTTGGACCGTTTACTTTATATTCCTCAGCAAGCAATTCGGTTAAAGTAACCACAGCCCCTTTACTTGAACTGTAAGCTGCTAACCCAGGAAACTTCATGCTGCCTTGTACACCGCCCATAGAACTTATTGTTACTACATGACTTTTATTATTCATAAATGGTAAACACTTTCTAATCATTTCAGAAACACCAAAAACATTGGTTTTATAAACTTGTTCAAAATCGGCAATAGTGGTTTCTTCAAAAGGTTTATTTAATAGCATCCCTGCATTATTAATTAAAATATCTACCTTTTTAAATTTTAAATCTAAGAAGGTTTCTACTCTTTTATAATCTAACGGATTACTTAAATCAAATGGAAAAGTTGTAACATTAGGCAAGCCTAGTTCAAAAATTGGTTGTTCATTTCTAGACAATGCTAAGACTCTATGTCCAGCTTTTGAAAATAGCTTTACTAGCTCAAAACCAATACCTCTGCTTGTACCAGTGATAATAATATTTTTACTCATCAGTTATTTTAATTTCTTTTGATGGTGAATTTACCATGCCTTCTAAAGCAGGAATCATAGTATTTATAAAGTTTGTCATATGTTGATAATCCATTTTATCTGCCTCATCATCAACATGATGGTAATAGTCATAATTTGTAAAGTCGAACGTTGAAATAGCATGGGCTGGGATACCGAACTGTTCATAAAAAGGATAATTATCCGATCTCTTAAACAATCCATACCTTTTTGCCTGCGGAAAAAAACCAACTACCTTAGATTCTGCATATGCATTCAACTTACCAGCCATGTTAGACATATTATACCCTGTTATATACGATAAAGTTTTTCCATTGGCTCTTGGCACACCTATCATTTCAAAATTAATCATTGTATAAAGATCAAGACCTTTATTTTTTAATGCTTTAGCCAAGTGTTCAGAACCTTTTAACCCCTTTTCTTCAGCATCGTACAACGTGAAAAGTATACTCCGTTTATTTGATTTAGAATTAGAAAAATATTTCGCCCATTCCATTACAGCAACTGTTCCCGAAGCGTCATCATTAGCCCCATTTGCGATAGAATCTCCGTCCATTTCTAAAGCTGAACCAATATGATCATAGTGCGCACCAAGAATTACAAATTCTTTTTTTAATTCAAGATCACTACCTTCAATAAAACCAACAACGTTGTACCCAACAATATCATTAAGGTAAAAGCTATCTCTATAAGTTTTAAAATAAGGTTTTACATTATATTTCTTAAAATAGTTCTCTATGAAGATTGCCGCTTTTTCAATGCCTTCGGACCCTGTTTCTCTTCCTTTTAATTCGTCTGAAGCAAGAAATTCTAAACTTGTACGTACTTGATCTAATTCGGCAAGTTTTTTAACTGAGACACTTGTGAGTTCTTCTCCTTCGGAAGATGAAATAGATTTTGATGATTTGCAAGTTGTAAACAAGGCTAAAACACCAATAAAATATAGTTTATACATAATTAGACACTTTGAAGACTAAAGATAAAAAAACCTGTTCCAATAAGAACAGGTTTCATATTATATATTATTACAAGGCTCTGAATAACATTCAGAACTATTTATACTAACATTGTAACTGGATTCTCTATATATCCTTTTAAAGTTTGAAGGAATTGAGCACCAGTTGCACCATCTACAGTTCTATGATCACAAGCTAATGTTAATTTCATTGTATTACCTACAACTATTTGTCCATCTTTAACAACTGGTTTTTGTACTATTGCTCCAACAGACAAAATTGCAGAGTTTGGTTGATTGATAATAGATGTAAAATAATCTATACCGAACATACCTAAGTTAGACACTGTAAATGTACTTCCAGACATTTCATCTGGTGTTAATTTTTTGTTTCTAGCTTTACCTGCTAATTCTTTAACCTCAGCTCCAATTTGTGGTAAAGATTGCTCATTAGCAAAACGTACAACAGGAACTACTAATCCGTCAGGAACGGCAACAGCAACACCAATATGAACATGATTATTTAAGCGCATTTTATCATCAAACCACTGAGAGTTTACCTGAGGATGCTCTTTTAATGCTAACGCACATGCCTTAACTACCATATCATTAAATGATATTTTAGTATCAGGAATAGAGTTAAATTGTTTACGGAATGCAATAGCGTTATCCATATCAAATTCAACTGCTAAATAATAGTGAGGTGCAGAGAATTTAGATTTAGTTAAAGATCTTGCGATAGCCTTACGCATTTGAGAGTTAGGTACATCTTCAAAATCTTCTTGTCCTGTTGGCACATATTTACCAACAGCACCTGCTCCAGAACCTGGAACAAAATTCTCTATATCAAACTTAACAATACGTCCGTTTTCTCCGGTACCTGTAATATGATTAAGGTTTATTCCTCTCTCTTCAGCCATTTTCTTAGCTAAAGGCGAAACAAACACGCGTTCACCAGATTTTACAGGCTTTTTAGGCTTAGATTCCTTTTTAGCCTCTACCTTAGGTGCTGGTGCTTTTGATGCTTCAACTTTTGGCGCCTCAGCTTTTGGTGCTTCAGCAGGTGCAGCCACTTTAAAATTAGCAGCTACTCCAGAAACATCAGTTCCTGCAGGACCAATTATTGCTAAAAGGTCATCTACTTTTGCAGATTCTCCTTCTTCTAATCCAATGTAAAGTAATGTTCCCGATTGAAAAGATTCAAACTCCATTGTAGCTTTATCTGTTTCAATTTCAGCTAAAATATCGCCTTCCTCAACAGCATCACCTATTTTCTTAATCCAAAGTGCCACAGTCCCTTCCTCCATGGTATCACTTAAACGTGGCATTGTAACCACAACCACACCTTCAGGTAGTTCTTGTGCAGGAGCAGCTTCTTGCTTTTCTTCTGCTGGTGCAGATGCTTCAACAGCTGGAGTTTCTTTAACCTCTTCTGCTGCTGCAGGGGCACCACCACTTAATAAAGCTGAAATATCTTCACCTTCTTCACCAATAATGGCTAATAGTTCATCAACCTTAGTGGTTTCTCCTTCTTGAACTCCAATGTGTAACAATGTACCTTCATTGAACGATTCAAATTCCATTGTAGCTTTATCTGTTTCAATTTCAGCTAAAATGTCACCTTCTTCAATCTTATCTCCAACTTTTTTTAACCAACTCGCAACGGTACCTTCTTCCATGGTATCGCTTAAACGCGGCATGTTTACTACTATTGCCATACTTTATATTTTGTGTTGAATAAATGGATAGTCCTCTTGCTCATAAACCATATCGTAAAGTTGTTGTGTTTCAGGATATGGAGATTCCTCTGCGAATTGCTCACATTCTGAAACCTTAGCTTTAACGCGTTTATCTATCTCTTTAATCTCATCCTCAGTTGCATATTTCTTTTCTAAGATTACATCTTTAACCTGAGTAATAGGATCTATTTTTTTGTATTCTTCTACTTCGTCTTTTGTTCTATAGTGCTGAGCATCACTCATAGAGTGTCCTCTATAACGGTACGTCTTTAACTCTAAGAATGTTGGTCCGCCACCTTTTCTAGCTCTTTGAATTGCTTCATCAAAAGCTTCGGCAACTTTAACAGGATTCATTCCATCTACTGGTGCAGATGGCATTTCATAACCTAATCCTAATTTCCAAATATCATCATGATTAGCAGTACGCTCAACAGAAGTACCCATGGCATAACCGTTGTTTTCACAAACAAAAACAACTGGTAAATTCCAAAGCATTGCTAGGTTAAATGTTTCATGTAAAGAACCTTGTCTTGCGGCACCATCACCAAAACAACAAAGCGTTACTGCATCACTTCCGTGGTATTTATCTCCAAATGCAATACCTGCACCTAAAGGAATTTGCCCTCCAACAATACCGTGTCCACCATAAAAACGGTGTTCTTTAGAGAAAATGTGCATTGAACCTCCCATACCTTTAGAGGTACCAGTAGCTTTACCATATAACTCTGCCATCACACGTCTTGGATCTTCACCCATACCAATTGGCTGTACGTGATTTCTATAGGCAGTTATCATTTTGTCTTTTGTTAGATCCATTGCATGCAACGCCCCAGCTAATATAGCTTCTTGACCGTTATATAAATGAAGGAATCCTCTAACTTTTTGCTGAATATAAACTGCTGCTAGCTTGTCTTCAAACTTTCTCCAGAACAGCATATTTTCATACCAATTTAGGTATGTTTCTTTAGTGATCTTTTGCATCGACTTATGTTACGTTTTAAATAAGCGGATTACAAAAGTAATACTTTGCGTTTTATTGCAAAAACGTAATTTCAGGAAAGTACTAAAAAATGTCAAAAATCAGGCTCAAAACCAACTATTTTGGTTATTTACTAATTTTTTAATACGTTTTATATAGTATTTAAAATTTAGGGCTTTTTTAAAGACTCATTTTTATGAATTTAACCTAATTACAAAAAAGATTTATCGAACATTAGTGGCAATAAATCTGCCAAAGAATTAGATTTCACTACTTTACCTTTTTCTCCCATAAAATAAATTTCAATTGGAGCTTCTTGCATAATTTCATATTCGGCAATAGCTTGCCTACAGGCTCCACATGGCGGAATAGGCTCTGTAGTTAATTTGGTTGCAGATCCAGCAGTTAGCGCCATTTTTAACATTTTTGCATCAGGATATTTAGCATTGGCATAATATATAGCGGTTCTTTCTGCACACATTCCAGAAGGGTACGCTGCATTTTCCTGATTACTTCCGGTAATTACTTCTCCATTATCTAGTAATAATGCGGCTCCTACTAAAAAATTAGAATATGGGGCATAGGCTTTTTTCCTTGCTTCTGCTGCTTTAAGCATTAAGGCAGAAACATCCTCTGGTAAATCAGTTATGTCGTCATAGACATATAGTGTCGATTCTATTTTAATTTCTTTCATAGCAATTACTTTAGACAAAAAAACTATTGCTTTTGGCAATAGTTTTTATAATAATTGAATCTATTTTATTCTAATACTCTTGATATGCTCCTTCTCCAATATTAAAGGTTAAAGAAAAGCGAAGCGTATTTTCTAAAGGACTCTGAATTTTTGAAGCAGAAAACAAATATGATAAGTCTATATTTACAATACTTGCTTTAAAACCAGCTCCCAGGGCTAAAAACTTTCTGGCACCTTTGTCTTCACTTTCATTGAAATAACCTGCTCTAAATGCAAATGAGTCTTGGTATAAATATTCTACTCCTAAAGCCCATGTAAATTCCTTCATTTCTTCACTAAAACCATCGGGTGCATCTCCAAATGACTGAAACATACCAGCTAAAAAGCCTACATCTGGATCCTTACCTTCAACAATTATTGTTGGCTCATAACCAGCAGAATCTGGATTATTATTTTGCTCACCGTTTCCATCTGTATCAACATAACCATAAATAGGTGGTGTTGGAACTAATAACTTTGCTACTTCTGCAGTAACAGAGACTTTGTTATAATCATCAAAAATAAAGTCAAATCCAGCTCCTAAACGTAAGTTTGTTGGTTGAAAGTTTTCTTGACCAGCATCATCATATTTAAATTTAGGACCTATATTCTGAATAGCAAAACCAGCTCTCCAACGCCCATTAAAATCGGCATAAGCTTCTTCTTCACTTTGATAATACCCCGAAATATCTACTCCAAAGGTACTAGCAGGAGAAGAATCTCCATCTACACCATCTAATCTTAAATCTGATCTTAAGTAACGCATGGCAACAGACATTGCAAACTGGTCTGTTAAACGTAAAGCGTATGATGCATCTATTGTTAATTCATTTGGTCTTTGAATTAAGGCTTCCGAAAACTCATCGGCTACAAATTCTATATCACCTAATGAAAAGTATTTTAAGCTAGCAGCAAAAGCACTACGCTCATCTATACGATTAAAATACGTTACATTTCCTAAGAAAATATCATTTACTAATTTGCTTAAATACGGTGTATAACTTACGCCAATTCCAGATTTTGTCTCCGAAAATGCATACTTAGAAGAATTCCATTGTTGCGAGAATGCATCTACAGATGTAGCAACTCCCATATCTCCCATAGAAGCGGCTCTAGCGTCTGGTGCAATTAATAAAAATGGAACCCCTGTAGTTATAACTCTATTATCTTGATTGGGCAAAATCACGGTTTCTTGAGCAGTCAATTTCAACACAAATGAAAATGCCACTAAAAGCAATATTCGATTCCTCATAAGTAAGTTTTTGTTTAACAAATATAATTCTTTATTAGAGTATTACAAGTTTCTCTATCTTTTCTACCTTTTTATTTAGTTGATTTGAGCGTACTGTTAACTTATATACATACACGCCTTTTCCTATTTTAGCACCAAAATCATCTCTTCCATCCCAAACCATATCTCTAGACAATGAACTTGTAGATTTTAGCCCTCCACTTGTTTGTCCATTAATTGTTCTTACCAACTTACCAGACACAGTGAAGATCTGTATTGAAACGTCTAAAGGTTCTGAACTATTGTGATTGAACCAAAATTCAGTGTAATTTACAAAAGGATTCGGATAGTTTAGCACATTATCTATTACCAACTCCTGATTTTCATCGAATACCACAAATTGCAATTCTGCGGTTGAAGAGTTGTTATAGACATCCCAAGCTTTAAGTGTTAATGTATGCAGACCTGGTTCCAAATCTCTAAACGGAAAACTTACCACTCCTTTTTGAAAGTCATCTATTTCTGTTTGATAATAATCATTTAAAACAAAAGGATTTGTTTCATCTCCATCAATTATTGCTACAATATCATGCCCAATACCGCTTGCTGTGTTAATACCATTTATATCCTCCAACTTTGCGAGTAAAGTAGGCGATTCGTTGGTTATACCTCCAGACACAAAATTTTCATCATTCATAAATAAACTTATCACTGGCCCAATATTGTCTTCTTCCGCATTTTCATTTATTCCTCCTATTCTTATTTGATTTATACTGGCTCCTGCTTGATCTTCCAACAACTCCTCATTGTTAGCATAAAAACTAATTCTACCAAACCCAACTGGTACACCTATATCTTTAGGAACAACAAAATCAAATTCAAACTGACCGTTTGTTATAGAAGCCTGCCCTCTAAAAATGGTTTCTCCTAATGTTGTAAAATCTAACCTTACCACTTGTCCATTATTTACGGTACCATCATTTGCTAAGGTCTGTCTATTAATGGGTTTGTCGTAAATTGTAGCAGACAATGTTCCACTATAATTGGTTAGCAAATTTCCAGAAGGATCAATAACCTCTCCTGCTAATTTAACTCTACCCAATGCTTGAAGCGTATCTGTAGGTTGACTAATTGGTACGTCATTAACACTAGTAAGCCTAATATTTGGTTTTGGAAAAGCTAATTTCATAGCAGGGTCTCCTATAAAGAAAATTAACCTCCTTTGACTATTACTAGAAATTGAATTATCATTTTTTGCCAATCTAAGGGCTTCTGCCATAGACGGATATTCGTTATCCGAAAAATTATCGCTATCACTATAAGAAAACAAATATTCGCTTAGTATGTTATTGAAATCTATAGCAAAATTCACAAAAATCTGTCTTGTTGTAGTAATTAAACCAATAGCTCCAGCATCTTTATTCCAATAGGTAAATTCGCCTGCGGTTTGAATAAATGGGTTATCGAATTTTGTATATTCACAAGTAACAGTAACAAAGCAACTTAACTTACAAAAGTTTCTTAAGGCCTCTATGTCGGTTTTTTGAAATATACGTTCCTCTGCCAATCCATTCTCTCCACCATGTCCAAAATAATTCACCACAAGAGCGCCATTATCAATTGCATTTACGAACTCACTCGTTACATCTGGATACCTTTCTCCTCCTGCAGACGTTTCTTGCTGAAAAGCATCACTATGAATTTTTAGGGAATTAATGAACGGTTTTTCTTGGGTAACCAAATCCCCTATATCATCGGTTGTTTCCTGTAAAACGCCTTCCCAATCTTGATCTACATCATCTGAAACTAGCACAAAGTTATTTCTCCAACTCCCAAAAGATTCTTTTACATAGTATGACGCAATTTTATCTACCATTTCCTTAGCTCTCTGAGGGGTATCGGCAATAATTCTACCAACAGCTATATCTAATCTTTCACTAGGAAACATAGAGCCTTCATTAGCATCCATCATTCCGTAAAAATCATCGGAAACGAAAGAACCCGTTAAATTAAAACTGCTATAAGAATGCCAAGAAGGTACTATATTGGTATTATTTTGAATACGGTCTTTATAGTCAAAAGAACTATCTCCAAACAAACAGAGATATTTTATTCTATTTTCAGGAGTGCTAGCGTTGTCATAAACATACTTCACCAAATTCCTTATGGCTGCAACATCTTGGTTTCCAGTGCTAAATTCATTGTAAATTTGATTAAGCTCTAATACTTTTACATTTAAACCATATTGTTTTCTGTTTATTTCTGCTAAACGATCAGCTTGTGTTAACATATTAGCAGGAGATATGATTAAGTAATCTATATCTTGAAAATTCCCATTAGCATTTTGAAAAATGGTGCCTTTTATGTTCTGGTTAGCTATTGTTGTTTCTGAGTCCAGTTTAGGATCAAAATAATCGTTAGGTGCAACAGCCACATATTGTTTCAGGCTACCTAAATCTGCAGTAAAACTTAAATTAGAATCAGACGTTTCATTTACAAAGTTAGACACATTATATATGTCTGTTACATCCCATATTTCGGAAATACCAGAGGCATCAGAAATCGTATATTGCCCAATTCCAGAAGAAACTACAACATTGTTGTTTTTGAATTGAAATTGTTTTCCATAAAATTTTAAAGCTCTTTCTGCTTCAATTGAAATATAATCTAGATATCCAACTGCACTAGGGTTTCCCAAATTATTATAATTCAGTCCTACTTCTATCTTATCCGAATTAACATTTACATTTCCAACAAAACTATTTTCCCGTGCTAAAAAGGAACCAGATGAAGCACCTAAATTTAATGATGCAACATTTACCGTATTAACATTTACCTCCATTGTAGTGGCAGTACTAGAAGTTGAAGCTACATATACCTTTAAAAAAATTGGCTGTGTGGTTACTAAGTCTGGAATATCAAAAACAAATATTTTATTTGCTTCAATATCAAACTTATCCCCAAACCATCGTCTTCCAAGAAATGCTATATTTTGTTCATCTTTTTCATAAAACTGATAATCGTGATACGTGTTAATAGCTAAGTCTACTGCCCCTTCTGGCTGGTTAAAATTTGAAATGCGTTTTCCAAATCCAGAACTTACGTTTAAATAGTAATACGTCTTATCTGTATAACAATTAATGTTAGTGTTACTTTCTTGACTAAATTCCCTTGGACCTTGAGCGTAAAACAAGATGTAATCTTCATTATTAAAAACACCGTCTTGCTCTCCAACAAATTTAATAGCGTTTTCCATCACATCAAAAGGGTAAGGTTCTGCATTTGCAAACGGTATCATTCTTCCACCATTACCATAGAGCTTAATGGTTCTTGGATCTACGTTATTTACATCTACACCTAATCTGTTTAAAAAGCTTTTTGATAATCTAAAAACCCCTGTGGTATCAACATAAAATTTATACCACTGCCCAGAACTGAGCACTGAGTTACTAATAACCTTAGATGTTTTAAACCCAGTTTTTGATGAAACCCTTGCTTGATTTCCTTTGGAATAAGAAATTGTAAAAGAGACTACCTTTTTTAGATTACCATTTGCATCTTTAATAATTGGAGATAATTGAAAAAACACAGATTGTTTTCCCCTTGCAGTTGAATTTCTAAGGCTAAATTTTAGCTCTTGAGAAACAAGATTTGTATCTAAATCCAGTAATTCATTTTGAGACATTGAGGAATAGCGAACATTTATAACTCTGAGGGAAGACTCATTAATAGTTCCGACCTCGTCCCATTGATCTGTAAATAGCAAGCCTTCATTAAAATTAAAGGCTAAATTCTTCTTATTGAATGAAGGAATTTTAAGTTTATAATTAGTACTAGATATCGTTTTTATGCCATTCCAAACTATATCATATGACTTTTGTTGAGCATAACCGATGGTAACAACAACTAAAAAAACTAGTAAAATTTTCTTTTTCATTAGCTAAATAACGCTTTTAAAAACGTGATAGTATTTAAAAATCTACAATTTTAGATATATAAACAAAAATACAATAATAAATTAGTTAACCACACGTTATTATAAGGCGAAACAATGGCTAAAACGGTGAAAAACATCGATAAAAAGCATCAAAAAAAGGGTGAAATACACATTTTTTTGGTTAAAATGCAAAAAACAGCTTGCGTTATTAGGTTTAATTCTTATATTGCAGCACCAAAATATTATTAGCTTACTTAAACTTATGTATATGAAAAAAGTAGTAGCATTCAAGATTCTATTAGTTCTTGCCTTAACGGTAGTTACAACTGGATGTAAAAAATCTTCGAGTTCAAAGAACACCTCAAGAGCTACTGGATGGCAAATTAATTCTAGAGAAGGTGGTTTTCAATACAACACCAACTTTAGAGAACAAGAAACTGCCCCAGGTTTAGTTTTTATTGAAGGAGGAACATTTACCAAAGGTCGTGTTCAGGATGACGTAATGCATGATTGGAATAACAGTCCAACACAACAACATGTTCAGTCATTCTACATGGATGAAACAGAGGTAACAAATGCCATGTATATGGAATACCTTGATTGGATTAAAAGAGTTTACCCACCTTCTGAAGAAAACTTTAGAGCTATATATCATGGCGCCTTACCAGATACTTTAGTTTGGAGAAACAGATTAGGATTTAACGAGGTTATGACTGAGAACTACTTACGTCACCCAGGTTATGGAGAATACCCTGTTGTTGGTGTAAGCTGGATTCAGGCTGTTGAGTTTGCTAACTGGAGATCTGACCGTGTAAATGAGTATAATTTAGAAAGAGCTGGATACTTAAAGCGTGATGCTAAGGTAACCGATGTAAATTCAGAATCTACATTTAATACAGACACTTATATTAACGCACCTACGTTGACTTACGGTGGAAACGAAGAAGTTATTAATGGAGATGGCAGAAGTAGAAGAAATGTTCAAACCGATGCAGACGGGAATGAAACTGGTATATACGCTACTAGAGAAACTGGTTTAATTTCTCCTAAATACAGACTTCCAACAGAAACTGAGTGGGAATATGCAGCTTTAGGTTTAAGCGAATTAAGAAGCTACAATCTATACAGAGGTAGAAAAAAATATCCTTGGGATGGTCAATATACACGTAATGGAAGTAGAAAATACCGTGGTGATCAATTGGCTAACTTTAAGCAAGGAAAAGGTGATTACGGTGGAATTGCTGGATGGTCTGATGATGGTGCAGATATTACAAATGCTGTAAAATCTTATGCTCCTAATGATTTTGGACTGTATGACATGGCAGGAAATGTTGCCGAGTGGGTAGCAGACGTTTATAGACCTATAGTTGATGATGAGTTTAATGACTTTAACTACTATCGTGGTAATGTTTATACTAAAAATGCTATTAATGAAGATGGAACAGTTAAAGTTGTAACTATAGATGATATTAAATATGATACACTTCCAAATGGTAAAGTTATTGCTAGAGACTTACCAGGTGAAATTGTACAGGTTCCAATTGACGAGAACGAAACTTATCTACGTACAAACTTTGACAGAAGTAATGAAATAAACTTTAGAGATGGAGACAAGCGTTCTTCTCGTTACTATGAGAGTTTTAATGATGAAGATGTTGATGGAGAAAAGAAAAATTCTGATACAAGAAAAATGTATAACTCTCCAAAGCATACTATCACCAGAGATGAAGATGGAAACATTGTTAGAGAATACGATAAGGACAACAACAGAACATCTTTAATAAACGATGAAGTAAGAGTTTACAAAGGTGGATCTTGGAAAGATAGAGAGTACTGGTTAGACCCTGCTCAAAGACGTTATTTCCCTCAAGATATGGCTACAGACTACATCGGTTTTAGATGTGCAATGTCTCGTGTTGGATCTAAATCTAAAGTAAAAAACAAAACCAAGAACTAGAGTTTATTAGTTTCATAAAGATTAAAAAAGTCCTAACTATTAATAGTTAGGACTTTTTTTTTACTTTTAATTTTTCATTATTTTAATTTCTAAATTTGAAGACAGAACAACTACACAAGCTTTTTCTAGAGTGTAAAAAAGCCAACACAGATACCAGAAAAATTGAAGAAAATGATATGTTTTTTGCCTTAAAAGGCGAAAACTTTAACGGTAATACATACGCAATACAAGCTATTGAAAAAGGCGCCAAATACGCAATTATTGATGAAGACATTGATACTGCAAACAGCTCCCAAATCATTAAAGTAGATAATGTCTTAGAAAGCCTTCAAGAGTTAGCTTCCTACCACAGATCATTCTTGAGTATTCCCGTAATTGCGCTAACTGGAAGTAATGGAAAAACCACTACCAAAGAACTTATAAACACCGTATTATCTCAAAAATACAGCACCACAGCAACCGTTGGCAACCTTAACAATCATATAGGAGTTCCATTAACATTATTATCAATGACTTCTAAAACAGAAATTGGAATTGTTGAAATGGGGGCTAACCACCAGAAAGAAATTGAATTTCTATGCAACATTGCGAAACCGGATTATGGGTACATAACTAATTTTGGAAAAGCACATTTAGAAGGCTTTGGCGGTGTTGAAGGGGTCATTAAAGGCAAGAGTGAAATGTATGATTACCTCATCTCCAATAATAAAACTGTATTTGTAAACGCTAATGACCCAATACAAATAGAGAAAACAAAGCATGCCAAAACGTATAGCTTTGGAAACGAAGACTCCGTAGTCCACACCTCTTTAATAAGTGCGCTTCCCAATGTAAAAGTTAACTATAACAATGTAACTATAGAAAGCCATCTTATTGGAGCGTACAACTACAATAACATAGCCGTTGCCATAACTGTTGGCACTTACTTTAAAGTTGATGATAAGGCTATAAAGAACGCCATTGCAACCTATATACCCACCAATAACAGGTCTCAAATAATAAAAAGGGATAGTAATAAGATAATTTTAGATGCTTACAATGCAAACCCAACAAGCATGAAAGCTGCTTTATTAAATTTAGAAAAACAATCCGGTTACAAAATTGCAATTATGGGAGACATGTTCGAATTAGGCAAAGAGGCTGAATACGAACATAATTACATTACAGATTTGGCTATTTCCCTTAATATTGATAAGCTCATAATAGTTGGAGAAAACTTCTTTAATACCACTCCAAACTCATCTAATTTATCGAAATATCAACTATTTGAAGATTTCAAAGCAAGCTTTGACTTATCTCAGATTAAGGATGCTACTATATTAATTAAAGGCTCCAGAGGAATGGCTTTAGAACGTACGTTAGAATAATAAAAAAGTGTTGCTCCAATTTTAAAATCAAATTGTCACAACACTTTTATTCGTTCTCCCTAAGAACTAAATTAATAGCAAAGTAAATTTCGTTAAATAGATTAAATAAAACAATACTCAATTTGAGTATTATAGGGTTAAATAAGTGTATTATTACTGCTTTTTAAAAGCGCTACAAGCTCTCCTGTTGAAGTTAACTTTAACTTTTTAAGAATATTACGTCTATGAGTATCTACCGTATGAGAGCTTATATTGAGTCTTTCCGCAATCTCTTTACTCGATTTTTTTAACAAGAGTAGCCTTATAATATCTCGCTCTCTATTACTTATGCCATCGGTTAAAAGTTTTTGAGAAAAATTATTGAAATACTTTGTTTCATATTCACTCTTATCATTTAACAATTTAGCCGTGGCGGTAATATCTAACTTAATTTGTGACTCTAAGACGGTATAATGTGCTAAACCTATAATTGGTTTTAAACTAGAATCTAGGGTTAGTGGTGTTGTATTTTGAATAATATTCACATAATTATTATCTGCATTTTTAAACCTATAGTTCCAGGTATAACTCATTTGCTTGCGCTCTTCTTTCGGTATAGCGTCTAAAGTAAACTTCATTAAATCATTAAGCGCATTTAGCCATGGTTCTACATCATCTGGGTGGATTCTTTCCCAAAACTGCTTCATTCCTCCTTTAAAAAAAGCAGCTCTGTCTAACCCTAAGCAAGAGCTCATATTTTTACTCACATATTCAAAAGACAAATCTTTTGTATTTGTAACACAAAAGAATGTAGAGTTATAAGGCCAAAAGGCGTCAAGTTCTATAATTTTTTGAATATGATCTTCTAGAGAAGGATTATCATAAGATTCAAAAATATCTTGATATGTATTTTTAATATCCCTAAGTAACATGTGCCAACAATTCTACCTAAAGTTAATGAAAAGAATGTTATAGGTATTTGACATGCCTTAATTCAAAACCATTCAAAATAGACAAAACCTTATGAATAAACAGGTTAACTAGGCAATTTCTCCTTAAGCTCTTGAAGTAAACCCTCTATTTTTTCAATAATTTGTTCGTTATTTAAAATAGCCTTATACTCCTCAGGATTCTCTTTAACCATAGCATCATCATCTCTTAAAAGCCAGTTAAGATCGGCTTCTGGGAATTCTTTAATAATTTTGGTTAAAAAGTCTATTGATATTTTTTTTCCATTTACATATTGAGAAAGTTGACTGTAGTTCATATCAAACTTCACCGCTAAATCTGACAATTTACTATACTTGGTTTTTATTAATTGCCTTAGTTTCTCCTCAAAAGTCATACAAAAAACATTTATAATACACAAATAAGTATATTTTTTAATTTTTATTTAATTATTTATATATTTGTGTGTAAATTCACTCGTGCTGTAAGTTTACTCAAATAACACAAATTTAAACAAGTTATGACAAATTTAAACAAATTGTATGCATTATATGATATAAGTCGTTCCTCTGCCCAAGAGGCTCTAAAAGATTTATTAATAAATCACCTACCCAAAGAATACACCAACAAAGTCATTAAAAAACTTGAGCAGGAAGGTGTTATTGTTGATTCTCAAACTATAAGAAACACTAAAGCTGGTCTTATAAAAAACATTCTAATTTTTAATTCAATTATAGAAATAGCAAAAGAGCACAAAACACTCTCAAATCGGTTAAAAAAAAACTTATTGAAAACGAAAAATGAAACGGAAAAATAAACATCGAAATAAAATAGAAAAGAATATAGCTAGCATTTTCAAAAATGATTCTAACGCAGAAATTAATGACTTAACCATTTCTACCAATGAACCATTAGTTAAACAACAGATCATTCTTTTAGCCAAACTTTGCGAAAGTACTCCATTAAATACATCGCTTATATCTTCTGGCGGCAAAATTGTTATAGAGTTCTGGTAATTAAAGCCCTTTCCTCAACTATACAACCTATAACCGTTTAAATTAAAGCTTTTGAATTGTTGTTCAATTAGCTCCAAGCCTAAACAAAACTTCTCTCAAACGTTTAGGTTAGGAGCTATTTTAGTTTACGCCATGTAAATTTGAAAATCATCTTATACTTAAGACTAAATTGGGAATTATAATAGCATAAAAAAAGTCTGCTTAAAAGCAGACTTTTTTTTGGTGGGCGCGAAGGGATTCGAACCCCTGACCCCTTGGGTGTAAACCAAGTGCTCTGAACCAACTGAGCTACGCGCCCTAATGTTATACAATCGTTATGTGTGATTGCGGGTGCAAATATAACCTAGTTTTTAATTCTGCAAAAACTTTTTTAAAAAAATTTTAAATTATTTCTGCAACTACAAAAGTACTACCGCCTATAAAAACAAAATCGTTTACCGATGAATTATCTAAAGCGGCTTTATAGGCTTCATTTACAGAATTGTATACATCCCCTTTTAAATTATGCCCCTCAAAATAGGCTTTTAGCGCCTCGGCAGGTAATGCTCTAGAAATTTTTGCATTACAGAAATAATAAACTGCCTTTTTTGGAAATAAGTCTATTATTGAGTCCAAATCTTTGTCGTTAACTACTCCCAAAACTATATGTAGATTGTCAAAACCTTCTTTTAATAACTGCTCCATAACATAAGTTAAGCCTTCTTTGTTATGTCCAGTATCACAAACCACCTTTGGATGTTGTCTCAAAATCTGCCAACGTCCTAAAAGCCCAGTATTATTAACAACATGTAATAATCCTTTTTCAACATTGCTATCAGAAATCTTAAAGCCTTTAAGTTTTAATTCTTCAATTGCCTGAAGCGCAGTTTTTATATTTTTAAATTGATAACCTCCTTTTAAATCGCTTTGCAAGCCTGTTTCAACAACTTTATCGGCAAATACAATCTTAGAATCATTCTGTTTTGCAAGATGTCTAAAAACCTTTTCCGTTTCTTTTTGAGTCTCTCCAATGACCACAGGAATTCTGGGCTTAATAATACCTCCTTTTTCTCCAGCAATTTTTTCTAAAGTATTCCCTAAAAACTTGGTATGATCTAATCCTATGTTGGTAATTACAGATACTTCTGGTGTTATTACGTTGGTTGAATCTAATCTACCTCCCAAACCAACTTCAATCACTGCAATATCCACCTTTTTCTTTGAAAAGTACTCAAACGCCATACCTACAGTCATTTCAAAAAAGGACAGCTGGTTCTCCTCAAAGAAAAGTTTATTTCGCTTTATAAAACCTATAACAAACTGTTTACTGACTACCTTTCCGTTAATTTTAATGCGTTCTCTAAAATCCTTTAGGTGTGGTGAGGTATAGAGCCCTACTTTGTAACCAGCTTCTTGTAAAACAGAAGCTAACATATGGCTGGTAGAACCTTTACCATTAGTTCCAGCAACATGTAAAGATTTAAAATCTCTATGCGGATTTTTTAAATGCTCCACCAATAAATGCGTATTACTTAAATCTGCTTTGTAGGCAGATTTACCTTCACGCTGGTACATTGGGAGTTGTTTAAACATCCAATTAACAGTATCTAAATAAGTCATTATTATTGCCCTAATTTGAAGTTTACCTTAACAAAACCAATCTGTTTTGCAGGGGCTTTAGAATCTGGTCTCCATTTATGAGATAATGCTATCTTTTTTGCAGGCTCTAACAAACATTGAGCATTGTTGGTCGTTCCTTTAACCCCAGGAACCGCTTCTATTACATTACCACTCCTATTTACAACAATTCTAACGATAACCATTCCTGATTCATTACAATCTTGTTTCATGGTTCTATATGACGCTTTCCCTCGCCCGTTTAATCCGTAGCCAACGCCTCCGCTTCCAGACCCAGGAGCTCCAAAATAGCTAGGCGCATACGGATCTCCGTTTAACTGCCCTTTATCTCCAGACCTATCGTCGTTGCCCTCTCCTCCTGTTTCTTTACCATCCGATTTACTAACACCACCAATTAAAGCATCTAGCTTCCTCTTTTTCTCTTCTTTTTCTCTCTTTTCTTTAGCTATTCTTTCTGCTTCGGCCTTTGCTTTGGCTTCTGCAATTGCTTTTGCCTTGGCCTCGGCTTCTTTTTGCTTTCTGATAGCTATGGCCTCTTCACTCTCTTGTGTTAATACTTCTTCTTTTACCTCCGAAGCTTTTGTAGGCTCAGGTTCCGAAACATCTGGTTGAGATGGCCTATCTATTTTATTTGGTTCTGATTTTACAGGTTCTTTGGGTTGCACATTACCTCTACCGTAGTTAGATGTTCCAAAGTTAACGGCAACACCGTATTCCTCTGGCTGTTTATCTTCGCATCCCTTTACAACAAACATAAGCAACAGCAAAATTATCGTAATAAGCGTTGTAATTTTCGCCGAATTAATCTCATGTTTTGTTTTAAAGTACCTCACTACAATATATCTTAATGAAACTGATCATCTAACTATTTGCTAGACTTAACCGCCAACGTAGATTTTATTCTATTTCTATTCGCAATATCCATAATGTAAACCACATGTTTCATTTCAACGTCTTGATCTGACCTTATTGTGATTGAAGATGTACTACTTCCTTCCATAGCCTTTAGAATAGCCGACTCTAACTGGCTCTTGGCTACCATTTTCATATCTACAAAGTATTGGTGCTTCTTATTTACACTTACCGAAACATTCTTTACCTGAGTGGTTTTACTTGAAGATTTTGGAAGTAATAGGTCTATGGCTTCAGCCGAAACTAAGGTTGAAGCTATCATGAAAAAGATTAACAACAAGAATACAATATCTGTCATAGAAGACATATTGAATTCTGGTGTAACTTTATTTCTACCTCTAAAGTTCATATTAGATAGGCTCGTTTAAGTGATCCAAGAACTCTAACGAATTAGCTTCCATTTGATAAACTACTTTATCTGTTTTAACTACCAAATGATTATAAGCTATATACCCTACAATACCAACAATTAAACCAGCTACTGTGGTAGTCATTGCTGTATATAAACCACCCGCTAAAACATCCATTTGTATTGAACCACCAGCATTGGCAAGTTCAAAAATTGCTAAGATCATACCAACAACAGTTCCTAAGAATCCTATCATTGGTGCAGCTCCAGAAATAGTTGCTAAAATACTAACGTTTTTTTCAAGACCGTAAATCTCTAAACGTCCAGCATTTTCTATAGCTGTATTTATATCTGCCAAAGGCTTTCCTATTCGTGTAATACCTTTTGCAATTAATCTAGAAACTGGAGAATTAACTTGAGCACAAAGCATTTGAGCAGAATCAATTTTACCATTACTTACATGATCCTTAATTTGATTCATAAAATTAGCATCTATTTTTGATGCGGCTTTTATTGCAAATAATCTTTCAAAATAGATATAAGTGGCCGCAACTAAAAGTATAAATAGAATACCAATAATAATTTGACCTGCAGTACCTCCGCTTGTAATTAATTCTATAATTGAAAGGCTCTTTTCTACGGCTTCGCCATCTGCCAAACCTTCGGCAGTTTCTTGGGTGTTGTTTTGTAAAATAAGTAAATTAAATAGCATAAATAATTGATTTATTGCAACTGTATAACGTTCTTTTTTTTGTTAAAGTATAACAAAAAAAGAATTTGATAAAATCTAACAAACAATTATTAGACCATATTAAATAAATCTTAAAAAAAATGTATTTAAACGACAGATCTAACTACCATAAACGCTATAGATCCTACAACAAAACCAACTAAGGCCAACCAAGATATTTTACGTAAGTACCAGAAAAAGTCAATTTTCTCCATACCCATAGCTACAACACCAGCGGCAGAACCAATAATTAACATACTTCCTCCTGTACCAGCAGAAAATGCTATAAAGTGCCATAATTGGTGATCTAAAGGCTCAGAGAACATACCTAAACTAGCAGCTACTAAAGGCACGTTATCAATAACAGCAGAACCTATTCCTAAGAACATCACGACTAAATCGGAAACTCCGCCTTCAACCAATTCCGTACCTAATTGTGGAGTTTCAGCTCTTAACCAATCTGCAGCCCCAAACAAAATACCTAAAGATTCCATAGCTGCAACGGCCATTAATATTCCTAAGAAGAATAATATACTTGGTAATTCAATTTTAGATAATGAATGGTGTACTGGACTATGGTGCGCATGGGCATCACTTTCAGCAGAATCTACTTCAGTCATACTGAATTTAGAGTTACTATAAATTTCAGCAAAAGTAGCCACAATCCCTAAAGATAACATCATACCTACATAAGGTGGTAAATGCGTTGCAGTCTTAAAAATTGGCACAAACACTATAGCTCCTAAACCTAAATAAAGCATAGTAGAACTAAACTTAGATTTTTTCTTTTCTTCTGTATCTTCAATATCTAAATCGCCTTTAAATGCAGGTAAGAATGTCGCAATGAAAGACGGTACTGCCATACATAGGAATGACGGTATTAATAGATACATAATTAGTTTTCCTGTAGACACCTTATTTCCAATCCAAAGCATTGTAGTTGTAACATCACCAATAGGAGACCAAGCACCACCTGCATTTGCAGCAATGATAATTAAACCAGCAAACCAGATTCTTGTATTTCTATCTTTAACTATTTTTTGAAGTATTGATATTAAAACAATTGTTGCTGTTAAGTTATCTATTATTGCAGATAGAATAAATGCTAAAATTGAAAATATCCATAGGATTTTGGTTTTCTTTTTAGTCTTTATAAATCCTTTAATTGTGGAGAACCCATCAAAGTAGTCTATGATTTCTACTATGGTCATTGCTCCAAGAAGGAATACAAGAATTTCTGAAGTTTTTCCTAGGTGATGCAATAATGTTTCTTCCATTAAATGCATCTTTTCCTCATGTTCTAGCAGACCAAAATTATCTAAAAGTGCATGTTTACCAGAATCAAACCACTGTGAAAAACTATCTATACCCAGCGCTATACATGCCCAACATATAGCCATCATTACCAGAGCAGGAATTAATTTATCTATTTTTATACTGTGTTCTAAAGTAATGGCTAAATAGCCCATAATAAATACTAAAATAATTGCTGCTTCCATAATTAGTCTGTGTCTATGTTTAAATTAATTGTTGTAAAGCAATCTCAAAAGCAGTAGCACTTAAACCTGTTTTAGATTTATTTTTTGCATGTACTTTCTCTATTGCTTCTCTTATTATATTAGATGTATCGTTAAAAATTGATTCATCGGTCATTTTAACCTTTCTTTCCATGAAGTAAGCAAACACTCTTGCCATACCACAGTTAGAAATAAAATCTGGAATTAAACTAACCTTAGAATCTGTATGTTCCATTATTGATCCAAAGAAAATTTCTTTATCAGCAAAAGGCACATTAGCCCCACAAGATATGACTTCTAAACCACTATCAATCATTTCATCAATCTGCCCCTGAGTAATTAATCTTGAAGCTGCACATGGTGCAAAAATCTCAGTTTTAATGCCCCAAATACGTTTATTAGCCTCTTCAAAAGAAATTAAATTATCAGCTGCTAATGTATTACCCTTTTTATTTAGAAAAAAATGACTTATCTCATCAAAAGAAAATCCATTTTCATTAATTACTGCTCCTGCAATATCAATAATACCTACAACCTTAGCTCCCATTTGAGATAAATAAAAAGCTGCCGCTGCGCCAACATTTCCAAATCCTTGAACTACTGCTTTTTTCCCTTCAACATTACCTCCATACACGTCATAATAATGCTTAACTGCTTCCGCAACACCAAAACCAGTAATCATGTCTGCAACAGTATATTTTTTTGAGATATTGGGAGAATACTTCGAATTTTCCAGAACTTTAATTACCCCATGCCTTAATTGGCCTATTCTATTTATTTTATCGGCTTCAGTGGGTTTAAAATGGCCATTGAAAACGCCTTCTTGCGGATGCCATACACCACTTTCTTCTGTGATTGGTATAACTTCATGGGTTTCATCTACATTTAAATCTCCCCCAGTACCATAATAACTTTTTAACAGAGGAGACACAGCCGCATACCAACGTTCTAACACGCCTTTTTTATCTGGACTATTAGGATCGAAGTTTATTCCTGATTTGGCACCTCCAATAGCAGGTCCAGAAACTGTAAACTTAATTTCCATGGTTTTTGCTAAAGATAATACCTCATTCATGTCTAACCCCTTTCTCATTCGGGTTCCTCCACCAGCTGCTCCTCCCCTTAAAGAGTTTATCACCACCCATCCTTCTGCATCTGTTTTGGAATCTTTCCAATTAAAAACTATTTCTGGTTTCTTGTTTTCGTATCGTTTTAATAATTCTTTCATTTTTATTTTGATTAATCCAACTAAAGCCTAAATAACTAATATTCAATAATGTAACATTAATAGCAGCTAAAGTTGAGTCATCTTATAAAAACGTTTTTTGAATTATAAACGTAACAAATATAAAAAACTTAGCAGCTTTAATATTAATTTAGAGTTATTTTTAAGCGTGAAAAATTTTACCTGAGCTATGATTCCTGCTCGCTCCAGTAACACTTTGTAAGCAGTTATTTTCGTTTCGAAGTCTTAAAATTCCTAAAAAACAAAAAATAAGGGCCTCTTTAAATTCCACCAACTCGTCTAATGGAATTACAATTTTATTTTGGGTAAGTTCTTTGATTCTTTTTATTAAGAAACTGTTGTAGGCACCTCCTCCTGTAATTAAAACGGAGCCTTTAGGTTTGTCTCCTAAACTTCTAAACACCTGAATTGCAACATGCTCTACAAAAGTTCTAAGCACATCTTTAACCTCCAGTGCTTTAGAGTCTATAAGAGGGAACACATGTGAATTCACCCATTCTAAACCTAAAGATTTTGGTGGTTTCTCATTATAAAAATCTAAAGCATTTAAGCTTTGGAGCAGTTCATAATTAACGTCACCTTTAGATGCAAGTTTCCCTTCATCATCATATTCTAAACCAAGTGTTTTTACATAATGATTCATTACAATATTTACTGGACATATGTCATATGCAATTCTTTGATTATTTATGTGCGTAGAAATATTGGCAAATCCGCCAAAATTAATACAAAAATCAAATTCTGAGAACAACAATTCGTCTCCTATGGGCACCAAAGGTGCGCCCTGTCCTCCTAATTCAACATCCTGAACCCTAAAATCACAAACAACCCTTTGCTTTAATAATTTAGACAGCGCTTCTCTATTTCCTATTTGATAGGTGAGCCCTTTGTCTGGTTGATGCAAAGCGGTATGACCATGAGAACAAACGGCGTCGATATCTTGAATATGATTAGCATTGATAAAATCTTTAATAACGGAAGCCAAATATGTTGTATAAGATTTATCAATTTTCTTTATTTCTTCAAAAGAAAGCGACACCAAACTTTTCAAAGTGGTTTTCCAAACATTAGAATAAGGTATTGTTTCGGCTTTTATTATATTAAAACTCCAAGTATTATTTAATTCAAAAGACGCATAAATTAGGTCTATTCCATCCAACGAGGTGCCAGACATCACCCCGATAACCTTATAATTGTTTTTTATCATATTAGCAAAAATAGAGATATTTATTAAAAATATCACACCAAAAATACTATATTTGTCAATATTCAATAATAAAAATATATACTCAAGCTATGGATTTTAACCTTTCTGAAGAACATTTAATGATTAGAGATGCGGCTAGAGAATTCGCTCAGACCGAATTATTGCCTGAAGTTATTGAAAGAGATAACAAGCAAGAGTTTCCGCAAGAGCTTGTTAAAAAGATGGGTGATTTAGGATTTATGGGTATCATGGTTGATCCTAAATATGGTGGAAGTGGTATGGACGCTGTTTCCTATGTTCTTATTATGGAAGAACTTTCTAAAATTGACGCTTCTGCTTCGGTTATGGTTTCTGTAAACAACTCTTTAGTGTGTTATGGTTTAGAAGCCTTTGGTACTGAAGAGCAAAAGCAAAAATATTTAACAAAATTGGCCACTGGCGAAAGTATTGGCGCTTTTTGTTTAAGTGAGCCTGAAGCTGGTAGTGATGCTACATCACAAAAAACTACGGCTATAGACCAAGGGGACCATTACCTACTAAATGGTACTAAAAATTGGATTACTAATGGAGGCCGATCGGACTTTTACTTAGTAATTGCTCAAACCGATAAAGAAAAAGGGCACCGAGGTATCAATGCTTTTATTATTGAAAAGGGTATGGAAGGTTTCCATATTGGTCCTAAAGAGGATAAACTTGGAATTAGAGGAAGTGATACACACACCCTTCAGTTTAATGACGTTAAAGTACCTAAGGAAAATAGAATTGGAGATGACGGATTTGGATTTAAATTTGCCATGAAGACCTTATCTGGAGGTAGAATAGGTATCGCAGCTCAGGCCTTAGGCATAGCATCAGGAGCCTACGAATTAGCCTTAAAATACAGTAAAGAACGTAAGGCTTTCGGAACCGAAATAGCCAATCATCAAGCTATTGCATTTAAACTCGCGGATATGTATACCGATATTGAAGCAGCAAGAATGCTTGTTATGAAGGCTGCTTGGGATAAAGATCAAGGTAACAACTACGACATGTCCTCTGCTATGGCAAAGTTAAAAGCCTCTGATGTAGCCATGAAGCACACTGTTGAAGCTGTTCAAATTCATGGCGGTAATGGTTTTGTTAAAGAATATCATGTAGAACGTTTAATGCGAGACGCTAAAATTACACAGATTTACGAAGGCACATCTGAGATTCAAAAAATAGTTATCTCAAGAGGTGTATTAAGAGACTAAATTTTATTTTTTATATTCAGAAAATCACTTTTTGGCAGTCAATTGAATTGGTTGCCATTTTTTTATTTAAAAATCTTTTAGATTACTGTTAAGTGCGTTTCTTTTTATCGACTTAACATAGTATATTTTTATATTTATCAAAAAATATATCACATGCAGAAAACATATTACGATCCAGCGGACTTAAGAAAATTTGGTAAGATTACAGAATGGAGTGAAGAATTGGGAAACAAATTCTTTGAGTACTACGGAAAAGTTTTTGAAGAAGGTGCGCTTTCAGCTCGAGAAAAAGCTTTAATAGCTCTTGCTGTTTCTCATACTGAGCAATGCCCTTATTGTATTGACGCCTATACTAAAGATACTTTACAAAGAGGCATTACAAAAGAAGAGATGATGGAAGCTATCCATGTTGGTGCCGCAATTAAAAGTGGAGCTACTTTGGTTCATGGTGTACAAATGATGAATAAAGTTAATAAACTAGAAATGTAAAAAATACTGTCCTCCTAATCTCTCCTAAGGGAGGGCAGCTAATTCAAACTCCAAAAAAGAATGTTCCGAAGGAATGTTCTGGGATTGATTCGATTTTTTTGGTTCATTTTGTATCGTTACAACATGAACAGTAAATAAAAAGTATTTTATAGCGTACTATGACAAAAATAAAAACACAATCTTTACATAAACGCGAAAGCCAATTAGCTAATAGCAAACGGCAATTAGAAATTTTGTCTAATGGTATTTTTCAAAATGGAGAGCTACCTACGTTTAAAGATAAAATAGCTGAAACTAATCAGTTTCCACTTAAGGCTAAAAAACTTGAAATTCTTCAGATAAACGTTGGCTACATGTGTAACCAAGTTTGTGAGCATTGCCACGTAGATGCTGGTCCAGACAGACAAGAAATAATGACTAAAGAGACCATGCAACAATGTCTGGAGGTAATTAAAAATACTGGTGCACATACCTTAGATTTAACAGGAGGCGCTCCTGAAATGAATCCTAATTTTAGATGGTTTGTAGAAGAGGCTGCTAAGGCAGGCATTAAAGATTTCATTGTACGTTCGAATCTTACCATTATTAGAGCCAATAAAAAATACCATGACTTACCAGAATTTTTCAAAAAGCACAATGTACATGTAGTAAGTTCTATGCCGCACTGGACACGCGGTAAAACAGATAAACAACGTGGTGATGGTGTTTTTGATAAATCAATTCAAGCTTTAAAAGATTTGAATGCGGTTGGCTATGGTAAAGATGGAAGTGATTTAAGATTGGATCTAGTTTATAATCCGTCTGGCGCATTCTTACCAGGAGACCAAGCGTCTATGGAAAAAGACTTTAAAAAAGCATTACTAGAAGATTTTGGTATTCATTTTCATAATTTATTCGCAATTACAAATCTTCCTATAAGTAGATTTTTAGACTATTTAATTGCTTCAGAAAACTATGAGGATTACATGTACGCTTTAGTTGAAGCTTATAATCCTTCGGCAGTAGCCCATGTGATGTGTACCAATACTATTTCTGTTAGTTGGGATGGTTATTTATATGATTGCGATTTCAATCAAATGCTACAACTTCCCGTTAACAGTAAAGCAAAACATATTTCTGAATACAATGAAGCGCTTTTAGAAGGGCGAAATATTGTAATTTCTCAGCATTGTTATGGATGTACAGCGGGTGCAGGTAGCAGTTGCCAAGGTACTGTAGCATAAAACATAAGCTTATGAAGAAATTAACACTACTAACGCTATTTCTTTTTACTGCTTTTGGCTTTTCTCAGAAAAAGTTAAATAAGCTTCTTAAGGCGCATAATTCTGAAAGCATTCCGTATATTTATGTAAACGACTTAAAATCATACCCCACGAATACTATTCTTTTAGATGCTCGCGAAAAAAGAGAATATGCAACTAGTCATTTAAAAAATGCTATTTGTGTGGGTTATGATTTTTTTAATTTAGATTCAACAACAACTAAAATCCCGAGTAAAGATTCCAAAATTGTAGTGTATTGTTCTTTAGGTATACGGTCTGAGGATATCGCTGAAAAACTAAAAAAGGCAGGCTACAAAAATGTATACAATCTTTACGGCGGTATTTTTGAGTGGAAAAATAACGATAATCCCGTTTATAACTCTGAAGAGAAAGAAACAGAAAATGTTCATACATTTTCTAAAGATTGGAGCAAATGGTTAAAAAAGGGAACTAAAGTATATGAGTAAAGAACTTGTTATTGTTTTTGTTAAAAACATTAAGTTAGGCAAGGTTAAAACTAGACTTGCCAAAACCATTGGAAATGAAGGTGCTTTTTATGTTTACAGTGAATTGGTAAAAATTACAGAACGTGCTCTAAGCAAATTGGATACAGAAAAACGTATCTATTTTTCTGAAGCTGTTGTAGAGACAAAATGGCCTAACCTCAAAAAGGAAGTACAGCAAGGAAGAGATTTAGGTGAACGCATGAAAAACGCCTTCTTAAAGGGGTTTGCAGATGGCTATGAACGTATTGTTCTAATAGGGAGCGATTTACCTGATATTACTGAAACACATCTTAGAGAAGGATTGGACGCCTTAAAAGAAAAAGACATTGTTTTTGGCCCTGCAGAAGACGGCGGCTATTACCTTATTGGCTTATCTAAAATGAACGAAATGGTGTTTAATAACAAACCTTGGAGCCAACCCTCGCTTTTGGAAGAAACGCTTAATGAACTCAATGAAAATAATATTACATTTAGTACCTTAGAGACTTTAAACGACATTGATACATTTGAAGATTTAGAAGCTTCAACCTTTTATAAATCGAATGTAGCATTACAAGAAAAAATAAAACAATTACATGATTAAGTATATTGAAGAAACCGCAGAATATCTTCAAGACAAAGGTTTCGACGCTCCAGAAATTGGTATCATCTTAGGTACAGGTTTAGGACAACTAATAGATGAAATAGAAGTTTTAAAACAGGTTAGTTATAACCATATTCCTAACTTTCCCACTGCAACAGTAGAATTTCATAAAGGCAAATTAATTTATGGTAATCTAGCTGGTAAAAAGGTTGTGGTAATGCAAGGACGTTTTCATTTGTATGAAGGCTACACGCTTCAAGACATTACCTTCCCTGTTCGCATTATGGAAAAACTAGGTATTAAAACCTTACTGGTCTCTAATGCTGCTGGTGCCATTAATTTAGATTACAAAAAAGGGGAATTAATGCTTATTGATGATCATATTAACCTTCAAGGTAGCTCTCCCTTAGCTTTTAAAGGTGTAGAACAGTTAGGAGAACGTTTTACAGACATGAGCGCGCCTTACGATAAAAACATCAATGAGCGTTTTGAAACTATTGCAAAAGCAAACAACATTAAACTTCATAAAGGTGTTTACGCATCGGTTGTAGGCCCTCAACTAGAAACAAGAGCAGAGTACCGAATGTTAAAGCTTATTGGCGCCGATGCCGTAGGAATGAGCACCGTTCCGGAAATTATAGTTGCAAATCATTTAAAATTAAAAGTGGCTGCGGTGTCAGTTTTAACAGATGAATGCGACCCAGATAATCTAGAACCAATAAACATTGAGGATATCATAGCAAGTGCTGCAAAAGCAGAACCTAATATGATAACTTTATTTAAAGAATTAATAGAACTATTGTAACGTCATTCCGAACGAAGTGAAGGCCGTTTAGTAATGAGTTTACCTCGCCTCCCGATTATAATGGGTTCCTGGCAATGACAAAGAAAACCGAAGACTGAAATATGAGTAACTATTTAGAAACTACCAAAGACGTATATAAAGAAGCTGCATTAACTCCAGATGTTGGCTTATGTTGCACCACTAATCCTATTTGGGAACTCCCGGGATTAAAAATCCCAAAAATAATGCAGGAAATGAATTATGGTTGTGGTTCTACAGTTCATGCACGTGATTTATCCAACAATCCAAAAATGTTATACGTTGGTGTTGGCGGTGGTATGGAGCTACTACAGTTCTCGTATTTTAATCGTGAAAAAGGTGGTGTTGTTGGTGTAGATGTTGTGGATGAAATGCTAGAGGCGTCTCGTAAAAATTTTATAGAAGCCGAAGAACTTAATCCTTGGTTTAAAAGTGAATTTGTCGATTTAAAGAAAGGTGATGCGCTTAACTTACCTGTTGAAGATAATAGTATTGATGTTGCCGCTCAAAACTGCCTATTTAATATTTTTAAAGAAGAAGATTTAAAAAAAGCGATTGCAGAAATGTATCGTGTGTTAAAGCCGCATGGTCGTTTAGTAATGAGTGATCCGACTTGCGAGCAACCAATGAATGATAATTTACGTAATGACGACAGACTACGTGCCCTTTGTTTAAGTGGTAGTCTGCCTATTAAAGATTACGTAAAAATGCTTACCGATGCTGGTTTTGGAACTATTGAAATTAGAGCCAGAAAGCCTTACCGTGTGTTGAGTCCGAAGCATTATGATACAGATGAATTAATTTACATAGAGTCTATTGAAGTTGCCGCCATTAAGGATCCAATGCCAGCAGATGGCCCATGTGTTTTTACAGGAAAAGCGGCTATCTATTTTGGAGATGAAGACTATGTTGATGATAATGCGGGGCATATTTTACTTAAAAATCAACCTTTAGCTGTTTGCGATAAAACTGCTGGTAATTTAGCTGCACTTGGTAGAGATGATATTTTTATTAGCGAATCTACCTTCCATTATGATGGTGGTGGGTGTTGCTAAACATTAATTTACAACCCTTGTATTCTAAATGAAGGAGAATACAAGGGTTTATAATGTTTTTCTGAGCATAACTAATACTAGTAACCCGCCAAACTGATTATTTCAATGGGTTTTAGTGCACTTAATTCTACAACACTCTTACCAGACGTTTTCATAGCTTTTCTAATAAGATAGTTTCCTGCCCTATACCCTATAGAAGTCCTGCCATCAGGATGTTTGCCCATTACCCATTTATTGTAACTTGCATCAAGAGGAAGATCTAAAATTTCTTTCACCCAACTATCAGCTTCATCAGTAAAGGCATTTGCATCACTTATATAACCGGTATATATTTCTGCAAAGACTACCGCCAACCCCTCATTAACCATGGCATTAGGAATTCCATATCCAAATTTATTATCATATATGGCCCAACCACGTGCCAAATGGTGGAATTCATGAAACACCGTACTTCTAATTCCTAATTCAAGAGAATCAACAATACCTCTTCGAAAACTATTGGAAAGCTGAATGGCAATTGTTGGAGGAGAATTCCGCTCAGTTCTTCCAGTTACACCTCCAACACGATCCAAATCCCAATTTACACGCTCAACAATTACTTTTATGCTGTCAGGAAGATTCGGTAAAACATTACGAACTTCTTTCTCTGAAATATGTATCAATTCACTTATGAATATTTTTTGTGGTTCTGAAAACTTAAGGGAGTCTTCCTGAAAGACAACCTCTATTTTTTCCAATTGAGATTTTCCAGAATTACAAGCAACACAGCAAAACATCAGTGCACTTAAAGTAAATACTTTTAGTATTTTCATTTTAACTAACCCTTCCTGATATAAATATTCCCCGAAACGGTTTCCATGGTTAATAGAAGCGTGCCTCCATTAACTTGTTTTGAAATGTGATTGTGTATTTTTTTGTTGTTGTATTTACTAAAATCACTTTTATCAAAATCCATATCAGAATATATTGTTCCCGTTACAGACTTGGCATTAAGCTTTGCCTTATTAACAACTATATCCAAGACACCGCTAATTGTTTTTAATCGTAATTCCCCATTATATTTTTTAATGGTTACATCTCCCGAAATTAAATCAGTTACCAAATCTCCATCGTAAACATTAGTAAACACACTTCCAGAAATACTTTTTATTTTCAGTTTAATATTCCTTGGAACAATAACTATGTAATTAATATCTGTGTTATGGCAGCAGTTACAATTCTCCTTTTTTCCATCTTTATTAGAATAATAGACATTCCTGCTTCTGTTTTTAAAATAATCTCCAAAATCTGAATACAGTTTCAATTGACTTGAACTTTTTTCTGTTTTTATACTATACTTATCATTTCCTTCTCCATCATCAATATTTACAGTTGCTCTAACAATAATTTCGTTAGTATTACCGTGCTGAATTTTAATGTCTTGCGCAAATTTAAAGTTTACAAACACCTCTTGACCTTTAGAGATTGGCGCTTTTATTTCTACTTGTTTTTGGGCATTAAGCGTCATTACGCTTAATAATGCCATGATTATTAAGTGTTTCATTTTAACTATTGTTTGTTGATTGATTATTTCTTTCTGAGGTACACGTTTCCGGTTGAAGATCTAAGTACAATGGCTACCCCACCGCCATTTATTTCTGTCTCAATTTTCCTGTTAGCACCCACCACTTTCATTCCATCTGGAGCTTTCATTTGCAAATCAAAATCTGTATAAATGGTGCCCATGGTAGAGCGCAAATTTAAATCTGCTTTTGTACCAGAAGGTAATGATACATCTATAACTCCCGTTGCACTGTTTAATGTAATTGGGGAAGATTGATTTACACTAACAAAATCAACTTCAATTGTACCCGTTTGTGTATGAGCTGTTACTGGGCCTGTAACTTCTTTTAGTGTAATGTTACCCACATTAGTATTAACCTCTATCTCTGAAGTAAACCCTTTAAAAGTAGCGGCTCCCAATTCACCACAATCAATGTGAATATCTACAGTTTTAGGAAGTTCTATTTTCAACCCTTTTCGCTGCATCCAAGATTTCAAATCCCTAACACGCAATACATTTCCTTCTTTATAAACCGCAAAACCATATCCTGTTTCATCTACACCTCCTGGGTAAACCGCTTTTAAGCCTTTTGCTCTTTCGGTCTTATCTCCATCCGACTTGTATGCTTTAGTATTCTGATTTTCAATTTTCAACTCGTTATTATTACTGGCCACAATGGCAACTTTAGTGCCTGTTTCAATATAGACCTTCGTTATTCCTTGCAAGTTTTTAGTATATCCACTCTCTTGTCCATAACTAAGTACAACACATAATAAGGCTATGAAATTTATGATTATTCCTGTTCGTTTCATGTTTTTTTGATTTTAATGATTCTTAATTAAATAATTTCCGAAAGCCCACTACTCACTTGGTCTTTTACAAAATCTGGTGTATCAGAATGCTCCAATAATTTTTGTAAAGGAGCAATTGCGCGCTTCTCCTGAATTTTAACCAAAAATTGAATGATTGCAATTTGTAGCCCTGGGTCTTTCTGGATTGTTAGTGCCTCAATAAACGCATCTTTAACTATGATTGATTCTGGAAATTCCGATAATGCCTCTGCTGCAGCCAGTCGCACATTGATATTTCCATCATATTGCATACGCTCTATTAAAGCCTCTAATATTTTTGTATCTGGTTTTTCAAAACCTTCGGTATAATTTACTGCTTGAATTCGTTTACTTACAGACTGGTTTTCAATCATGGCCAACACCATTCCTTCTTTTAAACTATAAGTTTCTTTTTGTAATGCTATTATTTGCTCATTAGTATCTTGTTTAACCTTTAAGCTTCCAAAAAGATACCCTGAAAACATTAGTACTAATGACGCTGCCACTTGAAAAGCCCTTTTCCAATGAAACTCGTTTTCTTGTTTAGGAAGCTCCACTACTTTAGTATCTAGTATTTGTTTTTCTTCTTCCAGGAGTTTATAAAAACCTTCCCTTAAACTCTCGTTAGGTATTTGCTCTTCTACCTTATTAAATGCCGCAAACAAGGATACTGTTTCATCATATAATAGTTTACAGTCATCACATGAATTTATATGTTCTTGTACTTGCTTTGCTTCATCTGCATTTAATTTACCGTCAATGTAATCTACAATACGCTGCTCTATATCTATACAATTCATGGTTATATGGTTTTAAAATAAACGGTTTTTAATTTTTTTATAATTCGGTGTATTTTCACCTTTACTGCGCCTTCGCTACTCCCAACTATGTCTGCGATTGTATGGTATTTCATACCTTGAAACCTGTGTAATACAATTAATTCCTTCTCTTTATCATTCAAACTTTTTAAAGCTTCATATAAATGCGCAACATCCTCACTTTTATTAATTATGTTGTCCTCACTTCTATTAGCTAGCAATTCTACATCGGCATTCCTATTCGTCTTCTTTGAATTCTGATAATAGTCTGAAAACTCATTTCTAGCAATCTTAAAAATCCACGATACGAATTGACCTCCTTTATAAGATGCCCTGTAACGTATTACCTTGTAAAATACGGTTTGGGTCATATCTTCGCATACAGATTTATCTCTAACCATTTGAAAATAGAAGTTATACAACCTCTTATTATAGCGTTCAAAGAGATGAGCCATGGCATCTAAATTACCCTGAGACACTTCTAACATTAATTCTTCGTCGGTTAGTTTTTTCAATACTTTTTGTTCTGGTTTGCTTAAAGACCTTCAATTCATAAAAAGGTTACATCAAGAGTTATTTTTTTTTAGCTTTTAGATTTATGTAAGTTATGGTTAAAATTCAAGACTTATATTTAACCTGAAAATCTATTGATATATAAATGAAACGGCTATTACTTATTATTCCTCTTTTTATTTTCTCTTGTTCAGGTTCTAAAAAGGCAGTAGAGCATAATGCAGGTTCTGCCCAGTCTTCCGTTTTAAAAGCTAAAGTAAAACAAGACTCGACTGGTATAAAGACTAAAAACGCAGAAAAAATTAGCGATACTATTATAGAAACCCCTAAAGATACCTTGATAGATTCATTAAAAACTGAAGATTTCAATCAAGTACTAACTAAAAGAACTTTTTATTTACATCAATTATGGGATGACCTTTTACAAAAATATGTTTCGAACGAAGGTTTGGTAAATTATAAGAGTTTAAAAACAGAACAAAAAGATTTATATGGTTATATTCATGTTTTAAACTTAGCATACCAACATAATAGCTTCAGCACCCTTTCTAAAGAAGAAAAATTAGCTTACTGGATAAATGCGTACAATGCTTTTACTGTAGATTTAATCATTAGGAACTACCCTATTAAAAGTATTAAGGACATTAAAAACCCATGGAAACAACGCCATTGGAAATTAGGTGACAAATGGTACAATTTAGATGAAATTGAACATCAAATTTTAAGGAAAATGGATGAACCTAGAATTCATTTTGCCATCAATTGCGCTTCAGTTTCATGCCCTAAACTTCAAAATAGAGCTTTTACTGGTTCGAACCTAGAAATACAACTAGATCAAGCAACAAAAGATTTCATAAATGATAGCTCTCAAAATGTTATTTCAAATGAAGCTATTACAATCTCAAAACTATTTCAATGGTTTGCTAAAGATTTTAAAAAGGAGGGTTCATTGATAGATTTTTTAAATCAATATTCTAAAGTTCAGATTTCAAATCAGGCTAAAAAAAGTTTTATGGACTATAACTGGAATTTGAATGAGTAGCATATCCATCATCATCCCCACGCTTAATGAAGAAGCCTATATAGAAAAGCTTCTCATTCACCTTTTAAAAAATTCTTCTAAAGAAAATATTAAGGACATTATTATCGTTGATGGTGGTAGCACAGACAATACGGAACACCTTGTTAACAAAGTCCAGAATGCATTCTCACAAACCCAAAACACCCAAACCAATATAAAATTCACCTCTTCGGAAAAAGGACGTGCAAAACAAATGAATGCCGGAGCAAAAAATGCTTTAGGTTCCATTCTTTATTTTTTGCATGCAGATTCTTTTCCTCCTAAGAACTTTGATAAGTTAATTATAAATGAAGTTAAAAAAGGTAATGAGGCTGGATGCTTTAAAATGAAATTTAACACCAATCATTTGTGGTTGAAATTAGCGGGTTGGTTAACACAGTTTTCTTGGAAAGTTTCTAGGGGCGGAGACCAAAGTCAGTTTATTACAACCTCGCTTTTTAAAAGTATTGGAGGTTTTGATGAACGTTTTGTTATTTATGAGGATAATGATTTAATCAGTAAGCTTTATGATCGTAATCAATTTGTGGTTATACAGGAATGGCTAACCACATCACCACGATGTTATGCAGTAAATGGGGTTTGGAAATTACAATACCATTATTGGCGTATACATTTAAAAAAATGGTTAGGTGCCGATGCTAAAACCCTAAACAACTACTATTTAAAGCACGTTCTTGTTAAAAAATGATAAAACTGATGTAACAAAATGTTAATTTATCTGTCGTATTTTTGTAAAGCTTTATTTTCACGGCAAAACCAAAAAATATGAGACACGCTATCACCGTATTTGTATGTTTAATCTCTATATCTTTTTCTTTCGCACAAAAATCAATTAGCGCCAAATTAATAGATTCTACAACACAAAAGCCTATTCCTTATGCTAATGTTAGTTTCGGAAAAAAATCTGGAGTAATATCAAATGCTAATGGCGTTTTTCAAATACATTTTAAAAAGAAACTAAAAAAAACAGATTCTTTACTTATAAGCTGTATGGGTTACGAGCCCAAATCTATTTCAGTTCAAAAATTTTCAGATAGCATTTTAATTTTAAAACCACAATCTATAGAATTAGATGAAGTTTTAGTCTCTAATAAAACATATACCGCACTAGAGATTATTGAAAAGGCTGAAGAAAACTTAGCTAAGAACTACGACTTTAACTTCCGTAAAAAAAAGCTCTTTTTTAGAGAGTCTAACTTTAACAATATAAGAAAGAACAGTATTAAGGTAAAGGAGTCCACCATTCCTGAATTTAATCAGGCGTTTATGGACAGTATAATGCGAATAATGCCAAAAAATGCCTCCGACCATGTTGAAATTCTTGGAGAACTCTATACTAAATCTGGTGAAGATGGTTTTAGAAAGTTAGACATTCTCAAAGCTTCTCATTTATATGATAAAAACCTCGAAGTGTCTTTTGAAGGGTTAGAAGAACGTTTTAATACCATATTTAGAAAACATATTAAACGCGATTCTTATTTTAAGATTAAATCTGGCATTTTTGGCACTAAAGAAGCCATAGACTCTACAATGTTTGAAAGTGCTGAAGACAGAAAAGAACATGAAGAAACTAATGCGTTTATTGAAGAGAAAAAAAAGATAGAAGCAGAGCGTAAAAAGAACTTTTCAAAGTATAGAAAGACTAATATTGCAGATTTAGAAAAAGCAAGCTTTACGTTTGAGGATTCTCATCTTAATTTTTTGGAAAAATCCAGAAAATACAAATTTGAAATTCTCGATTACCTGTTTATCGGTGATGCCTTTGCGTATAAAATTAGTTTTACACCTAAACGAAGTGCAGAGTATAAAGGTGTTGTTTATGTGAACACTGATGACTTTGCCATTATACGCGTAGACTACCAAAATGTAAAACTGTTAAAGAACTTTAGGCTTTTGGGTATTTCTTACCAAGAGAAAGTACACAAAGGCACTTTAATCTATTCTAAGAACGATTCTGGGGTTTACTCCTTAAAATATGCAGAAGCTACTAAAACAAATAGTTTTGGGGTAAAACGTCCGCTAAAAATTATTGAAAAAAACAAAAACGTAAAGGGCAGAAGAAAACAAAACGAATTATCTACAGATCTTCATTTTGCCATGTCTAATACGAATAAAAAAGAATTAGTAGTATTTGAAAATCACACCATTTCGGATACTAGTTTTAATGCTTTTAAGGAAAAGCCTAATGTAACACCAACCTACTTACCTGATTACGACCCAAAATTTTGGGAAGGTTATAATGTTATTGAACCTAATCAGGCTATTAAGGATTTTAAGAGTATTGAGTAAAGTAATAAGGTATTCCTTTTAGTTACGTTAAGTCATAAATTTGCTAAAATATCACTTTACTCGCTCTCTCTCGCTCTTCGAAGTTTGCAACTTCGAAGCATAATATGAAAAGAAAAAAATATGACCATTACTAGAATTATTTTATTCATTTTTGTTGATTTTTTAACAAAAAGACACTAATTAAAAGTAAAAAAATAACAGCTACATATTCCATTATTAAACTCTCGTCTAAATAAACAAAAACGGAGTTATCAGAGTTTGTTTTAAGTTTAAGAGTTTTAGTTTTCTTCAGTATATCGCAATACTCCCCTTTAATATTTTTTATATATACTTTTCCGTTATAACTAAATTTAAAGTAAGGTTTTAAATTTTTATTACTTACATCACAAGAGACAGGTATGTTTACTATAACAACTTCAACTTCTTTACCTTTATGAATTGTATTAAACTTTTTATAACTGTTAATTGTTATAGCCAAAGCTATAAAAACTAAAATTAAGGCACTTATCTTAGACATAGTATTATTTTTATGAACATTTTCTTTTAATTTTAAATCACGAATCAGGACATCACCTCCCTCGCTCTTCGAAGTTTACAACTTCGAAGCATAACAAGAAAACGAAAAAATATAACAAAGCCACATTCTGAAAGAAATGTGACTTTGTTATGTTGTATTACGACGCGAAGTTACAAACTTCGCACAGCATAGGCCTGATAAGGATGGTAATCAAAATATCGAACGTAGAAAAATTACGCAAAAACAATATGACAAAATGATGAACATATTAAATAAATTAGACGAAAATGCTACAGCTAAAAAAGAAGAAGATGAAGAATAATATGAACAAATTACTGCTAGTAATCACCATTCTGTTTTTTAATTGTCTCAACTATGAATCTCCAAGCAGGCTGTTGAATGCTTTGAATGATATTGATTACTCAAGTAATGATACTATTGATTTAAAGCAGGTATATTCTTTTGAATGGGATTCCTTATATATATTTAGAGAATTTGTTGAACCAGAAGCCATAAACGAAATTATTGGTTTAGATTGTGAATGTGATATGGTTCCTGATAGTTTGGAGTTATATATTTTTATAAATGATAAAGAAATAGTTAAAAAAGTTATTGTTGAAGCTATGGGCTATGATTTTTATGTTGAAGAATATTTAGATTTTGAAAAATCTATAAAAATTGAATCTATAAGCTCTAAGTTTAAAGTTGTAAATAATAAAAACAATTATATTCTGAAACCGATAATGTAAAACCCAAATGCATGAATAACCCCTGCTAGCGCTCGTTTGTAACGAGTGCCGTAAGGAAAATTAATCTTTCTTTCAACTGAATCTATATAAATGGAAAAAAGACAGAAAATACTAATCAACATTTTAGAACAAGCAAAAACTTATTTAGAAGAAATAGGAGAGTTCGCTCCTTTTGGCGCAATAATTAATTCAGAAGGTCAAGAGGTTCCTTTAGGTTATTATAGTGATGAGAATATAGTAGATTCGTTAATAGCTATCGAAAAATTAAAAGAGCATATTAAGGATAAAATCATTGACAATAACTCAAAAATAGGAGCTATTGGAGTTAACGTTTCAATAAATGTTAATGATGAGCCATCTGACGCACTTTTAGTAGTAATAACAGAGAACGGAAAAGAATGGAGCGAGGATTATTATGCTTATGGATTAGAGTCAAATAATTTAACTTGGCGCTACCCCGCTCTTCGAAGTTTGCAACTTCGAAGCATAACAAGAAAAAAAATATAACAAAGCTATATTTTGAACGAAATGTGACCTTTTGTGCTATATAAAGATGCGAAGTTTCAAACTTCGTATGGTCCCTAGTTTAGTGAATACTAATAAGCCAACATTATTTCTGTTTAGGCATTGGTTTTTTGCTTTTTTCAGGCATTGGGCCTCTCAAATGAATTACGAGACCATTAAGAAAGTTTCTTAAAATTTGATCACCACATTCCATATACTTAGGATGGTCTTCTCTTCTAAAGAAAGCACTCAACTCGCTTTTAGAAACTCTAAAATCTACTAGAGATAATATCTTAATAATATCATCATCACGTAATTGTAATGCAACTCGTAGTTTCTTTAAAACATCGTTATTAGTCATAGTAGTTCGTTGGTTTTACATAGTGTTTATCTTTAAAGTTGATAACACGAAGAATTTTTAGTAAATGTAAACAAAGTTACATTTAAAATGATACGCTTTTGTTTGAGTTTATTAGCCCTTAAGTGAACAAGCAAAGTATCTTAGAAATGGCTTTTAGTAGTAAAACCAATCAGTTAAGCATTAGTTAACAACTACTTATTCCTTCCTTTTTCATTCGGATAAAGGCTCGGTAAATTATCACTTTGCCAAAAGGTTTTAGTATCAATATTCATAGCAGTTATCTTGCCTTTAAAGGCAGCTCCAGTATCAATATTCCAAACATTAGCTGCCTGCATGGGAATATCAGAACTAAAATTAGTTGTGGGTGTGTGCCCAATGTAAATTTCGTTATAATGTTTTAAGCGTTTTGGGTATAACTCTGAATGCTTTTCAATACGCTTATCCATAGTTAATGCCATTTCCCAAAGGGTTCTATCAAAATATAGGGTTTGTTGAAACACTTCCTTTTCAACACCGTGCATTGAGGTAAATCCAGCATGTAAAAACAAGCGATTTTCGGCATCAATATGGTACATTTTGGTGTTTTCAAAAAAGTTTAAATGCTTTGCTTTGTCTTCATCAGAAAAACCATTGTAACTTTCCATGGTTTCCTTTCCTCCATGCATATACCAAGTTGGGTGCACATCGCCGCTTCTTAACCATTCTTCTGCCCAAACATCATGATTTCCTTTTATAAAAACACAATCTATAGTTTCAGAAAGCTCTATTAAAAACTGAATAACCTGAGCTGCTTCGCTCCAGCCATCAACATAGTCACCCATAAAAATGAGTGTATCTTCGTCCTTTATTTCAACTTTATTTAATACCTGAATTAAGGCTTTTAAACCACCATGTATATCACCTATTGCTATAGTTCTTCCCATCTATATCTAATTTTCGGTAAAACTATAGTAGAAAATTGTAAAACAATAGTGTTTTGAAGTTAAGTTTTGATTAAAAGTATTGTCCGATACCAAACACCAATCCTTTGGAGGCATTTTTAGTTAAACCAAAACCGTAATCAATTCTGAAAATAGCGTTGAATATTTTTTTATGAATAACTCGTAGACCTAATCCAGAAAAGACCTGAATATTATCACTATCTGTAAAATCACTTAAAGAACCTCCAGGAACACGCCATGTACCACTATCTATAAACACATTACTTTGCAATACAATATTCTTTTTATCAAATACGGTATGCCGATATTCTGTATTTATCACAATAGACCCAGTACCTCTATCTATAGTGTTACCTACACCTCTAATATTAACATTATTATCTAGAGAAAATGGCGCAAAAGGTGTTTCATCATTTTTGGATAATCCCATACGGATTCTACTTGCCCAATTCCCTTTTTCTCCAACGCGTTTAAAATAATGAAGATCATTCCACCAAATATAAAAATCGGGTAACATATCATTGGTAGATGTCACATACTGAAAATTGAAAATGTTCCTAAAACCAGAAACGTACTGGTAATGATAGTCTAAATTATTATATTCATAAATACTCTTTAATAACCATTTATGGACATTTAATTCGGGCCTGTTATCAACATTTTCACCTTTAAATTTATAATCTTCAGTAAAATAACTTGCACCAAACTCTAACCGGTTATTAAAGTTAAAACGGTATAAACCTAAAAGCTCGTAACTTTTATTATTGTATTTGTATTGGGCGGCGCCAGATGCAAAAAACACTGGCTCTTGTGTGGTTAAATTTTGAATATTAAACGCTAAACCTAATTTTCTTGAGAACAAGAAAGGCGCTCTAAAATTAATGGCGTAAGAATCATAAATATCATGCTGATAAAAAGCTCCTAAACCAATATTTCTTCCAAAAAGATTAAACTCGGTTAACCCAATCCTAAAGGCAAACTCCCCATTATTTGTGGTGTAAATACTTGGCGAAGGAATGAGCGTAAAACTTTCTTCTACATTATAAATAACGTCATAATCTCCAGATACCGTTTTATACACATTGTAATAAGCATGAGATACAGAAGGTAAGCGTTTTAAAAACTCCATATCCTGATCTAACAACAATGAGTCTAGTTCAGCACCTTGTTTTACAGCTGTAATTTTTTTTACAAAAGACGCTTTTAGCCTTTTATTTCCCTGAATTTTAACATCGGACACACGATTAACTTGTGCAGTTATAATCCCGGTAATTAAAAAAATACAAATCTGAAGAAGTCTTCTCATTATTCGGCGGTAAACGACGTCATAATAACTTTATTTACCCAATTATCCAAACTTACATCCATGACAATAAAGTTATATGTGTCTCCTAAAATTAAATCAGGAGGCGTTCCTTTGGTTACATTCAAAACTACGTTATTTAATTTATAATATTGAAAATTATTTTCATGTGTGTAGGTTCCGGATAAAAATTCGGAATTACTTGTAGTTACTACCTCAAAGAAAATAGCGTTGTTTTCTTCAGATTCAATATCCCAACTAAACTTAGGCATTCCAGAGGTTTCCTGATTAATAGTAACATTAGCATCATATAGTGTTGGTTGTGAAAATACTTTAGATCGAATTGGTGTAGAAATATGTATTGTATTCTCAATTTTATAAACCACAACAAACCATTTAAGTTCGGATCTGGTTACAAATTGTCTCATGGTACCATCTAAAAATGACTGGGAACCAGATTCTACCAATCCGTATTTCGAAAAATCATTACCATTTTCTGCTCCAGACACATATAATTTAAAATTCCCAGCACCTTCCTCTGGATAAAAATATACATTTATTAAATCTGGTATTTTATCATTACTGGCTGCACAAGCAATTACATTATCTTTTATATATGTTTTATTTTCAAGAAAATTTGATAAGATTAATTCTTCATCAACAACCAGACCTGGCGCATCATTATCCACACATGATACAAATAGTAATAGTATTAAAAGCCGATATAGTTTCATTAATTTAAGTTGTAATAGTTTCTAATTATGTCTTCAACTGGTTTATTTTGAGGTGTAAACATAAAATTATCCTTCCCGCCAACAAGCTCATGGTTATGAAACCACTTCCATACAAAACCACCAGCAAACCAGTCTTCTTTCCAAAATGTTTCAAAAAGGGCTTTAGTTGTATTCACCTGTGCTTGCAGATTTACCGAGTTCATGCTTCGTTCGCTTTTCCAAGGTTCCTTACCCGAAAAATCTACGCTTCGATACCCAAATTCGGTAAACAAAATTGGTTTATTAAACCGTTCTTGCTTTTCTTTAATTACAGACACATGTGCTTTCCACCCCTTTAGACATTCCTCTACATTTGGCGTTTTACTATCGCTTACAGGGAAATAAGCATCTACACCAATAAAATCTAACTCGCCCCAAAAAGGAGTACGTTTAAACTCATCCCAATTGGCAGCATAAGTTAGTTTCCCATTATAAATTGTTTTTATTTCTTTTATTAACTCGAACCAATACTCTGGTCTGTTTTCAACAAAATATTCTAACTCCGTTCCTATGCAAAGCAATTCTAACTTGAGCTCTTGAGCCAGTTTAGCATACTCCAAAATAAACTTTGAATATGAAGCTTCTAGAGCTTTCCAATGGTCTTCTGACGTCATTTTTATGTAGCCCGTAAACTCACCATGCCAAACCCAAATTTGAGGTTTCAGCATTATCTTTATACCGTTTTTTCTTAGTGCTTCGATATACTGTTTAGCCCCTTTTGAAGTTTCTCCAAACCATTGTCTTTCTGTATTAAAAACAATTTTAGGACTTTGTAAATCTTTAACAAACCCGAACGGCATAATTGCGGCGTAATTGGCATTTACTTCAACTACTGGATCTATATGACTTTGGTTTATAGCATCTCTAGAGGCTACAAAGCTTACACCATTTATTTTTTTTGTTTGCCCTTTGCATGAAACTAGCATGGACAAAACAAGAATTAGGAGTCCGTAATTTTTCATTCATAGTCTTTTTACTGACTCCTAAGTTAGTATTATTTAAATCCTGAAACAAGTTCAAGATGACGGTTTCAAACGAAATTCTGAAGAATTGACAGGTTTATTTTCCGATTAAAACAGTGCTCTTAGGCCAATGTTAAATGTCTGACCAAGCCCAGTATCATTCCCTCTAACAAAGTTAGTATATAAAGTTTCCACATTTAAAACATCTGTTAATTGATACTTTACACCACCTCCCAGTGCCGTAAAATTTTGAGAAAAATCATTCCCTAAATCAACTAATTGCGAATGTTGTGCTAAAGCTAAAACAGTAAATTTTGAACTTGGGAAGTAACTTAGAAATACACCAGGCGTTAACCTTAAACTGTTATTTGCAAAACTATCCTCTTTTTTACCAAAGTTATACTCTGTATTAATTTCTGAAAACAACTGCCAATCACCTCCAGCAAAACTATAATCGTAAAAGAAACGGTTTTGTAAAATGAATCCTTTTTGGTCCAAAAAGACACCATCTAAAGCTCCATCATTGTTAAAGTCAAAAACAAAATCGTCGGTTTCATTATCTACTAAAGGAATATGAAATGCCGTTTGAACAGTAAAATTACTAACAGATTTTATTGGGTTAAACTTAATTGCTGGTGCAATAGATGTAAGTCCTGAACGTGCAGTTCCAGATTCACCATCAAATTTAAAAACATCTAAAGCTTTTCTATCACCAATAACATTAGATCTAAATTCTAGTAACACACCAACATTAAAGTTATTGTTTTCAGAAACTCCTGTAAATACATCTAATGTTGATGTAAAATAAGTTTCCCTTAATTTATCAAATTTATTTCCTTCAAATCGAGCTTTAGTTTCAGTATACAAGTTGTTAAACCATTTAATATCCCATTGCCCTTTCTTTAGGAGTTTAGATGGGGTATACGTCTGTATAACACTACCTTGTTTTTCTTTAGTTTCTTCTTGTGAAAAAGCAGTAAGCGCTACTGCCATAAATACTATGGTTATTAGTTTCTTCATTTTATAAGTGTTTATTTTTTTATTTATTGAGCGTTTAATTTCCAGTTATATGGAAAGTATTTTATTTTAAAATTATCAGGAATTTTTTCTGTTCTGTAGGTGTTTATAAAGTCTATTTCAGAAGTACCATTCATGGTAAAATCGCCTTTATACCATTCCATAATTTGAGAGGCCTCTACACGTTTTTTCTTGGTGTTTACCATTAAAAAGTCGCCATTTAGAGCCTTTTTTGTTTGTACATCCATTTGTTTATTTAAAGACGATGGCAAGTAAGCCTCACTAATTAATGGCGGACAGCCAATAGCACCACATACCAATACAAAATGAAAACGAGGATCGTTAAATTGGGCTCTTAATAGCTTGTGTTCAATATCATTTAATGTGATATTTTTTCCACCAATATCATGCTTTGTTTTATCAAAAAATCCTGCATTATCTAATGGAGAATTTGTGGGATAGTTATCAATAATCCCCTTGATAACAGATAAGTTATAAGCATTAATCCAAAAGGCTTGGTATTCTTTGGCGTTATCTTTAGACACCTTAATAGTTTTGGCTAGTGCAAGCACCTCCTTTAAGGCTTTAGAATCTTTATGAAGTTCGGCATAAGCCACCTTTCCATTTTTTACGTAAGTTTTAAAAAAACTATCTGCTTTATTAAAAAAAGCATCGGTGTTTTGAGACACACCTTTAATACTTGTGATAAGTAATATAAGTACAATAAATTTCTTCATTTTAAATTGTTTTTTTGACAAAGTAACACCATGTAGGTCGCACTAAATGTTAGGTAACTTACAAATTACAAAAAAAGATTTTGACGTCTCCATTCCCTCAAACTCCTTACAAACAAAGCATAATTTGAATCCATTCTAAATTCATTCATCAAATTAAGTTCTTATCTTTAGTTACGACCTAACTTGCAATTAACTATAAAAATATGGAACACATTGTTATTATAGGAAATGGTGTTTCTGGCGTTACAGCAGCCAGACATATTAGAAAACTTTCTGGTACTGAATCAAGTTCAGCAGATTCTAAAAAAATCACCATCGTTTCTGCCGAAACAGATTATTTCTTTTCTCGTACTGCATTGATGTATGTGTATATGGGACATATGAAATTTGAGCATACACAACCCTATGAAAATTGGTTTTGGAAGAAAAACCGAATAGACCTAAAAAAAGGCTACGTAAAAACCGTTGAAACTAAATCTAAAACCTTGCATTTTTCTAATGGCGATACCTTAACTTATGACAAGTTAATCATTGCTACAGGAAGCAAACCGAATAAATTTGGATGGCCTGGTCAAGATTTAGACGGTGTTATGGGCATGTACCATAAGCAAGACTTAGAAAACTTAGAGAAATACGCTCCTAATAATAAGGTCTGTAAACGTGCAGTAATTGTTGGAGGTGGCTTAATTGGTATTGAACTTGCAGAAATGTTGCACTCACGTCACATTCCTGTTACGTTTTTAGTTCGTGAAAACAGCTTTTGGAACGGTGTTTTACCAGATGGCGAGTCTGCCATGATTAATAGAGAAATTATTAGTAATGGTATAGATTTACGTTTAGGTGTTAACCTAAAGGAGATTAAAGCAGATGAAAATGGCAAAGCAAAATCCATTGTTATTGCTGAAACAGGTGAAGAGATTGAATGCGATGTAGTAGGTTTAACTGCTGGTGTATCTCCTAATATTGATTTTATAAAAGATTCTGAAATTGAAACAGGCAGAGGTGTTAAAGTAAATCGCTTTTTAGAAACTAGTGTACCCGATGTTTATGCTATTGGTGATTGTGCTGAACAGCATGAAGCTATTGGTAGCCGAAGACCTATTGAGGCCGTTTGGTATACGGGTAGAATGATGGGCGAAACGGTAGCACAAACAATTTGTGGTAACCGTATTGAATACAAACCTGGACATTGGTTTAATTCTGCCAAATTTATAGATATAGAATACCAAACCTATGGTTGGGTATGGTCTAAACCAAAAGAAAATGAGGCTCGCTTTTATTGGGAACATGAAAGTGGTAAAAAATGCATTCATTTAAACTACGATAAAGATTCACACGAATTTATTGGCATCAACACCTTTGGTATTCGCATGCGACATGAGTTCTTTGATAGAGTTTTGACCGAAAAAAGAACTGTGGAATACGTATTAGAACATTTAGCTGACGCTAATTTTGATCCTGAATTTTACAAACTTCATGAAAAGGAGATTGTTGCTCAGTTCAACAAAGAAAACAACACAAACATTCAACTAAAAAAGAAAAGCTGGAAACGCATTTTCGCGTAACATATAAGATTATGAAACTATTAAAACAATTAGGGTTAGTTCTATTCCTTATAGGCTTAAGCATATTTACTGGTAGTATTTTTACGGGTAATTTTAATTTATCGCAATCGCAACTAGATGATTTTATTAGTTCTAAAGGCTATAAAAGTGAGGTAATTGCTTCAGAACTACAAAAAGCTGTAGTTACAGAGGAAGCATTAAATATTATTCAATTTTCTAGTAGGGTAAGAGCTGCTTATGAAGCATCAAATCAGCATTATAATGAATTGATTGCAAAATATGATGCTGAAAAAAATTGGGATAAAAAAGGGGAACAATATCAATACAAAATATATGGAAAACCGCATACCTTAAGCTATGAATTAGCAAAACAGGCTGGCAACGGCCCTACCAAGAATAGTTCTGGTTTATGGTGGTGGTTAACTTTTGGTATTGCAATTATTGGAGCGCTACTTTTTATACTTCCCAATTTTGTATTATTAGGAAGTGCCGGAATAAAAAACAATGCTATATATTTAGAATCTAGTACAAATAGAGGCTGGATAGCATGGTTAGTTCTGGTTTATCTAGTGGTATTTTATCTGTTACTTTATTTTATGCCAGACTATGTGGTAAACTGGACTTTTATTTTAGATCCTATTAGCACATTCTTAAATGGGGGTGAGGCAAGTCAATGGTTTGTTTACGGTTTCTTGTATTGTGTTATTATGATAGTAATGGCAATACGCATGTACATAAAATACAGACATAATAAATATCAAGTTATAAGAACTACATCTGTACTATTCTTTCAAATAGTATTTGCTTTCTTAATTCCAGAAATTATGACGAGCCTAAACATGCCTGGTTATGATTTTAAAAATGCGTTCCCATTAGATTATGATTTCTTTTTTGAATGGAATTTAGATAGTTTAAGAAATAGCGGAGCTGTTGGTCTATTCATATTAGTTTGGGGTGTTATATTAACTATAGTTATAGTACCTGTAATGGTGTATTTCTTTGGAAAACGCTGGTATTGTTCTTGGGTCTGTGGTTGTGGCGGATTAGCTGAAACTTTAGGAGACCCGTACAGACAACATTCTAACAAAAGTTTAAACGCATGGAAGTTAGAACGCTGGGTGATACATTCGGTCCTTGTATTTTCTTTGGTAATGACGGTAGTTACACTTTATTGTTATTTTTCTGGTGCCGAAGCTTTTCTAGGTATTAAATCGCAATGGATAAAAGACACGTATAGTTTTTTAATAGGCGCTTGGTTTGCAGGTGTTATTGGTACAGGGTTCTATCCTATTTTTGGTAATAGAGTTTGGTGTAGATTTGGTTGTCCATTAGCCGCATATCTTGGTCTGGTACAACGTTTTAAATCTAGATTTAGAATTACAACTAACGGCGGACAATGTATTTCATGCGGAAACTGTTCTACTTACTGTGAACAAGGAATTGACGTTAGAGCCTATGCTCAAAAAGGTGAAAACATAGTTAGAGCCAGTTGTGTTGGTTGTGGTATCTGTTCTGCGGTTTGTCCAAGAGGTGTTCTTAAATTAGAAAACGGACCAGAAAAAGGGCGTATCAATCCAACAGATGTGCTTTTAGGAAATGATGTTGATTTAATGGACCTTGTAAATAACAAATAAATAAGCTTTACAATAATTTAATCGCCTTTTATAAGCGGGTTATTTGAGTAAACCCTTATGTTATTGTACTTTTGCACCATACGATTAGTCTATGCCCAAAATTAATGTCATTATTCCTGCCTACAACGAAGCAGAGTCTATTGGGAACGTTATAAAAGATATTCCAAAACAGGTGGACGAGGTTATTGTTGTTAGTAATAATTCTACAGATGACACAGAACTAAATGCTGAAAAAGCTGGAGCTACCGTTTTACGAGAAGAACGTAAGGGTTATGGTTATGCTTGTTTGAAAGGAATGGATTATGTTGCCGAAAAAAGTGAAAAGCCAGATATTATTGTTTTTCTAGATGGTGATTATTCCGATTATCCTGAACAACTTACTGAAATTGTGCAGCCTATACTAAAAGACAATGTAGATTTTGTAATTGGTGCTCGCGTAAAACGACTTAGAGAAGCAGGATCAATGACCATTCCTCAAATCTTTGGTAATTGGCTAGCTACAATACTTATGAAAATAATGTTCGGAGCTAAATTTTCAGACCTCGGTCCTTTTAGAGCAATTAAATATGATAAGTTGCTGGGACTAAACATGGAAGACAAAACCTATGGCTGGACTGTAGAAATGCAACTAAAGGCCTTAAAACAAAAACTAACCTACACAGAAATCCCTGTAAAGTACAGAAATAGAATAGGCGTATCTAAAGTTTCTGGAACCGTAAAAGGTGCTATATTTGCAGGCGTAAAAATATTAGGTTGGATATTTAAATACAGTTTTAAATAATGATTCTAGAAACCATCATCATTGTTATTTACTCAATAGCCATTTTGCTAATTTTCATGTATGCATTGGCGCAATTAAACCTATTATACAACTACATTTCTTCAAAAAGAAAAGATGAAAGTGCTCCTAAATTCAATTTAGGAAATCCAGAGGAAGTGCCTTTTGTAACTATACAATTGCCAGTTTATAACGAGATGTATGTAATGGAACGCTTACTTGATAATATTGCTAAAATTGATTACCCTCAAGACAAGTTAGAAATACAGGTTTTAGACGATTCTACCGATGAGACGGTTGCTACCACAGCTGCCCATATCGCAGAATTACAAAAAACAGGTTTAGACATTCAACATATTACCAGAACCAATCGTGTTGGCTTTAAAGCCGGCGCTTTAAAGGAAGGGTTAGCAATTGCTAAAGGTGAATTTATTGCCATTTTCGATTCCGATTTTTTACCAACCTCAGACTGGTTAAAACGTACGGTACCATTTTTTAAAGATGATGCAATTGGTGTGGTTCAAACGCGTTGGGGACACATTAATCGTAATTATTCCATTCTAACCAAAATACAGGCTTTTGCTTTAGATGCGCATTTTACTTTAGAGCAAGTTGGCCGAAATAGTAAAGGGCACTTCATTAACTTTAATGGAACTGCAGGTATTTGGCGTAAAACATGCATTATAGATGCAGGAAACTGGGAAGGCGATACGCTTACTGAAGATTTAGACCTAAGCTACCGTGCGCAATTAAACAATTGGAAATTCAAATATTTAGAAGATGTTGAAACTCCAGCAGAACTCCCTGTAGTTATTAGTGCTGCGCGTTCACAACAATTTAGATGGAATAAAGGTGGGGCTGAAAACTTTAGAAAAATGTTATGGCGTGTTATTAAGAGTAAAAACATCTCGCCTAAAACGAAGATTCATGGGTTATTACATTTACTAAACAGTACTATGTTTTTAAACATTCTTATTGTGGCGGTGTTAAGTATCCCAATGCTTTATATAAAGAATGAATATGCGCATTTAAAAGACTACTTTTTAGTAATGAGTTTCTTTGTAATGAGTACGGTTATTTTCTTTATCTGCTACTGGTTTATGTATAAAAACATATATGGTAAAGGCATAAAGAACTTTTTAAGTTACATCGGTATGTTCTTTGTGTTTTTCTCCATAGCTATGGGCTTTTCATTACATAATTCTATTGCTGTTTTAGAAGGACACTTAGGAAAAAAGTCAGCCTTTATACGCACACCAAAATTCAATATTAACAGTTTAAAAGATTCTTGGAAGAACAATAAATACATTAAAAAGAAACTGTCTACAAATGTATTTTTTGAAGGGCTTCTTACTATTTACTTCGGTTTTGGTATGTACAGTGCCTTTGTGGTTGGGGACCAAGGTGGTGATTTTGGATTATTTCCTTTTCACCTAATGCTTTTTGCTGGTTTTGGCTATGTATTCTTTAAATCTTTAGCTTCTAAGGTTTAAATTTATTGGTTTCAACTTTTTTTAATCAAAGGATTGAATTTATGTCTTGTTTACCAATAATAGCCATGATCTCAACAACATTATTATTGTTTATTCTAAAATAAATAGAATCTGAACCGCAAACGCAACGTCTATAACCATGCTTTATATAATCCACTGATTCAAAGGAAAACGGGCGTTCAGCAATTATGTCAAAATATCTGAAAAAGGTGTCGAAATAGGTATCGGCTTGTTCAACCCCAAACTTGGACACACCATAATGATGAATTCTTATTAAATCTTCCTTAGCAAGATTACTTAAACGGTATTTACCCATTAAGTAATGATTTGGACTGTTTTAAAATGTCTTCCTTACTATCCGCAGAAAACCCACTTTCTTCAGCCTTTTCCAGTTTCATCTTAATCCAATCTACCTCAACCTGTTGCTTTCTAGCTTGCCTAATTAAATCATTAACCAACTCACTTTTACTAGAATATTCTTCATTATCAACTTGAGATTTTAACCAGTCGTCGTTTGGTTTTGTAAAAGAAATACTTTGCCTAGCCATAATTTTAATTTGATGTAAATATACACCAAAAACGAACCATTTGCAAATTTAATTTCCCGATGAAATTTACTGCGTTAACTCAATTAATTGTTTTAAATACAAATCTGCTTCGGGCGAGTTTTCTTCTGGTGCCCATTCTGCAAAGCCTTTATCTTGTTTTTTAATATAAGGGCCTGGTTTTACTTCAAAAATTACGGTATCTTCTTCTAAAGCAAAAAAGCTGTGTATTACATTTGGCTCTAAATCTACTCCAAAGGTATCGGAATTAGCATATAAATTGTGATGAGAACTAACATTGCCCGATTCATCAAATGTTAGAAAACATATACCAACGCGTAACACGATTATAGATTCTGCTTTTTGATCGGTTTCATGGCTATGAGGTCTTATATAGCTGCCTGGTTGAATAACGTTAAGCATTCTATGTAAGGTATCTGAAGCCGATTTATGCAAAGGTGAAATTATTCGTTTTCGCGGACTTTCTTTAGATAAGGCAACGGCAGTTTCTACTAACGCGTTTTCTATTAAGGTTACATCGGTTTTAGGCGGATTGGTTGCTAATGGAAAGTTGGACACGGTATAATTAGTATTTAGTTACACAACAAATGTAATGTATTCTAAAAATCTAACTTTCGGATTGTCAATTCGAGTGATTTATGAGGTACGAAGAAATTGTAACGAGAACCACACAAGAAAAATTTCTATACATTCTTCTCTCCAAGGTCTAAAAATACTCGAAGTGACCTTTTTTACTCAGATTAATCTATAATCTTAAGTTCTCCCGACATCATTTTATGGTATTTACAAACGTAGTACAGCACATCTGGTGCATCTTTGGGAACAGAAAACAACAATTCTGCATCATTAGCACCATTATTAGTAACACCTTCATCATAAGTACTTACGGTTCCCGGTGTTTTCTCTGTTTTAATAAAAAAGGGGTGACCAAAAGCTTTTACAATAAACTTATAGGTCTCCCCTCTTTTTAGGGTTAATGTTGGATTCTCTGCTTTGGGAAAATCGGTGGCTTCTATAACGTATTCTTTATTGGTTAGTGCATCAACAGTATAAATAGCAAGTGGTGCTTTAGGTTTTTTATCACCACAACTTAAAATTAAAATAGAAGATAATGTTATGGCTATGGAAAGGACTTTAAAAAGCTGCTTCATATCGATTGGTTTTCAACAAATTAATCATTTATTTACTAGCAATCAATTTGGTTATTGCTTTTTCCTAAGTTGATTTTTTTGGATAGTTGATTTTATGAAAAGCTTAATTTTTGGGGTGGATTTTGAGGAAAATGGTGGGTGCAAAAATTTGAAAAGTTCTTTTCTGTCATTGAACTTCAACAAATTCTATCAAATTATTTACATCAAATTTTCGTTTAAGTTTATTGAATCCAAAAATTATTTCAGGAATATCTCGTCTTTCACGTAACTTGCGTTTAACCAAAAACAATGTTTAGTATATTCAGTTAATCCAGTATATTTATCGGCAATAGGCAATTTATAAGTGTCCGATGCATTTCTAGCATGAGGCCTAACATGACTTATTCTATTTTCTTTTTTTTTAGGGAAATAAGTTTTACGCTTTCCTTGCTGAGTTACTTCCTTTATTATTTCTCCTTTAGAAACTGTTTTAACCATTTTATCCCAAACCAATTTGGCTTCAAGAATATCAGATTGAGACATATTCCAAAACTTTACTTTTCTTAAAATCAAACTTTGCTCTTTAAACTGATAAAACACAAAGAAAAACTTACTTTCTAAAATACTCTTAAAATCAGCGTCTTCCCAATCAGTTTTAACCAATTCTTCATATTTAAAAGTCGGAAATGAAATGTCTTCTTTTGGTAAATTATTTTCTTTAAGGCGAATAGTTTTTACTTGAATATCAGCTTTTTCAAATTCTTTTATTTTTTGCCCAAGTTTGAGTCCAAGAATAGCATTTGTAAGGTTCGCAAAATAACTTTTGGCAGTTGGATTTAATTCTAAGTCTAATTCATGTTCAATTTGTTCCGAAGATTTTCCGTAAAAAGGTCGAAATTTGGAAACAACAACTTCTTCAATTGACGGAACCAAATCTAGAATTTCAGGTTGTTCAATTATTTTTCCATAATTGGCATTTTCTTCTTGAGCTATATTTGCTATTATATGATTAACGTAACCTTGTTTAAGTGAATATGCTCTTTGTTTAGCCTTTTCTTTACTAAAAGGCTGTTCACGATAAGATTTTAAAGCAGTTGAACCTTTTGTACAAGCACCAAGGTAAAAAGTATCGCCTTCTGATAATTCGTGGGCCTTTCCATTTTTTATTTTTTGATTAATTATTTCCCAATCATGCTTGATTATTTTTAAATCTTCATTTGGATATTGCCAACTACCAACTAGTTTTATTAAATAATCCAACAAACTTGAATCTTTATCGTGAAGATAAAATACTAAAAGTAAATGAGCATTTTTCTTCCAGAACGAACTATTTTCAAAATCTTCTTTGTGTACTTCTAAATAATTTATAATGTTTAAAACAAGTCTTTCTTTTGAACGAAAATCTCCATTTTTTAAAACTTTCAAAGGACTTGATTTCAATTCTATTCCAGCTTCTTTAAAGTCAGGTTCAGCATCTGAATTTGGTTCATATCCAAAATAGAACTTTTCTAAAATTTGACCAAAATTACCTTTTCCTTTATAACCGTGGTTTCTTATTTCTTCTCCACAAGCCTGTTTTAAGGATTTCCCTTTTAATTTCTTAGCAAAATCTATTATTGAATCTGCCGATGTAATATCAAGCATATTCTAATTGGTTTATTTGTTTAGAAAGTTCTTTTCCTATTTTTTCAATCACGCCAACAACTAACGCATTCCCCATAAAAAAGGCTCGTTTCGTATCAGTAATTCCCTCAAGTTCAGTATGATTATCCGGAAACATATTTAGTCTTTCCAATTCAATAGGCGTTAACCTTCTTAAACCTCTTTCAGAAGAAACTACGTGTTTAAACCTAGAAGGCGATTTCCCCCCTTCTCCAGTAATGATTGTTCTTGAAGCGTTATCAAGAGCATCAGGATAAATCATTCCTCCTTCACTATAATTATATTCGAATCCATCCTTAGTTTTTCTTTTTTCTTTTTTAGCCCCCTTTAAATATTCCCATTTTGGTTTATCATTTTCCTCAATAAAGAATTCAGGTGTTACTTCTCCATTCTGGAGAATGTCCCCTAAAACAATTCTTTCACCATCATAATTTGCTTCTGTCTTAGTTGTGAAAACTTCTCCATTTATAAGTATACCTGTATTTTGAAAAGGCGAAAGTTTTCCGGCTTTGTTGAAATTATTTGTTATTTCGACTAAATCTCCATTTAATTCAACTTCCTGAATTGAATTTGTTTTCTTAACTGGAAAAGCTTTTGCAATTGTCCCCTCTTCTGTAAGCCAATTAATTTTCTCCGATTTTTGAAGTCTTTTGAATATTTCTGTGGATTTATGATATCCCATAAAAAAAACTCTTCTCCTTCTTTGAGGCATACCATATTCAGCAGCATTAATTACTCGCCATTCTACAGCATATCCAAGTTCGTTTAAACTTTGTAACATAACTGCAAAATCTCGCCCTCTTTGTTTTGCCGGTGATTTTAAAAGTCTATCTACATTTTCCAAAAAAAGATATTTAGGCTTATTCTTCTTTTCTTCTAAAATTCTATGAATAGACCACCATAAAACTCCTTTTTTACCTTTTAACCCTTTTGAATTATGTAATGTGGTTGCAACCGAATAATCTTGACAAGGGAATCCACCACAAAGTAAATCGTGATCCGGAATTTCATTCGTTGGAACTGTCGCTATATCTTCATTTGAATGATTTTCTCTTCCAAATCTTGCTTCGTAAACCATTGATGCGTGCTGCGTTTTGGTTGAAGGCTCCCATTGATTGCTCCAAACAACTTTATAATTACCCTTTTCAAGTCCAAGACGGAAACCTCCAACTCCCGCAAATAATTCAGCAACTTTTAATTTTTTATTTTCCATTTTCTTGAGCTTTGTAATAATTAATTTTTTCTTCTGCCACTTTAAGAATTTCAGAAGTAGATTCTGTGTATTTTAATTCATCAGCAATTTTTTCTGAATACCAATTTATAATTAACTTTTCTTCCGAAAGTTCATAGAAGTTTGCCAGCCTTACAATTTGTTCTTTTGTGGGTTTCCTTTCATTCTTCTCGAACTTACTAATTAGTGATTGGTCAATATCAACTTCAGCAGCAACTTTCCTAAGAATCATTTCTTTTTCTTCCCTTGCCAACCTTAATGTTTCTCCTAACGTTTTCATTGGTCAAAATTATTTTAGACAAATATTGTCCAAATATAAAAAACCTTTTGGTTTCTCAATTATACTTCACAAAAAATAGTTGAGAAAATGTTACAAATCAATTTGACACCCAAAAACAAAAAGCCCTTCCCAATTAAGAAAAGAGCTTTTTAAAATTAAGGTATATATAATTTATCTACATCCCCTTCAACTCTGATACCAAATCAGTTAAGGCTGCTTTTGCATCTCCAAATAGCATTGAAGTTTTTGAGTTATAGAATAATTCGTTTTCAATACCGGCGTAACCTGCTTTCATACTTCGTTTGTTAACGACTATATGTTTGGCATTTTCTACGTCTAAAATTGGCATTCCGTAAATTGGACTAGATGGATCGTTATGCGCTGCAGGATTTACTACGTCATTAGCTCCAACAACCAATACTACATCAGCATTATTGAATTGCGGGTTAATATCGTCCATCTCTACTAACATATCATATTCCACATTAGATTCTGCCAATAGTACATTCATATGTCCAGGCATACGACCAGCAACAGGATGAATAGCATACTTTACATTAACACCTTTATCTGTTAGAATTTCTTCTAACTCATGAATAACATGTTGTGCCTGTGCTACTGCTAATCCATACCCCGGAACAATAATTACGTTAGAGGCATAGTTCATCATAATAGCCGTATCACTAGCTGTAGTGGTTTTGATGGTTCCGAGTGTTTTGTTGGCACCTTCAACACCGCCACCATTAGCTGTAAACGATCCGAAAATAACCGAAGCTAAAGTTCTGTTCATAGCTTTACACATGGCTACTGTTAAAATAATACCGGCAGAACCAACTAAGATACCTCCTACTAGCATTACCATATTATCATAAAGCACACCCGTAATGGCAGCAGCAATACCTGTTAATGAGTTTAACAATGAGATTACAACGGGCATATCTGCACCACCAATAGGCATTACAAATAAAATACCGTAAACTAATCCGCCAATCAACAATGCATATAATAATACTGGCGTATCAATACTTCCAGCGGTCATATAGGCTGCTAATCCAACAACGGCAATAATGAAGATATTGTTAACGATGTTGTATTGCGGAATTTTAATTACGCTCTTTACTTTACCATTTAGTTTTCCCCAAGCCATTAAACTACCAGAGAAGGTGATGGCTCCAATGATAACAGCTGCTAAAATAGTAGCTACCATAGAGGCGCTAGTTGTAGAAATATCTGTATTTCCGAATTCTACAATACCAATTAAGGCTGCACTGGCTCCACCAAAACCGTTAAATAAGGATACGAGCTCTGGCATTTTGGTCATTTCTACCTTAACAGCAATGAGCCAACCTATAATGGCGCCCACTAAAATAGCTATACCAATGAGTATATAAATAATGGTTGGTACTTCTAAATCGTGAATAAAAATTGTTCCTACTATAGCAAGCCCCATACCTGCGGCAGCTATTAAGTTTCCAGATTTAGCTGTATCTGGATGTCCTAGTCTTTTTAAGCCAACAATAAACGTAACTGTGGCTATAAGATATATAATACTTAATGTTACACTCATTATTTCTTCTTTTTAAACATTTCTAACATTCTGTTGGTAACGGCAAAACCTCCAACAACATTTAAAATTCCTAAAACAACCGCTACAAAACCTAGTGCTAAGGCTAGATAGTCTGTAGGGTCTGAGTGTAGCATAACTAATATAGCTCCTACTATTACCACACCACTTAAGGCATTAGCCCCAGACATTAAAGGTGTATGCAATACTGCTGGAATACTTTTAATAAGCTCTACTCCAACAAAAGTTGCTAAAATAATGATGTAAACAATCTGAAGATTGTTGTTTATAAATTCTATAATTTGGTCCATTTTTGGTTAGTTTTTACGTTGAACGCCGTCTTGTACAATTAGGGTTTCATCAGTGATTTCTTCTTCTAAATCCCATTTAAAGTTTAAGTCTTCTGTTAAGTGTGTAATGAAATTGTACATGTTTTTAGCGTACAATTCACTTGCATTGGTAGAGACACTCTCTGGAGATATCTTTGTACCAATAACTTTTACTCCGTTAACAACAACGGTTTCATTGAGTTTACTAACCTCACAATTTCCACCTTGGGCTGCAGCTAAATCTACTATAACTGCACCATTTTTCATTTGCTTTACTTGTTCTTCTGTAATTAAAAGCGGGGCTTTTCTACCTGGAACATTAGCGGTGGTTATGACTAAATCTGCCTTAAATAACGATTCGTTTACGGCTTCTTTTTGTCTTTTCTTATAGTCTTCTGAAGCTTCTGTAGCATATCCGCCTTCAGATGCTTCTCCTGTATTATCTACGGAAATAAATTTGGCTCCTAAAGATTCTGCTTGCTCTTTAGTTTCGGTTCTAATATCTGTAGCTTCTACAACTGCCCCCAAACGCTTTGCGGTTGCAATAGCTTGTAACCCTGCTACACCAACTCCAAAAATAAGCACTCTGGAAGGTGTAATGGTGCCCGCTGCAGTCATCATTAGCGGGAAGATTTTAGTCATTTCATAAGCCCCCAAAATAACAGCTTTATAACCTGCTAAATTGTTTTGCGAACTCAACACATCCATGTCTTGAGCTCTAGAAATACGCGGCATAGCATCCATAGAGAATGCTGTAGCTCCTTTTTCTGAAATGGCTTTGATTAATTCTGGACTAGATTTGTGGTACAGCTGACTCATTAAAATGTGTCTTTTTTGCACCAGGCTGAGATCCTCCTCATCAAACGGATTAATTTTTACCAGTACTTGAGCGGTTTCAAATACTTTCTCTCTTGACGCTATTGAAGCCCCTGCTTCTTTGTAATCTGAATCTGTGTACATAGAGTTAACTCCTGCACGTTCTTCTACAAAAATCTCAAAACCTTTGTCTACCAGTTTTTGAGTAATTAAGGGCGACAATGCGACTCGCCGTTCGCCATTTTGCGACTCTTTGAGTATTCCAATTATCATATTCATTTAGATTATTTAGTTTAAGCCTGTAAAATTAATACGCACCCCTAAAAATCAACGCTTCCATTGTATACAAAAACTAATCTAACACTCAACAAAAACTTAACAGCCCCCTATGCTTTGTTTATATAGGAAACAGTTAAGTTCTTGTTTGGTTTAGTGTAATGGTCTAAACAGCAATTCGCTAAGATTCCTAACTTGGAAATTTAGCCTTAATCTTGTCTAAACATAAGTTATGTATACTCCCTACATGGGTGTGTTGTTTAGATGTATCTGGAACATAACTGCCATCTTGCACCTGCCCTCCTATTTTTTGATAAGCTTCTCTAAAGCTTTGTCCTTCTACAACTAAGGTATTAATATTGTCTACGGTAAATAGATATTTATATTTATCGTCGTTTAAATCAATGTCTTTTACTATTACTTGCTGTATCGAGTAATTGAAAATATCTAGAATATCCTTCAACTCCTCAAATGCAGCAATCATGTTTTCTTTTAACAACTGAAAATCTCTATGGTAACCACTTGGTAAATTATTAGTGATTAAAACCATTTCACTTTGTAGCGCTTGAATCTTATTGCATTTCCCTCTTATTAATTCAAATACATCTGGATTCTTTTTATGCGGCATAATGCTACTTCCTGTTGTTAATTCATCTGGAAAGGTTACAAAACCGAAGTTCTGGCTCATGTATAAGCATACATCCATGGCAAACCTTGAAAGTGTATTAGCTAAACTCCCCAACGCTGCTGCTATTGTGCGTTCGTTTTTACCTCTTCCCATTTGAGCTGCCACAACATTGTATTTTAAGGTAGCAAAGTTCATTTCTTTGGTTGTTAATTCTCTGTCTATGGGAAAAGAACTACCATAACCGGCTGCAGATCCTAACGGATTTTGATCTACCGTTTTTAATGCTGCGTTTAGCAAATACACATCGTCTATCATTAACTCTGCATAAGCTGAAAACCATAATCCGAATGATGATGGCATTGCCACTTGTAAATGCGTATATCCTGGTAATAATTTATCTTTATATGTTTCTGCTAGTTCTAAAAGCGTATCAAAAAGTGATTTTGTTTTAGACTGAATCAACTGCAAGTTGTCTTTGTAGTATAAATGACAAGCCACTAAAACTTGATCGTTTCTTGAACGGGCAGTATGGATTTTTTTTCCAACTTCGCCTAAGGACTTTGTTAGTTCGTATTCTATTTTAGAGTGTACATCTTCAAACTGCTCATCAATAACAAAAGTACCTTCTTCTATTTGAGATGCTAGTACTTCTAGTCCGCCTAATAATTGTTCTAATTCTTCAGCAGATAGAATGCCAATACTTTGCAACATTTTAGCATGTGCTTTTGATGCTATAACATCGTACTTAGCAATGTGAATATCAATTTCACGATCGTTACCTACTGTAAATTGTTCTATTTTATTGTCTATTGATATGCCTTTGTCCCAGAGTTTCATCTTCTAAAATTGTTTGTTTGTTGATGTGTTGATGTGTTTAAATATCGGCGTCATTGCGAACGCAGTGAAGCAATCTATTGCATTAAAGAGATAACTTCGCCATACGTCCTCGTTATGACCTTATGTGATTACCCGATTTAACAATTCAACATATATTTTAATTCCTTCTTCTATTTCGTTTAAATAAATAAATTCATCTGCACTATGTGAGCGTGTACTATCTCCAGGACCTAATTTTAAACTAGGACATGATAATACGGCTTGATCTGATAATGTTGGTGATCCATAGGTTGTTCTTCCCATAGCTATTCCCGCTTTTACCAAATCATGATCTGTTGGTATTGATGATGAATTTAATCTTAAACTACGTGGTGTAATGCTTGTAACAGGGGCTTTGTTTTGTAAAATTTCAGCTATTTCTGCATTACTATAGGCATCATTTACCCTAACATCTATTACCAAACTTAAATCGGCTGGTACGGCATTGTGCTGCTTTCCTGCACTAATCTGACTTACCGTTAGTTTAACATCCCCTAAAGCTTCCGAACCTTTTTCGAACTTAAAATCTTTAAACCACTGCAATGTATCAATGGATTTGTAAATTACATTATCATCGTTTGGGTGCGCTGCATGACTTGGGGTTCCGGTTAAAACGGCATCAAAAACTACTAAGCCTTTTTCGGCAACCGCTAAATTCATCAACGTTGGTTCCCCTACAATAGCCACATCAACTTTTGGAATAATAGATAGCATGCTGTTTAATCCGTTAGGACCACTGCTTTCTTCTTCCGCCGAAGCGACAAGCACTAGATTATATTTTAAGTTGTCATGATTGTAATAATAGGTAAATGTTGCTATTAAACTCACTAAACATCCACCTGCATCGTTACTTCCTAAACCGTATAATTTACCATCTTCTACAATGGCTTTAAATGGATCTTTGGTATATGCGGAATTGGGCTTTACCGTATCATGATGAGAGTTTAATAATAATGTTGGTTTATCTTCATCAAAGTATTTATTAACTGCCCAAACGTTGTTTTGCGTTCTTTTGTAATCTATGTTATTACTTTGAAACCAGGCTTCAATATGAGCTGCCGTTTGGTCTTCTTCCGAAGAAAACGACTGGGTTTCAATAAGCTGTTTTAAAAGCTCAATAGCATTTTGCGTTAATTCTTGAATCATGATTACAATGTTATGGTTGTAAAATTGTCATTTTCTTGGGTGAGCATTGAGGTGTTTCCCATGTGAATATTGCTAACTCCTCCTTTAAGGGCATCAAAACAATTTTCTAGTTTTGGCAACATCCCATCTGCAATAATACCTTTGTCTAACAAGTCTTTATAAATACCAGAGTCTATTTGTTTTACGACAGAGTTCTTATCATTGATATCTTCTAAAACACCGTTTAACTCAAAACAGTAATAGATAGAGGTTTCATATAATGCACTCATACCTACTGCTACTTGAGAGGTAATGGTATCTGCATTGGTGTTTAGTAATTGTCCGTTACCGTCATGCGTAATGGCGCAAAACACTGGTGTAAAATTGGCTTGAATTAATTTATCTATGGCATTCTGCGCTACGCGTTTCACATCGCCTACAAAACCAAAATCTATATCTTTTACTGGTCTTTTATCAGAGGTGATACTATTCACATCTGCACCAGTTAATCCAATAGCATCAATGTTTAGTGCTTGTAGTTTAGCTACTATGTTCTTGTTGACTAATCCGCCGTACACCATAGTTATGACCTCTAAAGTATCGGCATCTGTAATGCGTCTGCCGTTTACCATTTTAGATTCAATACCCAGTTTAGAAGCAACACTTGTAGCACGCTTTCCGCCTCCATGCACTAATATTTTTTTGCCTTCTAATTTTGAAAACAAGGTAAGGAATGCACTAAGAGCATTGGCATCTTCAATGATATTTCCTCCTATTTTTACTATGGATAGTTTTTCTTTCATGTTTTTGTTCCTTGTCATTCTGAACTTGTTTCAGAATCTTAGTCTTTTGAGATGCTGAAATAAATTCAGCATGACATAGACTTTCTTTTATTTACTTTCCAATATTTTCTTCAACACTAATTGTGCTGCATACGTTCTGTTATTTGCTTGCTCTATCACAATAGAACTATCACTATCTAAAACGGCATCTTCTACAACTACATTTCGTCTTACTGGCAAGCAGTGCATAAATTTGGCATCACCTATTTTGTCTTTTGTAATCATCCAGTTTGGGTCTGTATTGACTACTTTTCCGTAGTCTTCATAAGAACTCCAATTTTTGGTATATACAAAATCTGCATCTTTAAAGGCTTCTTCTTGATTGTGATATATTGGTGTATCTCCTGTTATTTCTGGACTTAAGTTATAGCCTTCTGGATTTGCAATCACAAACTCCACATCCATTTTTTGCATGGCCTGTGTAAAACTATTAGCTACGGCATGTGGTAAAGCTTTGATGTGTGGTGCCCAACTTAAAACAACTTTTGGCTTTGTTTTTTTTGCATGTTCTGAAATGGTTAATGCATCTGTTAGGCCTTGTAACGGATGTCCTGTTGCACTCTCCATATTTACAATGGGCACTGATGCATGCTCCATAAAAGCTTTCATGACTTGCTCGCTTTCATCTTTTGCCTTATCTGTTAAGGTTGGAAATGCTCTAACGGCAATTACATCACAATATTGAGATACTACTGCTGCGGCTTCTTTTATGTGTTCTGCAGTATTACCATTCATAACGGTACCATCTTCAAACTCTAAGCCCCAAGCGTCTCCAGAAACATTCATCACAATAGGATTCATTCCTAAATTTAGAGCTGCTTTTTGTGTACTTAGGCGCGTACGTAAACTAGAATTAAAGAATAACAACCCAATGGTTTTATCTTTTCCTAATTCACTGTAATTTAAAGGGTTTTCCTTTAATGCCTTGGCTTCTTCAATCCAAGTTTTTATGTTATCAATGTCGTTTATGGATGTATAATACTTCATATGTCTTTCAATTCCATGTTTTGATGAATAATTCCCGTTTTAAGCGACGGGTATAACGCTCCAGTAGGTTTAAAATTAAACTTACTATAAAAATCTATGGCCGTTTCTCTTGCGCTTAACACAATTTTTGAAATGCCTTTTTCTTTACTATAACGGATTAGCTCCCTTAATAACTGGCTACCCACTCCTTGTTTTTGATACTGAGAACTGATTGCCATTTGAGAAATAATACTTGTATTGACTTCAATATTTAAACGTCCTGTTCCTATAACCTTCTCTTCTTCTAAACACACTAAATGTAACCCGTTAGCCTCATGCGCATCCTCTATTAGTTTTGAGCTATTTTCCATATTCTTAAAAAAAAGTTCCTTTCTAATTGATACCGCTTGTTGGTAAAAAGCTGAATTGGTGTTAATGTATTTAAGTTTAAAGTTGGGCAATTTAATTTCTATTTTATTTTAGTAAAGGGTACTTTATTGTCCATGGCGTTAAGAATAAAATTTTCCTCCAATCCATTTACAATCCACGTTTCTATATTAGCGCCTTTAGTCACTTGAGCTGCTTCTATTTTGCTTTGCATTCCTCCACTTCCGTGAGATGATTTTGAATTCACCACTTCTTCGGCTAACTCTTTAAAATCTGTTACCTCATCAATGGTTTTTGGTGTACCATTTTCCATTGATGCCTTTGTATAAATACCATTGGTATTCGTTGCTATAATGAACAAATCTGCATTTAATAAAGAGGCTGTTAAGGCGCCTAACTTATCGTTATCTCCAAACTTAATTTCATCTGTTGCTACGGTATCATTTTCATTTATAATAGGAATGTAGTTGTTATTTACCAATACATTAATGGTATTGGTAATATTCACTTTGCTTTCTTCCTTTTCGAAATCTGAATATGATAACAAACACTGCGAGGTTAACAACCCATATTCTCTAAAAATCTCTTGATAAATGCGAATTAAATGCGGTTGACCAATAGATGCCAAGGCTTGCTTTACAAATACTTCTTTCTGCTTACTCTCTAGCTTTACAAATTGCTTAGCCACGGCAATAGCTCCAGAACTTACAATAACAAACTCACAAGTATCTTGTAATTGCGCTATTTGATTTGCAATGTCTTCAATCTTTCCTCTGGAAATATTATTGGTTTCCTTAGTCAAGGTGTTAGACCCTATTTTTAGTAATATGCGTTTTTTCTTTTGCATGCTTTTATGTGTACAACATTAATTACTATGAAATTACCCTAGTCTTAAATTTTATTATATATTTTCTTCTATTTGAGTACTACTTCCTGCTATGACTTTCCATTGACTATCCATTAATTTCCAAACCCTAATGACCTTATACATTCCGTCAATGACATAATCAAAATAGCTTCCTTTCATTTCCAGATTCATAGAGACCACAGCAGTATCTTCAATATGTCGGATATCTTGGTTCGAAACCTTAATGTCTCTTATTTTCATATTGCCAGAACTATAGGTTTCTAAATCCATAGCCTTTGTAATGGTCTGTCCGTTGGGAATACTAAAAAGCAAATCGTCATGTAGCAAAATGCTTAATTTGCTAACATCTGCATTTTTCATGGCTTGAAGAATTTCCTCTTCGGCTTTTAATATTTCACTTTTATGTTTTAACTGAACATTACTCATTTTGAAGCTTGACTTTAGATTACGACCTAATACTTTTAGCGTATTTGTCCGTTACCATGAACATACCATTTGTTAGTCACCAAATGCTGCAATCCAATTGGTCCGCGTTGGTGTAATTTATCGGTACTAATGGCTAATTCTCCTCCTAAACCTAATTGTCCGCCATCTGTAAATCTGGTTGACGCATTGTGATATACGGCTGCCGTATCTACATTTTCCATGAAGGTTTTAGCTTCGGTTTCATTGGTTGTAATGATAGACGATGAATGTCCACCGGAATACTTATTAATCATAGCAATCGTATCTTGATTCGATGCTATTTCACCAATTAAAATTTTATAGTCTAGAAACTCTTCGTACCAAATATCATCTGATGAAATACCTTCAAGATTATGTTCTTTTGAAACAGTTTCATCACCCAAAACGTTAATTTTAAAATCTTTTAATTTAGAGATCAAATCTTTTACAAACTCACTTTTATTTGGAAGATTTTGGTCTATTAACACTTTATCTACGGCATTACATGCCGATATTTTAGACTTACCATTTAAAATTACGTCAAAAGCCGTATCAAAATCGGCTTCTTTGTGTACATATACAAAGTTGTTCCCTCGGCCACTAACAATTACCGGACAAGCGGCATGTTGCTTTACAAAAGCAATCAATCTTTCGCCGCCACGAGGTACAATTAAATCTACACGTTGTGTTGGTTTCTCTAAAAATGCTTGGGTTTCTGTTCTATTGAATTGTAAATACTCAACCCAATCAGTAGCAGCATCATTCTCTTTTAAAGCTTGATGCCATAGTTCTACTATTTTTAGATTAGAACGTAGGGATTCTTTTCCTCCTTTAAGTAAAATTTTGTTGCCTGATTTAAACGCAATTCCTGCGGCTTCTACTGTAACATCTGGTCTTGATTCATAAATGATTAAAACCGTACCAAAAGATGCCGTTTTGTTATATACCTGCATGCCGTTATCATGCTTAAAGCTAAAACGCTCCACACCAACAGGATCTTCCTGAGAAGCCAAATGCGTTACTGCTTTAATCATTTCATCTACTTTAGAATCGTCTACTTTTAAACGATCAAACATAGAGATATCATCGCCATCATAAGCATCTAAATCAACTTTATTAATCTCTATTATTGCCTGGCGTTCTTGTTCTAACAATTCTGCCATTCTTAATAAAACGGCATTTCTTGTTTCTATGGATAATAGTGTATTCATTTTTTAAGTTTTCAGTCTCAGTTAACCGCCTCTTTTATTTGAGATTCCTCCTATCGTCGGAATGACACCAGCTCATAAATTGACTGTGCTATGTCTAAAAGAGGTACGATTGAGACATCTCATAATAGTTAAACTTTATGCTTTTATTTCTACTTCTTTTAAAGCTACCTTCAATAGCTCAAAGAATTGATCCAAATGGGCTTTTTCAATATTCAATGGAGGCAAAATCCTTAGCAACTTTTTGTTTGCTGCTCCTCCTGTAAATATCTTGTAATTATAAATTAGTTCTTTGCGTAGGTCTCCAACTTCAAAATCAAATTCCAAACCTAGCATTAAACCTCTTCCTTTTATTTCTTTTATCTGCGGAATTTCCTTTGCTTTCTCCATGAAATAAGCTCCCATTTCATTCACATTAGCTAGTAAATTCTCAGATTCAATAGTGTTTAAAACAGCCAAACCTGCGGCACAAGCTAAATGATTTCCACCAAATGTTGTTCCTAGCATACCGTATTTAGCCTCAATATCTGGATGGATTAATATCCCTCCAATTGGGAAACCATTACCCATTCCTTTTGCTAATGAAATGATATCTGGTGTTACATTGTAATGTTGAAATGCGAAAAATTTACCTGAACGTGCATAACCGCATTGAATTTCATCCGCCACAAACATGGCGTTGTTGGCTTTACATAAAGCGTCTACTTGTTCAAAAAATTCAGCTGTACCTTGGTCTAAACCTCCAATACCTTGAATAAACTCTACTATAACTGCGCAAACATCGCCTTTTTCAAGTTCTCTTTTTACGCCTTCAACATCATTTAGTTCTAAAATAGTAACCTCTTGTTGTGCATTAATTGGCGCAACAATGTTTTGGTTATCAGTTGCCGCAACAGCAGCAGAAGTTCTTCCGTGAAACCCTTTTTTAAAAGCAACTACTCGCTTCTTACCTGTTTTAAAGGATGCTAACTTTAAGGCATTTTCATTGGCTTCTGCACCAGAATTCACCAAAAACAATTGGTAATCTTTACATCCTGAAAGTGCTTCTAATTTGTTTGCTAATTCCTTTTGCAAGGGATTTTGTATGGCATTAGAATAAAATCCTAATGTTTCTACTTGTGTTGTAACGGCCTTTACATAATTTGGATGAGCATGGCCTATAGAAATTACTGCATGCCCACCGTAAAGGTCTAAATACTCAGTGCCTTGGTCATCATACACATGAATTCCTTTTCCTGAAACTGGTGTTACATCATATAATGGATAAACGTCAAATAATGGCATTTTTAACTCTTTTTAATTTGATTAATTTTTTCAAATGAAGCTGTAATTCCTCTAATTAATGCAGAACTTAACCCTTGATGTTCCATTTCATTCAATCCTTCAATGGTACACCCGCTTGGCGTTGTTACTCTGTCTATTTCTTGTTCTGGGTGTCTTCCAGATTCTTTCAATAAACTAGCAGCTCCGTAACAGGTTTGTAATGCTAATTCGTGTGCTTCTTCAGCCTCAAAACCTAATTGTATAGCACCTTGTGTAGTAGCACGCACAAGGCGCATCCAAAATGCAATACCACTGGCACAAATAACTGTTGCCGCTTGTATTTGCTCTTCAGGCATTACCATGGTTGTTCCTAACTGATTGAAAATAGTTTTTGCTAATTCAATTTTTTCTTCTCCCTTTTCATTGGCTGATAAACAGGTCATGGATTTCCCAATTGAAATCGCCGTATTTGGCATTACTCTAATAATATGTTTATCGGCACCTATAACGCTTTCTATCTTAGAAATGGCAAATCCTGCCGCCACAGACATAATTAAATGCTTTTTTGTAATTACATCAGCAACTTCATTAAGCACTTTTTCAACATGTCTTGGTTGCAAAGCAAAAATTACTAAATCAGAATTCATAACCGCTTCTTTATTGTAATTGGTTATGGTCACATATTCTTCATCCTCAAACTGAGATACCGCAGATGTATTCTTGTCACTTAGGTATAATGATGTAAAGGATTTATTTCCAATCAACCCTTTTGCAATAGAGCTTCCTAAATTTCCGGTTCCTATAATTGCTATTTTCATAATATCAAAAAGCCCTCCTAACCTCCCCATAAGGGGAGGAACTGAGAAACTATTATTTTAAATTATTATTCATTAATTCTCTACACTTTGATTTCCCCTCCTTTGGAGAGGTTAGGGAAGGCCATTTTAAAAATACGTAGCTTTTAAGCCTAATCCTGTTGTTTCTTCTAAACCAAACATTAAGTTCATATTCTGAATGGCTTGCCCCGAGGCGCCTTTTAACAGATTATCAATAATACTAGTTACTAATAACTTTCCATTATGTTTATGCAAATGAATTAAACATTTATTAGTGTTAACCACTTGTTTTAAATGCAATTGATCGTCACTAACAAATGTAAAGGCCGCATCTTTATAAAATGTGTTATACATCTCCTTAGCCTCTTCAACAGTTCCTTGAAAGTCTGTATAAATTGTTGCAAAAATTCCTCTTGAAAAGTTCCCTCTATTTGGCATAAATAAAATGTCTGTATCAAAACTACTTTGTAATTGCTTTACTGACTGATTTATTTCTCCTAAATGCTGATGCGTAAACGGTTTGTAATACGAAAAGTTATTATCTCTCCATGTATAATGCGTGGTAGCAGACAGTGATGTTCCTGCTCCAGTAGCACCCGTTACCGCATTGATATGCACATCTTTATTTAATACCCCTGCATCTGCCAATGGTAACAATCCTAATTGAATTGCTGTTGCAAAACATCCAGGGTTGGCAATGTAGTTTGCTGTTTCAATTGCCTCTTTTTGTAGTTCAGGCAATCCGTAAACAAATGTTTTTCCATCAAACACTTTGTCCGCCTCTAGCCTAAAATCATTTCCTAAGTCAATAATCTTAGTAGCATCAGAAAACGCATTTGCTTGTAAAAACTTTACCGAATTACCATGCCCTAAACATAAGAATAACACATCTACATTTGGGTTTACCGTATCTGTAAACACTCTGTTTATAGACCCTACTAAATCTTGGTGTATTTTAGAAATTTGGTTCCCAGCATTACTTGTACTAAACACAAAATCTATCTCAGCTTCAGGATGGTGAATTAATAATCTTATTAACTCTCCAGCTGTATAACCTGCGCCTCCTATTATACCTACTTTTATTTTTTTCATTTCGTTTCCATTCTTTTTCCAGTCCTACCAAGGTTTCAAAAACCTTACAGGTCTAACTCACATTATGAGTTTACTTGTTGATAAATCTTGTTTTGATTACCTATAATTTTGATGAATCCTTTGGCATCATCTGCAGTCCAAGCTCTATTTTCTTCTCCATAACTACCAAACTTAGCACTCATTAAATCGTGTTCAGATTTTATACCATCTAATGAGAAATGATAAGGTTTTAAAGATACAACTACGTCTCCACTTACTTTTTCTTGACTACTTTGTAAAAAAGCTTCCATATCTCTCATTACTGGGTCTAAATACTGACCTTCATGCAAATGCATACCATAGAAGCTAGACAAGTATTCTTTATGTTGTAATTGCCATTTAGTTAGTGTATGTTTTTCTAATAAATGGTGTGCTTTCACAGTGATTAAAGCAGCGGCAGCTTCGAAACCAACTCTACCTTTAATTCCTACAATAGTATCTCCCACATGAATATCTCTACCAATGGCGTAAGCCGATGCTAAATCATTTAATTTTTCAATATTTACTTCGGGCGCATTGGCATTACCATTTAAAGCTACCAATTCTCCTTTTTCAAAAGTTAAGGTTACTTTTTCTTCACCTTCCTTTTCCAATTGAGAAGGATATGCCTCGCTTGGCAATGGCTTTTCTGAAGTTAAAGTTTCGGCACCACCAACACTAGTTCCCCATAACCCTTTGTTTACAGAGTACTGTGCTTTTTCCCAAGACATATCAATGCCATTAGATTTTAAATATTCAATCTCTTCTTGTCTTGATAATTTTTGATCTCTAATTGGTGTAATTATTTTTATACCTGGTGCTAATGTTTGAAAAATCATATCGAACCTTACTTGGTCATTTCCTGCACCAGTACTTCCGTGAGCTATATATTCTGCATCAATACTTTTAGCGTATTCTATAATTTCAATGGCTTGAACAATACGCTCTGCACTTACAGATAAGGGATAGGTATTATTTTTTAATACGTTACCAAAAACTAAATACTTTACTACTTTTTGATAAAAGGTAGCAACCGCATCTATATTCTTATAAGTTGTAACCCCCATTTTATAGGCATTACTTTCTATATGTTGTATCTCTTCATTTGTAAATCCACCTGTATTTACACTTACGGCATGTACTTCATATTCTTTTGATAAACTAACTGCACAATAAGATGTATCTAACCCTCCACTATATGCTATTACTAATTTTTTCATTGGTACTCTTTAAATTTTGCTTTTTAGAATCTTGTTAAACTGATTTATTTTAGATTCGAAATATGGATTAACATAATATTTATATTTATACTCATCTCTAAGTTTTCCTAATTTTTCTAGGGTTTCGATTAGTACGGGAGATAAGTCTTTTAGCGTAATATGCCTCATACCTAACAATTCATTATTATGATGCACTGTCTGGTCTTGAGCTATTGATATAAGGAATTCTTTAGAGAATTTTTTAGTTAAAAAATCCATTAAAAGCAGTCCCAAATTATTATTCCTATACGCTTTTTGCACCCATAGAGATGAACGTTCGTAAACCGAATATTTATCAATAGTATGCCTATGCGCAAAAATATGCCCAACAATTTCGCCATCTTTCATTAGGAGATAACAACCATTCTTTAAACGGTCTAATAACATCCCAACACTGGCATGATACATAGCAGGAAGGTGTTTTGTCCTTTCTGAGATAATCTGCAAATGTGTTTTAGAAATCTCATGAGTAAAAACAACCTCTAAACCTTGTGCTTCGCAATAGGCTTTGGCTTCCTCAACAACAGTATTTTTTTCTATATTCAATATTGAATTCATTTTCAATAATTACCAAACACTTAAGGTTAAATAAAACTCAAGCATTTATTTAAGTCTAAAACTTTAGACTTTGATTTTATTACACTAAAAAATAACGAAAAACGAAAGCAGCGAATGCCTTCTTAAACTATATAGCCCCTAAGGGGCGGCGTGTTTGAGGAAAACGCACAACAGATGCTCTAGTAGATTCTACTAGAACAGAAGAGATAAGAGATATGTTGTTTCCTGTTTTCACTGAATAACCATCTTTACTATTAACTCTAAATCGTCGGCGTGAGCCCCTTTCGTTAATATGAGCGACAAAACTAAATATATTTTTACAAATACAACATGCCTAATTTAGTTTTTAGCAAAAATTATTGAAAATGCTTTTTTTCAGCATTTTTATTTTAAAAAATTCAATCAAATTCTTTTTTACACAAAAAAAGCGCAGTAAAAACCGCGCTTTCAATCTTTTATACGTTTAAAAAGCCCTATTTTACTTAAGTTCCCTTACCCAAATATTTCTATAGCTTACCAAATCTCCATGGTCTTGAAGAAAAATTGGTGCTTTTCCATGAGCTTTATAACTAGGTTTACCTCTATAAACTGTTGGTCCTAGAATTTCAAAATTATCCTGAATTAGCACACCATTGTGCAAAACAGTTACCGTTGCTTTCTTAACAACATTACCCTTTTTATCGAATTCTGGTTCATGATAAATAATATCATAAGTATTCCATTCTCCCGTAGGTACAGAAGCCATCGCTAAAGGTATAGATTGCTTATAAACCGATCCTACTTGTCCGTTAGAATAGGTTTCATTATCATTATTATCTAATACCTGAACCTCGTAACGTCCCTGGATAAACACGCCACTATTACCGCGTTTTTGCCCTTTTTTATTAATAATATCTATTGGCGACTTCCATTCAATATGTAACTGAACACTACCAAATTTTTGTTTTGTTGAAATACCACCGGTTTTAGGTTTTACAGTCATAGACCCATCGGCATTTAAAGTCCATCCAACAGTATCGTTTTTACCTGTCCAACTATCAAAACCTTTGCCATCAAATAAGACCACTGCGTCACTTGGCGCCGAATTGTTATGACCAGGAACTACTTTTTTAACTTTCGGTTCCCAAACTTCAGTAAGTTTCGGGTCTATTTTGTCTTGCGCTAAAGCAACGAAAGACACTAAAAGACACGCACTAAGAACATATATTTTCTTCATACTATATACCTAATATACTTTTTAAATAACCTTCATCAATATCACCACCCGCAAAGTCATCAAAACTTCGCGTTGCCGCTTCAATAATATGTTTTTGAATAAATGGCGCACCTTCTCGAGCACCTTGTTCAGAAGACTTTATACAACACTCCCACTCCATTACAGCCCATAAATCCAACCCATATTTGGTTAGTTTAGAGAAGATAGCACTAAAGTCAACCTGTCCATCTCCTAAACTTCTAAAGCGTCCTGCCCTGTCTTTCCAATCGGCGTAACCTCCATAAACACCTTGTCTTCCTGTTGGGTTAAACTCGGCATCCTTTACATGAAACGCACGTATTCTTTCATGATAAATATCTATAAACTGTAAATAATCTAATTGCTGAAGTACAAAATGGCTAGGATCATACAATAAGTTTGCACGAGAATGATTTCCAGTAGCTTCTAAAAAGCGTTCGTAAGACGTACCATCATGCAAATCTTCACCTGGATGAATTTCATAACATACATCCACGCCATGCTCATCAAAATGATTTAATATTGGAAGCCATCTGTTAGCTAACTCCTTAAATCCCATCTCCACCAATCCAGCAGGACGTTGTGGCCAAGGATACATTGTATGCCACATTAAAGCTCCAGAGAAAGACGCATGTGATTTTAAACCTAATCTTCCACTTGCCGTTCCACATTTTTTTACAAAATCTACCGCCCATTCTGTTCTGGCTTTAGGATTTCCTCTTACATGCTCAGGCGCAAAGCCATCAAACATCGAATCATAAGCAGGATTAACTGCCACTAATTGCCCTTGTAAGTGCGTTGATAGCTCAGTGATTTCTAAGCCATAGGAAGCTACTTTACCCTTTAATTCATCGCAGTATGTTTGACTTTCAGCTGCCTTTTCTATATCAATTAGACTAGATTCCCATGTTGGTATCTGAATACCTTTATATCCTAGGTCCGCTGCCCATTTACACATACCATCCAAACTATTAAATGGCGCTTCACTACCTGCAAATTGCGCTAAGAAAACCGCAGGTCCTTTTATTGTTTTCATCTATATTGTTGTGTTTAGTTTTTAGTCTTTACTTAATCTAACTTAGTCCAAGCTGCATTATTTTTATCGCTTTCTACAGAGGCATAAATAAATTGCATACCACGAACACCATCTTTAGCAGTTGGGTAATCTGGTGTTTCAATAGTTTCCCCGTTTAAAACCGCTAATAAATGCGTTGCAAAGTTTTTATAAATTGTTGCAAAGGCTTCTAAATAACCTTCTGGATGACCAGCTGGTATTCTAGAAACTGCTAATGCCTCTGGGTATAAATCATTTCCATTAGGTGTATAAATCTTAACAGGTGCTTCCAACCAATGTGTAATTAACTGATTAGGATTTTCTTGATGCCATTCTAAACTTCCTTTTTCACCATACACTTTAATAGCCAAATTATTTTCTTCACCTAAAGCTATTTGAGAAAAAGACATCGTTCCTTTAGCGCCATTCTCCATTCTAATTAACACATTACCATCATCATCTAAAACACGACCTTCTCCAAACCTTCCTAAATCTGCGGCAAGTTCTTCTATTCTTAAACCAGTAATATATTCTACCAAATTTTCAGCATGGGTTCCAATATCTCCTAAAGCACCTCCAATTCCCGAACGCTTAGGATCAACCCTCCAAGCAGCTTGTTTTTGCCCTGTAGCTTCCACAGCTGTAGACAACCACCCTTGTAGATACTGTACTTGGATTTTTCTAATCTTACCCAAATCTCCATTATCTACCATCGCTTTTGCCTGTTTAACTAAGGAATTTCCTGTATAATTGTGCGTTAAAGCAAATAACTTTCCACTTTTAGCAACTATCTTTTCTAATTCCACCGCTTCATCTAATGTTAATGTCATTGGTTTATCACAAACCACATGAAAGCCATTTTCTAAAGCCATTTTAGCAGGCGGAAAGTGCATATGATTTGGCGTTACAATAGCTACAAAGTCCATTCTAACATCTTCTGGCAATTCCTTTTCTTTCTGAATCATTTCTTCAAAACTACCATAACACCTATCTTCTGGAAGATACAGTGCTTTACCAGATGCAATTGATTTTTCAGCACTACTACTAAAAGCGCCACAGACCAAATCTATCATCCCGTCTATTGATGCTGCTTTTCGGTGCACATCACCGATGAATGAGCCGGTGCCACCACCGATCATTCCCATTCTTAATTTTCTTGACATTTTTATAATTTAGAATTATATGTTTTAAACTCTTTTAGCTTCCAATTTTTTACGTTGTGTAAATAGAATTCCAAATAGCAGAATTAGCGCTAATGGAAAGAATGCAATATTGCTTAATGTTTCTTGTCCTGCCATTAATTCTGCTTGTTCTACAGAAGCTCCCGCATCTATAGCCGTAGCTTTAGCGCTATCTAACCACGATCCAATTACGGGTTGCCAGATACTTGTAGCAAACATACCTACGCCTCCAATTAAAGACATGCCTAAGGCTCCTGTTTTTGGTAAATATTCACTAACAAAACCAATCATAGTTGGCCAGAAGTAACACACTCCAATTGCAAATAAAATAGCTGCTACATATACCATACTTCCTGTAGCAGAACTCATTAAGAATATAGCTATTGTAGCAATAATTGCCGAAGCAAATAAAACTCCAGGAGGATTTAATTTATGAATAATAGGACCTGCAAAATATCTTCCAACTGCCATTAATCCAGTTACCATTGCTAAAATTAACATTGGACTAGCTCCCGAATTTCCAAGAATTTTTTCAACCCACTGCTGTGTACCTAGCTCTGTTGTTGCTGTAAGCGTCATACAGATTGCCATAAATATGAATAATGGCGATAATAAACTTTTGATATTTACTTTAGTATCAGATACGATATTTTCGTTTTTCGGAAATGTTTGCCCGAAGAATAAGAATCCGTAAATTAATGTTGGAATTAACATAATACCTATTTGTAATTGCCACCCCATATCAAAGTCCGTCATAAATTTAGAAGCCAAAGCTCCAATTACGATACCGCCTGGAAACCAAACATGAAACTTATTCAACATAGTTGTTCTGTTATCTGTATACATATCGGCAATTAAAGGATTACAAGCTGCTTCAACCGAACCGTTAGCAAACCCTATAAAAAATGTAGAAATTAAAAGTGTCCAGAATCCACCTGCAAATATTGTTAAAAGCAAACCTAATACATGCGACACAAAAGCTATAATCATTAGTTTTCTTGCTCCGAAAGAATTGTACACCAAGCCACCAAAAATTGTTGCTATTGGAAATCCTAAAAACGCCATACTATTTACCCATCCTAATTCAGTATCCGACAATTCAAAGTCCGCTCCTAATTGCCCCAGAATACCTGCTCTAATTGCAAATGTCATAGCCGTTACGATTAACGAAATACAAGACGCCATGAACAACCTGTTCTTGTTTATATTTTCCATAAAAATTTAGATTAGTTAGTTATATTTTATGCTAATTGCTTTCTCACTTTAATAAGCAAATCTCTTGTTAATTCAATTCCTTTTTCTTCCGGCTCCTTATGACCTTCATATTCAATACCAACAAAACCACTATACCCTACTTCCTTAACCATTTCCATTACACGTAAATAATCTATAGTAGTTTCATTACCTTCTGCATCAAATTCATAGGATTTAGCACTTACCGCTTTTGCAAACGGCAATAGTTCTTTCATTCCTTTATACCTATCATAATCGTCAAAACATGGTCTTACGCCATTTGCATCCTTTTCACCCTTTTTAATGCAGAAATTCCCAAAATCTGGAAGCGTACCACAGTTGTCGTTTTTCACTTGAGAAAACACCTTATGCATCCACGTTCCATTGGAAGAAAAACCTCCATGATTTTCAACCAAAACATTAATACCTGACCCTTTAGCAAATTCAGATAATTGCCCTAATGACTCAATTGCCGTTTTTATACCTTCATCATAGTCACTCGCACCTGCTAAATTCACTCTAATGGCATGACAACCTAAAAAATGGGCTGCTTCTACCCATTTATAATGATTTTCAATAGCTTTTTTACGTTTTGCTTCATCTGGTGTTGCCAAACCTCCTTCACCATCAATCATAATTAACACATTTTGCTGACCTTCGGCATTAGCCCTAGACTTCATCTCCTTTAAATAAGACATATCTTTAGCTTTATCTTTAAAAAAGCCATTAACATATTCCACGCCTTCACAACCAAAACTTCTTGCTTTGGCCGCAAAATCTAAATTATCCATTTCACCGGCAAACAATGCTTTATGCAACGACCATTGCGCTAATGATATCTTAAATTCCCAAGGAGGTGTTATAATTTTCGAAGTTGTTTCTTCTGAAGCTGTTTTCTTTTCTGAATTCTTACAAGAAGCCAAACCCAGAAATGACAAAGCAAGACCAGATTGACCTGCTTTATAAATAAAATCACGTCTTTTCATACCATATGTTTAGTTAGTTGATATCGGTAATCACGTGAAAATATATAATTAAAATGTATTACATGTTTATTTTTATTCAGTGAAAGAATTTAAACAAAACTGTTAAATTTCAGGATAGGCCGTTAAGGATTCATTTACACAATGCAATCTTCTGTATTCATTTGGTGAACACTTTTCGTGCTTTTTAAACACTGTTGAGAAATACTGACTTGTAGTAAAACCACACATATAAGCCACCTCACTAACCGTTAATTTATCATTTTCTTTTAGAATCTTTTTAGACATCTCTAACCTACGCATTGTAAGATAGCGCATTGGTGTTAAATTCGTTAACTGCTTACAATGATGCGTAAAACGGGTTAACCCAACTCCTGCTGATTGTGACATTTGCTCTATAGTCCAGTTTTCAGACAAGTTCTTATCTAATTCCTTCAAAAAATAACTCACACTTCTAGAACTATCTGTTAAGGCTTCATTTAGCTCTATTTTTTCAGTATCCAATAAATCCAAAATAAGAATAAGCAGATAGTTTACCAGCAACCTTATTCTTGAGGCGTTACTCCCTTGTTTATCAGTATTAACCGCCAAATTGATTCGCTTAAAACAATCCCTAACACGTTGATCTGTTTTTAAAATAGATTTTTCATTATGTCTTAGCATTCTCGTAAGCCTAGATAAATCTGAATCTGTTAAAGTAATCCAATCTGGCCAAACCCATTCTTGATGCGGCCTTCTTACTCCCAAATCTAAAATAACCCAATAAAATTTACCCATCCCAATATTAGGATTACCTACTCTATGCGCTTCCCAAGGACGCGTTATAGTCAAGTGATTTGGCGTTAACAACACTTCCTTATTTTCTTGAGCATACGGCATTGTTCCCGACTCTAAAAAATGAAATTCAATCCCTTCATTCCTATGCCAATCTAACCCCCAATCTTGTGGCTCATCAGCATCCCAATATCCAATACTATTTAAACCCAAAGTATTATCATCTAACCTATCTCCAGGATATGTATGTCTTGCAAGTGCTTTAAACTTTAACTTTCTCCTTCCATAAGCATCAATTAAAGGCAAACAGGTATCAGCATGATACACAACCCCATCGGCTTCATATGGCTCAATTGTTTGTACGTTTACTTTCACTGAAATATTTTAAACATTATTGATTTGCAAAATAGCTATTTTTCAACTTAATATAAAAATTATTGCAATTTTCAACACTTTTAGCAATAGAACTTATATTACATTACCACTTTTAAACTAAAATAAAACAAACTAAATGAACAGTAATTCTGCTATAGAACAAACTGAACACTACGATGCTATAGTTATAGGAACAGGCGTTAGTGGAGGTTGGGCAGCTAAGGAACTCTGCGAGAACGGACTTAAAACTTTAGTCTTGGAGCGGGGACGTATGGTAAAACATATTGAAGACTACCCAACCATGAATATGGATCCATGGGATTTTAAACACAGAGAGAAACAACATCCAGACGATACCAAAAACCAACATAAACAAAGTAGATTATGGGGAGGTGCGTTAACAAAACCAGCTACAAAGCACTGGTTTGTTGATGACTTAAAACACCCATACAATGAGGTAAAAGAATACCTATGGCTACGCGGGTATCACGTTGGAGGGCGCTCAATAATGTGGGGTAAACAATCTTACAGACTGAGTGACTTAGATTTTGAAGCTAACAAAAAAGACGGCCATGGTGTAGATTGGCCCATTCGATACAAAGATATTGAACCTTGGTATGACAAGGTAGAAGAATACATTGGTGTTTCAGGTCAAAACTTAGGATTGGCTCAACTACCAGACCAAAAGCTAGAACCACCAATGGAGCTTAATTGTGTTGAGGAAGACTTACAAGAAAGCATTGAGACGAGTTTTGATGATGACCGCCTATTAACTATTGGTCGCGTTGCCCATATTACAAGTGATAAACCTCATGAAGGCAGAAGCAAATGCCAATTTAGAAATAGATGCATAAGAGGATGTCCTTTTGGTGGTTATTTTAGTAGTAACTCTTGCACCTTACCTGCTGCAGAACGCACTGGTAATATGACACTGAGACCACACTCTATTGCATATGAGATAGTTTATGATGACAACTTAAAAAAAGCTACAGGTGTAAAAATTATAGATGCCGAAACAAAAGAGAAACTCTTCTTTAAAGCAGATATCATTTTTTGTTGTGCCTCAGCAATAGCATCAGCTTCAATTTTAATGCAATCTAAATCTGAACGTTTTCCTAACGGCTTAGGAAATGATTCAGGAGAATTAGGACATAACCTAATGGACCATCATTACGCCGTTGGCGCATCGGCTGAAGTTGAAGGTTTTGATGATAAATATTATAAAGGACGAAGACCGAATGGTTTCTACATTCCAAGATTTAGAAATTTAGGAGATTCAAAAACCAAAAAAGACTTTTTAAGAGGTTACGGATATCAAGGAAGTGCCAGCAGAACCAATTGGCAACATGCCGTTCCAGAATTATCATTTGGAAAGGATTTAAAAGACAAAATACTAAAACCTGGTCCATGGCGTATTGGAATGTCTGGATTTGGAGAGTGCCTACCTTATCATGAAAATAAAATTTCTTTAAATTATCATAAATTAGATGAATGGGGACTTCCAACAATTGATTTTGATGCCGAAATAAAAGAAAACGAGCAAAAAATGCGCGAAGACATGCGAGATCAAGCTGTTGCAATGTTAAAAGCTGCTGGTTATAAAAATGTAAAAGGCCATTTAGGCAAAGCCATACCTGGCGCATGTATTCATGAAATGGGAACGGCTAGAATGGGACATGATCCAAAAACGTCTGTCTTAAACAAACACAACCAAATACATACTTGCAAAAACGTTTATGTAACAGATGGTGCTTTTATGACGTCTTCGGCGTGTCAAAATCCATCATTAACCTATATGGCATTTACAGCTAGAGCAGCAAATCATGCCGCAAAAGAGTTTAAAAAAAATAAAAACAGTTAATTTATGGACAGAAGAACCGCACTTAAAAATTTAACTGCAGACATAGGTTATACTGTAGCTACTCCAACCATATTAAGCATTTTATCTTCATGTAAAAATGATGAACAAACATGGACACCTTTATTCCTATCTGAAGATGAAAAATACATGGTTACACATTTGTCTGATATCATCTTACCAAAAACAGAACTCCCCGGAGCTATAGACGTTAATATTCCGCAGTTCATTGATTTGATGTACAATGACGTTGAAACAGACGAGAATAAGAAAATCTTTAAAAAAGGAGCTCAATTGTTTGCCGAAAAATCCCAAAAGAGCCTAAACAAATCCATTTCAGATATTTCTAAAGAAGATTTTAATGTACTTTTAGATGCATATTTCAATGTTTCGGTTGAAGAATCAAAAAAAATTGTAAACCAACTAAAGAAAAATGTAAAGAACATACCAGAAGCCAAATTAGACACCTATCATATATACAAATTCCTTTATTCAATTAGGCAATATACCATCTTTGGTTATTGTACTTCTGAAGAAGTTGGAGAAAATGTATTAGCATATGACCCAGTGCCTGGTGCTCAATTAGGCTGTATCTCAACCGATGAAACCAACGGAAGAGCATGGTCTTTATAACCTAAGACAAACTAATTATGGAAACTATTAACGAGAAATACGATGCAATTGTTATTGGCACAGGAATTACAGGTGGTTGGGCCGCCAAAGAATTATGTGAAGGAGGATTAAAGACGTTAGTTCTGGAACGCGGTAGAATGGTAAAACATATTGAAGACTATCCTACCATGAATCTAGATCCGTGGGATCAAGAATTAAAAGGAGATATCACTGCTGAAGAAAAGAAAAATTATCCAAAGCAAAGTAGAACTGGCTATACCGTAAAAAACGAAAGCAAACATTGGTTTGTTAATGATTTAGAACACCCTTACAATGAAACAAAACGCTTTGATTGGATGCGTGGTTATCACGTTGGCGGACGTTCTATTATGTGGGGAAAACAAAGTTATAGGTTAAGCGACTTAGACTTTACAGCCAATAAACGTGATGGGCATGGCGTAGATTGGCCCATTAGATATAAAGATATTGAACCTTGGTATAGCTACGTAGAAAAATATATCGGTGTTAGCGGAGAAGCGTTAGGACTTCCTCAACTTCCGGATAGTGTTTTTGAACCACCAATGGAACTCAATTGTGTAGAAGAACACCTTAAGGAAAGCATGGCAAAAGATTTTGGAAGGGTCTTAACCATTGGAAGGGCTGCTCATCTAACCAGCGTTAAAGGACGCGAAGGCAGAAGTAAATGTCAGAACAGAAATAGATGTATTAGAGGCTGTCCTTTTGGAGGTTATTTTAGCAGTAATGCATCTACCCTACCTGCTGCAGAGCGTACAGGAAACATGACATTAAGACCACATTCTATAGCTTACGAAATTGTTTATGATGCAGATAAAAAGAAGGCTACCGGTGTTAAAGTAATTGATGCAGAAACTAATGAAAAATTAGAGTTTAAAGCTGATATTATTTTCTGCTGTGCATCTGCTATGGCATCCGCTTCTATTTTAATGCAGTCCAAATCGGACCGTTTCCCAAATGGTTTAGGAAACGACTCTGGAGAATTAGGTCATAATATCATGGATCATCATTTAGGTGCTGGTGCCTCTGGAAAAATAGACGGTTACGAAGACAAATATTACTACGGCAGAAGACCAAACGGTTTATACATACCGAGATTTGTTAACCTTGGTGATAAAGCTAGTGAAAACAAAAACTTTCTAAGAGGTTACGGCTATCAAGGTAGAGGTTCAAGAGGAGATTATACAACTTCTATGGAAGAACTGGCCTACGGTGCTGAATTTAAGGAGAAAATCCTCGAGCCAGGTGGCTGGCGATTGGGTATGGGAGGCTTCGGAGAGTGCCTACCTTATCATGATAATAAAATGACCTTAGATTATGACAAACTAGATAAATGGGGATTACCAACCATCACGTTTGATGCTGAATGGAAAGAGAATGAATATGCCATGAGAAAAGACATGATTAACCAAGCAGTTGCTATGTTAGAAAAGGCTGGCTTTAAGGACATACAAGTTAGAGACCAACCTAAAGCTCCTGGTATTGGTATTCACGAAATGGGAACGGCAAGAATGGGAAGAGACCCTAAAACCTCGGTTTTAAACAAATACAACCAGATCCATACTGTGCCAAATGTATATGTTACAGACGGTGCTTGTATGACATCATCAGCTTGCCAAAATCCTTCGTTAACCTATATGGCCTTAACAGCAAGAGCTGCTAATCATGCCATTAAACAATTTAAAGCTCAGAACTCATGAAACGTAGAGACGCATTAAAAAACATAGGATTATCTTTAGGATATGCAGCGGTTGCTCCTAGTGCCTTAAGCATTTTACAAAGCTGTACCTCAGAAGCAGAAAAATGGGTACCACAATTTCTTTCTATAGAGCAGGGAGAAGTGGTTAAAAGCCTTGTAGATTTAATTCTACCGAAAACGGAATCGTCTCCGGGAGCTTTAGATGTTAATGTACCCGAGTTTATAGATTTATTAGCATTTAAATCGTACAATGAAGAGGCACAATCTAAATTTTTAGAAGAAATCAATGCTATCGTTTCTGAACTAATAAAAGGAAAGCCTGCAGAATTTCAAATTAAAGATTTAAAAACCGAGGATTACGATGCGCTTTTAGCAAGTTATCTAAAAACCAAACCTGAAGACCGTAAAGATTACAACACCAATCAAAAACTAATTTTTAAAGGTCTAAATGGTTTAAGATCTAGAGCAGTATGGGCTTTTAAAAACAGTGAAGTTGTTGGCGAAGAAATACTGGCTTACAATCCTGTTCCTGGTAATCAAAAAGGTTGCATGGATGTAAATGAAGCTACCAAAGGCAAAGGCTGGTCACTGCAATACTAAAATTCAAAAAATATGAACAAAACAATTTACCTATTACTTTTAGGACTTATAGTTTTAAATAGTTGTGAACCTAAAGAAAAGTGGGTTAAACTTTTTAACGGAAAGGATTTAAATGATTGGGTAATTAAAATAAAAGGACACCCAGCAGGAGACAACTACAATAACACCTTTGTGGTTGAAGACGGTATTCTTAAAGTCAATTACGAAAAATATCAAGATTCATTTCATAACACCTTCGGACATATTTATTACAAAAAGCCTTTTTCAAATTACCGTTTTAGAATGGATTACAGATTTGTAGGCAAACAATTGGCCGATGGTGCAGGTTGGGCCAATAGAAATAGCGGTATTATGATACATTGTGAAGATCCCAATAAAATAGGCTTAGACCAAAATTTTCCAGTGTCTATTGAGGTGCAATTATTAGGAGGAAATGGGAAAGATGATAGAACCACAGCTAATTTATGCACGCCTGGAACTAATGTTATAATGAGTGATGAATTACAAACTGCACACTGCATAAGCTCTAACTCAAAAACCTATCATGGAGAACAATGGGTGAATATTGAAATTGAAGTTAGAAACGACTCCATCATTAAGCATTTTATTAATGGTGAAGAAGTAATGCGCTATTCTAAGCCACAGTATGGTGGTGGTAATGTAGACTATAACATTGAACATTGGAAATCACTTGAAGGCCACCCCTTAAAAGAGGGTTATATTTCTTTACAAAGTGAAAGCCACCCAGTTGAGTTTAAAAATATTGAGATTTTAGAGCTATAAAACCACTCTTAAAAGAGAATTCGGTTTACATTAAAAGGCACAGGTAAGAGCAACTAAATAATAGAAAACACCTATTACTATTTTGGAATTTTAATTTCTACCAACATGAAAAAAAGCAAAATCCTAACGAGACGCAATTTTGTAAAAGATTCATCATTGATTACTGGAGGCTTAATTTTAACGCCTTCTGTAATGATGGGAAACTCTTCCTCCAAACCCATAAAAGAAAACACCTTAAAACTAGCTATTGTGGGTTGTGGCGGACGAGGTACTGGCGCAGCAGCTCAAGCCTTAAAAGCAGATAACAACGTTAAGCTAGTGGCATTAGCAGATGCATTTAAAGATCGTTTAGATAAAGCTCATGAAAGCCTTTCCAAAATGTTCGACTCTAGCAAAGTGGATGTTGCTGCAACAAAACAATTTGTAGGTTTTGGTTCTTATAAAAAAGCCATTGATGAAGCAGATGTTGTTATACTTGCAACACCTCCGGGATTTAGACCTCAGCATTTTGAATATGCTATTGCTCAAGGAAAACATGTATTCATGGAAAAGCCTGTAGCTACAGATGTAGCTGGAGTAAAAAAGGTTTTGCAAGCTGCTAAATTGGCAAAAACAAAAAACTTAAATGTTGTTGTTGGCCTTCAAAGACGGTATCAGAAAAATTATCTAGCAGCTTATGATAGGATAAAAAAAGGAAGTATTGGCAAAATTACTGGTGGTCAGGTGTACTGGAATGGTGGAGGCGTTTGGGTAAGACCAAGACAAGAAGAATGGTCTGAAATGCAATACCAAATGCGTAATTGGTATTACTTTAATTGGCTTTGTGGCGATCATATTTTAGAACAGCATATTCACAACATAGATGTAGCAAATTGGTTTATTGGAGAATACCCAATAAAAGCGCAAGGCATGGGTGGTAGACAAGTAAGAAAAGGAAAGGATCACGGTGAAATCTTTGATCATCACTTCGTAGAATTTGAATACCCAAGTGGCGCCATTATTTCTAGTCAATGTAGACATCAAAAAGACTGTTTTAGAAGAGTAGCAGAATCGTTTCAAGGTACTAAAGGCACTGTAGATGTTAGCGGAAGAAATATTGCAAACCTAAAATCATACAAAGGCAAAACTATTTATGAACATAGTGGAGCAAAAGACCCAAGTCCTTATCAAATTGAACATGACAAACTGTTTCAGGCTATAAGAGGACAACGAGCTTATATCAATGATGCAGAATATGGAGCCAAAAGCACAATGTCTGCAATTCTAGGAAGAATGGCGACTTACTCAGGAAAAGAAATTACATGGAAACAGGCTATGGATTCTAATTACCAAATTGTACCAGATGAAGATAGCCTAACTTGGGATAGTATACCGCCTACCATATGCGATGAACACGGAAATTATCCTATTCCTACACCAGGAAAGACAAACTTTATAACGACCTAAGCTATGGAAAGACGTGACTTCATTAAAAAAAGTGCTACGGCAGCATCTATTGCAGGTCTTGGCATTACTGCTGCAAATGCGATTACAAATCCTTTAGAAGATTCACCTAATCCCAAGCGTTTTAATATGAAATTTGCCCCGCACTTCGGCATGTTTAAAAATCATGCAGGAGAAGACCTTATTGATCAAATTAATTTTATGGCAGATCAAGGGTTTACGGCTTTTGAGGACAATAACATGATGAAGAGAACCATTGAGGTTCAAACTAAAATTGGAGAGGCTCTAGCCAAACGAAATATGACTATGGGTGTTTTTGTTATTCAAAAAGGTGGTAATTTAAAGAACACGCTGGCCGCTGGAAAACAAGAATTTATTGATATATTTCTAGATGGATGCAGAAAGTCCATTGAGGTTGCTAAACGGGTAAATGCTAAATGGCTCACAGTTGTTCCTGGAGCATTCCAAAGGAGACTTCCCATAGGAATTCAAGATGCCAACGTTATTGAAGCCTTAAGACGTGGCGCTGATATTCTTGAACCGCATGGCCTAACAATGGTTTTAGAACCGCTATCGGACTCTCCCGATTTATATTTGCAGCGTTCCGACCAAACCTATATGATTTGTAAAGCCGTTAATAGTCCTGCTTGTAAAATCTTATTTGACATTTATCATCTTCAAAAAACCGAAGGCCATATCATTAGAAACATAGATTTAACTTGGGATGAAATTGCCTATTTCCAAATTGGAGACAACCCAGGTAGAAAAGAACCTACCACTGGTGAAATAAATTACAAAAACATCTTCAAACATATTCAAAACAAAGGCTATGAAGGTGTTTTAGGAATGGAACATGGTAATTCCCAAAATGGCAAAGACGGAGAATTAGCCGTTATTAAAGCTTACAAAGACACATCTAATTTCTAAACAACTATTTAATGAGCAAAAACAGAAAAATCGCAAACATTGTTTTATGTCTTATTTTCGTCTCTTTCGCCATTATGCAATTAAATGATCCAGATGGCTGGCTATGGTTTATTATTTATTTGGTTGTTGCGGCTTTATGCTTAATCAATAACTTTAGAACAATAAACAAAGGAATTTTATGGGTTACTTTTATAGGCCTTTTGGCTTATTCCGCTTTTCACTTTTCTCTGTTTATAGATTATCTTCAGACTGATAACAAAGAAGAGATTTTCGGCGAAATGGTTTATGAAAAACCATACCTTGAAGGCTCAAGAGAGTTTTTGGGATTATTATTGGCTGCTTTAGCTATATTTTACCAAATACGTGGCAAAAAGACACAATAGTATTTGTGCAATTTTTTTCACTGGGCAATTCCAAACACAGATTAGGCAATAATTGTGCATCTTTGCTTAAACTAAAACTAAATTTTCCCAGAACATTTAACTATGAAGCATTTTAGCACAAAACTGTTATTCATTTTTACCATTTTAACCAGTCATTTTCTTTGGTCGCAATCATCTTTAAAAGGATCAGTACATGACGCTAATGAAACACCAATACAAGGTGCGCTGATTTCATTATCGCCTTCAAATCAATCTACAATCACAAGCGCTGATGGCGATTTTATTGTTCAAAATCTTTCATCAGGAAGCTATACTTTAAAAATCACACATTTAGGATATAAACCTCAAAGCATAAATTTTGAAGTATCAAATGAAGATACCATTCTATCTATTACGCTTGAAGAAGATTTACTAAATCTACAAACGGTTGTAGTTACTGGTACTTTTGATCCCAGAAAAACTATTGAATCCTCAACATCGGTAAGCGCGTTAACATCAAAAGACATTCAACAAAATTTCCCAAGAGGGACTGCCGGTTTATTACAAAATATACCAGGAACATTTACAGATGCCTCCGCTGGCGAAGTATTTACTAGAGTTTATACAAGAGGTATTTCTGCTTCAGCTGAAGATGATATGGGTTGGTATTATACCTCTTTGCAAGAAGACGGTTTACCTGTAAGCCTTGTTCAACATTCTTACAATGGACCAGATTTATTCCATAGAACTGATTTAACAACAAGAAAACTAGAAGCTATTAGAGGAGGAAGTTCTTCAATTACTGCAATGAATGCGCCTGGAGGTATTTACAATTTCATATCCCAAGGCCCTAGACAAAGTCTTGGCGGTGAAGTTCAATTAACTCAAGGTTTCCAAGGCAACAACAATAATTTACTACATAGAATTGATGCTAATTTTGGAGCACCCCTTCAGAACAACTGGTTTTTTAACTTAGGTGGTCATTATAGAAAAGATGATGGCGCTAGAAACAACGACTTTACTTTTAGTAAAGGCGGACAGCTAAAATTCAACCTTATAAAAACAAACAAGAATGGGTATTTTAAATTCTACGGAAAGTATTTAAATGATTACACCAATAGGTATACTGGTGTAGCGGCTACAGATTGGAATAATCCAAAAGCAGCATTTGGTCAGGACTTTAATTCAACATCATTATTAATGCCTTCTTTTGACGTTAATATTCCCGACGGCAGAAATCCCAATAACACCAACACTTTTAATCCAACAAATGGTGTAAATGCTAAAGATTTGGCTTTAGGGTTTGATTTTTCTCAAGATTTAGGAAACGCGTGGACTTTAAGTAACAACATTAAATTCTCCTCTAAAAATGCTAATTGGCAAACCTCAATTAGCAATGCCTTTGTCTCTTTAAACGATCCTACGGCTTACCTTTTAAGTGACCTAACTGTTTTCTCCAGAATGGATGCTACGCTTCCTTTTGGACAAATAGTGTTTAAAGATGCTCAATCGGGTTCTGAAGTTGCTCGTGTAGATAATAGTGGATTGTTTAGCGGAAGTCCTTTTCAATATTTAACTGGAGGTTCTTTACCAAATGATGCTATTATGGGAACATCTGCATGGTACAAAGATATAGATGCCAACGAATGGATGCAGCAATTAACAATTAATAAAAAAACAGAACACCATAACCTAACCTTAGGATTTGCAGGAGGCTTATCTAACACGTCTTATTTCGGACAAGGATCTTTTGTTTACGCCACATACGAACCAAACCCTAGGATGTTACAAGTTACCTTAGAAAATCCGGGGCAACCCGTTTTAGGGCTTTCAGATGAAAACGGCGCTAGTAATTATGGTGGTTTGTTTTATGTAAATGCAGAAGCAGACGTTACACAGTTAGCAGCATTTGCAAATGACAAATGGCACATTGCTGAAAACATCTATTTAGATCTTGGTTTACGTTACGAAAGTATTCAGCATAAAGGCCACAAAGATCGTTTTGCCCCTCTTGGATTATCTGGTGGTGTAGATGGAGATCCAAACACAGCTTATGATAGCGGTCTTGTTGGTCCAACTGGAGAAATAGACAATTTCAATTATACTTACAATTACCTTTCCTATTCGTTTGGTATTAACTTTAAACTAAACGAAAACTCGGCAGTTTTTGCAAGATTATCAAAAGGAAATAAAGCTCCAGAATTAAATTATTACTTTGATAATTTTCAAAATGTTCCGATTAATGCGGAAGGCGAAGTACAAAAGATTAATCAATTGGAGTTAGGATTTAAGCTGAGCTCAAACACAGTTTCATTTACCGGAACAGCCTTTTGGAGTAGATTAAAAGATATAGGTACGTCAAATTTTGAATTTGACGACACCAGCGGTTCAATATTCTATACGCCAATTCAGTTTAATAGTTCTAGAACAATTGGATTCGAATGGGAAAGTGTTCTAAAAGCAACAAACCAATTATCTTTTGAGTTTAATGGTGTTATTCAAGATCCAAAAGCAACAAACTGGAAGATTTACGATGCAGCAGGAACTGTAGAAACCAATGACGACACCGTTCTTGATTTCTCTGGAAACAGACTTGCTTTCAATCCAAAGCTAATGTTTAATCTCGGAACACTTTATCAAACCAATAAACTATCTGTTTTTTTTAAATGGCAATTTATGGGTAAAAGAGAAGGTAACGTTTCTAATGGCTTTCAGTTAGACGCCTACAGCACCTTTAATACCGGTATTGGTTATAAAATATCCAAAAGCATTTCTGCAAACGTAGTGGTAAGCAACTTATTTAATTCTGAAGGATTAGCAAACTTCTTTGGAGCCAACTCCTTTGGAGCCAGTGGTAGCGGTGCTACACCAGAATTTATTCAAGCTAACCCCGATGCTAGTTTTGTAGTAGTACCTATTTTACCAAGAAGTTCATTAATTAAACTAAATTATATATTCTAAGTTACAAACAACCTAAACAACTAAACAAAATGAAACAGTACATGCTTTTATGCAGCTTAATATTGCTTGTATGCTCTTGTAAAGAAGACCCAGAAGTAATATTCACCCAAGCTGCTGTAAAAAAAGAGGAGAAAAAGAAATCCTTATCCTATTTGCCCTTTACGCAAATAGAATTAAATGACTTAGGAGGTTTTAAACCTACTGGAGAAAATTGGATTATTGTTGGAGACGTTATATCAGATCGTAAAACAAAAAGAACTGTAACTTTTTCTGAAGGTACAGGTATTATTTTAAATAAAAACGACCAAGAAAAGGAAAAAAACAAAAACCTTTATACACCTTTTGAGCATGGTGATATAGAACTAGAACTAGATGTTATGGTTCCTGTTGGTTCTAATTCTGGACTTTATTTCCAAGGACGTTATGAGGTTCAAATTTATGATAGTTGGAAAGTTAAAAAGCCAAAATATGTGGATATGGGCGGGATCTACCAGCGTTGGGATAAAGAAGCCCCTAAAGGAAAAGAAGGATACGAAGGAACATCCCCAAGGGTAAATGCTGCAAAAGCACCTGGCCTTTGGCAGCATTTAAAAGTTATTTTCCATGCAGCTAAATTTAATAAAGCAGGTAAAAAAACAAAAAATGCTTGGTTTGAAGAAGTTTGGCTTAATGGTGTACTAGTCCAAGAAAATGTAGAATTAACAGGACCAACAAGAGGCGGAGGCACTAATGCCGATGAAAAACCAAGAGGACCATTAATGATTCAGGGGGACCATGGCCCAGTAGCCTTTAAAAATATTAAATACAAACTGTATGAAGACAACAAGCTTAAAATTTCTAATCTAGTTAGAACTGAATATAAACACTCAGGCAAAACAATTGGAAACTTAGATACAATAGCAAAAGTAAGTGAGGAAAAAGCAAAGGTCTTATCCTTTAGTGATGTTACCAGCAAAAGAGAAAGAAAAATGGTTGCTTTTTCTGGTACGCTTTCTGTGCCTAAATCTGGAGATTACCTTTTTGCAAGTCAAACAACAGGTATTGCTGAACTGTACTTAAACAAGAAAAAAGCGTTTCGCTTTAAAGGTAGCCGAGATGAATTTGGTTTTAATACCGTAACTCTAGAAAAAGGCAATATTCCATTCACCGTTGTTTATAACCAGCATGCTCCTTGGGCTCGTGGATGTAACTTGTTTGTAGAAGGACCTGAAATGAAGGCCTATTCACTTTTTGAAGGTGTGAAGAAAGGCGCTGGAGAATTTGACCCATTAAAAGGCATCATTGTTGAGCCCAAAGATAAACCAGTAATGCAACGTAGTTTTGTAAACCATAAAGACCAAAAGCATACGCATGCCATATCCGTTGGAACACCTCAAGGCGTTCATTATTCCTATAATCTTGCAACTGGGTCTTTATTAAAAGTTTGGAGAGGATCGTTTCTAAATACCACACATATGTGGCTTTCAAGAGGATTTAAACAATTAGGTGAACCAGTAGGGTTTGCAATAGCTATGCACGGAGATTTGGAATTTGCACCACTTGAAACCGAAAATACCCCATGGCCTATTCCTTTACCTGAAAATAAAGGTTTTAAACAACTTGGTTATGAATTAGACGCCTCAAGAATGCCGACATTCTCTTATCAGCTTGGAAAAACCGTAATTACTAATACGTTTACAGTACCTGAAGGTAGTCGCCAGTTGAACAAATCAATAACTGTTTCCAAAGGAAAAAATCTATGGCATAAAATTGCAGATGGTGAAAACATCAAGGAACTTCCAGATAATATTTATGTAGTTAACAATGAGAGTTATTATGTCGATTTATCTGGTAATGAGCTTAAGGCAACTATCAGAAATATTGATGGCAAAGATGAACTTTTAATTAAAGTTCCTGATGGAGACAGTAAGATTAATTATAGCATTATCTGGTAAACTAAAAACAATATTAACATGCAAAAAATAGCAAAAATTTTATCCGTAGCCTTATGTTTTTGTATTGGTCAATGCGTTTTTGGTCAATTAAAAACTATAAAAGAAAAAGAAGCTGAATTCTATAAAATTGTAGATGTTCCAATCCCAAAAGACATTAAGTTAGAAGTAGGTGGTTTAGCCTTAACCGATAAAGACAAGTTGGGTGTTTCAACACGTCGTGGTGAAGTTTGGTTAATTGATAAGCCTTATAGCGAAACACCAAAATTCAAATTATTTGCACATGGCTTACACGAAGCTTTAGGGTTAGGTTTTAGAGATGGTGGATTCTACCTATCACAACGTGGTGAGTTAACACGACTTTTAGATAAAGATGGTGACGACGAAGCTGATGTTTATAAAACTATTTTTTCGTGGCCGTTATCTGGAAATTATCATGGTTACTCATATGGACCAAAATTCACAGAAAATGGCGATATGATAGTGAACCTAAATCTAGCCTGGATGAACGGAGGCCAAAGCCCTGTAAGATGGCGTGGTTGGATGTTAAAAATTACGCCTGAAGGCGAAATGACACCAATTGCAACAGGATTACGCTCTCCTGCTGGGATAGGCATTAACCCTGAAGGTGATTATTTCTACACCGAAAACCAAGGAGATTGGGTAGGTTCTGGTAGAATGACACATTTAGAAGTTGGTGATTTTGCAGGACATCCTTCGGGATTAAAATGGAGCGATGACCCACAATCTCCCTTAACATTGAAACCTGAAGACATTCAGGACAATTCAGGGATGACATTATATGAGTATGCCAAAAAGGAAAAAGAATTAAAAGCACCAGCTATTTGGTTCCCTCACACAATTTTGGGTATTTCTACATCTGATATTTTATACGACACCACCAATGGTAAGTTTGGCCCTTTTAGTGGACAACAGTTTATTGGAGACCAAGGCCATAGTAAAATCATGCGTGTATACATGGAAAAAGTAAATGGGGTTTATCAAGGTGCCGCCTTCCCTTTTGTCGAAGGATTTTCTTCTGGAATATTGCGTATGATTTGGGGAAGCGACAATAACATGTTTGTTGGTATGACCAGTAGAGGTTGGGCCTCTACAGGTAAGAAAGAATTTGGCTTACAGCGTTTGGTTTGGACTGGTAAAATGCCATTTGAAATCAAAACTATGAAAGCTAAAGATGATGGCTTTGAATTAGAATTTACGAAACCTATTAGCAAAGAACAGGCTGAGGATATTACGAACTATAAAATGACAACATTTACGTATAAGTATCATAAAACCTATGGAAGCCCAATTATTGACCAACAAAAAGCCATGATTCATAAGGCCGATGTATCTGAAGATGGCCTAACTGTAAAACTAACAGTTCATGGCATGCGTTTAGGATTCATTCACCAATTAGAAATTCCAAAGCTACAGGCCAGTTCTGGTGAAAAATTATTACATAAAAAAGCTTACTATACTTTAAACGAAGTGCCTGGAGGTGAATTGAAATCCATGCAAATGGAAATGAAAAAATCCGATAAGAAAATAGAACAACCTAAACGCGTTAACACAATACCTCATGAATGGGGCGAAGCTGGTGCTGACCAAAAAGTTGTTATTGGAACCGTACCAGGATTGAAGTTTGATCTTCAAGAAATCACTATCAATAGAAATAGCAAGATTGAGCTTACACTTAACAATAATGATGACATGATTCACAATGTTGTATTGACTAGTAAGCCAGGTAAAGACATCGCGCTTAAAGTAGGACAAGAAGCCTTAGGTTTAGGTCTTGATGGTCCAGACCTTAGCTATGTTCCATTTAGTGATTTAGTACAAGCACATACAGGAACTGTAGGACCTGAGGATAAGGAAACAATATATTTTACTTCGCCAAGCGAACCTGGTGAATATTGGATTGTTTGTACATTTCCAGGACATTATTTAACGATGCTTACAAAAGTAACGGTTAAGTAAATAGCTAAAATGAGTTCATAAAAAAAAGCGGCCTAATGGCCGCTTTTTTTATATGTTTCGATTGGATTATTCTACTACAAATTTTCCTTTCATCATTGCGTAATGCCCAGGAAAACTACAGATAAAATCATAAGTTCCAGCTTCCGGAGCTACAAACTCAATAGATGTTGTTTGTCCCCCACCAATAACACCAGTGTGTGCAATAATCTCAGATTCTGAACCAGCAGGAATATAATTTGTTTCTCTTGCTGAAGCTGCTTTTCCAGCAAATGCAGCTAAATCTACTCCCTTTGCAAGAATTACAACGTTATGCCCCATAACATTAACATCTAATTTTCCTTTATGACGCAATGTTAATTTTACTTTCTGACCAGCCTTTGCTTTTATTTCAGTTTTATCAAACTTCATTAAATCATCTCCAACTAAAACAATATTTGCCTCATTAGATGCTTCCTTTACTTCTTCCTTTGAAGATTTATTCTCATAAGAGAATGATTCTTTTTCCTTTTTCTTTTCTCCTCCTCCACAATTCACCATCATCATACAGGTCAAAGTAGCGGCAACTATATACTTAACTTTTTTCATTTTTACTGTTTAATTATTTGTGTTATAAATTAGAAATTGTCTCCCTGATAAGAGAACCAAATATAGCTATATTATTCCAAATTAATGTCTAATATTATTCATTGAAAAAAATTATACTAAGATAAAAATAGCACTATTATTCACCTTATCTTTTAATGCCATAAAAGTTTCCATACGGGTAATTCTGTTCGCTATTTAATAGAATGACACAGCTCTCTACATTTATCATTAAGTAAAGAAAAGTCTAAAGCCTATTGCACATCATTTTTTGTTAACAACGAGATAGTTTCAAAAAATGTAGGCTTATCTAAAAAGTACTTGGTTTACTTTCAGGCTTAATGAGCTACAGCAGTTTTAGTCTTAAAATCAAACAGAAGAAAAAGCAAAGCTTCCATTTTAGGCCCTAATTTTTCATTTAATATTTTAAAAGCTCTTGTAATATGACCTTCTATAGTTTTAGTGGAAATATTAAGATATTCGGAGATTTCTACGTGGGTAAGACCTTCTTTTTTATTTAATAAGAATATTTGTTTGCATTTAGTAGGCAGGTTATTTATTTCTTCATCAACCTTTTTAATTAAAGTATCTAAATCATCATATTCCTTCTCAACGAACAGATCTAAAGCTTCAAAATACTTCTTCTCTAAATAAATAATAGGTTTATTCTTTCTATACTGATCTATAAATTCATTGTAAACCGATTTATACAAATAACCTTTAATAGAATACCCAGGGTTTATCTGTTTTCTGTTCACAAAAACATCAGCAAAAACATTTTGTACAATATCTTCAGCTTTACTATGATTTTTAATTAAAGCATATGCATAGCTACAAAGCTTATCATAAAAAGACTCCATAAGAAAATTATAGGCCTCTTCTTTCCCTAGCTTTAACTGTTCAGCTAAATAAAAATTATCTAAAAATTTTGAATTTTTCATAATTTTTTGAGCTAAAATATAAAAAAATGCAAAAAAATTAGAGGGGTTAAAAAAAACCAAACGTAATAGCTGTATGACGGGTCAGGACAAATTTGAAAATATTGTTACCAAATTTCTTAGTAACGAAGCCAATATCGAAGAATTAGAGCTTCTGGAAAACTACTTGAAATCTCCTAAAAATCTGCAACATTTTAATCGTTTGGTTAAAATTGAGTATTTAACATCAATAACTATGGCTGTTTATAATAAAGCTAATGCTCAAAATGAAATTAATAAAAAAATTAAAGCCATTAAAAAGCAGAAAACGTCTACAATTATTAAAAGGTTTTCAGTAGCAGCTTCAATAATTTTGGCATCAGCATTTGGGCTTGGCTATATCTATTTTAATAAAGATCAAGTAGAACAACATAAAATAGTAAGTCCTCCAGAATCAAATATCATAATAAAACCGGGTTCTGAAAAAGCAACACTTACCCTGGCAAATGGCAATCAGGTATATTTAGAGAAAGGAGAAAATTACACTAACGATTATGTTGAAAGTAATGGTAAAAAATTAACCTACAAAGAACAAGGAGAGCAAACTAAAAATACCATTGAATATAATTATTTGGAGATTCCAAGAGGTGGCGAATATTTTGTGGTTTTAGCTGATGGCACAAAAGTTTGGTTAAATTCAGAATCTAAGCTAAAGTACCCAACCGCCTTCGTTAAAGGCTTAGACAGAACTATTGAACTTCTTTATGGAGAGGCCTATTTTGAAGTATCACCTAGCACAAATCATAAAGGTTCTCATTTTTACGTATTAAGTAAAGGACAAAAAATAGATGTTATTGGAACCGAATTTAACATTAAAGCTTACAACGACGAGAATAGTGTTTATACCACCTTGGTTGAAGGCAAAATAGCTTTAGAAAAAGGAGCTTTCAAAAAAACACTAAAACCTAATCAGCAAGCTCAAATAGATTTAAACACAAATACTGTAAATATAGTAGATGTAGACACATCTCAAGAAATAGCCTGGGTTAAAGGGCTTTTTAGTTTTGAAGAAGCCAAATTAGAAGACATGATGAAAACACTATCAAGATGGTATAACATTGAGGTTCTTTTTGAAAAATCTAGCTTAAGAGCTTTTAAATTTACAGGAATATTACAACGCGAAAAAAAAATAGAAGACCTATTAAAAACTATTAAAACGAGTTCTGATGACAGCATTCAATTTGACATAAGAAACAACATCATTATAATAAGATAATTAATAAAAGGAAAGGCCAACACATTGCACGGTACCAGCCTTTTCCTTGATAATTATAATTAAAACTAAGTTTAATTAAATCTTTACAAATTTATGAAATTTAAATTTACTACTGGTCTTTTCTATCTCAAGAAAAGACATCTGCAGCTAATTACAAAAACGTTTGTTTTTTTATGCTGTACTCTAACATTTGCTCTCAGAGCAAACAACAGTTTTTCTCAAAGTGCAAAAGTCACCATTAACAAAGACAAAGTACTGTCGGTCAAACAAGTATTCAAACTCATCAACAAACAAACAGATTATAAGTTTATATACAGACACGATCTTGTAAAAGCATTGCCTGAATTACCTCTAAAAAAGGGAACTATAAAGGTCTGCGATCTACTTGATAGATACTTATCCCCTAGCGGATTATCCTATTCCTTTACAGAGAACAGCACGGTAATTGTTCACAAACAAAAAGAAACAATTAATCAAAAAAGTAGTAGTCAAAGACTAACCATAAAAGGTAAAGTTACAGATGCCACTGGCCTTCCTTTACCTGGGGCAAATATCCTAGAAAAAGGCGAAAGCAATGGTGCTCAAACCGACTTTGATGGTAGCTTTTCATTAACTGTTACAGATTCTAATGCCATACTGGTAATTTCTTATTTAGGGTATGTAACTCAGGAAATTACAGTTGGAGATCAAACTATGATTAATGTACAAATGGAAGAAGACTCAGCTGCACTAGATGAAGTTGTAGTTGTAGGGTATGGAACACAACTTAAAAAAGATGTTACTGGTGCGGTATCTCAAATCGATACTAAAGCGTTAAATGTAGCGTCACCTGTCAATCTTTCAAATGCCTTGACTGGGCAACTTACAGGGGTACTTTCCATACAAACTTCTGGTCAACCAGGTTTTGATAGTGCTACCTTTCAAATTAGAGGAATAAGTACTACCGGAAATAATACCCCCTTAGTATTGGTCGACGGAGTTGTACGACCTTTTAGCAGGATTAATCCAAATGAAATAGCAAACGTAACAGTGCTTAAAGATGCTGCTTCTACAGCTATTTATGGATCCAGAGCTGCTAACGGAGTTTTATTAATAACTACCAAACAGGGGAAAATATCATCAAAACCAAAATTCAATTTTTCTTCAAGTTATGGATTTCAAACCCCAACTGACAGGCCTGAGCTAATGGATGCCAATGAGTATGTATTAGCATTTAGACAAGCAAGATTTAATGAAGGCGTTGCTGAAGATCAACTACCTTTCCCAGATTTAGTAGATGATGCTGAGAATGGAAGGCTAACTTCTTACGATTGGTGGAATGATGTGCTTACCAATTCTGCAGACCAACAACAATATAATTTAACGATAGATGGTGGATCAGAAAAATTAAAGTACTTCTTTTCTTATGGTTTTCTTGATCAAAATGCCTTCTTTGAAAATGCCGGATTTAAACAAAATAGTATTAGATCTGATGTTGATGCCAAAATATCCGATAATTTGAATATTAGGGTAAGTTTAGCAGGAAGATTGGAAAACAGGTTAAGATCAGCTGATAGTGATGGCGAAATTTTCTCTAATGTTCTAAGAGCAAACCCATTGAATCCTGTATTTGTCAACGGGCTACCAGGTACCGAAAACCTGCCTCCAAAATCCTTAGGGTTTGATGGTTTTTCAGGAAATGCCTTTGGTGATGCCAACCGAAATGGTAGTACAAGAAGGACTAACGATGTTTACCAAAGTAATATACAATTAACATATAAAATCCCTGGATTTGAAGCGTTAAGTGCAAAAGGTTTATATGCTTATGATAGGACTTATACCAGAAACAAAAGTTTCTTTATACCTTATACTTCCTACCAGCTTAATGAAGCAACTGGGCAATATGATATCGCTTTGCAAAGTGATAACAACATCACACTCAGTGAAAGCAGAAGTGATTTTAACCGTCAAACGTTGCAGTTAAGCCTTAATTATGCCAATACATTTGGAAATCATGATGTTTCGGCCTTGTTACTTTTTGAGCAAATTGAAACGTCTTTTAATACTACGTCTGCATTTAGAGATGGTTTTATCTCCTCTGCTATTCCGGAGTTTTTTGCTGGGTCTGTAGAAAATGATTCTAATGATGGTTCTTCTTCTGAAACTGCTAGAAGAGGATATGTAGGTAGAGTAAATTATGACTATAAAGATAAATATCTTCTTCAAGCCAATATTAGACTAGACCAATCTTATATATTTCCAAAAGAGGGAAGAGATGGTTATTTCCCGGCATTTTCTGCAGGTTGGCGTATATCAGAAGAAGCTTTTATGCAAAATGTTGGCTTTATTAATAACTTAAAAATAAAGGGGTCTTGGGGAATTACTGGTAACGATAGGGTAAATCCTTTTCAGTTTCTTTCCGGGTTTAACTTTGGTGGAGGCTATGTAGTTGGCGGAGTGTTACAACAAGGTATTAGACCTTCAGTGGTTGCCAACCCAGATATAACATGGGAAGAAGCTACTTCAACTGATTTTGGTTTTGAAGCAAGTCTTTTCGATAATTTGTTCAGTTTAGAAGTAAATTACTATGAAAAAACCACCGAAAATATCTTAAGACCTCCAAGTGCTTTAGTTCCTGATACTTTTGGAGCCTCATTACCAAGTACAAACATAGGTATTTTTGATAGTTGGGGATGGGAATTTGATATCTCCCATAATAACTCTATAGGAGACTTCACTTATAGTATAGGTGCAAATTTAACAACAATTGATAACGAAGTTGTTTTTATAGACGAAGCTATTGATGAAAATCCTGCCACTAGAAGTACTGGCAAACCATTTGGAGTTAGATTTGGTTATTTATCAGACGGCCTTTACCAAACTCAGGAAGAAATAGATAATGGTCCGCAACAATTTGGAACTATCGCTCCAGGAGATATCCGCTATAAAGACCTTAACGGTAGAGATGCTGATGGCAACCTTACAGGAGAGCCAGATGGCAGAATAACTAACGACGATAGAGTGGTAATAGGTCAGAGTTCTAACCCAGATTTGGTTTTTGGTGTTAACATGAATATGGGGTATAAAGGTCTTAGCTTGGCACTTAACTTTCAAGGAGCTTCTGGTTTTACAAGAAACATACGTCCTACTGGGTTTTTATTAGGTGTAGGTAATAACTTTAGTGTTTTGAATGATTCCTGGACTCCGGAAAACCCTGATGCCAGATACCCTAGGATTTTACCCGATGGTAACTCAAACAATAATGTAGCTAGTGATTTCTGGTTGGAAGATGTACATTATGTACGTCTAAAGCGTGCAGAATTGCAATACGATTTCTCTTATTTAATATCTGGCGCTTTAGAATCTGTGGGTATAGACCATTTAAATATAGTAGTTTCTGGAACAAACTTACTGACGTTTAGTAACATTTCAATAGGAGATCCAGAAGGAAGAGATGGGCTTCTTTTCTATCCTCAAGCCAAAGTATTTTCATTAGGAGTTAATATTGGATTTTAAAAAATAAAGAAAAATGAAAAAATATGTAATTGTATTTGTAAGCTTATTTTTTGTATTTGCTTGCAGTAGTGACTTTTTAGACAGAAAACCTTTAAGTCAAATAGCATCTTCTTCGGTGTTTGAAGATGAAAGTTTAGCCAATGCTTTTTTGAACAATGTAGTTGGCAGATTACCAAGTGGCCAGTATAATAGCCCGGGTGGAGGTTATGGAAACAACTATTTGTTAGCATCTATTACCGATGAAGCACGTGCTAAAAGTGGTTGGATTCCTGCTAATAATGTAATTATTAATGGTTCACTAAGACCCACAAACCATGGAGGCCTTAATATATGGTCAGAGGCCTATAGAGCTATAAGGGAAGCCAATCAATATATAGAAGGCGCAGAGGCTTCTATGTTTACAGACGAATTTAAAGCCAGTACTACTGCACAAGCAAGATTTGTAAGGGCTTGGTTCTATTTTGATTTGGTTCGCAGATATGGTGCAGTTCCACTAATCACCGCAGTGCAAACTTTGGAAGATGACCTTTTTGTTTCCAGAACACCGGTGGCTCAAATTTATGATTTTATAAATAATGAATTAACAGCTATTGCTTCAATTCTCCCTAATAAGTCTGAAGCGCAAACTGGAGAACTAACACGTCAGGCAGCCATTGCTTTAAATGCAAGAGCAATGCTTTATGATAAAAGATATGCAGAATCGGCAGCATTGGCAAATCAATTAATCACCGGATCTGCAAACGACGGTCTAGAATTGTATGGTGCTAACCCTGCCAATGCAGAAGAAGCTATTAATAATTATAAAAATTTATTCCTATCTGAAGGAGGCAATATAGAAACGGTATACGAACAATTGTTTTTAGCTCCTGATAGAATTCATCAATTCGATGAAGGTAATTGGCCGGTACGATGGCGAAATGATAGAGGAGGACAAACAGATCCTACACAAGAACTAGTAGACGCTTATGAAATGGAGAACGGTTTACCCATTACCGATGCAGCTTCAGGTTATGATCCTGCAGACCCATACACAGGAAGAGATCCTAGATTCTATGCTTCTATTTTTTATCATGGTTCTGAATTTTCGGAAGTATTACCTTCTCGTGGAGAACCATTTATCGATATGGAATGGAATGCATTTAACGAAGGCCCCGGAACTCGAAGAGATGGTAATGCCTCTATAACAGGATATCTTGTACGCAAATTTGTTGACCCGAGTCTAGGTTTTGCCCCTGGGCGTTTAGGTAAGACAGCTTGGCAAGAAATTCGCTTTGCCGAAGTATTATTAATCTTTGCTGAGGCAGAAAATGAAAGTAACGGGCCTACAGCTGCTGTATATGATGCAGTTAATAGAATTCGTGCCAGAGCAGCTATACCCGCTTTGCCTGCTGGTTTGAGCCAATCTGAAATGCGTGATCGTATTAGACATGAAAGAAGAATTGAATTGGTTTTTGAAAACCACCGTTGGTTTGATTTAATTAGATGGGATGAAGCCAGAACAGTTCTTAATGCTACTTTTAATGGCATAAGAATTGAAAGAAACGGTATACCAACTGCGGCTGATGGAGGTCCAACACATGTTTTTGACCCAGCACAACTTACTTTTACAACGTTTGAAATTACCAATCGTGTCAGCAACTTTCCAGATGCGTATATGCTTTTACCAATACCTCAAGGAGAGATTGATAAAAACCCAAACTTAAGACCTCAAAATCCAGGATATGAATAACCTTTTGTTAAAAGGATAATAAAACATATTAAGTTCAATTCTAACAACTTGGTAATAAAGCTTAAAGCTTTATTACCAAGTTTTTCGATATAATATTTTGCTCATATGAAGCCAGTTGCTCACATTCATTATTTGCTCATAGTACTTTTTTATTTAACAATTACTCATTTACAGGCACAACAAATTTTTATTGAAAAATCAGATGATCTGGGAATTAATCATTATGCTACCGACCCTAATGCCATGGGTGGTGGTGTTGCTATCTTTGATTTTAATAATGATGGTTTTGAGGACATTTATCTAATTGGAGGTATAAATGATGATAAATTGTATGAAAATATGGGAGATAATACCTTCAAAGATGTTACTGTTGAAAAAAGAATATCTTTTTTTAGTTTGGTGAAAACAATGGGAGTTGTTACCGGAGATATTGACAACGATGGATACTCTGATTTATTTATTACAACAGCTGAAAATGGACATTGTTATTTACTTAAAAATGAGCAGGGAAAATCGTTTAAAGACATTTCAATTCCTGCAGGAATCACCCACGAATCATGGAGCACAACAGCAACAATGGCAGATTATGATTTAGATGGCGACCTAGATATTTATGTAGGAAATTATGTTTCCTATAATGCTTTACCTTTTGAAGATAATATTACCAATGCTGAAAGAGATTTTTTCTACCAAAACAATGGTAATGGAACATTTACTAAAATAGAAAACCCATTGAGAGAAGAACAAGCTGGGTGTACGTTGGTAACTTCTTTTTCTGATTTCGACCAAGATGGTGATCCGGATTTATTTGTTCTGAACGATTTCGGTGATTTTTATCAATCAAATAAATTACTCTCAAACAACTTTCCTCTTACGGATTTCAATGAAATAACAGATACTTCCAATATGAACGCCGAGATTAATAGCATGGGAATTGCTACAGGTGATTTTAACGAAGATGGTAATTTTGATTATTATATTACTAACATAGGCCATAACATTCTATACCAAGGAAATAACAATCATATTTTTATAAATACATCAGATATTGAAAAAGTAAATGATGGTACCGGAGTAAGTTGGGGAACAGCATTCTTAGATGTAAACAACGATAGCTATTTAGATCTTCTAGTAGCTAAAGGAACCTTGGCAGCTTTAGATATTCCTCAAAAGAATAAATTTTATTTAAGGAATAACCAAGGTGTTTTTGAAGATATGTCGGAAATTCAAATGTTAGATGACCCTAATAGGGCACGGGGAATGTCGTTCGGAGATTTGAATAACGATGGCAAGCCCGATCTGATTGTATGTAATATTAAAGTAGAACCAGAAAACCAAGGGGGCACCTTGGTTTATTTAAACAATAACAAGTCTGCTGAAGCCAATTGGGTAAAAGTGTCTTTACAAGGTGTTGAGAATAATAAAAATGCCTACGGAAGTATTGTAAAGGCCTATATAAATAATAGACAATTAATACGGGAAGTATCAGCAGGCCAAAGTTATTTGTCTCAATATAGTCCAACTGCACATTTTGGTTTGGGAAACGCAACTAAAATTGATAGTATAGTTGTTGAATGGCCTGGAAAAAAAACGAAGAATGTTCATAAAGATTTAGATATAAATCAAACATATAAGATTATTGAAAATGGAGCACATTATGTGCTCGAGTCTCTAAAATTAACTCTTCCTGAAGGAGAAAGCGCTTTTTTAGAAGGAGCAGAACAAACTCAACCTGGGATATACAGAGATACTATTTTAACAGCTTCCCCAAAATTGATTAGAATCACAAAGCTTGATTTTGATTCGGATTCTGATCTAGGGAATGATAATTCATCACAATATTCAGTGGCAAGACAATGGAATGAATTATTATTGGAATCTATAAGGAATGACTATGCACGCCCTACAGTGCATGCCAGAAACTTATTTCATATTTCCTTAGCTATGTATGAAGCTTTTTCAGCATATAACCAAGAAACCAAACCTTATTTTTTGGGCAATACAGTTGGAAATTATAAAGTAGATTTTAATGGTATAGCATCACCGAATGATATTCAAAAAGCACAGGAAGAAGCTATGAGTTATGCATGCTACAGGCTTTTAAATCATCGGTTTAAAAATTCTCCTGGATATATTGAAATAAGAGGAGATTATACAAGATTAATGCTTCAATTAGGCTATGAACCCAGTTTTATCTCCACAGATTACAGTGACGGAAATGCCGCGGCATTGGGAAATTATATAGCCGAACAATTAATAGCCTTTGGGCTTCAAGATGGCTCTAACGAGATTTATGGTTATAAAAACACTTTTTACGAGCCTAAAAATGAACCTCTAATTGTAAATGAGCCAGGCAATCCAACGATTACTTACCCCAATAATTGGCAACCTCTTTCTATACGTAATTTCATAGACCAAAGTGGAAATGTCATCGGAGAAGACATTCCAGATTTTTTAAGTCCGGAATGGGGAGAAGTAATTCCTTTTGCATTAGCTAATTCAAACTTAACTATTCATAATAAAGATGGAGAAAACTATTGGATATACCATAACCCAGGAAAACCATCATTGCTGGAAGACAACCGAGCTAAAGGATTAGAAAACGCTTATAAATGGGGATTCTCCATGGTATCGGTATGGTCGTCACATTTAGATCCTAGCGATGGTAAAATGATAGATATATCTCCCGCCTCAATCGGAAATGTGCAAATAGATAGTTTTCCAGAAACATTCCAAGAATATCAATCGTATTATAAGTTTTTTGAAGGTGGTGATATTGGTAAAGGACATTCAGTTAATCCAGTTACTGGGATACCTTATACTCCACAAATGGTACCCAGAGGAGATTATGCCAGGGTTTTAGCCGAATTTTGGGCAGACGGCCCTGATTCTGAAACACCCCCAGGACATTGGTTCACTATTCTAAACTATGTGAACGACCATCCGCTAATGGAAAAGAAATTTTCCGGAAAAGGCAATCTTTTAAGTGATCTTGAATGGGATGTTAAATCTTATTTTTTGCTTGCAGGGGCTATGCACGATGCCGCTATTACTGCCTGGAGTATAAAAGGGTATTATGATTATATTAGGCCCATTTCTGCCATACGTTATATGGCTTCCAAAGGGCAGGATTCCGATCAAAACCTTATAAATTATCATCCTGAGGGTATCCCTCTAATTCCAGGTTATATAGAAATAGTTAAAGAAGGTGATCTTTTAGCCGGAGCAAACAATGAACATGTTGGAGATATTAAATTATATGCATGGAAAGGTACGCATTTTATAAATAACCCCGATACGGATGAAGCTGGTGTCGACTGGATTTTAGCAGAGAACTGGGTGCCCTACCAAAGGCCTTCTTTTGTAACTCCTCCCTTTGCTGGTTACGTTTCTGGCCATTCTACATTTTCAAGGGCTGCGGCAAAAGTATTAACATTATTAACCGGAAGCAGTTTTTTCCCTGGTGGCATGGGAGTTTTTAATACTGAAAAAAATGAGTTTTTAGTCTTTGAAGATGGCCCTAGTATAGATTTAACCCTGCAGTGGGCCACCTATCAAGATGCTTCAGACCAATGTAGCTTATCGAGGATTTGGGGAGGAATCCACCCTCCTATTGATGATGTTCCCGGACGTGTAAAAGGAGAAGTAATTGGAAATGATGCTTATATCAAAGCCGTTAACTATTTCTATGAAGACAAAGATCAAGATGGTTATTTTAGTTTTGAAGACTTAGATGATAATGACAAAAATATTGGCCCAATGAATAGCGAAAATATTACAGAGGTAAAATATAGCTTATATCCAATTCCTGTAAAGGATGAGCTAGCTTTGGACATAGAGGAATTTGAAGGTGTGTTAAATTTAAATGTCTTTGATATTTATGGCAAAAATGTACTTGATACTGTTATTAGAACTAGGAACAATAAGGTAAACATACTATTGCAAAAATTAACTCCTGGAGCATATATTTTAACTTGTACAACTCTAAAAGGGCAAAAAATTATTGCTCAAAAAATAATTAAGCAATAATAATTTACAAATTAGCTTTTCAAATGATTTAGTTAAAAACTATTGTAACTATAACAGAACTACACCAAAAACTCGAACAGATCTGGCTTATCATTTAAATAATCACCATAAAAATCATGATGCTTCATTCTGGCAACTAAAGGCTCTAGGTCTTTAGCAGACTTCAACTGGATTCCTACTACTGCGGAACCATTCTCTCTATTGGTTTTTTTAGCGTATTGAAAATATGTAATATCGTCATGCACCCCCAAAATATCAACCACAAACTCTTTTAAAGCCCCTGCACGTTGCGGAAATTTCACAATAAAGTAATGCTTTAAATTAGCATACAGTAAAGCACGTTCTTTAATTTCTGGCGTTCTAATAATATCATTATTACTACCACTTACCAAACACACTACATTTTTACCTCTTATAGCTTCAGAATAAGCATCTAAAGCGGCAATACTTAAAGTTCCTGCTGGCTCAACTACAATAGCATTTTTATTATAAAGGTCTAATATGGTTTGGCATACCTTTCCTTCTGGAACCGTAATAACATCTGTTAAATGCTCTTTACAAATAGCAAAAGGCAAATCTCCCACACGCTTTACCGCAGCACCATCTACAAACTTCTCAATATGCTCTAAGGTTGTATTCTTACCATTTTTTATAGATACAGACATGGAAGGCGCTCCTTCTGGCTCTACTCCTATTATTTTAGTATCGGGTGATAACGCTTTAAATATAGATAAGATTCCTGCTGCTAGTCCTCCGCCACCTATAGGTAAAAACAAATAATCTACCGGTTCATTTAACTGATCTAAAATCTCTAAACCTATGGTAGCCTGCCCTTCAATAACCTTTTTATCATCAAAAGGATGTATAAATGTTTTCTTATGCTTCTCACAATCTTCCATTGCAGCATGATAAGCATCATCATATGTATCCCCAACCAGTTTGACATCTACAAAATCTTCGCCAAACATTCTCACTTGCTCAATCTTTTGGTTTGGCGTTGGTATTGGCATAAAAATAGTGCCTTGTATTTGTAATATTTTACAAGATAATGCAACACCTTGGGCATGATTACCTGCACTGGCACACACAACACCTCGTTCTGATTCTTCTTTAGACAATGAGCTTATTTTATTATAAGCCCCTCTAATTTTATACGAACGTACTTGCTGCAAATCTTCTCGTTTAAAATAAATATTAGCAGCATACTTTTTTGAATAGTTCTCAATCCAACCCAATGGGGTTTTTAGAACTATTTGGCTTATATTTTTTTGAGCTTTTAAAACGTCTTCAATTAATATCATAGTTTTTTATTGATGCGCTCCCTCATAATCAATTCAATACTTTAGTGGGAAAGGCATATACTTTTAAATTCCGCCATAAACTCCTAAAGCCAAATTCAACAATAAAAAATACTCACGATTAAGAGGACATTCAACACGTCCCCTTTAAAAGACAAGATGATGGTAGAGGCATTCTAATCGTCTTCAGAAAGACCTCCATTAAGATCAAACTTCTGGCACCACATCAATTGCATTCAGGCATGTTTTTTTGCAGAAGTAGTATCCTTTACAACTCATTAAAATAGCAGATGTTAACACATATTTTAATGCTTACTTTTTTAAAATGTTACTTTTTATCTTGACTAATATGACTATAGTGTTTATCGGTCTAAAATACATCAAAAACCTAAGTTTTTAATTTAAAACACTATTATTTTTGAAGCTATAACTTAAAATTTTCCCTGCATATTTGAGCAACAATTACCATTAGTAAAGTTTGAAAACCTATTTTTGTATTTTACTCAGTATATGGCATTATTTAAACCTAAAAGAAACCTTAAACAGTTTTATTATTTAAAAAACTTTATTAAGCTAGCAATTCCTGATTCCTATTTTCAAAACAGACTACAGAAGGAATTAAATGCCTTAAGTAATTTTGACTTTGAATACGTAAAAAAAAGAGTTAATCATTATAACAAGCTTGATGATTTAATTGAGCTCCCAAAAACCGTTTTACCTTTATCTGAGCTAAAATTGCAGAAAAAACAAAGAACCTATTTCTTTGATAGTAAAACCTTTTGCAGATATTTTAATGATGATTTAAAAATGGAGTTTCTCTTTGGAGACATTACCCAAATACCTAATGTTCCTAGCATTGTAAAAAGTAGACCAATCTCTGACACCAATCAAAATTCCGTACTTTTTAAATTGAATAAAATACGGCACTTTAATTTCATTAGTGATAGCAGGACTTTTGAAAGCAAAAAAGATATGCTTATTGGAATGACCACAGTGAAAAAGCGCCTACCACATAGAGAAAAGTTTTTTGAACTATATTTTAACCATCCGCTTTGTGAGTTAGGAGATATTAATAGAAATAAAGAGTTCCCCCAGTGGGCCAAACCTAAAATATCTTTGGATGAACATTTAAAGTATAAGTTTGTCTTATCTATTGAAGGTGAAGATGTGGCTTCTAACCTAAAATGGATTATGTCTTCAAACTCTATTGCGGTGACTCCTAAACTTAAGTTTGAAACTTGGTACATGGAACAAACCTTAGTTCCAGATTATCATTATATTGAAATAAATGATGATTATTCTAACCTTGAAGAAAAGCTGAATTTTTATATAGCTCACCCTGAAAAGTGTTTAGACATAATTAAAAATGCCAACGCTTACACACAGCAATTCAAGAACAAAAAAAGAGAGAAGTTAATTGCACTATTGGTACTTGAAAAATATTTTGTTCAAACAGGGCAATTATCTAAAAGAGACCATAACCTGTATTAATAAAAAAACTGCCAATACCCAAAGGGTATTGACAGTTAACGTATTTAGTTAGTTATGTAGTTTAGTTTTAAACTATTGGCTTCATAGCCGTCATAGACGCTCTTAAGAATGTTCCAATTTCTTCAACTGGGTGTTCTCTTAAAGCAGCATTGATTTCAATTAACTTAGCGTTATCAACACCTTCACCATTATCTTTAGCATAAGGTTTACCAATAACATCTACATCAATTCCTTTCATGAAATCTTCTAATAATGGCTTACATGCGTGGTCGAATAAATAACATCCGTACTCAGCAGTATCTGAAATTACACGGTTCATTTCGAATAATTTCTTTCTTGCAATTGTGTTAGCAATTAATGGTGTTTCGTGTAAAGACTCGTAATAAGCAGACTCATCAATAATACCAGATTCAATCATAGCTTCAAAAGCTAACTCTACACCTGCTCTTACAAATGCTACCATTAACACACCGTTATCGTAGTATTCTTGCTCTGAAATCTCAACATCACCAGCTGGTGTTTTTTCGAAAGCAGTTTCTCCTGTAGCGGCTCTCCATCCTAATAAATTAGCATCGTTATTAGCCCAATCTTCCATCATCGTTTTAGAGAAAACACCTTCCATAATGTCATCCATATGCTTTTGGAATAACGGACGCATGATATCTTTTAACTCTTCAGATAATTCAAATGCTTTAATTTTAGCAGGGTTAGATAATCTATCCATCATGTTTGTAACACCACCGTATTTTAAACCTTCAGTAATAGTTTCCCAACCGTATTGAATTAGTTTAGAAGCATATCCTGGATCAATACCTTTTTCAACCATTTTATCAAAACATAAAATTGATCCTGTTTGTAATAATCCACATAAAATAGTTTGTTCTCCCATTAAGTCACTCTTAACCTCAGCAACAAAAGAAGATTCTAATACACCTGCTCTATCACCACCTGTTGCAACAGCATAAGCTTTAGCTTGCGCTAAACCTTTTCCTTCTGGGTCATTTTCTGGGTGAACTGCAATAAGTGTTGGTACACCAAAACCACGTAAATACTCCTCACGTACCTCAGAACCTGGTGATTTAGGCGCACACATGATAACTGTTAAGTCCTCACGTACTTTCATACCTTCTTCAACAATATTAAAACCATGAGAATATGATAATGTAGCTCCTTTTTTCATTAATGGCATTACAGCATTAACAACATTAGTATGTTGCTTGTCTGGTGTAAGATTTAAAACTAAATCTGCTGTTGGAATTAATTCTTCATAAGTACCAACATTGAACCCATTTTCAGTTGCATTTACAAAAGATGCTCTTTTTTCTTTAATTGCTGCATCACGTAATGTATAAGAAATATCTAATCCTGAATCTCTCATATTTAAACCTTGGTTTAACCCTTGAGCTCCACAACCTACTATTACTATTTTTTTGCCTTTTAATGCTTCTACACCGTCTGCAAACTCAGATGCATCCATGAATCTACATTTAGACAATTGGTCTAATTTACCTGCTAATGTAAGTGTGTTAAAATAATTTTCCATTGTTAATATTCTTGTTTTAATACTTGGTTTACACCACTAACTGGTGCTTGTTTAATTTATATTTATTATTGATTTTTTACTGTCTTTAACAGTTCTGTAATTTTCATTTCCTCTTTAGTAACTGCAATTCTACCAGAACGCACAAATTGCATGATACCGAAAGCGTTTAAATCTTTTCTTAAAGCCTCTATTTCATGGCGTCTTCCAGACTTTTCTAATACAAAAAACTCTTTATTTACTGTAACTATTCTGGTATTACTTTCTTTAATTATATTCTGAATTTGAGGCTCTTCAAACAACAATTCAGATTTAATTTTAAACATACAAGATTCGGTAAAAATAGTTTCAGAATCTGTATGGTAATACGCTTTTATAACCTCAACTTGCTTTTCTATTTGACCAACAATTTTTTTAGCTTGAGTTTCGGTCATATTAACCACAATTACAAAACGGTTAACGTTTTCAATCTCAGACTGAGAAGTGGTTAAACTTTCTATATTTAAATGTCTACGCTGAAAAATTGCAGAGATACGATTTAACAGACCTATATTATTTTCGGTATAAACTGAAAATGTAAATGTTTTTATTTCTTCGTTCATTTTTTAAAATGAATTAGTTCTTTTAACTTAATCTTACGTCTGATACCGATGCACCAGAAGGAATCATTGGGAATACATTATCTTCTTTTTCTACACATACTTCTAAGAAATATGATGCATCTGAAGCAATCATTTCTTTAACAGCATCGGCTAACTCTTCGCGTTTAGTAACACGTTTAGCATCTATGCTATACCCTTTTGCAATGGTAACAAAATCTGGGTTTGTCATTTCTGTAGAAGCGTAACGCTTATCGAAAAACAGCTGTTGCCATTGGCGTACCATACCTAAAAACTCATTGTTTAAAACCACAATTTTAACAGGTACTTTTTGCTGAAAAATGGTACCAAGCTCTTGTATGTTCATTTGGTAACCTCCATCTCCAATAATGGCCACAACTTCACGTTCTGGAGCAGCCATTTTAGCTCCAATTGCCGCTGGTAAAGCAAACCCCATTGTTCCTAAACCACCAGAGGTAATATTACTTTTAGAAATATTAAAATCGGCATATCTACAAGCAATCATTTGATGCTGTCCTACATCTGATACTATAGCTGCATTGCCTTTACTTTGAGCGTTGATTTCTTTCATAACCTCACCCATTGTTAAGCCTTCTTTTTCAGGAAGTAAATCAGCTTTAATTACTTTTTCGTATTCAATCTTATATAAATCCTTGAACTCTTGGTGCCAGGCTTCATGAGAATTAGCATTCAATTCGTTTAATAACAACCCTAAACTTTCTTTAGAGTCTCCAAGCACTGCTATATCCGTCTTAACATTTTTATCAATTTCTGCTGGATCAATATCGAAATGAATCACCTTAGCCTGTTTAGCATAAGTATTTAAATCGCCTGTAACACGGTCATCAAAACGCATTCCTATAGCAATTAACACATCACATTCGTTAGTTAATTTATTAGGCGCATAATTTCCGTGCATACCTACCATACCAACATTTAAAGGATGTGATGTTGGAATAGCAGAAGCCCCTAAGATAGTCCAAGCTGCAGGTACCCCAGATTTCTCTATAACTGCTTTTAGTTCCGCTTCAGCTTTACCCAAAATAACACCTTGCCCCCAAACAATCATTGGTTTTTTGGCATTATTTATCAATTCCGCAGCAGCTTTTACCTGCTCAATATCTGTTTTTGGTGCTGGGTTATAGCTCCTTACTGAAGTACATTTTTCGTATTTAAAATCGAATTCCTGAAACTGAGCATCTTTAGTAATATCAATTAATACAGGACCCGGTCTTCCACTCCTAGCTATATAAAATGCTTTCGCTATAGTTGCGGGAATATCCTCTGCTTTTGTAACTTGGTGATTCCATTTAGTAACTGGTGTAGAAATACCAACAATATCGGTTTCTTGAAATGCATCACTACCTAACAGGTGAGATGGTACTTGACCCGTAATACATACTAATGGTGTAGAGTCTATTTGTGCATCTGCAATACCTGTAACTAAGTTAGTAGCTCCAGGACCAGAAGTTGCCATAGCGACACCTACTTTACCAGATATTCTTGCATAACCTTGAGCTGCGTGTGCTGCCCCTTGTTCATGACGCGTTAATACATGATGAATTCTATCTTGGTATTTAAACAACTCATCATAAACAGGCATAATTGCACCTCCTGGATATCCATAAAGAATATCAACACCTTCTGCTATTAGACATCTTATAATAGCTTCACACCCGGTTATACGTTCAGTTTCTATGGTTTTAGTCTTATTTTGTTCTATGGTTTGTGTTTCCTTCATAATCTTAACTTATGTTTAGAAAGATTTCTGCCTTAACAGAAATTAATACTTATCTGTAACGCATCCTTCAGATGCTGGTGCTACAGATTTAGCATATTTAAATAATATTCCTTTATTATGTTTTAATGCAGGTTCCGTCCAGTTTGCTTTTCTTTCAGCTAATTCTTCTTCAGAAATTAATACGTTAATCGAGTTGTCTTCAGCATTAATTCTAATAATATCACCAGTTTCAACAATACCAATTGCTCCTCCTACCTGTGCTTCTGGAGTAATATGGCCTACTACAAAACCATGTGTACCTCCTGAGAAACGACCATCGGTAATTAACGCTACAGATTTACCTAAACCTGCTCCCATAATTAAAGATGTTGGTTTTAACATTTCTGGCATACCTGGACCTCCTTTAGGACCTACATACCTGATGACGACTACATCTCCTCTCTGCACCTCTCCATTTGAAATACCTGTATTAGCATCTTGCTCACTGTTGTAAACCACAGCTTTACCTTCAAATACTAATCCTTCTTTCCCTGATATTTTAGCAACCGCTCCATCTGTAGCTAAGTTTCCATATAAAATTTGTAAGTTCCCAGACGTTTTAAGTGCTTTATCCGTTGGGTATACAATATCTTGATCTTCAAATTCCATAGCTTCAACATCCGCTAAATTCTCAGCTAATGTTTTCCCTGTACATGTCATACAATCACCATGTAAGTATCCTTCTTCTAATAAGTACTTCATAATTGCAGGCGTTCCTCCTACACCATGAACATCTTCCATTAGATACTTTCCTGAAGGTTTTAAATCTCCAATTAGAGGTGTTCTATCACTAACTCTTTGGAAATCCTCTAAAGTAAACTCTATATCGGCAGCATAAGCAATGGCTAAGAAGTGTAAAACAGCGTTTGTAGAACCTCCTAAAGCATTAACTAGTGTAACCGCATTTTCTATAGACTTTTTAGAAATAATATCTTTTGGTTTTAAATCTAACTCTAATAAATTCTTAATAGCTCTAGCATAACGTTCTGCTTCTGAAAGTTTATTAGGATTCTCTGCTGGAATAGACGAGTTGTATGGTAAAGCAAATCCCATACATTCTATTGCAGAAGCCATAGTATTTGCTGTATACATACCACCACAAGCACCTGCTCCTGGTATAGATCTTTTAATAATCTCTCTATATTCTTCCTCTCCTATTTCTCCTGCAACTTTTTGTCCTAAAGCTTCAAAAGCAGATACAATATTTAATTTACGCCCTTTGTAGTTTCCAGATTTTATACTTCCACCGTACATCATAATAGATGGACGATTTAAACGTAACATAGAAATTACAGATCCTGGCATATTCTTATCACATCCTACAATGGCAATTAGGCCATCGTAGCTCTGAGCTTGAACAACAGTTTCAATAGAATCGGCTATAATATCTCTTGAAGCTAATGAGTAATTCATACCCGAAGTTCCCATAGAAATTCCATCAGACACTCCAATAGTATTAAATCCTAAACCAATTAAACCAGCAATATTACACTCTACCTTCACTTCATCTTTCAATCCATTTAAGTGCATATTACAAGGGTTACCGTCGTAACCGGTACTTGCAATACCTATTTGAGCTTTGTGCATATCTTCATCAGAAAACCCAACAGCATATAACATGGCTTGTGATGCTGGTTGAGATTCGTCTTGCGTTAATCTGCTACTATGTTTATTTAGTTTACTCATTTTCTAATAATAATTTAAACCTTATTAAGTTATTTTATGATATTTTAATATTTTTAAGACTTTTGATAGAAAAATCCAATTTTGCAACAACGAAAATAATTCTTTAGGTATTTTCCGTTATTCTTCAACAAAAAGACTAGTTAAATTCACAACCCCTCAAAAACAATTAATCGACTAAAAACCAGTGTTTTAACTCGTTTTTTTTATGATGTTCAATCACTTAAAAAAAATCATAAAAAAACCTTCCGTATTTCTAGGAAGGTTTTCGTTCTATTTTTAGTTTATTAAATACACCTCCTAGCCTCGTGAAAAAATCACAATGACACTAATAGAAATGCTATTTAAAATTTGTCTTTTCATCTGTTTAAATTACTCTCATAAATTTTAATCATTCCTCCATACAAATTTGAAATAATGAAAATTCATGTTTGTTTCATTTGAACAAGGCAAATATTTATATTTAAAATCTTTTAGACAATATTTTTTTTAAAAAAAGAAAAAAAACATCTCCTTTTACCTAATTTTCATATTTTTGCAGCCATAATCATAGAGGAAAGATTTGACTGATTGCAACCTCTTTGTACTGAACTTGTTTCAGTATCTTTCTTAAACAAGATACCAAAGCAACAACGTATAAACAAAAATGCTAAAGGCAGTGTTAACTTCCTTGACGTTTTCCGTCAAATCTTATCTCATAAATTAAACGATATAATGTCATATTTATTTACTTCAGAAAGTGTTTCTGAAGGGCACCCAGATAAAGTTGCAGACCAAATTAGTGATGCACTTATAGATAATTTTTTAGCTTTTGACGTTGATTCTAAAGTAGCATGTGAAACTTTAGTAACTACAGGGCAGGTGGTACTTGCCGGTGAGGTAAAATCTACTACCTATTTAGACGTTCAAAAAATTGCAAGAAATACAATTAATAAAATTGGTTACACCAAGGGCGAATATATGTTTGACGGAAATTCATGTGGTGTATTTTCGGCTATTCACCCACAATCTCCAGATATTAACCAAGGTGTAGACAGAGGCTCTAAAGAAGAACAAGGCGCAGGAGACCAAGGAATGATGTTTGGTTATGCAACTAACGAAACTGCTAACTACATGCCATTGGCTTTAGATTTATCGCACCTAATCCTAAAAGAGCTAGCTGATTTACGTAGAGAAAATAAAGACATCACTTACTTAAGACCAGATTCTAAAAGTCAGGTAACTATAGAGTATAGTGATGATAATGTACCGCAACGTATTGAAGCTATAGTAGTTTCTACGCAGCATGACGATTTTGATGAAGATGAAGTAATGCTCGCTAAAATTAGAAAGGATATTGTTGAGATATTAATTCCTAGAGTCGTTGCTCAATTACCAGAAGCTATTCAAGCTTTATTTAATGATGATATAAAATACCACATTAACCCAACAGGGAAATTTGTTATTGGTGGACCACATGGTGATACTGGTTTAACAGGTAGAAAAATAATTGTAGACACTTACGGTGGTAAAGGAGCACATGGTGGTGGTGCTTTTTCTGGAAAAGACCCTAGTAAAGTAGACCGAAGTGCAGCTTATGCAACACGTCATATTGCTAAAAACTTAGTGGCTGCTGGTGTTGCAGATGAAATTTTAGTACAAGTAAGCTACGCTATAGGTGTTGTTGAACCTATGGGTATTTTTATTGAAACTTACGGAACTTCTAAAGTAGATTTAACTGATGGTGAAATTGCTGAAAAAGTTTCTGAGATTTTCGACATGAGACCTTTTGCTATTGAAGAACGCCTTAAACTACGTTCTCCAATGTATAGTGAAACTGCGGCATACGGACATATGGGACGTACCAACGAAACCGTTTCTAAGACGTTTACACAACCTAATGGAAATAGCGTAACTCTAGATGTGGAGTTATTCACTTGGGAAAAATTAGATTTTGTAGATAAAGTAAAATCTGCTTTCAACATCTAAAAACAGATAATAAAACATATTCTGAAATCCTCTAGGCATCAATGTTTAGAGGATTTTTTTATTTTTTTTAATTCATAGGGTAGGAATTTCATAAGGTTAACTGTTACATAAGCAGATGACTGCTTTGGCAGTCATCAAACCAAATAATTTTAACCTACAAACACTTATTTTATGAGAACAAAACTACTTTTATTACTTAGCGTTCTTTTATTTTCATTGTCATGCGAAGACGAAAAACTGTCCAATGATGATTTAAATAACAACGACAAGCCATCTAACTTCCATGAAAATTTTGGAAGTGAAATTAACCGCACATTTATAGGGAATATTGTAAACATTAACGATACCCCTATTGAAAATGTAACCATTACTATAGGAGATAAGCAAGCCCAAACAGATGAGAATGGTGTTTTTATTATTGAAAATGCTACCGTAAACGAACAATTTGCGTATGTAAAAGCCTCAAAATCTGGTTATATTCATGGTTCAAGAGCGTTAACACCTACTAATGGCGTTAATAAGGTAAGCATTATGCTCCTAGAAGAAACTGTGGCTGGTACAACTACCAGCGGAACTCAAGAAACTATTGCCATTGCTAACGGTGCATCGGTAAGTTTAAACGGCGATTATATTAAAGAAGACGGCACCCCTTATGCTGGAAGTTTAGATGTTATTCTGCACCATTTAGATCCAACTGATGAAGCTGTAGAACTTCAAATGCCAGGGATGTTATATGCAGAAAATGAAAGTAACGAAGAGCGTATGCTAAAAACGCTAGGCATGCTAGCCGTAGAACTAAGAGGTACGAATGGCGAAGATCTTAATATTGCTGAAGGCAGTTCAGCAGAAATTAAAATTCCAGTAGATGCAAGCTTGCTATCATCTGCTCCTAGCACCATTCCTTTATGGTATTTTGATGAGGCCAAAGGTTACTGGATTGAGGAAGGTGAAGCCACTTTAGTAGGCAGTAATTATATTGGCACTGTAGCCCATTTTTCTTTCTGGAATTGTGACATTCCTGCCGAAGCAATTAATCTTTGTATCACTGTAATGAATGAAGATGAAACACCTTTTGCAAATACCCAAGTTACCATTACTAGTACAACTTTTGGAACACGTAACGGTTATACAAACGAATTAGGTGAAGTTTGCGGATTAGTACCAAGTGGCGAAACTCTAGAAGTTAACGTTTATGATTTTGCCATCTGTGGATCAAATGTAATTTTCACAAGCACTATTGGACCTTTTAACTCAGATGACGCCTTAGCTATTATTGTTGAAGAATCATCCAATATTGTTCATGAAACGGTTACAGGTACTTTTACAGATTGTAATGAAAACCTAATTACAGATGGCTACGTTATTTTAACCTATGGCGATCAGCAATTCTTTGATACTGTTGAAGACGGTGTTTTCGAAATTAACATGTTGCGTTGTAGTACTTCAGATAATTTTTCAATCGAAGCTATAGATACGGGCAACTTACAAACTACGGGACAAATAAATTATACATTTAGCACGCCTGAAACAAACTTGGGGAACCTAATGTCTTGTAATGCCGTAACCGAATTTATTCAGTATAATATTGATGATGATTCTGGTGAAGATGTATTAATTGCAACCAATATTCAAGCAAGCTTTATGGCTACCGGAGGTAATAGTGATAATAACTTAACGATTTCTGGACAAAGAGAAGCTGGCACATCAGATGGTAACAATTGCTTCTATTTATTTGGAGTTCTAGATAATGCTCCGCATACGGGTGCATACGATAATTTAGATTTCCAATCAGAAGGTGATACTGGTATTAACATTGGCGAATGCATTGGCATTTCGCAAAACAACAATAACATAATATATAATGTAACTGCTTTAGGTAATGTTGGTGAATATATAGACATTAATTTTAGTGGTTCTTATGAAGATTACAACGGAAACCCACATACCATTAGTGGTGTTATTCACGTTTTAAGAGATTAATTCCCTAAATAGAATTAATAGCGTTCTAAAAAAGGCGGTCCAAAGGGCTGTCTTTTTTTTTATTTATACAGTTGTATTTGAAAAACTATTTTCTACTTTTAATCTGTAATGCTCAACCCAGAACACATAAAGTTTAAGAATAGTCAGAATACAAAATCTGGATTCGACATTATTACCTTAGAGTCGCTTTTTAGGCGAAAGGACTTAGACCACTCTCCGTTTGATTTTCATTTGGTTGAATTCTATTTACTCCTTATTATTGAAGAAGGTACTGGAAAACACACCATAGATTTTACCACCTACAAGTACACTACAGGAGATATTATAACGATAAGAAAAGATCAAATTCACAAGTTTCATTTTGATGCATCGGTTAAAGGATCTGTGCTTCTTTTTACCGACGATTTTTTAGTAAGTTATCTAGAAAAATTAGAGGCATTAAAGTCATTACAACTATTCAATGAATTATTAGGAAAACCAAAGATTGCCCTAAAGCCAGATGCATTTAAAGATATCTTGGCTATTGTGCACCGCTTAAAAACCGAATACTTCAACATAAATGACACCTACAGCCTTGGCATCATAAGAAGCGAACTCCATATTCTATTGGCTAAGCTTTTCAGAATGAAGTACCAAAACGATACGGTTTCCTCTGAAAAAAAACATTTAAACGATTTTGTACGACTTCAAAACTTGGTAGAAACACATGCGTTACAACATAAAAAAGTAAATTATTACGCCAATCAACTAGCTAAAAGCACTAAAACGCTTAATAACATCACTAAAAGCATTATTCACAAATCTACCAAAGACTTTATTGATGATATTGCTACAAAACAGATTAAGCGCCTGCTTATAAACACCACTCTAAACATCAAAGAAATAGCCTATGTATCGGGGTTTGAAGAAACTACCAACTTCTACAAATACTTTAAAAGGCAGACTAATTTCACACCAGAAGCTTTTAGAACAAAAAACAAATAATTTCCCATTTTTACAGTCTAAAGACCTTTTATTATAGCACTTTTACCTTGTTTGAGTCGCATCTTTGCAGTGTCATTAAAAACTAAGAAAAGATGAAATCAACACTAAAATTAAGTCTACTAGTTATTACAGTATTATTAACCGCATGTAATAACCAAAACAAAAAAGTAGAAACAACAGAACAAATTGAATCAACTCCAAAAACAGAACAAAAAATGGAATTATCTAACAAAGACAAGGCAATAGCATTAATAGAAAGCTTAGAAACAGGCGCTCACGAACCTGTAGGCTATATAAACCCAAACAAATACATTCAGCACAATTTAGCAGTTGAAGATGGTTTAGAAGGTTTCGGAAAAGTAGTAGCAAACGCACCAGAAGGTGGCTTTAAAGCAAAAGTAGTTCGTGCTTTTCAGGATGGTGATTATGTTTTTTTACATAACGAGTATGATTTCTTTGGCCCTAAAGCAGCCTTCGATATTTTTAGATTTGAAGATGGTAAAATTGTTGAGCACTGGGACAATTTAAGCGCTATTACACCTCCAAATCCAAGTGGAAGAACACAATTTGATGGTGCTACAACAATTGCAGATTTAGATAAAACTGCTGAAAATAAAGCTTTAGTTGAAGGTTTTGTTACGGACGTACTTTTAAACGGAAAATCAGATAAAATTACAGATTACATAAGCCCAGAAAAATACATACAACACAATTCTGCTGTAGCAGACGGATTAGATGGCTTAGGTGCAGCTTTAAAATACTTTGCAGATAATGGTTTGGTAATGCAGTATGATAAAGTTCACAAAGTATTAGGCGAAGGTAACTTTGTACTAACAGTGAGCGAAGGAAAGTTTGGAAAAGGTGACCATACCTCTTACTACGATTTATTTAGAGTAGAAAACGGCAAAATAGTTGAACATTGGGATGTTATTGAAACAATTCTTCCTAAGAACGAATGGAAAAATGACAATGGTAAGTTTTAGTGTTGATTTATCCATTTGTTTGAAGCCCTCTTTGTAGAGGGCTTTTGTTTTTTTATAGAAAAACAATTACCTTGTTTTAAGCTTAAAATGCCCAAAAAACATGCAGCAGATCAGAGACTATTTTAAAACACTAGTAGACATTGGAGATGAAGATTGGGCAATATTTTCCTCTAAACTTTTAGAAAGTACGCATCCTAAAAAAGAGGTCATTACTCAAAAAGGAAAAGTTGAAAACTACCTGTACTTTATTACCGAGGGTTCTGTACGCTATTTTATTCCAAAAATTGAAAACGATTTAACTTTTGCTTTTGCTTTTGAAAACCAGTTTATAAGTGCCTACGATTCCTTCTTAAATAGAACACCTAGCACGTACCAAATTGAAACGCTTGCGCCTACCAAACTTTGGCGTATTAGTCATGCTGATTTAAATGACGTTTATAAACAAACTAAAGTGGGTAATACCATCGGGAGATTAGCTGCTGAAAATCTTTTTTTACTAAAATCGGAACGAGAACAATCGTTTTTAAATGAAAGCGCCGAAGAGCGTTACTTAGCTTTGTTTAAAAAACGCCCAAATGTTATTAAAGACATTCCTTTAAAATACATTGCTTCATACATCGGGGTAACCCCACAAGCATTAAGCCGCATTAGAAAGCGCATTACTTAACCCAGGTTCATTGTTTGCAAAGGCAACTTTCTTCAACTTTGCAAAAAAGAAAAACATGAAACCACTAACAGTTTTAGTTGTAGTAACATTAATTGCAATTGGTTACTACAAAATAGCACAAGGAAATTTTAATGTAGCCGCTTCAGCAAGAATAGGAATGGCGGTTATGCTCGTATTTACGTCAATCGGACATTTTATCTACGATGATGGCATGGCCATGATGTTACCCGATTTCATTCCATTAAAAAAGCAAATAGTACACCTTACCGGTATTATGGAATTAGTAGCTGCTGTCGGACTTTTAATTCCGCAATATCGCGTACGTACAGGATGGTTATTAGTTGTATTCTTCATTTTAATTATTCCTGCCAATATTTATGGCGCCATGCAGCAAGTAGATTTTCAAAAAGCCACATTAAACGGTAAAGGTCTAAGCTATTTATTCTTTAGAATACCTCTGCAAATTCTATTTATTACTTGGGTTTACTTTAGTGCAGTGAAGGATGTTCCTTCGGTCGCAAATTAATCTGAATCCGATTTATTTATAACAAAATCAATTATTAATCCATTAAAAATATAGTTTATCATTTCGACAGAACGAGGTACGAGTGACGAGAAATCTAATGATTTTAAGATTCTTCCTCAAAAGCTACGCTTTATACCTTCAAACAAAATGTATTTTGTTTTTGGTAGTATCTGAATGACAACCCTCTAGAAAAAAATTACGTATTAAGGACATTAGTATTTATTATTTGAAAAGTTTCTTGTAAGGTCTTCATCTAAATTGGGACAAATTTCAATATTTTACCGATTGTTCGGTAATTAAATAAATTTATATATATTTGTACCATGAGACCACAGAAAGTTTTAGAAGATGATATTTTAGTAGGCTTAACCCAAGTGTTTCGCGCAAGAGGTTATGAAGGTGCTAGTCTTAAGGAGTTGGCGGATGCTACAGGTCTTAAAAAAGCAAGTTTGTACCACCGCTTTCCTAGCGGAAAACAAGAAATGGCAGAAGCTGTTTTGGGGCATGTAAGTACTTGGGCTGATCAAAAAGTTTTTAAGCCGCTTTTAAATTCTGAAAGTTTTCCTCCGGAGGTAAGACTAAAGGAAGCGCTTACACAGATTAAAACTTTATACAATGATGGTAAAAACACATGTATTCTAAGAGCCTTATCTATGGAAGACAGTTTATACCTTTTTGAAAGTCACATACAAACTGGCATGAATAAGTGGATTAATGCATTCACCCAAATTGCAGAAGAATTAAATTTTTCGAAGAGTGATGCAAAAGCAGAAGCTGTAAATACCTTGATAAACATACAAGGATCTTTAGTTGTTTCTAAAGGATTGAATGATTATAGTATTTTTCTAAATACCATTAAAAACATAGAAGACAAATATTTAAACCCTTAAAAAATTTTAATACTAATTTTACCAAACGTTCGGTAATAAAACTAATTTAAACACAACATTATGAAAAAAGTAGCCATTAATGGAATGGGGCGCATCGGTCGCGCCACTTTAAAAATTATTTCAGACACTCCAGAAATTGAAGTTGTAGCTATTAATGATATAGCGCCAATAGATAACATTGCCTATTTATTAAAGCATGATAGCGTTCATGGTACATTTGAAAAAGACGTAGATGTTACAGAAAACAGTCTTGTGGTAGATGGTAAGACCATTCCGTTTTACCAAGAACGCAATCCTTCAGATTTACCTTGGAAACAATTAGGTGTAGACATTGTTATTGAAAGCACGGGCGTATTTACAAAACAAGAAGACGCTCAAAAGCATGTAGATGCAGGTGCTAAAACCGTTATTATTTCGGGGCCAACATCTAGTGCAGATGTTCCAACCGTTGTACATGGTGTAAATACTAAAGACGGACAAAGTACCATATTTTCATGTGCTAGCTGTACCACCAATAACATTAGCCCAGTAATGGAAATTTTAGGCAGACGTATCGGTATCGAAAAGGCTATTATGACCACCATTCACGCTAATACGGCATCGAACAAAATGGTAGATGCGCCTTCAAAAAAAATGCGTATGGGACGTTCTGGAATTAATAACCTTATACCAACAACAACAGGAGCCGCAACCGCAACAACAAAGGCACTACCATTATTTAAAGATAAGTTTGATGGTATGGCCATTAGAGTTCCAGTGGCCGTGGGTTCTGTTTCGGACATTACTTTGGTAACTAGCAAAAAAACAACTGTAGAAGACATCAATGCTATTCTAGAAGAAGAAGCTCAAACGTCTCAATACAAAGGTGTACTTAAAGCTACCTATAGCCCAATCGTTTCTAGTGATATTATTAAAGACCCGCATGCTTCAATTGTAGACTTAGAAATGACTAAAGTTGTAGATGGCGACCTTGTTAAAATTCTTGCGTGGTACGATAACGAATGGGGATTTGCCAACCAAATGGTGCGACAAATTCAAAGTTTATAATCCGCAGACCACAAAACCTTCAAATTATGGAAAAAACATATATAAGTGATATTGCCTTTAGTGATGCTGTTAAAAAACGTCAGGAAGAAAATGGTTCCCGAAGAATTTACGAAAATATGGCCAAAAAGCGCGATTGGGACAATACCATCTCCGAGCAACTTAAGGGGTTTATAAAAGAACGCGATTCCTTTTATATGGCCTCTGCCAACGCCGAAGGACAACCTTATATTCAGCATCGTGGCGGACCAAAAGGCTTTTTAAAAGTTGTGGACGATAGGCATTTAGCCTTTGCTGATTTTTCGGGTAATAGGCAATACATTTCCACAGGAAATTTTGACGATAACCCTAAAGTACATTTGTTTTTAATGGATTATCCTAACAGAACAAGAATTAAAATTTGGGGCGAAGCACGTATCGTTCCCGCTACAGATGATCTCATAGAATTGGTAAAAGATCCAGAATACAATGTGCCTATAGAGCGCATCATAAAAATTAAAGTAACAGCATGGAATGCCAATTGTCCGCAGCACATCAAAGAGCGTTATACACTAGAAGATATGGATCCTAAACTTCAATTTCTTAGACAAAAAATAAACCTTTTAGAAAAACAAATAGAAACCTTAGAGTCGAGACAATAAAATTTTTGACCTATTACTTTACCGAATATTCGGTAACAAATAATTAATAACTATGGAAATAAAACATCCCCTACCGCCTTTTAACAAGGAGACAGCACAACAAAAAATTCAAATGGCGGAAGATGCCTGGAACAGTAAAGATCCTGTAAAAGTATCTAAAGCTTATACCGTGGATACCGAATGGCGTAATCGCGATCAATTTATTAACGGAAGAGACGCTGTACAAACCTTTTTAGCTAACAAATGGCAAACCGAATTAGACTATAAACTTAAGAAAGAACTTTGGGCCTTTTCCGATAACAGAATTGCGGTAAGGTTTGAGTACGAGTACAGAAACGAAAACAACCAATGGTTTAGAGCTTACGGTAATGAGAACTGGGAGTTTGATGCCAACGGCTTAATGCAAAAACGCTACGCCAGCATTAATGATGTAGCCATAAATGAATCCGATAGAAAACTTTAAAATCATGAAAAACACAGTATTTAATTTAACCTTCCTTTTCCTTTTTGCCTTAGGAAGTGCAACGCAAGCGAACGCTTTAAACAACACAACCATGACCCCAATACAGTACAAATCTTTAGATGTTAACGGTGTAAACATAGCCTATAGAGAAGCAGGAAACACTAACAATCCAACCATTGTTTTATTGCATGGGTTTCCTTCATCTTCACACCAATACAGAAAGGTTTTAAATCAGTTATCAGATGAATTTCATTTAATTGCTCCAGATTATCCTGGTTTTGGTAATAGCGATTTCCCTTCGGCAGAAGCGTATGAATACACCTTTGATAATATTGCCAACACCATTAACACACTTTTAGAACTCAAAGGCATACAACAATATGCGCTAATGGTTCAAGATTATGGTGCACCAGTAGGATTTAGAATTGCAACCGCACACCCAGAACGTGTCACTGCAATTATTAGTCAGAATGGTAATGCTTACGAAGAAGGTTTAAGCAACGCTTGGGCAAAGATTAAAGAGTTTTGGCACAACAGAACTAAAGCAACTGAAGACGCCCTGTTACCAATATTTTCATTAGAAAGTTTAAAGTGGCAATACACTCACGGTACCCGAAATCCGGAACTTGTAAATCCAGACACTTGGCATTTAGACTACTTAAGACTTTCAAGACCAGGAGCACATGCGGTCAATATCGATTTATTTTACGACTATCAAAACAACGTAAAACTCTATCCAAAGTGGCAACAATACTTAAGAGATAATCAACCACCATTACTCATTGTTTGGGGTAAAAACGATGCTTATTTTCCAGAAAGCGGTGCGGCAGCCTATAAAAAAGATGTAAAAAACATAGATTACAATATTTACGACACAGGGCATTTTGCTTTAGAGGAAGATGGTAATGCCATTATTGAAAAAATTAGAAGCTTTATGCATAAGCTTTAATAATTAAAGTCAATTGTATCTTTACAGATCCTGTCAACCTGAACTCGCTCGTACCAAACGTGTTTTGGTATTGAAGGTTCTCATTTATGTGTAGATGCTGAACTAAATTCAGCACGACAAAGTTAAAGACACAGATACATATTCTTTAGTTAAATCTTTGGTCATTCTCAGTATTAATCGTAATTTTACGATTGATACTGAGAATTATACTTATGGGCGTAACCAAATCTGAAAAATTTACGGCAGAACAAAACGACATTGCTAAAATTGCCAAAGTACTTGGGCACCCTGCTCGTGTGGCTATTCTTCAGCATTTGTTTCATATAGACACTTGTATTTGCGGAGATTTAGTAGACGTTATTGGTTTAGCGCAACCCACCATTTCACAACATTTAAAGGAATTAAAAAACGTTGGTTTAATTCAAGGTAATATTGAAGGCACCAGCGTTTGCTATTGTATAAACCAAGAGAATTGGGCGGCAATGAAAACAACGTTATCCGCCTTTTTAAATCTTGATGTTTCCAAAAACAGCTGTTGTTAAAAAAAATTTAAATTCATTAATCGCAAAATAACAATAAAAGAATATATCGTATGACTTCGAAAGAGCAAGAATTAAAAGACATTGTAAAAGAACGGTATGCTAAAATAGCGGAACAAGGTAAAGCAGAAAACGCCTCATCGTGTTGCGGTGCCACTACCCCATCTAACAAGGTGTATAATATTATGATGGACGATTACTCTGAAACCGACGGCTACGTTGAAGATGCAGATCTTGGTTTAGGTTGCGGGCTTCCAACAACTTTTGCGCAAATTAAAACTGGCGACACCGTTATAGATTTAGGTTCTGGCGCTGGTAACGATTGTTTTGTGGCAAGACATGAAACTGGAGCTGAAGGTAAAGTTATTGGTATAGACTTTACGCCTATTATGATTGAAAAGGCACGTACCAATGCCGAAAAACTAGGTTACAACAACGTAGAGTTTAGAGAAGGTGATATTGATAATATGCCGGTTAATGCCAATGTAGCAGACGTTATTGTAAGTAACTGCGTTCTTAATTTGGTTCCCAACAAACAAAAGGTTATTGCCGAAATTTTTAGAGTTTTAAAACCTGGAGGTCACTTTAGTATTTCTGATGTGGTGTTGGTGGGTGATTTACCAGATGCCTTAAAGCAAGATGCTGAAATGTATGCTGGTTGTGTAGCAGGCGCCATTCAAAAAAGTGATTATTTACAACATATAAAAGACCAAGGATTTGCCAACATTACCCTGCAAAAAGAAAAGCCAATTGTTATACCAGATGATATTTTAAGCAAATACCTTTCTGAAGAAGAACGTAACAACTTTAACCAAAGCGGTGTTGGTATTTTTAGTGTTACCGTGTATGCCGAAAAACCAAGTGCAAAAACACAAAAGCCTAAAATAAAACTATCGGAATTACAAAATGCATGTTGCGACCCTCAAAGCGGGTGTTGTTAAGAATGTACTTATGATTTAAGTATAAAAAAGCAGGCTAAAATTAGCCTGCTTTTTTGTTTGTTATTCGTTTTAATTGTACTAATTTTCACAATATTCGTTTTTCAGCGTATGTATTAAGTATACCAGCAATAAACACCTTAACCTATGTCCTATTTAAAGCTTTATACCTATTTCCTTTTTACATTGTTTTCTCTGTCTGTTATAGCACAAACGGAAACCGAAACACTCAAAGAAGCCAAGCAACTTATAGAAAATAAAAAGTATGAATCTGCTTTTAAATTATTGGACAAATTTGATCCAACAAACGACAAACCCAACGTGGTTCTCCTTAAAGAAGACATTCTTTTAAACTACTTTACCACAAGCTTAATGCACCAAATGTTTGCGCTCAAAGACTTGGAGCCTCATGAAGATATTATGGATTACAGAGGAAAAGATGGCTCTTTTGGTATGCAAGTCTTTCAGGTGGATAGCCTTTTAAACAGGCTTATAAAAATGCACCCTAACAACTGTAAATTATACAAAGGCCTTGGCGATTATTACTATGATGCGCATTTGAGATATTCCGATAATTGGGTTAAAAGTAGTGAGGAGCAAATACAACTCATGAAAACCAATTTTGAGAAAACTGTTGAAGGTGGTTGTGCCGATTTCCTATCTTATTACGTTTTGGGTTATACAAACTTGGTTCAGGAGCATGATAAAGAGAGTATTCCCTATTTTTTAAAGTCTATTGAAATGAACAGTGCTCATGCTAGTTCGCATTACAATTTGGCCTATGCCTATCTTTTTAATGACGACCGTCAAAACGCCTTAAAATATGCGAAAAACGCTTTAGATTTATACGAAGACACCACTTATAAAAGTGATGCCGCAAGAATGATTGGGCAAATTTATTCTGAACTAGAAGACGACCAAAATGCATTGAAATATTACGAAGAGGCAGATAAAATAGACCCTAACAACTACTACAACATTAAACTAATTCTCTATGCTCATATAAAAAGTAATAGCCCAAAATTACCTGAAACTACACAGTACTTTTTTGATTTAGCTCCAGAAAACCCAACCATTTACAATGACCTAGAAGAAATATATATCGAATACAAAAAAGAAGACCTACTTATAGCATATTACAATAGCCTTTTCTCAAAATTTAAAGAGAACAACACCATTACAGGCAACCTCAACTTTTACCTAGCTAGAACGTATTTAAACTTAGGTAAAAAGGCAACCGCTAAAGACTATTTTAATACCTCTAAAACCTACTTTGAAAAGGCTTTTGAAGAAGATCATCCTGTTTTTAATTCTATAAAGCAAGGGCTTGAAAAGTGTGAGGAGTAGTATTTATTACTATTTACTTATCAAAACAAGACTATATTTTTAGATTTTTTTTATTACAAAAATATTTAATTTGTAGTCTTTTTATATTACATTCGTTTAATTACTGACAAAGTTCATTGAAACGGAACTTTATCTTTGCATTGTAGCTAATGAGGAAAAACAGAACTCAAAATTGAATGATAGGATAAATTAATAATTATCTTTGAAAAAACTTAAAACAGAATGAATAGAAGCAAATATTTTGAATATATAGATGAAAAAATTCATACACTTGCTCATCGCATTCAAACAAAAGGTAAATTAAATATTCTTAATCTTCACTTACATTCAGAAAATTTCTATCTACATTTTTTCAATTTATTATATGGCTATGAACTGATTAATCTAAATAGTAGCGCTCAAAATGTTGAGGCTATTGATTTAATAGACCATAAAAACAAAATAATTTTTCAAGTATCAGCTACTTGTACTAAACAAAAAATTGAATCTACTTTATCAAAAGATATTTTCAAAAAATATAATGACTATAGTTTTAAGTTTATTTCAATTTCAATAGACGCAACAGATTTAAGAACTAAAACATTCTCAAATCCTCATTCAGTGAGTTTTGACCCTAAGAATGATATCTTCGATATAAAAACGGTTTTAAATTATATTCTCACAGAGAACATAAAAACTCAAAGAGAGCTTTATGAATTTATAAAAGATGAATTAGGCGGTGAAATTGATATTGTAAAATTAGATAGCAATTTAGCAACAATAATAAATATTTTATCTCTTGAAAAATGGGATGATACTCATTTAGACGATAATTCAAATAGTTTTGAAATTGAAAGAAAAATTCAATTTAATGAACTTGATGATGCTAGAGAAGTAATTGAAGAATTTTGCATCTATTATAAAAAAGTAGATGAAAAATACGCAGAATTTGATTTATTAGGTGCAAATAAAAGTAACTCTGTTCTAAATTCGATAAAAAAGGAATACCGAAAATTAAAAAAAACGGAAAATAAAGATGATATCTTTTTTAATACTATAGAAAACATTAAAAACAAGGTTTTAATTAGCAATAATCTAAACAATATCCCTATTGACGAAATTGAATTGTGTATTGATATTTTAGTTGTTGATGCGTTTATCAGATGTAAAATTTTTGAGAACCCTAAAGATTACAAATATGTTACTACCTGATAATGTTCATCCAGAAAACAGCATCTATTTTAATGCTTCTCTTGTTTTAAAAACTTTACTAGAGTTTAATAAACTAGATATGATCGATTTATATCAAAAAGTAATTGAAAATAAAAAAATGTCATTTCCAGTTTATATTTTATGCCTAGATTGGCTTTATATAATTAATGTAGCTGAATTAAATAAAGGGGAAGTAAAATTATGTTCTTAAAATCACTTCAAATAATAAATATTAAGAATTCCTCAGTAATTCGTGAAATTGCATTTCGTAATGGAATTAACTTAATCGTAGATGAGAGTGAAGAAAGCATTACAGGGAATAACATTGGAAAAACAACTGTTTTAAAACTAATTGACTTCTGCTTTGGAGCTAACAAAAATAATGTTTGGCAAGACCCAGAAAACCCAAAAGAAGTATATTCTCTAGTAAAAAACTTTCTAATCGACAACGAAGTTTTAGTAGTGCTTACTTTATCCGAATCTTTAAATTCAACAGAAGAAAATGACGTAGTAATAGAACGCAATTTCCTTAGTTCAAGAAAAACAGTTATCAGAAGAATAAATGGTCAAGCATATACTGATGAGGAATTTGAAGATGAACTAAAAGAATTATTTTTTCCAAATCTAGTAGCAGAAAAACCAAGTTTTCGCCAAATCATTTCACATAACATTCGTTATAAGGACTTAAGTATTAATAATACCTTAAAAACACTGGATAAATTTACTTCTGATGCTGAATACGAAACGTTATATCTATACCTTTTAGGTTGTGAGTTTAATGATGGAAATCAAAAGCAGGAGATAATTCAAAATATTAGGCAAGAAGATAATTTCAGAAAACGTTTAGAAAAATTTCAAACAAAATCTGCTTATGAAACTACACTTTCTCTGATTGAAAATGATATTGAGGAATTAAATATCAAAAAGTCTAAATTAAACTTAAATGAAAATTTTGATTCTGATTTGAACAAGTTAAATCAAATTAAATATGAAATCAACAAATTAAGTTCCGAAATAAGTAAAATAAATATTAGAAAGGAATTAATAATTGAAGCAAAAAATGATTTAGAAGCAAATAAATCGGAAATTGACCTTCCACAACTTGAACAAATATATAATCAAGCAACAGACATATTAGGAGAATTGCAAAAATCATTTGAAAATATGGTGAACTACCATAATCAAATGATAACAGAGAAAGCAAAGTTTATCGATAATGAATTACCTAATTTGGAACAAAAACTTGAGCAAAAAAATAAACAACTTGATACGTTGCTAGGTCAAGAATCAAACTTATCTAAGGTTATTGCAAAAAGTGACTCATTTGAAGAATTAGAACTTTTAATTAGCCAATTAACTGAGAAGTACAGATTAAAAGGAGAATATGAAAATACAATTCAACAACTACAGCAAGTTGAAGACAATCTGAGTTCTTATAATGATAAATTAAAAGAAATCGATGAAGCATTATTCTCTGATGAATTCGAAGAAAAAGTAAAAACTCAATTAAATAAATTCAACAAATATTTCTCATCAGTTTCTGAATACCTTTATGACGAGAAATACGCATTGAAATACGAGAAAGTAACAAATAGAAAAGGACAACGATTATATAAGTTTTCAGCTTTCAACACAAATTTTAGTTCTGGTAAAAAACAAGGAGAAATTTCTTGTTTCGATATTGCTTACATACTTTTTGCTAGGAATGAAGAAATGCCAAGTATGGATTTTCTATTGAATGACAAGAAAGAGCTAATGCACGATAACCAATTAGTTAAAATAGCTCAGTTTGTAAATGAAACTGACATTCAATTTGTTGCATCAATACTAAAAGACAAATTACCAGTTGAATTAAATAATCCTGATAATTTTATATTAGAACTCTCAGAAGATAACAAACTCTTCCGAATTGAAAACAGTTAAAAGCACTAGCTACAACAACGTGTATAATTCATTGCTAGTACTCGCCTACTTATGAAAATCATTGCGGATTTTCTATTCGGTTTGTATTTGCTAATTTAGTTGCTGAAACACGCAACAAAATCATACACAAGACCGTTAAACGAAACCTCAAAAAACATAATAAAAAAAGCAAGCTATTAAGCTTGCTTTTTTGTGGGAAGAGTAGGGTTAAATATCCTTTTTACCCAATCCTGAAAATGTAAAGTCTAACTGCTATCGCAGTAAACATTTTTTGTTTCAAAACATGTTTTGAAGTAAACTTCAGCATATTTTGAAACAAAAAAAGTCTGCACTTTCGTGCAGACTTTTCGCTTTAAGTGGGAAGAGCAGGATTCGAACCTGCGAAGGTAAAAACCAACAGATTTACAGTCTGTCCTCGTTGGCCGCTTGAGTATCTTCCCAAAACCGAGCGCAAATATATTATTGTTTCAGAATTTTACCAAAGAAAAAAGCACTAGAATTTAAATATTTTTAGTTGTATTAGAGACTAAAATTTAATCCCAAGACGTCATTACGAGAAATCTCATTTCGAAGTAATCTCATCATCAATAGCTTAAGCTTATATTTAACAGATGCCTTCACTTCGCTCGGAACGACTTTCTATACTTAATGGCTCTTTTTAAAGAGAACAGTTTCCCTCCTAACAAGGAGGGCGTAAGGGAGGTGTAAAAACCACTTTTAGAAGAATAACACACCCCTTACTCCCCTCTTTTTAGAGGGG